>NZ_JABEQD010000003.1 GCF_014174395.1 Gluconacetobacter aggeris
TGACCCAGCATGTCCGCCGACATCGCCCGCAGCACCCGCGGAGGCACGTTCACCGGCCCAGGCCCCATCAACAGCCGCTGCGGCGGGTCGATCTGTCCAAACACCTCTATTTCTCCTCTTCCGTCAACACCGTCCCGGCATCTGACCATGTGTGTTCGAAACGAGTGACGAACGCCGTCATCGCCTCCAGCGCGGTCTGGACATCATCCACTTCCACCGCCTCGGCGGGATGGTGACTGACGCCGCCGCGACAGCGCAGGAACAGCATCGCGACGGGCGCCAGACGCGCCATCACCATCGCATCATGCCCCGCCCCGCTGACCAGAATGCGCGGCTCGGCGCCGGTAACATCCTGCACCGCTTCCGCCATCAACCGGCTCAATACGCTGTCGCATGGCGTCGCCGGCAGGTCCTGCTGCAACGTCAGGTCCAACCCCACGGTCCGACGGGCAGCGATATCCGCCAGCGCCACGCGGATTTCGTCCGCCGCGCGGTCACGCACCGCGCCCACGCCCGCACGGACATCGATGCTGAATGTCACGGCACCAGGCACCACATTCGGCACCCCCGGCCCCACCTCCATCCGCCCGACCGTCGCCACCAGGTCCTCAGGACCCATACCGCCGATCCGCTCCACCGCCAGCACCATCTCGGCGGCGGCAGCCAGCGCGTCACGGCGCAGGTGCATCGCCATGGTACCGGCATGACCCGCCACACCCGTCACCACGGCACGAAAGCGATACTGGGCCGCGATGGCGCTGACGACGCCCAACGCATGGCCCTCGGCCTCCAGCACCGGCCCCTGTTCGATATGGGCCTCGACATAGGCCAGAACGTCCTCCCGATGCCGGGCGGCATCGACGAAGCGCGCCAGTTCGAGCCCAAACCCATCCAGCGCCTCGGCCAGCCCAACGCCCGCCGCATCGGCCAGCGCCAGATCCTGGTCGCCCAGTACCCCCGCCACGGCGCGACTGGTCAGCATCGAGACCGGGAAGCGCGATCCTTCCTCATCCCCGAACCCGATCACCTCGATCGCGAAGGGAAAGCGATGGCCGCGTTCGGCAAACCACGCCACCGTTTCGATCCCCAGCATCACGCCCAGCATGCCGTCATAGCGCCCGCCATCACGCACGCTGTCGACATGCGATCCGATCAGCAGCGCCGGCGCGTCGGGATGCCGCCCTTCATAGCGGCCGACAATATTGCCGGCGGCGTCGACCCGCGCCGTCATCCCCGCTTCGGTCATCCACGCGGCGATCCGGTCCAGCGTCGCCGCATGTCCCGCGCCGAGATAGGGGCGAAACAGATGATCGTCGGCATCCGAATAGGGGGCGACGCCCAGATCATCGCACCGCGCAACCGCACGCAGGCCCGATGCCGTCTCGCGGGCGGGCATCCTCACCATGCCGCCACCATCCCGTCGCTGCGCGGATCGGTTGCCCCCTCGATCAGGCCCGACGGGTGCAGCACCAGCGCGCCCGCGTGCCCCATCGTCGAGGTAAAGGCCGGCATGGGTTCCAGCACATGTCCCGCCGCCGCCATCCGGGCGATCACGTCGGGCGCGAACCGGTCCTCGTATTTCAGGCTGGTGCTGCTCTCGCCCCAGGTGCGGCCCAGCAGCCAGCGCGGAGCCGTCACCGCCTGCTGCAACGGCACGCCATAGCGCGCATAGCGCGTGAAGACGGCCGCCTGGGTCTGGGGCTGCCCCTCGCCACCCATGGTACCATAGACCATGGTGCGCCCGTCGGCGAAGCGCGCGCCAGCCGGGTTGAGCGTATGGAACGGCTTGCGTCCCGGACGCAGCGCATTCCAGCCGTCCTCGGCCAGCCGGAAGCTGGCGCCGCGATTCTGCCACACGATGCCGCTGCGCGGCAGGACGACGCCCGACCCATATTCGAAATAGACACTCTGGATCATGCTGACCGCGATACCGTCAGCATCGACTGCGCCCATCCACACCGTATCGCCAGCCTGCGACGGATGCGGCCAGGGGGCCGCGATCTCGGGGTCTATGTCCAGCGCCATGCGATCCAGCGCCAGCGCGTCGTCCAGAACTTCCTGGGCCGCCACCGACATGAAGGCCGGATCGCCCACATGCGTATCGCGATAACGGAAAGCCTGTTTCGTCGCTTCAACCAGCCCGTGGAAATAATCGAACCCGTCCACCTCCTCGGCCCGCAGCCGGTCGAACAGCGCCAGGATCAGCAGCGATGCAACGCCCTGCGTCGGCGGCGCCATGTTGAACAGCCGCGCCCCCCCGATATCGACATGCAGCGGCGGCCGCGCCTGGGCATGGTGGGTATTCAGGTCCGCCAAATCCAGCGGGCTGCCCAACTGGCGCAGATCCTCGGCCAGATCCCGCGCCAGCGCCCCGCGATAGAACGAGTCCAGCCCATCCCCCGCCAGCCGGCGCAGCGTATGCGCCAGGGCCTGATTATGCAGGACATCGCCGGCACGCGGCGCATGGCCGCCCGGCAGGAAAACCTGACGGAAACCGGGGACCGCCGCCAGTTCGTCCATCTTGGCTGCCGTCAGCGCGGCACCGCCCTCGGTGATCGGCACCCCCTGTTCGGCATAATAGATCGCATCGCGCAGCAGCCGATGCAGACCCAGCCCCGGCTGCATCGCCTGGCTCCACTCCAGGGCAAGGTCCCAGCCGGACACGGTACCGGCAACCGTATTGGCCGCCAGCGGTCCGCGCCAGGGAATCGTGTCGCAGCCGGCGGCGCGATAGAATTCCAGGTCCGCGCGCCGCGCCGCCGCCCCGCACGCCTCGATCGTCTCGGTCCTGCCGTCCGGCCACATCACCAGCCAGAACGCATCGCCGCCGATACCAGTCATGTGCGGATAGACGACGGCCAGCGCCGCCGCCGTCGCCACGACCGCCTCGATCGCCGTACCACCGTCGCGCAGCACGTCCAGCCCGGCCTGACTGGCCAGATGATGGGGGGATGTCACCATCCCGCGCAAGGAACGGGGAGTGTTCAGCATGGCTTAACGTCCTTCGATGCGGGCAGCGGCACCCTGCCGACCAGCCCAGCTTGCGCCAGCGCGCCGGCAAGGGCGAACAACGCGGCCTCGCGCCCCGGTGCCGCGATCAGTTGCAGGCCCAGCGGCAGCCCGCCCGTCCCCAGCAGCGGCGCGCTGAGGATCGGCAACCCCGCCAGGCTGAGCGGCTGCGTATAGAGGCCCAGATTCGCCCGGGCGGAGACGAGCTGCCCATCCACCACGATCGTCGGCTGGTCGATCAGCGGCGCCTCGCCCACCGTCGCCGGAGCGATCAGCACATCCGCCGAACGGAACAGAGCATGGACCTGTTCACGGAACCAATTGCGGAAACGATGCGCCTGGACCAGCGTGGCGGATGGCAGCATCGCACCGGCGATCAGCCGGTCACGCGTCGCGGGATCATAGCGCAGCGCATGCCTGCGCAGGCGGGGCAGATGCAGCGTCCCCCCCTCCGCCGCCGTGATCAGGAACGACGCGGCGCGGGCCCGCGGGATTTCGGGCAGTTCCAGCGTCTCCAGCCCACCCAGATGCGCGGTCACCGCCTCGATGGCCTGCGCCATCGGCTCCGACAGGTTCGCCCCGAACCAGCCGCCCAGCCGCACCACCCGCAGGTCAGAGACCGCCGGCAGTTCCGGCATCGGGCTGCCCGCCATGACCTCATACGCCACGCGCAGGCCATCCAGCGTGCCGGCAAAGGGCCCCACCACGTCCAGGCTGGCGGCAAAGGGATAGGCCCCCTCGCGCGGCACACCGCCAAAAGTGGGTTTCAGCCCCCATATTCCGCACAGCGAGGCCGGCACGCGGATCGAGCCGTTGGTGTCCGACCCCAGGGTCAGCGGCAACAGCCCCGCCGCCACGGCGGCCGCCGACCCGCCCGACGAGCCACCGGCCAACCGCGACGGGTCATGCGGATTGCGGGTGATGCCGTAATGGGCGTTGTCGGTGGCGAACCCGTACGCGAATTCGTCCATGTTCAGGCTGGCAACCGGGATCGCGCCCGCCGCCCGCAGGCGCGCGACAACCGTGGCATCGTGCGTCGCGGGCGGCGATTCCCGCAACACCACCGACCCCGCCGTCGTGACCTCGCCGGCTATGTCGAACAGATCCTTCACCCCGAACGGCACGCCGGCCAGCGGCCCCGGATCATCGCCGGCGGCAATGCGGCGGTCGATCCGCTCGGCCTCAGCCACCGCGCGCGGCCCGAAGATGCGGGTCACGCTGTTGATGGATGTATCCCGCACCTCGATCGCGGCAATCGTGGCGGTCATCACGGAAACGGCGCTTCGCCGCCCCTGGCGGATGTCGGCGGCAATGGCCAGCGCGTCGGACAGATCGGTCATGGCGGGCGCGGTCATGGACGGTATTCGAAGGCCGGTTCGCACATATCCGGCAGGGCAAAGCCATGGACCAGGTCGGCATAGCGCCGCAGCAGCGACCGGTTGGCCACCACCCCCGGCAGGCACGATCCGTCGACGGTCAGGCCGATATCGCGGGCCGTCGCGATAATGATCGCCTCATCGGGCACTGCTTCCGGCACGCGCAATGCGCTGCCATCAGGATGTTCGCTCATGGGCTTGTCCTCCCTCCCTGGTCTGCCATGCCGCCACGCCGGCAGAGTCACGAGAGATCATGCATCCGGAGGATCGAGGCTGACCAGTTCCGGCGTGACATAATTCAGCAACTGATCGAGATGCCACGCACCATCGGCCACAAACAGGTCGCGCCCCAGCCCTCGCGCCAGCCGCTCCACCCCAAAGCGCATGCCGCTGATCGACGCCCCCGACAGGCCCATGCTGGGTGTCGCACTGAAGGTGAAATTATGGATGTTCGCCAGCATCGGCGCCAGCGGATCGGCCGCATCGCGCGGCAGGAACTGGTAGGAGTCGCCCAGATAGGGATGCGCCGCCAGCACGCTACTGTCCTCGCCCTCGGGCGGGGTAAAGCGATCGCGCCACAGCGCCACCGATCCGGCAAAGGATGCGGTTTCCGGTCGCAGCGCCATGTCGACGGCGAAGCCGGTGCCGATGATCACGAAATCGAACCGCATCTCGCCATCCGGAGTCTGAACGACGATTTCATCGCCCTCCATCCGCGCGCCCGTCCAGCCGCAGCCGGTATGATAGCTGAAGGTCGGGTGGCGGCGGCAGCGCCAGAACGTGTCCTGCGGCGGCGGCTGGTTCAGTTCGTAGATATGGCGCATGAACCGCCAGCGCAGCGTGTCGGACAGCGCGGAGAAATGCGCCAGGAACCCGGCATTCTCCATCCAGCGATATGGATTGACCGAGGGAATGACCCGCCGGCGCAGGCAGAGCGCGACCGAGGCCACCCCTTCCTCCAGTGCCGTCGCCGCATTGTCGAAGGCCGAAGCCCCCGCCCCCAGCACGCCGATCCGCTTGCCGCGCAGCGCGGCGAAATCGATGGGCTCCGACGTATGCGCATAGCGCGCGCGCGGTAGGGCCTGGCGGATGAATTCGGGCACATGCCACCGACCACCGCCATCGATGCCGGTGGCCAGCACCAGCTTGCGCGCCAGATGGCGATATTCCCGCCCTTCTGCGTCCCGTAAGGTCAGCCGCAGCAGCCCGTCTTCCCACTCTACATGTACGAACGACCGGTCATTCTCCACCGGCAGGTCGAGCACGGCACGATACCAGCCCAGATAGGCCTGCCAGTCGCCACGGGGGATCTTGTCCAGACTCTCCCAGGCACCCGCACCGTATCGGGCCTCGTACCAGGCACGCGGCGTCAGGTTGGGAATCCCCAGATCGGGGCCGGTCACATATTTCGGCGTCCGCAGCGTGATCATGCGGGCAAACGTCACCCATGGCCCCTCACCGCCGCGTGACGCGCGGTCGAAGATCCGGACGTTGGTAATATTGCCGCGCTTGAGCGCGAAAGCCGTGGCCAAGCCGCCCTGGCCGGCACCGATAATGGCCACATCCAGCACCGGTTCGCCGTCGCGCGTCAGGCGCGGCGTCCAGTCGTGGCGCGGATAGTCGATAACGGCCAGATCCCGCCTGACCCGGGCGTCGAGCGCCGCAAGCCGGTCTTCCGGCGTTACGCCCGGTCGATAATGATCGCTATCGACGGCCATCTTTGCCTCCTTCGCTGGTCCAACAGGTCCATCCCGGACGGCGTGGGTCCGTGTCCCCCGACACGGACCCGGGTTCCCCAACCCGCACCATCACGACACCGAAACTAACCGAATGAAAGGGTGTTCCGTCCAGTAGAATAAAATGACCAATCCGTTGCCAATCCAACAACGGACCGCGTTCACACACCAAACATAGATATCATTATAGTCTATTGTTTTTAAATAAATATCTACCTTATCGCCACAGGCTCGCACCGCCGAACATGCCCCTCTTCTTCCTGTTCCCGCAGCGCTTCTCGCACCTCGACAATCAACCGTTCCAGCGCCGGCGGCAGCCAGCGCGCCTCGCGGACATAGACACCCAGATCCGTCACGGCCCGGGGATCGTCCAGCGGCACATGCGCCAGCGCGCCCCGGCTGATATCGAATTCCAGTGCCAGGCGGGACTGAAAGGCCAGGCCCACACCGGCCGCGACCATGCGGTTCGTCAGTTCGATCGAACCCGTTTCCAGCACCACGTCCAGCCGGTCGCGCCAGGGATGCAGCATAGGTTCCATGACCTGATGCAGCGACAGCGATTCACTCGGCAGGATCAGGCGATAGCCCAGACACTCCTCGATCCGCACACTCTGCCGGCCCGCCAGGGGATGATCGGCCGGCATCACCACCCCCACCGGAAAGCGCGCCACCGCGACCCGACGCAGATCGTCCGGCGCATCCAGCGAGAAGGCAATGCCAAGATCGGTCGTGCCGCCGCTAAGCGCGGCCACGATCCGCGCGGGCGATCCGGTATCCGCCTGCAGGTCGATCCCCGGCCAGGTCCGCGTCATGCGCGTCAGCAGCCGCGCCATCAGGTCGCCGGCAATCCCCTCGACCGTCATCAGGCTGATGCGCCCGCCCCGCATGCCGGCCAGCGCCGCGATCTGCTCGTCGGTACGCACGGCATCCTGCATGACGGTGACGATATGCCGGGCCACGATCTCGCCCACGGCGGTCAGCACCATGCCGCCGGGCAGGCGATCGAACAGCGGAGCGCCGATTTCGTCCTCCATCTGGGCAATCTGCCGCGTCAGCGCCGAGGGCGTAACGTTCAGTTGCCGCGCCGCCTCGCGGATCGAGCCATGGTCGCGCACCGCGTTGAAATACAGGATACAGCGCGCATGCAGTCTCATCATGTGCTGGCTTCGGACCGGTCCCCTCATTTCCTGTTCCTCATGCATGCCGCTCCGGCATCGCATCATCGCCGTGCAGCAGGCGTTCGACAATTTCCGCCGCCACCAGCGCCGCGATAATTTCCGGCCGCTTGTCGCGAATGCCGCGATCCCCGATCGGACAGACCAGGGTCGCGATCCGGTCGGCCCCCAGCCCCACGGCGCGGAACCCGGCCTCAAACCCCCGCCGCTTCGTCTTCGACCCGATCAGCCCGACATAGCGGAAATCCCCCCGCTCCAATGCGGCGCCCACGATCAGCGCATCCAGCCTGTGGCTGGGGGTCAGGACCAGAATGCCGGAGCCCGCCGGCGCGGCGGCCAGCACGCCCTCCCAATCTTCGGTCATCCGCACCGCAACCCCTTCGGGCACCGATCCAAATTCCTCGGCGCGCGGATCGATCCACAGCAGGCGCACCGGCAGGGGCGCCAGCGCCCGGGCCAGCGCACGCCCGACATGCCCGGCCCCGAACAGCAGCAGATGCGGCTGCCCGGCCCGCGCGCGCTCCGCCTCCCGCACGATCGAATCCAGAAGCACCTCGTCCGCGCGCTCGATTCGCACGCGCACCCGGCCGCCGCAGCACTGGCCGAGTTCCGGCCCAAGCGGGATTTCCAGTTCCCCGCCCTCTCCGGTGCCGGCCAGCAGCGCCCGCGCCCGCGCCACGCAATCCCATTCCAGCCGCCCGCCACCAATCGTGCCGACCAGCGCGTCCGGCGCCACCAGCATGAAAGACCCTGCCTCGCGCGGGGTGGACCCCATGGCGGCCCGAATGCTGACACGGACAACAGGCCAGCCGGCCCGCCGCCATTCCGCCAGCACGGAGACGATGTCGTCCATGGTCTGGGCGACCGTCAGCCCATGGACGCCGTGCCGGTCCGGGCGGCGGCGCGGGCGCGCATCCGCTCGGCCGCGCGCAGGATCGCCTCGGGCGTTGCCGGCGCATCCAGCCCGGGGCAGGACCGATAGCCATCCAGACTGGCCAGCGCGTCGGAGATCGCGTGCAGCACCGCCACACCATGCACAAAGGGCGGCTCGCCTACCGCCTTGGAGCGGAAGATCGTCTCCTCGCGATTGGGCGCCCGCTCCAGCAGCGCGACATTGAAGAGACGCGGCCGATCGGAACAGGCCGGGATCTTGTAGGTGCTGGGGGCATGCGTGCGCAGCCGGCCCGTCTCGTCCCACACCAGTTCCTCGGTGGTCAGCCATCCGGCCCCCTGCACGAAGGCCCCTTCGACCTGCCCGATATCGATCGCCGGATTCAGCGATTGCCCGGCATCGTGCAGGATATCGACACGCTCGATCCGCATCTCGCCGGTCAGCAGGTCGATGGCGACCTCCGCGCAGGCGGCGCCGTAGGCGAAATAGAAGAACGGCCGCCCCCGTCCGGTGTCCGGGTTCCACGAGATCTTCGGCGTCTTGTAGAACCCGCTGGAGGACATCGACACGCGGGCGAAATAGGCGGCCTTCGTCAGGTCCGGAAAGGGCACGACCGTCTCGCCGACATGCACGCCGTCGGCCCGGAAATGGATATCGGCCGCCCCGACGCCCCACTGCGCGGCGGCGAAGGCGACCAGCCGCTCCTTGATCCTGCGCACCGCATCCAGCACCGCCATGCCGTTCAGGTCGGCGCCGCTGGAGGCGGCGGTGGCCGACGTATTGGGCACCTTGCCCGTGGTGGTGGCGGTGATGCGCACCCGGTCGGCCGTCAGGCCGAATTCCCGCATCGCGATCTGCACCATCTTGGTGTGCAGCCCCTGCCCCATCTCGGTGCCGCCATGGTTCACCTGCACCGACCCGTCGGTATAGACATGCACCAGCGCGCCCGCCTGATTGTAATGGGTGGCGGTAAAGGAAATGCCGAATTTCACCGGTGTCAGCGCGATGCCGCGCCTGATATGCGGGCTGCCCCCATTGGCGGCGCGGATCGCGGCACGCCGCGCCCGATAGGCACAGCTTTCCGCCAGCTCCGTCATGATCTCCGCCGCGATCGAATCCTCGACCGTCATGTGGTACGGCGTCAGGTCCCGCGTGCCGGTGCCGTAGACATTGCGCAGCCGCACATCCAGCGGGTCCAGCCCGGTGGCGAAGGCGATCTCCTCGATCACCCGTTCGGCCGCCACGATGCCCTGCGGGCCGCCGAAACCGCGATAGGCGGTATTGGACTGGGTATTAGTCTTCAGCGGTTCCGACCGCAGCCGCACATCGGGATAGTAATAGGCATTGTCGGCATGAAACAGCGCGCGATCGGTCACCGGGCCCGACAGATCGGCCGACCAGCCGCAGCGCGCGGCCAGCACCATGTCCACCGCCCGGATGCGGCCCTCATCGTCGAAGCCGACATCGTACTCCACGGCGAAATCATGCCGCTTGCCGGTCATCACCATGTCGTCGTCGCGATCCAGCCGCATCTTGGCCGCGCGTCCGGTCAGTTCGGCCGCCAGCGCCGCCAGGCAGGCCGGACCATTCGCCTGTGTCTCCTTGCCGCCGAACCCGCCGCCCATGCGCCGGATCTCGGTCGTCACCAGATTGCTCGGCCGGCCCAGCACATGCGCCACCATGTGCTGGGTCTCGGTCGGATGCTGGGTCGAGGACCAGACCCGCATCTCCCCCTCCTCGCCCGGCTGCGCCAATGCCGCCTGCCCTTCGAGGTAGAAATGCTCCTGCCCGCCCATCACGATGCGGCCCGACAGGCGGCGCGGCGAGGCCGCCAATCCCCGCTCCGCGTCCCCACGCCGCATCGTCAGCGGCCGCCAGACCATGGTGCTGCCCGCAGCGCGCGCCTGGTCGATATCCAGCACCGCCGGCAGGTCCTCATAGACAATCCGCGCCAGGCGCGCCGCCCGGCGCCCCTGCCCGCGCGTTTCGGCGACCACGGCAAAGATCGGCTGGCCGTGGAAGGACACGATGTCCGACGCCAGCAGCGGCTCGTCCTCCTTCCCCACCGGGCTGATCTGGTTGTGGCCGGGAATATCCGCCGCCGTCAGCACCCGCACCACGCCGGGCGCGGCTCGGACGGCGTCCAGATCCATCGACACGATCCGGGCATGGGCCCGTGTGCTCAGCCCCGGCACCACATGCAGCAAGCCCTTCGGCTCCGGCATGTCGTCGATATAGGCGGCGGAACCCGAGACATGCATCGCCGCACTCTCATGCCGCAGGCTCTGCGACGCCCCGCCGGCAACGACGCCTTCCAGACCCGTCCCCCGCCCGGCGCCCCCGGAAGCATCGCGGGCAAGCGGGCGGTCCATGTGCGCATCGGTAATCATCGGATCAGACATGGGCGGCCTCCATCCGGCCGGCCAGCCGGGTTTCGGGACGCGGGCCATCGGGGGCGGTTTCGGCGAATAGCCGGGTCAGCAGGTTCGCGGCCACCGTGCGGCGATACCAGTCACTGGCCCGCATGTCGGAAATCGGCGCGAAATCGGTTGCGATGGCCGCCCGCCCGGCTTCCAGCGCCATCTCGTCCCACGCCCGCCCGATCAGGGCCGCCTCGGTCGCGTGCGCACGTTTCGGGGTCGCCGCCATGCCGCCGAAGGCGATCCGCGCGGCGGTGATGACCCCATCGGCGTCCAGCGTCAGCGCAAACGCCCCCAGCACCGCCGAGATATCCTGGTCGAACCGTTTGGATATCTTGTAGGCGCGAAACAGCGTCCCCTCCGCCGGGCGGGGAATGCTCACAGCCTCGACGAACTCGCCCGGCTGGCGGTCCTGCCTGCCATAGGCGATGAAATACGCCTCCAGCGGAATGGCGCGTCTGATCCCGCCGCGCCGCAGGTGCAGCGTGGCCCCCGCCGCGATGAACACCGGCGGTCCATCGCCGATCGGCGAGCCGTTGGCGATGTTGCCGCACACCGTTCCCGCATTGCGCACCTGCGTCGAGCCGATGCGCCGCACCACCTCCCCCGCATCGGGCAGCAGCTCCGTCAGGGCGGCGCGGGCGTCCTCGTACGTCACGGCGGCGCCGATCCGCAATCCGTCCGGCGTGCGGTCCACTGTCCGCAGGTGGGGCACCCGGCCGATCGACACCACATGCGGCAGGGCGCGCAGCCCCTTGGTCACCCACAGCCCGACATCGGTGGCCCCCGCCACGATCGTCGCGTCCGGATCGGCCAGCAGGACGGCCGCCAGGGCGTCGGCATCCGCCGGGATGGTCACCCGTCCTTCCGCCCCCGTGATCTGGACCGTCTCATGATCGCGCAGAGCGGCCAGGCGGTCGGCGATGTCCCGCGCCCGCGCGTCGAACGCGTCGGGCCCCGCCGCCATCGCCTGCTTCATCGCCCGCACGATCGGGGCATAGCCGGTGCAGCGGCACAGATTGCCCGCCAGCGCGTCATCGATCGGCCCGTCCTCGGCCACAGCCCCCGGCGCCTTGCGGTAGGCCACCATCGACATCACGAATCCCGGCGTGCAAAAGCCGCATTGCGAGCCATGCAGGTCCACCATCGCCTGCTGCACCGGGTGCAGCGTGCCGTCCGGCGCGCGCAGATCCTCCACCGTGAACAATTGGGCGCCATCCAGCATCGCCGCAAACTGGATGCAGGCATTCACCGCCCGCCAGACCAGCGACGATCCTTCCAGCCGTACCACCAGCACCGTGCAGGCGCCGCAATCGCCTTCGTTGCAGCCCTCCTTGGTGCCGGTCCGGCCGTAATGCTCCCGCAGCCAGTCCAGCACGGTCAGGGTCGGCGGGACAGCCGACAGTTCACACAGCGTATCACCCAGATAGAAGCGGATATGGTCGCGCATCGTTCGGTTCCGTCGAGCAAGTGACATGCCCCGGCAGGGGCAGATGTCCTGGCTGCCCGCCCCCCATGCAGGACAGACAACCGGAACGCGGGGCCGGCCTACCTCCCCCGAGGCAATCCGATCCCGCTCAGTTTATGACCCGAAACCTTCGGGGAAAGAAACGGGCGAGCGTCAGGCCCGCGCGTGATGACGCACGATACGCCGGCGCATCGTCCCTCTCCCCATATGATCGGACCCAGGCATCACGCTGCCATGCATGGAGCATGCCAGCCGGTGGCCGGTTGGGGAATGGTGCTGCCTGTAACAATCCTCGTAACGTTTTCCGACTTGCGCGGCGCGCGCAAAGCCTAAACCTTGCAGCATGACTCGCTCCAGCGCCCTTTCCCCTGCCCTGACCCAGACCACCGTCCGGGAACGGTCGGCAGGTGCCCCCCGCCGCGCCAGCACCGGGCAGATCCTGCGTGCCGCCGAACGGGAATTCGGCCGGGACGGCTACAAGGGGGCGAGCATGTCCGCCATTGCCGCCGCGGCCGGCCTGCCCAAGGCCAACATCCATTATTATTTCGGCACCAAGGAGGATCTCTACCGCGCGGTGCTGGAAAACATCCTGGACAACTGGCTGGGGGACGCGACGGTCTGGATTCACCCCGGCGCCTCTCCCCGGGCGGCGCTGGACGGCTATGTCCGCGCGAAAATCGCCTTCTCGCGCGACCGGCCCGATGCCTCGCGCATTTTCGCGCACGAAGTCCTGCAGGGCGCACCGAATATCCAGACCTATTTCAACGGCGCGCTGCGCCAGCACGTCCAGACCCTGGAAGATGTCTTCCGCATCTGGCAGCGCAGCGGGCAGATGCGGCCGGTCAACGGCTCGCACCTCATGTTCTGCATCTGGGCCATGACCCAGACCTATGCCGACATGAGCGCGCAGATCGGCGCCGTGCTGGGCAGGGCCACGCTCGCACCGCACGATTACGACGACGCCGCGACCACGATCGTCGCACTCGTCCTGAACGGGATAGAAATGAATTAATATCAGCCCTTTGCTTATGTCAGCTTCGGAACATCCATAACGTCCCGCAACCGCATCGGCGGCAATATTCCGGACCTACGGTTATCTGACGACACGATCCGCCTGAAACCCGCCGCCCGCCGGATTCGGTCGGAGGCCCGCCGGCAACGCAGCACGGATCGCATTGCGGGAGAGCAGAAATGAGCAATTCGGGTGCCCTTCAGGCTGGCGGCAACATCATCGTCGACGGCACGGCGCTGTGGACCGACATCCTGGAAACCGCGCGGTTCGGCGGCACACCAAAAGGCGGCATCCGGCGCCTGGCCCTGACCGAGGAAGACCGGCAGGTGCGCGCATGGTTCGTCGCCGCCTGCACCGCCCTGGGCTGCACCGTCAGCCACGATTCGATGGGCAACCAGTTCGCCCGCCGGCCGGGGCGCGATGCCGACCTGCCGCCCATCACCATGGGCAGCCATCTCGACACCCAGCCCACCGGCGGCAAGTTCGACGGCATCGTGGGCGTGCTGGGCGGCCTGGCCGTCCTGCGCGCCCTGCACGCATCGGGGTTCGAGACCCGCCATCCGATCGAACTGATCAACTGGACCAACGAGGAAGGCGCGCGCTTCGCCCCTGCCATGCTGGCCTCGGGTGTATTCGCTGGCATCTTCACCGAGCAGGAGGCCCTGGACAGGACCGACCGCGACGGCATCCGCTTCGGCGACGCGCTGGCGACGATCGGCTATCGCGGCGCGGCACCGTGCGGCCAGCACCCGGTCGCGGCCTATTTCGAACTGCATATCGAACAGGGACCGATCCTGGAGGCCGAGGGCAAGACCATCGGCATCGTGACCGGCGTGCAGGGCATGCGGTGGTACGAGGTCACGCTGACAGGGCGCGACTCCCATGCCGGCACCACGCCCATGACCATGCGGGCCGACGCCCTGCTGGCGGCGGCGCGGATCATCGAGGCCGTCAGCACTGTCGCCCTGGCCCACGGGCCGGATGCCGTCGGCACGGTCGGGCTGATGGAAAACCGGCCGAACAGCCGCAATGTCGTCCCCGGCACGGTCTTCTTCAGCATCGACCTCCGCCATCCGGACGATACGACGGTCTCGGCGATGGAAACCGACCTGCGCGCACGCATCGAACACATCGTGGCCGCAGCCGGAATCGGGCTGGCGATGGAGCGGGTATGGGATTCGCCGGCGGTGCATTTCGACCCGGACTGTATCGCATCGGTCCGCGCGGCCACCGATTCCTTCGGCTATCCGGCCCGCGACATCGTCTCGGGCGCGGGGCATGATGCCGCCTATCTGGCCCGGGTCGCCCCCACGACCATGATCTTCGTCCCATGCGCCGGCGGACTGAGCCATAACGAGGCGGAAAGCGCCGAGCCCGCCGATGTCGCCGCCGGGGCCAACGTGCTGCTGCGCGCGGTGCTGGACGCCGACACCAGGCTGGATGCCTGACACGCCGGATCAGCGGGTCGCCGGGCAAAAAATCATCTAGCCCGGCGACGCGACCTGTTCCATCCTCCGATGGTTGCGAAGCCGTGACGGTCATCCTTTCGCCGGGCGGATACGCATCTTCGATCTCAGGAGCCTCGCGCGATGTCGCCTACCAATCACGACGCGTTCTGGATGCCGTTCACGGCCAACCGGCAATTCCGCCGGACGCCGCGCATGCTGGTCGCGGCCGATGGCATGTATTACACGTCCGAGGACGGGCGGAAGGTCATGGACGGCTGCGCCGGCCTGTGGTGCGTGAATGCGGGCCATAACCGCCCCCGCATCACCCAGGCGGTGCAGAAGACGATCGCGACGCTGGATTTCGCCCCGACCTTCCAGATGGGCCATCCGCTGGCCTTCCAGGCCGCCGATCGCATCGCAGCCCTGGCACCGGGCGACCTGAACCACGTCTTCTTCTGCAATTCCGGGTCCGAAGCCGCCGATACCGCGCTCAAGATCGCCATCGCCTATCACCGCGTGCGCGGCGAAGGGGCCCGCACCCGCCTGATCGGGCGCGAGCGCGGCTATCACGGCGTGGGCTTCGGCGGCATCTCGGTGGGCGGCATCTCCGGCAACCGCAAGCTGTACGGCTCGCTCCTGACCGGCGTCGACCACCTGCCGCACACGCTGGACCTGGAACGCAACGCCTTCAGCAAGGGCCTGCCGGCCTATGGCGCGGAACTGGCCGACAGTCTGGAACGGATCGTCGCCTTGCACGATCCCTCGACCATCGCCGCCGTGATGGTCGAACCCATGGCCGGGTCGACCGGCGTGCTGCCACCTCCCGTCGGCTATCTGAAGCGCCTGCGCGAGATCTGCGACAAATACGGCATCCTGCTGATCTTCGACGAGGTCATCACCGGTTTCGGCCGCATGGGCGGCACGCCCTTCGCGTCCGAGAAATTCGGCGTCCTGCCCGATATCCTGACCTGCGCGAAGGGCATCACCAACGGCACCATTCCGATGGGCGCCGCGATCGCGCGCGACCATGTCTACGAGGCCTTCATGAACGGCCCCGAAGCCGGGATCGAACTCCCGCACGGCTACACCTATTCCGGGCATCCGGTGGCCTGCGCGGCCTCCCTCGCAACCCTCGACACCTATGCCGAGGAAAATCTGTTCGAGCGCGCGGGCGACATCGCACCCTATTTCGAGGAAGCAGCCCACGCCCTGCGCGGCCTGCCCCACGTCATCGACATCCGCAATGTCGGCCTGGTCGCGGGCATCGAACTGAGCCCCCGCCCCGGCGCGCCGGGCGCGCGCGCGTACGAGATCTTCGACCGCGCGTTCCACAAGGGCGTGCTGCTGCGCTACACCGGCGACGTGCTGGCCGTCTCGCCGCCGCTGATCATCCAGAAATCGGAGATCGACCAGTTGTTCGGCACGATCGCCGACATTCTCCGCACGGTCGATTAAGAGACGGTCGGCAAGGCCGCCCTGCCGGGCGATCCGCCTCGCGCTCGCCCGGCAGACCGGCTTTCAGACCCTCCCCAGGCTCGATGCAATCCGCCACTCGCGGCGATCCGCACGACACGGCACGGAGCACGCATGCCAGACACCACGCCCGCCGGATACGATCCCGGCCTGTATAATGCGGACCTGGCACCAGTCCCGCCCGCGCGGCGGGACTGGACGTGGCTGAACATGGCCACGGTATGGATGGGCATGGTCCATAATATCGTGGTCTACGAGGCCGCTGCGGGACTGATGGCCCTGGGTTTTTCGGCGTGGGAATGCCTGGGCGTCGTGGCTGTCGCCTACATGGTCCTGTTCGTGGCCATGTGGTTCAACGCCCGGGCCGGGACGCAATACGGCATTCCGTTCTGTGTGCTGATCCGCTCCGCCTTCGGCCCGTCCGGCGCGCAGGTTCCGGTGCTGCTGCGCGGGTTCTGCGCGATCTTCTGGTTTTCGGTGCAATCCTACGCCGCTTCCCAGGCCGTCGATGCCATCCTCTCCACCCTTATCAGCGGCTGGAGTTCGCTGAACGTCTCCCTCCTCGGCATGCGGGTGCATATGTGGCTGGCCATGGCGCTGATCTGGGTGCTGCATGCCTGGATCGCCGGCCACGGCGTGCATCGCATCCGCAATTTCGAACTGATCGCCGGCCCGCTGGTCATTGCCATCGGCGCGCTCGCCACCATCTGGGCGCTGCGGGTCGGGCACGGGCTAGGCCCCCTGTTCGCCCAGCCCTCGCGGCTGCACGGCACCGCCTTCTGGTCCGCCTTCGCAATGGGCGTGACCGGCATGATCGGCATTTGGGCCACCTTCGCGGTCAATATCCCCGACCTGTCACGCTTCGTCAGGTCAGAGCGCGATCAGGTGATCGGCCAGGCGATCGGCCTCCCGGTCACGGCCCTGGTCTTCACCCCCATGGGCATCATCACCACCTCGGCCACCATGATCCTGTTCGGCCGGCCGATCTGGAATCCGGTCGAACTGCTGCTGACGCTCAATCACCCGGTGGTCACGGTTCTCGGCGGGGCAACGCTGGTCCTGGCCACGCTGTCGGTCAATGTCGTGGCCAACATCATGCCCGCCGCCTACGACCTGATGAACCTGATGCCACGCCGGCTGAATTTCGACCGCGCCTCGTCCCTGGTCCTGGTCCTGGGCGTATTCTTCATGCCCTGGCTGTGGTTCGACGATGCGGCAAGCATCTATCAGGTGCTGAACGTGGTCGGCGGCCTGCTGGGGCCCGTCACCGGAATCATGCTGGCCGATTTCTATCTGGTGCGCCGCCAGGCGCTGGACGTGGCCGCCCTCTATCGTCGCGGCGCCCGCTACGATGGCCGCGACGGTTGGAATCCCCCCGCGCTGACGGCCTTCGCGGCCGGCGGCGTCATGGCATCGGCCGGCCAGTTTCTGCCTGCCCTGGCCGCGTTGAACACATTGTCCTGGTTTGTCGGCGTCGCAGCCGGCGCCGTTGTCTATCTGGCGCTATCCCCCCGACAGGAAAATCCCCAGACCAGCGAGAGCATATCGCCCTCCGGCGCCTGACTCCCGCGCCGGACCCTTACGGGGGATAAGACGAATCCCGGATCGCATGCCCAGGCTCGAAATGCGCGATCCGGCAGCTATGGTCTTGAAGTTCCTCACCCGATGCCCGATCGCCCGATACCGGCTTGACCCGATCATCCAGCAGGATGAAGCCGGGACGGCCGCCGGGCCAGATCGTGCCCACCACGACGAGCGTATGCCCCCCCATCTCGCGCGCCGGATCGGCCAGGGACGCCGCCAGCCGCCGGAAGGGATAGGCACCGTCCAGATCCTGCCCGTCGATCCGGGTGGCACGATAGTGATGGCCCGCCAGATCCAGGGGGGTCCAGCCGGCACCGATATGGGGGCGTGCCCAGTGCAGCGCCACGCGGATTTCGGGCGCCAGGCAATCGACGTGAATATGCAGTTGGTTCTGCGAGCGCCCCTGTTGCGAGTTGATCGCCAGCGCCATCGTCTCGCGCGGCATGGTATGGCCCAACCGTGCGAGCGCGCGGTCGACCTGGTGCCAGGCCGCGCCGAAATAATCGGGCGCGTCGGGGCGCAGGATCGACGGGTCTTCCATGCCGGTGACCCGGTCGGTCGGAATCAGCAGATATTGCGCCGCCCCGTCGCGGTCCTTCAGCACCGCATAGCCCCGGCTGGGGTCCACCGCGGCACAGGGCGCGGGTGAATTCTCGCCAAGCTGGTTCGGCACGCAGCGCCCATGGACAATGTTCCACAGCACGTTCGGATCATGATCGGGCCGGGGTGGACCATTCGCCCGGGCAGTCGCCAGCAACACGCCCGCCGCCATGGCGGCGGGGACAAGGCACGCCAGTACACGACGCCTCATGCCGTGCCGGCCTCCTCGATCCGAGCGGGCAGCGCAAAGGCTTCGGCCAGCCGGTCCAGCCGGCGCCGCACACTTTCGCCGCGCACCACGCCACGTCCCCGCGCCAGATGCAGCGTCACCTCGTCGGGCGACAGCTTGATCCATGTCCCGTCGAGCAATTCCTCGGTGCTGCCGCAGACCGTATAGGCCAGCCGCAGCGCCAGCCCCAGGACGAGCGCCCGCTGGAAATCCTCGGCCGTCAGCAGCAGCCGCGACGGCTGCAGGAAATCATGGCCCAGTTCGGCTTCATAACGCACCGCCAGCGTCAGGGCGACGAAGGCCCGGGCCTGATGGTCGAACCCCACACCCTGCATGCGCAGCACCCGCAGATAAGTCTGCTCGGCCCGATATTCCGGATGATCGTAGGACCCGATATCGGACAGCAGGCACGCAGCCCGGCGCAGGCGCCGCTGGGGCGTGCTCTCGCCGGGAAAGAGCGGGGCCGTCCAGTTCATCAACTGGTCCGGCAGCGTCTCGCTGCGCCCCAGCCGGCGGCACATTTCCCGTGCCACCGCCTCCTGCGGGTCCAGCGCCGCGACCGACGCCGCGACCCGGCGCATATACCAGCCCTCGCGCAGCCCATCGACGCAGAAGATCACGCTGGACGGCTGCAGCCGCCGCAGCAGGCGGCGCAGTACGACGGCGGCAAACGGCACATCGTCCAGCCGCTTGCGCGGCGCGCCGGGCACCCGCTCCAGCGCGCGGCGCGGGGTGTTGACCACCCACTCGGTCATGTCCCGCGCGCCCTCACCCGAAAGGGTAAAGAGATGCACGATGTTCAGCGGATAATTGGTCCGCGCAATCTGCAGGCGCGCCAGCGCGCGGAAGGCCCCACCGACCAGATAGAGCGGCCGGCCCACCACATCGTCCAGCCAGCCGACCTGTCCGATATCGGCATCGGCGATGGTCCGCGCCTTCTGCAAATCGCCCTCGGCACGGTCATTCAGCCGGATCACCCCCAGCCGCAGGGTGCAGGCATCCAGCTTGCGCCCCGCCGACAGGCGGATCAGCTCCAGCGACCCGCCGCCGATATCGGCAACCAGCCCGTCAGCCTCGGGCAGGCCGCACAGCACGCCGGTCGCCGAATAATCAGCCTCTTCCTCGCCCGACAGAATGCGGATCGGCACGCCGGGCATGCGCGCGCGCAGGGCGGCGACAAATTCCGGGCCGTTGGTGGCATCGCGCACGGCGGCGGTGGCCAGGATCTCGAACGGGTCGGCATCCATGCCCCGCGCGATGGCATGGAACCGGTCCATGACCTGCATCGCCAGGCCCACGCCCTCCTCGTTCAGCCGCCCGGTGGCGTTCAGCCCCCGCCCCAGGCGCAGCACCGCCTTTTCATTGAAGATCGGAATCGGATTCCGCGAAATACCGTCGAACACGACCAGCCGGACGGAATTCGACCCCAGATCGACAACGGCCGAACGGCGATGCGGAACCCGGATCATCGGGCCCGGCACATGCGAACGGCGACCGGCGGAAGCTGCGTCATGCTGTAACCTTCACTGAAACCCTCAATCATCGAGAATCCGGTCCTGGTGCCGCGGCAGCGGCGTGCTGACCCGAATGGCGCTGTCCTGCGCGGCCAGCCCCCGCCCGGACAGCGAAGGATTGGTCATGAAGTAATCATGGGCCGAAAACGGCCTGGCGCCGGGTTCAAGCCGCCGCCACACGCCGTTCTGCTGCAGGACCCAGGATTGCAGATTATCCTTCAGGTCCGTGACCATGATCTGGTCCAGCACCTGCGCATGCACCGTGGGGTCGCGCATCGGTACCATGCTTTCCACCCGCCAGTCCATGTTCCGCACCATCCAGTCGGCCGACGAGATATAGATCTTCGCATAGCGCGAGGGCAGCCGGTGCCCGTCACCGAAGGCGAAGATCCGGGCATGTTCCAGAAACCGCCCCACGATCGACTTGACGCGGATATTCTCCGACAGCCCCGCCACCCCCGGCCGCAGGCAGCAGATCCCCCGCACCACGGCCATGATCCGCACCCCGGCGCACGATGCGCGATAGAGCCGATCGATCAGGTCCGGATCGACCAGCGAATTCATCTTCAGCCAGATCTGCCCGGGCCGCCCGGCCCGGACATGCTCGATCTCGGCCTGGATCAGCTCTTCCAGCGTGCGGCGGATCGTCACCGGCGAGAAGGCGATGGCCTCCATCCGCGCCGGCATCGCGTAGCCGGTCATGTAGTTGAACAGCCGCGCCGAATCCCGCGCCAGTTCCGGGTCGCAGGTAAAGAAGGACAGATCGGTATAGATCCGCGCCGTGATCGGATGATAATTCCCGGTGCCGAAATGGGCGTAGGACCGCAGCGTTCCGCCCTCGCGCCGCACGACCAGGCTGAGCTTGGCATGGGTCTTGAGGTCGGCGAAGCCGAACACGACCTGCGCGCCGGCGGCCTCCAGCGCACGGGCCAGGCGGATATTGGCTTCCTCGTCGAACCGGGCGCGCAGCTCCACCATCGCGGTGACCGATTTCCCGGCCTCGGCCGCCTCGATCAGCGCCTTGACGATCGGACTGTCGCGCGAGGTCCGGTACAGCGTCTGCTTGATCGCCACCACCGCCGGGTCCTGGGCCGCCTGCCGCAGAAACTGCACCACCACGTCGAAACTCTCGAATGGATGATGGACGATCATGTCCTTCGCGCGGATGGCAGCGAAGCAATCCCCACCGAAATCAAGCACCCGTTCCGGAAAGCGCGGCGTGTAGGGCGGAAACAGCAGTTCGGGCCGATCGTCCACGATCAATTGCTTCAGGTCCACCACGCCGATCAGCCCGGGCTGGATCTCGATCTCGTCGGGCGGCACGTTCAGGTCGTTGGCCACCGCCTGCCCCAGATCGGGCGGCATGCGGGTATCGATATCCAGATGGATCACCACGCCCCGGCGCCGGCGCTTCAGCGCGCTCTCGTAGGAGCGGACCAGATCCTCGGCCTCATCCTCGAATTCCACGTCGGTGTCGCGGATCACCCGCAGCACACCCCAATCGCCCGCCATCATGCCGGGGAACAGCCGGTCGATGCACAGCGCGATCATGTTTTCCAGCATGATGAACCGGGCAACACCCGGGGGCGACAGGCTGGCCGGCAGCCGGATGAACCGGTCGATCTGGGCCGGCAGCAGGATCATCGCGCTCATGACGAAGCGTCCGGTCTCCAGGCTCATCAGCCGCAGCGACAGCGCCAGTCCCATATGCGGGATAAAGGGCAGAGGATGCGCCGGGTCGATCGCCAGCGGCGTCAGGACGGGAAAGACCCGGTCCATGAAGCAGCCATCCAGCCATTCGCGGTCGGCCTCGGTCATGTGGTCCAGGCCGCAGACCACGATCCCGGCTTCGGCCAGCTGCTCGCGCAGATCCTTCCAGATCCGCTGCTGCTCGCGCAGCAGGCGCGCCGTGCGGGTGCGCACCGCCGCAAGCTGCTGCGCCGGGGTCAGCCCGTCGGGCGACATGCTCAGCAGCCCCTCGCGGACCTGCCCCACCAGGCCCGCGACACGGACCGAGTAGAACTCGTCGAGGTTCCCCGCGCTGATCGACAGGAAACGCAGCCGCTCCAGCAGCGGATTGCGCGGATTATCCGCTTCCTCGACCACGCGCTGGTTGAAATCGAGCCAGGAAAGCTCCCGATTGATGAACCGGGCGGACGAATGCATGTCGATCGGCGGCGGCGGCGTCTGCGCGGGTGGCGCCAGCCTCCGCCGTGTCACGGGCGCGGCCGCACGCTTGCCGGCTGTCCGTCCGGATGTCCGGCGCGAGGGCGTTTTCCCCGTCGGTCTGGTCAATCCAATCTCCTGCCACAAATCCGCCTTCGTTCGTCAAACTAGGCGGAAACACCCAGCGATGCCAACGCGTGAGGTTTAGGAAACGGGGCCATCCCCCGGCCGGTCGGACGCCATCTCCTCATGGTCCAGCAGGTCATGCAGCGCCGCCACGGCCAGCGCGCGGGTCACGCGCCGTCCCGCCGCCAGCCCGGCCTGATCCAGCCGGATCGCGGCATCGCGAATGGCCGAGGCCGTGCGCGGCAGGCGGCGCAGCAGCCATTCGGTCACCGGCTGGCTGACCACGATCTGCCGGTCCGCCAGATGACGCAGCAGCAGGATCCGCAGCAGCGTATCCTCGGGCTGGCGCAGTTCGATGGCCATCGTCGCGCGCAGCCTGCTCGCCAGGTCCGGCAGCACCACCGGCCAGCGTGCGGGCGGCAGGCGGGCCGCCATCACCAGCGCAATCCGCTGCTCGCGGGCCGCGTTCAGCAGATGCAATATCGCCTGCTGGTCCTCCGCGCGGTCCGCATCGTCCACCGCCACGGCGCGGAACATATTCGCCGGACCGTCCAGCAATTCGCCCAACGTCGCCCGCGTGACATCCGCGCCGCGCAGCAGAACGGCCCCATGCTCCTGCGCCCAGATCTCCAGCAGGTGGGTCTTGCCGGCACCGGCCGCGCCCCACAGCGCCAGCCTGTGCTCGGGCCACGGGTTCGCCCCCAGCAGCCAGGCCCGTGCCGCACCGTTCGACGCCGCCGCGACGAAATCCGTCCGGGCGAAACGGCTGCGATGCCCAAAGGGCAACGCAAGCTGGTCCGCCCCGCCTGCCGGCGCCCTTTCGCCCGGATTCTGCACCGCCTGTTCAACCACTGCTTTGCGTGCCGCCTTCGCCTGCCGTAAAGGAACCCTGAGCGTTTACCCTACCTCGCCCCATTCTTCGACCCCCGCCGTTACGACGGGGCGACGGACGGGGCGCGACGACGACGAAGGCCCCGCACATGACCTCCGCCCCCTCCTCTTCTTCGGCCCAGCCCGCCGCCGGCGCCACCTACCGCGACGCTGGCGTGGACATCGAAGCCGGCGACGCACTGGTCGATGCCATCAAGCCGGCGGCCAAGGCGACGGATCGCCCCGGCACCATGGGGGGCCTGGGCGGATTCGGGGCCCTGTTCGACCTGAAGGCCGCGGGTTTCAGCGATCCGGTCCTGGTCTCCTGCACCGACGGCGTGGGTACCAAGCTGATGATCGCCATCGAAAGCGGACTGCACGAAACCGTTGGCATCGACCTGGTGGCCATGTGCGTGAACGACCTGGTCGTCCAGGGCGCGGAGCCGCTCTTCTTCCTGGATTATTTCGCCACCGGCCGGCTGGCGGTCGAAGATGCCGCCAAGGTGGTGCGCGGCATCGCCCAGGGCTGCGCCGAATCGGGCTGCGCACTGGTGGGCGGCGAAACCGCCGAAATGCCGGGCATGTACGCCCCCGGCCATTATGACCTGGCCGGCTTCTCGGTCGGTGCCGCCGAGCGTTCGGCGCTGCTGCCCGCCGGCATCGCCGCCGGCGACACGCTGATCGGACTTACCGCCAGCGGCGTGCATTCCAATGGCTTCTCGCTGGTCCGCTCCATCGTCGCGCGCAGCGGCCTGGCATGGAACGCCCCCTGCCCCTTCGCCGAAGGCCAGACCCTGGCCGAGGCGCTGATGACGCCCACGCGCCTCTATGTAAAGCCGGTGCTCGCCCTGCATCGGCAGGGCCTGATCCAGGGCGCCGCGCACATCACCGGCGGCGGCCTGCCGGGCAATCTGCCGCGCGTGCTGCCGGCGGGCCTGACGGCGGTGATCGACGGCGATGCCTGGCAGATCCCTCCGGTCTTCCGCTGGCTGGCGCAGACCGGCCAGGTCGATGCCGACGAGATGCTGAAAGTGTTCAATTGCGGCATCGGCATGGTGCTGGTCGCCCGCGACGCCGACGCCGCATTGGCCGCCCTGCGCGCGGCGGGCGAAACCCCGGTCGTGATCGGCCGGCTGGACGCCTCCGCTCCCGACGCCCCGGCCGGCCTGCGCTTCACCACCCGCCCCGATTTCACCGGCTAAACATCCGTGAGCGAAACCTCATCGGACGATCGCTGTCCGATCGCGATCCTGATCAGCGGGCGCGGCAGCAACATGCGCGCGCTGATCGATGCCTGCGCCGCGCCGGATTTCCCGGCACGCATCGTCATGGTCCTCAGCAACAAGCCCGATGCCCCCGGCCTGGATATCGCCCGCGCCGCGGGCCTGCGGGCCGAGGCCGTCGATCATCGCCCGTTCGGCAAGGATCGCGCGGCGCATGAACGCGCGGTCGACACCATGCTGCGCGAGGCCGGCGTGGAACTGGTCTGCCTGGCCGGCTACATGCGGCTGCTGACACCCTTCCTGACCGAATCCTGGGCCGGACGGATGCTCAACATCCACCCCAGCCTGCTGCCAGCCTTCCCCGGCCTGCACACGCATGAGCGCGCGCTGGAAGCCGGCGTGAAGCTGCATGGCTGCACGGTGCATCTGGTGACGGAAGTGATGGATGACGGCCCGATCCTGGGCCAGGCTGCCGTGCCGGTCCATGCCGACGACACGCCCGAAGACCTTGCCGCACGCGTGCTGGAACAGGAACATCGCCTGTATCCGGCCGCCCTGCACAGGCTCCTGCGGCCCGAAACGTCGCCATCGGCCGAGGATGGCGGATCGCTGCTGGTCGTCTGACCAGCCGATGGCGGGCACCCGAGGGTGCCCGCCCACTGCCGATCAGGGCAGGATTTCGGTCTGTGCGAAGAAGAACGCGATCTCGTTGTTCGCGTTTTCCAGGCTGTCCGAACCATGGACCGAATTCGCTTCGATGCTCTCGGCGAACTCGGCGCGCACGGTGCCGGGGGCAGCCTTCTTCGGGTCGGTGGCGCCCATGACGTCACGATGCTTCAGGACGGCGTTCTCGCCTTCCAGAACCTGCACCACGACCGGGCCGGAGATCATGAACGACACCAGGTCGTTATAGAACGGACGCTCCTTGTGGACGGCGTAGAACGCGCCGGCGACCGCTTCGGTCAGCTGGACGCGCTTCTGCGCCACGATCCGCAGGCCGGCCTCTTCGAACACGGCATTGATCTTGCCGGTCAGGTTGCGCCGGGTCGCGTCCGGCTTGATGATCGACAGGGTACGTTCGGTCGCCATGGGATGGCTCCTTCTTCTTGGTCGCATTGCATGACCGGGACCCCCTGCCCATCCGGACCGGCGCCCCTCACGCGCGCCATCTAGAGCATATTGGGCAGGACTGGTAGGTACAGCATCACGAATCCTGCCCGCCTCGCCGGGCAAGCCGCCAAATTTCCGGAGCCTGCCCCCGTGAGTCTGCTCGTCATCTCCGACCTGACCCTTCGCATCGCGGGGCGCACCCTGCTGGACGGAGCGTCGCTGAGCGTCGATCCGGGGCGCAAGATCGGCCTGGTCGGGCGCAACGGCGCCGGCAAATCCACCCTGCTGGCCGCCATCGCCGGCGACATCGCACCCGATGGCGGCACCATCACCCTGTCCTCGCGCGCCCGCATGGCCCGCATCCGGCAGGAAGCCCCCTCCGGCGACGCCAACCTGCTGGACACCGTGCTGGCCGGCGACCTCGAACGTACGACCCTGCTGGCCGAATCCGAACGGACGACCGACCCGGCGCGACTGGCCGACATTCACGAGCGCCTGCGCGCCATCGGCGCCGACAGCGCGCCTTCACGCGCCGCCACCATCCTGTCGGGGCTGGGGTTCGACGCCGCCGCCCAGGCCCGTCCGGTCTCGGATTTCTCGGGTGGCTGGCGGATGCGCGTGGCGCTGGCCACCGCCCTGTTCCTCAACCCCGACCTGCTGCTGCTGGACGAACCGACCAACCATCTGGATCTGGAAGCCACCATCTGGCTGGAAAGCTGGCTGGCCCGCTTCTCCGGCGCGGCGCTGATCGTCAGCCACGATCGCGGATTGCTGGACCGCTCTGTCGACGCCATCGCCCATCTCGACCAGCGCCGCCTGTCGCTGACCCCCGGCGGCTATGACGAGTTCGTCCGCATCCGCACCGAGCAGGCCCTGCAACAGGCCCGCGCCGCCGAGCGGATCGCCGCCCAGCGCGCCCACATGCAATCCTTCGTCGACCGCTTCCGCGCCAAGGCCACCAAGGCCCGGCAGGCCCAGGCCCGCGTGAAGGCGCTGGAAAAACTGCCGGTGATCGAAGCGGTGGTCGAGGATACGCCCACCCGCTTCGCCTTCCCCGAACCCACTCCCCTGCCGCCGCCGATGCTGACGCTGGACCGCGTGTCGGTGGGCTATGACGGCAAACCGATCCTCTCGAACCTGTCGCTGCGGCTGGACATGGAAGACCGGATCGCCCTGCTGGGGGCGAACGGCAACGGCAAATCGACCTTCGCCAAGCTGATCGCCGGCCGCCTGGCGCCGCTGTCGGGAACGGCCAACCACAATCCGCGCCTGCGGGTCGGTTATTTCGCCCAGCACCAGGCCGAGGAACTGGTGCCCGACGAAACACCCGTCGCCCACATGGCCCGCGCCATGCCCAAGGCCCCGCCCACGGCCGTACGCGCCCAGCTTGCCCGTTTCGGACTGGATGCCGACCGCGCGGACACCGTGACCCGCGACCTGTCAGGCGGCGAAAAGGCCCGGCTGCTGCTGGCGCTGGCCACCCGGGACGCCCCTCATCTGCTGATCCTGGACGAACCGACCAACCATCTGGACCTGGACGCGCGCGAGGCGCTGATCCGCGCCCTGGCCGAATTCGAAGGCGCGGTGCTGCTGATCAGCCACGATCCGCATCTGGTCGAACTGGTGGCCGACCGGTTGTGGCTGGTGGGCGACGGCACCGTCCGCCCCTTCGACGGCGACATGGCCGAATATCGCGTCTGGCTGTCCGAACGCGCCCGCGCGGCCAGCCGGCCGGCAACGACTCCCACCGCACCGAAGCGCGAAGACCGTCGCGACCGCGCCGAAGCCCGCAAGGCCGTAGCCCCCCTGCGGAAAAAGGCGCGCGACGCCGAAGCACGTATCGGCAAGCTGACGGCGGAACGCGCCCGGCTGGAAACCCGCCTGGCCGACCCGGCGCTCTACGCCACCGGCAGCGCGGAGGACGTGACGGCGATCAACACCCGCCTCGCCGCCATCGGGCGCGAAGAAGCGGCGGCCGAGGAAGAATGGCTGCTGGCCGAGGCCGCGATCGAGGAAGCCTCCGCCCAGGACTGATCGGACACCAAATGCCCGACCGGGCCGTCCGGTCCCGTTTCTCCGGGGTGGCATCCCCCTGGTATCCTTTCATTCACGGGAACGTTGCCACTATGCCTTCTACTCCGTAGGCGCGCGCCCTTGCGGCCTCCGCCGGCATCGACGCGCGCGGACGGATATGCGAACCAATCCTCCTGCCGACCACAAAGCGGAAACGCCATGCCCCCCACCGCCGTGACCGACTCCAAGCCAGCCGCCTCGACCGAGAAGCGCGAACCCCGGCACGAAACGCCTCCCACCGATCCGCGTGCCATCCAACTGGCCAAGATCCACGCCCTGCTCCAGAAGACGATCCTGCTGACAGCCGTGATCCTGTCGATCTGGCTGCTCGGTCCCGTGCTGATGGTCGTCTTCGCCGCGACATTGCTGGCGGTCATCCTTCACAACCTGGCGCTGCTGGCCCAGCGATGGATCAGGTTGCCCTACTGGCTGGCGCTCACCCTGGTCGTCGTGATCCTGCTATCCGCCTTCGCCGGCCTGATCTGGAGCAGCGGCCCCACAATCGCCGAACAGGCGACACGCCTGCGCGTGGCACTGACCACGCAGGCCTATGCCGTGCGGGCGCAACTGGGCACCAGCGAGTTCGGGCGCACGCTGCTGGACTATCTGCCGCAGGCGCTGGGCGGCACCCAGACCGGCGGCAGCGGCGGCGAAGGCATGGGGTCACGCATCGCCGGGTCGATGACCGGCGTCCTCTCCTCGGCGTTCGGCGCCGTCGGCACGCTGGCGGTGATCCTGATCGCCGGCCTGTATTTCGCCCTGTCTCCCGCGCTGTATGTCAACGGCCTGCTGCGCCTGTTCCCCACGACACACCGCCCGACGGCGCGGGAATTGCTGCTGGTGGCAGGGCGCACATTATGGGCCTGGACCACCGGCCAGGCGCTGGACATGTTCGTCGTCGGCCTGCTGTCCGCGCTTGGCCTGTGGTTCATCGGCGTGCCGCTGGCGCTGGCGCTGGGCGTCGTCGCCGGCCTGGCGAATTTCATCCCCTATATCGGCGCGTTCATCGGCGCGATCCCCGCCATCCTGCTGGGCCTGTCGGTCGGCACGCGCGAGGGGCTGATGGTGCTGGGGCTCTATACCGCCATCCAGTTCTTCGAGGGCAACGTCATGGCGCCGCTGATCCAGCGCCACGCGGTGCAGATGCCGCCCGGCGTGACCATCCTGTCGCAGACCGTGTTCGGCACCATTCTCGGCCTGCCGGGGCTGATCCTGGCCTCGCCGCTGACGGCGGCCCTGCTGGCCGTGATGGACCGCGCCAGCCCGCCGCTCGACGAGTCCGACCGGGTCTGAACCCGGTCGGCAGATTCACATCTGGTCGGTAGCGGGCCGGATATACGGGCGGATATCCACCCCCTGCATGCCGGCATGACCGGCCGCCGCCAGCCCCTCGGCGCTATCCTCCAGCACCAGGCAGCCATCGGGCGCGGCGCCGAGCCGGCGCGCGGCCTCCAGAAACAGGTCGGGAGCCGGCTTGGGGCGCGCCACATCGTCGATCGTCACGACCGTATCGAACAGGTCCAGCAATCCCGTACGGGTCAGCGACGCACGCACGATCTCGCGCGATCCGCTGGACGCCACCGCCATCGGCAGCGTGCCCCGATACCGGCGGGCCAGGTCCGCCACCACGGCGATTTCCCGCAGGTCGGCCATGGCCGACAGCACATTCCGCCGGGCGGCACGGACAATGGCGGCCCGATCCAGCGGCCGCCCCAGCTCCGCCTCCATCAGGTCCAGCACCATGTGTTCCGACAGCCCACCCCGGCCATGAAACCATTCCGGCGCCACCTCATGCGCCGCCTCCGACTGCAGGGCGGCCAGCCACGCCCGCAGATAGAGCGGCAACGTATCGACCAGCGTACCGTCGCAATCGAAGATCAGCGCCGTCGCTTGCGCCGGGACGGCAATCACGGAAAGGCGGTCCGCTCATAGGGATGCTGGTCCACAAGCTGGCGCAGCGGCGCGAAATCGCCTTCGGAGAACTGATGAACGCGGATCACGGCACCCGGCCGATCCTCCAGGAACACCGTATCGTTCCAGTCGGCGGCGCTGATGCCGGTCCACAGCGTCATGCTGTAGGGGACGGGCTTGCCGTCCGGTCCAGCCGGCCGGTTTGCCGTCAGGGTGATGGTGGCATCGCCCGACGAAGGCGGCGTCTGTCCCAGCGGCCCCCACACGGCGCGATGATGTTGCAGCCAGTCATTGAGCGTATGGATCTCCGCCGCCGACAGCGCACGCTGCTGGCGCATCGGCCCCACGCTGATCACCCCCGAACTCATCTCGGGGATTGTCAGCGGCTTGAAATTCGGCATCGCGAAGGACCACAGCACGGCCGTTGTCCCGACCGTGACCCCCAGGAATCCCAGAAGCAGCGCTGTTTCCCGTCTCATGCCAATGTCTTTCTCGTTTATCCGCGAACAGCCGCGACAATGCGCGCGACTTCCGCATCCGTCAGTTCGGGGTGAATGGGCAGGGCGAGAATACGGCAAGCCAGATCTTCGGCAACAGGCAACGCCGTTCCATCATGGTGGCCCTGATATGCGGGCTGAAGGTGGAGCGGGCGCGGATAATAGATGGCCGAGGGCACGCCATACGCCTTCAGCCGATCCTGCAAGGCCGCGCGGGCGGCCTCGCTTTCGGCCAGCACGGCATAGACCGCCCACGCGCTCTGCGCGTCCGCCACCCGTGCCGGCGTGACGACGGCCCCCTCCAGGCCCAGATCATAGGCCCGCGCGATCGCCTCGCGCCGCGCCAACTCGTCGTCGAACCCTTCCAGCTTCGCCAGCAGGATCGCCGCCTGGATTGTATCGAGCCGCCCGTTCATGCCCGTACGCAGCACTTCGTACCGCGTCTTGCCTTCGCCATGGGTGCGCAGCGAGCGGTACAGCTCCGCCCGCTCCGGGTCGTCGGTCAGGATCGCACCGCCATCGCCATAGCCGCCCAGCGGCTTGGATGGAAAGAAGGACAGGGTCGTCGCCGTGGCCTCGCGCCCCAGCTTGCGGCCCGACAGCGCCCCGCCGAACGACTGGGCGCAATCATCCATCAGGAACAGCCCCTCGCGCTCCGCGATCGCCCGCAATTCGGGCCAGGGCGCCGGCTGGCCGAACAGATCGACCCCCACGATCGCCCGCGGGCGCAACCGCCCGGCGGCGCGCACTTGCGCAATCCGCTGTTCCAGACTGGCCGGGTCGATCTGGAAGGTGCGGGGATCGACATCGACGAACACCGGCGTCGCATTCAGCAACAGCGGCACCTCCGCCGTCGCCGTATAGGTAAAGGCCGGCAGGAAGACGGCATCCCCCGGCCCGATACCCTCGGCCATCATCACGATCTGGATCGCATCGGTGCCGGACGACACGCCGACGCATTCGCCCGCGCCGGCATAGGCCGCCAGGGCTTGCTCCAGTTCCGCCACTTCCGGCCCCATCACGAATCGGCAATGGGCCAATACCGTGTCGATTCGCCGCCGGATCGCATCGCCCAGCCGCGCCTGCTGCGCCGGCAGGTCGAGAAACGCGATGGGCGCAAGGCTGTCGGAAAACGGGGCAGTCATGGATGTATCGTCCTTTCGGCGTCGGTCGGTTCCGATGTCGGTTCCGCCATCGTATCGTGCAGATCGCCTGTCGGGTTATGGGCGAATTCGGGAACGAGACCCTTGATCAGCGCAAGGACCGAGGACGCATCGCCACTGTGGCAGGTCGCCGCCAGCCGGTCGATGACCTGCCCCACCGCATGACGGTCCACGATGCGCGGCGTCGCCATGCGCAGGCCCGGATGGTCGGTTGCGGCCGGGGCCTCGCGCCCATGGAACAATTCCTCGAACAGTTTTTCGCCGGGACGCAGGCCGGTGAAATGGATCGGCACGTCGATCTGCGGACGCAGCCCGGCCAGACGGATCATCTGCCGCGCCAGATCGACGATCTTGACCGGCTTGCCCATGTCCAGCACGAAAATCCCGCCATTGCGCAGCAGCGTGTCCGTCCCGCTTCCGGCCTGGTCGCGGATCGTGCCGCGCACGCTGGCCTGCAGGACCAGCCCCACGGCCTCGGACACCGTCATGAAATAACGCTGCATATCCGGATGGGTCACGGTCAGCGGACCGCCCCGCTCCAACTGGCGGCGAAACAGCGGCACGACCGATCCCGTCGACCCCAGCACATTGCCGAATCGCACGGTCACGCAGCGCATGGCATTGCCGCCCCCGCTTCGGGCCTCGACATCCAGCGCCTGGCAATACATCTCGGCCGCGCGCTTGGACGCCCCCATCAGGCTGGACGGGTTCACCGCCTTGTCGGTCGAGACCATGACCAGGGCAAGCGCCCCGTTGCGCGCCGCCGCATCGGCCACCACGCGGGTTCCGATCACGTTGGTCAGCACGCCCTCGCACGGATTGGCTTCCACCATCGGCACATGCTTCAGGGCCGCGGCGTGAAAGACCAGTTCCGGCCGATAGAGGGCACAGATCTCCTCCATCCGGTCGCGATCACGGATATCGGCCAGGATCGCCTCGCGCCGGATGGCAGGCGCCCGCTCGGACAGTTCGAGGTCGATCTGCCACAGGGCAAACTCCCCATGATCCAGCAACAGCAGATGCCCGGGCGCATATCCCGCGATCTGCCGGGCCAGTTCCGACCCGATCGATCCCCCGGCCCCCGTCACCAGGATCGTGCGCCCGCCCAGCAGGGCCGCCATCCCCTCCCGGTCCAGGTCCACCTGCGGCCGGTTCAGCAGGTCCTCGATCGCGATCGGCCGCAGTTCCAGGCGCGCGGCCGGGGTCAGTTCGGTCAGGTCCGGCGCCCGCTGGACGGACAGGCCCCGCTGCTCGGCCGATGTCAGGACCCGCGCCAGTTCCTCACCCCGGAATTCGGCATCGGTCACAATCAGCAGGTCGGGCCAGTCCCTCCCGCCACGGGCGCGGTCCAGGATATCGTCCATGGTCCGCACATGGCCCAGAATGGGCACGCCATGGATTCTGCGCCCCGTCTGCCGCCGCCCCCCGGTCATGATGCCCGCAACCCGGAACGCCGCATGCGGCGCGCGCTCGATGGCGCGGATGAACAGGTCGGCGGACTGATCGGACCCGATCAGCACCACCTGGCAGGACGGATACCGCCGCGTCGCATGCCGGCAGGACAGGCGGTAGACGATCCGCAACCCGCCCAGCGACACCAGCAGCACCAGGGCATGGATGAACGGAAAGGCCGGGGTGGGAATCGGAAAGCCGGTGGCATAGAGGCCCAGCGAGAACAGGAGGGCGCTCGCCGCCGACGCCCCGGCGATCCCCAGCAGGTCATCCACCCCGGAAAAACGCCAATATTGCTGCTGGACGCGGAATGGCAGGCTGCTGAGCACCAGCGTGATCGCGCCACCCGCGATGAACCACAGCGGATGCAGCAGGCCGCCACCAGGGTCGGCCAGCCAGCGGGCCAGCGGAGCCGAGAGCGCGGCAAGCCCTCCATCCAGCATCACGTTGACGGCGATTCGGTTGACCGGACGCCGCCAGTCGGCGGGCTCGTCGGGGTCAGGACGTTGCGAAGCCATTATCCCAACCATATAGCCCAGCCCATTCCATGCTAGAAGGAGCCATGACGACAAAACATCGCGGCAGCCGGTCGTGATCGCCCTCTTCCCGTTCCTGCTGTTCGCCACCTGGATCACCGCCGGCCTCGCCGTCGCGGCGACGATCCGCCTGGGCGTCATGGACCATCCGGGACATCGCAGTTCCCACACAAGGCCCACGCCCAAGGGCGGGGGCATCGGCATCGTGGGGGCATTCATATTGGCGGTGCCCGTCGGGCGCGTGCTCCATGGCATGACGCCGCTGGACCTGCCCGTCGCCGCCCTGCTGGCCGCGACACTCCTGCTGGGCGCGATTTCCTGGCTGGACGATGTCTATCAATGGTCCCCCCTCGTCAAACTGGGGGCGCAGATCGCGGCGGCTGTCATGGTGGCCATGACATTGCCGATTCCCCCAGGCCTTCCCGCCATCCTGCCCACGCCCCTGGCCTTTCCAGCCTGGTGGGTCCTGGCGGTCTCGGCCCTGGTTTTCACGACCAATGCGGTCAACTTCATGGACGGGCTGAACGGGCTGGTATCGGGGTCCGTCATGCTGGCCTGCCTCGTCCTCGGTGCCCTGGCGACAGGCACGCCCCTCGGGACCATGGCCCTTCTGCTGGCGGCGGCGCTGGCAGGCTTCCTGCCGTTCAATTTCCCATCGGCCCGCATCTTCATGGGCGATGTCGGCAGCCAGCCCTGCGGGCTGCTGGTGGGCGCGTTCGCGCTGACCTGCGCAAGCCACCCGGGCATGACCGCATGGTACGTGGTTCCCATGCTGCTGGGCGGATTGATCTACGATGTCCTGTATACGCTTGTCCGCCGCTGGCGGAACGGTGCCCGCCTGATGGAAGGCCATCGCGAACATCTCTACCAGCGTGCAACGCAGAGCGGCCTCTCGCCGGTTGCCGTCACCCTTGTCCACTGGTCATTCGTCCTGTGGGGAGGAATGGCGGCATACGCCGTGCTTCACGGCATCATGGGGGTGGCGGCAGGCCTGATGGCCGTCCTGCTGCCGCAACTGCTCTGGAGCGCCTTCGTCGAACGACGCATGAAGCAGCCGACCCGCACCGCCTGAACGATGACCCGGATCGGCTGCGGCAGACCCGTCAGCGGGTCAGCGTCAGTTCCAGCCCCTGGGCGGCGCCCGCCAGCCGCGCACCCTGCGAGATCGTGTCGATCTTGATCGTCACGCCATTGCCGTTATGCAGCAGGCTGCCACCCACACCGCTGCCCAGCGTAGCCTCGCCATTGCCGGCCACGTAGGTACCGTCGAAATCGTGCAGGTGCTTCAGGTTATAGACGGTGCCGGTGCCTTCGACCTTCGAATATCCGACCGCGGCGATCGACCCGCCCTTGATGGTGAAATGATAGGTATGGTGGCCGTAGGTCAGCGTTCCCGTGCCCCACGTCCAGCCAATGCCGACATCGGCGGATTTGGCAACCAGCCGGATACGCCCGACAGGCGTACCCAGTTCGTCGGCGGCACGGGCAGTCACCGGGCCAGAAAGGGACGTCGTCAGAAACGGAACGGCGAGAGCGGCCACGGCAACGATACGCGATGCCATATGCATGATCTTTCTCCTTCGGTCTGTCCCGATCGGCTGAATCGACGTGCATGGGGAATCGGCACCCTATGGGCGCGCGCAGGCACGCCATGGGCGGACCATCGGTCACGCCTGGCTATCGGCCCGCTCGTCCGATCGGTCTGTCGTCTTCCAGAATGGAAATGACGGCTGCCCGGACGGGCAGCCGTCCCGGCGAATTCAGCCGGCGGCGCGGCGCGGCGCGCGCTCTTCGCGCACGATCTTGGCCGTGCGCCCGGTCGCCGGCACGCCAGCGGCCTCACCCATGATCGAGCGCAGTTCGCGCAGATAGGCCGAGCCCTTCAGCGTGCGCTGCACCAGCACCGAACGGCGATCCATCGGGTCCACCTTGCGGCGGGCCAGATCCAGTTCGCCGAGCCGGTCGAGCGCACGGGTGATGGCGGGCTTGGACACGTTCAGCGCCGCCGCGAGGCCACGGACAGTATGCGCCCCTTCCTCGAGATAGCAGGTGAGGAAGACGCCAAGCTGGCGGGCCGACAGATCGGGCCCGTCCCGGCGCACCATCGCAACGACGGTGTCGCGCAGCGTGTTGACCAACTGGTCGGTGGTCGATGAGTTCTGAGCCATAGTGAAAAAGCCTTTCCCGAGGAGGTCGGCAACGCCCCCAAAAAGTTTTGCCGCCAGCGTTCCCGCTCAGGGCCGACGGTCATTCCAGAACCGTATATAGTTTCAGAATGCGGCAGATATAAGCCCAGGGAACGGGAATAGTTCGATCCTTGTCATTATTTCACGATTGCGATTTGTCCCTTACATGAAGGATCGGCAACAAAGCTGCGTACACAGCCCGCAAAACCGGGATTTCCCCTCCTTCCGGCCGGCCGGAACGGTAATGATCGTTCCATGCATACAGATCGATATGTGCCCAGCGCACGCCTGTTTTGATGAATTTTTTTAAAAAGAGAGCCGCCGTAAGCGATCCGGCCATGGGTTTTGCCGACACATTGTTCATATCGGCCACCGGACTCCGCAGCCACGAGGCATAATCATCCCATAGCGGCAGGCGCCACAGCGGATCGCCGCACCCCTCTCCGGCCTCCAGGATCGCCTGCGCGACCCGATCGTCATTGCTGAACAGCGCCGGCAGGTCGGGCCCCAGCGCCACCCGGGCCGCGCCCGTCAGGGTGGCGGCGTCGATCAGCAGATCCGGGTCGGCATCGCCGGCCTCGGTCAGCAGGTCGCACAGCACCAGCCGGCCTTCCGCATCCGTATTGCCGATCTCCACCGTCTGCCCGGATCGCGTGACCACGACATCCGACGGGCGCATGGCGGTGCCCGAGATGCTGTTTTCGACGCATCCCAGGCGAAGCTCCAGGCGGATGGGCAGGTCCCGCACCATCACCAGCCGGGCCAGGGCCAGCATGACGGCAGCCCCGCCCATGTCCTTCTTCATGCGCAGCATCCCCGCCGCCGGCTTGATGTCATAGCCGCCGGTGTCGAAGCACACGCCCTTGCCGACCAGTGACAGCAACGGTGCCTTCGGGCCGGCCCGGCTGCCCTCCCAGCGGGCGACGACCACTTTCGGGGCGCGCGCCGACCCGGCCCCGACATGGGCCACGGTCGGATAGACCCGCGCCAGCTTCCGCCCCTTCACGATCTCCAGCCGTGCGCCCAGCGGCTCCAGCATGCCGCAGGCGGCATCGGCCAGTTCGGCCGGCCCCATCAGGTTGGGGGGCGCGTTGATCAGGTCCCGCCCCAGCCGAATCGCATGCGCGACCTCCGCCCCCGCCGCACCACCCGCCGGCACGACCAGGCGCGCAATGTCCCGGCCTGGCGAGGCCGCACGGCCGAACGCGGGCATGCGATAGGCCCCGAGGCAGAATCCCAGGACCGCCGTGTCCGGGGCAATGCCATCAGGCAGCACGATCTTCCACGCCCCCGCCGGCAGGCTGCCCGCCAGCGTGCCGAACTGAAACGGGTCGGCCCCCGCCCGTACGCCCAGCACCGCCGCGGCCACACCATCCTTGCCCGGCACCAGCCCCAGTTCCCCGATCTGCCCCCGAAAACCCGACTCGCGAAGGAAGGCAGCACCCGACTCACCGACTCGTTCCACCAGGGTCCCGAGATCGGCCTGGGTGATCGCGTGGATCACACGGACGCCACTGCCTCGCCCCCGTGTGGACGGCAACAGGCAGGGGAATTCTTCAATGGACATCAGCGGCCTCCGCGATCCGAACACCGCCAGCGTGCGTCCTGCCCGCGGGCAACGCAACCGGTCAGTACCTTATTCTACAATCGTGACGCGGGTTTTGCTTGCAATCCGCCCGGGGTCATCTGAGCATGGCACCATGATGGGTGCATCCCCGGGGGCCGGGTCCCCCAGTGCCGCGCGACACGCTCTCCATCCTGCGAATGCCAGGAGAATCAGGGCCGTCCTCGGCCCGACCAATACGGGCAAGACCCACCTGGCCATCGAGCGCCTGCTGGCCCATTCCAGCGGCATCATCGGCTTCCCCCTGCGCCTGCTGGCCCGCGAGAATTACGAGCGCATGGTCGCCGCGAAAGGCGCCGGCGCGGTCGCGCTGATCACGGGCGAGGAAAAGATCGTCCCACCAAACGCCCGCTGGTTCTCCTGCACCGTCGAGGCCATGCCTTTGGACCAGCGCGCGGAATTCGTCGCAGTCGACGAAATCCAGCTCTGCGCCGATCCCGACCGGGGCCATATCTTTACCGACCGGCTGCTGCATGCGCGCGGCATGGTGGAAACCATGTTCCTGGGGGCGGAAACAATCCGCCCGCTGCTGCGCCGTCTGGTGCCGGGGATCGAAATCGACACCCGCCCCCGCCTCTCCAGCCTCACGCATCTGGGTGCCTGCAAGCTGACACGCCTGCCCCCCCGCTCCGCGATCGTCGCCTTCTCGGCAACCGAAGTCTATGCGATCGCCGAGCTGATCCGGCGCCGGCGCGGAGGATGCGCCGTCGTCATGGGGCAGCTCTCCCCGCGCACCCGCAACGCCCAGGTCGCGCTGTATCAGGAACGCGAGGTCGATTACCTGGTCGCGACCGACGCCATCGGCATGGGCCTGAACATGGACGTCAACCATGTCGCCTTCGCCGGCCTGTCGAAATTCGACGGCATGCGGGCCCGGCGGCTCTTCCCCGCCGAAATCGCCCAGATCGCCGGCCGGGCCGGACGCGGCATGCGCGACGGTACCTTCGGCACCGCCGGCACCTGCCCCCCTTTGTCGGAGGAGGTGGTCGAGGCGGTCGAAACCCACCGTTTCGATCCGATCGAGCGCCTGTTCTGGCGCAACAGCGATCTGGATTTCTCCAATCCCGAGGCCCTGCTGGCCAGCCTGAGCCGCCCCCCGCCCTTGGTGGGACTGACCGCCGGCAACGAGGCGACCGACGTGCTGACCCTCAGCAGCCTGGCGGCAGTGCCGGACATCCGCAACCTCGTCCGCTCGTCACGCGCCACCCGGCTGTTGTGGGAGGCCTGCCAGATCCCCGATTTCCGCAAGCTGGGCGACGAGAGCCACACCAGGCTCTGCGCGCGGATCTTCACCCATGTCATGCGCGACCAGCATGTGCCCGAATCCTGGATGGAGGCGCAGATCGGGGGCTTCACCCGGATCGACGGCGATATCGATTCCCTCATGCACCGCCTCTCGGGCATCCGCGTCTGTGCCTATATCGCCGCCCGCCGGGACTGGGTGCGCAACGCCCCCCACTGGCAGGAACGCACCCGCGCGGTCGAGGACCAGTTGTCGGACGCGCTGCACGAGCGGCTGACCGCACGCTTCGTCGATCGCCGCGCCGCCTCCCTGATCCGCCGCCTGGACGAATCCGCCGAGGAAGATCTGCTCTCCGCCGTCACCGCCCAGGGCGAGGTCGTGGTGGAAGGCCATCCGGTGGGACGGGTGGCGGGCCTGGACCTGGTGGCGGATTCCGCCTCCGCCCTGCCCGACCAGCGCCTGCTGCTGCGCGCCGCCCGCCGCGCCCTGCGGACCGAGATCCCCCGACGCGTCCAGGCGCTCACGCAGGCGCCGGACGACGCCTTCGCGTTTTCGGCCGATGGACGCTTCGTCGAATGGGATGGCGGCATGGTCGCGCGCCTGCGCGGCGGCGACCATCTGCTCCGGCCGCGCATCGACGTCATGGACAATTCCTTTCTCGACGGCGCGCAGAAGGAACGCATCCGGGCCCACCTGGCACAATGGCTGGACCGCCAGGTGCGCGAGGCGATGGCCCCCCTGTTCGCCGCCCGCGCCGCCGTGGAGGCGGACCCGACGTTGCGCGGCATCCTGCACCGGCTGGAAGAACAGGGCGGCGTTGTGGCCGACAGCCTGTCCGTGCCCCCTGCCCTCCGTGCCCGCCTCAAGGATTTGGGCGTGCGCATCGGCCGGCATGCGGTGCTGATGCCCGCCCTGCTGCGGCCCCATGCCATGCGCCTGCGGGCGATCCTGCTGGCCGCGCGCACCGGGCGAAAACTGCCCGACCTTCCGCCCCCCGGCGCGGTCTCGGTCCCCGCCGACGGCCCGCATGACGGCATCCTGGCGCAGCTAGGATGGATCGCCGCCGGCCCGGTGCGCCTGCGCCTCGATATTGCCGAGAAACTGTCCGGCGAACTGCGCTGGCGGGCCCGCAACGGCCCGGTGCCCCTGCCCGACGGATTGCCGTCGCGCCTGGGTGTCCGGCCGGAAATGGTGGCGGCCATCCTCAAGGCCCTGGATATTCCCGTCCGCGCCGCCCGCCCGCTGGGCGCCAGCGAATACGGCCCGGCCGCCCCGGCCATGCTGGCGGTGACGCAGGATGCACGACGCCGCCAACGGCACCGGACGGCTCCCGCCCCCCATGACGGTCCACCTCGCCCGTCCGGAAAGGCGAAGGGCCAGGCAGCAAAACCCACCCGCCCCATCTCCCCTCGGGCTGCGCATGCCGTCCCGGAGGGCCCGTTCGCGGCACTGGCCGTGCTGAAATCCCCACGCCGATGAGCCGCGAGCGCATCGCCCCGGATGAAGCCGTGACACAGAGGCTCGATAGCTGGCTATGGTGCGCGCGCTTTGCCCGCAGCCGGCCCGACTGCGCCCGCATGGCCCAGGCCGGTCTGGTGCGGATCAACCGGCAGCGGACCGAAAAGGCCCATGCGCTGGTGCGCCCGGGCGATATCCTGACCTTGCCGCCCCCGACCGGCGACGGCGTGATGGTGCTGCGGATCGTGTCGCTGGCACAGCGGCGCGGCCCGGCAACGGTGGCCCGCCTGCTCTACGAGATCGTGCCGGAGCGGGCCCTGTCGCCCGTGGACTGACCATCGCCGCGCCCCGACAGGCCGGCATGGCGTCTTTGACTTGCCATGGCTTCAAAAGACTTTCATACCAACGCCCATCATAGGCGAGGCTCCCGTTGGCGGCACCTCGCAGGCCCCAAGGCTGATGATGTCGTCGATCGACGTCATCGCAGCTACAGATAATCGGAGATGAACGATGACCTACGTGGTCACCGAAAACTGCATTCGCTGCAAGTTCATGGACTGTGTCGAGGTGTGCCCGGTCGATTGCTTCTATGCCGGCGAGAACTTCCTGGTCATCAATCCCGACGAGTGCATCGATTGCGGCGTGTGCGAACCGGAATGCCCGGCTGAAGCCATCGTTCCCGACAGCGACGACCGCGCTGCCGCCTGGGCCGAGATCAATGCCAGCTATTCCGCCAAATGGCCCAACATCACGCGCAAGGGCACTCCCCCCGCCGACGCCGAGGAATGGAAGGATAAGCCCGGCAAGAAGGACCTGCTGTCGCCGGAGCCGCACAAGGACTGATATCCAGGATTATGGTCTCTGACCGGTAGAGATCAGACGGTACTGCGAGGCAGATTCAGCTTTTCGGCGACATCCCGTGCGATGAAGAGCGAATTTGCCTCAAGATGCAGCTACTGTTCCTGCTCACGACCAACTCGACCGATGCATCCACCCACTGCCCCATGCTGCATATCAGCAGGCGGTACTCGCGATTATTCTTGTCTCTCGCTGCGTGCGGCCGTGGAATGCGATGGCCCGACCTCTGGGCCTCGTCACTATGATCGACAAGACCGACACATTGTACGATCTCGGATGCGAATAAAAAGCCCGTTCAGATAATCCCACCTGAACGGGTTGAATGTTAATCAGAACTGCAAAATAGAGCGACGCCCACAAACCCGGGTGCATCGGATCATGGGCTAATGGAACCAGCCCGATTCCTTCTTCACGGCAGCCTGACCCTCCAATTCGGCTTTGGCGCCGTTTTTCTCCATCAGCACCTTCGCACCCTGCGAAACATTCCTGTTCGCATCAGCCTGGGATCGCGTCAGATCAGCCGCGGCGTCCTTCTGCTTCAGCGTGCTGTCGATGATGTCGTTCTCACGAGAGACATCCGTCTTTTTCGCCTGAAGATCCAGTTCCCGGCTCTGGAGGTCCAGTTCCCGCAGTTTGTCCGCGTAGGCCTCATCCTTGGCCTCACGCGCCTCCAACTTGGCGCGCCGAGCAGCCGCGACGGCTTCAGCTTGACGCCGAGCCTGCTGAGCCCTAGCGGCCTGGGCCTGCTCCTGGTGCCGCAATTCCGCCTGCTGCGCTGCCCATGCCTGACGTGCCGCCGCCTCATTTTGATCCTGTGCGGCGGAAACCGCATTAATCTGGTCGGTAAGGCTCTGCGCGAAAACGGAACACGGCAAGGCAAGAAACGCGAGTAAGGCAACCCGTTTCATTACATTTCCTCAGATCATGATTTCTGCGGCGGAGGGCACTCATGGTTGGGCTGAACGCGAGTTTCGGTTGGGCTCCCTTGAATCATGACAGCCTTGCCCGGCACGTATTCACACAAACGTCCGACTTGAGCGGAGCTGAAGGTCTGATTGCCGTCCTGATAGGTAATCGAAACGCCATCGACCAGAATCTGCCCGGGAACGAGAGACCCGGCGGCCGCGCCGACACCACCGCCACCGAGGCCGCCCAGCACCCCAGCTGTGGTCGAATGCGCTACACCCGCGCCGAGGCCGGCACCAAGACCGGCGCCCAATAGTCCCCCCACGATCTGCGCAGTACGTTGGTTTTGCGCATTGCTGACCTGGACCCGGGCAGGCATTACAGCAAGAATATTGATCACATGAGCCAACTGCCGTTGGTTGACTTGAGCAGCATTGTAAGTGTCGGCTCTGTTCTCGTCACCAGGCGTCGCGCACGCGGACAGGACCAATGGCGCAACCAAAGCACAAGAAACCAAAATTCTTGAATTTTTCATATATATCTCTCTCATCGCATCCGGGAATGCCGGCATTCGAAAGAAATCATTCCCAAATAGCGATTATGCATCTTTGTTTCATTTTGTAAAGAAGGCAAAAATGGGGCAAAATTGCGTTATTAACGTGCACTCAAACAGAGAGTCATACAAAAAAGAATAATCACTAAATCGTGTAAGAAATGACGAGCGGCATCGGTTCTGATCCTTTGTGATGCGAGAACCTCATAGATGATGGCGGCAGCGAAGTTTGCCGGACCGGATTGGTCCGCCGTTTATCCGTGCGGCCAGCATGCAACCGCTTCTCAGCGGGCAACCCCAGATTCGCTCGCGCCGCCACCCACTTGGCCTCGTTCGAGCTGAATCCAACACTTCCGGCACGGACATGAAAAAGGCCGGTGAGGGAAACCTCACCGGCCTTTTTCATGTCTGGCATCCAGCCGGTCCGGGTGCCTTGCGGCACCCGGGATGGCGGATATCAGCGCGACATCATGTTGATCGAGGTGTCATGCATGATGAACAGCGTGCCGACGATCAGGACAAAGACCGTCAGGACGGTGAAGACAAACGCCATCACATTCCAGCGCTGCTCCGACGACGTGTTCATATGCAGGAAGAACACCAGATGAACCACGATCTGCACCGCAGCCAGGATCGCAATGGCAGCAATCGTCCCGGAGGGCGAGAAACTGTGTGCCATCACGACACCGAAGGCGGCAACCGTCAGCAGGACAGAGATGACGAACCCGGTAAGGTAAGACCCTACACTTCCGTGGCTCGCTCCCGAATGGTCCGTATGCGCGTCAGCCATCAGATCACACTCATCAGATAGACAAAGGTGAAGACACAGATCCAGACGATATCCAGAAAGTGCCAGAACAGGCTGAGGCAGGTCAGCTTGTTCGTCATGCGCTCGGACAGGACGGTCTTCCCACCCGTCTGGACGATCAGAACCGCCATCCACAGCAGGCCGCAGGTCACGTGCAGACCATGGGTCCCGACCAAGGTGAAGAAGGCCGACAGGAACGCGCTGCGATCCGGTCCGTTGCCTTCCGCAACCATGTGCGAGAACTCGCGGAGCTCCATGAACAGGAAGCCCAGGCCTAGGATGAAGGTCACCCCGAGCCAGCCCCGCAGCGCGCCCAGCTTGTTCTGGTGCGCGCTGATCATCCCGAAACCGTAGGTGATCGAGCTCAGCAGCAGCAGCGCCGTCTCGATCCCGACCCCGTTCAGATCGAAGATATCCTTGCCGGTGGGACCACCGGCAAACTGGTTGCGCATCACAGCGAACACCGCGAACAGCGTCCCGAAGATGATGCAGTCGGTCATCAGATACAGCCAGAACCCGAACACCACGGGAGATTCGTGGTGTTCCTCGTGGGCATGGGCCGCATCAGCAGTGATATCGTGCGCCATTATTCCGCCGCCTGTGCCGCCAGAAGGTTACGGGTATGCTCGTTCTCGATACGGGCAACCTCGGACGCCGGCACATAATAGTCGACATCGTTGTTGCTGCTCCGTGCGATCACGGTCGCGATGACACCGATCAGGCCAACGGCCGCCAGCCACCAGATCCACCAGACCGCGGCGAAGCCGAGGATCAGGCTGAACATGCCGACGAAGAAGCCCGCGGCGGTGTTCTTCGGCATATGGATCGGCTGGTAGTTCGAGCCGGCGGCACGGGTATCGATGCCGGCCTCCTTGTCGTGGGCGAACGCATCCAGGTCATGCACCACCGGAACAACCGCGAAGTTGTAGAACGGCGGGGGCGAGGAGGTCGACCATTCCAGCGTGCGCGCATTCCACGGATCGCCCGTCAGATCGCGGTTTTCGGCCAGGTTGCGGTCACGGATCGAGACATAGAGCTGCGTCAGCTGGCAGACGATGCCCAGGGCGATCATCACGGCGCCGGCTTCGGCAACCAGCAGCCACGGATACCATTCCGGATTGTCATAATGGTTCATACGACGGGTCATGCCCTCGAAGCCCAGGACATAGAGCGGCATGAACGCGAAGTAGAAGCCAACGAACCACAGCCAGAACGCCCGCTTGCCCCACGCTTCGTTCAGCTTGAAGCCGAAGGCCTTGGGGAACCAGAAGTTCATCGCTGCGACATAGCCGAAATACACACCACCGATGATGACGTTGTGGAAGTGGGCGATAACGAACAGCGAGTTGTGCAGCACGAAGTCGGCAGCCGGGATGGCCAGCATGACGCCGGTCATGCCACCGATAGTGAAGGTGATCATGAAGCCGATCACCCAGTACATGGTCGCGTGGAACTCGACGCGGCCCTTATACATGGTGAACAGCCAGTTGAAGATCTTCACGCCCGTCGGGATCGCGATGATCATCGTCATGATTCCGAAGAATGCATTGACGTTGGCGCCGGCACCCATGGTGAAGAAGTGATGCAGCCACACGAGCATCGACAGGACCATGATCGAACAGGTCGCATAGACCATGGTGTTGTAGCCGAACAGCGGCTTGCGCGAGAAGGTCTGCGTGATTTCCGAGAACGCGCCGAACGCCGGCAGAACCAGAATGTAGACTTCCGGATGCCCCCAGCCCCAGATGACGCTCAGATAGAGCATCTGGTTGCCGCCACCGTCATTGGTGAAGAAGTGCATGCCCAGGTAACGGTCCAGGCCGAGCAGGCCCAGGGCCACGGTCAGGATCGGGAAGGACAGCATGATCAGCACGCTGGTGCAGAAGATGGTCCAGGTGAACACCGGCATCTTCATGAACGTCATGCCCGGGGCACGCATCTTCACGATGGTGGTGAAGAAGTTCACACCGGTCAGCAATGTGCCGACGCCCGAAAGCTGAACCGCCCAGATATAGTAATCGACACCGACACCCGGACTGAACTGCTGCTCGGACAGGGGCGGATACGCCAGCCAGCCGCACTGCGAGAACTCACCGATGAACAGCGAAATGTTAATCAGCACGAAGCTGATCGTCGTCATCCAGAAGCTGAGCGAGTTCAGGAAGGGGAAGGCCACGTCGCGCGCGCCGATCTGCAGCGGCACGATCACGTTCATCAACCCGGTCATGAACGCCATCGCCATGAAGAAGATCATGATGGTGCCGTGAGCCGAGAAGATCTGGTCGTAGTGATGCGGTGGCAGGTAGCCCGGGTTGCCGGCATAGGCCAGCGCGAGCTGCGAGCGCATCATGATGGCGTCCGCGAAGCCACGGAACAGGGCAACCAGCGCCAGCACGATATACATCACGCCCAGACGCTTATGGTCGACCGAGGTCAGCCACTCTTTCCAGAGATAGCCCCACTTGCCGTAATAGGTGATGAGCCCAAGCACCGCCAGACCGGCGATCGCGGCACCGGCAAAGGTACCAACAAGGATAGGCACATCGATCGGAATGTCCGACCAGCTTAATTTTCCTAACATCGGTCCTATTCCTTCATATTCATGTCGGACATCGCGGACTGCACATGCAACATCTTGCCCGTGCTCTTATCCATGACCATGCCATTGTTGTACTTGGCTACGATTTGGTCGAACAGGCCGGGTTCCGCATGCGAGAAATACTCGACCGGGTTCGCCTCGCTGGGCGCGGCCAGCTTGGGATAGTTCGAATTGTCGAGCTGCTCGGACGCTGCCTTCACCTTCTGGACCCAGGCGGCGTAATCGTCGTTGCTCATCGCCAGCGCGCGGAAGCGCATGTCGGAGAAGCCGCGGCCGCTGAAGTTCGCGGACTCGCCGAGATAGTTGCCGGCAGTATTGGCCACCAGGTGCAGCTGCGTCTGCATGCCGGCCATGGCATAGATCTGGGAACCAAGCTGCGGAATGAAGAACGAGTTCATCACCGCGTCAGAGGTGATCCGGAAGTCGACCGGCGTATTCACCGGAAAGGCCACCTGATTGACCGTGGCAATCCCCTCGTCGGGGTAGATGAACAGCCACTTCCAGTCCAGCGCGACGACCTCGACGTGAATCGGCTTCACGTTGGCTTCTTCTTCGAGCGGACGGTAGGGGTCCAGAGAATGACAGGTCTGGTAGGTCAGCACTGCCAGGAAAAGAATGATCAGGGACGGAACCACCCAGATCACGACTTCGATCTTGTTCGAGTGCGACCATTTCGGCAGGTATTCGGCACTCGTGTTCGACTGGCGGTACTGCCACGCGAACAGCAGCGTCAGAACGATGACCGGCACGACCACAAGCAGCATCGCATAGGTCGAGGTCAGGATCAGGCTCTTCTCCTGGACACCCACGGTACCCTTCGGGTCGAACAGTGCCCAGTCACATCCCGCCAAGAGGAACGCTGAGGACAAACACAATAAACTCGATAATCTTGGCAAGATTTTTTTCTTCATCTCACGCCTCGTTGGTTTCGACATCACCCTTGCTCATATGCTCGCTTCGTTCACGGGCCCCCAAAGCAACAACGGCCATGTTTCACGTCTGCCGCGAATCCCGGTGCGGGTCTCTCGCCGTTTGTTACATCCGTTGATATCAAACCGCCGTCTGCCTCTCCTCTCGGAAGGAGGGCTTCGCCGGATCGATCCCGTCATGATCAGCCGCTGGCTTCCTGGCCTTGATCCTGATCAAGGATCGGAACGGTCAAGACTCTTTTCCATCCCGCAGGGCCGAACTGGCACCTCATGTGCCGCCGCGTGCCTCGAGCATCCTGTCTGCGCAGCTATCCTTTCGTTCATAGTTCTCTTACCGCCTTATCCGACTGGATGGACCTCACAAGCAAGTCTTCACATAATGTTTCAGATTATTTCGAATACGCCAAGGTGTCCAAATTAAATCGTTTTATTTCAATATGGTAATCTGGTGTGCCTAACATCACATACACGTCATCGCACTCTTTCCGTGGAAGAATAAGTCTTATTTTAGCCGAATTTCCACGGCGTTCGCGTGCCCGGTCCGTTTTTCTCCCATCTTCGACCACGAGATAAAAAAAAGCCCCGCCGTGAGGCGGGGCCTGATTTCCGGCCAAGACATCAAAAGGCGGATTCGCGCGCCCTCAATTATCCTGGTTGCTGCGCACACCCATGAACTGCAGCAGGAACTGGAAGAGGTTGATGAAGTTCAGATACAGCGCCAGAGCATCATAGACCGCGCGCTTGGCCGCCCCATCCGGCCCGTCATAATAGGCAACCTGCTGATAGGTCATCTTGATCCGCTGGGTGTCGAAGGCGGTCAGGCCGATAAAGATGAACACGCCGACGACGCTGTACAGCATATAGACCATCGAGCTGTGCAGGAACATGTTCACCAGCCCCGCGATCACCAGCCCGAACAGGCCCATGATCAGGAACGAGCCGAAACGCGTCAGGTCGGTCTTCGTGACATATCCCCAGATCGACATCGCCGAGAACGTGCCGGCCGTGACGAAGAAGACGCGCACCACCGATACCCCGGTGAAGGTCAGCAGAATACTCGACAGGCTGGCGCCCATCACGGCACAGAACGCCCAGAACAGCATCTGCACCGTCTGCCGCGACAGGCGATTCACCCCCAGCGACATGACCAGCACAAAGCCCAGCGGCGCGATCATCGCCAGCATGCCCAATCCGGTCGGCCGCACGGCCACCCCGTTGGGCGTCATCACGGCGGCGAAGAACGCGGCGCGCAGGCTGGTATTGGCGACCAGATAGGCGACAAGCCCGGTCAGTACCAGGCCCGAAGCCATCCAGTTATAGACCCGGAGCATATAGGCCCGCAGCCCCTGGTCGATGACTCCGGCGCCGACCCCGGTGCCAGCGGGTCGGGACATTGTTCGAAAATCCGGGCTGAAAGCCATGACATCCTTCCTTTGTCCGGGCAATTCCGGACGCAACATGTCAGAGATGTGGGAGGAGCGGGCGATATTTCAAGGAAAATCATCTCGCTTCCGGATGACTTTTCTGAAAAAGAGCCGCTCCCACGACGACCGGTATATTATAAGGCAAAGGACGGAATCGCGAAAACCTTGCCGCACGAGGCACGACAGTGAGACTCTTCATCGCTCTCGACGTCGGATCGCCGCTCCGCGAAGCGATCGCGGCCATGCGTGGCAGCCTCGCCGGCGTCCGGTGGGTCGATCCCGCCACCTATCATGTCACGCTCCGCTTCATCGGCGAGGTCTCCGGCCGCGACCGGCTGGAGGATATCGACATGGCCCTGTCGGCGATGCGTGCCCCCGCCGTTCGCCTGCAGCCCACCGCGCCAGGCATTTTCGAGCAGGATGGCGGCCGGCAGACCCTGTGGATCGGGATCGAGCGTAGCGCGGCACTGCTGCACCTGCATCGCAAGGTGGATACGGCTATGCGCCGCGCCGGCCTGCCGGTCGAACGAAGGCGCTTTGTGCCCCATGTCACGATCGGCACGATCGCGACCCCATCGCCGGACATGCTGGCCCCCTGGCTGGCACGATGCTCCACCCTCCCCCTCCAGCCGGTCGACGTCCCGCGCCTGACCCTCTTCCGGTCCCTGCGGGGTCCGGACGAGCCGATTTACGAGAATCTCGCCGAATACGATCTGGCGGGATGAGGGAAGTGCGCAGTGCGAATCGTCTCCCCTCACAAAACTATGAACGCAACCTATTCGCGTAACGCATATATTTAATTACATTAATGCATATTAATATTTCGCCCACTGACCAAACATATATCACGCATACCTGATATGGGCGATAAAAAATGGCATGAAATCAATATAATGAGCCATATCATGCTGTTGCCTGGCAGGGTCCGAAAAGGCTGCTCGACCCTTCATGTCTCAGTCCCCTTCCCCCGAGAACACAAAATCGTCAGAAGACTGAATTTTCAGCCTCAGTATGGTCGCACCGGAACTGATTTTCCCCGGTCCGGGACCGGGGCGTCAGGTTGTTTTTCTATTGTCACGAGGACATCGGACATGATGCGAGCTGCTTTCCGGAAAGGGCGTTCTCTGCGAGGAACGCTTGCCGCCGGAACGATATGCGCCGTCACTCTGTGCGGCTACGCCGCCGTTGCGGCTGACCCAGCTTCAAGCGATACCGGAGAGGCGATCATCCATGCCGATGACCATCCGGGCGACTGGATGACATACGGTCGTACCTATTCCGAGCAGCGCTACAGCCCGCTCGACCAGATCAACCGCTCCAACGTCGGCAACCTGAAGCTGGCCTGGTATTACGATCTGGACACCAATCGCGGCCAGGAAGGCACGCCGCTGGTAGTCGACGGCGTCATGTACGCGACGACGAACTGGAGCAAGATGAAGGCCCTCGATGCGGCCACGGGCAAGCTGCTGTGGGCCTATGACCCGCGCGTGCCCGGCAACATCGCCGACAAGGGCTGCTGCGACACCGTCAACCGCGGTGCGGCGTACTGGAACGGCAAGGTCTATTTCGGCACCTTCGACGGCCGCCTGATCGCGCTGGACGCCAAGACCGGCAAGCTGGTCTGGAGCGTCAACACCATCCCGACCGACGCGGCACTGGGTCAGCAGCGCTCCTATACGGTCGACGGTGCGCCGCGCATCGCCAAGGGACGCGTCATCATCGGCAATGGTGGTGCGGAATTCGGGGCCCGTGGCTTCGTATCGGCCTTCGATGCCGAGACCGGCAAGCTCGACTGGCGCTTCTTCACCGTGCCCAATCCCGAGAACAAGCCGGACAACGCGGCCTCGGACAGCGTGCTGATGAACAAGGCCTACCAGACCTGGAGCCCGACCGGCGCATGGACCAAGCAGGGCGGCGGCGGCACCGTATGGGATTCGATCGTCTATGACCCGGTGACCGATCTGGTCTATCTGGGCGTGGGCAACGGCTCGCCGTGGAATTATAAGTTCCGCTCCGAGGGCAAGGGCGACAATTTCTTCCTGGGCAGCATCGTCGCGATCAAGCCCGAAACCGGCGAATATGTCTGGCATTTCCAGGAAACGCCGATGGACCAGTGGGATTATACCTCGGTCCAGCAGATCATGACCCTGGATCTGCCGATCAACGGCCAGATGCGTCACGTCATCGTCCACGCGCCCAAGAACGGCTTCTTCTACGTTCTCGACGCCAAGACCGGCGAATTCCTGTCGGGCAAGAACTATGTCTACGTGAACTGGGCCAGCGGCCTGGACCCGAAGACCGGCCGTCCGATCTATAATCCGGAAGCCCTGTGGACCCTGAACGGCAAGGATTGGTACGGCATCCCGGGCGACCTGGGCGGCCATAATTTCGCGGCGATGGCCTTCAGCCCCCGCACCGGCCTGGTCTACATCCCCGCACAGCAGGTTCCCTTCCTGTATTCGAACCAGGTCGGCGGCTTCAAGGCCCATCCCGATAGCTGGAATCTCGGCCTGGACATGAACAAGGTCGGCATTCTCGACAAGCAGGACGCCAAGAACGCCTTCATCAAGGACCTGAAGGGCTGGATCATCGCCTGGGACCCGCTCAAGCAGCAGGAAGCCTTCCGCGTCGACCACAAGGGGCCGTGGAACGGCGGCATCGTGGCCACCGGCGGCGACCTTCTGTTCCAGGGCCTGGCGAACGGCGAATTCCACGCCTACGACGCCACCAACGGCAACGACCTGTTCAGCTTCGCCGCCCAAAGCGGCATCATCGCCCCGCCGGTCACCTATCTGGCGAACGGCAAGCAGTATGTCGCGGTCGAAGTGGGCTGGGGCGGCATCTATCCGTTCTTCCTGGGCGGTCTCGCCCGCACCAGCGGCTGGACCGTCAACCATTCCCGCGTCATCGCCTTCTCGCTCGACGGCAACGCCAAGCTGCCGCCGCAGAACGACAAGGGCTTCCTGCCAGTCAAGCCACCCGCCGAGTTCGACCAGAAGCGGACCGATAACGGCTATTTTGAATTCCAGACCTATTGCGCGGCCTGCCATGGCGACAATGGCGAAGCCGGCGGCGTTCTGCCCGACCTGCGCTGGTCCGGCGCGATCCGCCACCAGGACGCGTTCTACAACGTGGTCGGTCGCGGTGCGCTGACGGCCTACGGCATGGACCGCTTCGATTCCTCGATGTCCCCTGCGCAGATCGAGGACATCCGGCAGTTCCTGCTGAAACGCGCCAATGAAACCTACCAGAGGGAGGTTGATGCCCGGAAGAACGCGGAAGGCATTCCCGCTCAATGAGAGGCTTCCGCTCGATCTTCCGTTTTTCCCGCATCAACGCGACGCATGGTGAACAGAATGCTCAACAGGCTTAAAGTTGCGATCGGCACTGCGGCGTTCAGCCTCCTTGCCACTGCCGCAATGGCTCAGGCGCCGGATCAGGCGCTGATCGACAAGGGTGCGTATGTCGCCCGCCTGGGTGACTGCGTGGCCTGTCATACCGCCCTCCACGGGCAGGCCTATGCCGGCGGTCTTGAGATCAAGAGCCCGATCGGGACGATCTACTCGACCAACATCACGCCCGATTCCACCGGTATCGGCGGCTATAGTTTCGAGGAATTCGACCAGGCGGTCCGCCACGGCATCCGCAAGGACGGCTCGACGCTCTACCCGGCCATGCCCTATCCGGCCTTCTCGCGCATGACGCAGGACGACATGCGCGCGCTCTATGCGTATTTCATGCATGGCGTGAAGCCGGTGGCACAGCCCAACAAGGCCAACGAGATTTCGTGGCCCATGTCCATGCGCTGGCCGCTGGCGATCTGGCGGACCCTGTTCGCCCCGGCGCCGGCCGATTTCAAGCCGGCAGCCGGCACCGATCCCGTGGTGGCGCGCGGTGAATATCTGGTCACTGGTCCGGGCCATTGCGGCGCCTGCCATACACCGCGCGGCTTCGCGATGCAGGAAAAGGCGCTCGATGCCAGCGGCGGCGCGGTCTTCCTGGCCGGCGGTGCGCCGATCGACAATTGGGTGGCCCCGAGCCTGCGGAACGACCCGGTGGTCGGCATCGGCAGTTGGTCCGAGGACGATCTGTACTATTTCCTGAAGACGGGCCGTATCGACCATTCCGCCGTGTTCGGCGGCATGGCCGACGTGGTGGGCTGGAGCACCCAGTACTTCACCGACGACGACCTGCACGCGATGGCGAAATACCTGAAGAGCCTGCCGCCGGTTCCCCCGTCGCAGGGCAGCTACACGTATGACGCCTCGACCGCCGACATGCTGAACGCGGGCAAGACCACCTCGTCGCCAGGCGCGGACGTCTATCTGCGTGAATGCGCCATCTGCCACCGCAACGATGGCGGCGGCGTGGCCCGCATGTTCCCGCCGCTGGCCGGCAACCCGGTGGTGGTGACGGAAAACCCGACCTCGCTGGTCAACGTGGTCGTGCATGGTGGCGTGCTGCCGCCGACCAACTGGGCACCGTCGGCCGTGGCTATGCCGGGCTATGGCAAGACCCTGTCGGCCCAGCAGATCGCGGATGTGGTCAACTTCATCCGTACCGGATGGGGCAACCACGCCCCGGCGAACGTGACGGCGGCCGATGTCGCCAAGCTGCGTGACACCGGTGCCGCGGTCTCCGGTGTCGGCTTCGGTGCGCCGAGCAGCAGTTGGCTGCTTCTGCACCCGCAGCCTTACGGCACAGGCTGGACCTTCGCTCCGCAGACCCACTCGGGGGTGGATCAGGCGCAGTAATCGCGCCCGACCAGCCGGCATTCCTTTCAGCCGCCGCGGGGCCTCCCCGCGGCGGTTTTCTTATGCGCCGCGATCGGGCATAGAGAAAGAATGACCCAGGCTCATCCAGCAGAGCGCATCGTCGTCCTGACCGGCGCCGGCATCAGCCGGGAATCCGGCCTGGAGACGTTTCGTGATGCCGACGGCCTGTGGAGCCGGCATGACATCAACGATGTCTGCACCCCGGAAGGGTTCCAGCGGGATCCGATGCTGGTCAGCCGCTTCTATAACGGGCGACGCGCGGAACTGGCGCATGTCGAACCCAACGCCGCCCATCGGGCGCTGGCGGAGCTGGAACAGGCCGCACGCGACGGGCGCTGGCATGGCGAGCTCCTGATCGTCACCCAGAATATCGACGACCTGCACGAACGTGCGGGCAGCCGCAATGTCGTGCATATGCATGGCGAATTGCGGCGCCTCCGCTGCATGTCCTGCGGCGCGACACCCGAATGGCTGGATGACTGCCAGCCCCAGACCCCGTGCCCGGCCTGCCGCCATCCCACCCTGCGGCCCGATATTGTCTGGTTCGGAGAAATTCCGCTGCACATGGAGCGTATCCAGGCGGCCCTGTCCGCCTGCGACCGCTTCGTGACCATCGGCACATCCGGCACCGTCTATCCGGCAGCCGGCTTCGTGGCCGAGGTCCGCGACCATGCCGACACGCTGGACATCAACCTGGAAGCCCCCGCCATCCCTGCCCTCTTCGATCGTACACTGGTGGGGCCGGCGACCCGGATGGTCCCCCAATGGGTGGCTGAAATCCTGGGCTCATGACCGGACAGAACGAGGCAGCAGACGATCTGGCCTCCCTGGTTGCACAGATACGGGCGTGCCGGGTCTGCGCCGACAACCTGCCGCTGGGGCCACGGCCGGTCCTCCATGTCTCGACCACCGCCCGCCTGCTGATCGCCAGCCAGGCTCCAGGTACGCGGGTTCATGAAACCGGGATCTCGTTCAATGACGCGTCTGGCGACCGGCTGCGGGGCTGGCTGGGCATGGATCGCGAGACCTTCTACGATTCCAGCCGCATCGCTATCCTGCCGATGGGCCTGTGCTATCCGGGGCGCCTGCCCAAGGGCGGCGACCGGCCCCCTCGGCCGGAATGCGCCCCGCTGTGGCGGGCACGGCTGCTGGCCTGCATGCCCGATATCACTCTGACCCTGCTGGTCGGGTCCTATGCCCAGGCGGCAGTTCTGGGGCCCGGCCGGGTGGAAGACCGGGTGCGCGATTTCCGCGCCTATCTTCCCCGCTATTTCCCGCTGCCGCATCCCTCGTGGCGTACCGGGGCCTGGGAACGCCGCACGCCATGGTTCGCGGCAGAGGTGCTGCCCGCATTGCGTGCCGCCATCAGCCCCCTGCTGGCGGAACCCAAATAGCTCAGGACGCCGCCGCAGCGTGCATGATGGTGACAACCAGCCCCTCGATTCCGGCCGAGAGGATCTGCACGCCGATGCACAACAGGATCAGCGCGGCCAGGCGCGAGACGATCCGCGCACCGGTCACACCCAGCATCACGACCAGCCGTTCGGCATAGGCGTAGGCAAGCCAGACCGTGGCAGCCACCGCAATCGCGGCGACCGAAACAGCCAGGTAGAAGATGAGCCACGCCGGGGATGCCGGCCGCGAGGCGCTCAGGGCAATGGCAACGGCGATCGAACCAGGACCGACCGTGAACGGCATGGTCATCGGGAAGAAGGCCATCTCCATCCAGCTCGGAGCGGCGACGGTTCGCCCGCCCTGCATGGCCTGCTTTTCCTTGCGCGCGGCAGCTTCCTCAGGTGCCTGGAGCAATGACCAGGCGCGAACGGCGACCACCAGCCCGCCGGCGATGCGCAGCGAATCCACCGTGATGCCGAAGAAGGCGAGGATCGCACTGCCAGCCCAGATCGAAGCAACCAGGAGCCCCGCCGAATAGAACGCGACCGTCCGGGCCAGCGCCAGGGATTCGCTCCGCTCCCGCCCCGCCGTCACCTGCGAGAAGATCAGGGAGGCACCAATCGGGTTGACGATCGAAAACAGGGCGGGAAACGCCAGCAGGAACGTATTGCTGAAGACCGACAGCGCGTCCTTCAAGCCGAGGGAAGGAATGGCATGAAGAGCTGGGGACATCGGAACGCATTCCAGGGAGCGATCGTGCGGCAATGCCCGACCAGTCGCCGCCAGTCGAAAGCCGTCTATCGTCTTTCGCAGACCGGCCCGCCAGTCAAGCCCCATCCAGCCGGAGTGAGGGTGCGGCGCCAGCGGTCTGCATGACGGAAATGACATGCTGCACGCTCTGCGGCACGCAGCACAGATACAGATCGTCTGCGGTCTCTTCCACCAGCGGCCAGGATGTCAGGCCCAGATCATTGTAGACATCCAGCATCGAGGCCCCAACCTGCCAGAATGCCGGCTGCCGGCGCTCCTGTACCGCCAGGTCACGCAACCACCAGATGGCCGAGGCGCAATCGGCCGATTCCCCGGCGGGATCACCCAGGCCAATCAGGAAATTCTCCGTCCGCAGGAACGGCAGCAGGGCCAGGCCGGATTCGCCGGGGATCAGCCCGGCTGGCTGGATCGGTCCCAGATCGTCCGCCGCATGATCCAGCGCGCGATATTCGGCCTCGCCTGCGTTATCCCAGGGCAACACCACGATCCGGCCCGGGCGAACCAGCCGCCCGATCATGACCAGGCCGAGCACGACGGCCAGCCCCATGACCCATTGCGCGACGCCGTGCGAGGCCGTGAACAGCATCACTTCCCACCAGCTTCCCCCGACCTCGTCCTGCGGCCCCGAACAAACCAGCACCAGCACGCAGCCGATCAGCAGCACCAGCGACAGTCCGGTACGAAACGACAGCGGTTCGCTCAGGATCCGCGCATGCCGATAATAGGAACTGCGGAACGGTGCGATCAGGACCGCCACCAGCCCCAGAATGCCCGGCACGGCCAGCGACGCCCCACGCAGCAGGGTCAGCGCGGCCGCCCCGACCAGCAGGCCCAATGTCAGTTTCCATGCCAGGGTCACGCGCTGCGACAGGCCCACGGCCAGGCCGATCAGCGCCACCCCGATCAGCGAGAGAAGATAGTCGCCCGCCACGCCCACCAGATGATGCAGCCCGCCGGCATTGCTCCAGGATGCGGGATCGAGGATCGTCAGCGCGATCAGCAGCGCGCCGCAGATCGAAACCGCCCCCGTCGCCACGACCACCGAGAAATCGGCCTCGCTCTCGCGGATCACATGGCTGGGCCGGATCTCTCGCGGCCCGCGGCGGGGCGCACGGGGCGCCGCCTTGCGCGCCAGGACGGCATCGCCGCGCAGGAACAGTTCATGCCCTGCAAACATCAGTCCCGCCAGGAAGAGCGGGATGATGTAATAGAACAGCCGAAAGACCAGAATGGTGCTGACGATCTGCGACGGCGGCAGATAGGCCCCCAGTGCGAGCATCATCGCACCATCGAACACCCCCAGCCCACCGGGCACGCTGGCCACCAGCCCGGCGGTGTAGGACGCGATATAGATGGCCAGGAACACGCCATAGCCCAGCCCGCTTCCCGCCGGCAGGAAGATGTAGGCAATCCCGGCCGTGGCGGCGACCTCGGCGGCCGCGACCACCATCTGGGCGAACGCCATCGCCGGCCGGGGCAGCACGATGGTCCAACGGCAGATCCGCACCTGCGTCAGCCACAGCCCCAGCATGATATAGACCGCCACCCCCGCCCACAGCAGCAACCCGATCCCCGACAGGACCAGATGCGGCAGATGCGCCCCGATGACGGGAACCGCGCCGGGCTCCAGCAGCAGCACCGCACCGATCAGCGCCCCCGCCCCCAGCAGATAGGTCGCGGAACAGAAGGCAATGATCTGCGCGATATCGAACGACCCCAGCCCCCAGTTGCCATACAGCCGAAAGCGCACCGCCGCCCCGGAAATCGCGGCAAAGCCCAGATTGTGCGAGAGGACATAAGAACAGAACGACGCGAAGGCCGCCCTGCGGAACGATAGCCGGCGACCGACCTGCAAGACCGCCAGGCAATCGTAAAAGGACAGGATGAAATAGGACAGGATCGTGCAGCCGATCCCCAGCATCATGGTCGTGGCCGGTATCGTCCCCAGGGCCGCGCGGATGTCATCCCAATGCAGGTCCCGCACCTCGTGCTGGACCACGACGATCGCGGCGATCATCAGGCCCAGCCCGACGACATGCGGCAGGTGCCGCAACAGGCGTCGCCAGCCGGATGTCGGAGGTGCCGGCTCCTCCGGCGGCAGGGAGCAATTCAGAACCATGAGAGAGCGAACCCGGCCATGGCGGAACTCATCGCCGGTGCGTCAGCCGGCGACGACAGACGCGGTCCCCGCCGACGCCCGAAGCAGCGCCGCCTCGATCAGCGCCACGGTTTCCGCCACTCCGTACAGTCCGATGAAAATGCCGAATCGCGGCCCTTCCGTCTGGCCCAGCAGAACCTCGTACAGGCAGCCGAACCAGGTACGCAGCGGTTCGAACCCATGGCGCTTGCCGATCTCGAAGACCAGGTTCTGCAGCGTATCGGGGTCCGCGGTCCCGGCATCCAGCCCGCGCAGCATCTCCGCCAGATCCGCCAACGCCGCACGCTCCCGCGCGTCGGGCTCGCGATAGGTCTTCGAAGGACGCACGAAATCCGCGTAATAGACGATCGCGTGGTCCACCAGTCGCGCCAGCATCGGGCAGGTCTCGGGCGAGGCCGCCTCGTCATAGCGGTGGATGAACTTCCACAGCACATCGGGCGTATCGGCATTCGCGGCGCTGGCCAGATTGAGCAGCATGGCGAAGGTCAGCGGGCTGCCCGCGCTGTCGTCGATCTTCCCGGCATGGATGAACCAGGCCGGGTTGGACAGCAGCGCCGCATCATCTCCCTGCGTCCGGGCACGTGTGACATTGGCCAGATATTCGTCCGCCGCCTTGGGAATGACGTCGAAGAACAGACGCTTCGCCCGCTGGGGCGCGTTGAACATATACTGGCCCAGGCTCTCGGACGGGGCATAGCGCAGCCATTCCTCGACCGAGATGCCATTACCCTTGGACTTGGAGATCTTCTGGCCGTTCTCGTCCAGGAACAACTCGTATGTCAGGCCGGCGGGCGGCTCGCCGCCCAGGATGCGGCAGATCTTGCCCGACAGTTTCACACTGTCGATCAGATCCTTGCCCGACATCTCGTAATCCACGCCCAGCGCAAACCAGCGCATGGCCCAGTCGGCCTTCCATTGCATCTTCGCATGGCCACCGGTCACCGGGGTCTCGAACGTCTCGCCATCCTCGTCGGTCCAGCGCACCGTCCCGGCAACGGGGTCGATGCCGTCCATGCGCACCTGCATCACCAGTCCGGTACGCGGATGAATCGGCAGAACGGGGGAGTAGGTCGCCCGGCGATCCGGGCCAAGGGTCGGGACGATAACCGCGACGATCTCGTCATGCACCTCAAGCACCCGACGCAGCGCCGCATCGAACCGGCCGCTGGCATAATACTCGGTAGAGGACGCGAATTCATATTCAAAGCCGAATCCGTCCAGGAACGAGCGCAGCCGGGCGTTATTGTGCGCCGCGAACGATTCGTGCGTACCGAACGGATCGGGAATGCGCGACAGCGGCTTGCCCAGATGCTGGCGCAGCATGTCGCCATTCGGCACATTGTCCGGCACCTTGCGCAGCGCATCCATATCGTCGGAAAAGGCGAGCAGCCGCGTCGGCCGGCCCGTCAGGCGCGTATAGGCCTGCCGGACCCAGGAGGTCCGCGCGACCTCGCCGAAGGTGCCGATATGCGGCAGGCCCGAAGGCCCGTAGCCGGTTTCCAGCAGGGCGGGCGCATCGGCGGGCAGGGCCTTGCGTTCGACATGGGCGGCCAGCTTGGCCGCCTCTTCGAACGGCCAGGCCTTGGGCAGGGAAGCGGGGTCGAGACGGTTCTGATCGGACATGATGCGCCGGAAGCTATGAACTGAAACCTGATGGGTCAATCCATACCATACATCATCTGTCTGCCAGATGGGCGACAGACGGCGATTTGTCCCCTATATGTTCCCCTGATGGCCACACCGCCCCCCTCCCCGGACCTCCCGCCCGCCCTGGTGGCGCGCCACGGCACCTGCTCGCTGCTGACCCCGGACGGCGAACTGCTGACTGTTCCGGGAGACGAAGCCGCACGCCTGCTGCGCGACATGCCGCCGCCCCTGGTCGTGCATGCTCCCCTGACCGCGCGCCGGCTGGGCCTTCCACCCCTGCCCCAACCCACACCATGGCTCGACCTGCTGGAACTGTTCCTGTTCGCCATGCCCGGCCGGACGGTCCCGCCCACGGCGCGTGGGCTGGCATTGGCCCTGGGACTGGACGATGCGCGGATCGGCGGGGCAGAGGCCGACCTGCTGCCCGATCTCGCCGATATCCTGCTCGACCACATCGCCGCCCGACAACCGACCCCGGCCGGCGAGGAGATGGCTGCGCTGGCGGTGCGGATGGACCATGCCGGCTGGGCATGGGGCCCCAGCGTGCTGGCGGCCCTGCGCGCCGCCCACCCGCTCCCGGCGGAGGTCCTGCAGCCCAGCGATGCCATCCGCGTCTGGCGCCGCCTGCCGAAATGGGAGGAAACCGCTCCCCGTCCCACCCCGTCCAGCCTGCCGGTCCCAATCGCCGATGCCCGCCGCCGGCTGGCCGAAATGCTGGGCGCGCAGGCGGAAACCCGCGCCGGCCAAGCCGATTTCGCCGGCGCGGCCAGCGCTGCCTTCGCCCCGCGCCTGACACGGGGCGACCCGCACATGGTGCTGGCCGAAGCGGGAACGGGCACCGGCAAGACCCTGGGCTATGTCGCCCCCGCCAGCCTGTGGGCCGAACGCAATGGCGGCTCCGTCTGGATCAGCACCTATACACGGCACCTGCAGCGCCAGATCGAAGGCGAACTGACGCGGCTCTACCCCGACCCGGCCATCCGGCGGCAGCATGTCGTCCTGCGCAAGGGACGGGAGAACTATCTGTGCCTGCTGAACATGGAAGAGGCAGTGAATGTCGCCGGCAACCGGGGCGGCCCGTCAGGCGGTATCGTCGCGCTGTCGCTGCTGGCCCGCTGGGCCGGGGTCACCGCCGATGGCGACCTGATGGGCGGCGACCTGCCCGGCTGGTTCGGCGACCTGTTCGGGCGCGGCACCATCGCGGGCGTGGCGGACCGCCGGGGCGAGTGCATCCATGGTGCCTGCCCGCACTATCAACGCTGTTTCGTCGAACATTCGATCCGGCGCGCGCGCCAGGCCGACCTGGTCATCGCCAACCATGCGCTGGTGATGACCCAGGCCGCATGGCACGCCATGGGCGGTGACGCCGCCTCGGACGAAGACAACATCCCCACCCGTTACGTATTCGATGAAGGCCATCACGTGATGGATGCGGCCGATAGCGCCTTCTCCGTCGAACTCTCGGGGCTGGAAGCGGCGGAACTGCGCCGCTGGCTTCTGGGGGCGGAAGGCGCACGCTCCCGCGCCCGTGGCCTGAAACGCCGCCTGGACGATCTGGTGGTGGGCGATGCCAGGCTGGAATCCCCGCTGGATGCCGTCCTTCAGGCCGCCCACGCCCTGCCTGCGCCCGGCTGGTCGGGCCGCCTGGCCAACATGCTGCACGCATCCATGCCCGCGCCACCCGGCGACGATCCGGCCACGACGGCAGCGCCCTCTTCCGATACCCTGCCCAATCCATGCGAGCAGTTCCTGCACCTGCTGGCCTGCCAGGTCCTGGCGCGCAGCCGCGCCGGCGACCCCGCCCAGTCGCCCGCCATGCAGCAGGGCTCCATCGAATGCGACCTGCACCCGCTGGCCGAGAACGTGCCGCCGGCCGCAACCACGCTGGCCCGGGCGCTGGACCGGCTGTCGGTCGCCCTGCGCACCCTGGTCGATCGGCTGCTGGAGCGGCTGGATGACGAATCGGGCGAACTCGACCCCGCCACGCGCGAGCGGATCGAAGCCGCCGTGCGGACGATGCGCCGCCGCGCCCTGAGCCGCGTCGACGGATGGAGCGCGATGCTGCGCGCGATCGGCGAGACGCGTGACGACACACGGCTCGGCGCCCCGCAATATGTCGATTTCATCCGTATGGACCGGCGCGAGGGACAGCGCCCGGGCGAGCAGGATGTCGGACTGCACCGCCACTGGCTGGACCCGACCATTCCCTTCGCCACCGTGCTGGCGGCGCCGGCGCACGGGGTCCTGATCACCTCCGCGACCTTGCGCGACGAAAACGGAAGGGGCGACCCGGAGGAAGCCGAACGTGCCTGGGAGGCCGCCGAGGCCCGGACCGGCGCCAGCCACCTCCCCTCGCCCGCGCTGCGGGCCTCGCTGGCCAGCCCGTTCGATTACCGGCACCAGAGCCGCGCCTTCATCGTGACCGACGTGGCCCATGACGATATCGGCGCACTTGCCGCGGCCTATCGTACATTGTTCCTGGCGGCCGGTGGCGGAGGCCTGGGCCTGTTTACCGCGATTTCCCGCCTGCGTGCCGTGCATCGAAGACTGTCGCAACCGCTGGAGGAGGCGGGCATCCCGCTTTATGCCCAGCATGTCGACGGCATGGATAACGCCACGCTGGTCGATATCTTCCGTTCGGAAGAAAATGCGTGCCTGCTGGGTACGGATGCCATGCGCGACGGGGTGGATGTGCCCGGCCGGTCGCTGCGTCTGGTGGTGTTCGAGCGCGTGCCATGGCCCCGCCCCGACATCCTGCATCGGGAGCGCCGCACGCACCTGTCGCACGGGGCACCGGGCGAATATGACGACCGGATCGCGCGCCTGCGCCTGCGTCAGGCCTTCGGCCGGCTGATCCGCAGCACCGGCGACCGGGGCGCGTTCGTCCTGCTCGACCGGCGGGCGCCATCACGGCTGATGTCGGCCTTCCCCGACGGCGTCGCCATCCGCCGGGCCGGCCTTGCCGAAACCGCGCGGGAACTGGAAGCGTTCCTGCGCGCCTCGGCGGACGGGGAGCATGCAGGGCCCCCCGCCCCGTAATCTTGTCCTCAGAGCGGCTTGAGGTTCGATGCCGCCGCCTTGCCGCGCTCGGTCACGACGTCATAGCTGACGCGCTGGTTCTCATTCAGTCCCCGCAGACCCGCCGCCTGAACGGCCGTGATGTGCACGAACACATCCTTGCCCCCATCCTCCGGCATGATGAAGCCAAAACCCTTGGTTGCGTTGAACCACTTCACGGTACCCGTCGCCATAGTCACTTCGTCCCTTGTTGCCGGCATGATGCCGCTCGACCGATGTCTGCCCGACACGCGATACCCGACGGACTGCCCGCCGACGACCAGCATCGATCCAGATGGGTTATGGGCGCACGAACCCTGCCGCTTTGTCAAACCATGCCGATGACGCTCCTCAAAAAATCATGACCCTGTCGAAATGCCGTCACTGGGCCAGGCGCAGTACCCCGATCAGCACGACAGCCAGCCCCGTCAGGACCAGAAGCGACAGCACGACCGTCGCCATCACCCGTCCACCGGCCTTCATCACCGTCCGCAAATCGGCGCCCAGTCCCAGTGCCGCCATGGACAGCACGGTCAGAACCGCCGCTCCGGTTCCCAGCGGCCGGACGGCACCGTCCGGCACCAGCCCCAGCAGGCGACACGCCGCCAGCGCCAGAAAACCGACCAGGAACCATGGCACCAGCGGCGGCCTTTCCCTCCGCGTCGCCCGATTCTCCCGCCCGTCCGGGTGCGCCAGGACCGACAGCACCAGACAGACCGGTCCCAGCATCAGTACCCGCGCCAGCTTGACCAGCATGCCCATCTGTATCGCCACGGTTCCCATCGGGGCGGCCGCAGCCATGACCTGCGGCACGGCATAGACGGTCAGCCCCGCCAGCGCGCCATAGGCAACCCCTTCCATGCCAAGCAGGATACCCAGCAACGGCAATCCGAGCACGACCACCACACCGAATAACGCGGTGAACGCGATCGACGCCGCAATCTCGTCATCATCAGCCGCGATCACGGGCGCGATCGCGGCGATGGCCGAATTGCCGCAGATCGCGTTGCCGCAGGCAACCAGCAGCGCCATGCGCGCCGGCACCCCGCACAACCGGCCGATGCCAAATCCCAGCAGGATCGCCACCGCCACCACAGCCGCAATCCCGACCAGCAACGCCGGACCGGCGGCGCGGACCACCGTGTCGCTGACCGACGCCCCCAGGAGCAGGATGGCCAGTTCCAGCGGGTATTTTGCACAGAAGGCAATGCCGGGGCGCCATTTCCGGGCCGGCGTCCATCGGCTGCGCGCCACCGTTCCGCACAGGATCGCCAGAACCAGCGCCTCCAGCCACGCCCGCCCGGTCCACGCGCGTTCCAGAGCTGCCAGCGCATAGGCCACACCCGTAACCAGCAGGCACAGCGCGATGCCGGGCGCCAGAGAGACCTCATTCCGGCGGAAACAGGCGGGCACGCCTGCGGTACGGGATACGGAATTCATCATGGCGGCTTCCTTTCACCGCCCGTGTTACCGCCCGACCGACCATTCTATCCAACGCATCATTCTTGTGGTTTTAATCGCAAATTCAGATCAATCAGGATCTCCCCCCTCCATGACCCTCGAACAGCTCCGCATCTTCATCGCCGTCGCCGAACGCGAGCACATGACGGCCGGAGCAAGGGCGCTGAACGTCACCCAGTCGGCCGCCTCTGCCGCCATCGCGGCACTGGAGGACCGCCACGCCATTCGTCTCTTCCATCGGGTCGGCCGGGGCATCACCCTCACCGAGGCCGGCCGTCTGTTTCTCACCGAAGCCCGCGCCGTACTGGCCCGCATGGCCGCCGCCGAAAATGTGCTGGACGATCTGGGCGCCCTCCGGCGCGGCACCCTGCGCGTGGTCGCCAGCCAGACCATCGCCGCCTACTGGCTGCCGCCCCTGCTGGCGGATTTTCACCGCTGCCATCCAGCCCTGTCGATCACCCTTGCCATCCGCAATACCGAACAGGCCGCCGCCCAGGTCCGTACGGGCGAGGCCGAAATCGGAATCATCGAAGGCGAGATCGACGATCCCGCCTTGGCCCATTGGCCGATCGGCGAGGACCGATTATTGCTGGTGCAGGCCGAACCGTTCGACGACACCCCCATCGATGCCGTCTGGCTGCAACGCGCCCGCTGGATCATGCGCGAGGACGGCTCGGGCACGCGTTCGACGCTCGACCAGCATCTGCGCCGCTTCGGCATCGCGCCCGACACGCTGGACGTGGCGCTGGTCCTGCCTTCCAACGAAAGCGTTCGCACCGCTGTCGAAGCCGGCGCCGGCATCGCCGCCCTGTCATCCCTGGTCGTCGCGCCGGGCATCCGCGCCCGTACATTGCACGCGGCGCCGCTTTCGTTCGGCCCCAGGGCCTTCTTCGGGCTGCGCCACAAGGAACGATATCAAAGCAAGGCGGCCGAAGCCCTGCTGGCCTTCATCACCGCATCCATCCGGCAATAAGACAAAAAAAACCGCCCGCGAACGGACGGTTCTTTTCCTGCCGGATAAAGCAGCACCCGGCCCGGGCACGAAACCCGGACCGGCAGGCTGATGGATCTTAGAAATCCATGTCGCCCATGCCACCCATGCCGCCACCGGGGGCCGGCGGGGCCTTCTTTTCCGGCTTCTCGGCCACCATCGCTTCGGTGGTGATCAGCAGGCCGGCAACCGACGCCGCATCCTGCAGCGCGGTACGGACGACCTTGGTCGGGTCGATGATACCGGCCGCGACCAGATCCTTGTAGTCGCCGATCTGGGCGTCGAAGCCATAGGTGTAGTCGCTGACTTCCAGCACCTTGCCGGCAATCACCGCACCGTCTTCACCCGCATTGTGGGCGATCTGGCGCAGCGGAGCCTGCAGGGCCTTGCGGATGATCTCCGCACCGACGCGCTGGTCTTCGTTGTGGAAGTGCAGATGGCTCAGCGCGGTCGACGCACGCGCCAGCGCCGTGCCGCCACCCGGAACGATGCCTTCCTCGACGGCGGCGCGGGTCGCATGCAGCGCGTCGTCGACGCGGTCCTTGCGCTCCTTCACCTCGACCTCGGTCGAGCCACCGACGCGGATGACGGCAACGCCACCGGCCAGCTTCGCCAGACGCTCCTGCAGCTTCTCGCGATCGTAGTCCGAGGTGGTCTCCTCGATCTGCGCGCGGATCTGGGCGCAACGACCCTTGATGTCGTCGGATGCGCCGGCACCCTCGACGATCGTGGTGTTTTCCTTCTCGATCCGGACCTTCTTCGCGCGGCCCAGCATCGCCAGGGTCACGGTTTCCAGCTTGATGCCCAGATCTTCGCTGATCACCTGGCCACCGGTCAGGATCGCGATGTCTTCCAGCATCGCCTTGCGACGATCACCGAAGCCCGGCGCCTTCACGGCAGCGATCTTCAGGCCGCCACGCAGCTTGTTGACGACCAGGGTCGCCAGTGCTTCGCCATCGACGTCTTCCGCCAGGATCAGCAGCGGACGGCCGGACTGCACGACGCTCTCGAGCAGCGGCAGCATCGGCTGAAGCGACGACAGCTTCTTCTCGTGGATCAGGATGTAGGGGTTGTCCAGATCGGCAACCATCTTCTCCGCATTCGTGATGAAATACGGGGAGATATAGCCGCGATCGAACTGCATGCCCTCGACGACGTCCAGCTCGGTGTGCAGGCCCTTGGCCTCTTCCACCGTGATGACGCCCTCGCTGCCGACCTTCTGCATGGCCTGCGAGATCATCTCGCCGATCTCATGCTCGCCATTGGCGGAGATCGTGCCGACCTGCGCCGTCTCGGCCGGGGTCGTGATCTTCTTGGTGTTCTTCTTCAGCTCTTCGACGACGGCCGCAACGGCCTTGTCGATGCCGCGCTTCAGGTCCATCGGGTTCATGCCCGCGGCCACGGCCTTGGCGCCCTCGCGGATGATGGCCTGCGCCAGCACGGTCGCGGTCGTCGTGCCGTCACCGGCCACGTCGTTGGTCTTCGAGGCCACTTCGCGCACCATCTGGGCGCCCATGTTCTCGAACTTGTCGGCCAGCTCGATTTCCTTGGCGACCGACACACCGTCCTTCGTGATGCGCGGCGCGCCGAAGCTCTTGTCGAGCACGACGTTCCGGCCCTTCGGGCCCAGGGTCACCTTCACCGCGTCGGCCAGAATGTCCACGCCCCGCAGCATGCGCTGGCGTGCGTCACCGCCGAACTTTACGTCCTTGGCTGCCATTTTAGAATTCTCCTGTAGGAAACTCGTCGATCAGAAAGGAAAGAGGAAGGACTTCAGGCGATCACGCCCATGATGTCGCTTTCCTTCATGATCAACAGCTCCTCGCCATTGATCTTGACCTCGGTGCCCGACCACTTGCCGAACAGCACCTTGTCGCCCGCCTTCACATCGAGGGCGACGATCTGTCCCTGCTCGTTCCGCGCGCCGGGGCCGACCGAGATGACCTCGCCCTCCATCGGCTTTTCCTTGGCGGTGTCGGGGATGATGATGCCGCCAGCCGTCTTCTCTTCGCCGGTCAGGCGACGGACGACCACACGGTCATGCAGGGGCCGAAAATTCGTCATTATGGATCGCTCCACATCAAAAAGGTAACGCCCTTGAATAAGCAACGCCACCGGGTTGGCACGCGCGCCAGAGCCGCGTCGCTTTAGCACTCTCCTTGCGAGAGTGCCAACAAACAGGTAGGTGCCCACCCCGCCCATGTCAACGCTTTGGCAGCACTTTCTTTCGACGACTGCCAAGTTTCTGGGAATAAAGAATTTTTGTTGAAATACGCCCGGCCGATCCCGCAGGCTGACGATGTGTCCACAACCGTCGATCCCGCACCGAGGTGTCCATGTCTCTGCGGCTCCAGCTCAACGACTACCGCCTGACGACCGCCGAAATCCTCTATCGCCTTCCCGATCACCCGACCCTGCTCCAAACCTATATCTGGCAGGACCTCGATCTGGCGCCGTCCTATCCGCAGTTCCGCCGGTTTCTCGATTTCTGGACCCGTTCGCTGGCAGGCCAACTGCACTCGGTCAGGGTGGCGCAGCAGGCCCTGATCGACCCTCCGGCTCTGCGCCATGCCTCGGCCTGTCTCACATTACATTGACCGCCCAACATCGACAGCACAGGGCTGGCAGCCCGTCCGGGTCATGTCAGCCCTGCCCATCCCGCTCGGGCCCGGAGGGCAGCCGCGCACCATCCAGCGTGCGCCGGGCCCGATCAGCCTCCTGCCGGTCGCGATCACGCTCGGCGGCCGTCCTGCCATGCAGGGCGCGGTTCGTCGACGCCACGGCGGCCTGTTCCGCACGGGCCTTGCGCTTGCGCGCCTGCCGCAGGTTGACGATCTCAGCCATGGCGCCACTCTACCGGCCATCGTTGGCACAGAACAAGGACCCGTCCATGAGCCAGACCATCACCCTGACCGCAGCGGACGGTCACACGCTTTCCGCCTACAGCGCCGGCCCGGCCGATGCCCCCCGCGCGCTGGTGGTGGTGCAGGAGATTTTCGGCGTCAATCACCATATCCGCACGGTTGCCGACGCCTTCGGCGCCGAGGGATACCGCGTCATCGCCCCAGCCCTGTTCGACCGCGCCGAGCGGGATGTGGAACTGGCCTACGATCAGGCCGGGGTACAGAAGGGCCTTAAACTACGCGCCGCAATCCCGCCCGAAGACACATTGCTCGATATCGTCGCCGCCGCACGGGCGCTGGGGCTGGAACCGGCCCATACCGGCATCATCGGCTATTGCTGGGGCGGCACGCTCGCCTGGCAGGCAGCCTGCCGGACCGACAGTTTCGGGGCGGCGGTCGGATGGTATGGCGCCGGCATCGCCGCCAAGCGTACCCTTGTTCCGCACTGTCCGGTGGAACTGCATTTCGGCGAGACCGACGGATCGATCCCCCTCTCCGATATCGCCGCCATCCGCGCCGCCCACCCCGATCTGCCGATCTACATCTACCCCGATGCCGGGCATGGGTTCGGCTGTTCGGAACGCGCCAGCTTCAATGCTCCGGCGGCGGAACTGGCCCAGACCCGCAGCCTTGCCTTTTTCGACAGGCGGCTCTGAGCCTCCCAGCGGCAGCCGCCTCGCAGCCAGCATGCTAGCTGCAGAAATATCACGAATATGTGTTGGTCAGCCTTCCTAGGGAACGTGACCTTCTGCCTGCGTCCCATCACAAGATGGCCCGGCGCGGATCACATCATCCGTCAAAATATTTGCATCGACGTGATATAACCACCGAGTATATCTTGCGTTCATGTCGTTTCGAGGCAAGATGCCCTTGAACTTGTTGATGAGCGAACCGAGGCAATAGGCGGATCATGCCAAATCTGGTGCTGGACGGGTGCAAGCCGACATCCGCGACGGGGCGGCGCCACGTGCGATCCTTACCACACACTGTTCCGACAGCGTGATGCATCTGGGATACAGGGAAGCACGACATTTGCAAGACATCGATACGCGCTACGGGGCGTTCAGAATCCCCACGGCAGAAGATGACCTTATCGGCCGTTTTCTTGCTCATTACGGCGAATGGGCATGGGATGAAGTCTCCTTCGTCGCCTCCATAGTGCCGGAGAACGCACGGATTCTGGATATCGGCGCGTGCTTCGGTACCTTTGGCCTTGGCATCTCACTCCTGCGCAAGATCTCCCATGTCTGTTTCGTAGACGCCAATCCGGCGGTTATTCCCTTCCTGACCCATAATGTCACCAGCAACGCGCGCATCTCCCACACCATCAGGGAGAATTTGATCGGGAGGGCGGGTATAAAGGTGGCCGCTGCCCATAGCGATCCAGGCAACATTGGGGCCACATCCTTTACCCCCGACGCGTCGGTCCAGATCTCGCAACCCACAGTGCCGGCAATCAAGGAACTGTCCGATCTCTGGCAGGAAGAGGGGCCGTTCGACCTGATCAAGATCGATGCGGAGGGAATGGAACTCAGCATCCTCGACAGCCATGCCCGCCTCCTCTCTCAAGGCCAGGTAACCCTCTGGCTGGAATGCAATGAGGATGCTCAGTCCCTCGCACTCTGCGAACGATTATTATCCTGGGACCTCAAGGTCTTCTACTTCGCCTTCCCCAGTCACAATCCGGACAATTTCCGTCACGCGGCCACCCCGATCTTTCCCCTCGCCTATGAAGCCGGTCTGCTGGCTGCCCCCCGTCGCCAGCCGGTCCTGGACGAAAAACTGCGTGCCCATCACTGCATCCTGCGCGCGATCAGCAGCGTGGCGGACCTGCGGGAAGCATTGTGGGAGACCCCTCGCTGGGGCATGCCGGAGTGGGAAGGCAGGGACGTTCCAGCCATCGCGGCTCGGGCCGGACATTCCATGCGCGGCGAGGATTTCGAGACCTTCCTCACCCCCGGCTGGCAGAATGGCGAACTGATCAGGGACAGATTGACGGCATTGGAGCACTCCACGCGCGAAGCCCTGCACGAAGCGCATGAACAGAACACAGCCCAGCAGCAGGCACTGGACGATCTTTCGGCACGCTGCCAGAATCTGACAGACAGCCTCGTGCACGAGCAGGCGGCCCATGCCGCGGCGCAGGCACACAATCAGAAACTGCTCGACACCCTCGCGCATCGCGCCCTCGCATTGACGGCAGCGGAGGCGCAAATCCAGCGCCTTGAGAGAGAACTTGCCGCCACGACAGCGAATATGCTCGACCCGATCGCCGAAGCCGGAAAATATCTGGAAAGCACGATCCGCGATGATCTGAGAGACAAGGAATTACAAATCGACCAAATGCAATCCCTGGTCGATTACCACTCCGAACAGGCCATTGCTCTACAAAGCGCACATCAACAGCTACAAAATCGAATCAGGGACATCGAGATCAGTACGATCTGGCGGGCGACATCACCGGTGCGGCAGATTGCCGAAAGGCATCCGGCGATCCAGAAGGCGGCCCGAACAGGACGCCGCGTCGCGGCCAGCATTCGCAACAGATATTTCAAGAACTGAACGAAGCGCCAACCTGGGATCGGGCCATGAACGACCATATTGCGGCTCTCGAACATTTCTTTGACAGAACATTTTATCTTCGTTCCTATCCCGATGTGGCGGAACTGCGCATCGACCCGCTGGAACATTATTGCGCGACTGGCTGGCGAGAGGGCCGCAATCCCAGCATCTCCTTCGATACGAGCTTCTACCTGCAGCGAAATCCCGACGTCGCCAAAGCCGGGATAAACCCCCTGCATCACTATGTCTTCGCTGGCCGGCATGAAGGACGAAAGGCCATTCCCCCTTTGCGGGACATGCGCGCACGCGTCCAGAACAGCTTTCGGGCAAAGTTGGATATAAGCCCGGCACCCACGATATCAGACGAGGGCGTTCTGTCGGCGGGGCGCCTGTCGAGTCTGCTGGAAGCCGGACTCCTCGATGGACCGACCATCCTGTCGGTCAGTCATGACGACTACCGCAAGAATGTCGGTGGCGTGCAGAAGCTGATTTCGGTCGAGCAGGCCACCTGCTCGGAGCTCTCATGGAATTATCTGCATCTGTCTCCTGCCTGCCCCCGACTGGGCTTGGCCGACCGGGTCCCCGGGCTGCCGATCGCCTTATCCGTTTGCCTGAATGGCACAAAACTGGGCAACGCCACGCCGGCCAGCCTGATCCGGGCACTTGTACACACCCGGCCGAAAGGCCATCCGGTTCACGCCGTCATCCACCATCTCATGGGCCATGCTCCGGAAGATATCGGCGATATCCTTCAGGCCGTGTGTCACGATCGCATTATTGTCTGGACCCACGATTTCTTCACCCTCTGCAGCAGTGTCCAACTGCTGCGCAACGATACCGTCTATTGCCATGCGCCGCCCTCCCACTCGATGGCCTGCGGAATCTGTAGCCACGGCGCGGGCCGGCCCGCTTTCCTGGCACGCATCGAGGCCTTTTTCACGCGCTTCACACCATGTGTCATGGCGCCATCCGAAGCCGCGCTGGCCCTCTGGCTGAAGCACGCTTCCTTTTCTCATGCCGATGCGCTGGCTCGCCCACTTGGCCGATTGCTGCTCAGTGACTCGCACATTCCCTTCGAAACAGGCAGCACCGAGCGTCCGATCAGAATCGCCTTCCTCGGTCAGCGGGCCTACCCGAAAGGCTGGCCGGTCTTCCAGAATCTGGCCGAGCATTTCCAGAACGATCCTCGCTATGAATTCCATCATATCGGACTGGCGCATTCCGTTCCTGCGGCGGGACACATTATCTATACACCAGTCAATATTGCCCTCGACGGGCCAGATGCCATGATCAGGGCCGTCGTCGCCCGAAACATCGACGTGGTCGTCAACTGGTCACTTTGGCCCGAGACCTTCTGCTACGCAGCCTACGAGGCTCTGGCCGGCGGCGCCTTCCTGCTGGCACCCGACGGAGAAGGCAACGTTCCCGTCCTCCTGCGCCGCTCTGCCCCCGGCCAGGGTCTTCTTCTGGAAAGCGAAGACGAGTTGGTGGCACTTCTCGCCACAGGCAAATTGTCGAACATTCTGAAGCTTTCCAGCCGCCAACGCGGCTATCTCCTGGCCGAGGAGGGGAGTATCGCCTGGCTCCGCGATCAGCGCGAACAAGAAGTGACCAGCCGTCCAGAGTTCTTGTCCGAGGTGCAGGATGCCTAAGGTACAATGTTTCACAAGTGCTTCGTTTTCCTATCTCGATCGCGTCCGCGTTCTGGGCGAGACCCTGCATCGCCATCATCCGGACTGGGAGTTCACGTTCTGCCTGTCGGATATCGAACCCGAAGGGTTCGTCTTCAACCTGGATGAAGAGCCGATCGACGCCCTCGTCCGCATCGGGGAGCTTGGAATTCCCAATCTCGATTCATGGATGTTCGAACATGACATCGTCGAACTCTGCACGGCCGTAAAGGGAAAAATGCTCTGCCGCCTGCTGGAACAGGGCGCTGAAAAAGTCGTCTATATTGACCCCGACATCGCGATTTTTGCGGATCTGACGGATATCGAACGTGCATTGGATACCCATAACGTCATCCTGACGCCTCATCAGTTGCGGCCGGATACCAGCGAGACCGCCATTCGGGATAACGAAATCGGCTCCCTGAAATTCGGAATCTACAATCTCGGCTTCGTGGCCGTATCCGGGCGCCCCGAAGGTCGGCGTTTCGCCGAATGGTGGCGTGACCGGCTCCTTTCCTTCTGCTTTGACGACGTTCCGAACGGGCTGTTTACCGATCAAAAATGGTGCGATCACGTTCCCGCATTCTTTGACGACGTGCTGATCCTGCGTGACCCGGGCTATAATGTTGCCAGTTGGAATCTCAGCCAGCGTCCGATTGCAATCGATTCCAACGGCGTCATTCGCGCCGCGGACAGCGTACTGCGCTTCTTTCACTTCACCAAGGTCACATGGGCCGGCGAAGTCATGCTGGAACGCTATTGCGGCAACCGTATCGAAGTCTTCGAACTGATGTATTGGTACCGGGACCAGTTGGCGCAAAAGGCACCAAAGGGCCTGCCGGAACGCTGGTGGGCCTTCGCCCGTTACGAAAGCGGCAACCCGATCCCTCCCCAGCACAGGCTGGCTTATCGACAGGATGGCGCTCTCCGGCGGCAATTCCCTCATCCATTCTCCAGCGGCGCAAACTCATTCGAAAATTTCATGAAAGAACGGGAATCACGCTGATATTGCAGCGGCAGAAGGGAACGGTGCATGCCATCCATGCCCTGACGAAGGCATACGAGGAAATTTCTCCCCCTCGAAAGACCCGACTAGAGCAGATCCTGTTTGAACGTGTGCGTTCGAACAGGTAAAGATGCTCGCAAAAACAATAAACTAGAGCATTTCTACCGAACCTGTGTTCGGTGGAAATGCTCTAGGCGCCCGCGTCATGAGAGAGCCGGCGTCCAAATCGCTGCATTATGGGTTTTTCAAAAAAATGCCATGACGCAGACGCAAACAGGATGGTCAAGATGAGGATCGTCGGCAAGGCCTGCGGGCCGGAAAGCCAACCCAATCTCTTGAACGCCTCGATAATGGACAGATGCCATAAATATATCCCGTAGGATATCGTGCCCAGATATCTGAACGGTGCTGAAATCAGCAGCAGGGATTTCTGATTAACGGAACATGCCGACAACACAAGAAGACCACAAGAGACACAAAACAGCGTCTTGTAACTCACCACCATCCATTCCGAATCCCAATATATTGCATTATGCCAATATACGAGAAACGCTATGCCTCCCATGATTACGGTCGCCGCAGGAAATACCCATAGCCGCGCAGGATTGGTCGTTATAAACCGCCGCCCAGCCCTTGTGCGAACAAACCGTGCCAGCAAAATCCCACAGGCAAATTCATCCAGCATCCCCGGCAATTGAGTCGCATAGACAAAGCGGGGAAACACCCCGAGCGGTCCCGTAATATCCGTTACATGATAGATGAATAACCGCCACGTCCAGGCAATCGCAACGGCACCCACCCCGATGATCCAGGGTGGGCATTGGCGCAGCCAGACGGCCACGAACATCATCAGAACATAGAACTGCGCCTCATCACCCAAAGACCAATTGACACCGTTTATTCCGCCCTGGTGCATCAAGAATAAATTGTGAATAAATAACGCATGCGTCGCGAATTGCTTCCATCCATCCAGACTGAAGAACATGAAAGGATATATATATAGACTACAAACACGACACATGTCGCATAATGCAGCGGCACAATGCGTAATATCCTGTGCCGTGCAAAATGCGCCAGGAATTTTCTTCTATCCGTAGTCTTGTCAAGGGTAGAAAAAGCGGAAAGGCTTATTACAAAACCCGAAATGACAAAGAAAAGATCGACCCCCATCCATCCCGTGCGGAACCACACCAGAGGACCGGAGATCGGAAATCCAACCCAGTTGAAATGCATGATCACATGATAGACGACGACGCTTATCGCCGCGAAGCCGCGCAGCACATCGATAAACGGAAAGACCATGGGACGTAGTGCCCCTCCCGCCAAGGAAGATACTACGTCCCATATCTTACAATTCTTTTCAACAAAATCGGCCAGACAGCCGGCGCGAAGCGCGTCCACCTTCACCACCGGACCGGGGCCACCAGACAGATACGCCAGGCAACCCCCGGCGCATCCCGCCGAGACATCAGCCGCGCGACAGCACCCGGCCCGCAACCGCCTCCAGCTTCGCCAGCAGGACCGGGTCGCGCTTCTCAGGCGCGGTAATCAGCGCATGTTCCAGCGCCCGGTCACACCCGGCCGGGCACAGCCCGCGCGGACGGCCCAGGGTCGGGATCACCGACTTGACCAGCGCCCGGGCCCGGTCGGCATTCGACAGCATGACCTTGACCACGGCATCGACCGTCACGCTGTCATGGTCCGGATGCCAGCAATCATAATCCGTCACCATCGCGACGGTCGCGTAACAGATCTCCGCCTCACGAGCCAGCTTGGCCTCCGGCATGTTGGTCATGCCGACGACCGAGCACCCCCAGGAGCGATAGAGATTGCTCTCGGCCTTGGTCGAGAATTGCGGGCCTTCCATCACCAGATAGGTGCCGCCGCGCGTCACATCCAGCTTCAGCTCCCGCGCCGCCTCTTCCAGCACGTCGCCGATACGCGGGCACAGCGGATCGGCCACCGACACGTGGGCCACGCATCCGGTGTCGAAGAAGCTCTTCTCCCGTGCGAAGGAACGGTCGATGAACTGGTCGATGATGACGAAATGCCCCGGCGGCAATTCCGCCTTCAGCGAGCCCACGGCCGACAGCGACACGATGTCGGTCACGCCCGACATCTTCAGCGCCGCGATGTTGGCGCGGTAGTTCAGGCGCGACGGCGGGATCGGGTGCCCCCGCCCGTGACGCGGCAGGAACACGCAGCGCACGCCGTCCAGCCGTCCGAACAGCAACTGGTCGGACGGCAGCCCCCACGGGGTCTCGACCGTGCGCCATTCCTTCTCTTCAAGCCCGTCGATATCGTACAGGCCCGATCCGCCGATCAGGCCGATCACGGGTTCGACGGCGTCCTGTACAGACGAAAGGGGGGCGGTTTCAGTGGACATCGGACCAGACTCTCCGTTTCAGAAGCAACACCAGGACGGCAAGGAACAGAAGATACAACACCACCTGCATACCCAGGCGATGGCGCGCCTCCAGGTGGGGCTGCGCCACCCACGCCAGGAAGGTGGTGACATCGCGCGCCTCCTGCGCCGCGGTCGCGGGCGTGCCGTCGGTATAGACAACCTGCCCGTCGCGCAATGGCGGCGGCATCGCGATTTCCCGACCGCTTGCATAGGGATTGTACACCGCACCGGCATGGCTGGGGCGATAGGCCGCCGGAGGCTCCCGATAGCCGGTCAGCACCGCATAGATCCGGTCCGGCCCGCCCGGATAGACCAGCGCCAGCCGTGACTGGTCCGGCGGCGCCACACCGTTATTGGCCGCCGCAGCGGCCTCCGGGTTGGCGAACGGATCACGGAAATGATCGGCCGGCGTCGCGGCCCGCGTGACCGGGTCGCCCTGCGCATCCACCCCACCCGGCACCTGCTGTGTGGCCGCGATCCGGCTGACCTGCTCCATGGTCAGCCCCATCGCCGCCAGGTCGCCATAGGTCATGGCTTTCATGCCATGGCATGCCGAACAGACCTGCGCATAAACGGCATAGCCACGCTGGACGGCCGAGAGATCGAAACGGCCCAGCGGCCCCTCGAAGCTCCAGACCTGATGCGGCGGCCGATCATGCGGCCCCGCCTGTGCCATCGCGTGAGAGATATCGGCAAGCGACGCCAGAAGGCCCAGCAGGAAGCCGAACCGCAACCGCATCCCACCCCTCATGCCCCACGCCTCCCGGCATCGGCAATGCCATCCGGCAGAACGATCCCGCGCTCGGTGCGGGCCGACAGCGGCAGCAGGACCAGGAAATGCGCGAAATAATAGACCACCGCGACCCGCCCGGCGATCATCCACCCTCCCTGCGCATGATGACGGCCGACAAAGCCCAGCAGGATGAAGCAGACGACCAGCAACCCCATGCAGACCCGATAGAACGGCCGAAACCGCGCGGAGCGGATCGGCGAACGGTCGAGCCACGGCACCAGGAACAGCACCAGGATCGCACCCACCGAGGCCAAAAGCCCACCGAATTTCGACGGAACCGACTGCAATATCCCGTAGAACGGCAGGAAATACCATTCGGGCTCGATATCGGCAGGCGTATGCAGCGGATTGGCGGGGCGGAAATTCTCGGCCTCGAACACCACATTCGGCAGGAAGAACACCACCACCGCGAACAGCAGCGCAAACAGGACCAGCCCCAGCGCGTCCTTGCTCGTATAATAAGGGTGGAAAGGCACCGTATCGCGCGGCCCCGTCGGCTCGATCCCGAGAGGATTGTTCGAGCCAGTCACATGCAGCGCCGCGACATGGACGCCCACCACACCCAGCACCGCGAAGGCCAGCACCATGTGCAGGATAAAGAAGCGGTGCAGCGACACGTCCCCCGGCGCATCGGCACCCTGGAGGAAATGTTCCAGCCACGGCCCCACGCCCGGGATCGCATCGACGGCCTTGCCCGCGACATCGGCGCCCCAATACGACATCTGCCCCCAGGGCAGCACGTAACCGGCAAAGGCGGTGAACATCACCATGGCCAGCAGCACCAGCCCGCTCAGCCACAGCATCTCGCGCGGCGCCTTGTAGGACCCGTAATACAGGCCGCGAAACAGGTGGATATACAGCGCCGCCAGGAACATGCTGGCGCCCGTGACATGGATCGACCGCAGCAGCCACCCGCTGGGCACCTGGCGTTCGATCGCCTCGACCGACGCAAAGGCCCCGGCGGCAGTCGGCGTGTAGTTGATCGCCAGGAAGATGCCCGTAGCCAGCATCACCAGCAGCACGACCGTCAGGATCGCACCGAAATTCCACAGCCCGTTCAGGTTGCGCGGCGTCTGGTAGTCGACATATTCCCGGCGAAAGGCCGAGACGACCGGCAGGCGCGCGTCCAGCCAGGCCCCCACGCCCGTCTTCTCCCGTTCATCCGGCATATCGCGGGAACCAGCGTCCGTCATCGGTCCTCAATCCTCCGCCCCAACGGCGCCCGCCTTCCATACCGGCCCCCCGCCCCTTCTTGCAATTGCCCCCATGATCGGACTCTATGGACACTGTTTCAAACGCCCCTTTCCGCCTACCCAGACGACCCGTTCGACACAGAAGATGATCCGAGCATGACAGAGACCCGCGCGCCCATCCCCCACGACCATCTGAAGGAAGAGGCCCGCGCCTGGTTCGAGACCCTGCGCGACCGGATCTGTAGCGCCTTCGAACAGATCGAACAGGATGCCGACGGCGTGCAGACCCTGCCCGGCCGCGAAGCGCCCGGCACCTTCGTCCGCACGCCGTGGGACCGCGTGAACGAAGACGGCACGCCCGGCGGCGGCGGGGTCATCAGCCTGATGCGCGGCCGGGTGTTCGAAAAGGTGGGCGTCAACGTCTCGACGGTGGCGGGCACGTTCAGCCCGGAATTCCGCGCCAGCATTCCCGGCGCCGCCGAGGACCCGCGCTTCTTTGCCACCGGCATCAGCCTGGTGGCCCATATGTGCAATCCCCGCGTCCCCGCCGCCCATTTCAACACCCGGATGATCATCACCACCGAAGGATGGTTCGGCGGCGGCGGCGACCTGACGCCGATGTTCCCCGACAGTGCCGAGGCACAGGAGGACGCTGTCCGGTTCCACGCCGGCTTCCGCACCGCCTGCGACCGGCACGACCCGGCTTATTATCCGCGCTTCAAGGAATGGTGCGACCGCTATTTCTTCCTGCCCCACCGGAACGAGCCCCGGGGCCTGGGCGGCATCTTCTACGACCGGCTGAACACCGGCGACGTCGCGGCCGATTTCGCCTTCACCCGCGATGTCGGCCTGGCCTTCCTCGAGACCTACCCCGCCATCGTCCGGCACCGCATGAACGAACGCTGGACTGAAGAGGAGCGCCGCGCCCAACTGGTCCGGCGCGGCCGCTACGTGGAATTCAACCTGATCCACGATCGCGGCACCCTGTTCGGCCTGAAAACCGGCGGGAATACCGAAGCGATCCTGATGAGTCTTCCCCCCGAGGTCCACTGGCCGTAAAATCGCGCCTTCGCCGCCGAGGGCTGCCCCGGCACCTGCCATAGACTCGCCGCATTCCAGCGCAACACAGGCGCTGGAATGTCCCCTGCCATGGAGATGCCGCCTTTGCCCGCTACCCGACCCCATCCTTGTTCTGATCACCTGCCCGGTCGGGCCTAGATGCGTATGCGCCGCCGCCAGTTTCTTGCCATGGCGGGTCTCTCCGCACTCGTCGGCATTCCTGCCGCCCATGCCGGCTCGCTGACGCGCACCGCCGCCATCGCCCCGGCCGGCGGTGCCATCGTCGACCCCACCCTGCTGGTCGCCGGCAGCGCCGAAAGTGCCGCCGGCCGCTGGAGTGCGGTGCTGGCCCCCGCACTGGCACAAGGGCTGGAATCTCCCTCTCCGCTCCCCACGCACCTGACCAGCGGGCTGGACGGCGTAACCGGCGCCAACCAGTTCGATACAACGACGGTGCCGGACGGCACCACGGCCCTGCTGGTGCCCGGCGCGGCGCTGGTGGCCTCGCTGGCCGGCGACCCGCGCGCCCATTACGATTTCGGGCGTTGGGTCCCGCTGATGTTCAGCCTGGTCTCGCCCATCGTGGTGGGTCGGGCCGACCTGCATCGCACCTTGCGCGACCTGGTCCGCGACCGGCCGATCCGCGTGGCGGTTTCCAGCGACCACGGCATCGAACTGGCCACCGTAATGGCGATGGCGATGTTCGGCTTCCGGCCGATCCCGGTCATGGGCTTTGCCACCCCGCAGGAGGCCCTGGCCGCGCTGCGCGGCGGCAAGGTGGACGTGGTGCAGATTTCCGACCCGATGGCGCCCGAGGCTCTGGACGCCCTGCTGGCACCGCTGGAGCAGAGCGGCGTCACGCCCCTCTTCACGCTGAACGACACGGTACGCGCGACCGTACATGGCCGGCCCGTGCAGACCTTCGCCGAACGTTTCAGCCAGGAACGCGGCCGCGCCCCGACGGGCCTGCTGTACGAGGCATGGAAGGTCGTCGCGGCGGCCGCATCGCTCGATATCGGGCTCGTGCTGCCGATGCTGACCCCACCGGCGCAGGTCGCCGCCTGGCGCCACGCCGTCGGCGTCGCCGTCACCCAGGGCGCGCTCGACCCGCTGAAGAACGATTCCGGCCGCGCCCTGGTCAGCGGACCGGATTGCGGCCGCTACCTGCATGACATGACCGGCGAGATCTCGGCCGTTCTGATGCTGCGCCGCTGGCTCGCCGTTCACACGCCGGAATGGAGATTGGGATAAGAGGCAGCCAGCAGCGCCGGTTTCCAGCTCAGCCGCGCGCCCGGCGCAGCAGGATACGAACCGATCCCTGATTGGCGGCATGAGGATGTACGACCGCCAGGATCATCGGCCGCAGATCCGGCCGCCCTAGCCAGAACGGGAGTTCCCGCCGCAGGACCCCGCCTTCGCGGCCCGAGCCCAGCCCGGTAATGACTTCCACGCATCGCAGATTGTCGGAACGGGCCTGCACCAGAAAGGCATGCAGGCGCTGAAAGGCAGCCTGCGCGTTCTGGCCATGCAGGTCGAGCGTCCGCGACGGACGCAGCTTGCCGCTGACCAACGTCCGCCAGCTTGTATCGTCCAGACCCGGCCCCCGTTGGCCGATCGCGATCTCAGCCCGCGACCGGACCAGCGTATAGGCCGGCCGATCCACACGGGGCATGTCGGACGGCGGCGCCGGAGGCGCAGGACGGGCAACACGATCATGCGGGTCAGCCGATGGGACGGAGGGCGGCGGTACGGGCGGCGCGGCATCCACCGCCCTGGCCCGTGCCGCCGCCTTGCGGGCCAGCGGCCGGATATCGCGCACGAAGGCCGTCCACAGCGCCTGTTCGTCTTTCCCGAGAACCCGCCGACGGCGCACCATCCCTCTCCCCGCCTGCCGGCGGGCGACCCCGTGCCGCCCGCCTCCCCGATGCGCCTGATCTTAAAGCAGTTCGCGCCCCGATCGAAGCCCGGACGCGCGCTGTCTCACAGATGGTGCCTCAGGGCGCCTCGGTACCGGCCAGGGGCTGTCCCTGATAGGCGCCGGTCAAGGTCCGCAGGAAGGCCACGATGTCAGCGACGTCGTGATCGGACAGCGTGTGATCGGGCGTCTGATAACGCGCCATCAGCCGCACCGCGTCTTCAAGCGTCTTCACGCTGCCATCGTGGAAATAGGGTGCGGTCAGCGCGATATTGCGCAGGTTCGGTACCTTGAAACGCGCCATGTCGTCCGGTGACCCGGTGACGGTGTAGCGCCCCTTGTCGGCATCGGTCACGGCTCCCCCGCGCGCCGCAAAATAATCGCCTTCCAGCCCCATCACCTCGAACGCCTGGCCACCCAGCGAGACGCCGGTATGGCAACCCGAGCAGCCCACGCTCTTGAACAGCGCGTAACCGTTCTTCTCCTGCGCATTCAGGGCCTGCTCATCGCCCTTCAGGTAGCGGTCGAAGCGGCTGTCGGGCGTGATCAGCGTCTTTTCATATTCCGCGATGGCCGTGGTCATCCGGTCCTTGTCGATATCGTCGGAACCGAATGCATCATGGAAGGCCGAGACATAGCTCGGGTCCTGCTTCACCTTGTCGGCAACCAGCGTCCAGTCATGCGAGCCCATTTCCAGCGGGTTCATGACCGGACCGGCCGCCTGCTCGGCCAGCGTGGCGGCCCGTCCGTTCCAGAACTGACTCTTGTTGAACACCGCGTCATAGACGGTGGGCACATTGATCGGGCCGTGCTGGCCATTGATCCCCAGCGCCGTGACGCGCCCGTCCACGCCGCCATGATCCAGCGCATGGCAACTGGCGCAGTTCAACGTACCGTCGCCCGACAATTGCTTGTCGAAGAACAGGCGCTGGCCCAGGGCCACCTTGGCCGCGTCGACGGGCACGCTTTCGGGCACGGGCTGGACCGGCTCCCCGGCGAAGCGCGCGGCGACGCCCGGCGTCGCGTAATGCGCGCGCCGCTCGGCGGCGACCCAGTTCAGCAGCGCATCGCGCTGCGCCTGCGACAGGTGGGCATGCCAATGCATCAGCAGGTAAAGCGTCGGCGGCATGCGGTTCTGGCGAACCACTTCCTCGATCCGCGCCAGTTGTTCCTCGGAGGGAACGGCACCGGTCTGGAAGGCCTCGATCACCGGTTCGATCCGGAAGTGGCGCAATCCCTGATCCAGATCGCGCTGCATCAGTTGATTGGCCACCGGCACATGGAAATAGAAGGGCAAATCGACATTGCGCGCATGGCAATAATCGCATCGGGCCTCGCGAATCGCGGCGAATGCCGCCGAAGCCACCGGGTCCGCCAGGGTCGGCGAATGGGTATCCAGCGTCGGTGCCGTTTCATGGTCGAAATGGGTCAGATAGCCCACCACGCCGCCATAGGCGACAATCCCCAGAACCGCGACCGAAACTATTGCCTTGCGCACCGACACGTCGATTTCTCCTACCATTTCTGGAAGGGTGTGCCGGATCTATAAAACATATGTCAAAATCATATTTTTCATAAAAACGATTGATCGGGTCGATCAATCGGACAGGTCATGCCCCTCCATCGCCAGTTTCAACCGGTCCCGCGCCACTTTTACATAGGCCCCGTCCAATTCGATTCCGATGCCGCGCGCGCCTTCCGCCTGTGCTGCCACCAGGGTTGTGCCCGTGCCCATGAACGGGTCGAGGACCAGCGGGTCCGGCCGGCCATGCAGGCGGATGCACATGCGCGGCAACTGCACCGGGAACGTCCCGGGATGATTGAATTTCTGCGCCTTGTCGCGTACCGTTTCATAGGGAATGAACCACGTGTCACCACGACAGCGCTTGTCCTGTTCGTGCCCGCGCCGCGCGATGTTCGATTTGTCCTTGTACGGCACCCCGACATCCAGACGGCTGAGTTCCACCGTGCCGGACCGCGTCAGATGGAACAGATGCTCGTGGTTACGGTGCATGTAACGCGTGCTGTTGACCGGCTTGAAATGCCCATACGTGTCGTCATGGACCGAGATCGACTTGATCCAGCTGATATGGTTCTGCAGATGGAAAATCTCGCGCAGCCGAACCGCCAGTTCGAACGGCAGCCACGGCTGCGCCGACGATCCCGCGATATTCAAAAAGAACGAGCCATCCGGCCGCATCACCCGATGCAGTTCACGCGCGACCGCCATCATCCAGTCCAGATACTGGGGTTCGGACATGCGGTCGCGATAGGTCCGATAGCCCAGGCCGATATTATAGGGCGGCGAGGTCACGACGACATCGACCGAATCCGCCTCCATCCGGCGCAACTCGCGCAGGCAGTCATTCCGCACCAGCAGATGCGGCCCGATCGCCTGGCGCACGGCGCGGGGAGGACGGGTGCGGGTGCCAGGCTCGCTTCGCGGTGCCATCAGGGTCTGGTAACGACAGGACGAGGCAGCAGGGCAATCAGCCGGCCGGGCTGGCGCATGGCGCCGGCGGTCTGTTCGGCCTCGTCGCCCCAGCCCAGGAAAAGATCGGCCCGCGCGGCGCCCTTGATGTCTGTGCCGATATCCTGCGCATAGACCAGCCGCCGCCAGGTCTGGTTCGACGGCGCCGGCAAGCGCGTCTCCACCCAGACGGGCGTGCCCAGGGGAATCACCCCCCGATCCACCGCTGCCGACCGGCCCGGTTCCAGCGGCACGCCCATCGCGCCGGGCGCACCCTGACTGACCGGCACATCATCCAGGGCATTGAAGAACACGTAATTCGGATTCTCCTCCATCACCGCGCGCGCCTGCTCGGGATGGGCCGCCAGCCAGGCACGGATCGACTGCATGCTGACGTCATCCTCGCTCATCTCGCCCTTCTGTACCAGGACACGGCCCAACGGCACGTAGGGCTGCCCGTTCTTGCCGCCGAAGCACAACCGCACGATCTGCCCGCTCGGCAGGCGCACCCGGCCCGATCCCTGGATCTGCAGGAAGAACAGGTCCGCCGGATCGGCGACCCAGAGCAATTCCAGGTTCCGCCCCGCCAATGCCCCGGCATCGATCTGCGCGCGCGACCAGTACGGCAGGAACTGCCCGCCCTGCCAATGGCCGGACACCATGCGCCCATCGGTGGCCCGCGCCCGCGTCAGGTCGTCCGGCACGCGATAGACCGGCGTCTGGTAGACACCGCCACGCGACAACGCGCCCCGGATCTCCGGCTCGTAATAGCCGGTGAAGAGCGCCGACGACGACATCAGGACCGGCTGGAACCATGTTTCATAGAAGCGCTGCGCCGCCGCATTGTCGTTGACGGGCAGCACCGCTGCCGCCCGGCAGGCGGGCAGCCAGTCGCCCACACGCGCCCCGGGGCCGCTTTCGGTCCCCAGCGTCGTCTCGGCGGGCAGGCGGCCGAAATGGCGGCATTCCGTCAGGAATACCGGCAGGGCCCGCCCCGCCTCATCCGGGCCCCAGCCCGACAGGGTGGAAAAAGCGACGGGCTGACGCTCGCCCTGACCCGTTTCGGCGCAGGCGGACAGCAGAAGGATCGCGGCGGCACAGACGCCCCGCATGACGTTGGGCAGGCGGAAATAGCTCAAGGAAACAGCCAGACTTGCTCTTATATTCGGGAACCGCGACGGTCGCGGAGGGAGATCGCTCAGGCGCTGCGGCTGGCCGCCAGACGCCAGGCCGCGCCGCCGATCGACACGCCGAGCAGACGCTCGAACGTCCACAGATCCGAGAATTCGGTCACGGCGTCGGTTCCAGCTACCGGATGCCCGTCCTTGTCCAGCGTCAGGCTGATCTGGTCCGAGACGATACGGACGTCGATCCGCGCGCGCGGCGCGCCTGCCATCTGGTCGATGGCCGCATCGACGATCGCCAGGCTGCCGATGGCACGGACCTCACTCTTCTGGGTCTCGCCCGCCTGCTCGCGCGACTGGATCGCGGCGTCGAACGCGCTGAATGCCTCGGCGGTCAGGCGTTCGCGCAGCATGGCGCGGTCGCCGGCGGCGAAAGCCTGGACCACCTGACGGAACGACACTTCGACCCCACGCAGGAACTGCGCCGGCACGAACTCACGTTCCTGCCCGGCAATCGCACCCAGCACCTGGCCCACCCTGGTCTCGGGCGCCGGCACGTCATAGTCGGTCAGCGCGGCCGGCGGCTCGGCCCGGCCTTCGATCACCGGCCCCGGCCGGGGTGCCGGAGCGGCGGGCGATGCGGGCTCGACCCCCACCCGTGTCCCCAGGATGCCGCGCAGCCGCAGCGCGAGAAACGCCGCGATCAGGCCGAAGAGCACCAGGTCGAACGGAAAATGACTGAACGAAAGATCCATCACCAAGCCTAACCGAAAGGCGCGCCGGCCCTGCCAGCAACGCGATCCCTTTATGATGCCCTAACACATAGGGAACGCACTCCGCCGACACAATGCGGCAGGCCGATCCCGCGCGGGAGGAATTTCCGCCCCACCATCCCGTCAAGGTTGGCGAATGTCGCGGAGCGTGCTACCGCCGATATCGGTATCCGCCTTATTGCCCGCAAGGAAATCTTCGTTCATGTCCGATACGACTCAGTTCCCCGCCGACGGAAGCCAGAATGCCCCGCCGGCGCTGCCGCTGGCCATTAATGTGCAGTATATCAAGGATCTGTCGTTCGAAGTTCCCTCGGGCGCCGAAATTTTCGCCACGCTGCGCGCCAACCCCCAGATCTCGGTGAACATCGACGTGCAGGCCAACCGCCTGCCGCCCGAGCAGCCGGTCTTCGAGGTCGTGCTGTCGATCAAGACCGAAGCCGTGGAAGCCCCGGAGAAGGAAGGCGCCGCCCCCGGTCGCGCGGTCTTCGTCGCCGAACTGGCCTATGCCGCGGTAGTGACGCTGGGCAATGCGCCCGAGGACCTGATCGAGCCGATCCTCCTGGTCGAAGTGCCGCGCCTGATCTTCCCGTACGTGCGCAACATCATCAGCGAAGTCACGCGCGACGGCGGCTTCCCCCCGGTTGTGCTGCAGCCGATCGACTTCGTCGCCCTGTGGCAGGCCAAGCGCAGCAGCTTCCCCCAGACGGCCGGCAACGCCTGATCCCGCGCTGAACGATCATTTCTGACTGGAAAGGCCCGCCTCGTGCGGGCCTTTCTGTTTTCTGGCGCCGCCCGAGCGGGCCAAGAACATATATTTTTTATTTGCACAGATTTACGATAATATAATAAAAATTTCCGCGGCTATTTACATAAATCACTCACGAATTTACAAAATAATTTCTCATTGAGGTTATTTATTTGATAAATAATACATCAGAGCATCGACGTATATCTGCCAAAATTTATCCTTTTTATGATATTTTCCCTTCAAATCTTCGTATATTTCTTATAACGTATGCACACGACATTGATGACAGGAGAAAATAAAGTAACACTCGCACACTACACGCACAAACATGAGATCAATTCCGGTTTTTCTTTATTCTGAACTATTCAGGATATTTCTAAAATAAAAACCGTCCCACTCGATATATTATCGCATACGAAATTTCGTCACGAAAACGACGATTTCCGCGTCCTGGACGCGCATCCCTACATGATGATTTCGAAATCGATCGTGCGCACCGCACCGCGATTTCGAACGCAGCTTGCATCGATGCTTCGTAATGAGGCGAAGCCCCTCACCGTTATGTTGGCTGCCTGTTAAAGAGGAGACTCTCCCCTTGACGCAGACAGATATTCTGCTGCCCCACCCGTCCTTCGTCGAGCGGATCGGCATTCCCCGCCCCCTGCTCTGGGGCTTTGTCGGGCTGCTTCTGTTCATGGTCGGCGATGGGGTCGAGGCCGGCTACCTGGCTCCCTATCTTGAAAATCACGGCGTCCCTTCGCGTGACGTCGCTCTCCTGTTCACCATCTATGGCGTCGCCGTGTCCATTGCGTCCTGGCTGTCGGGTCCGCTGTCGGATCTGTGGGGGCCAAAGCGCGTCATGTGGATCGGCCTGGCAATCTGGGCCGCTTTCGAACCCGTCTTCCTGATGGCCGGCATCATGACCGGCAATTACATGGTCATGCTGGCCGCCTACACGCTGCGCGGCCTGGGCTATCCGCTCTTCGCCTACGGGTTCCTGGTCTGGATCGCAGCCGCGACACCGCCCCGCCAGCTCGGCTCGGCCGCGGGATGGTTCTGGTTCGCCTTCTCCGGCGGCCTGCCGACCCTCGGCTCCCTCTTCGCCAGCGTCACGATTCCCCTGGTCGGCGAGATCACGACCTTCTGGCTGTCCCTGGTGCTGGTCGTCGCCGGCGGCTGCGTCGCGCTGCTGATGACGCGTGAACCCCATGGCGCCTCGCGCCTGGCACCGCGCGACGTCTCGGTGGGCGGTATCTTCTTCGGCTCAATCTCCATCCTGTGGCGCGAGCCCAAGACGTTCATGGCGATGATCGTCCGCACCATCAACACCTCGTCCGAGTATGCGTTCCTGGTGATCATGCCGGCCTTCTTCACCAAGGTGGTCGGCTTCAGCCTGTCGCAGTGGCTGGTGCTGCTCTCCATCGTGTTCATGAGCAACATCCTGTTCAACCTGATGTCGGGCATGCTGGCAGACAGGCTGGGCCATCGGACGGTGGTTTCGGTCGCAGGCTGCCTGGGGGCGGCGATCTCGGTTCCCGCCTTCTATTACGTGCCGCTGGCCTATCACGGCAATTTCCTCGTCGCGGCGCTGGTCGGCATCTTCTACGGCGCGACCATCGCGGCGTTCGTGCCCCTGTCGGGCCTGGTCCCGCAGATCTGCCCGAAAGAGAAGGCCGCCGCCCTCTCGGCGCTCGGCCTTGGCGCCGGGGCCAGCACCTGGGTCGGCCCCGCCATCGTCACCTGGTTCCAGTCCTGGCATGGCATCGAGGGGGTCATCTGGATCTTCTCCGGCCTCTATGTCTTCGCCGGCGTGCTGACACTCTCTCTCTCGATCCCGGAACACGCGCGCGCCTATATGCGGCAGGCTCGCGCCCGAGGCGAGGACCTGCATCAAGGCGCCGCCGCCTTCCACTGACGCAAAGAGCGCGCCCGGCCGCACGACAGGCGGCCGGGCCCACCTACCCTTCCGCCTGTCCAGCCACGCCCAGAAGGTCGAGCATCGCGGCCTGGTCGGGCGTGGCGGCCAGGACGATTTCACGCCACCCCGTCATGGCAAGAATCTCGGCCGTCTTGCCGGAAATCGCGATGGCCCGTGCCCCGCGCAGCCTGTCCCGCACGTCGCGGGGCAGATGCCGCAGGAACTGACGCGCCGTTTCAGCCGAGAAGAACAGGGCCGCCGCCACCGCCTCCCGCCCGATCATCCCGCGCAGGATGTCGGCAGGCGGCATCCCCGGCCGGATGCGATAGACACAACGCCGAAGAACCCTGAAGCCGCTGCGGCGCAAGGCTTCGGCCAGATCACGCCCATATCCCGGCGCGGTCGCCAGCAGCAGCGCCCCCCCGGCCGGGCGCCACTCCGCGCGTACCAGGTCGGCCAGCGCATCGGCCGTCCCTTCGGCCGGCGTCACATGCGCAAAGCCGGCCGCACGCGCCCGGCGCGCCGTCGCGGCACCAACCGCCAGAACCGGCATATCCCCCGGCACCCGGCCGGCAAGCGCGGTAACCGCCTGGCCACTCGTGACCAGAATCGCCTGCACACCGCGCACCGGCAGCGGCGCGCGCAGGATCGGCTCGGCCCGCAGCGCCGGCAGGGCCACGGCACGCCAGCCCAGCGCCGTCACGGCCGCCATGGTTTCACTCAGGCCCGGCTCCGGCCGGGTGACCAGCACCGCCGGTCGCGACCCGCCAGATGGCAGGCCGGTCGGCAGGTCAGGGCGCAAAAATATCCGCGGGACTGTCGGCCCGCAGGCTGCGGCCCAATTCGCGCCCCATCCGCTCCGCATCCGCCGGCGCGCCGCTCACCACGCGGCGCAGCAGGAAAGATCCATCCTCCCGCGCCACCAGCCCGGTCAGGCGCAGCACCGGTTCGCCCCCTTGCGCATCGTCGATCAGGCGGGCGTAGCCGCCGATCGGCGTGCGGCACGACCCGTCCAGCTCCGCCAGCAGGGCACGCTCGGCCGTCGAGACGGCCCGGGCCTCGTAATCCTCGATCGCCGCCAGCAGTTCGCGCAGTTCGATGTCGCTTTCACGCACCGTCACACCCACGATTCCCTGCCCGGCCGCCGGCACCATGATCTCGGGGTCCAGAATAATGTCGGCCCGGTCCGCCATGCCCAGCCGGCGCAGGCCGGCCAGCGCCAGCAGGGTGGCGTCGCACTGCCCCGCCGCCAGCTTGTCCAGCCGCGTCTGCACATTGCCCCGCAGCAGGCCGAAACGCAGGTCGGGCCGCTCGTGCAGCATCTGGGCCTGGCGCCGCACCGACGCGCAGCCCACCAGGGCCCCGCGCGGCAGGGCGTCGAACGGCGCCGCCGGATCGACCTCCGGCCGCGCTTCGCCGGGCCGCAGGATCAGCACGTCACGCGCATCCTCGCGCCGCAGGGTGCAGGCCAGTACCAGCCCGGGCGGCAGCGTCGTCTCCAGGTCTTTCAGACTATGGACCGCGAAATCGATCCGCCCATCCGACAGGGCGTCATGGATTTCCTTGGCAAACAGGCCCTTGCCGCCAATTTCCGCCAGGCGGCGATTCTGTACCTGATCGCCGGTGGTGTTGATCTGGTGTTCCTGGAAGGCCCCCATGTCGCGCAACACGGGGCAGAAACGCGTCAGCATGGTCAGGAAGGCACGCGTCTGCACCAGCGCCAGCGGCGACGCCCGCGTGCCGACGCGCAACGGCAACTGGCGCCGATGCGGCAGGGCGGGGCGCACCACGCCCTGCTTCTGGCGCGCGGCAGCCTCGGCCGCGATCTTTTGCAATGCCGAAGCTTGGGCCGAAGCTTGGGCCGAAGCTTGGGCCGAGGCCGGGGCGGCGGACCCGTCGGGGACGGAGGACGGAGCGAAAACCATGTACTGTCTCTATTCCCGCGACGGCCCGAAGAAAAGATGACATAACGCCCGGCGGAACTGTCTTTTGCGCAATGATCATGTCTTCTCTCCCCCTCGGTGCCCCGGCGCCGGCCGAATCCTCAGCCCAGGCGCCCGTTCTGGCCCCGGTAATGGCCCCGGTGCTGGCCATCGAATCGTCCTGCGACGACACCGCCTGCGCCATCCTGGCGCCCGACGGCACCATCCTGGCCGAAACCGTGCTGTCGCAGTCCGGGCACATCCCCTTCGGCGGCGTGGTGCCCGAAATCGCGGCCCGGGCCCATCTGGCGGCATTACCCGGCCTGGTGCGCCAGACGCTGGACGCGGCGGGCCTGCCGGCCCGGGCGCTGGGCGCCGTCGCCGCCAGCACCGGGCCGGGCCTGATCGGCGGGCTGATCGTGGGCGCGGGCGTCGGCAAGGGGCTGGCCGTGGCGCTGGACCGGCCGTTCATCGCCGTGAACCATATCGAGGCCCATGCCCTGACCGCGCGCCTGCCCGGTCTCGTGCCCGGCGGCGCCCCGTTCCCATACCTGCTGCTGCTGGTCTCCGGCGGCCATTGCCAGTGCATCGCCGTCGAAGGCGTGGGCCATTATCGCAAGCTCGGCGGCACGATCGACGACGCAGCCGGCGAGGCCTTCGACAAGGTGGCGAAAATGCTCGGCCTCGGCTGGCCGGGCGGCCCGGCGGTGGAGGCCCTGGCGCGCGAGGGCGATCCGGCCCCCTGGCCGCTCCCCCGTCCATTGCACGGGCGCCCCGGCTGCGATTTCTCCTTCTCCGGCCTCAAGACCGCCGTGGCGCAGAAACTGGCCCCCTACGACAATGGCGCCCTGCCCCGTCCGGTCGCCGCCGGCATCGCCGCCAGCTTCCAGGACGCGGTGGCGGATATCGTGGGCGATCGCGTGGCCCACGCGCTGGACATGATGCCCGACGCCACCCTGCTGGTCGCGGCCGGCGGCGTCGCGGCCAACAGCGCCCTGCGCGCAAGGCTGGATGCGCTGGCCCAGGCACGCGGCCTGCCCTTCGCGGCACCACCGCTGCGCCTGTGTACCGACAATGCCGTGATGGTGGGCTGGGCGGCCATCGAAACCATGCGCGCCCGGCTTGCCCTCGGCCTGCCGCCGGTGGACGATCTGGACCTTCTGCCCCGCCCGCGCTGGCCGCTGGACCAGATGGCCGCCCGATTCGACGCGACCGCCGCATGAATTACCGCCACGCCTTCCACGCCGGCAATTTCGCCGACTGCATGAAACACGCGCTGCTGGTGCTGCTGCTCCAGGCGCTGGCACGCAAGCCCGCGGCGTTTTCGGTTCTGGACACCCATGCCGGCATCGGGCGCTACGACCTGGGCGGCGCGCAGGCCACCCGCACCATGGAATGGCAGGGTGGCATTGGCCGCCTGCTGGCCGATCCCCCCCCCGACCTGCCCCCTGCCTATCTGGACCTGGTCCGCCGGACCGGCGCGCCGGAGGCCTATCCTGGCTCCCCCCTGATCGCGGCGATGATGCTGCGGCCACAGGACCGGCTGGTGTGCTGCGAGTTGCATCCCGAAGACAGCCTCGTGCTGCGCCACCTGTTCGCCGGCAACAGCCAGGTCTCGGTCCATGCCCGCGACGGCTACGCCGCCCTGGGCGCGCTGCTGCCGCCGCGCGATGCGAAGCGCGGCCTGGTGCTGATCGATCCGCCTTTCGAGCAGCCCGACGAATTCGCCCGTCTGGCCCAGGGGCTGGTAACGGCGCATCGGCGATTCGCCACCGGCATCCTGGCGGGCTGGTATCCGATCAAGCACCGCGCGCCGGTACGCGCCTTCCTCGATTCGCTGCGCGATTCGGGGATTCGCGACATCGTGGCGCTGGAACTCACCCTGCGTCCGCCACTCGACCCCACACGCCTCAACGGATGCGGGCTGGTGGTGATCAATCCCCCTTTCGGCTTCACCGAGGCCGCTCTTCCGGCCCTGCGCGCCCTGACCCATCTCTCCCCTGACGGAACGGGAGAGGCCACCGTCACGCGCATCGTGGAGGAATAGGATCATGGCCGCCGCACGCATTGCCGTCATCGGGGCCGGCGCCTGGGGAATCGCGCTGGCCACCCAGGCCGCCCGTGCCGGGGCACTGGTACATCTATGGGCCCGCCACCCCGAAACCCTGAGCGACGCCCGCACCCTGCCCCGCCTGCCGCACGTCACGCTGCCCGAGACCATCACCGTGACCGACGCCATGCCGACCCGGGCCGATGCGGTGCTGCTGGCGGTGCCCATGCAGCATCTGCGCGCCGTATTGGCGCACCTCCCCCCAGCCGGGCCGATGATCGCCTGCTGCAAGGGCGTGGAACGCGACACGCTGGCATTGCCATTGCAGGTGATCGCGGACCGCTATCCCGACCTGCCGCGCGCGGCGCTCTCCGGCCCCAATTTCGCGCATGAAGTCGCACAGGGCCTGCCCACCGCCGCCGTCCTGGCCTGCACCGACCTGACGCTGGCCCGCTCCCTGGCCGATCACCTGACCACGCCGACCTTCCGCCTCTATGCCAGTGACGACGCGATCGGCGTACAGGTCGGCGGGGCGGCAAAGAATGTCATCGCCATCGCCGCCGGCGCCACCATCGGCGCGGGCCTTGGCGAAAACGCCCGGGCCTCGCTGATCACGCGCGGCCTGGCCGAACTGGGCCGGCTGGCGCTGGGGCTGGGCGGCCGCGCCTCCACCCTCTCGGGCCTGGCGGGCGTCGGCGACCTCATCCTGACCTGCACCGGCCCATCGTCGCGCAATTTCAGCCTGGGCCTGGCACTGGGAAGGGGCGAATCACTGGCCGCGATCCTGGGCAGCCGCACCACCGTCGCCGAGGGCGTCGCCACCGCCCCCGCGATCCTCGCCCTGGCCCGCGCCCATGGCATCGCCGTGCCGGTGATCGAGACGATGTCGCTGCTGCTGGCCGGCGATATCGGCCTGAACGAAGCCCGCGACCGCCTGCTCAGCCGCCCTGTCGGGATCGAATGACCTGGCGGCAGGAGCGAGCGCTCAGCGGCCCGCCCCCGTTCGCTGCGCCGCCATCAACGCCGGCATCATCATGAAAAAACTCACGATCGCCAGCATGGCACAAAACGGTCCGTATCCGAAAAGACCGGAAATGGAGAAAAACGGGATGCTGATCGCCAGGACCACCATGCTGAAGCTGATCTGGGCATCGTCCGGGTAGAGCCGTTTCTGCGCCAGCGGCAATGCGCGAAAGGCAAAGCGCCAGAGCAGCCAGGCCGCGAATGACGTGGCGAACGGAAACAGCACCCATACCGACACCCCCAGTCCCCTGGCCAGGAGCGCCATATCCCCATGGGTCGTCAGCACCCTCAGCGGGGCATAGCTCCAGACATTGAAGGTCGAGAACGCATCGACCCACACCAGCCACCACAAGGCAGCGGGACGGACCGCGCGCACGATCAGGCGATGACAGAGGAGCGCGGTCCCCCCGTTGGCCAGAAAAGGTCCGGCGGCGGCGATCAGCGCGGCCTGCCAGCCCTCGCCACTGGCAAGGATCGGCCCATAATCGACATTTTCATCGATCTGCTGCTGAAGCAGGATGTTGTCGATCGAGGCCGTTCCATAGTTCAGGGCGAACGGGTCCGCCTTCCAGCCCAACAGCCACGCCATGAAGGAATGGGCGTATTCATGCAGGAAGTAATTGAATGCATGCGCAAGCAACATGGACAGGAAGACCGTACTCCCGAAACGGAGCGACCGCCCAGCCGTCCGCATAATCGCCCCCGTCATCGGGTCTTCTCTCCCGACGAGTACAGACCATCCACCGCAGGCTGCCGCGACGTGGCACGATCCATTGCGGAGCGATCGCGCATATCCGCCCGCCCCTAACGCGAAAGATCCGTCACCAGCGTCGCGACGATATCGATGGCAGGCCCCACACTCGCGATGGGCGTCCGCTCGTTCAGCCCATGCATGAACGAATCCGAATTCCTGATGAACAGCGGGCTCACGGCATAGCTCGGCACACCGCGCGACCGAAACCACATGCTGTCGCTGGCACCCGATCCCAATGCAGGGAAAACGGCCACGTTCGGATAAACGCCATGCACCGCATGTTCGATAGCCCTGACGACATCCGCACGCATGGGCGAGGCCGGCGTCTCGACCGACCCGGCCGTGACATCCGTGATCGTCATGCCGGGATCGGCCGCCGCCTGCCGAAGCTCGTTCAGGATGTCCGCCCGCGGATGGCCGGGGAAGATACGGCAATTGACGTTGGCCGTGACCCGTTGCGGCAGCGCATTGAGGGCATGGCCACCGTTGATTTCGGTCACGACGCAGGTGGTACCGATGCGCCCGACGAAAGACGGATCGGCGGACAGGGTTTCGATGGCATCCTCATTCGTCGGCTCGGCGGCAAAGGCACGCATCGCGGCCCCGATCGGTGCCGATTCCCACTGCGCCGCCCCCAGGAAATACCCCCTGCTCAGTTCGTTGAGTTCGGGCCGGAAGCGATAATGCTGGATGCGCAGCAGATCTTCCGCCATCTCGTCGATCGCATTCAGCGGACGCGGCTCGGAGGAATGGCCGCCGGGATTGGTGACGACAAGCTGATAGTCGGCATAGGTCTTCTCGCCGCCCTCCCAGGCGAAATAATCGGGCTTGCCGGTCTTTTCATCGATGACGCCGTTCGCCCCATCCACATTCAGGACCATTTCGGCACCCGACAGCTTGTCCGCGATGATGGCACCCGTCGCCATCGTCGTTTCCTCGTCGCCGGAAAATTCGATGACGATCGCACGCCGCGGCTTGTATCCCGCGCGCTTCAACTGGACCAGCGCCTCGATTGCGATGGCATCATCCAGCTTCATGTCGGTCGCGCCGCGCCCCAGCAGAAAGCCTTTCTCGATTTTCGCCTTGAATGGATCGTGCGTCCAATCCTCGGCCTTCGCTTCCACGACGTCCATATGCCCGGAAATCACCAGGGGCTTGAGCGACGGATCGCTTCCCGGCCAACGCGCGATCAGGTAGGCCGTGCCCTCCGCGGGGGTGATCACGATATCCGACGTGGCAAAGCCGCCCGCGATCAGCGCATCCCGAAACAGTTGCGCCACCTGCGGCGTCTGGTTGCCGGGCCCCGCGACCGAGCGTAGCGCGATCGCTTTCTCCGCCAATGCCAGAGACGCCGCCACCGCCTGGCGGTCCCCAAAAGAGGCAGACCAGGCCTGGCCCGCTACGCCGAATGCCAGGGCAACGCCCAATGCCGACCCGAGGAACGCATGTTTTCTTCCAAGCCTGAAAACGCAAGGGGGCGACGCCGCGTCGATTTTCGACGAGATGAGGCCATCGCCATTTTCAGACAGGAACATGGTGCGGAGAGACAATGGAATCGATCCTGAAAATTATCACAAAGTAACGATTTCTATAACATGATCGCCTCGGGTGAAAAGCCACACGTGACAATGGTTTGCAGCCACCCTGGCGCAACAACGGGCATATGAGCCTTCTTTGGACCGGAATCATATCAAATCATCGATATTTCCAGTCTTCTCGCGCCATTTGCAGTTGCATCGCCTTGCCCGTCACGACGACGGCACCAGCAGGGTCCATAACGGGCGGACATTCATATCAGAACGAAAATACCGTCAGATAACGGGCACTTTCTCCAACGACATCCCACACGGCTAACCGATGAACATGCCCGCGATGGTGGCACTGGCGAAATTCGACAGCGACCCGGCGAACACCGCACGCAGCCCCATGCTCGCGACCTCTCCCCGTCGCGCGGGGGCGATGCTGCCGAACCCGGCAATCAGGATGCCGACCGATGACAGATTGGCGAACCCGCACAGGGCGAAAGAGGCAATCGCCAGCGCGCGCGGATCGAGCGTCGCATCATGAAAATGCGGCGCCAGAGCGACATAGGCCACGAACTCGTTGAAGACGAGCTTCTGTCCCATGATCGCGCCGACCACGCCGCTTTCATGCCACGGCACCCCGATCAGCCATGCCAACGGGGCGAAGATCACGCCGAAGATCGTCTCCAGCGACAGGTTGCCCACCCCCAGCCAGCCACCCAGCCCATGGATCAGCCCGTTGGCCAGCGCGATCAGCCCGATAAAGGCGATCAACATCCCACCGACCGCAACCGCAACGCCGACACCGCTGGCGGTGCCGATGGCGATAGCCTCGAAGACATTGACCGGATGCTCATGGCCGAATTCCAGGTCGAGGCCCGAGATTCGCGTCCCTTCGCGCGACGGCATCAGGATCTTGGCGAACAGCAGCCCGCCCGGAATCGCCATCACCGACGCCGCCAGCAGATAATCCATCGGCACGCCCAGCCCGGCATACCCCACCAGCACCGAGCCAGCGACCGAGGCTGTGCCGCTGGACATGACGGCGAACAGTTCCTCCCGCGTCAGAAGCGGCACATAGGGGCGCAGCGCCACCGGCATCTCGCTCTGGCCGAGAAAGATCGTCGTGACGGCCGAGAAGGATTCGATCATCGAGGTGCCCAGCACCCGCCGCACCAGCCCGCCCAGCAGCCGCGCGAGCCGCTGCATGATCCGATAATAATACAGGATCGCGATCAGGGCCGATATATAGGCAATCTGCGGTAGAATCCGCAGCGCGAAAATGAAGCCGCCATCGGGAAACAGCGCATCCATGCGCGGGCCGACCAGAGGCCCGAACAGGAAGGCACTTCCCTGCGCGCCATACCCCAGCACGGTATCGACGGCGCCGGAAATCGCGTGCAGCGCCACCCGCCCCGGCGGCACGAACAGGACCAGCCCCCCCAGCGCCACCTGCATCGCCACCGCCGCCAGTATGATGCGGGGGCGGATACCCCGCCGGTCCGCCGAAAACGCCACCGCCAGTGCAATCAGGCAGGCCAGCCCGAGAATGCCATGCAGGACCGCCATTCCACCCCACCAATCCACATCGTAACGGCACAAAACCGCAACGACACTGTGCCCTGCGCGATGTGCTGTCCAGAGTGACGGATCGCGCCGGGCGTTCCCACTCGTGCGGCGAGGGAAACTGCTCTAGGCTCCAGCCCGTTATAGACCGCAACAGACCGAATCGGCTCCCATGACGACCGCGTACGACTTTACCCTCCCGGCCCTGGAAGGCGGCACGATCGACCTCGGCGCCTTGCGGGGCAAACCGGTGCTGATCGTGAATACCGCGTCGAAATGCGGCTTCACCCCCCAGTTCGAGGGCCTGCAGGCGCTCTGGTCGTTCTATCGCGGCAGCGGCCTGACGGTGATCGGCGTACCGTCGAACGATTTCGGCAACCAGGAACCCGGCTCCGCCGAGCAGATCGCCACCTTCTGCGCCCGCAATTACAGCGTCACCTTTCCCATGGCCACGCGCAGCCACGTCCGCGGTGCCGAGGCGATTCCACTCTTCCGCTGGCTGGGGCAGCAGGGCGGCCTGCTCGCCCGCCCGCGCTGGAATTTCTACAAATACCTGATCGGCCGCGACGGCGCGCTGGCCGACTGGTTCGTCAGCCTCACCTCGCCCGAATCCCGGCGCATGCGCCTGGCCATCGAACGCACGATCCTGGATCACTGACCCCTCCCTTCGCCGCCCGAATCAAGCTGGGCCGGATGAATAGGGTCGTGCAGTATGCGCGCGGCAAGGCAGGAGGTCCCATTTGCTCAGAGGTTTTCTTACGGTCGGCGGCTGGACGATGCTCAGCCGTGTGCTGGGTCTGGTGCGCGATCAGCTGCTGGCGGCCTTCCTGGGGGCCGGGCCGATCCAGGATGCCTATCAGGTGGCCTTCCGCCTGCCGAACATGTTCCGCCAGCTCTTCGGCGAAGGCGCGCTGAACACCGCCTTCGTGCCGCTCTTTTCCGCCATGCTCACGACCGACGGCACCGAAAAGGCCCGCCGCTTCGCCAGCGAGACCTTCAGCGTCCTGCTGACCTGGCTGACGCTGATCGCGGTACTGGGCGAGATCTTCATGCCGCAGGTCGTCAGCGTGATCGCCGCCGGCTTCCCCATGGATGGCGACCGCTACCACATGGCGGTCACGCTCAGCCGCATCACCTTTCCCTATCTGGTACTGATCTGCGCGGCAGCACTCGTGTCGGGCGTGCTGAACGGCCTGCACCGGTTCGGCGTGGCGGCGGCGGCCTATGTGTCCTTCAATGTCGTCGGCATCGCGGCGATCCTCCTGCTGCCGCCGCTGACCGGCGATGTCGGAAAGGCGGCCGCCTGGGGCGTCACCGCATCGGGCGTCGCCCAATTGGGGCTGCTGCTGCTGGCGGTCCGGCGTGCCGGCTTCCGCCTGATGCTGATGCCGCCACGCCTGACGGCGCGCATCCACACCCTGATCCGGCGCATGGCGATCGGCTGCCTGGGCAGCGGCATCAGCCAGATCAACCTCCTGGTCGATACCGTCATCGCCTCGTACCTGCCGGCCGGTAGCGTGTCGTTCATCTATTTCGCCGACCGGATCAACCAGTTGCCGCTGGGCGTGCTGGGGGCTGCGGCCGGCACCACCCTCCTGCCGGTCCTCAGCCGCCACGTGGCGGCCAAGGACCATGATGGTGCCCACAGTGCGCAGAACCGGGCGATCGACTATGCCATGGTCCTGACCCTGCCGGCCGCGCTGGGCATGATCGTGCTGGCCCACCCGATCATCGCCACGCTGTTCCAGCACGGCGCCTTCACCCCGCGCGACGCCATGCTGTCGGCGCAGTCGCTGCGCGCCTTCGCCATCGGCCTGCCCGCCTTCGTGCTGATCAAGGTCCTGGCCCCGGGCTTTTTCGCCAGGGGCGACACGGCGACACCGGTGCGGATCGGCCTGTTCACGCTTACCCTGAATTTCATCCTGAACCTGCTGCTGATGCATCCGCTGCTCCATGCCGGGCCGCCCCTGGCCAGCAGCCTGGCGGCGATCGTCAATGTGGCAACGCTCGGCTTCGTGCTGCGCCGCCGGGGCCTCCTGCACATCGCCCCCGCCACGCTGTCGCGGGTCGCCCGGATGATGCTCGCGGCACTGGGCATGGCAGCGGTGCTGCTGATGCTGAACCTGACCGTCCTCGGCCCCCTGGCCGTCCGCCACGGCCCCTTGCGGATCGTGGCGCTGATGCTCCTGGTCACCTCCGGCATGCTGGCCTACGGCGTCGGGCTGCACCTGCTCGGCGTGATGGAACTCCGCGCGGCCGGGACGATGCTGCGCGCCCGGCTGGCCCGGCGGCGCGGCAGCGCGGCCTGAGCGGCCATGACGCCGCATTTCCCGGCTGGCACATCGGCATCCGGGCCTGTACACAGACCCGCATGACGCTCCCTTCCCCGGACGGCGCCACCCCGGCCATGGCGCAATGGTTTTCCCTGAAAGCCGAACATCCCGAAGCCCTGCTGTTCTTCCGCATGGGCGATTTCTACGAAATGTTCTTCTCCGACGCCGAAGCGGCGGCCGGCGCGCTGGACATTTCGCTGACAACGCGCGGCACGCACGGCGACATGCCGATCCCGATGTGCGGCGTGCCGGTGGCGGCCGCCTCGGCCTATCTGGCGCGGCTGATCCGCCGGGGCTTCCGCGTCGCGGTGGCCGAGCAGACCGAACCGCCGCGCAAACCCGGCAAGGGTGTTCCCAAGGGGCCATTGGCCCGCGCGGTGGTACGCCTGGTCACCCCCGGCACCCTGACCGAGGACGAGCTTCTGGAAGCCGGCCGGCAGAACCTGCTGGTGGCGGTGGCGGCCGGTGCGGGCCGTGCCCCGGCCAGCCGGAACTGGGGCGTCTCCTGGATCGACATCTCGACCGGCGCGTTCGAAACCGCATCCGTCCCGCCCGACGGGCTGATGGACCTGCTGGGCCGCCTCGATCCGGCTGAAATCCTGGCCGCCGGCGACGTCGACCTGGGCGATTTCGATGCCAGGCGCGCGCCGGAAGCCACCACGCCGGCCGCCGCAACGGCACGCCGCCGGGTGGCCGAGACCTTCGCGGTCGCCAGCCTCGACGCCTTCGGCACCTTCTCGGACGAGGAGGCCGTCGCTGCCGCGATGGCGCTGGATTACGTCCGGCGCAGCCAGGCCGGACAGATGCCGCGCCTGGCACACCCGCACGCCCATGAAAATGGCGGCATCCTAGGCCTGGACCCGGCCACCCGCGCCAGCCTGGACCTGCTGCGCACCCGCGACGGCACCACCGAACATACATTGCTGGCCAGCGTCAGCCGCACCGTCACCGCACCCGGCAGCCGCCTGCTGGCGGAATGGATCGCCGCCCCCCTCACCCGTAGCGCACCGATCGCCGCCCGTCAGGACGGATGGTCGTGGCTGATCGAGGAAGGCGGCGTCCGCACCGCGCTGCGCCAGGGGCTGCGGGGCACGCCCGACATCGCCCGCGCGCTGGCCCGCCTGTCATTGGGCCGGGGCCTGCCGCGCGACGCGGCGGCGGTACGCGACGGGCTGTCCATCGCCCGGCGCATTGCCGCGTCCCTGGCCGATGGCCGCGCGACGCCCCCCGCCCTGATCGCCGATGCCATGGGCCATCTGGGCGGCGGCACGGCGCTGGAGGACCGGCTGAAGCAGGCACTGGCGGAATCCCTGCCCGCCCGCGTCGAGGATGGCGGCGTGATCGCCCCCGGCTTCGATCCCGAACTGGACGCCGAGCGCGGCCTGCGCGACGACAGCCGGCGGATCATCGCCGGCTTGCAGAACGACTACGCGCAGCAATTCGGGGTCGCCAGCCTCAAGATCCGCCACCACGCCCAGCTTGGCTACGTCATCGAAATCCCGACCGCCGCCGCCACGCGCGTGCGCGATCGCACCGACCTGATCCTGCGCCAGGGCACGGCCAGCGCCGCGCGCTTTTCGACCGACGAACTGATCAGCCTGGACCGCCGCATCGCCGAGGCCGGAGAACGGGCGAGCGCGCGGGAACGCGGCATCTTCGCCGCCCTGGTGCGCGACATCCTGGCCGAACCGGCGGTGCCGGCCATCGCTCACGCGCTGGCGGTGCTGGACGTGCTGCAATCCTGCGCCGATCTGGCGGCCGGCGGCCTGTGGTGCCGGCCCGAGGTCACCGACGATGCCGCCTTCACCCTGACCGGCTGCCGCCATCCGGTGGTCGAGGCCGCGCTGCCGCGCAGCGAGCGCTTCACCCCGAACGACTGCATGCTGGAACCCGCCCAGCGCGTCATGCTGCTCACGGGGCCGAACATGGCCGGCAAATCGACCTTCCTGCGCCAGGGCGCGCTGGCCGTGATCCTGGCCCAGGCCGGGTTGCCGGTGCCGGCCAAGGCCGCGCGGATCGGCATCGTCGACCGGCTGTTCTCGCGCGTCGGCGCATCGGACGACCTCGCACGCGGCCGCTCGACCTTCATGGTCGAAATGACCGAGACCGCGGCGATCCTGAATCAGGCCGGCCCACGCTCGCTGGTGGTGGTGGACGAAATCGGCCGCGGCACCGCGACGCTGGACGGCCTGGCGATCGCCTGGGCGGTGCTGGAAGCCATGCATTCCACGTTGCGGTGCCGCTCGATTTTCGCAACGCACTTCCACGAACTGGCCGAACTGGCCGAAAGCCTCCCCCGCCTCTCCCCCCACACCATGAGCGTGCGCGAATGGAAGGGCCAGGTGGTGTTCCAGCACGAGGTCGTTCCGGGTTCGGCACGCCGAAGCTGGGGCGTGCATGTGGCCCGGCTGGCAGGCGTGCCGGAGCCGGTTGTCCGCCGCGCAGCCAGGCTTCTGGCCGGTCTGGAAAAGGAACGCGCGGTCGGCGCCCGGCCGCTGCCGCTCTTCTCCTCCACCGATGCGCCGGCAACGCCCGAACCGGTCGATGCGGTCGAGCCCGGCGTGCCGGAAGCGGTGCGCCGGATGCTCGAACAGCTCGATCCGGATGCCTTGACGCCGCGCGGCGCGCTGGACATGGTCTACGCCCTCAAGAAACTGATGCTTGAAGAATCGCGGCATCTGGACCACGGATAGAACACGGATAGAACAGGAAGAGGCTGCTTCAAAAGCGTCGATGGTGAGCGGAAGCGCGGCTTGCCGCGCGTCAGGCGGTTGTTTTCGAGCATCGGAGCGGAGCGGCCTTGATCGCTGCCCGCCGCGACGCACGGAAAACCGCCATCAGGCCGCCGCAATCGGGGCTTTTGAAGCAGCTTCTGAGGCCAGACGAGCGTCCGGCCGTCAACATTTTCAGGAAACCGATCACGCCGCGATGCCGACCTTGTCTTCTCCTTCCCTGTCCGTCAGGGACCTGACCCGAAGCCTCGCGGCCTCTCTCCTGTCATCGGAAACGGGGGGCCCCGTCCCGCGCGACATGGCCATCGGCCTGTTTCGCCGGCATCTCGCCCGGTTCCAGGCCTCGGTGCGCGAGGAATTCGAAGCCCATCGCCTGCATGGCGCCTCCGCCGCCAAGCAGTTGGCGCACTATACCGACGGCATGATCCGTACGCTGGTCGATTTCACGGTCGGGCACGCGCTGGAATTCGCGCCCGAATCCGGACGGCCCACCCTGGCGGTAGCCGCGACCGGCGGCTATGGGCGCGGCATGCTGGCCCCCTTCAGCGATATCGACCTGCTGTTCCTGACGCCGGACGACCCCTCGGCCGATATCAGCCGCGTCGTCGAGTATATCCTGTATTTCCTGTGGGATCTGGGGCTGAAGGTCGGGCATGCCACCCGATCGATCCCCCAATGCATCGCCGAGGCCGAGGCCGACACCACGGTCCGCACCACGCTGCTGGACGCACGGCTGCTGGCGGGTGACGACGCGCTGTTCGCGATGTTCGAGGCCCGCTACATCGTCGCCTGCGTCGAGGCGGGGGCCGCGCGCTTCATTACCGACAAGCGCAAGGAACGCACGGCCCGCCACCACCGGTTCGGCGACAGCCCCTACCTGGTGGAACCCAACGTCAAGGAAGGGCGCGGTGGCCTGCGCGACCTGCAGACGCTCTACTGGATGTGCCGCTACACGTTCGGCACGCGCCACGTCTCCGACCTGCTGGCCCCCGGCTTCAGCAGCCTGGGCCTGCTCACCGAGCAGGAAGCCAAACGGGCCCGCCGCTCGTGGAACTTCCTGTGGAGCGTGCGGCTGCACCTGCATTACATCTCGGGCCGCGCCGAGGAACGGCTGACCTTCGACGTCCAGCCCGTGGTCGGCGCGCGCATGGGCTATACCCGCCACGGCCGCCAGGTCGGGGTGGAGCGCTTCATGCGCCATTATTTCCTGACGGTGCGCGAGGTCATGCGCCTGACCCATGTGCTGGAACCGGCGGTGATGCGCCAGGCCCTGGGCCCGACCGCAAACGCGCCGCAGGCCGACGCCGCGATGCGCGACGCGGGCTTCACGGTGCTGGACGGCCAGATCCTGCCCGAACGCGGCTCCTCCTTCGATGCCGAGCCGATCCAGATGATGCGCCTGCTGGAATGGGCGCGGACGCGCAAGCTGCCGATCCACCCGCTGGCCATGCACAAGCTGATCCGCTGGGAACGCCGCGCCGCCAGCCTGCGTGGCAATCCCGAGGCGGCACGGATCTTCCTCGACCTGCTGTGCGGCGCGCCGCCCGAGCGCGCCCTCCGCCCTGCCCCCGCAACCGAAGGCACGGGCGCACCGCGCGAGGAAGCACCCAGCTTCCACGCCACCGCGGAAGACCGGCGGCAGGGCAATGCCTACTGGCTGCATATCCTGAACGAAACCGGGATCATGGGGCGCCTGATGCCCGACTGGTCGCGCATCGTCGGCCAGATGCAGTTCGACACCTATCACGTCTTCACGGTCGACGAGCATACGATCGAGGCCATCCGCATCTTCGGCCGGATCGAGCACGGCGCCATGGCCGACGAGATCCCGCTGGCCTATGACCTCGCGCGCAATCTCCAGTCCCGCCGCGCGCTCTACATGGCCATCCTGCTGCACGACATCGCCAAGGGGCGCGGCGGCGACCATTCCGAACTGGGCTCCGAGATCGCGCTGGAAGTCTGCCCCGAAATGGGCCTGACCGGCGAGGAAACCGAAACCGTCTCGTGGCTGGTCCTGCACCATCTGCTGCTCAGCCAGACCGCCTTCCAGCGCGATATCGACGACCCCAAGACCATCCTCGACCTGGCCGACACCATCCAGTCGCCCGAACGGCTGCGCCTGCTGCTGCTGCTCACGGTCGTCGACATGCGCGCCGTCAGCCCGCGTGTCTGGAACGCCTGGAAGGCAACCCTGCTGCACGAGCTGTACATGCGCGTGGCCGAGGTGCTGGAAGGCGGACTGGCCACGACCGAACGCGACGTCCGCGTCGCCCGCGCCAAGGAAGCGGTGGGCGAAATCCTGGAAGAAGACGGCTTCATCCCCGAGGAAACCGAGCATTTCCTCGGCCTGGGCTATGGCAGCTACTGGCTGTCCTTCGACCAGGACACCCACGCCCGCCACGCCCTGCTGATCCGGGAATCCGAACGGCGCGATTCGCCGCTGACGGTGGAAACCCAGCCCCTGCCGACACGCGGCGTGACCGAGGTCACGATCTACACTGCCGACCATCCCGGCCTGTTTTCCCGTATCGCCGGCGCGCTGGCGATCGCGGGCGCCTCGATCGTGGACGCGCGCATCCACACGCTGATCAACGGCATGGCGCTGGATACGTTCTGGATTCAGGACGCCAGCGGCGAAGCGTTCGAGGAACCGCACCAGCTCGCCCGCCTGTCCGCACTGGTCGAGCAGAGCCTTTCCGGGCGGGTGGACATCGCCCGCGAAATCGGCGGCATCGGCCGCATGCGCTACGGACGCCGCATGCGCGCGATCCACGTGCCGCCCCGTGTGGTGATCGATAACCGCGCCTCGAACAGCTACACGGTCATCGAGATCAACGGCCGCGACCGGCCCGGCCTGCTGCATGACGTGACGCAGGCGATCAGCGGCCATAAATTGCAGATCGCCTCGGCCCACATCACCACCTACGGCGTGCGCGCGGTCGATGTCTTCTACGTCAAGGACCTGTTCGGGCTGAAGATCACCGACGAACACCGCCTGACCGAAATCCGCGAGGCCCTGATCGTGGGCCTGCGCAAGGCCGAGGAAGCCGCCACCAGCGACACCGACGCTCCGCCCGTCGAAACGTTCTCCATCTGACGGCATGCCATTCACGGGGCGATGGCGATCGGCAAGACCGCTCTCGTCCCCCGCTGGCCCTGACCGGGCGACACCGGCTTCAGCACGCGTTGCGCGACTGGAAATCATGGCATGAATTCCTGACAGCAACCTGAACAGGCCGGCAATGCGAACATAAAAACAAAATGAAACCGGACATCGATGCATCCTGAAAAATGCATTTCGAGAAAAAGAGATTTTACATCATAAATAATTGCCGGTTCCATTGATCAGGGCAGCCCGTCTTATGTCGCGACTTCGCATGCACGCCGAACACCATGCCGTCGAGAAACTGGGGTGGCTGCGGGCCGCCGTCCTGGGCGCCAATGACGGCACATTATCGACCGGCAGCCTGATCGTGGGCGTCGCCAGTTCTCATGCGTCGCGCGGCAGCATCCTGGTCGCGGGCCTGTCGGCGCTGGTGGCCGGGGCCCTGTCCATGGCCGCCGGCGAATATGTCTCGGTCAGTTCCCAGGCGGATTCGGAGCACGCGGATCTCGCCCGCGAAAAGCGCGAACTGGCCACCGACTGGGATGGCGAGGTCAACGAACTGACCGGAATCTACCGCAAACGGGGGCTGGACGAGGCCCTGGCCCGCCAGGTGGCGGTCGAACTCATGAAGCATGACCCGCTCGCCGCACATGCCCGTGACGAACTCGGGCTCTCCGACGGCACGGCAGCCCGGCCCATCCAGGCGGCATTCGCCTCGGCCTCGGCCTTTTCCTCCGGCGCCCTCCTGCCCGTCCTGACGGCGGTCCTGACGCCGGAACCCTATGTGTCCTGGGCCGTATCCGCCATTTCCGTCCTGGCACTCGCCGGTCTCGGGGCCGTCGGCGCGGTGGCAGGCGGGGCCCGGCCGCTGCGCCCCACGCTTCGGGTCACGTTCTGGGGGCTGATCGCGATGATCGTCACCGGCGGTATCGGGCAGCTCTTCGGTGTGTAGCGCGTCCCCGGGCAACACCATCTTCCATCATGCGGACTAGCATGCCGTCCGATCGCCCGCCGACCAGCGCGGCATTCGAGATCCTGCGCATCTTCCTGCGTCTGGGCTGCACCGCCTTTGGCGGCCCGGTGGCGCATCTCGGCTATTTCCGGACGGAATTCGTCGAACGCCGAAAATGGCTGACGGAACAGGCCTATGCGGACCTGGTCGCCCTGTCGCAATTCCTGCCGGGGCCGGCATCGAGCCAGACGGGCTTCGGGATCGGCCTCATACGGGGCGGCCTGGCCGGCGGCATTGCGGCCTGGATCGGCTTCACCCTTCCCTCGGCCGCCCTGCTGGTCGCCTTCGCATACGGCGCGGGCGGCATCGCGGCGACGGGTCCGGGGGCCGGCATGCTCCATGGCCTCAAGCTCGTGGCGGTGGCAATCGTCGCGCAGGCCGTGCTGGGCATGGCCCGAAGCCTGTGCCCGGACCGCCCGCGCGCCACGATCGCCACGGCCACATTGGTGACGATGCTGCTCGCGCCAGGCTCCCTCTTCCAGATCGGCACCATCATCGCCGGCGGCGTGGCCGGCTGGTTCCTGTGCCGGGGGCCCGATGCCTTACCGGCGGACACGCTGCTCCTGCCCCTGTCCCGGCGCGCGGGCATGGGCTGCATGGCGGTTTTCCTGGGGCTTCTGGCCTTCGCATTCATCCCCATGCTTCCCGGCCCCGTCGCCCTGTTCGATGCCTTCTACCGATCGGGCGCCCTGGTCTTCGGCGGCGGCCACGTCGTGCTGCCGCTGCTGCGCGATGCGGTCGTCACGCCCGGATGGGTGTCGGACAACGCATTCCTGGCCGGGTACGGCGCCGCACAGGCCGTCCCCGGCCCCCTCTTCACCTTCGCGGCCTATCTCGGCACGATCGCGGGCCTACCGCCGGGCGGCTTGGCCGGCGCGGCCATCGCGACAGGCGCCATCTTCCTGCCCGGCATTCTCTGCCTGCTGGGCGCCCTGCCCTTCTGGCACGATCTGCGCGGCCGGCCAGGGGCCCAGGCCGCCATGCGGGGCACCAACGCCGCCGTCGTCGGGCTGCTGGGTGCGGCGCTCTACAACCCGGTCTGGACCAGCGCCGTACATGGGGCGGCAGATTGCGCGGTTGTCGTCACAGCCTTCGTCCTCCTCCTGGTCTGGCGCGCGCCGCCGCTTCTCGTCGTGCTGCTTTCGGCCCTGACCGGCGCGGTCATGCCTCCTCCCGCCTGAGGCGACACCTCGCCGCTCCGGTCCCTCATCACGCCTTCGCGGCATCGAACCGCTTCCAGAACATTCCGAAACCGGTAATATATCGTGGCGCCCAACCCGTCACGATATCGCGCGCGGCTCGCCAGCCCCGGCCCAACGGAACAGAAGGGAGAGACGTATCGATGGAACGGAATGCCAGCCGCACCAGGAGAAACGTTCTGATCGGGGCCGCCTGTGCCGGCAATTTCCTCGAATTCTACAATTTCATGGCCTACGCGTTCTTCGCGCCCATGATCGGCCATGCATTCTTTCCCGGTGACAGCAACAGCCTGATGAACCTGCTCTACGCGCTGATGACGTTCGCCGTCGGGTTCATCATGCGGCCACTGGGCGCCGTCATCATCGGGCGCTTTGCCAGAACCCACGGGCAGCATGCGGCCCTGATGCTGACATTCGGCATGATGGGATTCGGCTCGTTCCTGATCGCCGCCACACCGCCGGCGGCATCCATGGGCATCACGGCGCCTGTCATCATCATTTTCGCCCGGATGCTGCAGGGTTTTTCCGATGGCGGCGAGGTCGGGCCGGCGACCGAACTGCTCTATTCCGCCGCACCCGGCGGCCTCGGCGGCATCTTCGGCACGCTTCAGTACATGACACAGTTGCTCGGCGGCCTGCTCGCCGTCCTGCTGGGCCTCATCCTGTCCCTCTGCATGTCGCATGATGCCCTCTTTTCCTGGGGCTGGCGGGTGCCCTTCCTCTTCGGGCTCATCATCGTTCCAGCGGGCCTGTTCCTCCGCCGCCTTGCCGCCGGCCACACGATTGTACCCCACCCCGCCATGGCGTCCTCGCCCGAGGAACGGCTCGCGGTCCGCAAGGTGATTCTGTTCGTATTCCTCGCCCTCGTCAGCGGCACCGTCTCCACCTATCTCCGCACCTTCGGCGTCAGCTACGCGGTATCGGTACTCCATCTGTCACCGGCCACCGGGATGGCCGCCATGGCGGCCGGCCTGGCCTTCGGCGTGCTGAGCGTTCTTGCCAGCATGTTTTTCATCGCCCGCCATCCACACCCGGCAGGTACGGTGATCGGCGTCACCCTTCTGATGGGTGCCCTGTCGCCAATCGTCTATTATTACGCCATCCACGATCCCGGCCTCGGCAGCCAGTTGGCGCTGAACATTTCCATGTTCGCGCTTTCGGGCTTCGTCATGACCTGCATGTGGAAGGTCCTGCTGGATTCCCTCCCCCCGCACAGCCGCTCCTTTCTGTTCGGCGTCATCTACGCGACTGCCGTGTCCGTATTCGGCGGCCTGACGCAGCCCGTCGTCACCTGGCTGATCGCCATCACCGGCAATCCGCTGATCCCCGGCTGGATGATGGCGGCAACGGCCATTCTGGGGCTTTTCAGCTATCTTCGCCTGGACGCCCTGCAATTTCCGAAGGCAGCCTTCAATCCGCCTGCGGCCGGCATCCGGGAAAGCCGAGCCCCTTCATAAAAATCCCTGCGATATCGCAATCCTCATCGAACGACGCACCGCCAGCATTCCAGCGCGGCGAGCAGCGCGGCAATCGGCGCCTGCCATGCGCACGCGGGCATCTCGGGACCAGCCTGCCTGAACTGCTCCAGCGACGGATACCAGCGACTGGTCCCGTTCCCCCAGCGCGGCGCCTCCGCCCGGTCGAACGCGGCGGACCACCGCCAGTCGCCGCCGAAACGGTTCAGCAGCCAGACCGGCCGCCCCATCGCCCCGGCCAGATGGGCCATCGCGGTATCGACCGTAATTACCAGATCCAGCCCGGCAACGACCAGCGCGGTATCCAGCCAGTCGCCCGTGACAGCGGACTCCATGGCGAAGGGCGGATCACCCGCCGCCGCACCATGCTGGAGGCTGACGAAGCACATCCCCCCGACATCGCCCAGCGACGCGAGCATCTGCGGCGCGATCGACCGCCTGCGATCGAACCGAAAGGCCGGATTGCCCGCCCAGCACAACCCGACCCGCGGCAGCCCCACCCGAGCATCCTCGGGCACGGGCGGCAGCAGATAGGGCACAAAGGGCGGCACCTCCGCCATTCCCAGCAGATGCGGCAGGCTGAGCAACCCGCAGCGCGCCACCACATCGTCCGGCACAGGTGTCCCATCCGGCAGCACCACACAGCGCGACGCAATCAGCCCCTCCGGGTCGGGCATCGTCCGCACCAGCCGATGCAGCGCGGGCGGCAGATCCACCACCACCCCCACCCGCCGCAGACAAGAGGGCAGATAGCGCAGGAACTGGATCGCATCGCCCACCCCCTGTTCCGCATGCAGCAGCAGGCGCCCATGAGGCAGTGCCGATCCATCCCACGGCGCAAGCGCCGGCCAGCGCATCTCGGGCAACAGGCGCTCCCTCGCTTCCAGATGGCGCCACCCCTCCGCCATCCTGCCCCGCGCCAGCAGCAGCGTGCCCAGATTGAATTCCGCCCGCGCGCCCTCCGCGCCCCGTGCCGCCTCCGGCTCGGCCAGCACGCCGCGCAGCAGGCGCTCGGCGGCCGCATCCTCGCCCATGTCGGTCAGGATGGTCGCATCATTGACGGCGATCCGCACATCGTCCGGCGCACATCGCCGCGCCGCCGCCAGCGCCATACCCGCCCTGGGCAGATGGCCCAGCGCCATCAGCACCAGCCCCAGATTGTTCAGCGTCTCCGGCACATCCGGCACCAGCCTGTCGGCCTGCTCCAGCGCCGCCAGCGCCTCTTCATGCCGGTTCAGCGCAAACAGAACGGCCCCATGATTGGCCCAGGCCGCCCCCTGGTCCGGGCACAGATCCCGCACCAGCCGATAGAGGATCTCCGCCTCCCCATGCCGCCCCCACTCGGACAGCAGCACGGCCAGCTCATGCAGCCGCCCGGCATCCTGTGCGACAAACCGCCTCGCCGACGCCTCCAGCCGGGGCCCAATCCCCACGCCATCCCCCATGATCGCGGCACGCGCCCAGTCCAGCAGCAGCGCGGTGTCGGCAGGGCGCAGCCCCAGCGCGGCACGCAGGCTCGCTTCGGCCTCCCCCCACCGCCCCATCTCCCCCAGCACCGCCGCCAGCGCCGCATGGCCACGCGCGTCGCGCGGCTCGCGCAGGGTCGCGACATGCAGGGCCGCGCGCGCCGGCTCCCGATGCCCCTGCTCATGCAGCGCGCAGCCCAGCGTGATATGAAAATGCGCGGCCGGCAGGATCGCGATCGCCCGCCCCGCCAGCCCGATCGCCAGGTCCGGCCGGCCGGACGCACGGGCAACGCAGGCCATGCCATGCAAAATATCGGGGTCGTCCGGCGCCTCGACCAACGCCGCGCGCAGCACCGACGTGGCGCCATCACGGTCGCCATCCGCCAGCAGCCTCATCGCTCCGGCCACCCTGTCCCGTCGTCCGTCCATTCCATTCGTCCCGGTTGCATCCGCCGCCCGCCATCGCCCACACTGCGGCAGCCCGTCCCATTCGCAAGAAGAGAGACCATGCCACAAAGCGCTTACCAGGATCTGACCAGCCATTTCGCCCGCATCGGGCGCATCCGCAACGCGCTGGGCATCCTGGGATGGGACAAGGATGTCATGATGCCCTCCGGCGCCGCCGACAGCCGCGCCGACAGCATCGCCACCCTCAGCGTCCTGTGCCACGACATGCTGACCGACCCGCGCGTCGGCGAATTGCTGGAACGGGCGGAAGCCCCCGCCGGCACGTGGGAGGCCGCGAACCTGCATGAAATGCGGCGCGCCTGGCTGCACGCCGCATCGGTGCCCGCCGAACTGGTCGAAGCGTCCTCCCGCGCCGCATCGCGGTGCGAGGTCGCATGGCGCACGGCCCGGCGCGACGGCGATTTCGCCGCCCTGCTGCCCCTGCTGTCCGACGTGCTGGAGCGCACGCGCGAGCTGGCCATCGTCAAGGGCGCGGCGCTGGGCCTCTCGCCCTACGACGCCTTGCTGGACCAGTACGATCCCGGCACCCGCCGCACCGATATCGACCCGGTCTTCGCCGAATTGCGGCGCGACCTCCCCGGCCTGATCGCCGAGGCCCAGGCCCACCAGGCCACCCTGCCGCCGATCGTGACCCCGGCCGGCCCCTTCCCCGTCGCGCAGCAGGAGGCCCTGGGCCGGCGGATCATGACCGCGCTGGGCTTCGACATGTCTCGCGGCCGGCTGGATGTCAGCATCCATCCCTTCTGCGGCGGGGCCGAGGACGATGTGCGCATTACCACCCGCTATGACGATGCCGATTTCCTCTCCGCCCTGATGGGCGTGGTGCACGAGACCGGGCACGCGCTCTACGAACAGGGCCTGCCGGCGGCGTGGCACACCCTGCCCGTCGGCCAGTCCCGGGGCATGAGCCTGCATGAAAGCCAGTCGCTGCTGATGGAAATGCAGATCGCGCGCTCCCGCCCCTTCATCGACTGGATCGCCCCCCTGCTGCGCGAGACGTTCGGCGCGACCGGGACCGACGCCGGCTGGTCGGCCGACGCGCTGTATCGCACGGTCACGCAGGTCAAGCCCGGCTTCATCCGCGTCGACGCCGACGAAATCACCTACCCCGCCCATGTGCTGGTCCGCTACGAACTGGAAACCGCACTGATCGACGGCTCGCTGGCGCTGCGCGACCTGCCGGAGGCCTTCAATACCGGCATCCGCGACCTGCTGGGGCTGGAGGTGCCGAACGACCGGCTGGGCTGCCTGCAGGATATCCACTGGCCCTCGGGCGCCTGGGGCTATTTCCCCACCTACACGCTGGGTGCCATCCTCGCCGCCCAGCTCCGCCAGGCGGCGTTCGACGCCGACCCCGCCATTGCGCAGGGCATCGCACGCGGCGACTTCGCCCCGCTGGTCGCCTGGCTGCGCCTCCATGTACATAGCCAGGCCAGCCGTCTCTCCACCGCCGGCATCGTCGCGGCCGCCACCGGCACCCCGCCCTCGACCAGGGCCTACCGCGCCCACCTGCGCGAACGCTATTGCGGCACAGGCCCGTACTGAAGACAACGCACGACCAGGGCGCCGCCCTGGACCCGGAAGGGGACAGTCGTCCCCTTCACCCCTGTTCCGCCGGCATCAGTGGATCACGGCCCACCCTCTCAGTTGCAGGTTGGCCAACGTCACCATGGCGGACAGGTCGATCTGGACCCCGTCGGCAACGGCGTCCCGCTCGATCTTCTGGCCCGACAGAGCGTAGCTGCAAACCTCGATCGAGACCCCCGCCTTACGCAGCGCGCCCAGCAGCCCGGTATTCGGATTGTCTCGTCCGAAACGCGCCCGGTATGCCGCGTCGGAGAGGACAGACGGCGTAGCCGGCCCGTAGACGATCACCACCACATCGCCGATTGCGGGATGTATCCCGTCGGCAGCAAGGAGATTCATGAAGCGAGCGGCCCGCTCCAGCGACGGATTGATCTGCGCTGGATCCGGTGCGGCCCGCATCGTCTCGAACGCCACCCTGTAGCGCAGGGAGGGATCCGGATGGTTGGCCACGTTCCCAGCCGCATGAATGGCGCCATAGGCCGGGACAGCGGTGTCACCCGCCTGTGCCTTGGCAAGTCCGCCCCAACCACCCAGAAGCGACAGGGACGCGAGAATCAGACGGGTCATGTTCTTCAATGAATCAACTTTCGTGGAAGAGGCAGGCATGCCCGTAACACAATTCATGCAGGGTCATTGCCCTGTTCCCCATGTTGCCAGGATGCTCACATCACCCCAGGCCGGAAATAGCGGGCCGGGAGATATGATCTCCTGTTTGTTCCTTCCCGGACATGAAGACATTGAAGCGAGCAAAATATCGTCGTCCGATGGAACAGGCCGCTTCGCCGCGTGTCGATCACCATGCTCTATTTGGAGAACGAAGTCTATATTCTGACGATTTTCTCTCAGAGCCTGACCGTAAATGCGCGCTGGCGGCGATCCGACGCGCGTTTCCTGTGCTTCGGTGCTCACTTCCATCAAGGCCGCTCCGCTCCGATGCTCGGAAACACACGCCGGACGCGACCCTTGCGGGCCGGTCTCGCTCGCCAGTCCACATTTCCGGTCAGGCTTTCAGGAATTCAAATCCGCATTACCCGGCCAGGAAATTGCACGGCACTCAAAGCGTTTCGAGAAAAATATGGCTCGAAATCCGTTTTTCCCTTAAATCAGGACCATGTCTCATATCGGATTTTTCATTTGCTCCAATCATCGGCTCCTCGATCTCGCGGGGCCTCTGGGCGCCTTTGAGGAGGCGAATATTTTCATCGATAGGGATCCCTACCGCCTGACGGTGATTTCCGAGGAGGGAGGCGCCGTTGTCGGGAGCGCCGGGGTTTCCATCGCAACCCGATCGTTCCGCGACATGGATTTCGATACGGTCATTTTCATCGGCGGCGACATCCAGGCCTTCCAAAATCCCGATGTCATCGCGGCGGCAAAGGACCTCGCCGCGCGCACGGCCCGCGTGGCGAGCGTCTGCACGGGCGCGTTCCTCCTTGCGGAAACCGGATTTCTCGATGGCCGTCATGCAACGACCCACTGGCGTCTCGCGCCGGAACTCCAGCAGCGATATCCTTCTATCCGGGTCGAAGCCGATCGGATTTTCATATCGGACGACAAATTCTGGACCTCCGCGGGCATTTCGGCCGGTATCGATCTGGCGCTGGCGCTCATCGAGACGGACCGCGGACCCGAAATCGCACGAGAGGTCGCGCGTGAACTCGTCGTTCCCTACCGGCGCTCCGGCGGTCAGTCACAGTTTTCGGCCATGTCGCAGATGGAACCGGAATCGGACCGTATCCGCATGGCGCTTGCGTTCGCGCGCGACCATCTGGTCGAGCCTCTGCCGATCGAACGGCTGGCGGAAGCCGCAAGGTTGAGTGTCCGTCAATTTGGGCGCGCCTTCCGTCGCCAGACCGGTGAAACACCGGCCAGAGCGGTGGAACGTTTGCGTGTGGAGGCGGCATGCGTCCGGCTGCGGAATGGCTCCGAGCCGATCGAACAGATCGCAAAAGCGATCGGCTTTGCGGACCCGGAACGCATGCGGCGCGCGTTCGTGAAACTGCACGGCCATCCGCCGCAAGCGATCCGGCGCGCCGGCCGGCAGGAAAGCGCCGTTTAGCCGGCCCTATGGACGCCTCGGCGGCAGGCAGGAATCCCGAGGCACGGCGTCCACCCGAATTGACGGCACATGCGCGAATCACGCGCCGTCAATGGGTGCGTCTGGCGCCTGCCTGCGCCATCAATGAAGATATCTTCCGGAAGAACGATCAGAGAATGGGCCGCATGAGGCCGTGTTCCGAGCCCGGCAGCATTTTATAAACCGCATCACGAACGTTCGGCGGCGCCTCCAAAGGATTGCCCGCATGAAATGGCGGTTGCGGGTCATACTGGACCAGAAGCTGCACTTCCTGCGCGGCCTGGGCCCCGCGCAGTTCCGCCGCGATCGCCACGCCGAAATCGATCCCGGCGGTAACGCCCCCGCCGCTCATGAACCGGCCGTCCTTCACGATGCGCGCAGGGTCCGGAATAGCGCCATATTCCTTGAGCACATTCAGAAACGCCCAGTGGCAGGCACTGCGCCTTCCTTTCAGAACACCCGCGGCGGCAAGGATGATGGAGCCGGTACAGACGGACGTGACATATTGCGCGGTCTCGGACAGTTTCCGGATGTGCGTGAGAATTTCAGGCTTCATCATCGCCGAAAGATCAAGAGCGCCCGGAACGCAGATGACATCGACCTTGTCTATGTCGGACAGTTTTTCCGTCGGTCCGAAAACAACGCCTTTTTCGAGCGTAACAAGGCCGCCGGCGGGGCTGGCGAACCGAACATTCGTATTGGGAATACGCGAGAGGATTTCATTGGGGCCAGCGAAATCCAGGAGCGTCCCGTTCGGATAGATCGCGAACAGGAATTCGACAGGCTTCTCGGCCTTGCCGACCGTACCGGCACGCACTTTTTCCGACAGGAGGCCCGCTGTAGCGGTCGCGGCAAGCGCCGCTCCGCCCATCAGCATCGCATGACGCCGCGCGCGGCCGTACGCGCTCAGTTCTTCGGTGACGGTTTCGTCGAAAACTTCAGACATATCGCTCTCCTCAAGCCACCCCGTCGCGCAGGGTCGGCTGCTGAACAGTTGCGACTCCTAGTTCCAGGCGCATATTTCCGAAAGGACCTAGTTCCCTCATTTTTAGCCACACCCAGTTCCCCACAAGGCCATGTCTATATTTAAGGGAAATACGTCCTTTCGGACATTTCCCATTCGGCTAGGTTCGGCGGGACCGATAAGGGACGCCTTCTGCGGCTCTTGAATGTGAGGAATCCAGAATGAGACTTTCAGGAAAAACCGCACTCATCACCGGCGGCACAAGCGGCATCGGTCTCGCGACCGCCAGGCGCTTCATCGAGGAGGGTGCCCGCGTGGCCGTGACCGGCCGCGACGAATCCCGGTTCGCCGACGTGCATGCCGAACTCGGCGGCGAGGCGCTCGTCCTTGCCGCGGACGTTCGCTCCATCGAGGCCATGCAGGCGGTTGCATCCCGTGTCCAGGAGACCTTCGGCGGTCTTGATATTCTGTTTGCGAATGCGGGTTACGTCATTCCAACACCGCTGCAATCGATCGATGAGCGTCAGTACGACGATGTCATGGACATCAGCGTCAAAGGAGCCGTGTTCACGATGCAGGCGGCCTTGCCCGTGCTGCGCGAGGGCGCATCGGTCATTCTTACGACCTCCTTTATCGATCAGACCGGAAAACACGGCTTGTCGCTGGTCGCGGCGGCAAAGGCGGCGGTCCGGTCGTTCGCGCGAAGCTGGTCCTACGAACTGCTCGACCGCAAGATCCGCGTGAACGCGGTCGCGCCAGGAGGCATCGAAACGCCGCTGCTCGGCAAGCTCGGCCTGTCCGAAGCCGAGGTGGAAGCCTTCAAGACGCAGTTCGCCTCGACTGTGCCCTTGGGGCGAATGGGCCAGCCTGAAGAAATCGCGGCGGCTGTTCTCTACCTTGCAAGCGACGAATCCCGATACGTCGTCGGAACGGAACTGGTGGTCGACGGCGGCTGTTCCCAGCTCTGAGACCAACCTCCCCTTTTCACCATTCAATGATTATTCATGGAGACATCATGATGAAGGTCACAAAGCCGCTCTCTTATATCCTCGGGGCGTCGATGGCGCTCGCGCTACACTATTCGCCCGCCTCGGCGGCCGGCGCGCAATCGCCTGACCCGGCCGCGGTCAAGGCTGTGACGGAACAGTTTGCCGCCGATCTCGCCAAAGGAGATCTTCAGGCGATTTCGCGTCTCTACACCGATGACGCCGAGCTTCTGCCGCCGAACGCGGAGGCGATTTCCGGCCGCGCGGCGATCCTCGCCTATTTCGAGAAGATCTTGCGGCCGGATCTCGTCGGGGGTGCCCAATTTGATCATTACGAGATCTACGGTAGTGCCACGGCCGCGACCAGCATCTCCCAGATCAGGATGCTCGATACAAATGGCCACGTCGTCGAACGCGGCAGGCAGACGATCGTCCTGCTCAAGCAGAATGGGCAGTGGAAGATTCATCGCGACATGTGGTCGGACACGTCCCCCGCGAACACGGGCAACCCGTAAGAACTGCCTGTCCCGCCGGATAGCGATCCTATAAAAAACAAATAATCCGTCGCCATATCCATCAACCAATGTGAATGGATATGGCTCCGGGCCGCCTCCCGGACATCCAGCTACCCGCCCGACGCATGCCGCGCGACGAAGGCAACCGCCGCGTCGCGCGCAAGCGTGGCGGGCAAGGGCCCGTCCGTGAATAGGATACGTGTCAGGACCGGCGCCACCACGGCATCGATCACCGCCTCCACATCGAACGTGACCGGCTCTCCGGCGGCATCGCAGATCGACACGATCGTCGGCCGCACCGCATCGAACAGTGAGCACGCTTTTTGCGTCCCGTCCCAACCGCGCAGAACGTCACGCATCATTGCCCGGCCGGGCGTCGAGTCCATTTCCTCCTGGTACATCTCCGCCCAGGCGGGCAGATCCACCGACAGGCGGCCACACGGTTTCAGCGGGCAGTCCACGCGCAGATTGCGTTGCGCGACGTCACGCATCAGCGTCGCCATGTCGGTCCACCGACGATAGATCGTCGAAGGCGTGACCCCCGCGCGCGCCGCGACTTGCGGCACGGTCAGACCCTCCCGTCCCGTTTCGTCGATCAGCGCGGTCACCGCCGCATGCACGGCCTCCTGCACTCTCAGACTACGTCCACCCGGACGCGGTCCCGATCGCATGGGGCTACGAGCCTCGGACATAATTTTCCCCCTGCTAAAGCAAATAATTTGCTTTTAATGAAGCGTCTCACTATCACTCTAACGCACAATCTTTGCATTAGACAGGAGTACGTCATGACTCCCCCCATCCGCGCCAGAATCTTGTGGATCTACGGCACCATCCTGTTCCTCTTCCTCGGCGCCTCGGCGGCCGTCACGCCGCTTTATCCGCTCTATCACGCGCAATGGCACGCAAGTCTGCCGATGTTGCAGGCCGCTTTCGCGGTGTACGCCCTCACGCTGCTCCTCGCGCTGCTGTGCCTGGGGTCTCTGTCGGATTATCTCGGCCGTCGTCCGGTCATCTGGCTCGCCATCGCGGTCGAGACCGTCGCCATGCTCCAGTTCGCGGTCGCGGCGAACATTGGCGACGTCATTTGCGGACGGGCCCTGCAAGGCCTCGCGACCGGCATCGCGACCAGCGCGCTGAGCGCGGGGCTTCAGGACGCCCATCGCGAACGCGGCGGCCTCATCAGCGGCATGGTTCCCATGGGTTCGATGGCCGCGCTGGCCCTCGGCTCGGCCATCCTGGTCAGGTTTGCGCCCGATCCCCTGAATTTCGTATTCTGGCTGCTGACCGTCGGCATGGTCATGTCCGCGGGCGTGGTCTTCGCCATTCCCGAGACCGTCTCGCGCATACCGGGCGCGCTGGCCTCCCTCCGGCCACGAATCCACGTCCCTCTCGCGGCGCGCAGCGCCATGCGGCGGATCGCCCCGGCCAACATCGCGGTTTGGGCACTGGCGGGCCTTCTGCTCTCGCTCGGCCCGGCAATCGCACGCATCGCCAGCCACGACAATGGTGGGGTTCTGCTCGGGGGCGCCGTGGTCGCCGTCGTCATGGCGCCCGCTCTCGTCGCAATGATCGTGCATCTCGCCGGACCGGGCACGCTCCTGCTGCGCCGGGGCGCGGTCGCCGTGCTGGCGGGGCTGCCGCTGGTGCTGGTCGGCCTGCATATCGTGAGCCTGACCGTCTTTCTTGTCGGGGCGGCCATTGCCGGTGCCGGTCTCGGCCTGACTGTGCAGGGCGCTCTGCGCACGATCGTACCGCTCGCCCAATCTCACGAGCGCGCGGGGCTGGCCGCCAGCTATTTCGTCATGAGCTATCTCGCCTTCAGCGCGCCCGCCTTCCTCGCCGGCTTCGCGGTGCGCGCGTGCGGCCTGCGCGCCACGACCGACGCCTATGTCGCGCTTCTGCTGATTCTGACGGCGCTCACGCTGCGCGGCCTGGGCCGGGACGGAACGATCGACGCCTGCCCTTCGCCCGCGCGCTGATATCGCACTGCCATGGACAGGTTTCCATACCTCTCGATTCATGAAATTCTGCAAAACCGAGCCTGTCGGACAGAACGTGAGCCCCACGAGAGGTCGAAGCCTTGCATTCAGAACTTCTCGCCCTGTCGCTGGCGGTAGCCTTCGCAATCGTTGCGGCGCGAGGCAGCCAGTCATTTCGAAGACTGAAGGAGTCCCCACCCGAGAAGAAAGTCAGAATTTACAGATCCTGGCTCGCAATATCGTTTTTATGTTTCGGAGTCGCGGGATCTTGCCTGATTTACAACTTTGAACGCACGAATACTTCGATCTATCTCCCTTACCAGATCGCTTTTCGCGTTGTGCATGAAAACACAAGCATTGACCCGAGCCAGCTTGTCCCGATGCTGTTCGGTTTTTGCATCGGACTGATCGCGATCGTTTTTGTGGCGCGGACCCGCAGGGGCAGGAAATTCTACAATACCGAGGCCGTCTCCGCCCTGCGCCCCGACACGCAGTCCGAGAAAACCTACCTGGTCCTGCTCTGCGTGAACGCCGCGATCTCAGAGGAGATCATGTTCCGCGGAGCCCTCCCCGTGTTGATATACACGATCAGCGAGAACGCCATGACGGCGATTCTTGTTGCCGCCCTCGCCTTTGGCTGCATGCATTGCTATCAGGGCGCTCGGGGCATCCTGTCGACCTTCTGCCTGGCCATCCTTTTCAGCATTCTCCTGGGCGTAGGCTTCAATCTGTATGTCGTGATGCTCCTTCATTTCTTTATCAACATGATGGCGCTGTTCGTGCTGCCAAAAATATCCCGCCTTGGCCGACCGAAGGAAACAGGGATGGTTTGATACCGTCCCGCCAGCCGGAAGTTGCCACGGCGGAACGAGAAAACGCTCACTGAAGCCGCTCATCTTTCCTGCGAACGACGCGCGTCAGCGACGCAACCTGCTCCCTGACTCTCACCCAGAACACCGCTTCGTCGGCGAGATTCTGTTCCATGCACCGGACGATCTGCCGGCGGACGGCGAGGTAGGCGTCCGGCCCGAAGCCCCTGATGAGGCACGCCGCGACGTCATGGGCTGACATATACGACGTTCTGCCTTCGTCCCGATCCGCCATTTCGACCTCATGCACCATCGACGACGTTCGACGCCGGCAGGACGAAACAAAGGCGAATCCGGACACGCATCGTCCCGCCCTTCCTGGCGTCGGGCGGGTGATAACGTGTTTCAAAAGGGCAAAAGCACGCCCTGCCTATTTCCCAGACGATGCGCGACAGCAGCCGCGCACCGCTGGACCATAGGTCCGGGTGTTGTATTCGGCAGGCCACCCGACATAGGAGGCCGCCCTTTTGAAAAGGCGTTATCACGCGCCAACTTCAGAGTAGCATGATACGAGGGTGCCCGTCACCTGCCGACGGAGCCACGTCGCGACGCGCGATAAACCGGAGTTCCCCAAATTGTCGTGACGATTGAGCGGAACAGGACGCCAATCGAGGCAAGGATGGACAAGGCGAACGCCCGGGTACCGTTAAAAAAAATGCCATGCATTCAAGCCGGCCTCCTCGCCGCCGGCACGGAAAAATCGGCCCCTTCAACGGCATGCGGGAGGGCGCCCGGCGGCTGCGCGAGGGCGGTCGCAATCAACCTGTCGACCAGCATCATCGGCGCCTGGCTGCCCGCGCATGGCACCTATGTGGCAACCAAGGCGGCGATCGAGGCGACGACACATACCCTGGCGAAGGAACTCGGGCCGCGCGGCATCACGGTGAATGCCGTCGCACCGGGGCCGATCGCGACTGAACTGCTGCTCGCGATGCGCGATGCGGCGGCGGTACGGGCGCTGGCCGCGACAATCCCGCTCGGCCGCATCGGCGCGCCGCCCGACGTCGCGCAGGTCGTGTCCTTCCTGGCCGGTCCGGACGGAGGCTGGGTGAATGGGCAGGTGATCAAGGTCAATGGCGGTCGCAACTGAAAGTTCGGCGGCTCAGGCGACCTCTACCGCGAGAATTGCGATGTGGGGCGGCCCGCGCCGAATGGGCCGTCGCCCCCATTCGGCCGGGTCAAGGCGTACACGCCCCCATGGCGGCCATACGCGCCCGGCCGGTTGCCATCGGCGGCCGATCGTGGCGACATGGCGCCGATGTTCCGCACCCGCTCCTTCCCGCTCCGCGTGATCCCGGCCGCGCTGGCCCTGTCGATCCTCCCTGCCACGCCACCGGCCATGGCCGCCAAACCCGCGCCGCCGCTCGATCCCTCGGCCCCCATGGTCGCGGTCGCGGAAACGACCAGCCAGGTCTGGACCGCCCTGGCGGTCCTGCCCGACGGCCGCATGATCCTGGACAGCCCGGCCTGGACCGGCGCGCCCGGCCCCACCCTGACACTCCGCGACACCACCGGCACGACCCGCCCCTTCCCCGACGCCGCCTGGACCGACCCCGCCACCGCGCCCGAACACCGCCTGGTCTCGGCCGAAAGCCTCCAACTGGCCGATGACGGCACGCTCTGGGTGCTGGATAGCGGCCTCGATGCTGCCGACCACCCGGTCGCGCCCCCCAAACTGGTGCAAATCGACACCCGCTCTGCCACCGTCACCCGCACCTGGCCGATCGACCCTGCCGTCCTGCGCCCCGGCAGCCACGTCGCGGGCGTGCGGGTCGGCAGGGGCCACGCCTTCATCCTCGATTCCGGCGTACCGGGCCTGATCGTGCTGGACCTCGATCACGGCCCCCAGCGGCGCCTGATGGACCACCACCCCTCGCTGACCGCCCAGCACCCGATCATCGCAGGCGGCCACGTGGTGCGGGACGGCAGCGGCCGCGCGGCGATCGTCAACGCGACCGAAATCGAAATCAGCCCCGACGGCCAATGGCTGTACTACCAGCCTCCCTGCGGCCCGCTCTACCGGATCGGCACCGACCTGCTGACCGATCCCACCATCACCAGCTTCGAACTCGATGACAGCCCGACGCTCTGGTACAAGACACCACCGCTGGGCGGCATGACGGTCGCCCGCGACGGCACGCTGTATTTCGACGATATCGCGACCGGCAGCATCTTCCGCTTCACCGCCGGGCGCGTCTACCAGCGCATCGTCGTCGATCCCCGCCTGCGCTGGCCGGCCACGCCCGCCATCACGGCCGCCGGACAGCTCTACATCCCCACCGCGCAGCTCGACCTCACGCCGCGCTTCAATCAAGGACAGATGACGGTGCAGTGGCCGCTCACGATCTACCGCATCGACACCGCCGCCCTTCCCGCCCCCGTACGCTGACGCCCCCCCTTCGCGCAGGGCCCGCTTGGCGGTATGAAGGTCCCATGCGCTACGTTTCGACCCGGGGACAGGCCCCCGTCCGCGATTTCTCTTCGGTTCTCATGGCCGGCCTCGCCGAGGATGGCGGGCTTTACCTGCCGGAAAGCTGGCCGGTCCTCACCGCCGAAGACTGGCGGGCCCTGCGCGGCCTGCCCTATCCCGACCTGGCGGCACGGATCATCGCGCCCTTCACCGCGGGCTGCATCGCGCCCGACGTGCTGCTGCGCCTGTGCCGTGAAGCCTATGCCGGATTCGACCACGCCGCCATCGTGCCGCTGGTCCAGGTCGAGGACGGGCTGTTCGTCCAGGAACTGTTCCACGGCCCCACGCTCGCCTTCAAGGACATGGCGATGCAGCTTCTGGGCCGCCTGTTCGACCATGTGCTGACCGAGCGCGACGCACACGTCACCATCGTGGGCGCCACGTCGGGCGATACCGGATCGGCCGCGATCGAGGCCGTCCGGGGGCGCGAACGCGCGCGCATCGTCATCCTCCACCCCGAGGGGCGCACGTCGGACGTCCAGCGCCGGCAGATGACGACGGTGCTGGAACCCAACGTGACCAACCTGGCGGTCCAGGGCACGTTCGACGACTGCCAGGACCTGGTGAAGGCCATGTTCGCCGATGCCCCCTTCCGGCAGGAAATGGCCCTCTCGGCGGTCAATTCGATCAACTGGGCGCGCATCGCGGCCCAGATCCCCTATTACGTCTACGCCGCCCTTTCCCTCGGCGCGCCCGACCGCGAAGTGTCGTTCGCCGTGCCGACCGGCAATTTCGGCAATATCCTCGCCGCGTGGGCCGCGCGCCGCATGGGCCTGCCGGTCCGCGCGCTCTGCGTGGGCTCGAATCGCAACGACATCCTGACCCGCTTCCTGCGCGACAACGACATGAGCGCGCGCGAGGTGGTGCCCAGCCTTTCGCCGTCGATGGACATCCAGGTGTCGTCGAATTTCGAGCGCCTGCTGTTCGAACTGCTGAACCGCGACGCCGAAGCCTGCGCGCGGATCGTCACCGACTTCCGCCGCACGGGCCGCATGAACGTCCCCGATCCGGTCTGGCGCCAGGCATCGGGCCTGTTCCACGCCCTGGCCCTTGAAGACGAGGACACGAAGACCGAAATCCGGTCTCTCTACCAGGCCAGCCAGTATCTGGCGGACCCGCATAGCGCGATCGGTATCGCGGCCGGGCGGATGTTCCGCGAGCCCGGCATCCCGATGGTGGCGATGGCAACCGCCCATCCGGCCAAATTCCCCGACGCGATGGCGCAGGCGGTCGGCATCCGGCCCGCCCTTCCGCCACATCTCGCGGATCTGTTCGACCGGCCGGAGCGTTACGACGTTGTACCCAACCAACTGGACGCGGTGGAAGACCGTGTCCGCGCGGCGGTGATGAAAAACAGCTGACGCCCATACCTCCCCTTTCTTCGGACGCCCGGCCCCGCCGGCCGGACCGTCACGCAGGACCCTGATGACCGACCAGATCAACGTTACCCGCCTCCCCTCCGGCCTGACCGTGGTCACCGAGCGCATGGACCGGGTCGAAACCGTCTCGTTCGGCGCCTATGTCGCCGCCGGCACCTGCCACGAGCACGCCGAGGAAAACGGCGTCTCGCATTTCCTCGAACATATGGCCTTCAAGGGCACCGAACGCCGCAGCGCCGCCGGCATCGCCGAAGAAATCGAGAATGTGGGCGGCCATATCAACGCCTACACCGCGCGCGAGCACACGGCCTATTACGTCAAACTGCTGAAGGAAGACCTGGCCCTGGGCGCCGACATCATCGGCGACATCCTCACCCACAGCAGCTTCGCCCCTGACGAGGTCGAGCGCGAGCGCGGCGTGATCCTGCAGGAAATCGGGCAGGCCAACGACACGCCCGACGACATCATCTTCGACCATTTCCAGGAAACCGCCTTCCCCGAGCAGCCGATGGGCCGCCCCACGCTGGGCACCGAGGCGCTGATCCGCGACATGAGCCGCGAGACCCTGATGCGCTACATGCGCGGCCATTACACGACCGCGAATACCGTGGTCGCGGCGGCCGGCAACCTGCGCCATGAAGATGTCGTGGCCCTGGCCGAACGCCATTTCCGCGACCTGCCGACACTGGGCAGCCCCGCCAGCTTCGACTCCCGCTACGCGGGCGGCGAGTTCCGGCGCGAGAAGGATCTCGACCAGGCCCATGTCGTGCTGGGCTTCCCCTCGGTCGGCTACGGCGATCCGGATTATTACCCGGTCCTGCTGCTCTCCACCCTGCTGGGCGGCGGCATGTCCTCGCGCCTGTTCCAGGAAATCCGCGAGAAGCGCGGGCTGGTCTATTCGGTCTATTCCTTCAATGCCCCGTTCCGCGATGGCGGCCTGTTCGGCATCTATGCCGGCACCGGCGCCGACCAGGCCAGCGAACTGGTGCCCGTCACGCTGGAGGAACTGCGCAAGGTGCAGCATGAGGTCGGGCAGGACGAACTGGACCGCGCCCGGGCACAGCTCAAATCCTCGCTCCTGATGTCGCTGGAAAGCACCGGCAGCCGGTGCGAGCAGTTGGCCCGCCAGCTCCAGGTCTTCGGCCGCCTGGTGCCCACGGCCGAGACCGTGAGCCTGGTCAACAAGGTCACGATCGACGACGTCAAGCGCGTCGCCGCCCGCCTGTTCCGCGGCACGCCCACGCTGGCATCGCTGGGGCCGGTGCACAACATCCCCACCCTGGGCTCGATCGCCGAGGCACTGGCGGCATGAGCACCGACCCGCTCGACCTGATCGGCACCCTGATCGGCAAGGCCCGCGCCGCCGGCGCCGACGCGGTGGATGCCGCCTATTCGGCGCGCACGGCGCACGGCGTGCAGATCCGCAACGGCAAGACCGAGGATCTGGAACGGTCGGAGACCTGCGACCTCAGCCTGCGCGTCTTCCTCGGCCGGCAATCGGCGTCCGTCTCAGCCACCAGCCTCGACCCTGCCCGCTTCGACGCGCTGGTCGAACAGGCGCTGGCCATGGCGCGCGTCCTGCCCGAGGACCCCTATGCCGGCCTGTCCCCCCAGGCCGAACAGGGCTTCGTCGATGCCGCCGGCCTGGACCTGCTGGACACGGCACAGCCCGACACGGCAGCGCTGATGGACCGCGCCCGCGCGGCCGAGGACGCCGCACTGGCGGTATCGGGCGTGACCAACAGCAGCGGCGGCTCGGCCAGTTTCGGCCTGGCGGATATCGTGCTGATGACGTCGGCCGGCTTTTCCGGCCGCTACGCCCGCAGCAGCCACTCCGTCTCCGTCAGCGTGCTGGCCGGCCAGGGCACCGGCATGCAGCGGGATTACGATTACGATGCCACCGTGCATCTCTCCGACCTGGCGGATGCCGGCACGATCGGACGCAGCGCCGGCGAAAAGGCGGTGGCCCGCCTGAACCCCGGCCGCCCGCGCACGGGCAGCATGCATGTGGTCTTCGACCCGCGCGTATCGTCCAGCCTGCTGGGCCACCTGGCCGGGGCCGTCAACGGCAGCGCCATCGCACGCGGCACCTCGTTCCTCAAGGAGAAGATGGGCCAGCGGATCATGCCGCGGGGCGTCGATATTCTCGACAACCCGACGCGGGTACGCGGCCTGTCGGCCCGCCCGTTCGACGGCGAAGGCGTGCGTTGCAGCGAACTGGCCATCGTGCAGGACGGCATGCTGATCAACTGGGCGCTGGATTCCCGCAGCGCCCGGCAACTGGGCCTGGCGGGCAACGGCCGGGCCAGCCGTGGCGGCAGCCCGTCGCTGGGCAGCCTGTATGCCCGCCCCGGCGCCCCGACCCCGGCGGCGCTGATGGCCGACATCCAGGATGGGATCTATGTCACCGAACTGATGGGCTCGGCCATCAACGGCCTGACCGGCGACTACAGCCGGGGGGCCGCCGGCTTCATGATCCGGGGCGGCATACTGGCCGAACCGGTCGCGGAGCTGACCATCGCCGGGAACCTGAACGACATGTTCGCCCGCATGGTCCTGGCGGACGACCTGGTATTCCGCCACGGCATCAACGCCCCGACCATCCGCATCGACGATATGATGATCGCCGGGTCTTGAACGCAGCCCCGCACGACAGGATATGGACAGAGCAATGACCAACCGACACCAGCCCGTCCACAAGACCCGCCGTTTCACCATCCTGCTGCTGGGCACCGCCCTCGCCGTATCGCCCCTGCTGCCGCACGGCGCCGACGCCCGCCCCGGCAGCGGCTATTCGATGGGCAGCCGGGGGTCGCGCACCTATAGCGCGCCGGCGCCCACCCAGACCGCCCCGTACGGCGCGTCGCCGATGCAGCGCTCGATCACGCAGCCCTCATCCGGCGGCTATGTCAACGGCCCGTCCTCCTATCCGCGTTCGCCCTACGGCGCACCGTACAGCGCGCCCTATGCCGCGCGGCCGCATCCGTTCGCCAGCGGCTTCCTGGGCGGCATGCTGGGCGCCGGCCTGTTCGGGGTGCTGTTCGGCCACGGCATCGCCGGCGGGCTGACCGGCGGCGGCAGCTTCTTCGGCCTGCTGATCCAGCTCCTGCTGCTGGGCCTGCTGATCGGCTGGCTGGTGCGCCGGTTCAGCGGCGGGGCCCGGCAGGGCACTCCCATCGCGGCGTCCCCCGCCTACGGCCAGGGCGGCCCCTCGGCAGCGGCAGCACAGGTGACGATCACCCCGGACGATTACCGTGCCTTCCAGCGCCTGCTGCTCGATATCCAGGCAGCGTGGAGCCAGCAGAACCTGCCGGCCCTCCAGCACATGGCAACGCCGGAGATGGTGGGCTATTTCAACGCCCAGCTTTCCGACCTGGCCAGCCGTGGCGCGCGCAACGTCGTGTCGGACGTGCGCTTCGAACGTGGCGACCTGTCCGAGGCATGGAGCGAGAACGGGTTCGACTACGCGACGGTCGCCATGCGCTATTCGATGGTGGACATCACCACCGACATGACCGGCCGCGTCATCGACGGCAGCTCGACCGAACGGGTCACCATCACCGAACTCTGGACCTTCATGCGCCCGTCACGCGGGGGCGCCTGGCTGCTCTCCGCAATCCAGCAGACGCGCTGACGGGCTTTCCCATGCGGGAGCAACCCCGCCTGGCGTCGCGATCGGGAGGAACCCTTTCTCCCGATACGCGGCCTGTCCACGATCCGCAGATCTCTCGAAACGACGTCGGAATACACGGCCAAACAGGGTCAGGACCGTCATCGATGACCCCGCGCGAGCGCACCTTCCGTCGCACGATCCGTTCTTGACGCGCCCGTTTTTTTGACGAAACGTTACACGGCCCGTTGCATGAAGCACGAGGAGGTGGGCGCGGACGATGACCGACTCCTTCGACGACGTGGCTGCCCTGATCCGTGAAGCGGAAGCCGAACGGGACCGTTTCCTCGACCGTTTTGCCCATCTCTGCGAACAGGCCCTGCCACGCCAGACGACCGTGTCCCGCAGCAAACGCGGGCTTTTCCGCAGGGCCGAAACCATCGACGGGCTGGACATCCGCCTGGGCACATATCTGTTCCGCCTGACCCGCGCCGGCGGAGATATCGAGGCCACCATCGTCCACGAGGTCCGCGGCGTGGCCCTCAGCCGCCGGACCGTCCCGCTGCGTGAATGGATCACAACCCTCATGGGGCAGGTCCGCGCACTGGGTGGCACCGTCTCCGGCGAAGGCGACGCGCTGGCACACGCCACCCGCTGGTCCGGATGACATTGCGGCGCCTCCTGGGGTTTCTGGGCGGCGGCAGATCCGCGCGCACCGCCGGGCCGGCTCCGGCGCATGCCATCCCTTTCTCCCCTTCCCCCTCCGGCGCACGATCGGCCGGCAATGCCTTCGCCCGACTGGACGGCCGGCCGCCCCCGATCGTGCGGCTGGGTTCGATCCGCCAGAGCCTCGCCGGAGGCGCAACATGCGCGCTGGGCAGCATCCATGCCGAAGCATGGTGGAAGACCGGCTTTTCCCTGGGCCAGTCGCATTGGGCGACGGTGCATGAACAGGGCTGGCGCACAGCCATGTTCCGCCTGCGCGCCGCCGCCTTGTCGCGCGGTGCCAATGCCGTGCTGAACCTGCGCTATCGGCTGGCGGGCGGTGGCGGCACGTTGGGCTTCCTGCTGCATGGCGACGCGGTGGCGGTTCCGGGCCTCGACGCCAGCGCGGCACTGCCCTGCGTGCCATGGAATGCCACCATTTTCGCCCTGGCCATGCGCGCGGGCCTCGTGCCGATCGGCTTTTCGGTCGGCGCCATCGAAACGGTGGATGCCCCGTTCCACTATGACGCGACACTGGCTCCCTGGGGCGGCGGCGAAACCCCATTGCTGGGTCAGTGGAAACGTCAGGCGCGCGACGCGGCCCTGGCCCGCCTGGCCGACGATCCGTTGCGCGCCTTCTGGACGGGCGCGCTGGCCCATGACGAAATCGTCTCGATTTCGGTGCAGACAAACAACGGGATCGTCACCTCCTGCCGCCTGCGCGCCGCAATCACCCAATTAGGCTACCGACGGCTGCCCGGCACATTCCCGCTCATCCCCACCTTCCTGGCCGCGCTCGACGGCCACGCAGCGCGGATGGCGCGTCACCGCCCGCTCTTCGCCGAGATCGAAAACGGGATGGACGTCGCGGAAGAAGACGCCGACCGCGCCGAAAAGATCGAACTGCTCGACACGGCGGTGGAACTGGCGGGCGAAGAGCGTCTGGCCGGCGCGGCCGCACTCATCGGCGCGGCCATCGAAACCGGGGCCGCCGACGCCACCGGCGCCGTCGGCGACCTGCTCGGCAATATCGGCGATCTGTTCAGCTAGGGAAGAAAGACGACAGCGCATGGGCATTTTCGATGGTATGCCGGGCTTTCCCCCGGCCGACGGTCCCGGCCACCCCGCCGCCAGCCCACCGGGCTGGAACCAGACACCCGCCTCTTCCGATGCCGCGCCTTCCGGCGACGGCCCGTCCGCGACCGCGACCGCCGGCTTCATGGCGGGCCACGCGCGGGGCGGGGTCGTCACCTCCGATTTCAGCGTCCGTGAACTGCTGGTGGTCGAACATGCGGGCTTCCGCGCGCTCGGCCTGTGCATGGGCAACAGCATCTGGAAGGTCCAGGCAAATTTCCAGCTCAATAACAGCGCCTACGAACTGATCGACATCACCGGCGCCATGTATGGCGCACGCGAAAAGGCGGTCGAGATCATGCGCGCCGAAGCCGAGGCGCTGGGCGCGGACGGAATCGTCGGCACAAGGCTGGAAATCGCGCAGCTTGCCGATTCCGGCATGCTGGAATTCCGCGCCTTCGGCACCGCCATCGTCCATCAGGCTGGGTATTCCGGCTACCGCCGCCCCGACGGGCGCCCCTTCACGTCCGACCTGTCGGGCCAGGATTTCGCCCTGGCGCTCAAGGCCGGCCGCCGGCCGCTGGATCTGGTCATCGGCTGCTGCGTCCAGCATATTCCCCGGCGCAGCCTGCTGACCACGCTGCGCCAGACTGGCCAGTGCGTGGAACTGGACCTGTTCACCCAGGCCTATTACACGGCCCGCGAGGCCGCGATGGAGCGCATGACCGCCCACGCCGCCGCCAGCGGCGCCAACGAGATCATCGGCACCCGCCTGCAGGAGGATTCCCATGTCTGGGGCGACCATATCGTCGAATTCCTGGCAGTCGGAACCGCCATGCTCGACACCGGCCAGCCCGACCCCGATTTCGACATCGCCCCGACCCTGACCCTGTCGATGGATATCTGAAATGCCGCCGGAAAACGACGCCGACAAGGACAAGCCCCTCGACCTCAGCGCCCTGTATGCCGAGGACGAACCCACACCGCCCGCTCTGCCCGCCGAACCATCGGCACCCCCGCCCGCAGCGGCTTCCGAAGGCCCGCTGCACCAGCCGCTGGCCGCCTTCGCCCGGCTGGTCGAACTGGACAGGCTGCCGCCCGACATGGTCGCCGAGGCCCATCGGCGCGCGGACGCGGTGAACTTCCACGATCTCAATACCCTGCTCGAACACGGCACCGGCGCGCTGACCCAGCTTGCCGGGATCGCCGACCGCATGCTGGCCGGCCGCACCCTGGGCCAGTCCGACGCCGTGGGCGATATCGCGGCCTCGGTCCTGGACGGAGTGAAGATCCTGCGCATCGCCGACCTGCGCAAGATCGCCAGCGGCGAGGACGCGCGGCCCGGCGGCCTGCTGGCCCGCATCGGCGGCCTGGTCGGCGGCGCGAAGGACGCGCTGTCCGGCTTCGCCGAAAACCGCAAGCGTTTCACCACCCTGATGGACCAGCAGGAGGCCAGGGCCCGCACCACCATCGCGGACCTCAAGCGCAATATCGAGAATTTCGAATCGATGTACCAGGCCCTGCGGCACGCGGTGCGCGAACTGAATATCGACATCGCCGCCGGTCAGCTTGCCCTGGAACGTGGACAGCAGGAGGCCGAGAGCCTGCGCCGGCACGCACTCGCAACCAACGACCCGGTGGACGCCGCCGAGGTCATGGAACTGCGCGGCCGGCTGGCCAATTTCGCAGGGCACCTCGCCGAGCAGCGTGAAGGCCTGATGCGCGCGGCCCTGACCGTACCGATGCTCAAGAGCACGCGCGAGGCCGCCGAGGCCCGGATCGTGGCGTTGCATTCGGCTCTGACCAAGACCATTCCCAACCTCAAGGCCGCCTGCGCCGTCGCCGTCGGGCAGGTGGACAATCGCCACGCCGCCGCCGCCCGCGACAAGCTCAACGAGGCCGATCGCCAGGTGCTGGGCCTGGTGGCCGACGGCGCGCTGGAAGCCGCGCGTACCACGGCCGCCCAGCGCGGGGTCGATCCACGCCAGATCGAAGCCCTCTCCCAGGCCGCCGACAAGGTGACGCAGGCACTGGCCGAAATGGCGGAGAACGACCGCCTGGCCGTCGAGCGCACCCGCACGCAGGAAACGCAGTTGCGCCAGTTGCGCGACCGGATCTCGGACGGCATGCGCACGCTCGCCAGCCGCGCCGTGGTGCAGGAATGAGTGCGCCCCTAACAACCGGTCATCTGTCAGGATCTTTTCAATGACCCAACCCACGACAATCATTTTTGTGGCGACCGCGGGAGCGATAGGGGTTGCCGGCGCAACAGCGTTCCTGGTCGACTCCAGCCATCAGGCAGATAACCAGGCCTGCCGTCAGGACGCTCCCGCCGCGCAGGGTCAGCCCACGGCGGCGACCGCCACCCGACCGGACGATCCGCAGAACCGCAAGCCGGAGGATTGCGATCACCAACGCCACCATTCGTACCATGCCTCCGGCGGGGGCACATTCTTCACCCCGACCAGTAACCGCAGCAGCGATGACGACGACGACGCACCGCGCGCCGGTCGCGCGGCCGGCAGCGGCGGCGAGGCGGAATCGGCGGGCCATGCCGGTTTCGGCGCCAGCGCCGCCGGCCATGGCGGCGGCGGCGAATAACCCTCGTCTCCCCATGCTCCCCGGCATCAGGCGCATCGCGTGCATCCCACGCCCCGACTGGCAAAGCCATGCCGACGCCATCGGCTACACTTATTACCGCAACGATGACGGCAGCTTCGCGTGGCGTGAAGATGCGTATTACGCCATCGCGCCGGCCGCCACCGAGACCCTGCGCCGCGCGGCCGAAAGCCTGCACCGCATGTGCCTCGACCTGGTGGACGACGCCGTCCGCACACGGCGCGGCCTGGACGCGTTCCACATTCCCGAGGCCATGCAGCCGGTGGTGCGCGATTCCTGGGAACGCCGCGATGCCTTCCTGATCGGCCGCTTCGATTTCGCGTGGCAGGACGGGCAGCCGAAACTGATCGAATATAATGCCGATACGCCCGCCACCCTGCCGGAAAGCACGCGCATGCAGACGGCATGGCGGCACGCGACCCATCCCGCCCAAACCGACCGCGCGCTCAGCGAAGCCGCACTGGTCAACCATCTGATGGCGCTCCGCGCCCAGGACCGCGTGGACGATATCGTCCATGTCGTTCCCTATCCCGACAATCGCGAGGATGCGGTCCACGCCCGCTACTATGCCGACTGGGTGCGACAGGCCGGGCTGGAAGCGGTGCATTGCGAATTGCGCGACCTCGAGATCAGCACCGGCGGACGATTGCTGCATCGCGGCCGCATCATCCGCTCCATGATCCGCATGTATCCGTGGGAACTGATGTTCCGCGATGCGGGCGCCCGCCACCTGCGTCAATGCGGCTGCCGGTTCCTCAACCCGCCCTGGACGGCCCTTCTCTCCAACAAGGCGCTCCTGCCAGCGCTATGGCAGCGCCATCCCGGCCACCCGCTCCTTCTGCCTGCCGCCTGGACGCCCGACGGCATGGAACGCTACGTCGAAAAGCCCATCCACGCGCGCGGCGGCGAGAATGTCCGCATCGTCTCCGGCACGGAAACACTGGCGCTGGAGCCCGGCACCTACGGCGATTATCCCCGCATCTATCAGCAATACGCCGATCATCGCATCGACGGTGTCACCGCCTCCATCGGGGCATGGATCGTCGGCAGCCATTTTGCCGGGATCACGGTGCGCGAAAGTGCCGATGCCGTCATCCGCCATGCATCGCCCATCGTGCCCCACCTGCTCGTCCCATAGAAATGGCCGCGCGCGTCGGGTGGGCTGCTACCGCCGATCCGGCAAAGCCGTTGCCTCCGCGCGGGCAGCCGCAAATTCTTCCCGCAGACAGGCAACCAGTTGCGCCGCCGGCATGGATCGCGCCAGCGGTGCCCCCTGCCCGGCCCACTGGGCGCCGAACCCGGTTTCTCCACACGCTTTGGCTGCGGCATTGAGCGCCTTGCCCGCATCGTAGGCCACGGGATAATCCGGCGGAACCGGCACGTCGCCCCCGTCGCCCAGGGCAGTGAAACGGTTCGCCAGCGCCCGCGCCGGCCGGCCGGAAATCAGGCTGGTCAACCGCGTATGAAGGGCCGCCGGCCCCGTCAGCGCCGCGCGATAGGCCGCATCGGCAGCGGATTCAGGACACAGGATAAATGCCGTCCCCATCTGGACGGCAACAGCGCCCAGATCGAGTGCCGCCGCAATGCCCGCACCATCCATGATCCCGCCGGCGGCAATCACCGGGCAGCGACACTGCCGGACCAGCAGGCGGGTCAGCACGAAGGTGCCCAGCGCATCGTCAGGCGCGGCAGGGTCGAACATCCCGCGATGACCGCCGGCCTCGATCCCCTGCGCGATAATCGCGTCCATGCCGGCCTCCTCGGCCGCGCGCGCCTCATCCACGCTGGTCGCGGTGGCCAGCAGCACCGCCCCGGTCGCCCGCAGCGCCGCGACGATATCCGCTGGTGGCAACCCGAAATGGAAGCTGATCACCGGCGGCCGGACCACCCGCAGCATGTCCAGCATCTCCGGATCGTCGGCAAAGCTCCTGTAAGGCGCACGCAATCGTGCCGGCGCCGGCATATCGAATGTGGCGAACACGGGCGCAAGCCACGCGCACCACGCTTCCTCCCGCGCCGGATCGCGGCGCGGTGCCGGATGGACGAACAGGTTCACGTTGAACGGACGATCGGTCCGCTCCCGGATTTCCGCGATCATCCGACGCGCCCCGGCCGCATCGGCCGCGCCGACACCGATGGACCCGAGACCGCCGGCATCGGAGACCGAAGCTGCGAGCGCCGGCGTGGAAACCCCAGCCATCGGCGCCTGGATCAGCGGAAAAACCAGATCGATACGATCGAAACCCGACATGAATCGCGCCCCCGCCATCACCGGACCAGACGGTTACAGTTGACCCGCCCCGTAACCACTTCATAGTGTTTTTCGTTCAATATCAGAAAAAGCAGGTCCATCCGGGGGCGTCCTGCCCTTCCTAATCCTGAAGGAACAGTATGGCCACCAAGAAACCCGGTCCGCCGCGCACCTCCGCCCCACCACCGGATACGGGCCACCTGTTTCACGAAATGCAGACGGAAGCAGCCCGCGCGCTTGCCGCCGACCCACAGAATGTCCAGGCCCTCGCGCAGGAAATCGCCTCCACACCAGCCGGCGACGAGGCGGACGAGGCACTGTGCACGCTCCTGACGATAACGCTCGACCAGGCCCGCATGGCGCAGGAAGGCGGCCAGCGTTCCGGCAAACGGTGCCTCGATGCCGTATCGCACCATCTGGTCGACCTGTCCCGGAAAGGCCTGGTCACGGTGGGCGGCAACATTGCGATAACCCGATGCTACGTCAGGGCCGGCCTCCCCGTCCCGGCAGGTCTGGCGCCCGGCGAGCAGGCCATCCTGCGGGAAACGTCCTCATTTCTCCCAGGGGACGAAACCAGTCCCGAAGCTGCATTCGCAAAGATATCCGAGAGCCTCCTGAACGATATCGGCGACGATCCCTCGATTCTGCATCAGGCATTTGCCGAAATCCTGCCCGGTATTCCCCCTGACGCCAGATCCCTGTTGTGCAAGGTCGCCGCCGCGAATCCCGATACGCGCTTCGAACAACTGGCCTGCGCCTGGCTTCTCGATATGTCCGAACAGGTCCGGAGCGGCGCCCTCGAAGGCCTGACCGATCGCCTGGCCGCCGGCAGGCTCAGTCCGCGGGCCCTCGGCCGCCTGGCGGTTCTGAGAAGCTGGATCGTCGACGAACCCGTTCGGCAGCGCGTGGACGCCCTGATCAGGAACGCCATCCGGTCCGGTATTTCCCAGAACAGGGACACCCCGCCATCGCATCGGATCGTAAGATGCGTTTCCAGCCCTATCGACGGCGCGGGCGCGCAAAGCCTCGCGATCGGGCTTCAGAAAGGCCGGGCCCGGGCAATCGCCATGGTCCTGCTCAAGCAGGGATTTGGCGTAAAGGATGCCTATGTCGTCCCCTGCGCCAACGCGGCGGAACAGCGTGGCCTCCTGCAACAGGTTTCGGCCCTCGGCGGCAAGGGCGACGTCTCGCTGGACTATATCCAGGCCGCCCTGGGCTTCGCCTTGGCGGAAGGGCGTAAAAATGCCGTCTATCCCGCGCCCGGCCTGGCCGATGTCGCGGAGGCCTGCGCCCTGACGTCTCTTCGCCCGACGCAGGACGCCTCCGTCCAGGCAATGTTGAGCGCGTACGATCCGGAAAACGCCCTTGCCTCCCTCGATCCGGAGGAACGCGAGACACTCGTCGCCGCAAGCGAGGACTGGCCCCCGTCCTATCCCATGATCGGCCACTGGTTCGAGGATAATGACGACATATTCGACGGAACCGACGCCACCAGCACGGCCCACGCGCATGCATTATGGACCTGGCTTGAAACACGTCGGGATTTCTGGGCCTCCATCATCGCCCGGACGGCCCTGCTCCTGAAGGACCAGGGCGATCCTGAGGCCCCCTCCTTCGCGATGACCGCACGCGCGATCAGCCAGGGCGACCCGCTCCAGCGCATACCCGTGATGGCGGCGATCGTCGACCAGACACTGGAGGCACGGCGTGCCGCCTCGTTCACAATAGACGAAGGCATGCCGGACGGAGTCGACGAAGATATCATGGCCCTTCTCATGAACCTCATGGCTCCGCCCCCGCAACCGGCCCGCCGGCCATCCAGCAGCAAACCCGCGCGAAAAGGCGCCCGCCGAAAGCCGAAATGACGTTTCCAGGCAGAACGTCGCCGGAACCCTCTATCGGAAAGAGCAGTTTGATGTCCCAGCCATTTCTTCACGATGCCGCAACCGGACACCGGCTTGCCGTCTCCGGCCTGCTCGCCCTTGTCATACTGTCCATCGGCGGTCGGCCGGCGCACGCGGCATCGACCATCGTGCCGGCTTTGGCAGAGGCAAGCCTCGGCGACCGCGCCCGGCTCGATCTCGCCGCCGGCGGGCTGGCAGCCTCCATCACGCTGAAACCCTCAACGCAATGCGGCGCCGCCATGGCATGGCAGCCGGCCGATCCCAATCCGCCATCCACCTGCCGCATCGCCATATTGTCCGTCAGGGCAAAGGGGCATGCACGCCCGGCATCCTTTCCGCTGGCGCCCTACGGGCAGGATGCAGGCTTCATGGACCTGAGGGTGAGCATCCAGAGGCTGGATGCCACGTCCGCCGTGCCGCAGGTCATGGTCTCGGCCTATACGGGCGGTGCCCATTGCTGCGAGGTGACTTCCATCTTCGGACGGGGATCGGACGGGCAATGGGTGCATGCCGACCTTGGCATGCAGGATGGCGGCGGCCCGCCCGCCATCGTCGCGGTGCCGGGCGCGCATGACCCCGTCATCGTGACCTACGATCAGGCTTTTCTATATACTTTCGCCTCGCATGCCGGGTCCTTCACCCCCGTAATGCTCTATCGCTATCACGATGGCGAACTCACCAATGTCAGCGACGATCCGGCCTACCGATCCTATCTGGTCGAGGATCTGGCGAAGCAGACCCGGCAATGGGAGTCCTCCGGCCGGTCGGAGCCCAATGGCTATCTGGCCTATTACGTCGCAACCCGGGCCCGCCTCGGCCAGCTTTCCGCCGCCTGGGCCCATATGCTGCCGCGTGCGGAGAATGCGACGAAAAGCGGGTTCGGCGTATCGCCATGCAGCCTGAAATCCGCCGAGGAAACCGCGAACGGCCGCTATTGCTCCAAGGCCGATCGCATCCTGCTTCCCTTCCCGCAGGGACTGGCGGCCTTCCTGACCCGCAATGATTATATCTCGGCCGCGCAGGCCCGCGTACTCCTGTCCGACCGACCCGCCAAGGGCGCCGGCTCCGCGCCGTCCGGGCCATACCATCCCGATTTCCCCTGCGACCCTCCGCCGGCCGGCAACGGCGTGGCCACCATGCTGTGCCAGGACAGCGAGGCCGCACGGCACGAGCTGATGTTCGACCAGGTCTATTACGCATTGCGCCACCAGGTCGGTCAGGACGGATGGAAGGACCTCAGGCAGCAGGTCGTCGCAGACGAAAACATGGCCAACCAATCCTGCGGCCTGCCCGTTCCGGGCGCAGGGGCGCAGACCATCCCACCCAACGGTGCCGCCTGTTACAGCGACGCCATGGACCGTCTGTCGGCCCAATATCGCGTCCGGCTCTCCAGCGCCGCCCTCGCGGAAAGCCAACGTCCGCTGGATCGCCACATCGCGCTCCAGAAAAAACTGGTCGAACTCGGCCTCCTGCCGGCCGATACGGTGGTGGACGGCATCTATGGCGAGGCCACGCGGGCCGCGATCACCGCCTGGCAGCAGGCAGCCCACCGCCCGAGGACGGACGGCTTCCTATCCGATGACGACGCGGCCATTCTGATCCCCCCGCCGCAGGTCGCAACCACCCCGGCGACACCGGCCCCGCCATCACCGATGGCAGCCACGGCCAACGTGCCATCCCAGGCCCCCACCGCACCGCAGACGCCCCAGGCGCAGGCGGGGACCGGCCTCCCCATCAAGCTGGTCTTCGCCATCATCCTCGCAGGCCTGGCGGCCCTGATAGCGATCCGCGTCGGCCGCAGGCGCAGAGGCAATCCGTGACCGCCCGCCCGCAGGCCATCCCGCCACGGCCCAGGGGGTGATCGGTCCTACCCGATCACCTTCTCGATAATCGTCTCGTCCGCCGGGATCTGGCCATCGAGCATCAGCATGGCCAGACCATGGACCAGGGCCCAGGCCTCGATGGCGCGGGTGGCGGCCTCCCCCCCCTGGCGGGCCGCCATCATCGCGGCATTGGCCTGCAACAGCGTCCCGGCTTCCGAATCCAGCGTGCCGGCGGCCTTCGCGGGCGCCAGCACGGGCGAGGCGAAGATCAGGCGAAACAGCGCCGGATGGGCGAGCGCAAACCGCACATAGGCGCGCCCCGTCGCCGCGAAACCGGCCGAGCCGCCGCCAGCCTCCTCCCCCGCTGCGCGCTGCGCCCCGCCGAGCTGCGCCAACCCCTCCAGCGCCAGCGCCGTCAGCAGCGCATCCTTGTCGGGAAAATGGCGGTAGACCGAAGTCGCGCTCACCCCGACGCCGCGCGCGACCTCGCGCAGCGACAGCGCGTCCACATCCCGCTCCCCCAGCAAGCGCAGCCCTTCGGCAATCAGCGCCGCGCGCAGATCACCATGATGATAGGACCGCTTCCTCAAGTTGACACTGTTATCATTTCCACTCATATTAACAGCGTAAACATCGGAGGCCGACATGGGAAGCCCGATCGAAACGCTGATCCGCGGAACAGTGGCCAAGGGCATCGGGACCCTGGCCGCGTTCAACCGCAAACACCTGCCGCCACCCGCCAACGGCAACCCGTTCCTGACCGGCATGCACACGCCGATGACCGAGGAACGGACGCTGACCGAACTGACGGTCACCGGCACGATCCCCGCCGGGCTCGACGGGCGCTATCTGCGCATCGGCCCCAACCCGGTGGCCCCCGATCCGGCCTCCTATCACTGGTTCATCGGCGACGGCATGGTCCATGGGCTCGCGATCGCCAATGGCCGCGCATTGTGGTACCGCAACCGCTGGGTCCGCTCGAATGCCGTCGCCAAGGCGCGCGGCGTCGCCCCCGCGCCGGGGCCGCGCCACGCATTCGATACCGTGAACACCAACGTCGTCGATATCGGCGGCCGCACCTTCGCGCTGGTCGAGGCCGGCAGCTATCCGGTCGAACTCGGCGAGACACTCGACGATCAGCGCTACACTCCTTTCGACGGCTCGCTGCAAGGCTCCTTCAGCGCCCATCCCCACCGCGATCCGAAAACCGGCGAACAGCACGCCATCTGTTACGAGGGCCGCGACCCCGGCACCATCCGCTACGTCGTGATCGATGCAACCGGCCGCGTGATCCGCGAGGAACCGATCGCGGTCAAGCACGGCCCGATGATCCATGATTGCGCGATCACCGACCGTTTCGTAATCATCCTCGACCTGCCCGTCACCTTTTCCATGAAGGCACTGGTCGCGGGCCACGGTTTTCCCTATCGCTGGAACCCGGCGCATCAGGCACGGGTGGGGCTGATGCCGCGCCAGGGCCGGCAGGAGGATATCATCTGGTGCCCGGTCGCACCGGGATACGCCTTCCATGTCGCCAACGCCCATGACACGGATGACGGGCAGGTAATCCTCGATCTCTGCGTCTATGACACGATGTTCAGCGACGGCGCGCAGGGGCCGGATGCACGGTCGCGCGGGCTGGAACGCTGGACCGTCGACCCCGCCGGCCGCACGGTCGCCATCCGCACGCTCGACGCCGCCCCCCAGGAATTCCCCCGCCCGGACGAACGATTCTTCGGCCAACCCTACCGCCACGCCTGGAGCCTCGCCCTGCCGGCCGATCCCGCCAGCCGCTTTCTCGGCGCAACGGCGCTCTACGCGCACGATCTCGCAACCGGCGAACGGCAAATCCATGATTTCGGCGCCAACCGCCATCCCGGCGAATTCGTCTTCGTGCCGGAGACCGCGGACAGTCCCGAAGGCCATGGCTGGCTGATCGGCTTCGTCATCGACATGGCGACCGAGACGACCGACCTCGTCATCCTCGACGCCCGCCGGTTTCAGGACCCGCCGGTTGCCAGCATCCGCCTGCCCCACCGCGTGCCGCCCGGCTTCCACGGCAACTGGATCGCCAGGGGTGAAGCGCAATGAACAGCCTGCATCGCCGCGCCCCCCGCCTCGCGCTCCTGGCGCTCGATCTGGCGGTGAATTTCGCCGCCCCAGCACTGATCTACGACCGGATGCACGCAGGCTGGGGCGATGTCGACGCGCTGCTGGCCTCGTCCGCGCCCCCGGTACTGTGGAGTATCGGCAGCTTCGTCTACAGGCGACGGATCGATGCGCTGTCCCTCATCGCCCTGGCCGGCATCACCCTCTCCCTGCTCGCATTCGTCGGCGGCGGCTCGGCCCGGCTGCTGGAACTGCGCGAACAGATGGCGACATTCCTGATCGGCCTGGCCTTCCTGTTCTCGGCCGCGATCGGCAAACCGCTGATCTACCCGCTGGCCCGGGCCACCATGGCCCGTACATCCGCCCGGGCCCTGGCCGATTTCGACGCACGGCGCGACGACCCGCCTGTACGGCATACGATCATGGTCATGACGCTGGTATGGGGCTTCGGCCAGGTGGCGCACGTCGGCGTCTCGGTCGCGCTCATCTACAGCCTGCCGATCGGCACCTATCTCGTGGCCGGCCCCGTCCTCGGCTACGCCACAATGGGCGGCCTGGCCCTGTGGACCCTCCTCTATCAACGCTACCGGACACGACACGTCGTCCTCGGCAAAGCCCCGACCACCAACGCAACATAAGCAGCCGATCCGGTCCCCAGCCGGCGTTTCAGCATGATTTAACGATTCTCTAATCCTTGAAACGGAGCCTGATCCCACCCCCACCCCTCAAGGGAACAGCCCGATGATCAGGATCGACCCCATACAGCCTGACTCGGTCCCCCTCTCCTTTCCGGGTGCCGAGGGCGACACATCAAAGACCGCCGGCGAATCGCCCCCTGGCAGCGGCTCCGATCCTGCGTCGGCATCGGGTGGCGGCGATACCGTCACCCTGTCGGCGGAAGCCATCACAGCCCTGGCCATCCTCTCAGCCGAGGCGGCAGGCGGCCTGCTGGCGCCTCCTGATGCGCTGCTTTCCCCCACATTGTCGGACATGCCCGCGCCCGCCCCCGAGAACGCCACGAACCCCGCAGCCACCGACGCCGCCGCCTTCGCCCTGGGCGTCAGCGGGGAAACCACCCATCCGGCAATCTGGGGACGCGCCTACGAACGCACCCTGATGTCGGCTCCCGATCGAACCAACCCGGCAGGCGGCACGCCAGGAACCGACACGCAGGCGCAAACCGACCGCACGACCGCGGACACGCCCCAGAGTTGGGCCTTGGCAAGCGATATGGACAAGGCGTTGATCGAGCGTCTGCTCAATACCGGCCTGAAAGAAGACCCGAGCACCCGCATCCTCAACGGCCAGGCCACCGACCACACGGGCAACAGGCCGCAGGCCACCACCGACCAGATCGCGGCGGACACGCGACCCGACCTCGCGAACGCCCTTGACCCCACATTCACCGCCCACAACGCGCAGCCAGTTCCCGGCGTCGACGAGCGGATTGCCGCGATGTATGCGCCGCTCCCCGGCAGCCGCGAACTCCAGGATCATATTCCCGAAATCGACGAGAACGCACCCGCGCCGGAACCGACCGGCCGGACAGGCCCGCTTCACGATGCACTCACCGCCTGGCGGCACCGCCGGCTGAACGCACTCTATCCCGCGATCTTCTTCGACACGCTGCGGGTAAAAATCCGCGACGACAGCATCATCCGCGACAAGCCGGTGCATATCGTGCTGGGCATGCGCCTCGACGGCACCACGGATCTTCTCGGCCTATGGATCGAACGGCATGAGGGCACCGGACTGGGCCGCCATATCATGGACTCACTGAAGCGCCGGGGCCTGGAGGATATCCTGATGGCCGTGGTCGAAGGACCCGACGGCTTTCCGGATGCCGTCCGCGCGGCCTTTCCGCAGGCGCGGGTCCATCCCTCGATCGACCATCTGCTGCACCATCTACCGGATTTCGTGGCATTGAAGGACCGCGCCTCCCTGGCCGGGAAAACCGCCTTCGCAGCGGAGAGCCCCTGGGGCCGGATGCTCCTGGCCACCACACACGCCATCAAGGCATTGAATGCGATGCTCGGCCGGGCTGTCCAGGCACGCGGATATTTCCCCAGCGACGAAACGGCGCTGGCATTCCTCTATCTGAAAGCAGATACGACCGAAAAAACCAGTCCCTGACCATCCCTACCCGCCTTCACGGGCAGGCGGCCCGTCACATGCGGACCAACGCCAGACCGTAAAACACGGCCGCCAGGCCCAGCAGGGTAAAGGCCACGCCAAGGACCCGGCCGCGATGGCGGCGCACGCATTCGCGGGCCTCGTCTTGCGTCAGGGCAAGCGGTTGTTCCATCACCGGCCTCCTCAGCCCATGATCAGGAAATGATCGGCCAGCAGGCCACAGAACAGCAGGAACAGATAGAGCAGCGAGAAGCGGAACGCCCGCCGCGCCGCGCCATCGCCCGTCAGGCTGACACCGGTCGCATCCTGCCGATCCCGCAGCACACGCACCGCGCAGCCCACGAATCCGGCATCCAGCAGCCCGGCGATGGCGGAATACAGCCACCCCGCCTGATGCAGCACCGACGGCACCAGCGATACCGCCGAGAGGATCAGCGTATAGATCAGGATCTGCCGGCGCGTATGCCGGGCCCCACGCACAACCGGCAGCATCGGAATACCGGCCCGGCCATAATCCTTGCAGGCATAGAGCGACAACGACCAGAAATGCGGCGGCGTCCACAGAAAGACGATCGCGAACATCACGACCGGCATCACATCCAGCGACCCGGTGGCCGCCGCCCAGCCGATCATGGGCGGAAAGGCACCGGCCGCCCCGCCGATCACGATGTTCTGCGGCGTCGAGCGCTTCAGCCACATCGTGTAGATCACGGCATAGAAGAAAATGGAAAAGGCCAGGATGAACGCGGCCAGCGCATTCGTCGCCAGCCACATCAGCAGCACGGACGCCGCCGACAGGCCAATCCCAAAGCCCAGCGCCTGATCCTGCCGAATGCGCCCATCAGGAATGGGGCGGCGCGCGGTACGGGTCATGATCGCATCGATATCGCGATCGTACCACATATTGATCGCACCCGCCGCACCCGACGCCATGCAGATGCACAGGATGGCAACACACGCGATCACCGGGTTCAGATGCCCCGGCGCCATCGCCATGCCGGCGGCACCGGTAAACACCACCAGCGAGATCACGCGCGGCTTCAGCAGCGCGAACCAGTCGCGGGCCTCGGTCCCGACCAGCGCCGCCTCGAAACGCGGCGCCTCCGGCGCGGTGGCGCTGGCGCTCATGCCCCGGCTCCCCCCACCATGAAGCCGGCGAACGAATCACGCGGCGCGGGCGACGGCAGCGTCCATTCCAGGGTACGGGCACCCACCCCCCAGTAATTCCCGGCAACATGGCGACGCCCCAGCAGCGCCACACCCAGCACGGCAACGAAGACGACCATCGACAAGCCCTGCATCGCCACGCCCGCCATCACACCGCCGGGCACCAGGCCCGCGATGCTCCCGCCAACCGCCAGGGCCACATGCAGGCGCCCCGCCCATTCCGGATAGGCGCCGCCAGCCATCTTGCCGATCCAGTAATAGAAACCGCCGAACGCGGCGAACAGCGCCGCCGGCAGCACCAGCGCATGCGCGTCGGACCCGCCGCCCGCCAGCGCCTGCAAGGGGGCGGCGACCAGCATCGCCATGAAGGCAACGACCCACAGCATCGGCACGCGGAAAACCGGCCGACCGGCCAGGATCGTCCGTCCCCAGGCCACCAGCAGCACCAGCATCGGCAGCGCCATGACGGCCTGCTCGACCAGCGGCCGCGCGGCAGGCTGCGCCGCCAGCCCGGTCGCGAACAGATCATGCACCCACACCGACGCCCCGCCGACCGACAGCACGACCATCGCCCCCAGCGCCGGCCCACGCAGGCGCAGCGCCACACCCGAGAAGGTTTCGACTAACTGGCAGATCACACCGGCCGCCGGCAGCAGCAGCAGCCCGACTTCCGGGCCCGAAAACACACGCAGGGCCCGCGCAGCGACATCGGCACCCGCACCGGCCAGCAGGCCCCGCGTCAGCGCCGCCGCCAGCACCGGCAGCACGATCACCATCATCATCGCCGTCAGGACCTGCGCCCAGACGAACAGCGGCATATCGCCCAGCCCCATGCCACGGCCCCGCATGTTCAACGCCGTCGCGACGATATTGATCGCCAGCCCCAGCATCGCCACACACCACAGCATCATCGCACCCGCCGTCGACACGCCGGCGACGACCAGCCCGAAACTGGCGGCAAGACCGGCCCAGCAGGCCAGGTTCAGACGGCGGAATGCCATGTCGGGCGCGCCCAGCAGCAGCGGCACGAACCACGAGCCGAACCCGCCGACCAGCGCCGGCAGGGCGCAGAACAGGACCATCAGCGCACCGTGGTCGATTGCCATCCACGCGCCGCCGGCAGCCTGCCCCGCCCGCAGCGGCAACGCCAGACTGCCACCGACCAGACCGGCGACAACCGCCATGACCAGATAGAGCGTTCCAACCGCCTTATGGCCGCTCACGCCACCGCTCCGCGTCAGGAAGCCGCCGGTTGCGACATTCATCCGGACCTGCCTCTCTGCCGGCATACGCCACTTCTCCTGCGCCGATGGGCCGCCACAGGGGCGGCCGTGCTCGAAATCGTGAGCATGTTACCGAAACCTGGCCGCCAAGACGAGAGCCACCAGGCCCCGTCCCCGGCATGGCCGGCATTCCGGCCATGCCGACATGGCGGGGCGGCATCAGGCGGCTGGCTTCTCCACCCGGGCCGCCGTGGCCAGGCGCGGCAGCGTCACCAGCGTGAACAGCCCCGCCGGCGGCACCGGCTGAATGCTCGCGCGGGCCAGATCGTCGGGCGGAAGCAGTGCTTCCATCGCGAAATCCGGGTGCCAGCCCAGCGAATGCGACGCCCGTGCCATCCCGCGCTCGACCACCAGCCGCACGCCGCCGGTGGCCAGGAAATGATTGACGAACAGGATATGCCCGCCCGGCCGCACCACGCGCTTCAGCTCCGCCAGCAGCCGGCGGGGGTTGGGCACGACGGAGGCCACGAACATCGCCACCGCGATGTCGAACGACGCATCCGCGAACCGCGTATCCTCGGCATCCATTTCCAGCAGCGCGTCGATATTGCGCAGGTTCATCCGCGCCACCCGCTGACGCGCCCGGTCCAGCATGTCCCCCGACAGGTCGATGCCCGTAATGCGCTTGTCGGCCCGATAATGCGGCAGGGCCAGGCCGGTGCCCACGCCCACCTCCAGCACCGCCGTGCCCGGCAGGCTGTTCACGGCGGCGACCGCCCGCTTGCGCCCGAAGGCGGAAACCCCGCCGAACACCGTGTCATAGACACCGGCCCAGCGGCGATAGGCGGCCTTGACGGCCTCGGCATCGAGGGCCGAACGCGGCGCCGGGGCACAGGCCAGGCTGGCGGCATCCGCCTCGGCCGGCGCGTCTTGAAGAACGTTGCTCATCGGGAACCCTCTGTGCCCTGCCGGGCGATTGTCTTCAAGGGGATAGTGGACCAAAGCCCCGTGGCACAGCGCAAATTACCCACTCCTCTCTCTCGTCCGCTATCCCGGCGCCGGTTATACGCCACCGTCGAGTCTCCGCAGGATGCAGTCCCAGATCAGTCCGGCGGAATTGATGTCGTCAAAACGGTCGATTTCCTGCAGGCCCGTCGGCGAGGTGACGTTGATCTCCGTCAGCCAGTCGCCGATCACGTCAATGCCCACGAAGATCAGCCCTTTCTCGCGCAGCATCGGCCCGATCGCCTCGCAGATCTCGCGGTCCCGGGGGCTCAGTTCCACCTTCACGGCGCGGCCACCCACATGCATGTTCGACCGGGCCTCGCCCTGCGCCGGAACGCGGTTGATCGCGCCGATCGGCACCCCGTCGGCCAGGATGATGCGCTTGTCCCCCCGGCGCACCGCCGGCTCGTAGCGCTGGATCATCAGCGGCTCGCGCGAACGCGCGAAATGCATCTCCAGCAGCGAATTCAGGTTCTCGTCATCCTCGCGGATGCGGAACACGCCGGCCCCGCCATTGCCGAACAGCGGCTTGACGATGATATCGCGCCATTCGGCGCGGAATTCGCGGATCGCCAGCACGTCCCACGTCACCAGCGTCGGCGGCATCAGGTCCGGGAAATGGGTGACCAGCAGTTTCTCGGGCGCGTTGCGCACCGATTCCGGATCATTGACCACCAGCGCCTTGCCCGGCCCGATGCCATGCACATGCTCCAGCATGTGCGTGGCGCTGATATAGGCCATGTCGAAGGGCGGGTCCTGCCGCATCAGGATCACATCCATCGCGGACAGGTCGATCACCCGCTCCTCGCCCAGTTCGGCATGGTCGCCCGCGACCCGCCGGACCCGCACCGGCCGCGCACGCGCCGTCAGCCGCTCGGCCCGCGCCCCACCGGCCACGCGTCCCTCGCGCAGGCTCAACCCCTGCACCTGGTAGACGAACAGATCGTACCCCCGCGCCTGTGCCTCCAGCATCAGGGCAAAAGTCGAATCGCCATTGATGTCGATCCCCGACAGAGGATCCATCTGCACGGCAATTTTCAGCGAGCGGGACATCAACGCGACCTCCGGGTACAATCCGATACCGGGGTGACACGATCTGCCACCGGCCCTTGCTTCTTAGTCGAGTTCTCGACCGCGAAAAACCTCATAGCGCATCCACCCCGACAGGTTCGGGATAGGAAATCGCCAGAATCTCTATCAATTCGGCCCCAGCCGGCGTCAGGACCCGCACTTCATCGCCCACATGGCCGCCCAGCAATGCCCGCGCAATGGGCGATGCCAGGCTGACCTGCCTCGCCGCCAGATCCGCCTCGTCCACACCCACGATCACGACCGTCCGCTCCAGATCCTCCTCCGTCACATAGGTCACGGTGGCCCCGAAGAAGACCCGATTCCGCTGCGTCTGTGCGGCCGGATCGACCACGATCGCCTTCTCGATACGGCGGGTCAGAAAACGGACCCGGCGGTCGATCTCGCGCAGCCGCCTCTTGCCATAGAGGTAATCGCCATTCTCCGAGCGGTCGCCGTTGCCGGCAGCCCACGACACGATCTCGACGATACGCGGCCTCTCTTCATACAGCAGGGCGCTCAGTTCCCGCCGCGTCGCATCCATGCCGGCGGGGGTAATGTAGCGCGACACCCCGTCAATGGCCCGGGGCCGTGCCTCGTCATCGTCGTCATCATCATGCGTCATGGGCCGCATTGTGCCTCAGCATGCGGTCAGCGCAAAATGGATGTGCCCTTCCAGCCGCTCGGCCGGCGCCAGGATGGTCATCCCCCGATCGGTCACGCCGGCATGGTTCAACGCGTCGTTCATGTTGCTCACCGGCTCGACCGCAATGAAATCCTTCTCCCGCGGCGTGAACAGCACAAGGTGGCGAAAGGCCGGGCTGGCCGAAACGGTCAGCGCCAGCCCGTCCTCGGGCCAGCGCAGAAAGGCCGCACCGTCCCAACCGGCATAGCAATTGTCGATCGCCTCGCCCTCAACGGCACGCATCCGCTCGAACGACCATTCCCCCGTGGCGGGCACGCGCAGCGCCGGCAGATGCCGCTCGTCATTCGTCCACACCGTATCGGCCGAAAATCCCAGCTTCACGCCGCTGCGCCGGGGGAAATAGGGATGAAACCCCAACCCGACCGGCTGGGGCCGCTGATCGATATTCTCGATCACCATCCCCACCGCCAAACTCTCCTCGCGCAGATCGAACCGAACCTGCGCTCGATAGGCAAACGGCCATTCATCCATGGGTCGGTCATAGGGCGGATGCCATTCCAGTTGCAGCGTGGCACTGTCGTCCGACAGCAATTCCAGTTCCCACGGATGTTCCCAGCCATTGCCATGGATCACATGGGGCTCGCCGCCAAAATTCGGCTTCATCCGGTATTCCGCGCCGTCAAAGCGAAATTGCCCGTCCGCGACGCGGTTGGAGAACGGCACCAGCGGATAGGCCGCAACCCTGTGCCCCTTCTGTGCCAGCAGGTTCGGATCGCTGACGGCGTCGAACACGCAGACCTTCCCGCTTTTCCAGAAGGCGACCGCGCCACCCAGTTCGGGAATCAGGCCCAGCCGGGCGGCCCCCGCCTTCAGTTCGATCATCCGTCTCTCTTCCCGTCCCTGTTAGCTCTGGCGTCTAGCTCTGGCGTCCCCGCCGGCGGCCACCGCGCCCCTTGGCGGGGTCGTAGCCACCCCCGCCCGGCCCCAGCGGCTCGGGTACCTGCCCCTTGCGCCGCGACGGCCGGCCGGTGCTGCCGGCAACACCCGCGGTCGAAACCGGTACCGGCACCGGGTCCAGCCCCAGATCCAGCGCCTCCAGCCGCTTGATCTCGTCGCGCAGCCGCGCGGCGGTTTCGAATTCCAGGTCCGCCGCCGCCGCACGCATCCGCTTTTCCAGCTCCGCGATGGTGCTGCCCAGATCCTTGCCGACGAATTCCGCCACCTCCCCCGCCTTCGTCGGCGTCACGGTGACGTAATCCTGCTCGAAGACCGAGGACAGCGCCTCGCCGATATGCTTGCGGACCGATTGCGGGGTAATACCGTGCTCGGCATTCCATTCGGACTGCTTCGCCCGCCGCCGCGCGGTCTCCTCGATCGCATAACGCAGACTGTCGGTCATGGTGTCGGCGTACAGCAACACCCGCCCGTCGATATTGCGCGCCGCCCGCCCGATGGTCTGGATCAGCGAGGTGCGCGAGCGCAGGAAACCCTCCTTGTCCGCATCCAGGATCGCGACCAGCGAGCATTCGGGAATATCCAGCCCCTCGCGCAGCAGGTTGATCCCGATCAGCACGTCGAACGCCCCCAGGCGCAGGTCGCGGATAATCTCGATCCGCTCCAGCGTATCGACATCGGAATGCAGGTAACGGACGCGAATGCCCGCCTCGTTCATGTAATCGGTCAGATCCTCGGCCATGCGCTTGGTCAGGGTCGTGACCAGCACCCTGCCCCCGGCCGCAATCGTGGTGCGGCACTCCGCGAGCAGATCGTCCACCTGCCGCTCGACGGGGCGGATCTCGGTCACCGGGTCGATCAGCCCGGTAGGGCGGATCACCTGTTCGGCAAACACGCCCCCCACGCGCCCCATCTCCCACGGCCCCGGCGTGGCGCTGACGAAGACCGTCATCGGCCGGAATGTGTCCCATTCCGCGAATTTCAACGGCCGGTTATCCAGGCACGACGGCAGGCGGAAGCCGAATTCCGACAGGATCGACTTGCGCGCGAAATCCCCCCGCTCCATCCCGCCGATCTGCGGCACGGTCACGTGGCTTTCATCCACGATCAGCAGCGCATCCTCAGGCAGATATTCGAACAGCGTCGGCGGCGGATCGCCCGCCTTGCGGCCGGACAGATAGCGGGAATAGTTCTCGATTCCCTTGCACACGCCCGTGGTCTCGATCATCTCCAGGTCGAACGTGGTGCGCTGCTGCAACCGCTCGGCCTCCAGCAGCTTGCCCTCCGCCGTAAACTCCGCCAGCCGCTGGCGCAGCTCGTGCTTGATGCTGCTCACCGCCTGGGTCAGCGTCGGGCGCGGCGTCACGTAATGGCTGTTGGCGTAGACGCTGACCTCCTGCAGGTCGCCGGTCTTGTCGCCCGTCAGCGGATCGAACTCGGTAATCGCATCGATCTCGTCGCCGAACAGCGAAATCCGCCAGGCCCGGTCCTCGTTCTGCACCGGAAAGATATCGACCGTTTCGCCCCGCACGCGAAAGGTTCCGCGCTGAAAGGCCGCGTCATTGCGCCGATATTGCAGTTCGACCAGCGCCTTGACCAGCTTGTCGCGATCGATCTCGCCCCCGGCCTCCAGCCGCACCACCATGCGCGAATAGGTCTCGACCGACCCGATACCATAGATGCACGACACCGAGGCCACGATGATGACATCGTTGCGTTCCAGCAGCGCCTGGGTGGCGGCATGGCGCATCCGGTCGATCTGCTCGTTGATCTGGCTGTCTTTCTCGATATACGTATCCGAGCGCGGCACATAGGCTTCCGGCTGGTAGTAATCATAGTAGCTGACGAAATATTCCACCGCATTGTCGGGGAAGAACTGCTTCATCTCGCCATAGAGCTGGGCCGCCAGCGTCTTGTTCGGTGCCAGGATCAGGGTCGGCCGCTGGGTAGCCTCGATGATCTTGGCCATCGTGAAGGTCTTGCCCGACCCGGTAACGCCCAGCAGCACCTGGTCGCGCTCGCCCTCCCCCACCCCGGCCACCAGTTCGGCAATGGCACGCGGCTGGTCGCCCGCCGGCTCATAGGGCGACTGGATGACCAGCCGCCGCGTCTTCTCCTTTGCCGGCTGGCGTTCGGGCTGAAAGGTCACGATCTCTTCCGAGGGATCGGGACGACGGGTCTTCTTGCGGGCGGGCACGGACATGGTTCTGGACTGTGGGGATCGCGCGGCGCCAGCGCAAGAGCCGTCATACGCTCACCGGCCCGCACGCCGGGCGTGCCGAATCGGTTTGGGATTCGCACGGCCTGTCCCTAGACTGGCTGGATGGACGGCATCCTGTCCCCCCAATCCATGCCTTATGTCCGCGTCATCGACCTGGAAACGAGCGACCGCGACGCCACACGTGGCGGAATCGTCGAAATCGGCTGGCAGGACGTGGCCCGCGCCCCGGACGGCTGGCACCTGGCGGACAGCCCCCACGCGCGGCTGACCCACCCCGGCGGCCCGATCGCGCCCTGGACCACGTCCATCCACCACATTACCGACCAGGACGTGCGCGATGCGCCGCCCATCGCCACCATCGCACCCGGCATCCTGCGCCCGCCGGCCCGCCCACTCGCCTTCGCCGCCCATCGCGCCAGCTTCGAGCAGGGCTGGCTGCGCGCCCACCTGCCGCCCGCGCTGATGGCCGGCACCGGATGGATCTGCACCTATAAATGCGCGCTGCGCCTGTGGCCGGACGAGCCCGGCCACTCCAACCAGGGGTTGCGCTATTCCCGCCGTCCGGCCGGGCTGGAGAAGCATCTGGGCAACCCCGCCCATCGCGCCGGCCCCGACGCCTATGTGACGGCCCACCATCTGCGCGACATGCTGGCGCTGGCCTCGGTCGAAGACCTGCTGCAATGGTCGCGCCAGCCGGCACTGCTGGTGAAGGTGCCCCACGGCCCCCTGCGCGGGCGGCGCATCCGGGGCCTGGCCACAGAGGATCTGGACCGGTTGCTGGCAGCCCCCCACCGGCCCGGTCCCGACCTGGCCTTTACCCTGCGCTTCGAACGCGCCCGACGCGCCATGCCGGACGGTATCCCTGCCCTCACGCGGCAACTGTCCCTGCCTTTTCCCCCAGGCTGAAGACGATCAAAATCCCACGGGTCATCCAGGCCCGAACAGCCGACAAACGACACCAGGACAGAATAATCCATCGGCAATATTCATTATGCCTGAACCGGCCCCCTTCCTGCTTCTGCAAGAAACGGAGGGCCTGGAATTGATGATCGCCATGACACGCGACCGGCAGCTACGCTCCAGCGCGAACCGAAACGCCCGCATCCGACAGGCATGAAGGCGTCTGCCCGGTTCAGAAAAAGGAGAGTGTCATGTCACTGAAATCCAGCCTTCGAGCCGTCGCGCCCGCCTCGCCCTTCAACCCGGCCCATCTGGCGCCGGACAACGCGCGCGACCCGCACCACGCGGTCTTCGGCCAGACATCATCGCCCACGCTGGACAGCCTGCCCACCGTGGACATCCGGCTCGATCAGGCCGCGCAGACATTATGGACCTTCATGCGGCCCGGCGGGCGCCCCAGCTTCTCTCCCCCCCTGCTGCGCGATCTGCACACCGTGCAGCAGAACATCCACCACCTGGCCCAGCAAACGGATGGCGTCCTGCCGTTCCGGCATATCGTCGTGGGGTCACGGGTTCCGGGCATCTTCAATCTCGGCGGCGACCTCTCCCTGTTCGCCGAGAAAATCATGCAGGGCGACCGAGACGGCCTGCGCCGCTATGCCTATCATTGCGTCGACGTGGTCTTCGCCAACGCCGACGGCTACGGCCATTGCCTGACCACCGTCGCGCTGGTGCAAGGCGACGCACTCGGCGGCGGGTTCGAAGCCGCCTTGTCGTGCGACGTCATCATCGCCGAAAAACACGCCAAGTTCGGCCTGCCGGAAATCCTGTTCAACCTGTTCCCCGGCATGGGCGCATACACGCTCCTGTCGCGGCGCCTCAATCCCCGCATGGCCGAAAAGATCATCCTCAGCGGCCAGACCTACACGGCGACGGAATTGCACGAGATGGGGATCGTCGATGCCGTCGCCGAAACGGGTGAAGGCGAATCCGCCGTCTGCGAACATCTGGCCCGGATCGACAGGCGTTACAACGCGCATGACGCGATCCAACGCATCAAGCGCCTGGTCAATCCGATCAGCCATCAGGAACTGCGCGACATTACCGATATCTGGGTGGAGGCCGCGCTGAAACTCACCGAAGCCGACCTGCGCAAGATGATGCGGCTGGTCAACGCCCAGAACCGGCGCATAGGCGCACCGCGACCGGAAAGCGTCGCCAGCTGACAGAACAGGATACCGGAGCGTTCTCATCAGGCACCCGCCTTTTGAAAACGCTCCGGGCAGCCTCTAGGATGAACGGTCCGCAAACGGCACGACCGTATAAGGCCGCAATGCGACCTCCACCGCGTTCATCTCCAGCCAGATCGCCTCCTGGTGGGCCCGCGCCCTTTCCTGCCCGTTCATATGGGGGATGCCCCGCCATTCATGACATAAGGCCGCCAGGCGCTCCGCTCCGACATTGGCGGCGGCGCTGCGCAACGCATGCGCCTCGTCCAGCAGGCGTGACCGATCCCCATTTTTCACCGCGTGATCCATCCGCGTGACGATCTCCACGGCGTCCAGCAGAAAATCGCCAATGACTTCGGCGCGGAAACGCTCTCCGCCCAGGTCGAGCAGATCCTGCACCAGCCTGCGATTGATGGTGGGGACAGGAAAGGGCACCACCACGGTCGCTTCCCCGCGCCCAGGGCGGTCATCGCCGCCGGACGGACGATCGCACGCATGTCGGATACCGGCCTCAGCAGGCACCAGCGCCTCGATCGCCTGCACCAGGGCCTCCAGCGCCACCGGCTTGAGCAGGAAAGCATCCATCCCCGCCTCCCGACACCGCTTCTGGGTCTCGGGCGTCCCGTCAGCCGTCAACGCGACGATCGGAATCCCCCTCCCGCCCCCGACTTCGGAAAACCGATGAAGTTTCGTCGCCTCGATCCCGTTCATGACCGGCATGTTCAGGTCCATCAGGACCAGATCGAACGGCATCTCCTGCAGGATATCCAGGGCTTCCTCGCCGTTCGCCACCGCCTGCCAGCGATGCCCGATCCGGGAAAGCAGCCTGCACAGGATCTTCCGGTTCACGATATTATCCTCGACCACCAGGATCGAGAGCGAACGGCCGGCAGACATGTCGGGCCCGCCCGCATCCGAATCGGACGGATCGCCCTGGGGAACGGGCAGAAAGGCCGCGGCGACGGCCAGCGCCGTCCCGATCCATCCATCGTCCGCATCGGCGGGAAGCATCGATACACTATCGCGCCGCACCATTTCGGCCAGCGATCCCTCCACGCCTGACGGCTGTAGAAGTACCACCGGCTGGTCGGCTGGCAAAGGCAGCATCTCGTCCGGCATGTCGGTCAACACAATGTGCGGATGCTCCAGCCGCTCCAGAACATCCGACACGCCCTCATCGGGTGAAACAGTGGCGAGCCGCGCCCCCAAGGCCGTCAAACGGGCCGCCAGCGCCTGATAACGATCAGGCTGGCGCACCCACAGCAGCACGGGTGGCAGCCCCGTCCCGGTTTCGCCGCCCGGTGCCGTCCCAATCCTCAGCGGCAAGGTCACACGGAACGTACTGCCATGCCCCTCCCGGCTGCGGACTCCGATCTCACCCCCCATCAGCATGACCATCTGGCGGCAGATTGCCAGTCCCAGCCCAGACCCGCCGAACCGGTCGATCACGGTTGCATCCGCCTGGGTGAACGGGTCGAAAATCCGTTCCAACGCAGCCTGCGCGATACCGATACCGGTATCCACAACCTCAATTGCCAGACGGGCCGGCCCACCGCTGCCGGCGGGCAGGGCATCGACCCGGATGGACACATGCCCCTGCGCGGTGAACTTGACCGCATTGCCGACCAGGTTCAGCAAGACATCCCGCAGGTGCTTTTCATCCCCGATCAGCCATAGCGGCGTACGGGCGGTGACATGACAGGCCAGAATCAGGCCCTTTTCCCCCGCCGACACCCCCGCAATGCGCCGGACCGCGTTCAGCAGGGCCATCAGGTCGACCGGCTGTGCCTGCACGGGCATGCGCCCGTTCTCGATCCGCGCGAAATCCAGCAGCCCCTCGACCATCCCCAGAAGCGAGGTCCCCGCGACGCGCACCGTCTGCAGCATCTCGCGCTGTTCGGCATCCAGCGCCGTGTCGTTCAGCAGGCGCGTCATGCCGATCACGGCATTCAGCGGTGTGCGCAGCTCGTGACTGACGCTGGCCAGAAACATCGTCTTCGCCCGATTGGCTTCTTCCGCGCGCCGCCTGAGATTGGACAGGAAGCGGATCAGTGACGCCGAATAAAGCGGGACAACCAGCAGGCCAAGCGTCAGACCGGCCAGCAGGTGACCGGCATCCCGCCATACGGGCAGCGCATGCACCGCCAGCATGAACCCCCCGGCGGCCAGAAAGGCGGCAGCCGTAATATAAGGCAGGCCAAAACGAAACCCGTATCCGAGGATGGCCCACAGATAGAGCGGATAGAACGGAATGACCGCGACCCCGTCGAGATACATGCCAAACGACAGAAAACCGATGTCCCATATCATCTGGACGATCCGCCGTGCCGGAGAGGGGCGGGGCCGCGCAACCAGGGCGGCGGCAATAGCCACGCCGCCCGCCAGGTAAAGGACGGCACATACAACCGACCAGACGAACTGATCCCTGTCCTCGAAACCGCCGCACAGAAAGAGTCCGACGACATAGACCAGAATGATGACGGCGATCGCCAGCCGGTTCAGGACAATCTGGTGCTCGCCGTCGCCACCCCGCCGCATGCGCGCCAGCAGGTTACGCACGTCGACCTACCCTGCCTTCAGCGTCCGGAATCCGGACGGCCACGGAAATGAACATATGATTCATCATATCTCACCTCCCGGAAGGCCGTTCGGCCGATGGGGTCGGACCATTCGGCACGCTCAAGGCGCCACTTCGCACCAGGTGACGGAACTGGTCAGGCGGGACAGGACGGCTGAACAGGAAACCCTGGGCCTGGTGACATCCCTGCGCCTTCAACCAGTACAACTGGTCTTCCCGTTCGATACCTTCCGCAATCACCGGGATATTCAAATTGTTGCCCAGGGCGATGATCGCCTTGATGATCGCCTGGCTGCTGGACGAGGAATCGATTTCCCGGACGAAAACCGCGTCGATCTTCAGCCTGTGGATCGGCAATGTGGTCAGATAGACGAGAGAGGCATAGCCGGTCCCGAAATCGTCGATCGCGACAGACACGCCCATCTGCTGCAACGCCACCAGTTGCCGTCCCGCCTTTTCCGGATTTTCGATCAATGCCGTCTCGGTCAGTTCCAGTTCCAGGAAAGCCGGGTCCAGGCCGCTTTCGGTGATGGCATCCAGCACCATCTGCTGAACGTCATGATAACGGAACAACATGCCGGACAGGTTGACCGCCATCCGGATAGGGATGCCCTCCCGCACCCATGCCGCTCCCTGACGACAGGCCTCGCGCAACGACCAGACCGTCATCGGCACGATCAGGCCGGTTTCCTCTGCCAGCGGCAGGAAATGGCCGGGATAGACAAGCTCACCCTGCGGCCGCACCCACCGGATCAACGCTTCGACCCCTGTCACCAGGCCTGATGCCAGGTCGATCTCGGGCTGATAGTGCAGCGTGAACGCATCACTCTCGATCGCCTGGCGCAGCGCCTGCTCCAGATCGGCCGCGACGGAGACGGCCTGCTCCATCGCCGTTTCGAAGAAGGCATATCGATGCCGTCCCTCGTTCTTCGCACGGTACATCGCAAGATCGGCGCGTTTCAGCATCGTCTCGAACGTGAGGACCGGGTCGGAATTCAATGCGATCCCGACACTGACGCCGACATTCACCGCCAGGTTCCCCAGCATGAACGGGCGCGCAAAGATCGCAATGATCCGCTCGGCCAATTCGCCGGCATCGCCCATGCTTCCGATATCGTGGACAATCGCGAACTCGTCACCCCCCAGGCGGGCGATAAAGCCGGCACCGGCCAGAATCGATGTCAGCCGCACCGCAACCTGGCGCAGCAACTGGTCCCCGACCGTATGGCCCTGCGTATCGTTGACACTTTTAAAACGATCGAGATCCAGAAGAAAAAAAGCAAATGGCCGATCATCCCCCCGCAGCAAAAGCGCCTGCGTATGTCTTTCAAGATTGGATCGATTGGGAAGGCCCGTCAGCTGATCGTAATATGCAAGACTGTGCAGCTCCTTTTCGGATTTCTTACGGTCCGTTATGTCAAGAGACGTGGTCAGTACATAATGTTTGCCGTTGGCATCGTCATAAAACGGAATCTTCGATGTCAGGAGACTCCATGTCACGCCATGCCGATCGACAATGGTTTCCTCGTAACGGGCCGTGGGCACCCCGCCCTCCAGGACCTGCCGGTCCAGCGTCAATGACGCCGCATCGACCGTGCGCGACTGCCCCCCGAGGACGCTCTCATGAAACTTGTTAACGAAGATATAGTTTCCGTCGATATCCGTCGCGCTGATCATGGCGGGAACGGTATCGATCACCTGCAGCAGCCGGTCGCGGCTGCCGCGCAGCAGATCGTCATGCGCCTGGCGACTGCTGATCAGCTCTTCTTCCAGTCGCACGGCGCGCGAACGCACCTGCTTCTGGTACCAGCTCAACTGCAACAGGTTACGGGCACGCGTCAGGAATTCGGTATGATCGACCGGACTGAGCAGAAAATCGGTCGCGCCGGCGTCGAGGGCACTGATCCGGTAATTGCGGTCCTCATAGGCCGTGACGACCACGATCGGCACGTCATATCCCCAGTCGAGCGCGCGGATGCGGGCGGTAAAGGCCGCGCCGTCCATCCTGGGCATCTTGTAGTCGGTAATGATCAGATCGGGCACCGGCGATGTCCCGAACCAGTCCAGCGCCTCCTGCGGCGTCGCAAAGCTTTCAACCCGAATGTCGGTCCCGAGGGTCATCGCCAGCCGGGCGAAGATGGTCCGATTGGTCGAACGGTCGTCGACAATGACTACGAGTCGCATTCAAACCTCGAACAGAAGGATCAAGAGGACCGATTGCACCCGGCCAGACACGCTTCGCTGCCACGACCATCGGAACGAGGCAGGCGGACATGGCATCTTCCCGATCGGTTCGCCCCTATCCCGCTTTCCCCTCCTCTTTCGGGACCGTCGAGGCGCTCACGATAGCACGATATCGCATGGTTTTGAGAAACAAACCGCTTCTGGGAAACAGTCTCTGCTCGATTGTCCGCCATCGCGCATGACGCGGACCGCGGCACAGCCGCCCCGCCTTCCGTCGGAAGGCCTGGCCATGTTTGATCGAGCAGGGTTAAGATATGTTGAAAAGCGTCTCACGCCGTGGGAGGCACCCGCGCCTGCCGCAGGAGTTCTTCCTGCCGCGCCGCCAGTTTCGCCGCATCGAAATCGGCAATCAGCTCCTGGAACAGCCGATACCAGTTCAGCTTCGCCCCCAGCCGCAGGAACACGCTGCCCAGACCGATCGCGGAGCGATCCACCAGCACGAACTCACGCGGCGGCCGCACGCCCCCGGTCTGTTTCAGGCCGGCATACACCCGCTCGGCCACCGCCCGGCCATATTGCGGGTCGTCATTCTCCTGGATCGCGCGCACGCGGTCCTGCATCAGCGGTTCGTAGACAAAGCGCGCCCACTCGTTCAGCACGCGCATGGTCTCGCGCGACATGTTGACAAAGCCCCAGGCCTGATAGGCGTGATAGGCCAGATCCTCGTCATTGGTCTCCAGCGCGCGATACAGGTCGATGATCCCCTGCACGAAACGGGCCGGGAAGATGCGGATCGCGCCCAGATCCAGCAGGTTCAGCCCATAATCCGGCCGTACCGTGAAGTTGCCCATATGCGGGTCGCCATGGATCACGCCGTTGCGATAGAGCGGCACGTACCAGGCATGGAACAGCGCGCGCGCCATGGAATCGCGCTGCTCCTGCGCGGGGTCGGTATCCAGCACCGACTGCACGCCCCTGCCGTCCAGCCAGTCCATCACCAGCAGCCGCCGCGTCGTCAGGTCCTCGACCGGCATCGGCACGCTGACATCCGGACACTCGGCCAGCATCAGATTGTACAGGCGCAGGTTCGCCGCCTCGCGCAGATAGTCCAGCTCCTCCTGCAGGCGGGCCGTCAGTTCCACCAGCACATCATCCTGCTTGATCGTGCTGTCGATACGGTAATAGAGCCCCACCGCCATGCGGAATTGCCGCAGGTCGGAATCCACCGTCGCCTGCATGTCCGGATATTGCAGCTTGCACGCTACCCGGCGCCCGTCCGGCAGCACGGCCCGATGAACCTGTCCCAGGCTGGCGGCGGCGGCCGCCTCATGCTCGAACGAGCGGAAACGCCGCTCCCAGTCTCGCCCCAGCTCGGCTGCCATGCGCCGGCGCACGAAGCTCCACCCCATCGGCGGCGCGTTGGCCTGAAGCTGCGCCAGTTCCGCCGCATATTCCTCCGGCAGCGCGCCGGGAATGGTGGAGAGAAGCTGCGCGCCCTTCATCAGCGGCCCCTTCAGGCCGCCCAGCACCGATTTCAGGTCGCCGGCATGGGTGGCGCGATCGCTGCGCAACCCCATCTTGTGGCCGGCAATGCGCGCGGCGATGCCGCCGACCGCGCCCGACGTCCGCACCATCCGGCGCAGTTCGCCGAACATGCCGGTATTGTCGAGATCCCGTTCGTCCGCCACGTCAGGCACGCTCCAGTTCGTCAATAAATCCGGCGATCACGTCCAGCCCCTTGCGCCAGAAACCGGGATCGGCCGCGTCCAGCCCAAACGGCGCCAGCAATTCGCGGTGCCGCATCGTGCCGCCCGCCCGCAGCATGTCCAGATATTTGTCCTGGAACCCCGCATGGCCGGAGGTGAACACGCCATACAGCGCATTCACCAGGCAATCCCCGAATGCATACGCATAGACATAGAACGGAGAATGGATGAAATGCGGGACATAGGTCCAGTAGACGTCATAATCCGGCGTAAAGTTGAAGGCCGGCCCCAGGCTCTCCGTCTGCACCTGCCGCCAGATGGCGCCGATCCGCTCGGGCAGCAATTCGCCCGATTTCCGCTCGTCATGCACCAGCGTCTCGAAGCGGTAGAACGCGATCTGGCGTACGACCGTGTTCAGCATGTCCTCGACCTTGGCCGCCAGCATCAGCCGCCGCCGCACCGGATCGGTCTCGGCATCCAGCAGCGCGCGGAAAGTCAGCATCTCGCCGAACACGCTGGCCGTCTCGGCCAGGGTCAGCGGCGTGCCCGACATCAGATAGCCCTGCGGTGCCGCCAGTACCTGATGCACCCCGTGGCCCAGCTCATGCGCCAGCGTCATCACGTCGCGCGTGCGGCCATGATAATTCAGCAGCAGATACGGGTGGACCGACGGCACGGTGGGGTGCGCGAAAGCGCCTGACGCCTTGCCCGGCACCGGGGGCGCATCGATCCACGGATTGTCGAAGAACCGCCGCGCCACCGCGCCCATGCGCGGGTCGAACCCTTCATAGGCCGCCAGCACCTGTCGCGTCGCCTCGTCCCATGGAATGATCCGCTCGTCCGCCGCCGGCAGCGGGGCATTGCGGTCCCAATGTTCCAGCGTCTCCAGCCCCAGCCAGCGCGCCTTCATCGCGTAATAGCGATGCGACAGGCGCGGATAATCCTCCGTCACCGCCTGCACCAGCGCGTCGACGACCGCGTCCTCCACCATGTTGCTGCGATTGCGGTAGGACCCCGGGCGCGGATAATGCCGCAGCCCATCGGTAATCGCCTTGTCCTTGGCCAGCGTGTTGGTGATCAGCGAGAACAGCTTGATATTGCCGCCGAACACGCCACCGATGGCCTTCGCCGCCCGCTCGCGCACCGCGCGGTCCTGGTCCGACAGGCGGTTCAGCGCCTCTCCCACCGTCAGGTCCCGCCCATCCAGCGGAACGCGCAGCCCCGCCATGGTCTCGTCGAACAGCCGGCTCCACGCCGCCGCCCCCGTCACCGATTTCTCGTGCAGGACCTGCTCGATCTCATCACTCAGCTGATGAGGCCGGAAAACCCGCAGGTCGCGCAGGAACGGCATCCACATCGCCAATGCCGGATCGGCCAGACGGGCGGACAGGTCCTCATCCCCGATCCGGTTCAGCTCCAGGGTAAAGAACAGCAGATGGCTGGAAATATCCGTCAGCCGCTCGTTGATCGACTGCGAGAACCGCCCGATCCCGGCATCGGACGAATCGCCGGCAAACAGCAATTGCGCGTAGGACGCCGCCCGCCCCAGCACCTCGTCGATCCGCTGATATTCCCCGATCGCCCCGGCCAGCTCGCCGGGCGTGGCCCCGGCCAGCCGCCCCTTCCAGGCGGTGGCGAAGGCCGCGGCATCGGATTCGGCCTGCTCCAGATCGGTGCGCAGCGCATCCGATTCGGGGCTTTCATACAGGTCCCGCAGGTCCCAGCGCGGCAGGTCGCCGACCGCGCCCGCCGGCGCGCCCCCATCGGCGGCCCGCAAGGGGTTGTGATCCATCGGGCCAGAGGCAAGATTCAGCTTCGGCATCGGCGCGCCACTCCTTCAACGCCCCCGGCACAATCGTACGGAGGGCCGATCCTGCCCTGATATCTAATGCGGAACGTGCCGCCGCGCGACCCCACAGGGCCATCGCGGCGGCGCAGGCAGGACGGAAGACGCGTCTTCAGGCGCTGCGCGCGGCCTCGGTCGCGGCGGTGTAGCCGATCACCTTCGCATATTCGCGCGGCACCAACTGCCAGAAGCGCGGCAGGATATTCTCCCATTTATGCAGCAGAAGCGCGGCAAAGCGGCTGTGCGTCTCCCGCGCATGGGTCTCCACCAGCCCGCGCAGCACACCCTCCCATTTCGGGTCGACCACCCGGTTCCACAGCAGCGTCTCAGGGTTGATCCGCTGCTCGAACGTGCCGTTCTCGTCGTAGACGAAGGCCATGCCCCCGGTGAAACCGGCGCCGAAATTGTCGCCCGCCTCACCCAGGATCACCACGGTACCGCCGGTCATGTATTCGCAGCCGTTCGACCCGCAGCCCTCCACCACCGCCGTGGCGCCGGAATTGCGCACCGCAAAGCGCTCGCCCGCCTGGCCGGCGGCATAGAGAGCCCCCGCCGTCGCGCCATACAGCACGGTGTTGCCGATGATGGCATTCTCGTTCGACACCAGATTCGACGACGGCGACTGCCGCACCACGATGGTCGCGCCCGACAGGCCCTTGCCGACATAATCGTTGGCGTCGCCCAACACTTCCAGCTTCAGCCCCTGGACCGCGAACGCTCCCAGCGACTGCCCGGCCGAACCGCGCAGGCGCACCGTCAGATGCCCCGGCGCCAGCTTCGTCATGCCGAACTGCCGCACGATCAGCGAGGAAATGCGCGTGCCGATCGCCCGATGCGTGTTCTGCACATTGTAGTGCAGTTGCATCTTCTCGCCATGGTCGAACAGCGGCCGCGCATCGGCGATCATCTGCGCATCCAGCGTCTCAGGCACCTCGTTGCGCCCTTCCCGGGTGCAATAGCGGGCATGCGGCCCCGGATCGGCCTGCGCCAGCAGCGAATTGAGGTCCAGATCGTCCAGATAGTCCGCACCGCGCGACACCTGCTTCAGCAGGTCGGTCCGCCCGATGATCTCGTTCAGCGACGAGAAGCCGAGTGACGCCAGGATGTTGCGCACATCCTCGGCGATGAACGAGAACAGGTTGATCACCTTCTCCGGCGAGCCCTCGAACTTGGCGCGCAGCGCCTCGTCCTGAGTGCAGACCCCGACCGGGCAGGTGTTGGAATGGCACTGCCGCACCATGATGCAGCCCATGGCGACCAGACTGGCGGTGCCGATGCCGAATTCCTCGGCCCCCAGCATCGCCGCGATCACCACGTCGCGCCCCGTCTTCAGCCCGCCATCGGTGCGCAGCTTCACCCGGTGGCGCAGCCGGTTCAGCATCAGCACCTGATGCGCTTCCGCCAGCCCCAGCTCCCACGGCAGGCCGGCATATTTGACCGAACTCTGCGGGCTGGCGCCGGTGCCGCCACTGTGGCCGGAAATCAGGATCGCATCGGCCTTGGCCTTGGCCACGCCGGCGGCGATGGTACCGATGCCCGACCGCGCGACCAGCTTCACCGTCACCGTGGCTTCCGGATTGATCTGCTTGAGGTCGTAGATAAGCTGCGCCAGGTCCTCGATCGAATAGATGTCATGATGCGGCGGCGGCGAAATCAGCGTCACACCCGGCGTCGCATGCCGCAGCTTCGCGATTAGCCCCGTCACCTTGAAGCCCGGCAACTGGCCGCCCTCACCGGGCTTGGCGCCCTGCGCCATCTTGATCTCGATCTCGCGGCAATCGTTCAGATATTGCGCCGTGACGCCGAAGCGGCCCGAGGCGATCTGCTTGATGGCCGAAGACGCATTGTCGCCATTCGGGCGCGGCTTGGCGCGCGACGGGTCCTCGCCCCCCTCGCCCGAATCCGACTTCGCGCCGATCCGGTTCATGGCGATCGACAGGGTTTCATGCGCCTCGGGGCTCAGCGCCCCCAGCGAGATCCCCGGCGCGATCAGCCGCTTGCGCAACTGGGTGATGCTTTCGACCGCTTCGACGGGGATCGGCGTCCGTCCACCCCGGAAATCCAGCAGGTCGCGCAGCGCCACCGGCGGCTGGCGCCGCACCGCGTCGGCATAGCGGCGATAGATCGTGAAACTGTCGGTCGCCACCGCCGTCTGCAGCATATGGATCAGGTTGCCGTCGAAGGCATGGACCTCGCCATGGCGACGCATCTTGTACTGCCCACCGACCGGCAGCGCGATCACCGCCTGGTCCCACGCGGTCCGATGGAAGCTCATCACGTTGGTCGCGATGCCCGACAGGCCGATGCCCGAAATGCGCGAGGGCATGCCGGGGAAGAATTCCGCCGTCAGCGCGCGCGACAGCCCGATCGCCTCGAAATTATACCCGCCGCGATAGGCCGACACGATCGAGATGCCCATCTTGGACATCACCTTCAGCAGCCCCTTGTCCACCGCCTTGCGATAGCGTTCCACCGCCTCGCGCAGCGAGATGTCGCCGAACAGGCCGCGCCGCTGCCGGTCGGCGATGCTTTCCTGCGCCAGATAGGGGTTGATGCTGGTCGCCCCAACCCCGATCGTCACCGCAATGGCATGCACGTCCAGCGCCTCGGCCGACCGCACATTCAGCGAGGTAAAGGTCCGCAGCGACTGACGGACCAGATGCGTATGCACCGCCGCCGTGGCCAGGATCATCGGGATATAGGCCCGGTCGGCCGACTGTCCCTGATCGGTCAGGAACAGATGGGTGCAGCCCTCGCGCACCCGGTCCTCGGCCTCGCGGCGAATGCGCGCGATCGCCTCGCGCAGCCCCGCCTCGCCTTCCGCCGCCGGAAAGGTGCAGTCGATCACGAAGCCGCTGTCGCCGCAGAAATTGCGCAGCGCCTCGAATTCGCCGGTGGTCAGCACCGGGCTGGGCAGTTGCAGCAGGTCGCACTGGACCTCGGATTCCTCCAGGATATTGCCCAGATTGCCCAGGCGGGTCAGCAGGCTCATCACCCGCGTCTCGCGCAGACTGTCGATCGGCGGGTTGGTCACCTGGCTGAACGCCTGCCGGAAATAATGCGCAAGTCCCCGATAGCGCGAGGACAGCACCGCCAGCGGCGCATCGTCACCCATCGAGCCGATGGCCTCGGCGGCGGTCTCGACCATCGGATGCAGGATGGTCTCCAGCTCCTCCAGGGTCGTGCCGACCGCCAGTTGCCGGCGGCGCAGCTCGTCCCGGCCGAACAGCACCGGCTCCTGCACGTCGGCCCGCACCACCGAGCCGATCTTCTGGATGTTCTTCACCCAGGCGCCGAAATCCCGGCGCCCGGCCAGCAGGTCCAGCAGCGCCTCATGGCCGTAGAGCTTCGCTTCCTGCAGGTCGAGGCCGATCATCTGCCCCGGCCCAAGCCGCCCGCGCCGCACGATATCGGTCTCGGGCACCTTCACCATGCCGGTCTCCGAGCCCACGATCAGCAGCCCGTCCGCCGTCACGGTATAGCGCAGGGGGCGCAGGCCGCTGCGGTCCAGCCCGGCCACCACCCAGCGCCCATCGGTGGCGCACAGAGCCGCCGGCCCGTCCCACGGCTCCATCACCGCGTTGCAGTAGGCATACAGATCCTGGTGCTTCTGCTTCATGCCCGAATTGCCGCCGATACTGGCCGGCACCATCAGCGCCTTGACCATCGGCGCGTCGCGCCCGGCAAAGGTCAGCAGCTCGAACACATTGTCCAGCATCGCGGTGTCGGACCCCGCGGCCTGCACCACCGGCTTCAGGTCCTCCATCACCGGGTCCAGCAACGGGTCGGCCAAGCGCGTCTCGTGGCTCTTCATCCAGTTGACGTTGCCCGAGATCGTGTTGATCTCGCCGTTATGCGCCAGCCGGCGGAAAGGCTGTGCCAGCTTCCAGGTCGGGAAGGTGTTGGTCGAATAGCGCTGGTGATAGATCGCAAAGCGGCTGATGAAGCGCGGGTCCAGCAGGTCGGGATAGAAATCCGTCAGGTTCTCGGCCAGGAACATGCCCTTGTAGATCACCGACCGGCAGGACATCGAGCAGATATACAGGTCCAGCGAGTTGGCCTGGGCACTCTTCTCGATCCGGCGGCGGATCACATACAGGTCGCGCTCGAATTCTTCCTCGTTCCGCCCCGGCAGGTTGCGGATCATGATCTGCTCGATCTCTGGCCGGGTGGCATTGGCCTTCTCACCGATGCACGACGTGTCGATCGGCACCTGACGCCAGCCATAGATCCCGTACCCGAAGGCCAGGATCTCCGTCTCGATGATCTGGCGGCAGCGTTCCTGCGCCGCCAGGTCCGTCTTGGGCAGGAAAACCATGCCGATCGCGATCTGCGTGTCCACGCAGCCTTCGCCACCGCTATGAATCGCCTCGGCAAAGAAATCCTGCGGAATTTCCAGATGAATCCCCGCCCCGTCCCCGGTCTTGCCGTCGGCATCGACCGCGCCGCGATGCCACAGGGCCTTCAGGGCGGCGATACCGGCATTGACCACCTCGCGCCGCTTGCGTCCGTCCAGCGACGCGATCAGGCCCACGCCACAGGCGTCGCGCTCCTGCGTGGCGTCGTACAGCCCGGCGATCGCCTGCGCATTCTCATGCCACTCGGCCACGAACTCCTGGCCGGCATCCCGCGATCCATGATCCTGGGTCAACTGGTCCATGTCCGTCACTCCGCCGCCTGGGCGCACTGGGCTGCCCGGTTTTCCAGCCAGCGATGCATCTGCGCCGCCGCATCCCGTCCATCGCGAATGGCCCACACCACCAGGCTGGCCCCGCGCACGATATCACCCGCCGCAAATACGCCCGGCAGGCTGGTCATGAAGCTCTCATGGTCGACCCGCAGCGTGCCCCAGCGCGACACGGCCAGGTCCGGCTGCCCCCACAGGGTCGGCAGCGGCTCTGGGTCGAAGCCCAGCGCCTTGATCACCAGGTCGGCTTCCAGCACGAAGGCACTGTCCTCGACCGGCTCGACCGACTGGCGGCCGCTGGCATCGGGCATGCCCAGCTTCATGCGCACGGCGCGCACGCCGTTCACGCTGCCATCTCCAAGGAACGCTTCCGGCGCCGCCAGCCAGACGAAGGACACCCCTTCCTCCTCGGCGTTCTTCACCTCGCGGATCGAGCCGGGCATGTTCGCGCGGTCGCGGCGATAGAGGCATTTGACCGATTTCGCGCCCTGGCGGATGGCGGTGCGTACGCAGTCCATCGCCGTATCGCCACCGCCGATCACCACCACCGACTTGCCGGCGGCATTCAGCGCCGCGCTCTCGTCCGGGGCAAACGCGTCGCCCAGCGACAGCCGGTTGGACATCGTCAGATAATCCAGCGCCTTGACGATCCCCCCCAGCCCCGCGCCCGGCCCACCGATATCGCGCGACTTGTAAACACCCGTCGCGATCAGCACCGCATCATGGCGGGCGCGCAGGGTCGCGAAAGAGAGCGTGCCGTCCCCGTCGCCGTCCGTGATATCGACCCCCAGATGGAACCGAACCCCCGATTCCTCCAGATAGAGGTGACGGCGGGCAACGATGTCCTTCTCCAGCTTGAAGCCGGGAATGCCGTAGATCATCAGGCCGCCGATCCGGTCGTACCGGTCATAGACGTGCACCTGATAACCCTGCTGGCGAAACTGCATCGCGGCGGCCAGGCCACCGGGGCCAGCCCCGACGATGCCGATCGAGGTCTCGCGCTCGACCGGCGGCCGGATCGGCTCCACCCAGCCCTTGGCGAAGGCCGTATCGGTGATGAAGCGTTCGACCGCGCCGATGGTGACGCTCTCGAACCCCTTCTCGATCACGCAATTGCCCTCGCACAGCCGGTCCTGGGGGCAGATGCGGCCGCAGATCTCGGGGAAATTGTTGGTGGCGGAAGACAGCGCATACGCTTCCTCCAGCCGCCCCTCGGCCGTCATCTTCAGCCAGTCGGGGATATTGTTGCCCAGCGGGCAATGGACCGAGCAGAACGGCACCCCGCATTGCGAGCAGCGGCTGGCCTGCTGTTCCGCCTTTTCCACTGCGAACGCGCGATAGATCTCGTCGAAATCGCCATTCCGCTCCGCGGCCGGCCGCTTGTCGGGCTGGCTCTGCGGCACGGAGACGAATTTCAGCATGTGCTCGACCATCGGTCCCCCTGGATAACGCCCGACCGTCACCTGCGGTGCGTATTGTTGGCGGAACACCTACGACAGACATATCCACCATAAAAGACAGCATTACTGCCATTTATGGCAAAAAGGCCAATCGAGAACCATCGCAGCGAACCGATCACCAGGCCACATTGGTCCGATTCGGACCAATTGACCATATAATGCGTTGAACTGGCTTGCTTATGTAATTTTATATCCGCCCAGATAGGACGGAACAATCATTTCCATCGACGCCGGCTGAATGCCAAGCTGCGACAAGCCCGGCGCCCCATCCGCCGCCACATTGTCGCTCGACAGCATCGCCAGTTGGTCCCGCGTCAGCATCTTTCCGGGCAGGCGCTCCAGCCACATGGCCTGCCACCAGGCCAGGGCGGGCGGCACCGCCACCACCAGCCGGCGGCGCCCCACCGCCGCCACGACCAGGCGCGCGATCTCCTCCATCGTCCGAATCGCCGGCCCTCCGAATTCGAAGATCGCCCCCGCATACAGGCCACCGGCCAGAAGCCGCCGGATTCCCTCGGCCACATCGGCAACATAAACAGGCTGCAGGCGCGTCCGCGCGCCATAGACCGGGACGATGGGGCTGAACCGCGCCAGCGTCGCGAACAGGTTGGTAAAATGGTCCTCCGCCCCGAAGAGGATGGACGGCCGCACGATCGTCGCCTCGGGCATCGCGCGCAGCACCGCGTCCTCTCCGGCCGCCTTGCTGCGGCCATAGGCGGACCGGCTGTCCGGCGACGCCCCGATGGCCGAGACATGCACCAGTTGCGCCACCCCTGCCGAAGCCGCCAGACGCGCCACGGCCGCCGCGCCCTCAACATGCACCGCCTGAAACGTCGCCCGCCCGCGCTCGGCCAGGATACCGACCAGGTTCACCACGACCCGGGCCCCCTCGACCACCGGCACGAGCGATTCGGGATTCAGAATCGAAGCCCCCAGCGGCACGATCTGCCCCACATCGCCCAGCGGGCGCAGCGACGCCGCCCGATCGGCGCGGCGCGCGGCCACCCGCACCACATACCCGTCCTCCGCCAGGCGCCGGACCACATGACGCCCCAGGAATCCCGAACCGCCGATTACCGCCGCCACTTTTCGCGTCGTCATGTCCATCCCCCGAATATGGGGTCGGCCGCCATGCGCAAGGAGCCTGCCCACGCGCGGAATCCCGCCCCCCATCCTGTTTTTTCACACGTATGGCTCAACGCCCATCCCACCCGGCCGGACACACATCGTCGCCGCGCGCATGCAATAAAAACGACACGAATCGTCCAGCCCGTGTTGACCGCCTCCCAAGGGCAGAGTAAACGCCCCTCACCACCCCGGAAACGGGGGCCTTCTGAGCCCAGATGGCGGAATTGGTAGACGCGCAGGTTTCAGGTACCTGTGGCCGCAAGGTCGTGGAAGTTCGAGTCTTCTTCTGGGCACCATCTCTCCAAAATGCCGAAAAATCAGTCCGCTGGCAGGCGCCCGACAGTGTCGGAGCGCCCTTTCGGCGTGACGCCTCCCACGCATTGCATATCCTGTCATTTCCCATGCGGAATATGTGAAAGGTGCCGTTGACCACCCTGTTGTTTCCGAGTAAATCCCCCTCACCACCCCGGAAACGGGGGCCTTCTGAGCCCAGATGGCGGAATTGGTAGACGCGCAGGTTTCAGGTACCTGTGGCCGCAAGGTCGTGGAAGTTCGAGTCTTCTTCTGGGCACCATTTTTTCAGCCGTATCAGACATCGCCCGCAAGGGCAGCCCTCGGGCGGCTGGTCGGCACCCCTCGCGCATTGGCGCTTCCGATATTATATGTCCGTCACCGCCCCCGACATCCGGTCATGACGGCATGTTGGCGCGGTCACGCGTGTTGCGGGTGGGGAATCATGGGCCGCTCTTTCATTTTCTGTCGTCACGCCTGCAATGCGGGGACTTACGCATGATCGCCACCACGCCTTCGATCCTCCTGCATCGCGGCGATCTGCCGGCCGACATCACCTTCCACGGCCCCATCGCGGTCGATACCGAGGCCATGGGGCTCAAGCCGCATCGCGACCGCCTGTGCCTGGTGCAGATCTCGGCCGGCGACGGCTCGGCGCATCTGGTGCAGATCCTGCCCGGCACCCCCTCCCCCAACCTCGCCCGGCTGATGGCCGATCCCGCCATTACCAAGCTGATGCATTTCGCGCGCTTCGACGTGGCGATCCTCCAGCACACGCTGGGCATCACCGTGGCACCCGTCATCTGCACCAAGATCGCCTCCAAGCTGGTGCGCACCTTCACCGACCGCCACGGCCTGGCCCAGCTCTGCCGCGAACTGCTGGGGGTCGACCTCAGCAAGCAGCAGCAGACATCCGACTGGGGCGCCCCGGAGCTGACGGCGGAACAGCAGGCCTATGCCGCGTCGGACGTGCTTCACCTGCACGCGCTCTGGGCCAGGCTGGAAGCCCTTCTGCACCGTGAGGGACGGCGCGAACTGGCACAGGCCTGCTACGATTTTCTGCCCGCCCGCGCGCGGCTGGACCTGCTGGGATACGAAGAACCGGACATCTTCGCCCACCGGGCATGATGCCCTCCTCCCCCGCGCGGTCCATCGTTCCGTTTGACCTGGACCACCGCCATGGCGATACACGGCTGGCATGACCCAATCCGCCCATCCCGCAGGTGACACCGACTCCAGCCCGGCCGATGCCGATATCGCAGCGGCATGCCGGGTGCTGGCGCGCGAGACCGACGGGCTGATGCAGATGGCGGCCGCCCTGCGCGCGCCCGCGCGCGCGGGTGACGGCACCCCGCCCCTCGGCGAAGCCTTCACGCGCACGATCGCGGCCTTCTCGGCGCTCGCGGGGCGCGTCGTCGTCACCGGCATCGGCAAGTCCGGGCAGATCGGCCGCAAGATCCAGTCCACCCTGGCCTCGACCGGCACGCCCTCGCTCTTCGTCCATCCCTCCGAGGCCTCGCATGGCGATCTGGGGATGCTCCAGCAGGGCGATGCGGTGCTGGCGCTCTCCAATTCGGGCGAAACGGCGGAACTGGCCGATATCGTGGCCCACGCGCGGCGGTACGGGCTGCTGCTGGTGGCCATCACCACCCGCGCCGAATCCACCCTGGCGCGCGCCGCCGACATTCCCCTGCTCATCCCCGATGCGCCCGAGGCCTGCCCGATGGGCCTCGCCCCGACCACCTCCTCCATGATGCAACTCGCGCTGGGCGACGCGCTGGCGGTGGTCCTGCTGGAGCGGCGCGGATTCTCGGCGACCGAATTCGGCATCTTCCATCCCGGCGGGCGGCTGGGCACCCGGCTGCGCCGCGTCGCGGACCTGATGCATCGCGGCGGCGTCATGCCGCTGGGCACGCCGGACAGCTCCCTGCGGCAGGTCATCATGGAGATGACGCGCAAGGCATTCGGCTGCATGGGCGTGATCGGCGCCGACGGAAGGCTGTGCGGGCTGATCACCGACGGCGACCTGCGCCGCGTCCTGGACCGCGACCTGGACCGCACCCGCGCGGCCGACATCATGAACAGCTCTCCGCTGACGACCGGGCCCGACATGCTGGCGGCCGAGGCACTGCGGCTGATGAACGCCCGCGCCCGCCCGATCACCAGCCTGTTCGTGCTGGATGGCGAAGGGGTTCCCGTCGGCATCCTCCATGTCCATGACCTGCTGCGCGCGGGCGTGGCATGAGCAGCGGCCCGCCTCCCAATGGCGACAAGCCCCCCCGGCGCGAGGATTTCGCCCGCTCCGCCGATCAGGTCGCACGGCAGCGGTCGCTGCTGCATCAGGACACGTCCCGCCTCCGGCGGGTGCTCCGGCCGGGTGATATCGCCCGCCGCCAGCGCCTGGTCCGGTGGGCCAAATGGGCGCTGCCGGCGGCCGCCCTGCTGCTGCTGGGCTCGATCGCACTGTGGCCGGCCCTCGACCGGCTGATCAACATGCAGCGCGGCGCCCTGCGCGAGATGGAAAACCTGCACGTCACCAGCGGCAACATGCTCGGCGCCGTCTATCGGGGACTGGACGAGCACGACCGGCCGTTCATGATCACCGCCGACCAGGCCCAGCAGATCAGCCAGGACCGCATCAATCTCACCCGGCCGGTGGCCGACACGCTGACACAGGGCGGGGACTGGATGATGGTCAGCGCGGCCCAGGGCGTGTATCTGCAACATGAACAATTGCTGGACCTGACGCAGGACGTGGCACTCTACCGTGAAGACGGCGTCATCCTCACCGGGGTCACGGCAGACATGGACCTCAGGCAGGGGATCATCGCCTCCGATCAATGGGTGCATGCCGAAGGGCCGTTCGGCATGCTGGACGCCCAGGGTGTCCTGCTGTCCCAGCATGAAGGGATCGCCCAGTTCCGCGGCCCGGGGCGGCTGATCCTGAACGATGACGCCCATGCCGGCCCGGCCGGCCACCCATCCGCCCCCCACGCTTCCCAGACGGAGCCCATTCGATGACCGCCCCCGCAAAGGCCGCCTCCGCGTTCCTGCTCCTTGGTGCCGCGGCCTGTCTCTCACTTCCGGGCGGCGCGCGCGGCCAGGCCATCGACCTGTCGCATGGCGGCCAGATCAGCGTCACGGCGGCCGGCGGGTTCGACTGGGACCAGAAGACCCAGACCGTCACCGCCTATGACAAGGCCCAGGCCACCCGCGGCAACGTCACCGTGACCGCCGACCGCCTGATCGCCTTCTATCGCAAGAAAGCCGTCGCCGGATCACCGGCACCGGCCACGCCCCCCTCGCCCCCCGCCGACGGCTCCCAGGGTAACGAGGCGGGATCGGGCGCGAACGAGGTCTATCGCCTGAACGCGCTGGGGCACGTCCACATCTTCACCGACACCGACCAGGCCTGGGGCGACAAGGCCGTCTACGATATCGACCAGGCGGTCATGGTCCTGACCGGCAAGGGGCTGAAGCTGACCACGCCGCAGGACGTGCTGACGGCCCGGGATTCGATGGAATATTATTCCCAGACCCGCATGTCGGTCGGCAGGGGCGACGCCACCGTCACCACCAATGACGGGCGGCAGATCCGCGCCGACGTGCTGGTCGGATACAGCGCACCGACCCAGGCCGCCGCAAAATCCACCGCCCAGCCCGCCCCGCAACCGGCCGGACAGGGCGGAGACCCATTGACCAGTTCGGGGAAGCTGGAAAAAGTGAACGCGTTCGGCCATGTTTTCGTCCGCACGCAGACCGAAACCGTGACCGGCGACCGCGGCGTGTATGTTCCCGACACCGGGATCGCGCGGATCGTCGGCAACGTGCATATCACGCGGGGCCAGAACCAGATCAGCGGAGCCGCGGCAATCGTGAACATGCATACCGGAATCGCCACGATGACCGAACGTCCGGGCGGACGGGTCAGCGGCCTGATCGTCCCCAACGAGGCCAATCCCCCCCCTGCCGGAACCCACCCATGAACGACATCCCCTACGCCCTGTCCGACGAGGCGAAGAATGCCGCCCTGTACGCGTCCGGCGGCGCCCTCAGCGGACTGATCGCCAGCGGGATCGGCAAGTCCTACAAGAAGCGGCCGGTGGTCCGGAACGTATCGCTCCAGGTCAATCGCGGCGAGGCGGTCGGCCTCCTGGGGCCCAACGGCGCGGGCAAGACCACCAGCTTCTACATGATCGTGGGGCTGGTCCAGCCCGACAGCGGGTCGATCACCCTGGACGGCACCGACATCACGCGCCTGCCGATGTACCGTCGCGCCCGGCTGGGCATCGGCTACCTGCCGCAGGAAGCCAGCATCTTCCGCGGCCTGAACGTCGAACAGAACATCATGGCGGCGCTGGAAGTCGTGGAATCCGATCCCGACCGGCGGGAGGAGATGCTGACCGGCCTGCTCGGCGAATTCGGGATTTCCCACCTGCGCCGCTCGCCGTCCCTGGCCCTGTCGGGCGGCGAGCGGCGACGGCTGGAAATCGCCCGCGCCCTGGCCAGCCAGCCCCATTACATCCTGCTGGACGAACCCCTGGCGGGCATCGACCCGATCGCGGTGGGCGAGATCCGCGACCTGGTCTCCCACCTCAAGGATCGCGGCATCGGCGTGCTGATCACCGACCATAACGTCCGCGAGACGCTGGAAGTCATCGACCGCGCCTATATCATGCACAGCGGCCAGGTGCTGATGGAGGGCCGCCCCGAGGAGATCGTCGCCAACGAAGACGTGCGGCGCGTCTATCTTGGAGAAAATTTCTCCCTCTGACCGCCCGTCATGACGCTCGGACCCAAGCTTGCCCTCCGGCAGGCCCAATCCCTGGTCATGACGCCGCAACTGCGCCAGGCGATCCTGCTGCTGCAACTCTCCAATCTCGACGCCTGGTCGGTGATCGAGCAGGAGATGGAGCGCAATCCCCTCCTGGAGCCCGCCGAGCCATCCGGCGCGCCACGCCCCCCCTCCCCGGCCCCGCCCCGGCACCACGCCACACGGCACGAGCCCCCGGACGGCATGGCCGCCCCCCCGCCTCCGCTGCATGAACGATTGGCCGAGCAGGTCAGGCTGTCGCCCTTCGATGCGGGCGAACGGCAGATCGCCGCCCACCTGATCACCCTGCTGGATTCCGACGGCCGCATGACCACGCCGTCCGCGGATATTGCCCGCGCGCTGGGCATCGACACCACCCGGGTGGAGCGGGTGCGCCTCGCGATGATGCAGTTCGAACCCACCGGCCTGTTCGCCCACGACCTGGGCGAATGCCTGGCCGCCCAGTTGCGCGAACGCAACCGGCTGGACCCGGCCATGGCCATGCTGCTGCGGCACCTGGACCTGCTGGCCCGGCGCGACCTGCGCCGGCTGCAGACCCTGTGCGGCGTCGATCAGGACGATCTGGCCGCCATGATCACCGAAATCCGGGCCCTGTCGCCCCGCCCGGCCCTGGATGCGATGGCGGGCGCCCCCTCCATCATCGTGCCGGACGTCCTGATGCTGCCCACCCCGGATCATGACTGGATCATCGAGCTCAATCCCGACACGATGCCACGGGTGATCGTGAATTCGGCGCTGACCACAGGGACTACGCTCCGCCTGCGCGACGCCGACCGCCCCTTCATGAGCGAACGCCTGGCCAGCGCCAACTGGCTGGTCCGCGCCCTCCAGCAGCGGGCCGAGACGATCATCCGCGTCGCCACCGCCATCATGCGCCGCCAGAGCGGCTTCCTGGCCCATGGCGTCGGGCACCTGCGGCCGCTGGTCCTGCGCGACATCGCCGAGGCGGTCGGCCTGCACGAAAGCACCGTCAGCCGGGTAACCGCGAACAAATACATCGCTACGCCCCGCGGACTGTTCGAGCTGAAATATTTCTTCACCACGGCCATTCCCGGCTGCACCGGCAGCGCCAATCACAGCGCCGAAGCCGTCCGTCACCGCATCAAGCTGCTGATTTCGCAGGAATCCAGGCAGAAGATCCTGTCCGACGATGCAATCGTGAACGAATTAATAAAGGAAGGAATAGACATCTCCCGCCGAACCGTGGCCAAATACCGCGATGCGCTGAAGATACCCAATTCGGCGCAGAGAAAACGGGAAAAGGCTTTCGAGGCCTGACGCCACGCCCGGCGGAATGAGCATTATGGACCGCCGGCCTGGTTCCGTCCGGTTTCGGACGCTCCTCTATGCAAGGGGTGATGTCACATGCAGATCAGTGTCGCTGGCAAACAGATCGACCTCTCGGACGCCCTGAAACACCGGGTGACAGGGCATCTCGATCGCCTTGCCGACAAATATTTCGATCGCGCCCTGGAAGCCCAGGTAACATTCAGCCGCGCGCGGTCCTTCTTTACCTGTGATATCAATCTTCACGCCGCGCGGGGCCTCACCTTGCGGGGCGAGGGCGAAGGCACCGACGCCCATGGCGCGTTCGACGACGCCGCCGAACATATGGCCCGGCGCCTCCGCCGCTATCGCGAGCGGGTCAACGACCATATCCGCGCCCTCCCCCGCCGCAAATCGCCCGAGATGGGGCGCAGCTACATCCTCCGCCCGGCCGACGACACCGAGCGGGCGCAGAACGGCGCGGCACGAGAAGCCGTCACCCACGCCTACGCCACCATCATCGCCGAACGCACGGCCGAAATCGCCACGCTCAGCGTCAGCGAGGCCGTGATGCGCCTCGATCTCGCGGCCTCCACCCTGCTGATGTTCCGCAACAGCATCAGCGAGCAGATCAACGTCATCTATCGTCGGCAGGACGGCAATATCGGCTGGCTGGACCCGACTCCCGGCTAATGCGGGGCCGCTACCGCCGGGACGATCCCTGTCGTCCCGGCGCATCAGGCGGTAGAAACCGGCCGCGTTCAGTGCAGCAGGGCAGGCACCATCTCGTGCTGCAGGATCGCCTCGATGGCCGTTTCCTGATCTTCGGTCAGGGCCATCGGGGTGCCGTCAGCCGCATGGATGGCGAACGCATCTTCCCCTTCGATGATCACGGGCTTGATATACGCAACCCGCGATACGCCCAGCGCCCGCATCTGGATATCCGTCAGATGACGGACATCGGCGATCGGCGTGTGGTCGGCCTGAAGGACGACCTGACCTTTCTGTGTGGTAATTCTCATGATCCGATCCTCCATACGGACAATCCCCCATCATGCGGCGATCGTCCCGTTGGCCAACCCGCCCTGTCGTGTCCGGGCTGACGGCCTCTCGATAAGGATAGATGGCAGAAGCCGGGGCCGACTCAATCGTCCTCAAGCGCCCGCACGACACGCTGGGGGCGAACCTTGGGAAGGTCGATCTCGGTCGCTGCTCCGCCGGAACGCCCCTGCGTGATCTCGATCAGCTTCACGCGTACTTCCGGCTGCGGCCGCACCAGGTCGATATGCAGCAGCCCGTTATCCAGCCATGCCCCGCTGACCTCGATTCCCTCGGCCAGCACGAACGCCTTCTGGAACTGGCGCGCGGCAATGCCGCGATGCAGGAAAACCCGCCCCTGCGTGTCGTCGGTCTGACGCCCACGAATGACAAGCTGATTGTCTTCCTGCGTGATCTGCAGGTCATCCATCACAAAGCCCGCCACCGCGAGCGTGATCCGGAGCGACGTGGCGTTCAGTTGCTCGATATTATACGGGGGATAGCCATCAGCGGCCCCCTTCGACGCGCGTTCCAACATCTGTTCCAGATGGTCAAACCCCAGAAACATGGGGGATCCGAAAAGCCTACCCGACATCAAGGCCTCCTCAACCGAGCGAGACGATCACGCGGACCCGTCATCGGCGCCCGCATGGTCATGATATGGGACGCCCGGCCGGTTCCGCAAGGCCGCGTCCCGACTCCCGCGGAGCCCTCCCCATTGACGCGCGCGTACCCACTGGCGCGCGCGCGCCAGGATCGCTACATCGCCCCTATGATCAGTCACGACGAAATCGCCGCCGCCACGCCCATGCCGATCCTGGTGGCGCCCCAGGCCATCCTGCGCCAGAAGACCCGCCTGGTCCGGCCCGAGGACGCGCCCACATTGCGCGACGCGCTGCCCCGCATGTTCGCCGCGATGTACCAGGCGCCGGGCATCGGCCTGGCCGCCCCGCAGGTCGGCATGGGCCTGCGCTTCGCCATCGTGGACCTGGGCGAGGAACGGCAGCGCGACCCGCTGGTCCTGATCAACCCCGAAGTGATCGCGGAATCGGAGACCCTGGTGTCGCGCGAGGAAGGCTGCCTGTCGCTGCCCAACCAGTATGCCGAGGTGATCCGCCCCCAGCAGGTGCGCATCCGCTACCGCACACTGGACGGCACCGAGCAGGAAATGGAAGCCGACGACCTGCTGGCCACCTGCATCCAGCACGAGATCGACCATCTGGAGGGCATCCTCTTCGTCGACCACCTCTCCACCCTGAAACGCAACATGATCATGCGGCGCCTCGCCAAGGAACAACGCCAGAAGCGCTAGAGACTGCTTTAACGTCGCTGTCACCCAAAGCCCTCTCCGAGACTTCCTGCCGGCTGGAGACCCCTCATGCGCCTGGCCTTCATGGGCACCCCGGATTTCGCGGTGCCCGCCCTGCTCGCCCTCCATGCAGCGGGGCATGAGATCGCCGCCGTCTACAGCCAGCCCCCCCGGCCGGCCGGGCGCGGCCAGTCGGTCCGCCTGTCGCCCGTCCACCAGGCCGCCGAAACCCTCGGCCTGCCGGTACGCACGCCCGCGCGCCTGCGCACCAATGCGGAAGAACACGCCTTCTTCCGCGCCCTGAAGCTGGATGCCGCCGTGGTCGCCGCCTACGGGCTGATCCTGCCGGCCGCGATGCTCGATGCCCCGCGCCTGGGGTGCCTCAACATCCATGCCAGCCTGCTGCCCCGCTGGCGGGGCGCCGCCCCCATCCAGGCCGCGATCCTGGCCGGCGACAGCGAGAGCGGGGTGACGATCATGCGGATGGACGAAGGGCTGGATACCGGCGCCATGCTGCTGTCCGACCAGGTCGCGCTGACACCCTCCACCACCGCCACCACGCTGCATGATGCTCTCGCCACCATGGGGGCCCGCCTGATCGTCACGACCCTGGGCCAACCCATCGGCCCCGGCCAGGCACAGCCCGAACAGGGCGTGACCTACGCCGCCCGCCTGGCACGCGAGGACGGGCGCATCGACTGGTCACGCGATGCCGCGGTACTCGACCGGCAGATCCGAGCCCTGACCCCCTGGCCCGGCACCTTCACCACCCTGGACGGCCAGGTGCTGAAGATCGGCGGCGCCACCCCCGCCCCGACACCCAGCGCCGCCGCACCGGGGACGATCCTGGACGATGCGCTGACCGTGGCCTGCGGCCAGGGCGCATTGCGCATCACGCGCCTGCAGCGGCCCGGCCGGGGCATGATGGACGCCGACTCCTTCCTGCGCGGCCAGCCGGTGCGGCGCGGAACGGTGCTGGGCGCGTGACCGCCGACACCCAGGCCGCGCCCGAGCCCGCCATCGCGCGCTGGGCGGTCCGGATCGAATATGACGGCCGGCCCTTCGTCGGCTGGCAGCGTCAGATCACCGGCCTGTCCGTGCAACAGGTGCTCGAAGAAGCCGCCAGTCGGCTGGCCGCGGGCCGGATCGTCACCAGCATCACCGCCGGCCGCACCGACGCCGGCGTGCACGCGACCGGCCAGGTGGCCCATCTGGATTTCCCCGCGGAGACCAGACTGACGGCCTCCTCGGTCCGCGACGCCCTGAACTTCCACATGAAGCCGCACCCGGTCGCCATCCTGGACGCCGTGCGGGTCGATACGGAATGGAACGCCCGGTTTTCCGCCAACCGCCGGGCCTATCGCTACCGGATCGTGAACCGGCGCGGCCGCCTGGCCCTGGACGAAGGCCGCGTCTGGCTGGTCAAGCGCACACTGGACGCCGATGCCATGGCGCACGCCGCCCGGCACCTGCTGGGCCGGCACGATTTCACCTCGTTCCGGGCCAGCGCCTGCCAGGCGAAAAACCCCCTGCGCACGCTGGACCGGCTGACCGTCACCCGCCTGGGCGAGAACATCGTGATCGAGGCCGAAGCCCGCTCGTTCCTGCATCATCAGGTCCGCAACATGGTCGGCACGCTGAAACTGGTGGGCGAAGGCACATGGTCCCCCGAACGCGTCGGCGAGGCCCTGCGCGCCTGCGATCGCCGCGCCGCCGGCCCCACCGCGCCACCCGACGGGCTATACCTGACCGGCGTCGGCTACGATCCCAACCCGTTCAGCACAGAATCTCTCCCGTCCTGAACGCCTCACGGGATGCGGATCACGCCACGCCGCTCCCGATCGTGGTATCGAACCGTGCCGACGAGCCTATCGGTCCCCGTGCGCCGAAGGCAGCGCCAGAAAATCCTGCCACGGCGAATAATGCGGCGGCAGCACCGCCGAAATCCCACTCAACGCCATGATGGCGGCCGCAATCGCCAGCAGCAGCAGCAACGCGCGCCCGGCCCCCAGTGCCAGCCCCACCCGCGCCACGAACCAGGTCAGCCAGAGATTATAGGCGAATATGATCCCGTTCAGGATCAACGCCGAATGCAGCAGGCTCATCCCGGCCGGCGTCACGGTCGCCACCACCGCAACCGCCGCCAGCATCACGAACAGCACCAGCCAGTCGCACCACAGGGCAGCCGCCATGTAACGCGGCCACAGGGCCTCACGCCCCCACAGGCGCGCCAGCAGATGGGTCAAGACCACCGGCGTCAGGACCAGACAGAGCGAGAACAGGATCTTGGCGGCGCTCAGCACCGTCGGCGCCTGTGCCACCGTCAGCACCCCGCCGACCAACCACAGGGCCACACGCGGCGCCAGCGCCGTCAGCACGGCGTCAGGCGTCGCGCCGAAACAGCTCATGCCCTCGCGCCGGCCGCGACCCAGCAGCATCATGCCCCGGAAGATGCCGGCCGGTGAGCCTGGCATCGGTCGAGGCGGTGCGCCGCGTCCCTGCGTCATCCCATCAGCCTTTCGATAAACGCCGCGTAGATATCGGTCAGCGCCCGCAGGTCGGCGACCGGGACATGCTCATTCACCTTGTGCATGCTGGCACCGACCAGGCCGAATTCGGCAACCGGGCAATAGCGGCTGATAAACCGCGCGTCCGACGTGCCGCCCCCCGTGTCCAGCCGGGGCGGACGCCCCGTCACCTCCTCCACGGCCTCGACCAGCATGCCCAGTTGCGGGCTCGGCGGGGTCAGGAACGCTTCGCCGCTGACACGGATATCGATCTCCGCCCCCGGCGCGCGGGCCCGGACGGTCTCGGTGATCCAGTGCGCCAGATCCCTGCCCGTATGCCGGTCGTTGAAACGGATGTTCAGGCGGGCCGATGCCCGGCCCGGAATGACATTGGTGGCGTCATTGCCCACATCGACGCTGGTCACCTGCACGCTCGACGGCTCGAACCATTCCGATCCCTTGTCCAACGGGTGCGCCGTCAGGTCCGACAGAATCGCCATCAGGCGGTGGATCGGGTTATCGGCCCGCTGGGGATAGGCTACATGCCCCTGGACGCCATGGACGACGATGCGCGCATTCAGGCTGCCGCGCCGACCGATCTTGATGACATCGCCCATATGGTCGGGATTCGTCGGCTCACCGACGACGCAGAAATCGGGAATCTGGCCGTTGGCGGCCATCCACTCCAGCACCTTCACGGTGCCGTAGGTCGCCGGGCCTTCCTCGTCGCCGGTAATCAGCAGGCTGATCGAGCCGTTCAGCGGGCGACCGCCCCCCAGATGCCGCGCCACCGCGCTGACAAAGGCCGCGATGCCGCCCTTCATGTCGCAGGCACCGCGCCCGTACAGCACGTCGCTCCGCACAGCGGCGTCGAACGGGCCGCTGGTCCATCCCTCGATGCCCGGCGGCACCACGTCGGTATGGCCGGCAAAGCACAGATGCGGGCCCGATAGGCCCAGCCGGGCAAACAGGTTGGGCGTCCGCTCCGCACCATCGCCGAACGGCAGGTCGATGACGTCGAAACCCAGGCGGCGCAGCGCATCGCCCAGAACGCCGATCGCCCCGCCGCTGTCGGGCGTGACGGACGGCGCGCGTATCAGCTCCTGCGCCAGCGACAGCGCATCGATCAGTTCCGGCTCCATCGCCGCGCCGATCAATCGCGCAGCAATTCGTTGATCGAGGTCTTGGCCCGCGTACGCTCATCGACACGCTTGACGATCACGGCACAGGCCAGCGACGGCAGCGGCGCACCATCGGCACCCGCCGGCTGGCGCGGCGGCAGCGTGCCCGGCACCACGACCGAATAGGCCGGAACACGCCCGACAAACACCTCGCCGGTCGCACGGTCCACGATCTTGGTCGACGCACTCAGGAACACCCCCATCGACAGGACGCTCCCACGCTCCACGATCACGCCCTCGGCCACCTCCGAGCGCGCACCGATGAAGCAATCATCCTCGATGATCACCGGGGACGCCTGCAACGGCTCCAGCACGCCGCCAATGCCCACGCCGCCGCTGATATGGCAGTTGCGCCCGATCTGCGCGCAGCTTCCGATCGTCACCCAGGTATCGACCATGGTGCCGCTCTCGACGCGCGCGCCGGCATTGACGAAGCTCGGCATCAGCACGACACCGGGCGCGACATAGGCCGAACGCCGGACGATGGCGCCGGGCACGGCGCGGAACCCGGCCTGTGCGAAGCGCGCCTGGTCCCAGTCGGCGAATTTCAGCGGCACCTTGTCGAAGAACGGCGCGGGGGCCGCCTGCATGACCGCGCTGTCGTTCAGCCGGAACGACAGCAGCACCGCCTTCTTCAGCCATTCATTGACCACCCAGCCGGAATCGGAGGGTGCTGCAACGCGCAGCATGCCGGCATCCAGCCCGGCCAGCGCCTGTTCGACCACCTCGCGGTCGGCACCGGTCGTGGCGGAGGAAAGGGTATCGCGCCGTTCCCACACCGCCTCGATATGGGTCCGAAGGGCGTGTTCGTCGTTCATGTCCTGCAATCCTCTGTCAGCACCGGCCCAGCCGGCGCCCGTTGTCGCCATGTGGCGGGACCATGCGAAGGAAGCCCCCGTCTGTCAACGCATCTTGCGATGCATCGCCATGGGCCCCAAACGCGCCTTATTCGCCGCGAATCAGCGTGCCCGGACCGGCTTCGGTAAACAGTTCCAGCAGGCAGGCATGGGGCACCCGCCCGTCCAGGATCACCGCCGCCTTGGCCCCGGCACGAACCGCTTCCAGGCAGGTTTCGACCTTCGGAATCATTCCGCCGCTGATCATGCCGCTGGCGATGCCGCGCCGCGCCTCCTCGGCCGTCAGTTCCGGGATCAGTTCCCCGTTTTCGTCCAGCACGCCGGGCACGTCGGTCAGCATCAGCAGCCGCGTCGCATGCACCGCACCGGCAATCGCGCCTGCCGCCGTGTCGGCATTGATATTGTAGGTCTCGCCCTTCTCGCCGATGCCGACGGGGGCCACGACCGGAATCAGCCCCGAGCCCGACAGGGCATAGAGCACGCGCGGGTCGATGCGCACCGGTTCACCCACAAAGCCCAGATCCAGCACCTGCTCGATCTGGCTGTCGGCATCGCGCACCGTCCGGCGCAGGCGGCGCGCGGCAATCAACCCGCCATCCTTGCCCGAAATGCCCACGGCCAGCGCCCCGGCCTGGTTGATCAGCCCGGCCACCTGCTTGTTGACCTTGCCCGCCAGCACCATCTCGATCACGTCGACCATCGCCGCATCCGTGACCCGCAGCCCGTCGACGAAGGTCGAGGGAATCTGCAACCGGTTCAGCATCGCGCTGATCTGCGGCCCGCCGCCATGGACGACCACGGGGTTGACCCCCACCAGCTTCAGCAGCGCGATATCGTGCCCGAACGCGTTGGACAGCGAATCGTCGACCATGGCATGGCCGCCATATTTGACCACGATCGTATCGCCGGCATAGCGACGCAGGAACGGCAGCGCCTGGGCCAGCACGGCGGCGCGCTCCTGGGCATCCTTCATGGTCTGGACGATATCGCCCGTAGTCTCGCTTGTCGGTTGGCTCATCGGGTCGTGCCCTGTCTCTCGCTCGTGATCAGGATAAAACCGTTTCGTCCGCCGGCGGCAGGGCCAGGCTGGCCAGTCCGGCACGCAGCTCGGGCATGCCAAGTCCATTCTCGCTGCTGGTCAGCAGGATCTGCGGATAGGCGGCGGGGTGCTGGCGCGCCAGATCGGCCACCTGGGCCCGCTTGGCCTCCAGCGGACCAGGCTTAAGCGCATCGCACTTGGTCAGGACGATCTCGAACGTCACGGCGGCGCGGTCCAGCAGGCTCATGATCTCGCGATCCGACGCCTTGATCTCGATCCGCGCATCCAGCAGCAGGATGACGCGCCGCAGGGTGGGCCGCCCGCGCAGATACGCGAACATCATGCCCTGCCAGTCTTCCTTCACGTCCTTCGCGGCCTTGGCAAAGCCATAGCCCGGCATGTCCACCAGCGTCAGCCGGCCGCCCAGGTCGAAGAAATTGAGCTGCTTGGTCCGCCCCGGCTCGGACGAGGCCCGGGCCAGCGCCTTGCGTCCGGTCAGGGCGTTGATCAGGCTGGACTTGCCGACATTCGACCGCCCGGCAAAGGCGATCTCCGGCGCGCCGGGCGGCGGAAGCTGCTCCAGCTTCTGCGCCCCGAAGAAGAAGTCGCACGGCCCGGCGAACAGCAGCCGGCCCGCTTCGCGCAGGCGCTCCTCTTCCTCGGGCGAAGGCTGCGCGGTCACGAACTCCGACATCAGACCAACCTTATTTCCGCTTGGCCGCTGCCGGCGCGGCAACGGCCTGGCTGGTCGCGCCCTGCGTGCGACGCTGGATCACCATCTGCTGCGCCATCGTCAGCAGGTTGTTCCAGCAATAATAGATCACCAGCCCCGCCGGCTGACGCGCCATGAAGAAGGTGAACAGCACCGGCATCACCTGGAACACGCGCTGCTGCGCGGGGTCCATCGGCGCCGGGTTCAGCTTCTGCTGCAGGAACATCGTCACCCCGAACAGGATCGGCCACACACCCAGTTGCAGGTAGGGCGACAGCCCGGCCGGGTCCCACGGAATCAGGCCGAACAGGGTGAACAGATTGGTCAGGTCCGGAGCGGACAGGTCATGAATCCAGCCGAAGAACGGCGCATGCCGCATCTCGATGGTGATGTACAGATCCTTGTACAGGCTCCAGAACACCGGAATCTGCACCAGCATGGGCAGGCAGCCGCTGGCCGGGTTCACCCCTTCGGTCTTGTACAGGGCCATCATCTGCTGGTTCATCGCCATCTGGTCGTTCTTGTACCGCTCGCGCAGATCCTGCACCTTGGGCTGAAGCTTGCGCATCTTCGCCATGGAGCGGAACTGGCGCGTCGCCAGCGGGAAGAACAGCGCCTTGACCAGCAGCGTAAAGGCCATCAGCGCCAGGCCGAAATTGCCCAGCAGCGTGTTCAGCCAGTCGAGAACATAGAAGATCGGCCGCGTCATGAAGGCAAACCAGCCGAAATCCACCGCCTTCCAGAAATCCGGAATATGCAGGCTGGACTGGTATTGCTCCAGCAGGCTGACTTCCTTGGCGCCGGCAAAGACATGGCTCGCGGTCGACGCGGTCGCCCCCGCACCCACCACGGTCGGCACCTGCGCGATGAAGCCGACCTGATAGACCCCCGCCCCACCATTCGCCTGGTAGCCATAGCTGCCCGTCACCGGCGCGCCCTGCTGGGGCACCACCGCGGTCAGCCAGTATTTGTCGGTAATGCCGGCCCATCCGCCCTGCCCGGCCTTGGTCCAGGACGTATTGCCCGGCGGCGTGGCCCCAGTGCGCAAGCTCTTGTAGCTGCTCTCGTCCAGCCGCCCGTCGATGACCGAAATCGGCCCCTCATGCACCAGGTAGCCGCCGGTTTCCTCGGGCGTATAGGCCCGGCTGACACGGGCGAAGGGATAGAGCGACACCGGCTGCGCCGAATGGTTCACGATCCGCTGCTCGATCGCGAACATGTAATGCGCGTCGATGCCCACGACGATCTGGAAGGTCACGCCCTCGCCATTGTCCCAGGACAGCGTCACCGGATGGTCGGCCGTCAGCTTCGGCGCATCGGCGCTCCACACGGTGGAGGCATCGGGCACGCGCACCTGGCCGCCGGCCAGGTTCATCCAGCCGATCTCGACGTAATTGGGCTGCGGATCGTGCGCGGCTTCCAGGATACGGACCAGCGGACTGCCGGCAGCCACCGTCTCGTGATAGTCGCGCAACACCATGTCATCCAGCCGCGCGCCCAGCAGGTCGATCGACCCGCGCACCGCCGGCGCATCGATCTCCAGCCGCGTTTCCGCCCGCGGAGACGGCACCGAGACCGGCTGGGAACTGACGCCCGCCACGGGCGCCGCGGGACGGGCCGCGTCAGACGGCGGCGTCTGCCGGCTGGTCTGCGCAGCCTGCTGCGCGACCTCCTGATGGGTCTGCTTCGGCATGAAATATTCGAAGCCAACCAGGACCATGGCGGAGAGTAACACCGCCACGATAAAGCGCTTGGTATCCATCGGCGACCGGCCAGACTCTCGTTATCTATGGGAGGAACAGCAGGAGGCCCGCGCGTGCTCCCGGGTGGGCACGGGATCGTATCCGCCGATATTCCACGGATTGCAACGCAAGATCCGCCAACCGGCCAGAAATGCGCCACGCAATGGCCCGTGGCGGCGAATCGCTTCCTGCGCATAATCGCTGCAGGTGGGCACGAAACGACAGTTGGAACCCAGGAGAGGACTGACGAACCGCTGATAGACGCGAATCGCCCCAACCAGCGCCCAGACCGTCGCGGTCCGGAGCCGACGGATCATTCCGCCCCCCGCACGCCGGCCTTGCGCAAGGCCCGACGCAGGTCCTCGACCAGGGCCGTGAAATCGCGGTCCCGCGTCCCGCCCCGGCCGATCACGACCAGATCGACCCCCGCCAGCCCCTGCTCGCGCGTCACCACCCGCACGGCCTCGCGCAGGCGGCGGCGTGTGCGATTGCGAATGACGGCGTTGCCGACTTTCTTCGTTACGGTAAACCCGACCCTCGCCGGGTCGGCATCGTCACGGCCCAATGCCTGAAGCACCAGCCCAGGAGACGGCACCTTCCGTCCCTTGGATGCAACCCGGAGGAATTCGGCACGCTTCTTGAGACGGACGGAACGGTCGGCCACTCTTCGCAGCCCCCTATGCGCGATATCCGGACCCGGATCCCGATGATCGGGGCCCGGAACGCGACAAGACCTGATGGATCAGGCCGAAAGGCGCTTGCGGCCCTTGGCGCGACGGTTGGCGATCACCCGGCGACCGCCGACAGTTTCCATACGGGCGCGGAAGCCGTGACGGCGCTTGCGGACCAGCTTGGACGGTTGATACGTGCGCTTCACGACGCGACTCCCCGATTGACATTAATAAACGCGACGCGGCTAAATCCCACGACGCGCCGGAGCAGCCCGAAGGCCGCCTGACCTGAGGCGCGCCTTATACTTCCCGTTTCCCCGCGCGTCAACGTGCAAGAGAAGAGCCTCCATGCAAGGGCCCGACCCGATTTCGGACGACGATCGTCCCGATCCATCCCCCACCGGCGCGCCTGCGGGCACACCCTCCAATTCGCTCCCCGCTTCCGGGTCGCGCTCCAAGGTTCTGCATGACATACGCGGCCTGCTGTCGCCGGCCCTGCTGTCCGCCGACCGTCTGAGCCTGCACGCGGACCCGAAGGTGCGCGAACTGGCCGAACAGATCATCCGCTCGATCGAACAGGCCGCCCACCGCCTGAAGGACCTGCCTCCAGGCTGATGGCGGCCCAGGCCCGCCAGCCCGGCATGGCCGGGCAGACGCTCAGGGTCTGAACATCGAGAAATACAGGACCCCCATATCGACGAGGAATGCGCCGAGCAGACCGCAGCAGATCAGCCCGACCATCAGCCGGTCACGCGCGTCAATCCACGACGGATCGTCGTGGAGCAGGGCAATCGTGTACCAGGACTCATTCGGCAGGGACCGTTTCGGCCCCGCCACACCGGGATGGAACATGTGCGCCTCCCCCCGGACCATCCCTTCTTCTTTGTCGCGCGTCGCGACGGGTTCGTCCGGTTGCGCCATCACCATGCGCCCTGCCAGGCCCGGCCCCAAGGACGATTCGCGGCCAGTCGCAATCTCTTGAAACAGGACATATCGTCCCCAGCGCCTGCCACACGGCGACCCGGCGCCACATGCATGACACGCCTGGAGACGATACGCCGTGTCAGGTCAGGCCGCGCCCTCCTCGGCATAGGCCGAGATATCGGGGCAGGAGCAGACCAGGTTGCGGTCGCCATAAGCATTGTCCAGCCGGTTGACCGGCGACCAGTATTTGGATTCCGGCACCACATCGCCCGGCAGGCAACCCAGGCGCCGGTCATAGGCCCGATCCCAGTCGGGGTCGGTCAGGTCCCGCACGGTATGCGGCGCATGGCGCAGCGGGCTCTGCTCGGCCGTGATACGGCCCTGCTCGATCTCGCGGATCTCGTCGCGGATCGCGATCATCGCATCGCAGAACCGGTCCAGCTCCACCCGCCCCTCGGACTCGGTGGGTTCGATCATGAAGGTCCCGGCCACGGGGAAGCTGACCGTCGGCGCATGGAATCCATGGTCGATCAGGCGCTTGGCGATATCGTCCACCGTCACTCCCACCGTGTCGCGGATCGGGCGCAGGTCGACGATGCATTCATGCGCCACCCGGCCGTTGGTCCCGCGATACAGAACCGGATAATGGCCGGACAGACGGGCCGCGATATAGTTGGAATTCAGGATCGCGACCTCGGTGGCCCGGCGCAGGCCCGCATCGCCCATCAGCATCATGTAGGTCCAGGAAATCGGCAGCACCGCCGCCGACCCGAACGGCGCGGCCGAAACCGCGTTCACCCCGCCTTCCTGCGGCGCCCCGGGCAGGAACGGCGCCAGATGCGCCCCCACCCCGATCGGTCCCATGCCCGGCCCACCGCCGCCATGCGGAATGCAGAAGGTCTTGTGCAGGTTGAAATGGCTGACATCGGCGCCATAGGCGCCGGGGCGCGACAGCCCGACCTGCGCGTTCATGTTCGCGCCGTCCAGATAGACCTGGCCACCCGCCGCATGCACCAGATCGCAGATCTCGACCACCGTTTCCTCGAACACGCCATGGGTCGAGGGATAGGTGATCATGATCGCCGCCAGACGGCCGGCATTCTGGGCGATCTTCGCCTTCAGGTCCTCGATATCCACATTGCCCTGGTCGTCGCAGGCCACGACGACCACCCGCATGCCCGCCATCTGGGCCGAAGCCGGGTTGGTACCGTGGGCCGAGGCCGGGATCAGGCACACATCGCGCCCTTCATCGCCCCGCGAACGATGATAGGCGCGAATGGCCAGCAGCCCGGCATATTCCCCCTGCGCCCCGGAATTGGGCTGCAGCGACACCGCGTCATAGCCGCTGACCGCCTTCAGCATCCGCTCCAGGTCGCGGAACAGCTCGGCATAGCCCTGCTGCTGCACCTCCGGCGCAAACGGATGGATGTCGCAGAATTCCGGCCAGGTGACCGGCATCATCTCGACCGTGGCATTCAGCTTCATGGTGCACGATCCCAGGGGGATCATCGTGCGGTCCAGCGCCAGGTCGCAGTCCGACAGGCGGCGCAGGTATCGCAGCATGTCGGTCTCGGACCGATGGGCGTGGAAGACCGGATGGGTCATGAAGGTGCCCTGCCGCAGCAGGCCCTGCGGCAGCAGGCTGTCCGGCACCGGCAGAGCCTGCTCCATCGCCGCCAGACGCTGCGCGTCGGGGCAGAAGCAGCGCCACACCGCGCGCACGATCTCCGGCGTCGTGGTCTCGTCCAGGCTGATCCCGACCCGATCCTCATCGATCGCGCGCAGGTTCATGCCGGCATCCTCGGCACGGGCACGGATCAGGACGGACATGCCGCCGGTCGCAACCGTGACGGTGTCGAAGAACGCATCTGTCTCCACCCGCACCGACAGCGCGCGCAGCCCTTCGGCCAGGATCGCCGTCAGGCGATGCACCCGGCGCGCGATCGCCGTCAGCCCCTCGGGGCCGTGATAGACCGCATACATCGCGGAAATGACCGCCGGCAGCACCTGCGCGGTGCAGATGTTCGAGGTCGCCTTTTCGCGCCGGATATGCTGCTCGCGCGTCTGCAGCGCCAGGCGATAGGCGGCCTCGCCCCGGCTGTCGACCGAAACCCCGACCAGGCGGCCGGGCATGTTGCGCTTGTAGGCATCGCGCACGGCCATGTAGGCCGCATGCGGGCCGCCGGCGCCCATCGGCATGCCGTAGCGCTGCATCGAACCCACCGCGATGTCGGCCCCCAGCACCCCCGGCGATTCCAGCACCGTCAGCGCCAGCGGGTCGGCGGCCATCGCCACCACGGCATGCGCGCCATGCAGCGCCTCGATCCACGCACGCGGATCGCGCACCCGGCCCGAAGAACCGGGATACTGGAACAGGGCGCCGAAGACCGCAGCCGGGTCCAGGTCATGCTCGGGGTCGCCGACCACGATCCGCCAGCCCATCGGCTCGGCGCGCGTGCGCAGCACCGCCAGCGTCTGCGGATGACAGTCCGCATCGACGAAGAACCCGTCGGCCTTCGACTTCGCCACCCGGCGCGCCAGGGCCATCGCCTCGGCCGCCGCCGTCGCCTCGTCCAGCAGCGAGGCATTGGCGACATCCAGCCCGGTCAGGTCGCGGACCATGGTCTGGAAGTTCAGCAGCGCCTCCAGCCGGCCCTGGCTGATCTCGGGCTGGTAGGGGGTGTAAGCCGTATACCAGGCCGGGTTTTCCAGCACGTTGCGCTGAATCACGCCCGGCAGCACCGTGCCGTAATAGCCCTGCCCGATCAGCGAGACCATCACCTTGTTGCGGCTGGCAACCGTGCGCAGGCGCGCCAGAGCCTCGGGCTCGGACAGGCCCGCCCCCAACCCCATCTCGCCGCGCAGGCGGATGGAGGCCGGCACCGTCTGTTCCATCAGCGCGTCCAGCGAGCCCGCGCCCACCACCTCCAGCATGGCGGCGACATCCCGCGCCCCCGGCCCCACATGGCGGGCACAGAAGGCATCGGCGGCGGGCTGCGTGCCCTGCCAGAGAGGAGTGGAGGTCACGATCAATATTCTCCGCGACAGGAACAGGAACGGCGTTGAGAGTCTGTTTTGGGAACCGGTCCGCCGAGCGCGCGCGCCGCGCGGAAGAAACGCGCCAACGCGCCGGCAGACCGATTTTTCAGGCGATCAGGGCGGCGTAGGCGTCGGCATCCAGCAGGGCCGCAAGCTGCCCGGCATCGGCGATGCGCAGCTTCAGGATCCAGCCCTCGGCTTCCGGATCGCGGTTGACCAGCGACGGATCGTCCGACAGCGCGGCATTGAAGCCGACGACGGTGCCCGAAACGGGAGCATAGATGTCCGACGCGGCCTTGACCGATTCCACCACGGCGGCGCTGTCACCCTGCGCAACCTCGGTACCCTCGTCCTTCGCCTCGACGAAGACCAGCTCGCCCAGCTCCTCGGCGGCATGGGCGGTGATGCCGACGACCGCGACATCCCCCTCGACGCGCAGCCACTCATGTTCCTTCGTGTAATAAACAGTCATGTTCCGTTCTCCACCCAACAGGTCAGCGTGTGAAATTCAACGTTCGAAGCTCAGCGTTTGAAACCGGGCGCCACGAACGGCAGCGCCGCCACGGTGGCCGGCAGGTAGCGCCCCCGCAGTTCGGCGAACAAAGGCGTGCCCGTCGCCGCGAATGCGGTCTCGACATAGCCCATGGCCACCGGCCCGCCGAAAGTCGGGCCGAACGCGCCGGAGGTCACATGCCCGACCGGCTTCGTGCCCGCATCGTCGGCGAACAGGCGCGCCCCGCCACGCACCGGCGCGCGGCCCTCGACCGCAATGCCGATACGGCGGCGGCTCACACCATCCGCGATCTGCTCCAGGATGATGTCGGCGCCAGGGAAGCCCCCCGCCCGCGCCCCGCCGGTACGGCGGCTTTTCTGGATCGACCATTCCAGCGCGCCCTCGACCGGCGTCGTCCCACGGTCGATATCCGATCCATACAGGCACAGCCCGGCTTCCAGGCGCAGGCTGTCGCGCGCACCCAGCCCCGCCGGCGCCACCTCGGGCTCGGCCAGCAGCGCCTCGGCCACCCGCACCGCGCCATCGGCCGCCATGCCGAGTTCAAACCCGTCCTCGCCGGTATAGCCGGAACGCGAGGCCACGCAGGGCACGCCCGCCACCTCGAACTCCGCCACGTCCATAAAGCGCATGTCGGCCGAAGACGGCGCCAGGCGGGCCAGCACGGCCCCAGCCTGCGGCCCCTGCACCGCAATCAGCGCACGGTCCGGCAGCGGCTCGACAATACAATCCTCGCCCAGGGCGGCGGCGATATGCGCCAGATCCGCGTCCTTGCAGGCCGCATTGACCACCAGGATCAGCGTATCGCCCAGCCGCGAGACCATCAGGTCGTCCAGGATGCCGCCCTTGCCGTCGGTCAGTTGCGTATAACGCTGGCGCCCCGTCTTCAGCGACAGGATATCGGCCGGCACCAGCCGTTCCAGCGCCAGGGCCGCATCCTCGACCCGGCCCGAGCGCGCGTGCAGATGCGCCTGCCCCATATGGGAGACGTCGAACAGACCGGCGGCATTGCGCGTATGCTGGTGCTCGGCCATCACGCCGGCCCGATACTGGACCGGCATCTCATAGCCTGCGAACGGGACCATGCGCCCGCCCAGCGACAGGTGCAGGTCATAGAGCGGCGTGCGCTGCAGCGAATCGCTCATGCCGCCCTCCGGACGCCGGCGGCGCCATGCATGAGGGCGGAAGAAGAGAAAAGAAGGGGAAACGGCCAACGTGACATGAACAGAGCCTCCTGAATCCACAACCGGATCCGAATGCCCCTTCTGTCGGTTTGCCTGAGATCGCTATCCCGTCGGCGGACGCTCGAGGCGCCTCTCTCCAGAAGTCGAAGCCGGGCGGTCCTTTGGCCTGAGAGTTTCCGGGGCGGTTGCTCCTTCGGCGCCGGCTCTCGCCAGTCTCTCCCGCGTCAGCACCCGATGCTTCGCATATGTTCCGTAATCAAGTCAATCATCCCGCACCGCCATCGGGGCTGGATCGACAGCACTCCGCGCCCTACTCTTCGCGGCTGGACAGAATGTGACAAGGAGGCGCGCACCCATGGACGCCACACCGCTGACCGTCATCGCGGAATTCACGACAACCGACGAGAACCGCACGAAATTTCTGGAATTCTGCGCTTATGACGCCGAACGCTCGGTAACGGACGAAGCCGGATGCCACGCCTTCGACGTCCTGCTGCCCGACGACGAGCCGCATACCGTCATCCTGCACGAGGTCTATGCCGACCGCGCGGCATTCGACACCCACCTGACAAGCCCGCATTACGGGGTCTTCGAGAGCGCAGTACGCGATCTCGGCATCCAGACGGTTACGGTACGTTTCCTGGCGATGCACCGCGCCTGAATACGACCGGCGCGGGAGCTTCCCCCGCGCCGGAGGTCTTTAAGGGCTGAGCCCTGGTCATGCCAACCTGACGATTACTTCGATGCCGGCAGATGCTTGGCGATATAAGGCGGCAGGTTGAAGGCGCCGGCATGGATCTCCGGCGTCCAGTAACCGGTGGTGCCCAGAATGCCGGCCTGCTCGGCCCGCGCACGGATCGTCTCGACCGAATGCAGGGCCGGATTGGTCCCCTTGGCCGCCACGCCCAGCGTCATGAAGCCGCCGACATAGGTCGGCACCGCCGCCACATAGGCCGAGACATGCGGGAAGAACTGCGCACGGCGCAGGCTGGTCTCACGCAGTTCGTCAGCCTGCATGAACGGCACGCCGCACTGGTTCACGATGATGCCGTTGGGCGTCAGGATGCGGGCGCAATGCGCATAGAACGCATCGGTGAACAGCACCTCGCCCACCCCGATCGGATCGGTGCTGTCGACGATGATGACATCGACCGAGCCGCTTTCCGCCTTGGCGACGTAATCGATACCGTCACCCACGATCACGTCGGCGCGCGGGTCGTTCCAGGCGTCACCCGCAATGCCCGGCAGGAACTGCTTGGACAGCTCGATCACCGCACCGTCGATCTCGACCATCACGGCGCGCTCGACGCCCCGATGCTGCAGCACGCGGCGCAGCACACCGCCATCGCCGGCACCGATAATCAGCACGCTCCTTGCGTCACCATGGGCCAGCACCGGCACATGCGTCAGCATTTCCTGATAGACGAACTCGTCACCTTCGGTGATCTGGATCACGCCATCGAGCACGAGCACGCGCCCATGCGTCTCGCTTTCGAAAACAACGATATCCTGGAAGGGGCTTTTGGTACGGGCCAGTTCCTTGCGGACACGGAAACGCTGCTGCCAGCCGTCATAGAGTGTCTCGCCGATCCATGCGTCGGTCATTGCCTGTGTCTCCCCGGCACGAAAATGGGCACATAAAAAAAGGCCGGACGAATCCGGCCCTTCAATTCGCGCGCGGCATCATGCCACGCAGGACGGACAGGTGCCGGGCCATGCCGGCACCCTCGCCATCAGGCGACGCGGCCGCGACGCTGCTCGTCCACAACCACCCGGCCCGCCTGGAACAGGCGCTGCATCACCGGGATCGCCAGGTGCGGATCGCACGCGCCGCACATGAAGATGTCGACGGCGGCGAAATTCCGCTCCGGCCACGTGTGGATCGAGATGTGGCTCTCGGCCAGCACCACCACGCCCGACACGCCGCCATTGGGCGTGAAATGGTGGAAATGGCTGTGCAGGATCGTCGCCCCGGCCGTCACCGCCGCTTCGCACAGCGTACGGTCGATCTGCTCCGGATCATCGAGATTCCGAGCTTCCCAGAGATCGACAAGAAGATGCGTCCCCGCAAACTTCATCCCGTCGCGCTCGACGAAGTAATCCTTCCGCTCCTCGTCGACCGAGGACGGAGCTGAAGACATCTGGATATTGCTCGGGAGTTCCGAGACCATCCCCAGCTGAGCAAGTGCGTTCATCACGTACCCCCAAACCAGTAGACAGCCTGTTGGGCGGGATCGCCCCCTTGGGCCAAGAGGGGCCGCTGATAAGACCTTCCCCCTGTCAACGCAAGCGTTTTTACCCCCCGGACACGTTTTTTTTCACCTCTTTCACATAAGTTTCCCAAAGCGGGGAAAACTCAGCCCTTCGCGCGCCGTTTTCGCCCCTTCGACGGCGCCGGCAGAAGCGGGGCCAGGAAGCGGCCGGTATGGCTTTCGGCACAGGCCGCAATCTCCTCGGGCGTGCCCTCGGCGACGATCCGGCCACCGCCATCGCCCCCTTCCGGCCCCATATCCAGCACCCAGTCCGCCGTCTTGATGACGTCCAGATTATGCTCGATCACCAGCACCGTATTCCCCTGGTCCACCAGGGCGTGCAGCACGTCCAGCAGCTTGCGTACATCCTCGGAATGCAGCCCGGTCGTCGGCTCGTCCAGAATATACAGCGTGCGGCCGGTGGCCCGGCGCGCCAGTTCCTTGGACAGTTTCACGCGCTGCGCCTCGCCGCCCGAAAGCGTGGTCGCCTGCTGGCCCAGGGCGACATAACCCAGCCCGACCTGCTGCAGGATGGCCAGCCGGTCGCGGATGCGCGGCACGGCGGAGAAATACGGCAGCGCCTCGTCCACCGTCATCGCCAGCACGTCGGCAATCGACTTGCCGCGGAATTTCACGTCCAGCGTCTCACGATTGTAGCGCGCGCCCTTGCAGGTATCGCAGGTCACGAACATGTCGGGCAGGAAGTGCATCTCGATCTTCAGCACGCCGTCGCCCTGGCAGGCCTCGCACCGCCCGCCCTTGACGTTGAACGAGAACCGGCCGGGCTTGTAGCCCCGCGCCTTGCTCTCCGGCAGTTCGGCGAACCAGTCGCGGATCGGCGCGAACAGGTCGGTATAGGTCGCGGGGTTCGAACGCGGCGTGCGGCCGATCGGCGACTGGTCGATGTCGATGATCTTGTCCAGCAGCTCCAGCCCGGCGATCCGGCGATAGGGCGCCGGATTCTGCCCCGACCCCATCAATTGCCGCGACAGCGCCTTGTACAGCGTGTCGATCACCAGCGTCGACTTGCCCCCGCCCGACACGCCGGTCACGCAGGTAAAGGTCCCCAGCGGAAAGCGCGCGGTCACATCGTGCAGATTATTGCCGCTGGCCCCTTCCAGCACCAGCATGCGCTTGGGGTCCACCGGGCGGCGCTTCTCCGGCACCGCGATCTGTTTGCGGCCCGACAGATAATCCCCCGTCAGGCTCGCCGGATCGGCCGCCACCTGCGCCGGCGTGCCGCTGGCCACCACATGGCCGCCATTGACCCCCGCCCCCGGCCCCATGTCGATCAGCCAGTCGGCGGAACGGATCGCATCCTCGTCATGCTCCACGACGATCAGCGTGTTCCCCAGCCGCTTCAGCCGCTGCAACGTGCCCAGCAGCCGCTCATTGTCGCGCTGGTGCAGCCCGATCGAAGGCTCGTCCAATACATACAGCACGCCCGTCAGGCCCGACCCGATCTGGCTGGCCAGCCGGATCCGCTGGCTTTCCCCCCCCGAAAGCGTGGCCGACCCGCGCGACAGCGTCAGGTAATCCAGGCCCACATCGTCCAGGAAGCGCAGCCGGTCCAGGATCTCGCGCAGGATGCGGCGTGCGATTTCGGCGCGCTGCGGCGTCAGCGTCGCCTCCACGGTGCCGAACCATTCCAGCGCCCGGCGGATCGGCAGGTCCGAGGCCTGGGCGATGGTGCGGTCCGCCACCCGCACCGACAGCGCCTCCGGCCGCAGCCGCGCGCCATGGCAGACATGGCACGGCTTGTCGGACTGGTAGCGTGACAGTTCCTCGCGCACCCACACGCTGTCGGTCTCGGCCATGCGGCGGCGCAGATTGGCCTCCACCCCCTCGAACCGCTTGGTCAGGCTGTAGCTCTTGCGGCCGTCGCGGTACTGGAAAGTCACCTCATCCGCGCCCCCTTCCATGATCACCGCGCGCACCCCTGCCGGCAGGTCTCGCCACGGCGTGTCCATCGCCACACCGTAATGGGCAGCCAGGCTTTCCAGAGTCTGCTGGTAATAGGGGCTCTGCGTATTGCGCCACGGCGCAATGGCCCCCGCCGCCAGCGACAGCGACTCATCCGGCACGATCAGATGCGGGTCGAAGAAGGTCTCGGTCCCGATCCCGTCACAGGCCGGGCACGCTCCCTGCGGCGCATTGAACGAGAACAGCCGGGGCTCGATCTCCTCCAGCGTGAAGCCGCTGACCGGACAGGCAAAGCGCGAGGAAAATACCACATGCGGCGGCGCCTCCGCCCCGTCTCGCACCACCTCCTCGGCATAAACCAGCCCGTCGGACAGGCCCAGCGCGGTCTCGAAACTGTCGGCCAGCCGCGATTCCACGCCCGGCCGCACCACCACGCGGTCCACCACCGCCTCGACCGTATGGCGCAGCTTGCGGTTCAGGTCCGGCACATCGGCGATCTCGTACAGTTCGCCGTCCACCTTCACCCGCGCAAAGCCCTTGCGCTGCAATTCCGCCAGTTCCTTGCGGCATTCGCCCTTGCGGTCCCGCACCACGGGCGCCAGCAGCATCAGCCGGGTCCCCTCGGGCATCGCCATCACCCGATCGACCATCTGGCTGACGGTCTGCGCCTCGATCGGCAGGCCGGTCGCCGGCGAATAGGGCACCCCCGCCCGCGCCCACAGCAGGCGCATGTAATCATGGATCTCGGTAATCGTGCCGACGGTCGAGCGCGGATTTTTCGAGGTCGTCTTCTGCTCGATGGAAATCGCGGGCGACAGGCCCTCGATCGCGTCCACGTCCGGCTTGCCCATCAGCTCCAGGAACTGCCGCGCATAGGCCGACAGGCTCTCGACATAGCGCCGCTGGCCCTCGGCATAGATGGTATCGAACGCCAGCGACGATTTGCCCGAGCCCGACAGGCCGGTCACCACCGTCAGCGCGTCGCGCGGAATCTCGACATCGACATTCTTCAGGTTATGCGCCCGCGCGCCGCGCACCCGGATGACCGGCGCATCCCGCATCCCGATCGATTCTGTCGGCTCGGCCGCGACCGGGCCGGATCGATTCGCCATGATGTCCGCTCTCCGTTCTGCTCCGGCGCGCGCCGGGCTGATTCGTTCATACTCTGTTCTGCCGCGTTCCATCGCCGCCGCCAAGATCCGTCCATTTGAAAAAGCAGCCTCGCCATACCCATGCGGAAAGGGCGCGGTACATGCCGGTATCATCGGGCGCCCATCTGGGTTAGGATCGCGCCTGAGTCCCGTCCCCCACCGCACCGGTCAGGGTGGACGGTTTTTTGATGGGGCGGCGCCCGAATGCGCGGCCCCGGACCGGACAGCGGCAGGGCAGCACTATGGCGGGTAGCGTCAACAAGGTCATCCTCGTGGGCAATCTGGGGAAGGACCCCGAAGTCAGGAACAGCCAGAACGGCGCCAAGATCGTGTCGCTGACACTGGCCACCAGCGACACCTGGAACGACAAGATGTCGGGCGAGCGGCGCGAGAAGACCGAATGGCATCGCGTCGTCATCTTCAACGAGCGTATTGCCGACGTGGCCGAGCGTTTCCTGCGCAAGGGCCGCAAGGTCTACCTGGAAGGCTCGCTCCAGACCCGCAAATGGACCGACCAGTCCGGGCAGGAACGCTACACGACCGAAGTGGTGGTGGACCGTTTCCGTGGCGACCTGGTCCTGCTGGACAGCAACCGCGGCGGCGAATCCGGCGATGATGCCGGCAGCGGCTATGGCGGCGGTGGTTACGGTGGCGGCGGCGGCGGATACGGAGCCCCCTCCGCTCCCCGCCAGATCGGCGGCGCGCGCGGCGGCGCAGGCGGCGGCCATGGCACCCCTGCCGCACCGGCCGGCGGCGGCGGCTGGGATGCCCCCCATGGCGGCGGCAGCGACCTGGACGACGAAATTCCGTTCTAAGGCGGCCCCTTCCCGGCCCCGGCCCCTGTCGGCCCGGGCCGGGGCGCGGTTTTTCCCCGGCCGGCAGTCTATGCTAGGGTGGATGCCTCCACCGGCGCCGGACCCGGACCAGTTCCCGCCATTCGGCGCGCCCGGCGCGAGAGAGATGGCACTGACATGACGGATATGCCTTGACCGAGATTCCCGACTCGCCGCAGCCGCCGGCTCCCTCCGACATCGTTCCGGTAACCGTCGAGGAGGAAATGCGCTCCTCCTACCTCGCCTATGCGATGTCGGTCATCGTCAGCCGCGCCCTGCCGGACGTGCGGGACGGGCTGAAGCCGGTGCATCGGCGCATCCTCTATTCGATGCGCGAAAGCGGGTTCACGCACGACAAGCCCTATCGCAAATCGGCCCGCGCGGTCGGTGACGTGATGGGTAAATACCATCCCCACGGCGATTCCTCGATCTACGACGCCATGGTCCGCATGGCGCAATCCTGGTCGATGCGCGTGAAGCTGATCGACGGCCAGGGCAATTTCGGCTCGGTCGACGGCGATTCCCCGGCGGCGATGCGTTATACCGAAGCACGCCTGGCCAAGGCCTCGTCCTTCCTGCTGGACGATATCGACCGCGACACCGTCGATTTCCAGCCGAACTACGATGAAAGCGAGCAGGAACCCAAGATCCTGCCCGCCGCCTTCCCCAACCTGCTGATCAACGGCGCCTCGGGCATCGCGGTCGGCATGGCGACCAATATCCCGACCCACAATCCGGGCGAGATCATCGACGCCACCCTGGCCCTGATCGCCCAGCCGGACCTGACGCTCGAAGACCTGATGAAGATCGTGCCGGGGCCGGATTTCCCGACCGGCGGCATCATCCTGGGCCGCGCGGGCATCCGCAGCGCGTTCGAGACCGGGCGCGGCTCCGTCATCATCCGCGCCCGCGCCGAGATCGAGGACCTGCATCGCGACCGCCACGCGATCATCATCACCGAAATCCCGTACCAGGTGAACAAATCGACCCTGCAGGAGCGCATCGCCGACCTGGTGCGCGCCAAGCAGATCGAAGGCATTTCCGACATCCGCGACGAAAGCGACCGGTCGGGCATGCGCATCGTCATCGAGGTCAAGCGCGACGCCACGCCGGAAGTGGTGCTGAACCAGCTCTACCGCTTCACCCAGCTCCAGACCTCGTTCGGGGTCAACATGCTGGCGCTGGATAACGGCCAGCCCCGCCTGATGGGGCTGAAGGACGTGCTGGACGCCTTCATCACCTTCCGCGAGGACGTGATCCTGCGCCGCGCGCGCTACGACCTGATGAAGGCGCGCGACCGTGGCCACCTGCTGGTGGGTCTGGTGATCGCGGTGGCGAATATCGACGCCGTGATAGCGCTGATCCGCGCCGCTCCCGACGCCGCCAGCGCCCGCGAAGCGCTGATGACCACGGCGTGGGACGCCGCCGATGTCGAACCGCTTCTGGCGCTGATCCTGGACGAGGGCAATGTCGTCATCGACGGCAAGGTCCGCCTGACCGAGGCCCAGGCCCGCGGCATCCTGGAACTGCGCCTGCAACGCCTGACCGGGCTGGAGCGCGAGAAGATCCAGCAGGAACTGTCCGAGGTCGCCGAGAAGATCAACGAGCTTCTGGAGATCATCGCCAGCCGCCCCCGCCGCATGGAGGTGATGCGCGACGAGCTGGTGGCGATCCGCGCCGAACTGGCCAGCCCGCGCCTGACCGAGATCGCCGATTATGCCGGCGACCAGACGGACGAAAGCCTGATCGAACCCGGCCAGATGGTGGTGACCATCACGCGCGAGGGCTTCATCAAGCGCACCCCGCTGGAAATCTTCCGCGCGCAGAATCGCGGCGGGCGCGGCCGCACCGCCGCCGGCCGACGCGGCGACGACATCGTGGTGCGCTCGTTCAACGCCCACACCCATCAATGGGTGCTGTTCTTCTCGTCGGGCGGCAAGGCCTATCGCGAGAAGGTCTGGCGCCTGCCCGAGGCCAGCCCGACCGCCAAGGGACGGGCGCTGGTCAACCTGCTGCCCGACCTGGGCGGCGATTCGATCACCGCCGTCCTGCCCCTGCCGCAGGACGAGACGCTGTGGGAGAATTTGCACCTGGTCTTCGCCACCGCATCCGGCACCGTGCGCCGCAACCGGCTGAGCGATTTCCGCAATATCCGCGCCTCCGGCCTGATCGCGATGAAGCTGGACGAAGGCGACCGGCTGATCGGCGTCGCGACCTGCCGCGAAGGGCAGGATGTGTTCCTGGCCACGCGCAATGCCCGCTGCATCCGCTTCCAGATCACCGATGACACGCTGCGCGTCTTTGCCGGGCGCGACAGTTCGGGCGTGCGCGGCATCCGCCTGGGCGAAGGGGACGAGGTCAACAGCCTGTGCGTCCTGAACCATGTCGAGGCGACGGTCGAGGAACGCGCATCGTATCTGCGCATGGCCAATGCCCGCCGCCGGGCCGAACTCGCAGCCAGCCAGGGCGGCGACGAGGCCGAGGATGTCGCGGCGGAAGCCTCCGCCGACATCTCCGATGAAGAGGCGCTGCCCGCCGACTCGGTGATCGACCCGGAACGGTTCGCCGAACTGGAACTGGCCGAGGAAATCCTGCTGATCGTCAGCAACGCGGGCTTCGGACGCCGCTCGTCGGCTTACGATTATCGCGTGACCGGCCGTGGCGGCCAGGGCATCTCCAACATGAACTTCACATCCGGCAAGCGCGGGAACGAGGTCGTGGCCACCCTGCCGGTCATCGGCGGAACCGACGTGATGCTGGTCACCGATGCCGGCCGCCTGATCCGCGTGCCGGTCGACCAGATCCGCGTCATGTCGCGGCAGGCCAGCGGCGTTACGCTGTTCCGTCTGGACGCGACCGAACACGTCATCAGCGTCTTCCCCGTCATGGAAGACGATGACGACGAGGGCAATGACGGAGGCGACGCCACGGACGAAGACGCCGCCCCGCAGGAGGCCCCCGATGCCTGATAGCGGGCCGCGCACGGGATTCTACCCCGGCACGTTCGACCCGGTGACCACCGGTCATCTGGATATCGTCGAACGTGCGGCGCGGCTGGTGGACCGGCTGATCATCGGGGTCGCGGAAAATTCGGGCAAGCAGCCATTGATGCCGCTGGACGAACGCATCACCTGCGCCGTCGAGGAAACCCGATCCATCGCCGAACGAACCGGAGCCCTGATCCAGGTCATCGGCTTCAGCAACCTGCTGGTCGAGGAGGCGCGCCGCCATGGCGCCACCGTGATCGTGCGGGGGCTGCGCGTGGTCACCGATTTCGATTACGAGGTCCAGATGTTCGGCATGAACCATCACCTGGCCCCGGATATCGAGACGGTGTTCCTGATGGCCACCGAACGCAGCCAATATATCTCTTCGCGGCTGGTGAAGGAGGTCGCCCGCCTGGGCGGCGACATCACCAGCTTCGTTCCCCCCTTCACCCGCCAGCGCATCATGGCGCGGCTGGGGGGATAACGCCGGTCGCACGGCATCCATGCCGCGCGACACGCAAGCAAACTGGAATACGAACGATGTCTGACACCGCACCGAAGGCCGACCTGATCGACGTGGAGCTGAAGACCGGCCATGTGATCATCCAGCTCCGCCCCGACCTGGCGCCGCTGGCTGCCGAGCGGATTCGCACGCTGGCCGCCGAAGGATTCTACGACAACACGCCCTTCCACCGCGTCATCCACGGCTTCATGGCGCAGGGCGGCGACCCGACGGGCACCGGCACCAGCGGCAGTCACCTGCCCGACCTGAAGGCCGAATTCACGCGCGCCGCGAAGTTCGAGCGCGGAACCGTCGGCATGGCCCGCACCATGAATCCCGACAGCGCGAACAGCCAGTTCTTCATCATGTTCGAGCCCTCGCCGCATCTGGACGGCCAGTACACCATCGTCGGCCAGGTGGTCGAAGGCATGGAACATATCGACCAGATCAAGCGCGGCGCCGGCCAGAGCGGCGTGGTGCAGGACCCGGACCGCATCATTTCCATGCGCCCCGTCGCGGCCTGATCGACAAACCGCGCCACGTCACCGGCTTTGACGGTTGACTTGACCGGCTGAAGCCGGTACCCGGGGCCGCACCGCTACGCGGTCCCGGTGAGCCGGTAGCTCAGTCGGTAGAGCATTCGACTTTTAATCGAATGGTCGTGGGTTCGAGTCCCACCCGGCTCACCAACTTCAGGAGCCAGCTCGGCTTCTCAGCCGATTTCCTCATAAGTCGTCACGAAAAAGTTGGACAATCCCGCCGGACCGAAGGTCGTCGTCAGCGCGACATCCGTCGCGTCACGCCCCCTGGCCATCACAATCCGGCCGATCCGGGGCATATTGTGCCGCGCGTCGAAGGTGAACCACTGACCTTCCAGCCAGACTTCGAACCATGCCGAGAAATCCATCGGATAATCGACCGGCGGAATTCCGATATCGCCCAGATAGCCGGTGCAGTAGCGCGCGGGGATATTCATGCAGCGGCAGAGCGTCACTGCCAGATGGGCATAGTCGCGGCACACGCCCACCCCCTCCTGATAAGCCTCATAGGCCGTGCGGGTCGGGCGCGCCTGCTGGTAATCGAAGCGGATATGCTGGTGCACGAACGAGACGATCGCCTGCACCCGCCCCCACCCCGGCGTCAGGTGGCTGAACATCGACCAGGCGATGGAGGACAGAAGATCGGTCTCGCAATACCGGCTGCCCATCAGGAACACCAGGCAATCCGCCGGCAGGTCCGCCACCGGCACCTCCCGCGCCCCGGGCATCCACCGATCGGGCAGGCCGCTATCGGCAATGACGAAGGACAGGCGGGTCCGCAAGGTGCCGACGGGCGCCACCAGACGGGTGCAGCGATTGCCGAATCCATCCAGATAGCGCTGCGTCGGCACGGGTGGATCGAAGACCGGGGTCTGGGGTGTCATCAGGTCCGGCTCGCGATCCGGATGGACCTCAAGCATCAGCACCATGGAGGTCGGGGCCTGGACCGTCAGGGCGATGTCATAACCGGCACGAATCAGCACGCCGTTTTTCCTTCCTCGCCGCCCCCCGCCCCATACCGGTTCACACTGTCGAGTCAGTGCGGCTCGACCGCATGCGCCCGCTTGTAGATCACGATCGGCAGCTGGCGCGCCAGGATCGTGACGACAGCCGGTACCGACAGGCCCGTCTGGTCCGCGAAATACTCCAGATCGCGTTGCGCGACCAGGGTGCGCAGCATGTCCTCGGTCATCGGGCCGGCCGTGTCATCGGCCTTCCAGCGCGCGACGATATCGCCATAGCCCGCGGCAGCCGCGCGCTCGGCAAAGCCGTTCGGCCCGTATTCGCGCTTAACGCCATCCAGATATTCATGAATCGCACTGACCAGCCCCGAATGATCGTAACGGGCACCGGTCAGGAAATCGCCAAGCGTCGTGGCGGAGTCGGTAATGGACATAGGGCCTCTCCATTTTCGAAACGTTGTGGCCTGACATTCGCAACGCTTCAAAAACCGTACCGTTTCGCCCTCCCGAATGATTGAGGCCGGAACCCGATCCTCAAACGGAAAAACCGGAGCCTTTCGGCCCCGGTTTCCCGCGGATGAGACGACACAGAGGAAATGGCCTTAGTGGCCGAGTTCTGAATAACACTCATTCATGTTTGATATCAATCCATCTCACGGCAAAGTGAGACAAGGGCGACAATCCAGTCGCGGACATGAAAAAGGCGGCCGTTTCGGGCCGCCTTTCCATCATCGCCGACGTTGGCTCGCCTCAGAAATTGTCGTCGCCGCCGCCACCCCAGTCGCCGCCGAAACCGCCATCGCCGCCACCACCGGCATCGAAGCCCGGATCGACATCGGTCCCGGCACCGCCAAAGGGATCCCCCCCCGGCGCAGCCCCGTAATTATTGTTGATGACCGTCTCGCCACCCATTCCGCCCCCACCGAAGCCCCCGCCATCGTGATGGCCGCTGAACAGGTCGGTCAAGGCGTTGCCCACCATCATGCCACCCGCGACGCCGGCCGCCGTCGTCAGGGCCGATCCCAGGAAACCGCTGCCACGCGCCGGAAACATTCCCGGCTGCATGCCCATCGGATAGCCCTGCTGCGGCTGGGGCGGCGGCGGAGCCGCCTGCTGCCCCCAACCCGGCGGAGGCGCCGCCTGCGCCCGCTGTCCACCACCGAACAGCCCGCCAAACAGGCCCCCGCCGCCACCCGCGGGACGCTGCTGCTGCGCCTCCAGGGCCTGCTGCGCCTGCTGAAGCTGCCACTGCAATTGCTGGATACGATTCTGCGCCGCCACCAGCGCCGCTTCCTGCACCACCGCCATCTGGGTCACGCGATAGCGGGCCTCGGGATATTGCTGGAACATCTGGCCGATATACTGGTCGGCCTCCGGGTCGATCGGCGGCAGGTTGGGCGTCGTCGCAGGTACGCTGCCGAAGCCCCCCTGCGGTGCGCCCCCCACACGGGCGACGAACTTCGTGATCAGGTCGCGTTCTTCGGTATTCATCTTTCCGTCCTGTCTCCGACAAGAGTGCCAAGCCTAGATGTGGCCCGCATGCATGGATTTCGCAACCCCGGTCCGTCACGCCACGCGCCGCCTTTCGATCCGCGCGTCATACCTGTATGGTGCGCCCCCTGTGCGTGCCGGATGGCATGCGTTTTCCATCGCTTACCCGGAGCATCCCTGTCCATGGTCCCGGCCTCCGCGCCTCGCCCCCGTGCCCCTGCCGCGCGTCCCCTGTCCTTCCAGGACCTGATCCTGACACTGCATCGGTTCTGGTCCGCACAGGGCTGCGCCATCCTGCAACCGTACGATACCGAAGTCGGGGCCGGCACGCTCTCGCCGCACACCACCCTGCGCGCGCTGGGCAAGCGGCCGTGGAAAGCAGCCTATGTCCAGCCCTGCCGCCGGCCCTCCGATGGGCGTTACGGGGAAAATCCGAACCGGCTGCAACATTACTACCAGTACCAGGTCCTGCTGAAGCCGACGCCCGAGGAAAGCCAGAAACTGCTGCTGGACAGCTACCGCGCCATCGGCATCGACCCGCTGGAACATGATATCCGCTTCGTCGAGGACGATTGGGAAAACCCTACGATCGGCGCCTGGGGGCTGGGCTGGGAAGTCTGGTGCGACGGCATGGAGGTGACGCAGTTCACCTATTTCCAGCAGGTCGGCGGCATTCCCACCGTGCTTCCCTCCACCGAACTGACCTACGGGCTGGAGCGGCTGGCGATGTACGTCCAGGGGGTCGAAAATGTCTACGATCTCGACTTCAACGGCCAGGACCTGACCTATGGCGACGTGTTCCTGCGCGCCGAACGGGATTATTCGCGCCATAATTTCGAACTGGCCGACACCGAAATGCTGCATCGCCATTTCATCGATGCCGAGCGCGAGGCCAATGCCCTGGCAGAAGCCGGTATCGCCCAGCCCGCCTACGATCAGTGCCTGAAGGCCAGCCACCTGTTCAATCTGCTGGATGCGCGCGGCGTGATCAGCGTCAGCGAACGCGCATCCTATATCGGCCGCGTGCGGGCCCTGGCCCGACGCTGCTGCGATGCATGGCTGGCCGGCGAGGAATAAGTCATGCCCGAACTTCTGCTCGAACTGTTCTCCGAGGAAATTCCCGCCCGCATGCAGGCCCGCGGGGCGGACGACCTGCTGCGCCTGGTCACCGAGGCCCTGGCGCCGCTGAACCCGCGCGACGCCACCGCCTTCGCCGGCCCCCGCCGCATCGCCTTGACCCTGATGCTGGACGGCACCGTACCCGGCACCACCATCGCCGAACGCGGCCCGCGCGAAGGCGCGCCCGAAAAGGCGCTGGCCGGCTTCACCCGCAAGCATGGCGTCATCCAGGATGATCTGGTGCTGGAGAACGGCTTCTGGGTACTGAACCGCACCGTCCCGCCGGTCGAGGCGGCGACCCGCATCGCCGAGATCCTGCCGCCCCTGCTGCGCCGCTTCCCCTGGCCCAAATCCATGCGCTGGGGCGACGGCAGTGCCTTCACCTGGGTCCGGCCGCTGCGCCGCATCCTGTGCCTGCTGGATGGCGAGGTGGTCGATGTCACCCTCGCCGAGGGTGAGGATGACGGTCACGGCCTGCACGCCGACCGGCTGACCGAGGGCCACCGCTTCACCGCGCCCGGCGCCTTCGCCGTGACCGGCGCGGCCGACTGGCGCGAGGGCCTGCGCGCCCGGCAGGTCCTGGTAGACGCAGCCGAACGCCGCGCGCTGATCGAGGACGGCACCGCCCGCCTGGCCGCCGAGGAAGGCCTGCGCATCGTCGCCGATCCGGGCCTGGTGGACGAGGTCGCGGGCCTGACCGAGTGGCCCGTACCATTCCTGGGCCGGATCGACGAAACCTTCATGGACCTGCCACCCGAGGTCATGCAGGTGTCGATGCGCGTCAACCAGCGCTATTTCGCCCTGGTCCGCGATGACGGCTCGGCCGCGCCGCGCTTCGCCTTCGTCGCCAATCTGCAACCCGAGGACGGGGGCGCGCTGACCATCGCGGGAAACGAACGCGTGCTGCGCGCCCGCTTCGCCGACGCCCGCCATTTCTGGGACCTGGACCGCGCCCGCCCCCTGGCCAACCGGGTCGCGGCGCTGGACGCCATCGTCTTTCACGCCGCCCTTGGCAGCCAGGGCGAGCGCGTGCAGCGCATCGTCCGCCTGGCCGGCCTCCTGGCGCCGATGGTGGGCGCCCCGGCCGCCGCGGCCGAACGCGCTGCCCTGCTGGCCAAGGCCGACCTGACCACCGGCATGGTGGGCGAGTTCCCCGAGCTTCAGGGCGTGATGGGGTCATATTACGCCCGGCATGACGGCGAGCCCGCCAGCGTCGCCACGGCCATCGCCGAACACTATATGCCACGCGGCCAGACCGACGGCGTCCCGACGGCCCCGGTCTCGATCGCAGTGGCACTGGCCGACAAGCTCGACAGCCTGACCGCTTTCTTCGCGGCTGGCGAAAAACCCGGCGGATCGGGCGATCCCTACGCGCTGCGCCGCGCCGCCCTGGGCATCATCCGCATCATCCGCGAAAACGCGTTGCGGCTGGATCTGGTCCGGCTGTTCGTACTGGCGGCCGAGCCCCTGCCCGAGCCCCTGCGCGATGCGCCGGACCTGGCACTTCTGCCCGGTTTCGTGGCCGAGCGACTCCGGGTCCAGTTGCGGGCCGAAGGTGCCCGCCATGATATCCTGGCCGCAGTTTCCAGCGGGAACGAGGACAGCGACATCACCCGCCTGCTGGCCCGTACCGATGCGCTGGCCGCCATGCTGGCCACCGATGACGGGCAGAACCTGCTGGCGGCAACCAAGCGCGCCGCCAACATCCTGCGGATCGAAGACCGCAAGGACGGCCCGCATGACGGCACGCCCGACCCGACGCTGTACGAGCAGCCCGAGGAGCGCGACCTGGCCAACATGCTGCTGGAGGTCATCCCCGCGGTCGAGGCCGCGATCGCCAATGAGCGCTATACCGACGCCATGCGCGAAGCCGCCCGCCTGCGGCCGGCCCTCGACCGGTTCTTCGAAGCAGTCACGGTCAACGCCGACCGCGCCGAGCTACGCCTGAACCGGCTGCGCCTGCTGGCCGAACTCCGGCGCATGACGGTGCTGATCGCGGATTTCAGCCAGATCGAAGGCTGAATCCATCCCCACCCGGCCGCCGCGCCGGGTGGGGCGTTTCAAGAAACACCAGCCGTGCCGGCCTCCCCTCCCGCACCAGCAGAACGGCATTCTGCCCGAAGCGCCGGGCGATCACCCGTCCGCGTGCCAGCGGCAGACGGACGGCGAACAGCGGCTCAGCCCACTGCCCCAGCCGTCCCTCACCTTCATGGCTTTCACATCCCGCCAGACATGCGGCCAGTACCCGCATCCGTCGCAGGTTCCAGCCATCCGGCCGGCGGCGACCACCCGGATTGGCAGCGCTGACGAACACCACGTCACTGCGCCGCCACCAGGCGGGCAGCGTCGGATCATCCGGCACCGGCCGCTGCCCGACCCGCACAGATATCCCGCCCGCACGATACAGGCTCCGCTGATATGCAAGCGCGGTCACAGCATCGACCGGCCTCAGGCCGGTCACGACCTGTCCCCAGCCTCGCCAAAATGGTCGTTGCGATGCACCCAGGCCGACATCAGCAGGCCGAAACCGAACATCACCGTCAACATGGCCGACCCACCATAGGAAATCAGCGGCAGCGGCACGCCACCCACGGGGATCGTCCCCATCACCATCGACAGGTTGACCGCGCAATACAGGAAGAAATTGGTCGCGATCCCCAATCCCAGCAACCGTCCGAACTGGTTGCGGCTGCGCATGGCAATCAGCATGCCGCCGATCACCATCAGCATCAACAGCCCGATCACCGCAATCCCACCGACATAACCCCATTCCTCGGCGATCATGGTGAAGATGAAGTCGGTCTGCTTTTCAGGCAGGAAATTCAGTTGGCCCTGGGTGCCGTGCAGATAGCCCTGCCCCCACATCCCCCCCGAACCGAGCGCGATCTTCGACTGGATGATGTTATAACCCGCCCCAAGCGGATCGCTTTCCGGATTCAGGAAGGTGGTAATGCGCGCCTTCTGGTAGTCATGCAGATGGCTGTAGGCAAACTTGCCCAGAAAGGGCAGCGGCAACAGCAGCAGCGCGATCTGCCACAGCCGCATCCCCGCGCCGAAGAAGATGGTGGCCCCCACCACGCCAATAATGACGGCCGTGCCCAGATTGGGCTCCTTCAGCACCAGCCCGACCGGCAGCAGCACCATGGCGGCGGGCGGCAGCAGATAGAGCGGATTGACCATGCGCCGATAGCTGACACGATGGAACCAGGTCGCCAATACCAGCACCAGCGCGATCTTGGCCAGTTCGGACGGCTGGAGTTGCACGCCACCGACGATCAGCCATCGCTCCGCTCCTTTGCCGACATGGCCCATGCGCAGCACGGCGACCAGCAGCACCAGCGACAGGCCATAAAGCGGCCACGCCAGGCGCGTCAGCACGCGTGGACTCATCAGCGCCACGCAGACCATCATCACCAGGCCGATGGCGAAGCGAATGGTCTGCGGCCCGGCGAATGGACGGGACGACCCGCCAGCCGCCGAATAAAGCGCGCCATAGCCTACCAGAGCCAGCGCGCAGATCAGCAGCACATACAGCCAATTGACCTGCCACAGCTTGGCCAGGATACGGAAATTGGGCTCGGCGCGCAGAAGGCGTTTCTGGAAATTCATGCTCTCGGTCCCGCGTCATCGCCCGCAACGCCGCACGGACGGCGGCCACAGATGCGCGTCCCACCCGCCCTTGTCCAGAGTCTGACTGAACATGTGTGCGCGGTGCGATCCGAACGCGCTCCCATAGGGACCGCTATTCGAAGTCCTCGACCTCCGCCACCACCTGGCCCGGCGGCTCCTTGCGGTTCGCCGGGTCGCGGGTCAGCGTATCGGTCATGATATCGCGGGCCAGCGGGGCGGCAACCGCAGCCCCCGCATTGCCATGTTCCACCACCACCGCCGCTGCATAGCGCGGTGCGTCATAGGGCGCGAAGCAGATGAACAGCGCATGGGGCCGGTATTCCCACGGCAGCGAGGACGAATCGAAATGCCCGCTCTCGCGCAACGCGCGCGAAACATGCCGCACCTGGGCCGAACCGGTCTTGCCGGCCATCTGCACCCCCGGAATATCCAGCTTGGCCTTGGGCGCGGTACCATGTTCCTCATTGACCACGGCATACATCCCGGCCCGCAACTGAGCCAGGAAGGGCTCCGGCATGTCCAGTGCCGGCCAGTGGCCACCATCGGTGCCGTCGGTCTGCCGGCCCGAAATCGCCCGCACCAGATGCGGTTGCACTGCCCGCCCACTGGCGATCCGCGAGACATAGGTGGCAAGCTGCAGCGGCGTCACCTGCACGAATCCCTGACCGATGCCGCTGACGATCGTGTCTCCGCCATTCCAGTGCTGGCCATGCGCCCGCCGCCATTCCGGCGTAGGAATCAGGCCCGCCCGGGTATGCTGCAGTTCAATATCCAGGTTCGTGCCCAGCCCGAAACTGTGGGAGGCGGCCGCAATGGCATCCATGCCGGTTCGCCGGGCCACCTCGTAGAAGAACACGTCGCAGGAGAATTTCAGCCCTTCCTTGAGGGTCAGCGAGCCATGACCATAGCGGGACCAGCAGTGGAACCGCGTCCCGCCCACATCCAGATAACCTGGACAGAAAATCCGATCGGTCGGCGACAGGGTACCGGCCTTGAGCGCCGCCATCGCCACCGCCGGCTTGAAGGTCGAGCCCGGCGGATAGACACCAGCCACCGCCTTGTTGATCAGGGGCGTGCGCGGATCGGTGGCCCATTCCTGCCACTGCGCCTGACTGACCCCGCTGTCGAATAGCGACGGGTCGAAGGACGGGTTGCTGACCATGGCCAGCACCTCGCCATTACGGCAATCCATCACCACCGCGCTGGCCGACTGGTCGGCAATCCGCCCCAGCACCGCCTGCTGCAGGCCCGAATCGATGGTCAGGGTGATTTCGTCGCCCGGCTGTCCCTCGTCGCGCGACAATTCGGACATCAGGCGACCGACCGCGTTGACCTCGACCTCCACCGCGCCGACCTGGCCGCGCAGCAGCCCATCCTGGGTCTGCTCGATACCGGCGCGCCCCACCCGCATTCCGGGCAGTGCCAGCGTCTGATCCTGCGCCACATCCTTGTCGCCGGGCGGTGCGACATAGCCCACCACATGCGCCATCAGCGGCCCGAACGGATAATTCCGCGTGGTCCCGACATCGATCAGCACCCCGGGCAGCGAGGGCGCATTGAGTTCGATCCGCGCCATGTCGTCCCAGGACAGGAAATCATGCAGCATGACGGGAATGAAACGCCGCTTGTGCCGGATCTCGCGCTCGATACGCGCCCGATCCCGCGCCTCGATCGGCACCAGCGCGGAAAAACGATCCAGGGTGCCCGGTATGTCGCTGGTTTCCTCGGGCAGCAGCAGGGCACGCCAGTTCACCTTGTTCGAGGCCACGGCGATCCCGAACCGGTCGACCACCCGCCCTCGTGGCGGGGCGATCAGGCGGCGGCTGACGCGATTATTCTCAGCCATGCGGGCAAAGTGATCGCCCTCCACCACCTGCAACCCATACAGCCGATGCCCCAGCAGGCCGAATGCCGCCATCTGGGCTCCCAGCACAACCAGCGCACGCCGGGTAAAGACCCCACGCGAAGGCGTATCGGCATCGGGCCGCGACATCAGGCGCTGCAAGGTTTTGCGACGCCGAACCATCAACCCATCCAGACCGGGACGAAATCGAAAACCGCCATCAGGCTCGATCCGGATTGGCGATAGAACGCCCCAGAGTGCTGAAGACCACGCACAGAAGCGGAAACACACCGACCCCGAGCACCCACTGGAACGCGAAGGCAATCATGGGCACAAGGTGCAGCGACAGCGCGGAAATCAGTCCCCATTGCAGGGCCGTCGCGGCCAGCGACACGCCGTCGAACACCAGCCACAGAACGAGAATGTGAGCCCGCGAGAAGCCATAGCGGCCAGAAAGTGCCACCCCATGGACGAGCAGCACCACCAGAAGCATCACACCCGGCGGCCCGAACCCGAGCAGATCGACCAGCATCCCAAGCAGGAACACGATCGGCGACGACATCGACGCCGGCCGGAACACCGACCAGAAGAAAACGGACGACAGCAGGATGCCCGGCAGCAACTCTGCCTGCCCGGGCAGGCCGAACGGCGCGGAAAGCAGCAGGACAGCCATACCGGTCAGCGCGGCGGGCAGGCCACGCCGCGACAGCATGTCCAGCCGCCGCCACAGGCTGGGCCGAGGCTGAATGCCCGGTTGGAACTCTGGAGCCTGGTCGGGCGTCATCCATGCACACTCTCATCCACGGCCGAGTGGGGAGGGAAATGGGAGCGGGAAGGAATCGGCCGGGTGCCGCACCGGAATCCGCCCCGGTGCATCGGGGGGGACGACAGCGGAGCGTCCGTAATCGAAGACCCGTACGATGTCGAGATGCCCCAGTGACGCAAAGGGGATGACGACCGGCTGACCGGGGCGAACATAATGGATCTGCCCGACAGGCAGGCCCGCGGGCATTGTATCGATCTCGCCATTGGTGACGACGCGCTCTCCCTCGACCGGGGGATTGTCCTGGGGATAGTAGATAAGGCGAGGTGTACCCGAATTATCGCCGGCCATTATAGCGGCCCCGTGGCTGACTTCCAGTCTGACCGGTATGCGGCTCGACGCATCGGTGAGCAGCAGGACACGCACCGAGCGGCTACCGATCTCGGTCACGCGTCCGACCAGGCCCGAACCGTCGAGCACGATCTCATCCTTATGGATTCCCGCATCGACATTGGCCGCCACGAGCACGCTGCGGGCATATAGACCACTGGTATCGCGAACGACCCGGCCCGTGACGAAAGACGGCGAGGGATCGGGCATCCAATGCAAATTGGCCTTGAGGGCCGCGTTTTCATCCGCCAGCGCGGCCGCGACATCATACCAATGGCGCAGATTGGCGTTTTCCGCGCGCAGGCGCTGGTTTTCGGCCTCGATCCGGCCCATGTCGCGCATGCGGCCCAACAGGCCGCGCGCCTGTTCCTGCGGCCAGACAACCAGCCCGTATGCGGGCGCCAGAATATCGGCCAACCCCATTCGCACCCGTTCCGCCAGACTGCGATCCGCCTGTCCAAGCAGGATGATCCCCAGCGCGGCAACGATCAGAATCGGAAGGACCAGCCGCTCCAGCGCCTGACGCAAGGTGATGGAAAGTGGAATCATGGCAGGTTCGCCGGGTATCGCGCATACCCACGCCAGTCACACCCGTCATTATGCCGGACGTCCATCGCCTCGGCCCCCCGCGTTCCGCTCGTCGTCAGTACATACTGGTCAGCACATTCTTCAAACGTTTCATCTCTTCCAGGGCGCGTCCAGTCCCCAGCGCCACACAGGACAGCGCATCCTCGCCGACCGTGACCGGCAGGCCGGTAGCCCGGCGCAGCACGTCGTCGAGACGATAAAGCAGCGCGCCACCACCGGTCAGGACGATGCCTTTGTCCACGATGTCCGCCGACAGTTCGGGCGGTGTATTTTCCAGCGCCGTCGTCACCGCATCGACAATCTGGCTGACAGGCTCTGCCAGGCTCTCGGCGATCTGCGCCTGCGACACCACAACCTCGCGCGGAACGCCATTGATCAGGTCGCGCCCCTTGACCTCGCGCCAGCCGCCGTCATCGTCTGGATCGTCAGGAGGCAGGGCCGAACCCAGTTCGATCTTGATGCGCTCGGCCGAGCTTTCACCGATCAGCAGATTATGGTTGCGCCGGATGTAGGAGATAATCGCCTCATCCATCTTGTCGCCGCCGACACGGGCCGATCGGGCATAGACAATTCCACCCAGCGAGATCACGGCAACTTCGGTCGTGCCGCCGCCGATATCGACGATCATGCTGCCCGAGGGTTCGGTCACCGGCAGCCCGGCACCGATCGCCGCGGCCATCGGTTCCTCGATCAGGAATACCTTGCGCGCGCCCGCGCTCTCCGCGCTCTCCTGAATCGCCCGGCGCTCGACGGCCGTGGAGCCGGAGGGGACGCAGACGATGATCAACGGGCTGGCGAACATCCGCCGGTTATGCACCTTGCGGATGAAATGCTTGATCATTTCCTCCGCCACCTCGAAATCGGCGATCACGCCGTCGCGCAGGGGCCGGATCGCCGTGATGTTGCCAGGCGTGCGCCCGACCATCTGCTTGGCTTCCTCACCGACCGCCAGCACCTGCTTCTTGCCGCGCACATCGGCGATGGCAACCACCGACGGTTCGTTCAGGACAACGCCGCGTCCCTTGACATAGACAAGGGTATTGGCCGTGCCGAGGTCGATGGCCATATCGGCCGACAATAGACCCAGCAGACGAGCAAACATCCAGAACTCCCGACAAACAAGCACGACACGCGACATACGATTCGGAGCATGGGACGCACGACCTGCCGAACGGCAGCCCGTCGCGACGCATCCCAGTCTGCCGGATCAGGCCGAGGGCTTACCGGGGCTACAGGACACGGGCAAGGCCCGGCCACATTAATTCGTGCTTTTCAGGCCGTCACCCTCTTCAGGACATGAAAAAGGCACAGACCCTTCCCATATGCCCTCAGGCCGCCATTCGGCCAGCGCGAATGGGCCGCCGGAAAAAAAATCCGGCCGCCTTTTTTTCGCCACCGGAACGCCCCGCCACGCACACGAGCTGCAGGGAAACTCGCAACACCGGAAGACGATACCCCGTAGCTGGCGAACGGCGCCCTTTCGACAAGGAAGATTATCATGACGATCCGCACCCAAACCTCTTTCTTCACCCGGACGGCCTTGCTCGGCGCCGGACTTCTGGCCCTGGCGGGTTGCGGCAATCCGTACGATCCGGGCGCCCGCGCAGGAACCGGCGCGCTGATCGGTGCCGGCGGCGGTGCCGCGATCGGTGGTTTGGCCGGCGGCGGGAGCGGCGCCCTGATCGGCGCATTGGGCGGCGGCGCGGTCGGCGCTGCCGCGGGGGCCGCCACCACGCCCAATCCGCCACGCCGGAGTGGATATTACAACCGGGGCTACTGATCCGCCGATGACATCGCCCCGATTTCGCTCTCCGCTGACGAGGGCGAAAAAGCGCGATACGGTGTATCATACGATGCCCACCGCCCTACACCGGCCTGAAACCACGAGAATTCCATGAGACCTCTTCGCATTCCCGCCTCTCCACCCCGCCACCTCGTCCGCAAGGCCGGGCTCCTGTCACTGGGCGCTCTTGCCCTGTCGCTGGCGGCCTGCAGCAATCCGTATGATCCAGGCCAGCGCGCGCTCGGCGGCGGCCTGATCGGCGCGGGAGGTGGCGCCGCGATCGGCGCATTGGCCGGTGGCGGTCGCGGCGCCGCGATCGGCGCCCTGGCCGGCGGCGCGGTTGGAGCGGCGACCGGCGCCGCCACCACGCCGAACCGGCCGCAGCAATATTATCCGCCGTCGGGCGGTTATGCGCCTCCCGCCTACGGGCCATACGGGCAGCCATCCTATCCGCCGCCCGGCTATCCGCCGCCGCCCCCACCCCCGCCGCCCGGCTATTACAATTACTGACCGGCCGCACCCGGAAAGCCGGACATAAAAAAGCGGGGCCTCCCAAGGGAGGCCCCGCCGATTCGCCGTGTTTGCGGCGTCAGGCGGTCACACTCAGGGCCTCGGGCTCTGTCCGGGCGCGCTTGACCAGCAACTTATTCAAAGCATGCACGTAGGCCCTGACCGCCGAGACCAGCGTGTCGCTGTCCGCACCCTGGCCATCGACCAGCTTGCCGTCCTCTTCCAGCCGCACGGTCGTGCGGGCCTGGGCATCACTCCCCTCGGTTACCGCACCGACCGAATAGAGTTGCAGAGTCGCCTCGTGGGGGAAGATCGCGCGTACAGCGTTGAAGGCCGCGTCAACCGGTCCCTGCCCGTTCGCCTCGCCGCTACGGGCCTCTCCATCGACCTCCAGCGTCAGTTCCGCGCGCGCCGGGCGGCGCGACCCGGCCTCGATATCCAGCGAGATGAAACGGATGCGGGCATGATCGCGCGCTTCGTCATCCACCAGAGCGACCAGATCCTCGTCGTAGACAACCTTCTTGCGGTCGGCCAGGTCCTTGAAGCGCGCGAAGGCATCATTCAGATGCGCCTCGTCCATCTCGCCATAGCCCATGGCCTTCAGCTTGTCGCGGAAGGCCGCGCGGCCCGAATGCTTGCCCAGCACCAGCGACGACCGGGTCCAGCCGACGCTCTCGGGGGTCATGATCTCATAGGTCGCGGCATTCTTCAGCACGCCGTCCTGATGGATGCCACTCTCATGCGCAAAGGCATTGCGCCCGACGATCGCCTTGTTGGGCTGAACGTCGAAGCCGGTGATGGTCGCCAGCATGCGCGACGTCCGCAGCAGGTTTTGCGTCTGGATACCCGTCTTGTAGGGCAGCACATCCTGGCGCGTCCGCAGCGCCATCACGATTTCTTCCAGCGCCGCATTGCCCGCGCGCTCGCCGATGCCATTGATCGTGCATTCGATCTGCCGTGCGCCCGCCGCCAGCGCGGCGATGGTATTGGCCACGGCCAGGCCCAGATCGTTATGATTATGCGCCGAGAAGATCACCCTGTCCGCGCCCGGAACGCGGGCCTTCAGGTCAGCGAAGATGCGGGCCATGTCCTCGGGCGTGGCATAGCCGACAGTGTCCGGGATGTTGATCGTGGTCGCCCCGGCCTTGATAGCGGCCTCGACGCAGCGGCACAGAAAATCCGGATCGGTGCGCGAGCCATCCTCAGCCGACCATTCCACATCGTCGGTGAACTGCCGCGCCGCCTTGTTGCCGGCCGTGATCAGTTCCAGCACCGTCTCGGGCTCCATCCGCAGCTTGTATTTCATATGCAGCGGCGAGGTAGAGATGAAATTGTGAATGCGCCCGCGCTCGGCAGGGCGAATGGCCTCGCCCGCGCTGGCAATGTCGTTCTTGCCGCCGCTACGGGCCAGCGCGCAGACCACCGGGCCACGGATGGTGGATGCGACCTGGTGAACGCTCTCGAAATCGCCCTTCGACGCCACCGGGAAGCCGGCCTCGATCACGTCGACGCCCAGTTCGGCCAGCGCCTCCGCCATCCGGAGCTTCTCGGCCAGGTTCATCGAGAAACCGGGGGATTGTTCGCCGTCGCGCAGGGTCGTGTCGAAGATGATGACCCGGTCGTCGTCAATACGGCCGAAGGACGGATGGTCGATTGTCATGAAATACCTCGGACAGGTCCGGAATGTTCGCCTGCATACGCCGGGTGGGCGCTGCTTCCTCGCATGCGGGATCGCTCCCGCCGTCTCCCCTGGGCGCGCCGGCATCATGCCGACCCTGAACGCTCAGGGGCAGATAAGTCGGAGACGAAGGAGAAGGGCTGCCCGGTCGCGGGCATGCGACACCAACAGCGCCTTGGCGCCGGACAGCCCTGCCGTCATGGTGATCGCGTTAACCATGCCGCGCACCATACAGTCCACCCCACCGATTGCAACAGAAAAGGCCGTGGCCCCCCCCCCTGGCTTTCACCCTGTCAGACGGGTCACCCCGCCGGCCGAGGCGAAATACCGGTCGACCGCCTGTTTCATCGCGCCCGCCACCATCATCCGGTGCCCCGCCTGGCGCAGCGCGGCCTCGTCCATCCGGTTGGACATGAATCCCATCTCCACCAGCACGGACGGGATATCGGCCGATTTCAGCACGACGAACGCCGCATGGCGCGCAGGATGGGACAGCAGGCCGATCCGTGGCCGAAAGGCGTCCACCACACTACTGGCCATATGGGCCGCCCCACGCCGCGTTTCCTCGCTTACCAGGCTGGACAGGATGGCCGCGACCTCGGGAGAATTGGCATGCACCTGGGGGCCGCCGAACCGGTCGGCGCTGTTTTCGGTCCGGGCCAGCGCCGCGCTCTGGGCGTCAGACGCCTGCCCGGAGAGCGTGTACACGCTGGCCCCGCGCACCGAGCGATCGGTCAATGCGTCGGCATGCATGGAAATGAACAGCGACGCACTGTGCGCATGCGCGATCTCCACCCGCCCTTCCAGCGGGATGAAGCGGTCGTCCGTCCTGGTCATCGCGACGCGATAGGCGCCGCTGGCCAGCAATTGCCGCTGCAGTTCGGCGGCAGCCGCCTCGGCAATATGTTTCTCATACGTGCCGGAAACCCCGATCGCGCCGGGGTCCTTCCCGCCATGGCCGGGATCGAGCATGACCAGCGGCAGGGGAGCCGCCGCCCGCCCCACAATCGCCGGGGCACGCAGGGAATGCCGGGCATGCGCGACGGCGCTGTGCGCGGCCGTTCGATGCACCGCAGCGCCCGCGTCGCCGGCCCGTGCCGCAAGCCCCGCGCCCAGCGTGGCCAGCAGGACCGCGCGCCGCCCCCGGCCGGCCGGCGCCCTTTCGGAATGATCAGCATCCATGAAACCGCCCCTCGTGGCCATTTCCGCGACGGATCATAGCAGGCTCCACTCCCTTCGTCTGCATTTCAACGGCTTGCACGAGATCATTGATACAGATCGGCAACCTGTCATTCCGGGATGCGACAGCGCTTGCAGCGCGGCCTCAGTTAGGTCATGCTTGCACCGTGATGGGTCCGCGTCGGTTGGCGCCGGAAAACGGCCAGGTCGACAGGACCGGGTCCATCCGGCAGGTCGCCCCCGTATCGACGGGCCACGGATGCCGCTCCGCCCGGCCGCAAGGCCGGCGCAGGATGACGATGCCCTTTATTCCGACGCCGCACCGCGCATGCGCAGGTGTGCGTCACCGCCTGATGATGAGGATGGATGAACGCCACGCGATCCGCGTTCGCAGACAGCCCGCTACAGCGCACGTCACATGGGACGCGCGTGGGCAGGATCTGCGCGGGTATCGCCGCAACGGCTTCCGGATCCGTCGTATTGTCTCCCATTTCTATCGTTGCCCCTCCCCACCGTCGCGATTGCGCATCCCCATGAGGACGCCGGACAGACAGCGGAAGCGGGCATACCGGAGTTCCGTTTTTAATGACCAAGCGCATGCTGATCGACACGACACACGCGGAAGAAACCCGCGTGGTCGTGATGGATGGTAACAGGCTCGAGGATTACGACGTCGAGGCTTCGGCCAAGAAGCAGCTCAAGGGCAATATCTACCTGGCCAAGGTCATCCGGGTAGAACCGAGCCTGCAGGCCGCCTTCGTCGAATATGGCGGCAACCGCCACGGCTTCCTCGCCTTCAGCGAAATCCATCCGGACTATTATCAGATTCCGGTCGCGGATCGCGAGAAACTGCTGGCTCTTCAGGAAGAGGAAGCCCGCGCCGAAGAGACCCAGGCGGAAGATGACGCTGACGCAGCGGCCGCTCCTGCCGAAGCCACGGCCGAGGATGCGTCCGAAGGTGAGGTGGAGCCCCTGCCCGAGACCGTGGGCGGCGAGACCGATACCGGCGACGAGAGCATGGTGCAGCGTCGCATCGCCCGTTTCCTGCGCAACTACAAGATCCAGGAAGTGATCCGGCGCCGCCAGGTCCTGCTGGTCCAGGTGGTCAAGGAAGAGCGCGGCAACAAGGGCGCGGCGCTGACCACCTATATTTCGCTGGCCGGCCGCTATTGCGTGCTGATGCCCAATTCGCTGCGCGGTGGCGGTGTGTCGCGCAAGATCACCTCGGTCGCCGACCGCCGGCGCCTGAAGGACGTGATCGCGGAACTGCAGATCCCGCGCGGCATGGCGATGATCGTGCGCACGGCCGGCGCCCAGCGCCCCCGCCCCGAGATCATGCGCGACTGCGAATATCTGCTGCGGCTGTGGGACGACATCCGCGACCTGACGATGAATTCGGTGGCTCCTGCGCTGATCTATGAGGAAGCCAGCCTGATCAAGCGCGCGATCCGCGACATCTATACCCGCGACGTCACCGAAATCCTGGTCGATGGCGAGCCCGGCTGGAAATCGGCGCGCGACTTCATGCGCATGCTGATGCCGCAAAGCGCGCCGAAGGTGAAATGCTGGCGCGACGGCGGCCAGCCGCTGTTCTCGCATTTCAATGTCGAGGGCCTGCTGGACTCGATGCTGTCGCCGACGGTGCAACTGCGCTCGGGCGGCTATCTGGTCATCAACCAGGCCGAGGCCCTGGTGGCGATCGACGTCAATTCGGGCCGGTCGACGCGCGAGCGCAATATCGAGGAAACCGCGCTGCGCACCAATCTGGAAGCAGCCGAGGAAGTGGCCCGCCAGTTGCGCCTGCGCGACCTGGCCGGCCTGATCGTCATCGATTTCATCGATATGGAAAGCCGCAAACATAATGCGATGGTCGAGCGGCGGCTGAAGGACGCGCTGCGCACCGACCGCGCACGGATCCAGGTCGGCTCGATCTCGCATTTCGGACTGCTGGAAATGTCGCGGCAGCGTCTGCGGCCGTCGATTACGGAATCGTCCTTTACCCCCTGCCCGCACTGCCAGGGCACGGGCATCATCCGTGGTACCGAAAGCGCGGCCCTGCACGTGCTGCGCGCGGTCGAGGAAGAAGGCGCTCGCCGCCGCGCGGCCGAGATCACGGTCCATGTAGCCGCCGAGATCGCGCTGTATATCCTGAACAACAAGCGCGCGTGGCTCGACGAGATCGAGAAGCGGCACAAGATGCGCGTGGTCTTCTCCCCCGATGCCACGCTCCTGCCGCCCCAACTGCGCATCGAACGCGTGCGGCCGCAGACCGAGCGGTTCGAACCGGTTGTGCAGGCCGCCCTGGCCGAGCCGGTGGAGACCGAAGCCGAAGCGGCAGTCGAGGCGACCGCCCCCGTGGTGCGCGAGATCCCGATCCAGGCCGAAGCCCCGGCACCGGTCGAGGAGGCTCCGCGTGCCGCCGAAGGGTCCGAGGAGGGTACCGACCATCGCCGGCGGCGCCGCCGGCGCCGTCGGCGTCGGAATGGCGAACGGACGGCCGAGGGCGCGCAGCAGTCGGCCGTTATCGAAGCCGGTGGCGAGGATGAGGATGCGGATACGGATGCGGAAGACGCCGCCGAGCCCGTCGTCGCGGCGGTCGAACCCGCCGAAGCGCCAGTCCCCCGGAACCGCGAAGACGAAGGCCGCGATCGCTCGCGCCGTCGGCGCGACCGGAACGACCGGCGCGAACCCAGGGCCGCAGAAGCACCCTATCGCGGTCCGACGCCGGCCAACCCGTTCGGCAATGGCATCATCGACATCTTCGACGTGATCGAGCAATCGACCGAAGCTGGCCTGCCGGCGGCACCCGCCCCCCGACGTCCAGTCGCTCCCAAGGCCGAACAGGCGGAAATCGTCGATATCGCCGAAACATTGGCGGTGTCGGAACCCGAAGCCGTGCCGGTGGACGTGGCAATCGAAACGGTGGCGGAAGCGGTGCCCGAGAGCGCACCTGCGGCCGAAGACGCGCCGAAGCCGCGCCGCCGTCGCAGTCCCCGCACCCGCAAGGACGCGGAGGCCGAACCGGCGGCGGTTGAACCCGCCACGGTTCAGGCGACGGAAGAGCCCGTCGTGGCTGCTGCCCCGGCGGAGCCGGCCGAGAGCGTGGAACCTGCCGCAGCCCCCCGGACACGCCGTCGGCGCACGGCCAAGGCAGTTCCAGTCGCTGAGGTGACCGCAGAGGCACCGGCCGAAGCGCCTGAAGAGATCGTGGAAGCCGTGACGGAAACGCCGGAGAAGAAGAAGCCCGCACGCAAGGCTGCAACGCGCGCAACGGCCGCAACTCGGACCCGCAAGACTACCAAGACCGACAAGGTCGAGCAGGCCGAACCGGTCAAGGCCGCGCCGGCCGAGACGGCCGACGCACCCGCCGAGCCGGCCTCCGCCAAGCCCCGGCGGGCCCGCAAGGCTCCGGCACGCACCAAAACCGCAAAGGCCGAGACGGCGGACAGCGCACCCGCCGCCGCGGCCGACGGACCGGTGGTGCAGCCGATCGTCATCGACGATGCCACCCCCGCTCCGGCACGCCGGACTGGTTGGTGGCGTCGCTAATCGCTGCCGCAGCCAAGGCCCCGCGTTCTCGCCGGACGCGGGGCCCCGATCGGTCGCATCGATGGGTACTCGAAGCCCGCGCACAAACGACACAGGCCCGCTCCCCGTATCGGGGGCGGGCCTGTCCGCATTCCGAGACACTGCGTCAAAAGCTCCGCCGTCAACGCCTGGCGGTGCCAGCCCGGACCGGCCGCTCTCAGCCGGTGACGAGTGAAGCGCGGCGCAGCGGCATCGTCATGCAGTGGATGCTGCCCCCACCCTGCGAGAACTGGTTCAGTTCGGGGTCGATCACGGTCAGCCCCTCGGCCCGCAGCATCTCGTTGATCCGCGTTGAATGGCGCGGGCTGACTACCCGGTCGCGACCCAGCGCCAGCACGTTGCAGCCCATGTCCCGCATCGCTTCCTTGTAGCTGACCGGCAGCAGCCGGATACCCTGCGCGCGGAACCAGTCGAGATCCTCATCATCCAGCACGTCCACGGCGGCAATGGCCAGATTTTCCGTCACCATCGTAAAAATAACGTCCAGATGCAGGAAATGTTCCGGGAAGCGGATCATCCGCGTTGCCCACCCGGCCTCATCGAACCACCCCAGGAACTCACGCGCCCCCGCTTCGTCCGTGCGGCCACCCGTCACGCCCACGGCAACCAGGCCCGGACGGATGATATGGATATCCCCCCCCTCGATATGGCCCTGGGTAGCGCTCTTCCAGATATCGTCGGGCTGGTAGAACGTGCGGATTTCCCCCTCTTCCGCCGTGCGCTCGGGGCGCATCAGCCGGGTTACGACGGTGCCCCACGGCGTGGTCTGCGAGCTGTCACGCGTATAGACCTGATAAGGCATCCCCGCACGCGGCTGCAGGAAATGGCAGGCTGCGCCCGCCCCTTCCAGGGCCGAAACCAATTCGCGGAACTGCGCAGCCAAGGCACTCCTATCGATCCGCACACCCTTCGCCATGGTCTGGATCGCGATGTCATTGCTGGGTATCCAGCTGTAATTATCGGGTGGGCACAAAAGAACATCCGACAATTCGCCGGTTTCACTGTCGATGAACCACCGGTTCGACGTCATGTACCCATACTCCTTCCGCTCGACGATAATGCGAGTCCAATCCTATTCTCCATCCAGCCTAGGCCGAGCACTCCAGAGTGCTCGATTTAAATCTCGTGGAGTTCTCTTTGGGTTTTGGTAAATCAACAACCAACCGAAATGGTGTATAGGATTCCGATCCGGCTGGCGCCAGCCGGAACATTCCGCCTATGATTCCGGTGGCCGTTCCGCGTCATGCCGCCCCACCAAGGATGGACCCGCTTGCCGAGCACCTGCCCGTCTACCCTCGCTTTTTCCGGATATCGGTCCCTGGCCCCTTCCGATCGCTCCCTGCGCCGCGCCGGCCCATGGCGCCGCATGCTCGCGGCAGCCCTGCTCGCCCTGGCCGTCCTCCTGCCGGCCGCGCACGCGCTGGCCGATGATCTCCCCAGCTTCGTACATGACGGCCAGTTGACGCTCTGCACCAACCCTACCCTGCCGCCGATGACCTTCGTCAACGGGTCCGACACCAATGCCCTGGCTGGGATGGATATCGACCTCGCCCGCCGCCTGGCAGCCTACTGGCATGTCGCGCTCATCCCCCAGACGATGGATTTCGAGGGGCTGTTTCCCAGCCTCTCCGCCCAGCGCTGCGGCATGGTCATCAGCGGCGTGCTGCGGCAGGCGGGACGGCTGCGAAATTATGACGCAGTCGCCTATCTGGATTCCACCGTGGTGGCGGTCGCCCGCGTGGGCACACCGAAAATCCGCGAAATGGCGGATCTGTCCGGACAGACCGTCGCGGTGCAGTCCGGCACCAGCTACGCCGCGCAGATCGAACGCGAGAATGATCGCCTCCGCGCCTCCGGGCGGCCACCGATCATCCTGCAGCAATACCCGACCGAAGATCAGGTTGTGCAGCAGGTCCTGATCGGGCGGGTCCATGCGTTCATCAGCCAGGATGTCGAACTCTATTACCGGCAGAAGCAGTTGGGCGGAAAAGTCACGATCATCCTGACGCCCGATTATCCCGACTTTCATCAGTTCGCGGTCTATATCCGCAAGGATTCACGTGATAGCGCCCTGCTGCAGAAGGCGATCGACGAACTGTCCCAAAAGGGCGAAATCGCCGCCATGGCAAAGAAATGGGGCATTTCCGGCGACCATCAAAGCGTCTTCACCGAACGGAATGCCCCGTCGCGCTTCGATTTCGCCACCTTCTTCGGCGCCCTGTTCTCCACAGCCTTTCTCAAGGGCGCCGCACTGACGCTGGTCATCGCCCTCCTGTCGCACCTGACCGCCATCGCCATCTCGATCCCGATGGCCATGAAGCTGAATGGCCGGGATTCAATCATCAGGCGGCTGCTCGGGCTTTATGTCGCCGTGTTCCGGGGCGCACCGACGCTGCTTCAGTTGCTGTTCATCTGGAACGCCCTGCCGCAATTCTTTCCCATCTTCCGCGAGCACTGGTTCACGCCGTTCCTGGCGACATGGCTCTCCCTCTCGATCAATGAATCCGCCTATCAGGTGGAGATCAACCGTGCCGCCCTGCGCGCCGTCGATCCGGGCCAGGTCCTGGCCGCCGACGCTCTGGGCATGACGACGGCGCAGACCTACCGCCATGTCATCTTTCCACAGGCGCTGCGCATCGCCCTGCCCCCCACCATCAACGAATTCATCAGCCTGCTGAAGACGACATCGCTCGCCTCGGTCATCTCGTTGCAGGAGCTTCTGGCCGTCACCCAGATCCAGGTGGCCCGCACATTCCAGTTCACCGAATATTATGCCGCCGCCCTGGTCTATTACCTGGCGATGGTCTTCTTCTTCCTGTTCCTGCAGAAGCGGATCGAGCGCCGCTTCATCTGGGCCGACCGCAACAAGGCATCCGCCGATGCAGCTTAGCACTTCCCCCGATCCGACCGCGCGCATCTCGATCCGTGGCCTGAGCAAATTCTACAAGGATTACCTGGCACTCGACCGGATCGATCTCGACATCAGCAAGGGCGAGAAAATCGTAGTGCTCGGCCCGTCAGGGTCGGGCAAATCGACCTTCATCCGCTGCCTCAACCGTATCGAGCCGCATGATAGCGGCGTCCTGATGATCGACGGCCACGTCATCGACGACCGTACGGACCTTACGGCGCTGCGCGGCTCGGTCGGCATGGTATTCCAGAACTACAATCTGTTCCCCCATCTCAGCGTCCTGGATAATTGCACGCTGGCACCGCGCCTGGTACGCGGCATCACGAAATCCGATGCCGAAGCCACGGCCCGCCGCTATTTGTCGCAGGTCAATATCGCCGAACAGGCCGAAAAATTCCCGATCCAGCTTTCGGGCGGCCAGCAGCAGCGCGTCGCCATTGCCCGCGCCCTGTGCATGAATCCCGAGATCATCCTGTTCGATGAACCCACGGCCGCCCTCGATCCGGAATCCATCTCCGGAATCGTCGGCATCATGCGCGACCTGGCCGATCAGGGAATCACGACCGTCTGCGTGACCCATGAAATGGGATTCGCCCGCCATATTGCCGACCGCATCGTCTTCATGGACCGGGGCGCGGTGCTGGAGGTCACGCCACCCGAGGAATTCTTCACCGCGCCACGCACCGAAAGGGCCCGGACTTTCCTCGCGCAGATGATCCGCCACTGATCGGCGCGAACCACAGAGCACGTCCCAACACACGAACATGCCCCGCCTGCCGGCAATGCAGGACGGCGGCAAAGTAAACTTTGGAACCTTCTCAACGAAACCATTCCGCTTTTCGTTCTTGGATAAGAACAAGATCATTCCAGGATGGAAAAGCCCCCATGACAGCACGCTCCAGTTCCCCGTGTCGCAACGCCATCGCACAGAGGAACCGGCATGTCCTGTTCTCGGCGCTGCTTCTGGCTGGGGTCAGCAGTATCGCAGCACACGCCGCGCCGACCACGTCCCCGCCGGCGCATGCCACCCGTCACGCCCGCGCCCCCCAGCGCCCGACGCTGGAAGCCATCACCGTCACCAGCGCGCGGACGGCGCGGTTCCATACGATGGCCAACACGGTCAACACGCTCAGCGGCAAGGAACTCCAGTCGCTGCACATCGTCAGCCCCAAGGAGATCGCGGCCTTCATCCCCGGCGTGACCGCCGTCAACGCCACCTCGGGCAGCACGCCGATCTTCTCGATCCGAGGCATCGGGCTGGACGACTATATCGGCACCAACATGGGCGGGATCGGGATCTATATCGACGGCGTCTTCGCACCCTATCCAGTGCTGTATAACGGCCAGATGTTCGACGTGCAGACAGTCAGTGTCGAGAAAGGCCCGCAGGGCTTCGAATATGGCCGCAGCACGACCGGCGGCAGCATGAACATCGAATCCATCAAGCCGACGGGCCATTTCGGCGGCTACCTGAACTGGGGCTACAGCAGCTACGGCACCAACACGGCACGCGGCGCCATCAATACGCCGATCACCGACCGCATCTTCAACCGCTTCGCCTTCAGCTACATCAACGGCGACGGCTGGCAGCACGATATCCATACCGGCCGGCGCTACGGCGCGCAGGATATCCTGTCGCTGCGCAACCTGACCCAGTTCGTCATCGACGACCAGTCATCGCTGATGCTGAACATCCACTACACGCGCGACAAGGGCACCCCGGTCTCGCCGCAGGATGTGGATGGCGACGCGGTAAATGGCCTGCCGGACCGCACGATCAGCGTCGGCCAGAATGCGAAATACAATGCGGTGAATGTCGGCGACAACCGCGCCTCGCGCAACGAAAACGGCGGCGGCATCGGCATCAACTATACCAGGAACTTCGATTTCGGCACCTTCACCTCGGCCACCGGTATCGATTTCTACCGTCGCGACGATTATGACAATTACGATGGCGAATCGGTCAATGTCGGCGACTATCGCTGGAACGACACGACCATCGCCCAGTCGCACGACATGCATCTGAACATGAACCTGGCCAAGCGCCTGAACCTGACGGTCGGCGTCTATGAATCCTGGGACAAGATCAACGGCGCCTATACCAGCTACCGTTCCTTCATCCTGGATTCGCCGAACGCCAGCCTGACCGATCATTTCGTCCAGCAGAACCTGTCGACCGGCCTCTACATCAACACCGTCACGCATATCATCAAGGGGCTGGATTTCATCGCCGCCGGCCGCCTGTCCTATGACGAACGCGGCTTCGATGGCGGCACGCTGGACAATACTGGCGCCGTGACCGGCACGGCGGGTTCGCACCTGTCCTACGTCAACCAGAACCATGAATATGAGCGCCTGACCGGCCGCGTCGGCCTGCGCTATACGATCCTGCCCGGCACACTGGTCTATGGCACGATCTCCAACGGCTACAAGGCGGGCGCCTATTTCGCGGCGCCTGTCACCGCCCCCCAGGCCCTGGACTATGTCCACCCCGAAAACCTGATCGCCTACGAAATCGGCGCCAAGACCAGCCTGTTCAACAACAAGGTGCAGATCGAAGGTTCGCTGTTCGACTACGAATACCACAACCGCCAGACCCTGTTCGTGGCCGAGATGCCGCGCGACATCACCTCGCTCAGCCTCGGCCTCATCCCCCGGGCAAGGACGCGCGGCGGCGAACTGTCCAGCACGCTGCATGACCTGCTGCCCAACCTGGACCTGCGCGGGTCCTTCGCCTATCTCGACGCACAGACCGTCAGTTCGGTCAGTTCGATCGGCGGCCTGCCGCTGCTGGGTAATGTGGATTCCCACTCCGCCCTGCCCTTCGCGCCGCGTTTCTCGTGGAGCGCGGTCGCGCGCTACGGCATCGACGTGACACCGCGCTATCGCGTGACCCTGCAGGCCAGCTACACGTGGAAGGACAACATGCTGGTGGCGCTGGGCGACCCGAACGGCAAGACCAACAAGATCAGCTCGATGGGCCTGCGGATGGAAGTCGGGCCCAAGACCGGCAAATGGACGGCCGCTGTCTATGTCGACAACATGCTGAACCAGCACGGCAATACCTATTCCTTCACCGGCAGCGACAATAGCCGCGTGCAGTATCTCCAGACGCCTCGCTGGGTCGGCTGCGACCTGCGCTATAATTTCTAGGCCCAAGGGTAAGGCGGCCGCCATGCGCCTCGACCTCTTCAAGACCCTGTGGGGCGACACCCGCCCCTGGGCGCCCGTCATCGCGGAGATGCGCGCCGCCGCCTTCGACGGGATCGAGGCGCGCATCCCCGACAACGCGCAGGATGCAGCCGACAAGGGCCGCCTTCTGCGCCAGGAGGGCGTGCCTTATATCGCCATCGCCCTGACCGGCGGCGGCGTCATTCCCCGCCAGGGCGCCACCCTGGCCGACCATCTGGCCGACCTCCACCACGCGTTGGAGCGCGCTGCCATCATGCAGCCCCGCTTCGTCAACGTGCTGGGCGGCAACGACCGCTGGAGCGTCACCCAGCAGGCGGATTTCATCAACCAGGCAAACGAGATCGGGTGCCAGGCGGGGTTGCGCTGCGTGTTCGAAACACACCGCTCGCGCATCCTCTCCTCCCCCTGGATCGCGCTGGATGTGCTGAACCAGTGTCCCGACGCACTGTTCACGCTGGATATCAGCCACTGGATCGTCACCTGCGAGCGGCTGCTGGACGATCCGCTGGACGATTTCAGCGCCTTCATCGCACGTGTCCATCATCTCCAGGCCCGGGTCGGCTACGATCAGGGCCCGCAGGTGCCGCATCCCGCCGCGCCGGAATACGCGGCGGCCCTCGCCTTCCATCAGCATGTCTGGGCACAGGTATGGGCCGCACAGGCACGGCGCGGCTATGCCGTCACGACGCTGACACCGGAATGCGGCCCGGACGGCTACCTGCACACCTTGCCTTTCACCAACGCGCCGGTCGCCGATCTGTGGGATCTGAACCGATGGATCGCGGACACCGAACGCCGGCATTTCGACGCATTCCAGCAGTGCCAGAACAGCCTGGCCTCAGGAGACATCTGACATGACGACAGACGCACTCACCCGGCGGGAAACCTTCTCCGCGATTCCGGTCGTCGATATTTCCGGCCTGTATTCCGCCAATCCCGCCGACAGGCAGAAAGTGGCGGACAGGCTGGGCGATGCCGCCCGCAATGTTGGCTTCCTCTACATCTCCGGCCACCGTGTACCCCAGGACCTGATCGACGGCGTGCGCGCGGCGGCGAAGGATTTCTTCGCCCTGCCGCTGGACCGCAAGATGGACTATTATATCGGCACCTCCGCGACCCATAAGGGCTTCGTGCCGGAGGGTGAGGAGGTCTACAACAAGGACCGGCCGGACCATAAGGAAGCGTTCGATATCGGGTTCGAGGTTCCAGCCGACAACCCGCTGGTGCTGTCCGGCACGCCGCTGCTGGGCCCCAACAACTGGCCGGGCCTGCCGTTGTTCCGCGAACGGGCCGAGGCCTATTACCGCGCTGTGTTCGCCCTCGGGCGCCTGCTGTTCCAGGGCTTCGCGCTGGCACTCGGCCTGCCGGAAAACGCCTTCGATGACATGGCACAATTCCCGCCTTCCAAGCTGCGGATGATCCATTATCCTCATGACGGCGCGGCGCAGGACGCGCCGGGTATCGGTGCCCATACCGATTATGAATGTTTCACCATCCTGCTGGCCGACCAGCCGGGCCTGGAAGTCATGAACGGCAATGGGGAGTGGATCGACGCGCCGCCCATCCCCGGCGCATTCGTGGTCAATATCGGCGACATGCTGGAAGTCATGACGGCGGGCACGTTCGTCGCCACGGCGCACCGTGTGCGCAGCGTGAAGGAAGAACGCTATTCCTTCCCATTATTCTATGCCTGCGACTACCATACCCAGATCCGCCCCCTGCCGGCCTTCGACAAGGGCGGCGAGACATACGAGGCCATCAAGATCGGCGATCACATGTGGTCGCAGGCCCTGCAGACCTACCAATATCTGGTCCGCAAGGTCGAACGGGGCGAACTGGCGCTGCCGTCCGGCGCACGCGGCACCGCCACATTCGGGCATTTCAAACAGAAGGCGCAGCACGCATGACGACGGACGCATTCACCGCCCCGCAGACTGAACAGGACGAACAGTCGCTGCGCGAGGACCTGGCAGCCGCCTACCGGTTGCTCGCGCTGTTCGACATGACGGACCTGGTCTACACCCATCTCTCGGTGCGCCTGCCCGGTCCCGGCCATACCTTCCTGGTCAACCCTTACGGATTGCTGTTCGAAGAGATCACGGCCAGTTCGCTGGTCGTGGTGGATGCCGAAGGCCTGCCGAAACAGGCGACGAGCTGGCCGGTAAACCCCGCCGGCTTCGTGATCCATTCCGCCGTCCACCGCAGCCGCCCCGACGCCGCCTGCGTCATGCACACCCACACGCTGGCAGGCATGACCGTGGCCGCGCAGCAGCATGGAATCCTGCCGCTCAACCAGATCAATGTCGAATTCCACGGCCGCGTCGGCTTCCATGCCTATGAAGGCATCGCGGCGGATGACAATCTGAGCGAACGCGAGCGGCTGGTCCGTGATCTGGGCGACAATATCGGCCTGATCCTGCAGAATCACGGCCTGCTGACGGTCGGCCAGAGCGTCGCCCAGGCATTCTATCGCACCTATTATCTGGAACAGGCCTGCCGCATCCAGATCGCCGCGCAATCGACCGGCGCGCCCCTGCACCTGCCTTCCGAAGACAAATTGCTGCGCACCCGCGCGCAGTTCGAGAACGATCCGGACCAGGGTCAACTGGTCTGGCGCGCCCTGCGCCGCAAGCTGGATCGTGAACAGCCGGATTACATCCGCTAAGGGCCTGCTCCCTCGACCAGCGCACCATCATTCGACATGGGAGGGTCCGGAACGGACCCTCCCTTTTTTGTGGATTCTTTTATATATTCCGTGGCCTGCTTCCTGCGCCGGCCCATGAAAAACAGTCTCTTTCCCCCTCTTCCCCGCAAGCCACGCTTTCTGAAGGCGCTCGCCCACAGCCTGACGCCCTCTATCGTCACGCACTGGCTGGGCGCGCGCGCCATTGCCATCGCGCCGGAACAGATCGCCATCCGCGAGGGCCTACGGGCCGGCGTCGCCGTCAGCACCGTCATGTTGGTCGCCCGGCATCTCGACATGCCCCTCATGGCCTGGTCCGCCTTCGCCGCCTTCTGGACTTGCCTCGCAGACCCCGGCGGCCTTCTCCGCCGCAGGATCAGGGCCCTGACATCCTTCGGCCTGGCCGGCGCGTTCATCACCGGCACCATATCCGCCCTGGCGGGATACAGCACCGCCGCCGCCTTCGTCGGCCTGGGTCTGTGCGTTTTCCTGTGCGGGCTTGCCCGCGCCCGAGGGGCGGCCGCCACCCAGGTCAGCGTCCTCGCTGCCATCGTCGCCGTGGTCGCCATCTGTTATCCCCAGACCCCGACGGGGGCCGTCACCCTCGCCGCCCTGTTCTCCCTCGGTGTCCTGTGGGCCATGCTCATCTGCCTGCTGGCCTGGCCCGTCGACCCCAGCACCCCGCAGAAACAGGCCTGCGCCGCCCTGTTTCGCGAACAGGCCAGCATGGCCTTCCGACTGCTCAACCTCCCGCACCTTCAGGCAGCCAGCCTTCTCACCCAGCAGAAGGAACTCAGCGCCTGGCGCCGCGACATCCGCCACCGCATCGAACAGGCCCGCTCGTCGGTCGAAAAACTCTCCAGTGATGCGCCACTCAGTCCGGCCCGCGCCACTCTTCTGCCCGCCGTCGAGGCCGCCGACCGCATCTTCGTCGCCCTCATCGCCTTCGAACATGCGGCGTTCTCCGCCCCGCTGCCACCCCAGACCACCCGCGTCATCCGCATCACCGCCGCCGCCCTCCGCCGCATCGCGCGGGACATCCCGCCCGGCCGCCATGCCCCGGGCAGCATCGGCCCCTATATCCGCGCGCTCGGCCGCCTCGGCACCCACCCTCAAACCCTGTCAACTCGCGCCGCCGCCTGGAATGCCGCTGCCCTGACCGACCTGCAGACCGCCTGGCTGGGCAAGGACCAGTCCCTGCACGGCACCACGCCATCCGCCCTTGCCACGCCGTCGCAGCCACTCAGCCCGATCTTCATCCGTCACGCCGCACGCCTGTCCGTGGCGGTTCTGGCCGCCTTCGGCATGACGCTCGCCTTCCACCTGCCCTATGCCTACTGGGCGATGATGGCCGTCGTCGTCGTCACCCAACCGGGCAGGAGCACCACCCTCTCCCGCACCATCGAGCGCGTCGCCGGCAGCGTCGCCGGCGGCATCCTCGCCGCCATCGCAGGCACGCTGTGTCCGAAATGGCTGGTTCTGCTCCTTGTCTTCCCGTTATCGGCCACCACCATCGCGCTGCGCAGCGTCAACTACACGCTGTGCGTGACCTTCATGACCCAGCTTTTCGTCCTGGTCACCGACCTCGTCGGCTCCGACACCGGCTGGTGGCTCGGCTTTGCCCGCGCCGAAAACAACATCATCGGCAGCCTGGTCGGCATGGCCGCCTGTCTTCTGCTATGGCCGGAAAAATCCACGGCCTCGCTCCCCACCCTGGTCAGCCGCGCCTTCCTGGCCAATCTCCGCTATGCCGCTCTTGCCACCAGCGGCAACGGCACCCGCGACGAAACCGAGCAGGCGCGCCGCGCGGCCGGAACCACGTCCAACAGAGCCGAGATCCTCTGCCAGCAGACCAGCCTCGAAGGCCTCCGCCGTTCGGAAAACCTGAAGATTTGCATGGAGATCCTCTTCCACCTGCGCCAGCAGGCCGGCATCGCCAGCACAAGCTGGCTGGAACGCACGACGGACCACACTCCAGCCCCGACCGCACAGACCTACCAGACGGCCCTGCGGCATTTTTCAGACCTGCTGTCCGCCCCATCGGCTGCCGGCGACCATCTGCGCGAAATGCTGCTGTTCCTCAGGCGACCGCACTGAACCTGCCGCGCCGGATACTTGATAAGGCGCTCAACAGGAAGACGCTGGATGACAAGATCAAGGACGAGGACGGGCTGACGCTCGGCGCCCGAGACCTATCCTGCGAGCCATTCCTGAATTTCGTTCACAAGCGTTGTGACGGCAGAGGCCATAGCCCCGCCCGAAGGCGCCCTGTACGTGCAGGAAACCGGGAGCCGTTTATGTGCGGTGCCCATCCGGCGGAACAGGGGAGAGAGGTGCATGGTCGAAATCGTCAGCCAGATGGACGTCGCGGTCAGCGCCGACACAGCCTGGGCCCTGCTCGGCGGCTTTGACAGCCTTCCGCTGTGGATACCGATGATCCGGACCAGCACGCTGGAAGAGGGCGGGCGCGTCCGGCGCCTGACCGTTGCAGAAGACATAACCATCGTGGAACGCCTGCTCCGCTTCGATGACCGCGAGCGCGTCTATTCCTACGCCTATATCAGCGGGCCAGACCCGGTCGAACACTATGTCGGCCAGGTCGCCGTCGCCGAACATGGTCCCGACCGCTGCATCGTAAGCTGGGGTAGCCGCTTCGTGCCTGTGGGCCTGAGTGAAGCAGACGCGGCCGCACGATATCACGCCACTTATACGACGGCACTCGCACACGCAAAGAAGCTGCTGGAAGGCATGCCCTGACCGTCGCGGCATCCTCCAGTCCACTCATCACGATCATCCGCTGCTGAAATCACCGACAGGATAACCGAGCATGAAAAACATCCTCCTTCTGAACGGCGGGAAGGTTTTCGCACATTCGCACGGCCGCCTGAACGATACGCTCCATGCGGTAGCGGTCGAGGCCCTGTCGAACGCCGGCTTCGCCATCCGCCAGACGAAAATCGATTCCGGCTACGACATCCAGGAGGAAGTCCGGAATTTCCTGTGGGCCGATCTGGTCATCTATCAGATGCCGGGCTGGTGGATGGGCGCGCCATGGATCGTCAAGAAATACATGGATGAGGTCTTCACCGCCGGCCACGGCGCGCTTTACGCAAACGATGGCCGCAGCCGGGCGCATCCGGAACGCAAATACGGCTCAGGCGGCCTGCTGCATGGCAAGCATTACATGCTCTCCCTGACCTGGAATGCGCCGGAGGAGGCCTTCCTCGACTCCGCGCAGTTCTTCGAAGGCAGGGGCGTCGATGCCGTCTATTTTCCTTTCCACAAGGCCAATCAGTTCCTCGCCATGTCGCCCCTCCCGACCTTCCTGGCCTCGGACGTCATGAAGGCCCCCGCAATCGACACGACCACCCACCGCTATCGTCGGCATCTTGCGGAAACCCTGGCGTTCGGCGAGGCCTGAGCGCTCGGACGGGCGGCCCCGCGTTTCACGCAGGGTCGTTCCGCATGAAGATCTGCAGACGCGGAATCATGAAATCCAGGAACAGCCGAATGCGCTGCGGCATGCGCTGGCCGCCCGGATAGAGCGCATGGACCTCTTCCTCGTCGCCATGGCCGGCCTGGCCCAGCACTTCGATCAGCCGGCCGTGGCGGATATCCTCCCGCACATGGTAATCGCCCAGACGGGCCAGCCCCATTCCCGCCAGCGCCAGCCGCCTGACGGTTTCGCCATTATTGGCCAGCAGGTTTCCACCCACCATCCGATCGACGATCCGTCCGCCATCCTTCAGCGGCCAGATCGGGGCCGCACGCCGGAAATTGAACCCAAGGCAGTTATGCCGGTCGAGATCTCCGATCGTGAGCGGCGTCCCATGGCGTTCAAGATAGGCCGGGGCGGCGACGATCTTCCGGCGTGCGACCCCGATCCTGCGCGCAAGCAGGCTGCTGTCCGCGAGCGGACCCACGCGGAACGCGATATCGGCGCGATCAAGATAAAGATCGACAATCTCGTCCGACAGCGACAGATCGACCACCATGTTCGGGTAGGTTTCCCAGAACGCAGGCAACAGCGGCTCGATCCCCAGCACACCGAATGCCACCGACGCATTGACGCGGATCGTGCCACCGGCCCCCTTGCCGCCCTGACCGACCTCGCGCTCGATATCGTCCAGTTCCGCCAGCAGGGCACCGCTCCGCTCATGGAAGAGACGCCCTTCGTCGGTCAGTGACAGCCGCCGCGTCGACCGCTCGACCAACCGCACACCAAGGCGATCTTCCATGCGCGCGATCAGCTTGCTGACCGTCGATGGCGTCATCAGAAGCTGCCGCGCCGCTTCGGAGAAGCTACCGGACTCCGCGACCCGGACAAAGACCAGCATCTCTCCCGCCCGGTTATCCATCATCGCTCCGATCTGTGAATTCCTGTCGAAGATAACGGCATGACCGGGACAGGGCCAGCATCACGGCCTCTTCGATACAATCCGCTGCAATCCGTCCTCAGGAATATTGAGGAATAAAACTCAAACGCGCCGCCACAAGATGCATCATCGCAATATTTACCTCTGGCAATATTGCGAACTGCGGCAAGATCGTGACCGACAGCCTCATTGCCTGGCGGTCACGCGGTTCCGAAGAGAAGGAATACCCCCCTATCGCTCGTCGCCGTCCTCGACGAACGCCCGAAGCCCTTCGATACGGGCATCCCACACTGCCGACAGCCGGTCCAGATGCTCGCGGACGATCGCGATCTGTTGCGCCCGTAACTGCCATTGTCGAACCCGGCCAACCCGCGCGCTTTCCACCAGCCCGGCATCTTCCAGCACGCGCAGATGCCTGTTGATGCCCTGACGCGTGATCCCCCCCGTGCCGTCCTTCAACTGGACGGTGGGCAGCGGCCCGTTTTCGCTCAGCCGCGCGACAATCGACAGGCGGACCGGATCGCCCAGAGCCGCAAAAACCGGCACTGCGGATTGCAGATTGTCCGAACAATATCCGCTTTCCATCAGCGCGCTTTCTTTGGGGTCATTCGTAAGAACACCCTTGGCGGGCAAGCCTGTTTTTCAAACAGAGTGTCATTCGTCTCCCAGGGCGAGATATCTCTCCACCAACCTGGCCTGATGCGCCCAGCCACCATCATTCGCCTTGATCGCCTCCGCTCGCCGGGCAGACGGCAACCGGTCGAAACCCGTCTCCGTAATGGTAAGCCGGATGCCCTCCTCCACCTCCGCCAGTGCAAACGTAACCAGCGTCATCGGCTCGGCGGCATAATCATGGGCCGGATCGATGGCATATGGATGCCAGCGGAACGAAAACAGCCGCATAGGCTCGATCCGCTCGACGTGAACACGCCAGGGAGTGCCGCGATACGGTTCCTGCATGCGGGCGACATCCGGGTCGACCTGGGTGGGAACGATCCGCCCGATCGCCTCCTGCCCCGCGATAAAGGGGCCATCGACCTCCACACCGAACCACTGGCCGAAACGGGTGGAATCCGTGATCGCGCGCCACACACGGTCGTGCGTCGCCTTCAGCACGACCGTCTTTTCGATCCTGTTCGTCTCCATGAGCAACCTCTCAGTTGCTCGAACCCTATTGTCGCAGGCGTCGAAGCGCAACCATATTGTTGCGCTTCGACATACGATCAGCACAGACTGCCAAGCTGCTCCCGAAAATCCGTTTCCAGGGCGACTGTCCAGACGCGCGCGAAGAAAGGCGAAGGCGGCTGTTCGCTCAACCGCACCAACCCGATCGCCCCCGGCGAAAAACCGGCCAGCCGGCGCATCTGCAGGCGACCGGCCGGCGGCACCCGCAGCGGAAAAGAGGATAGCGGCAGGATGGTCGCCATGGCGCCACGCATGATTTCGGCATGGATCAATTCCAGTGACGCGGTCTCCAGACGAATGATCGGTTCCACCCCGGCGGTCTGAAACCCGATATCCACCAATTGGCGACAGCGCATGCCGCGACTGAGCAGGGCGAGCGGAAATGTCGCGGCCTCCTCCCAACTGATTTCCCCCTGGTCGGGAAAGACATACGCCGTGGTACCGGCCAGGACCTGCTCTTCCGCATAAAGCGCCCGGACCGTAAAAGCCTGCGCCTGCGGGCACTGATCATAATACATGATCCCGATATCAAGCTGCTTGCTGGCAAGCCTCCCGATAATGTCCGCATTCGGAAGAACGGCGACATCGCTCGAAAAATCGCCGATTTTCTCCTTGATTGCTTCCAGGAGGATCGGAACGATATGCACGGCGGTGGGGATGACGCCAATCTTGACCGATCCCACCAGTTCCTGCCGCGACAGCGAAACCTCATTCCGCATCTCCGACACGCTGCGCAGGATATCATGCGCCCATTTCAGTATGCGCGTACCCTCAGCCGTCAGGCCGAAGACTTTCTTCTTGCGATCGACGATAACGACCCCAAGCTCGTCTTCCAATTGCCTGATGGCGCGTGAAAGCGCGGGCTGCGAGACGTTGCACGCATCCGCGGCCTTCGAAAAACTCCGCAGCCTGTCGATTTCCCGAAGATAATGAAGCTGCCTCAGAAACATTTATCGTCTTCTCATTCAAAACCGACGCCGCCGTGCGCGCACTTTCCGCCCGGCGCCCGCTTATTGCACAAGTCGTTCCCCGCCGCAGAACAGGACCTGTCGATCACGTCGCGCAATGGCGATCAATGTCTGTTTCATCGTTTCAGCAAGCCGGCAGGCCCGATAGGTCGGGGCCGAGACCGCGACGACGATCGCGATCCCGCTCCGCAGCGTCTTGAGGGCCATTTCAAACGAATAGCGGCTGGTCAGGAGACAAAATCCCTCACCCGCGTCTTCGGCGCCACGCGCCCGCGCGCCAATCAGTTTGTCGAGCGCATTATGCCGCCCCACATCCTCGCGAATCATCAGGATATGGCCGTCGCGATCGGCCCAGGCGGCTGCATGCACCATCCGCGTCGCCGCATTCAGCGTCTGCCATTCGCCAAGCGCGTTCAACGCACGCCGCACCGCCTCGATCGAAACCACCGGCCCCGGCTCCAGTACCGGCGCCCCGATGGCATCACAGGACGGCACCGCATCGCTGCCGCAGATCCCGCAGCTCGAATGCCCGGTCTGGGCCCGCGGCCCGCGCCTGATCAGCGACGTCAACGCGTCTCCGGCAATCGAGACATCCACTGTCAGGCCGTCATCCGTTTCCGCCACGACGATCGACCGGATCTGCGCCGAGGCGCCGACAATCTGTTCCGTCAGGCAGTAGCCGACTGCAAAATCTTCCAGATCCTCCGGCGTCATCATCATGACGCCATAGGAAAAGATCCCGTTGAAGATCAGCCGGACCGGCACCTCATCGGCCACGTTCAGGTCGAACGCCCGGTCCGGTTGGCCCAGGGATGTAACCCGCAATCGGTGAAAGAGAGAGGACATCCCGCCAACCTTGCCAGAATCGGCCGCACCGGCCGTTCAGCCTCCGATATAATGCATTTCGATTTTCTCCGCCGCCCGGGCCTTTCCCTTCACGGCGCTGCACCCGCGTGGAATCGCGCGCTCCTCACTGTAGCGATCCGCACGGCCGCGCCAGATGCCTGACAACGTAGCGCGCAGCTTCATATCGCCCTGCACGGTGTCATCCTCACGCAGGATCGCCCGCAAATCCGTCCCCTCGGCCGCGAAGAGGCAGGTATAGAGCTTTCCGTCTGAAGAAAGCCGCGCGCGCGAACAATCCCCGCAGAACGGCGCGCTGACCGAGGAAACGAACCCCACCTCGCCTTCCCCATCGACATAGCGATAGCGCCGCGCCACCTCGCCGCGATAGTTCGGCGACAGGGGCATCAACGGCCAGCGCGCATCGATTCGCCCCAGTATTTCGCGTGAGGGCACGACATCGGCGCGCTCCCAGCCATTACGGGTTCCCACATCCATATATTCGATAAACCGCAGCACGATATCCGTGCCGCGAAAACGCGCCGCCAGATCCAGGATACCGGAATCGTTCACACCCCGCTGGATGACGCTGTTGATCTTCAGCCCGCCCGGAAACCCAGCCGCCCGCGCGGCCCCGATCCCGTCAAGCACAGTCGGCAATTCCGCGCGCCCGCCACTCATCCGGGCGAACACGGCCGCATCGGGACTATCGAGGCTCACCGTCACGCGATGCAGGCCCGCCGCACGAAGGGCAGCGGCCGACCGTGCCAGCAGCACGCCATTGGTGGTCAGCGCGACATCCTCGATGCCCGGCACCCGCACCAGCCGCGCGACCAGATCCGGCAGGCCGGGGCGCAGCAGCGGCTCGCCCCCCGTCAGGCGCAGCTTGGTCACGCCCAGCCCCGCCGCAACCCGCGCGACACGCGCGATCTCGTCGAAATCCAGCCGCTCACGCGGCGCCAGAAAGCGGAATCCCTCATGATAGGTCGCTTCCGGCATGCAGTACGGACACCGGAAATTGCACCGATCCATCACCGAAATCCGCAGATCCCGCATCGGGCGCCCGATCCGGTCCGCAAGCGGCGCATCCATGTCCATCAGGAAACTCTCATCCACCCACAGGCCGGCGATCGACGGTTATCCGGCAATCCTGATCGGCGCCGCCGATGCGACACTCTCCACCACCTTGACGGGAATGGACTTGGCAGCCGGCGTTCCGCTGATCTCATCGAAATAATCGAGCGGCAGCAGCGGATTGAGTTCCGGATAATAACCCGCGATGGCACCACGCGACATCGGATAGTCGATCACGGTCAACCCATCGACATAACGCCGGAACCCGTCATCGCTATAGGTCTCCAGCCCGATCACCGCGCCGTTCTCCAGCCCGCGTTCCTTCATGTCCTCCTTGTTCATGAAGATCACCAGCCGGTTATTGTAGACGCCGCGATAGCGGTCGCTATTGCTGTAGATGGTCGTGTTGTACTGGTCATGCGACCGGATCGTCGCCAGACGCAGCATCGCGCTATCCTCGACCGGAACATTCACCTCCAGCCCCGGCAGCACGAGAAAATTCGCCTTGCCGTTCGGCGTCTGCCACACCAGGCGACGCGGCGGAATGTCGAGGTGAAAGCCTTTCGGATTCTTGATCTTCTCCGAGAAATCCGAATAGATCTCCGGATAGACTTCGGCGATCTTGTCGCGGATCGGCGTGTAATCGACCATATAGCGCGCCCAGGGCGTCTTCGAATGGGGCAACGTGGCCATGGCCATCCGGCATACGATCTCCGTCTCCGGCCGCACATGCTCGGTGACGGGCTCGAACACGCCACGCGAAGCCGTCACATTCGCCATCGCATCCTCGATGGTCACGAACTGCTCGCCTGCTGCCGTGCGAATGATCTCCGATCGCGCCACCACCGGCAGCAGCAGGGCATCCCTGCCATGCACCAGATGCCCGCGATTGAGCTTGGTCGCGATGCCGACGGTCAGGTTGAGCTTCCGCATCGCCTCATAGGAGCGATCGGTATCCGGCACCGCCCGGATGAAATTCCCGCCCATGCCGATAAAGACCTTGGCGGTCCCGGCTTCCATGGCCTCCAGCGCCTCAAGCACATGGTGACCATGCGCGCGCGGCGGCTCGAAGCCGAATGCATCGCGGACCCGATCCAGGTAACGCTGCGTCGGCTTCTCGTCGATGCCGACGGTGCGGTCGCCCTGCACGTTCGAATGCCCGCGGATCGGCGCAATGCCTGCACCGGGCTTGCCGAAATTGCCACGCAGCAGCAGCAGATTCGCCACCTGCTGCAACAGGCGCGACCCTTCCTGGTGCTGCGTCAGGCCCATCCCATAGCAGATGATCGTCGCCTTGGATCTTTTATAGATCTCCGCAATCCGCCGGATCTGCTCCTCCGACACGCCCGAGATCCGGGTGATATCCGCCCACGAACACCCCATCACATCGTCACGCAACGCATCCAGGCCAGCCGTGTGCTGCTGGATGAACGCCATGTCGAGCACCCGCTCGCCCTGCTCCTCGGCCTCGAAGAGCGCCCGCATCATCCCCTTGAAGATGGCCAGGTCCCCGCCGATCCGCACATGAACGAACTCGCTGGAAATCGGGGTGGAACCGAACGTCGCCATCTGCAGCACATCCTGCGGCTCCGTAAAGCGGATCAGCGCGCGTTCCGGCATCGGGTTGATCAGCACGATCGGCACACCGCGCTTTCTCGCCTCCACCAGGTTGGTCATCATGCGCGGCGAATTGGTGCCCGTATTCTGCCCGATGACAAAGATCGCGTCGGCATGCTCGAAATCCGACATGACGATCGTACCCTTGCCGATCCCGATCGACGCCGGCAGCCCGCGGCTGGTCGGCTCGTGGCACATGTTCGAGCAGTCGGGGAAATTATTGGTGCCGAACTCGCGCACGAAGATCGAATAGAGGAACGCGGTCTCGTTGGCCGTGCGCCCCGACGTATAGAATTCCGCCTGGTGCGGGCTGTCGAGCGCCTGCAGGTGCCGCCCGATCATCGCAAAGGCATCATCCCACGCGACGGGCACATATTTGTCGGTGGCGGCATCATAGCGCATCGGCTCGGTCAGGCGCCCCTGCATCTCCAGCCAGTAGTCGCTCTTCTCCATCAGTTCGGTGACGGTGTATCTGTCGAAGAATTCACGCGTCACCCGCGCCTTCGTCGCTTCGTGCGCCAGCGCCTTGGCGCCGTTCTCGCAGAATTCCAGCGTCTTGCGATGGTCCGGGTCCGGAAACGCGCAGCTCGGGCATTTGAAGCCGCCCGGCTGGTTCATGGCCAGCAGCCCGCGCGACCCTTTGACGAGCACGCTCTGCTCCATCAGCACTTTCGCGGTCGCGCCCGCCGCTCCCCAGCCGCCGGCCGGATGATGATAGGGCTTGAACTCGGACGGCTTTTCTTTGCTCATGACATCAACCTCCCAAGGCCGCTTCCTGGAATACGCGCGTCCGTCACAGGACGCCGAACTCTCTCAGGGCCGGCACGAAATTCTCATTCTCATGCTGCGAGCGCGCGAGCTTGATCAGCGCAAAACGTTGCAGCGGTGTCAACATGGACCATTGCTCCGGCGTCGGGGGCGCCACGCCGTCCGCCTCGGCCTGCATCCGCACGGCCTCCGGCATCCGGTCGGCCTCCCGCCAGTCGTCAAAGCCATCCACGACAAGCGGGCGTGGCGGCTCATCGGTCCGCATCGCAACCAGATGCAGGACCAGCGCCCGATAAGCCGCCTGTTCGGCGACGGTCTCGCACGGCAGGTCGGCAAGCTGCCCCCGCTCTTCGCGGGAGAAGCGGCTCCATTGCCGCAGGCTCAGTTTTATGCCGGCGATATCGAGCTTCTGCCGTGCGATCATCGGGATACAGCGCAGCGAGCCCGCGAAGTCACTCTCAAAGTCAAAAATCATCGAACCAGGTCCGGAACTTCTTCTGTCAGTCGAAGCAGTCGAAAATGCGAAGAGCCGCCCCGTTTATTTGGGAACAAGCAGGTGCAGCAGCGACGCCATCGCGAAAAACACCACCGTGCTGAGCGCCCAGATGGCAACGAACCACCCGATCCGCGCGCCAAGGCGCTTCGGCGCATCGTCTCCATTGCCCTTGACGATCTCAGTGATAGCCATCGGCTTCCGTCACTTTCCCGCGGAACACACGGTAGGAATAAATCGTGTACGTCAGGATGATCGGCAGCAGGATGGCGGTGCCGACAAGCTGGAAGAACTGGCTCGACGGCGGCGACGACACATCCCACAGCGTCAGGCTGGGCGGCACGGCATACGGCCAGACCGTAATCCCGAGACCGGAAAGACACAGGAAAAACCAGCCCAGCGCACACAGGAACGGCACCCGCGAATGGCCGCGACGCAATCCCGTGCCGAGCAAAATGCCCAGCACGACGACCAGCACCGGCACCGGCGCGACGAAGAGGATGTTCGGCCAGCCGGTCCAGCGCCGCAGATAGGGCGCATGCAGCAGCGGCGTCCACAGGCTGACCGCCACGATGCCCAGGAACAGCCCGGCAGCCAGCCACCGCCCCCATTTGCGGCACGATGCCTCCAGCACGCCGGTCGTCCGCCAGACAAGCCAGGTCGCGCCCAGCAGGGCATATCCGCACATGACCGCCAGCCCGCACAGGACGCTGAAGGGCGTCAGCCAGTCGAACGCGCCGCCGCTGAAGGCGCCATCGGTCACGGCAATGCCCTGGATCACCCCTCCCAGGATCGCCCCCTGGGTGAAGGCGGCGATGCCGGACCCGGCCATGAAAGCGGTCTCCCACAGCCCCTCACGCGCGGTTCCCCGCGTCATGATGCGGAATTCGAACGCCACCCCGCGAAAGATCAGCGCCAGCAGCATCAGCACGATCGGCAGGTAGAACGCCGGCAGCAGCGTGGCATACGCCCCCGGAAAGACCCCGTAGAGCACGGCCCCCCCCAGGACCATCCACGTCTCGTTGCCGTCCCACACGGGCGCGATCGTATTGACCATCACATCCCGCCGCCCCTGGTCGCGTTCCAGCGCGAACAGCATCCCGATCCCCAGGTCGAACCCGTCGAGAATGACGTAGATCGTAATCGCGGCGACCAGGATGACGGCCCACACGATCGGGAGCCAATACGCGAAATCCATCATGGCTCAGGCTCCTTCGGCGGGAATGGGGCCGGCGATCCCCGGATGCGTGTGCGTCGCCAGCACGTCGGCGGGGTGCGCGGGGCTGGGATCGTGCTCGCCTTCCTCCGGCGCGCGCCCCAGCAGGCGGAGCAGGATGGCCAGACCCGATCCGAACACGATCACATAGACCACCACGAAAGCCGCCAGCGTCACCGCCATGCTGGACAGGACGATCGGCGAAACGCTCTCGGACGTCCGCAGAAGACCATAGACCGTCCAGGGCTGCCGCCCGACCTCGGTGGTGATCCATCCGCACAGCAGCGCGATGAAGCCGGCAGGCGCCATGCACAGCGCCACGCGATGAAAGACCGGGCTGGTGAACAGGGCGCTGGTCCGGCGCAGCCACAGCGACCAGAACCCCACCAGCGCCATCAGAAAGGCCAGGGCGACCATGATACGGAACGAGAAGAAGATGATCGGCGACGGCGGCCGCTGGTCGCGGGGGAAATCTTTCATCCCCGGCACCTTGCCGTCGAGACTGTGCGTCAGGATCAGCGAGCCCAGCAGCGGCACCTTCACGGCATAATCCGTCCGCTCCGTCTCCATGTTCGGAATGCCGAACAGAAGTTCCGATGCCCGTCCCTCGGTCTCCCAGTCGCCTTCCATCGCGGCGATCTTCACCGGCTGGTATTTCAGCGTATTCAGCCCATGCGCGTCACCGGCCAGGATCTGTAGCGGCGCCACGATCGCGGCCATCCACATGGCCATGGAAAACATCACCCGGACCGGTTCGCTCGCGATCGCTCCCGCCCGCCGCGCCTTCAGCATGTGCCACGCGCCGGTCGCCCCCACGGCGAACGCGACGGAGAGAAACGCCGCCAGCCCCATATGGACCAGCCGGAACGGAAAGGACGGATTGAAGATGATGGCCAGCCAGTCGTCGGGCATGAAGCGCCCGGTGGCCGGATCGATCGTATAGCCGCGCGGGGTCTGCATCCATGAATTCGATGCCAGGATCCAGGTCATCGAAATCAGCGTCCCCACCGAAACGCAGCAGGTCGCGGCGAAATGCAGCCCCCGCCCGACCTTGCCCATGCCGAACAGCATGACGCCGAGGAAACCCGCTTCCAGAAAGAAGGCGGTCATGACCTCGTAGGACAGGAGAACGCCCGTAATCGGCCCGGCCTTCTTCGAAAAGACCGACCAGTTGGTCCCGAATTCGTAGGACATGACCAGTCCGGACACGACGCCCATGCTGAAGACGATCGAAAAGGCCTTGATCCAGTAGCGATACAGATCGAGAAAGACCTGGCGCCCGGTTTTCAGCCACAACCCTTCCAGAACGGCCAGATAGGCCGCCAGCCCGATGGAGAAGGCCGGGAAGATGATATGAACGCCCACGGTAAAGGCGAACTGAAAACGCGCCAGGATCAGCGCAAGGGCAGCGGTCTGCATCAATACCTTCCTAAAAGCCCGACATCGGTGTCTGCGTCAGGCAACGGATTCCGGGGAATGAAGCGTGATGAAGTCTTCCCGCCACGGGCGACCGCCGTGCCTGTTATTTTGTCCTGCAGGACCTGCCACGATGTTCCAGCATCCCAGCCAGATCACGCGAGCGGCGGGGCGTCCAAGACCTTTTGCTTATGGCATTATGCACCACATGCATAACGATCAGTAATGTGTGACCATCCTGGTTATTTAGTTCATCCCGATATCTTGTCATGAACGATCATCTGCCTATGCTGAGCGTCCGCAATCGTTATACGAGCCCGCCCGCAGGGAGTTTCAGTCCGTTGGCCACACCGCAACCCGTTGGTACGAAGCTGACCCAGGCAGCCATTTTCCTTGTTGCGACATTAAGCGAGAGCCCTTCGATCAACACGCAGGTCCGCGATCTTCTGGGAGATCTCTCCTCTCTCGTGCGCGGTGTCGGATTCCGGGTCCCCGACGGGAGGTTAAGCTGCATCACCGGCATCGGTTCGAACGCCTGGGATCAACTCTTCGGCACCCCTCGCCCCCGGGACCTGCATCCGTTCCAGGAAATCCGGGGCGTGCATCACGCCCCCGCCACGCCGGGCGACCTGCTCTTCCATATCCGCGCGGCCAGGATGGATCTCTGCTTCGAACTCGCTTCTTCCATCGTCTCCCGGCTGGAGGGCGCCGGCAAGGTCGTGGATGAAGTCCACGGATTCAAATATTTCGACGAACGCGACCTGCTCGGCTTCGTGGATGGTACCGAAAACCCCTCCGGCCAGGTCGCGATCGACGCGGCCATCGTCGGCGACGAAGACCCCGTCTTCGCCGGCGGCAGCTATGTCATCGTCCAGAAATACCTGCACGACCTCAGGAAGTGGGATGCCATCCCGACCGAAGTGCAGGAACATATCATCGGCCGTCGAAAAGTATCGGACATCGAACTCGCCGACGCAGCCAAGCCCAGCTATGCCCATAACGTCCTCACCAATATCGAGGAGAACGGGCAGCAACTGCAGATCGTGCGCGACAACATGCCCTTCGGCGAAGTGGGCAAGGGGGAGTTCGGCACCTATTTCATCGGCTATGCGCGCTCCCCCGCGCGCACCGAGCAGATGCTGCGGAACATGTTCGTCGGCAAGCCGCCCGGCAATTACGACAGGCTCCTCGATGTCAGCACGGCCGTGACCGGGGCCCTGTTCTTCATTCCCACCGCCGAATTCCTGGATAACGCGCCGGACATGGACGCCGAAGCCCCCGGGGCCTCCAGCCCGGACGACCAGCCCTCCCTCCCTGCCTCCTCCCCCGATCGGCACGGCACAGGCCCGCACGACGGCTCGCTGGGCATCGGCTCCTTAAGGAAGGACATCTGACATGAACAATCTCCACAGACATCTCGCCCCCATCTCCAGCGCCGCCTGGGCGCAGATCGAGGAAGAGGCGTCACGCACCATCCGTCGCCACCTGGCCGGCCGCCGCGTCGTCGACACGTCGGAACCGCGGGGGACCGCCTTCGCGGGCGTCGGCACCGGGCGCGGCACGCTGATCGACGCGCCCGGCAACGGCATCCGCGCCCTGCGGCGCGAGGTCCTGCCGCTGGTGGAACTGCGCGTTCCCTTCACGCTGTTGCGCACGGAAATCGATGCCGTCGAGCGCGGATCGCTCGATTCCGACTGGCAGCCCGTCAAGGACGCGGCGAAGCAGATCGCCTTCGCCGAGGATCGCGCGATCTTCGGCGGCTACGCGGCGGCCGGCATCCCCGGCATCCGCAACGGCACGTCCAACGCCCATCTCACGCTCCCCGCCCAGGCCCGGGACTATCCTCATGCCATCGCCGACGCCCTGAACGCGCTGCGCCTGGCCGGCGTGAACGGCCCGTATTCGGTGGTCCTCGGCGCCCAGGCCTTCGCCAATGTCAGCGGCGGCGACGATGACGGCTATCCGGTCTGCAAGCATATCGAGAGCATGATCGACGGAAAGATCATCTGGGCCCCGGCCATCGAGGGCGCATTCGTCGTCTCGACGCGCGGCGGCGACCTGGCGCTGGATATCGGACAGGATTTTTCGATCGGCTACCTGTCCCACTCGGCGGATACGGTCGAATTGTACCTGCAGGAAAGCTTCGTCTTCCGCGTCCTGACCAGCGAGGCAACCGTCGCCCTCGATCAGCCCGGACAGGCCCCCGCCTGATCGCCGCACCCGCGCCCAAACGGCGCGGGCAACGGACATGGGCATGAAGCGTTTCATATCGCAGGAACCCGCCGCCCCGTCACAGCCCCTTGCGAGGATAATTGGAATGGAAAACCCCCTGGAATCCTCTCCCGAAAGAGACGCGCGCATTCTCGCCAAGGCGAAGGAGATGTGGATCGCCGACGGAAAGCCCGCCTCCGGCCCCGAGGCCTACAAGGAAGCCGCCGCCGACCTGATCGGGATGGAACTCAATGCCGACGCCGGGCAGATCCCGGTGGAACCGCCCGTTCCCCTCGACGCCAACGGCCAGCCCATCGAGGAAGCCTGGCTGGAAGAGAATCTGGGCAACCCGGGCGGCTACATGAACGAACTGGACGACAAGCGGGAAACCCCCTTCGCAACCCGGCAGGACGAGGAAAAGGCCCTGAAGGACGAAACCTGACGCCCCTTCGGCCGCCGGCCCCCGGCAGATCGCCCATGAAGGAGAATCCCGGATGATCGCGATCTATCTTGACGACAGGACCGCCCCCGTCGCGCCCCGCGAAAACGGATGGTACATCATAGATGGCACCACCATCCTTCTGGCCGGCCCCTTCTCCAGCAGGGAACAGGCCCTCCTGTCGATCGACGAGCAGGAACCGGACCCGGAACCGGGCGTCCCCGCCTTCTGACGCCATTCGTCCATCGCAGTCAGCGAATCGCAGTCAGCGAACGGGCGGATCGGGATGAACGGGGCCCCCAGCCTCACCGTCCGGTTCGCCACTCCCCGGGTCGGCGGGATGGTCGATCAGGCGCATCAGGTCGTCCGGAATGGGTTCGTCGATCACGCTTCCGAACAGGCGGCGCAACCCGCGCTCCAGCCACAGCGCAAATGCCTGCTGGCCGGGATCGGCCCGGCCACAGCCGGCCTCCGATGGGTCTCGCCCGCTCGATGGCCCGCTCAATGGACGGTATCGCTTTTCCGGCGCGCCGTCCTCAGCAAGGCATCGGCCCTGTTCCTGACCCGAAGCCAGAATACGGCCTCATCGGTCAGGTCATCCTCCACGCATCGCCTGATCTGACGCCGGATCACCCCAGGAGCCTCCCCGCCATAAATCCTGATCAGGCTCGCCGCGACGGTGGAAGCGGTTATCCCCGCTTCGTCAAGCTCTTCCATCCCCGCACCCCGATCGTCTCCGATGGACGTTCGACGCCAGCGCGCTGGATCGGGGAAAGAAGGGTACACGTCTCCCCCGCCGTCCCTGGCGTCGGGCGGTTAGCAACGTGTTTCAACTAGGCAAAAGCACGCCCTGCCTATTCCCAGACGACACGCGGCCGAAACCACGCACCGCTGGACCATAGGTCCGGGTGTTATATTCGGCAGGCCACCCGACAGAGGAGGCCGCCTAGTTGAAAGGCGTTGCTAAGCGCCACTTTCAGGATAACACAGGGTGATCGCTCCCGCCAACACCCGTACCGGCACGCGTGGCGAGCCGCCCCTTGCCGGACCAGCCCGTCCTACGCCGCGCAGGTGCCACGCCGCTCCACTCTCCTAATGAAAATCCCTCGATCTCACGGCGATTCTTTTTCCGTTCTTTCTCTGGCACCGGCCCGTCGCCCGGAGGGGCTGCTGGTTTCGCCTGTGGTGGCGTCCATTCTGCCGACAGCAGCGGGGAGTCGGATCGCTGGGAGACCGGGATCGCGACGATGAGGAGTACACGACCTCAGAACTGGAAGACTAAGGCCTGTTGGATCTTGATCCAATCTGCGGCTGCTGCGAGGTGAAGGTCAGCGAGGAATGAGGCGGCGGTTTTTTCGTATCGCATTGCGATGGCGCGCCATTCCTCCAGACGAACCCAGAGGTTTTCCAATAGCACCACGAAAATTCGTGGTGCCGGACATTATATTAATTCTTGACGGTAAAAACGACAGCATGCTGACCGGTAAAATAGTTTGCTGTTGTCACGGTCGCTGAGCACGAAGAATTCGAGTAAGCCGAGGGCGTCAGGGTCCACGTCACGGTTCCGTACACCGGGTCAACGTTCTCAAGGGTGCCCCAGTGAAAGGAGCAGGCTTTATATTGAAGCGTGCCGGCGTCCACAACACCATCTGTCGTAAACAGGATGGGGCCGCTCGTGCCGTTCGCAGGGATCGTTGTCGGTACACCAGGGCTCGCGGTCCCGCTGATATTGATCTTTCCGATCAAAGATACGGGCGAAGATGTCGCGTTATTGAACGTAACCGTTGTCTGGATTGTATCTGCCTGAGCCTTTGCGGTTAAACCTGTCAGGCCATAAGCGGAGAGAAGAACCAGAGCCGACGTGGAGAGGAATTTTTTCATTGGCAGAGTATCCTATGGTCACGAATTTTCGTCGCAACAGTATCATTACGAGAACGGTATTTGAGCATTGTCGCTGGAATACCACGTTGGATACGCTAACAATTTTCTCTTATGACAAAGAATTGTATTAATGAATTTAACTTATACGGAAACCGCATCACCAATATTAATGACTTGTTAACCATTGAACGGATTGTATCTGATTAACATTCGCATAGTGGGACAAGCTGATGACGACAGTCAGCGCGGCACAATCCGCCGCCATTTACCTTTCCGCGTCAAAAAATGATAGCTCGACACAAGAGTTAGACAATACGACAACGAAAATATCGGGTTATTCAAGCTCATCCACGTCCCACAGCGGAGATACGATTACCCTTTCTGCGGCTGCCACGGCTGCCCTTGCCGCAACATCCAGCACGACGACGGATTCGCAAGCGGCCTATTACGCGCAATTCTTTCCCACGCGCTCGGGCACGTCCGCGAGTTTCGGTGAAAATGTGCTTGATCCTGCGGCCACAACGATCTCGACCGGACTCAGTGCTTCAGGGATCGCACAGGCTGCGCGTGCCAGCATGGATGCGGAATACGCCTCCATGGACGCTAGCGGAAAGCCATTCAATTACGATAGTGCGAACGGGACGGACTGGTACACGCTGATGTCCGGTCTGGACAGAACTGCTCTCGCTGCGGTGTCGTCGAATCAAGGTGGTCTGTTCTCTACAAAAGAACAGGGCATGGCGCAGTACATCATGCTTCAGCAGGAGCAGCTTGCTACAGGAAATTACTCCGGACCAATGGACCTTGAGTCAAAATTCATCCCTGCACCTGCCAGTGGTCAAGGATATTCCATTGATTCAAGTGATGCAACGGTTTCAAACCGGTCGAATGTGACCTATTCTTCTATAGCCAGTTCGAAGAATTTGAGCATGTATTTAGACAAGGCCGGTTCTTACGAAAAATCAACGATCGGATGGGCCTTCAATCGTGCCTCCGTGCAGACTGCTTATGAAGAAGAGATGGGCGCGGCAAACAAGCCTGTCGATTCAAAATACGTCAGTAACCTATCCATCGTCGGGATGCTGAGTGAGTTGATGAAGAATGCCCAGAAAGCGCATGTCCGCAGTAACCCATCTGTTCTCAATGTCACCGATCTGTTCAACGAGACATGGGCCAAGGGGCATGAAGCCACGATCCAGGCGGCACTGACCACGCCCCGCAAGGAATTGGGGTTCTCCCAAAGTTGATTCAATCCGTCAGTCAGGACCACCAAACGATGTTCGTCTCCGCTACGACCACATACACCGGCAACGACCGTTCGTCTGTGGCGGATAGTGCGACCAACGGCAAGGTGGCCTCCACCGCCACCGGTCAGGTGGACCAGACGGACACGTCAGCCGTTTTGGTGACGCTTTCGCAGACCGGTCTCGATTTCCTGAAGGGAGCATCCCCCGACAGCGGCGCCGCGCTGTCCGCCCAACAGGAAGCCGTGACCCGGCTGGATCAGATGATCCAATCCGGCCGGCAGTTCGCCAAGGAGGCTGCGGAAGAACGGGTCAACATGCTCAATGCCCAGATGCGACTGCTTATGGAAATGAAAGCCCTGCTTTCACCCAAAGCCCTCGCTCTGGAAGTGGCGCAGCTTACCACCCAACTCGCGGCTGCCGTGGCGCAGTACGTGCAAAGTGGCGGAACGAACGCCAGCGGCTCAGCTGTCGGTAGCATGGTGCTGGCAACGCCGCAGGACGGCGGACAGGCTCCATCGGGAGCCGATCAGGCCGCAACCGACGGGACGGATCTGGATGCCCAGCAGGCGGCAACAGGTGCGACGCGGGATTCGGATGGATCTGATCCCATGCCCAGACAGGCCGTGACCGCCGGACAGTCCGGAGCGTCGGCAGACGGCAACCCGGAATTCCAGCAGGCCGTCATCGCCCTGGCCAGCCAGATGAAGGCCCTTCTCCGGGAAAGCAAGGAACACCTGAAAAAGCAGGACGTGACATCGGACAGCAATCTCCAGAGCGCTCAGAACGCCCTTGATACCGTCGACCAGCTCCTTCCGACCGTATCCTGACCGGCGGCCCGTGGCGGTAACAGCTCCGGGCCTGTCGGGTGAGCTGAACAAAGAAATTGCTGATGCCCTTTTTGGATCGTCCGGTCAGAAGAAGAAAACAGCAAAAAAACCTGAGACTGATACGAATCATCCGTCATCTGACAGTGATAGAACTTAAAAACGGAAGTTTTCTTAGCGCATATTTGGTTATTCTGTTTCTTTCGATTTCCCAATCTCATGCTCAGGGCGCCGGCAATGCGCCCACAGGCTCAACGGATGTCGTCGTTACCGGCCGACGGACACCAAAGACAAAAGACGTCATCGATCAATATTCGGCGCGAAACATCGACAATCTGGCCGCCATGACGATTGGGGAAGTCATCACCCGTCTTGAACGCCGAAATGGCGGTCGCCCCTTCTCGATCATCGTCAATGGTAGGCGACTGGCGGACATATCGGATCTGCGTGAGATCCCCCCGGAAGCCTTGGCCAAGATCGAGATCCTGTCCAATTCCAGCGCCGGCCGCTATGGCTTCAGCCCCGCGAACAAGGTCCTCAATCTGGTTCTGAAGAAGAATTTCTCATCGCTCACGGCGGACGCCGGCACCCGTTTGCCGACAGAAGGCGGGGGCGACAGCGGCAACGCCGCCCTCAGATATGTGAACATCAAGAACGAGAAACGCTTCAATGCCGCCCTATCCGGGCAGGCAAGCGAAGCCCTCTACGGGCGTGATCGCAAGAGCCTGCTTGATGACAGCGCCGACGACGCCGCGCTACTCCCATATCGCACCCTTCTGCCATCCAACCGCACCATCTCCCTGACGCCCGGCTTTGCTCTCCCCTTGGGGGCGGTGAATCTCAACGCCTCCGCGTCGCTGAGCGACATGCTGTCACAGCAGCTCGGCCGCTTCTTCTCGGCCGATGCAACGTTGGACGGAACGCCGCAACCTGTTAGCGCGCACGGCATTATCGACCTGTCGCACACGCTCTCATATCGGCTGGGACTGAATGCCTCGGGCATGATGAAGCGGATCAACTGGACAGCCGAACTGACCGGCTCCCTCGTGACCGGACAGACCAGCAGCCGCATCTCCCGAAAGCGCATCGCCGTTGCCTTGCCTGGTGGAAGCCAGACGATGCTCCCCACGGTTTATACGCCGCTTGCCACGTCCACGAACAGCTCGGACCTGGGAGGCGCGCTGACAGCCAATGCCCCGCTGACCTCATTGCCGGCCGGCGACATGACCATGAATACCCGATTGAGCGTGGATCTTCAGGATCTCGCTTCCACCACCAGATCCGCAGAATTCTCCCACCAGGCCAACGCGCAGATGCGCTCGCGGGCACATTTCGGGCTGGATGTTCCCCTGACCAGTCCGGATTTCACGCCTTTCAAAATGCCCGGCAGCACGTCCCTCTCCCTGAATGGCGATTATGAGCGGGCACAGCATGTCGGCGGCATGCCGAGTTACGACCTCTCCTGGGAATGGCAGCCGATCGACTCTCTGTCGATCAGCCTGGACAGAAGTGCGACGGGCTCCCTGACAGCTCTTTCCAGCAGCAATGCCCCCGTGATTTACACGCCTGGCGCTTTGGTCGTGGATGCCGTTACCGGCGATTACGCCCTTGTCACCCGGATTTCAGGCGGCGCACCCAATCTCCGTTCCACGTCACAGAGCGACATGACGGCCAGAATCAGCTTCAATAAGACAGTCGGCGCAACGAACATGGCTGCGACCGTAGAATACGAATCATCAAAGATCACAAATCCGATCATCTCGATTGTGACGCCGAACCCGCAATTCCAGCGCCTGTTTCCCAATCGGTTTATCCGAGACGCAGCCGGGCACCTGACAACAATGGATACCCGCCCCTTTAATGCCGCCGGGGAAATGATTACCGCCCTGCGACCCAACATTCATCTCTCTGGCACGATCGATACTCAGAGTGAGCGCCAGGATAACGGTGTGGATTGGGATTTCAGCCTGTCGCACGAATGGAAATTGAGCGATCAGTTGAATCCCACACAGGGGGCGGAAAGTGTCGATCTGCTCAAGACACCGCTTGACGGCGTGCGCGGAGCCCCACGCCATCAGGTGGATGTAGAAGCCGAGGCATCGTACCGCAGACTCAATGCCCAACTCTCCGCGAAATGGCGCTCTGGATCGCGTGTGCAAGATGTAACCGCCGCCGAACCCTATTCCATTCATTATGCAAGTTTCTGGACCGCCGATGCTGTTGTTTCCTATACCTTCAAGCTCCAAGGGAAGGCTGCGGGCACATCAAAATCCCTCAGAGTCTGGCTTTCGGTGTCGAATATATTCGACAGACGACAGAGTATCCGGGATTCTGCTGGTGATACGCCGGCAGCCTATCAACCGGCGTTTCTTGATCCAGCCGGACGCATCGTTGCCATTCGAGCAAGCGTACCTCTGTAGGAATACGATTGAGGCGCTTAGGCTTCGGCGAAGCTGTGGCATTCGACCTGCGCGAGAATGAGCTTTACCCGATCATCGCCTTCGACATGACCGTGCTGCTGGCCACACGACCAGCCCATAACCTGGTCCAGAACATCGTCAGGGATCACAAGCTTCTTGCGTCGGACATCATGCCTCCTTCTCCGGCATCACACCAAACACATGAAACTCAGGATAGGCCCGTCGCCTGCCCATAATGGGCTTATTGTAATCGGCATCTGGTGGAAAACCTCCAGGCTTGTCTGACGAATGGCACGCCGTCGCAACGCGATACGAAAAAACCGCCGCCTCATTCCTCGCTATCCTTCACCTCGCCGCAGCCGCAGATCGCACCAATATCCAACATGATTTAATGAAAATCCCTCGATATCACGTCGATTTTTTCCGTTTTCTTACCCTCTCCCGCCCCGTTCTCCAGGCCCGCTCCCCGGTTTCCCACATCGGCCAGCAGGTCTGAAAGATCCGTGATCTCGCGTGCCACCAGATGCACGACCTCCCCTTCCTTCTGCACGCTGCCCATCACGGCAAGCATCTGCCCCGACATGACCAGGCTGCGATATGTCTCGAACAGGTCGCGCCATATGATGACGTTCAGCGCACTGGTTTCATCTTCAAGTGTCAGGAACACCACGCCCTCGGCCGAGCCGGGGCGCTGGCGCACCAGCACCAGGCCGGCCGCCGTCAAACGCCTGCCATCCCTGGCCTCCATGACGTGCCGGCACGGCACGATCCCCATCCCGCGCAGATCGTCGCGCAGAAAGGCAACGGGGTGGTCGCGCAGGCTCAGGCCGATCCGGTTGTAATCCCGCGTCACCTCGGCCCCCTCGCGCATGGGCTGAAGCAGCACGGCGGGTTCCTCCGCCTCCCGCGCGACGGAGGCGGCCGCGAACAGCGGCAGGGGCTCGTCACGCAGCGCCTTGATCGCCCACAGCGCCTCACGCCGCGGCAGGCCCAGGCTGGGCCGGAACGCATCCGCCTCGGCCAGATGCGTCAGCGCCGCGACCCTCACCCCCGCCCTGCGCCACAGATCGTCGACGGAAGCGAAGGGCCGGTCCCCCCGGGCCCCCACGATGCAGGCCGTATCCCTGTCGCTCAGTCCCCTGACCAGGCTCATGCCCAGCCGAACGGCAAGATACCCTTTTTCCGTCGCCGGCCCTTCCAGCGTGCTATCCCAGCGCGAGGCGTTGATGCAGACGGGCCGCACTTCCACCCCATGCTCGCGCGCGTCCCGCACCAACTGGGCCGGCGCATAGAACCCCATCGGCTGGGAATTGAGCAACGCGGCCAGGAACACATCGGGATGCCTGCATTTCATCCAGGATGACGAATAGGCAAGGATTGCGAAACTCGCCGCATGGCTCTCCGGAAATCCATACGACCCGAATCCCTCCAACTGCTGGTAGATCCGTTCGGCGAATTCGGGCGCATAGCCGTTCGCCTTCATGCCTTCGACCAGCTTGGTCTGGAACCTGCCGATCGTGCCGGTATTCTTGAAGGTGGCCATCGCGCGCCGGAGTTGATCGGCCTCGCTGGCGGTAAAATCGGCGCAAACCATTGCCACCTGCATCGCCTGCTCCTGGAACAGGGGGATGCCCAGCGTCTTTTTCAGCACCTTCTCCAGTTCCGGGGTCGGATAATCTTCCGTCTCGATCCCTTCCCGCCGCCGCAGATAAGGATGGACCATATCCCCCTGGATCGGGCCGGGCCGCACGATGGCAACCTCGATCACCAGATCATAGAATTCGCGCGGCTTCAGGCGCGGCAACATGGACATCTGCGCCCGGGATTCGATCTGGAACACCCCGATCGTATCCGCCTTGCGGATCATGGCGTACGTGTCGGGGTCCTCGGCCGGAATGGTGGCAAGCGTGAAATGCTCCCCTTTATGGTCGGCCAGAAGATCGAGCCCCTTCTTCATGCAGGTCAGCATGCCCAATGCCAGGCAATCGACCTTCATGAATTTCAGGACGTCGATATCGTCCTTGTCCCATTCGATGATCTGCCTGTCATCCATCGCCGCAGGCTCGACCGGCACCAGTTCGTCCAGCCGGTCACGGGTCAGCACGAAGCCGCCCGGATGCTGCGACAGATGGCGCGGCACGCCGATCAGGCAGCACGCCAGGTCCAGCGTCAGCCGGATACGCCGGTCGGACAGGTCGATGCCGGTATCCCGGAACTGCTCGGGGTCCGCATTCTTCGACCAGCCCCAGATCTGGCCCGAAAGCGTGCGGATCAGATCCTCGGGCAGACCCATGACCTTGCCGACATCCCGCAACGCCCCCTTGGCGCGATAGCGGATCACCACGGCCGTCAGGGCCGCACGATCGCGGCCATAATGGCCATAGACCCACTGGATCACCTGCTCGCGCCGTGCATGCTCGAAATCGACGTCGATATCGGGCGGTTCCCCCCGTGCCTCGGAGACAAACCGCTCGAACAGCAGATTATTGCGCGCCGGGTCGATGGCGGTGATGCCCAGCACGTAGCAGACCGCGCTATTGGCCGCCGATCCCCGCCCCTGGCACAGAATATCCTCGGCGCGGGCATGGCGCACGATGCTGTTCACGGTCAGGAAATAGGGCGCGTAGTTCATGCGCGCGATCAGGGCCAGCTCATGCTTCAGGCTTTGCCTGACCGTATCGGGAATACCTTCGGGATAGAATTTCTCGGCCCCTTCCCACGTCAATTCCTCCAGCGCCTGCTGCGGCGTCCGGCCCGGTACCGACACCTCGTCGGGATATTGATAGGCAAGGTCATCGAGGCTGAACGTGCAGCGTTCCACGATCTCGATCGTGCGGCCCATCGCCTCCGGATAGCGGGCGAACAGGCGCGCCATCTCATGCGGCGGCTTGAGATAACGGTCGGCATGGCGCTCGCGTGCGAAGCCGGCCTCATCGATGGTGGTATTATGCCGGATGCAGGTCACGACATCCTGCACGATGCGCCGGTCGTGGGTATGGAACAGCACATCATTGGTCACCACGGTCGCTACCCGGGCCTGATGCGCCAGGTCGGCCAGCGCATACAGCCGCACCTGGTCATTGGGCCGCCGCAGCAGCGTCAGCACCATATAGGCACGATCACGAAACGCTTCCTTCAGCATGCGCAGACGCTGCGCACACGCCTCATCGGCCCCATCCGGAACCAGAAGGACGATCAGCCCCTCCCCCCATGCGACCAGGTCTTCCCACAGCAGATGGCACCTGCCCTTCCCGGCCCGCGCCTTGCCGATGGTCAGCAGGCGGCACAGGCGGCCATAGGCGGCCCGATCGGTCGGATAGACCAGCACAGGCGAAAAATCGGCCAGATCCAGGCGACAGCCGACGACCAGCCGCACCCCGGCTTCCTTCGCCGCCACATGGGCCTGCACCATGCCCGCCAGCGTATTCCGGTCGCAGAGCCCAAGGGCCTCGATCCCCAGCGCCTTCGCCTGCTGGAACAGGTCGGCCGGCGCGGACACCCCGCGCAGGAAGGAAAAATAACTCGTCACCTGCAATTCGGCATAACGGGTCATCCGAAGATCCCATGCAGGAACCAGCCCTGCGACCCGGTCTCGCCATGTTCCCCGTCACCGGCACGATAGATCCAGAACCGCTCTCCGGATGTATCCTCCACCCGGAAATAGTCGCGCGCCGTGGTCAGTTCGGCATCCCCCTTCCACCATTCGCCAAACACCCGTTCCGGCCCATCGGCGCATTTCACCTTCCGCCGCACACCGCGCCAGATGAAGAAGACCGGCGGCTGGTCGGGCAGTTCGGCCATGGCCTGCACGGGCTCGGGCCGGGGCAGCAGGCGCGTCGGGCGCGGCCAGTGATCCGGCCAGTCCCGCGCGTCGTCCGGCGCCAGGGCAGGCACCCGGCAGAAGGAACGTTCCGGAATATCGCTTTCGACCGGCGCGACGCGATACAGCGCCCGCATGCCGACACGATTGGACAGGATATCGATCAGGCCGGAAAGATCGGGTTCCTCCGCCTCGCCCAGCAGCGACAGGGCCTGGCGCGCCCCCACCCTCTCGGCCTGCGAGGCCGTCAGCACCATGCGCTCGATCCCGAAACCCGGATCGATGGTCTCGATCTTCTCGCAGAGCAGCCGGATCAATCGTCTGGCGTCCCGTACCGGCTGGGCAGTGGCGACCCGGATCGCTTCGGCACGATCGTCCACCCGGTGCAGCAGCAGGTCGAAACACCGGCCACCCTGCCCACGCTCCTCCAGCATCTGGCAGAGCGGGGGCACCAGCGTGCCGATCATGCGGGCGATCGTCTCGGCTGCCCCGATCGGCTCGGCAAAATTCCGGCAGACCTCCACCGGTTCAACGGGGCGCACAGGGACAATGGCCTCGGCCACACGCCCGAACGCCTGGTCCAGCCTGCACGCGACCTCCGGGCCGAACCGCAGGGCCAGCGGCGCGCGCGGCATGGCGGCAAGCGCACCGATGCGCGACACGCCCAGCGCATGCAACCCGTCGACAATGCCCTCAGGCAGACGCAGGGCCGCGACAGGCAGATCCGCAATCGCGGCCACCACCCCGCCGGGCGGCACGACCAGCATCCGCGCCCGGCCATAACGCGCCAGCGCATGGGCGGCCCCCAGCGTATCGGCGACAACCGCCTTGACGGTGATTCCGGTGTCGCGCAGCCGCTGGACCATCGCCGCCAGCATGGCCGGCTCGCCACCATGCAGGTGATCGGCCCCACTGGTGTCCAGCACGATGCCATCCGGCGGGTCGGCGGCCACGATGGGGGCGATACGGCGCTGCAACCACAAGGCCAGCTTTTCCAGCCCCTCACGGTCCCCCTGCGGATCGGCCTCCATGATGGTCAGGTCGGGATGAAACGCCTGCGCCTTGGCCACCGGCGTACCAGGACGCAACCCCGCCTTGCGGGCGGCAAGATCGACCGAGAGCACGACCCGGCTCCGCCCCTCGCGGCCAACCAGCGCCAGCGCCGCGTCAGGCGCGGGCGCGCCGTCGCCCAGCCTCTTCCTGACCCTGTCCGTCGGCCAGAATGGCAGGTAGAGCGAGACGATTCGCGACACGGGCGCTTTGGGCAAGCCTCCCTTCTCCATCGCAGGCCTCCACGTCGAAAACGGCTTCGTCCCCAGCCCGGGCCCGAATCAGCTCCAGCCTCCAGCGCGGCCGCCCCACGCCCGGCACCGGCAGGGCAACGGATGGCAGCACCGACACCCGCCAGCGCGTGACGCTGGCCGTCGGCTGGCCGAAATCGGCCGCCCCGGTCGGATGCCGCCACCGCCGGATCGCGATACCCAGCGCGCCCGACGTCTCGGCGGCCAGTTGCAGGCGGCGCGAGGCCGTCATCGACAGCCGCGCCACTTCGGCCACCACGGCCCCCAGCCCGCCATGCCGCAGCCCCTCTTCGAAACAGGCCAGCACATCGACCTCCGATCCCGCCTCGACATAGATGACCCGCCGCCCCGACAGCCCAACCTGCATCAGGGCCGGCGCGAAGACATCCTGTCGGCTGACGATCCACAGAATCCTGCCCCGCGTCCGGGCCGCGATCCCGGCCGAAAACTGGCCGGCGGCCGCGGCGTGCTGGGCATCGCACCCACCGCCCGCCACCTCATGCAGCGCCCCCAGCGTCAACCCGCCGCCCGGCAGGCGGCTGTCGATCTCCTCCAGGCCGAACGGCAGGACCGCCCGCCTGCGCCCGGCCCCGCCTTCCAGACGGCTGATCTGCTCCCGCAGCACCTCCAGCGCGGAACGGGGTTCGGGTGCGGGCATGCGGCAAGACAGTCCATCCATGATATCCCGACCGAGGCTTCCCGATCGGCGGCCAGGTAAATATGTTCCCTATTTGTTCCATATCAGGGGTCGGCGTCAACGACTTTCCAGACGGCCCCCGACATTTGATCCGCATTTGATCCGCGTCGCCCGATGGCGGAAACTATAGACACCCAACAGGGAACACCCTCATGTCCGGTGGGTTATGGGAGCAATCGTGGGCGACGGATATCTCGACAGGCTGAATGACGCGCAACGGGCCGCCGTAACGCATGGAGTCGCGCAGGGCGCGGCACCTCCGGCCGCCCCCCTGCTGGTCATCGCCGGGGCCGGCTCGGGCAAGACCAATACGCTGGCCCACCGCGTCGCGCATCTGGTCGTCAACGGCGCCGATCCCCGTCGCATCCTGCTGATGACCTTCTCCCGCCGCGCCAGTGCCGAGATGGCGCGGCGGGTGGAGCGTATCTGCGGCCAGGTGCTGGGCGACAGGGCCGGCGCAATGGCCGACGCCCTGACCTGGGCCGGCACGTTCCACGGCATCGGCGCGCGGATCATCCGCGACCATGCCGAACAGCTCGGGATGGACCCGGCCTTCTCGATCCATGACCGCGAGGATTCCGCCGACCTGATGAACCTGACCCGGCACGAACTGGGTTTTTCCAAGACCGAAAGCCGATTCCCGACCAAAAATACCTGCCTGGCGATCTATTCCCGCGTGATAAATGCCGAACAACCGCTGGGCGACGTGCTGCTGAAACATTACCCATGGTGCGCAGGCTGGCAGGAACAGCTTAAAACCCTGTTCGGCGCCTACGTGGCGGCCAAGCAGGCCCAGAACGTGCTGGATTATGACGATCTGCTGCTGGTCTGGGCACAGATGATGGGCGATCCGGTGCTGGCGGCCGAAATCGGCGGCACCTGGGACCATGTGCTGGTCGACGAATATCAGGACACCAACCGCTTGCAGGCCACGATCCTGCTGGGCATGAAGCCCGATGGCACAGGCATGACCGTCGTCGGCGACGACGCCCAGAGCATCTATGCCTTCCGGGCCGCGACGGTGCGCAACATCCTCGATTTCCCGTCCGCTTTTCCCATTCCGGCGACTGTCCTGACCCTCGACCGGAACTACCGCTCCACCCAGCCGATTCTCGCCGCCGCCAACGCGGTGATCGAACAGGCGTCCGAACGCTTTGCCAAGAACCTCTGGACCGACCGGGAATCCGACGCCCTGCCCCGCCTGGTCTGCGTGAAGGACGATGCCGACCAGGCCCGCTATATCGTCGAACGCGTGCTGGAAGAGCGGGAACAGGGTACGGCGCTGAAGCAGCAGGCGGTGCTGTTCCGGACCTCGCACCATAGCGGGTCACTGGAAGTCGAACTGACCCGGCGCAACATCCCGTTCGTGAAGTTCGGCGGTCTGAAATTCCTCGACAGCGCGCATGTCAAGGACGTGCTGGCCATGCTCCGTTTCGCGGAAAACCCGCGCGACCGGATGGCCGGATTCCGGGTGATGCAGCTTCTGCCGGCCGTCGGCCCGACCTCGGCCCGGCGGGTACTCGACGCCATGCAGGACGCGGCAGACCCGATCGCCGCCCTGATGCAGGCCAGGGCACCGGCCCGTGCGGGCGAAGGCTGGGCCGGGTTTGTGGAAACGATGCACGGCCTGGGCAACCGATCCGCCGGCTGGCCGTCCGAAATCGGCCTGATCCGCCATTGGTACGAGCCGCATCTCGAACGGCTGCACGAGGACGCGACCACCCGCCTGGCCGACCTGCTGCAACTGGAGCAGATCGCGGGCGGCTACCCCTCCCGCGAGCGGTTCCTGACCGACCTGACGCTGGACCCGCCGGATGCGACCTCGGATCAGGCCGGCGTGCCGCTGCTCGATGAGGATTATCTGATCCTCTCCACCATCCATTCCGCCAAGGGGCAGGAATGGAAGAGCGTCTTCGTGCTCAACACCGTCGATGGCTGCATCCCCTCCGACCTCGGCACCGGCGAGACCGAGGAAATCGACGAGGAACGCCGCCTGCTCTACGTCGCCATGACACGGGCAAAGGATTCCCTCGACCTGATCGTGCCGCAGCGTTTCCATGTTCGCGGACAGCACGGCATGGGCGACCGCCATGTCTATGCCGCACGAACCCGCTTCATCGACCGTGAGATGCTGCCGCTCTTCGAAACGCGCGCCTGGCCGCTCGTCACGCCAGAGGACGAAAAGCGCCAGGACGCGGCAAAACATGTCCGCATCGACATGGCCGCACGGCTGCGCGGCATGTGGGGGTAGAACCGGCCGACGCGCCGCGCCCTATTTGCCCACCATCACGTCCGATGCCTTGATGACGGCATAGGCTTCGTCACCCACGGCCAGGGCAAGCTCGTCGATCGCTTCGTTCGTGATGGCCGAGGTGATCACGACGCCTCCGCCGACATCGATCGTCACATGCCCGGTGGTCTGGCCCTTGGTCACAGCCGTGACCGTGCCCTTGATCTGGTTACGTGCGCTCAGTTTCATGCCGCCCTCCTTGCGCCCTGTCCGCGCCGCACCGATTACACGCCGCCATAACCATTGGGGTGGCTCAAACGCCAGCGATAGGCCGTCTCGACGATCTCGTCGAGCGCCACGAAACGCGGCGCCCAGCCGGTTTCCCGGCGCAGTCGCTCGGCCCCGGCAACCAGCCGCGCCGGGTCACCCGGGCGACGGGGGGCCAGATGCCAGGGGACGACGCGTCCGGTCACGCGCTCGACGCTGCGGATCACCTCCATGTTCGAATGGCCGCACCCGGTGCCGACATTATAGACCACACTCCGGTCCTGGATGGCATCCAGCGCCGCCAGATGGGCGTGAGCCAGATCCGTGACATGGATATAGTCGCGGATGCAGGTTCCATCCGGCGTCGGATAATCATCGCCGAACAGGTGCAGCGCGTCCCTGCGCCCCAGCGCCGCGTCGATCACCAGCGGGATCAGATGTGTTTCGGGGCGATGATCCTCACCGATCCGCCCATCCGGATCGGCCCCGGCGGCATTGAAATAGCGCAGGCACGCACTGCGCAATCCATGAATCCGGTCGGCCCAGAGCAGCGCCCGCTCGACCATATGCTTGCTTTCGCCGTAGGGAGAGCCGGGAATGATCGGCGTCTCCTCGGTAATCAGCGCATCATCGGTCTGGCCGAACAGGGCGGCGGTCGAGGAGAAAACGAAGCGTTTCACGCCATGGCGGATACAGGCGTCGATCAGGGTAAAGCCCAATCCCGCATTGGCTTCCATGTAGCGTAGAGGGTGCTGCATGCTCTCGCCAACCAGCGACAGCGCCGCGAAATGCAACACCCCATCCCACGGGCCGCTGGCCAGGATCGTATCGACCATGGCGCGGTCCGCCAGGTCCCCTTCGACAAACGTCACGTCATCGGGGACCGACTCCCGATGGCCGGTGCGCAGATTGTCGAAGACCAGCACGTCATGCCCCGCGTCCCGCAAGGCAGCGACGACATGGCTGCCCACATAACCCGCTCCACCGGTAACCAGAAAACGGGATCGATTCGTCATGTCCCTAGCCTCAAACTGTCTCGCGGCCTGCACTCCGCGCGTGATTCTGGCCCCCGATGAGCCCTCTGCAATCGCCTGACGATCCTCAGGTCCGGTTGTAAGTATCCTCGAAGCGGACGATATCGTCCTCGCCCAGATAGGACCCGGTCTGGATCTCGATCAGCACCAGCGGAATCCTGCCCGGATTTTCCATCCGGTGGGTGCATTCCTGCGGCAGGTAGATGCTCTCGTTCTCATGGACGGTGATCTGCTCGGCGTTGCGCGTCACCAATGCCACACCACTGACGACGACCCAATGTTCGGCGCGATGGTAATGCTTCTGCAGCGACAGTTTCTCGCCGGGCATCACGACGATGCGCTTCACCTGGAAGCGCGTGTCCTGGATCAGGCTCTCGTAGAATCCCCACGGGCGATAGCAGCGATTATGGGCTTCGGCTTCCTTCCGGCCCTGGGCCTGCAGGCGGGCGACGATCTTCTTGACATCCTGCGCCCGGCTCCGCTGCGTGACCAGAACGGCATCCCGGGTCGCGACCACGACGACGTCGTCCACGCCCACAACGGCGGTCAGGATCTCGTCCGAATGAACATAGCTGCCATGGACCGATTCCAGGCAGACGTGACCCTGCGTCACATTGCCGTCGGCATCTTTCTCGCCGATATCCCACAGCGCATCCCAGCTGCCGATGTCGGTCCACCCGAAATCGCCGGCAATGACCGCGGCCTGGTCGGTATGCTCCATGACGGCATAATCGAAGGAGATATCCGGCGTCGAAAGGAAAGAGGCAGGGTCGAGACGCTGGAAGATCAGGTCACTGGTGCGGCGCTCCACAGCCTGCCGGACCGGCGCCAGCACCACCGGGGCATGGGTTTCCATTTCCTTGAGCAGCGTGCGGGCGGTAAAGACGAACATGCCCGAATTCCACATATATTTGCCCGACGCCACCAGTTCGGCGGCGGTTGCCGCATCCGGTTTCTCGATGAAGCCGGCAACCATGCTGGCCTCAGGCAGTCGCGACAGCGGCTTGCCGGCCTCGATATAGCCATACCCGGTTTCCGGCCGCGTCGGCTGCATGCCAAAGACAACGATATGGCCGCGCTGCGCGGCGGCAGCGGCGGCGGGCAGGAGCTGTTCAAGCGTTTCCGGCCGGGTGATGACGGCGTCGGCGGCCATGATCCACAGCACGGCATCCGGGTCGCTTTCAGCAGCCAGCAGGGCGGCCGCGGCGATGGCGGGCGCGGAGTTGCGGCCCGCGGGCTCCAGCACGATTCGCGCATTCTCGATCCCGGCCTCGCGCAGTTGCTCGGCGATCAGGAAGCGATGGTCGTTGTTGCAGATCACGATCGGCGCGTCGAACATCGCGCCAACCCCGCGTCGGGCCGTTTCCTGCAGCATCGTCCGGGAGCCGACCAGCGACCAGAGCTGCTTCGGGTAGCTGGCCCGCGACAGCGGCCACAGCCGGCTGCCTGTTCCACCGGACAGAATGACCGGCACGATCCTGATCGTGCTGGCAGCCTTGGCGCCAATCATCGGAAGAGTGGTGTCAGACATGGCATGGTCCTTCTGCTCTACTTGCCTGCAAAATCATGTCGCCCCCGGCCCCGCTCGCCGCATGGTTCCGGCACCTGCCGCCGCAATATCTCCCGGCAAACTGGCCATGCTGGCCGGACCACGAGGAAATCGTGTAACATAGCAGGTAACACATGCCATGCCGAGTGTCAGCCAGAGACGACGGCATACCGTTCAATAGCTTTGTTTCGCCTTTATTATGGCAACCCGTTCGTTATGGATTCACCCGACCATACGCCCCGCCCCTGCATGGCAGCCAGCCTCCGCCACCATCCGGCGGTCTCCTCACTGGCTTCAAAAAGAAGCCCCGACGGAAGGCCTCAGCACAGACTGGACCGCCCCCACATCCCGACCGGGCGGCCCCTGAACAGCCTCATCCCGCTTCAAGCCGCTTTCATAAGCCAGGATACGCTGCCTTTTCGCGCCGAGTCCCCATGTGACCAGCGCATGCACGCGCTTGTAACGCTGATGGAGGTGATGGCGCAGCCACGTGGCGCGTCTCAGCCTGCGCCAATATCGCGCCGTTTGCGGAAAATCCCGCGCGACCTCGCCATATACCGCCGAGGTTTCGGCATTCCAGGGCGGAAACGTGCCCTCCCACGGCTTGGGGCGTGCCATGTAATGAACGATCCGCGGGCTGATCATGGAAGATACGCGGACATTGTTCATAAAGACCGGAAAATTCCACGACAGCGACATGGAAAGGCAATACGGCAGGCCGACGAGGTTCAGAACATCCTGATCGGGAAAACGGGACGCCACTGGCTGGCTGGAGAAAATCCTCCATGCCTCCGCTCCAATGCGCGCCCAACCCCAACGCTCGGCATAGATCACGCCGGAATTGAAATACCGGCATGCATCGGCCGACGACAGACCGAGCGATGCAAGATGCGCCGCAATGATGCGGCTCTGCCGGTCCGTATCGTCCCGCGCAAATGTCATCGGATCGGGAGCGCCGTAGAACATTCCATACGGAACGGGCTTCAGCAACAGATCATCCAGCGGACCGCGGATCTGGGTATCGCCGTCCACGTACAGAAAATAATCATATTGCTGCGGAAGAAGCTCCGACAGAAACAGACGCGCCAGCATGGCCGGGGCACCCCGAATATCGGCCTCGCTTCGGCTCATGAACACGATATCGGCGCGCGCGCAAGCCTCGGCGAATATTGCTTCGGCAACAGTGTCGATTCCAAAGGCAATAATGACAATATCCGCCAGATCACGCCGCGTGAACCGGCGTGCCTGCAGCGCGCTGACGAAACTCGGGAACAGATAGGACATATCTGTGGTGTAGCAGACACAGCTCTTTGTCACACGCTCGGCCTTCTTTGCGATTTTCACGGATTCTTCAGTTCCCATAGACTCAGACTCCTGAAGGAGATCACCCAAGGCATTCCCTGAAACGATAACATAACATGCGCTATAGCCGGCCAACCCCGTGAAATACGCTGTGACAATACTCCGGATAAAGCAAGCATCGCTCAACGAACCCGGTTATGGGGCGCTCCCGTTCCTTCGACGTCCATGAACGCGATTTCTGTCCGACGTCCGGTAGACCTTCACTGAAAGGAGTCCTGCGAGACGGAATCGACGACGATCCGGTTGGCGGGAAACGTTACGGGCTTACGAAAGATGCCGATAATTTTTCCTCTTATCGCGAACAAGGCCAGATAGCCACGATCGAAGACCAGTCGCTCGATACCATCAGGCCGACCGGACATGAACCAGAACATGAAAAGGGAACCTGTGTATGCAACCGCGCCACCGATGCCGCAGGCGGCCAGGTCAGCAGCGGCATGTCCAAACGTATCGACAGGCGGCAGCAGCCATTTCAGCATCTCGACCGCGAGCACCATGAACAGGGACGCCCCGACGCTGAATTTCCACTCCAGAATCTGCCGCCAGACGCCAAGGCCGATCAGGCCACGCACCAGGAAAAGACCGAAGATATCCGCGGCGAGTTCCGACACGAAACGCGCGGCGATAACGCCCGAGAATCCCGCCCACAGGACGCCGATGATCACCAGAGGGAATTTGACGATAAATTCCAGAAGATTGCGCATCAGGACAGTCTTTGTCCGACCGAACGCCATCAGCAGCGGCAGGGTGGCGAGGGTGAACACGGCGGGCGTCAGGCTCAGGGCCAGCCAGCGGACCATCGGAGCTGCCCCCGACCAGGCCGGGCCAACGACGACACGGACCGTACTGTCCGCAACCAGGCTTTCGCCAATCAGCAGCGGCAACCCGATCGTCGCCATGGCAGCGGATGCCTTCTGGTAGCTGGCCGCCAGTCGCTCCTTATCATCCCCCAGATGAGAGAACGCCGCCAAAAGAGGGCGCGCCATCGGCCCGAACAGCGCGAAGAAGGGAATGTTGGTGATGTCGCCCGCGGTCGCGAACAGGCCGAGAGAGGCCCGGCTCACCACCTTGCCCAACAGCAGGCGTTCAAACTGCCAGTTGAGCGCGCTGACGATCTGCGCCATCGTTATCCACCCGGCGAAGTCTATAAAGACATGTCTCTCGCGCAGGCTCAGCCGTGGCCGGTACGGCGCAAAACAGTATGACTGCATCATAATGGCGCCGGAATACATCACTGTATTGAGCGCAATGGCCCAATAGCTGTGCGTAAGGAGCGCGATCACCGTCCCGAGGACGAAGCTGATGCCCTTGCCGGAGAGTTCGATGGCAAAGTCGCGCCAGAAACTGAGCTGCTTCTGGAACGCCGCCATGCGCGGGCTCACGAGACCACGCATGAAGGGACTCAGCCCAAGAACACATATAAGCGGGAGCAGGCGCGCATCATTGTAGAAATGCGCGGCAGGCACCGCACTGGCCATAAGGATGGCCATCAGGACGGCACCGCGGATCAGACCGATGGTGAAGGCCGTATCGTAATGCACACGCTCGATGACCGGCAGACGCAGCAAGGCCTGATTGATCGGCAGCTCCAGGACTGATTCCATCAAGGCGCACAAGCTTGCTGCGATCGCCACCAGCCCGAAATCGGCCGGCAGCAGGATGCGCGTCAGAACCAACATGCTTGCGAGATCAATGAACCGCGTCACCAGTCGGGCACCAACCATCAGCGCCGCGCCGGTCGCCGCGCGCGCACCGATATTGGCCGGCTTCGCTATCTCAGACATGCATCCCCCTGCTGTCCGCTCGCAGAACGGGGGCTGACGGCTGCGTCATGTTCCGAAACAAGGACGCCACGAGACGATCCACGGGACGATCCCTGCCCGGCCCGACGCCTGACAATGATTTCTTCGTAGATATTCATATAATCCGGGACCAACCGCTTGGCATCGAAGATCTCGGCGCCCCGCCGCGCGGCTTGTCTCATCGCCTCCCGCTGGTCGGGATCGCGCATGATCTCGCCAAGTGCCTGCGCAAGAATGCCAGGCTGCCCCGGAGGAACCAGGCGCCCGGCCGCTCCGAACTCCAGCATCTCGGTCGTTCCACCGACCGATGTCGCGACAATGGCGCAACCGGCGGCACGGGCCTCGCCAATCGTCAGGCTACCGGGATCGGCATAGGACGCAAGGACAAAGATATCCGCCTGACTATAGAGCAGTTGGGGAGTATCCACATAGCCCAGGAAGATGACCCGTTCCGACAGGCCGCACGCCGCGACCCGCGCTTCCAGGTCCGCCCGATCGGGGCCCTCCCCGGCGATATAGACGGTCCATTCAGGCATCGACGGCAGAAGGTGCGAAGCAGCTTCAATAACGTCGGCAACTCCCTTGCGTGCATGAAGACCGCAGATCAGCGTGATGTTGGGATGACGCAATGTCGGCACGATCCCGGCATCTCCCTTCATGGATACCATATCATGCCTGGCGGACCCGACCGGCGCATTCCACACCACGCGCGTCCGCTCCGGCGGAAACCCGCGCTTGACAAGCGCCTGCCGCTCGGCCTCGCTGACGGCGACAATTCTGCCCCCCATGCGCATCAGGATCGAGTGCCGATCGAAGGAATTGTGAACTGTCGTCACCAGCGGAACGGAAGCGAGACGAGACGCGATGGCGCCGATCAGGGCACCACCCATCATATGGGCATGGATGATATCCGCCCGAATGGCGCGACACAGCCGCGTCAACGCCACCGCACTGCGCAACATCGCGAAAGGCTTCTTCTGGTCTTGCGGCAGCATCACGTGGCGGACGCCCTCGCTCTCCAGAAGTTCGACGAATGTGCCGCCTCCGCTGCAGAAATAGACGCTATGCCCGGCTCGGGCCTGCTCGCACGCCAGGTCAACGGCAACATGCACGTTGCCATTGGCACGGCCGCAATGCTTCGACAGATGAATGATCGTTTTACGGTATTCATAAAAAGCATTCATAACACTTCATCTTTCATACCGTGATGCTGCGACTCACGCGAGCGATCCGCCATGCCATCCCCCGCATCCCGCACGATCCCGATCCTGTCGGTCGTGCCGGACCGCTGACAAGAGCGCGCGGCCATGGCTTCGTCGACGATTTCCATGAAACGCCGACGAAATGCCTCCTCCGAGAAACGCATGGCGTTGGCACGACACGTTTCGGCACGGATACGATGGTGATTTTCCTCGAACGTCCGCACGGCCGCGACAATCGCCTCCGCCGTCTGTTCTGGAAACAGCACGCCGGTGGGATCGGTTTCATTTTCTCCGATCACGATATCGCAGGCTCCCCCCACGCCGTAGGCGATGACCGGCGTGCCACAGGCCTGCGCCTCGGCCATAACGATGCCGAAATCCTCCGCTGCGGCAAAAACGAAAGCACGAGCCTTCCCCATCAGCGCAACGAGTTCGTCGATCCGCACGGGCTTGCGGATCTCGATATTCGCGCAACCGGCAGCAGCCGCCCTGATCGCCGCATCGCCCTCACCTTCCCCAATGATGACGAGCCTGCGATCGGGCATCCTGCTGAACGCCTCGGCGATCAGGTCGATCCGTTTGTAAGGAACGAAGCGCGAGACGACGAGATAGAAATCCTGTCTCTCGGACGAAAGACGAAATTTCTCTACGGCGACGGGCGGATTGAGAACCAGAGCCTCCCGGCGCCAGGCCTTCTGCACGCGCCGGGCGATATAGCGCGAATTGGCAATAAACAGATCCACCCCGGAAGCCGAACGCGCATCCCAGTTCCGAAGCCGATGGAGAAGCCACCGCGTGTAAAGACCCATCGCCCCCCATCGCAGCCCTCGTTCCTCCAGATAGCGCGCCTGAAGGTCCCACGCATAGCGCATCGGACTATGGACATAGCTGACATGAAGCTGGTCCGGTCCGGTAATGATCCCTTTCGCAACCGCATGATGGCTGGAAATCACGAGGTCGTAGCCGGTCAGGTCGAATTGCTCGACAGCCAGCGGCATCAGGCCAAGGAACTTGCGAAAATGACGTTTTGCAAAAGGAAGTTTCTGTATAAAGGAAGTCCGGACGATATGCCCCTTCAGAAACCCCCTCTGCTTCTCCGACATGAAATCCGCGACCACGAAGACATCCGCCGAAGGATAGCAGAGCAGGACCTGTTCCAGAACCCGTTCCGATCCGGCATACTTCTCCAGCCACTCATGGATGACGGCAATCCTGGGGGACTGTTCCTTCGGTCCGCCCCCCTCCTGCGCCGGCACGACATGCGAATTGCGCATCATCTGGATGGCTCCATGCTGGAGGGACGATGAACAGGGGTGGGAACGGCGTGCCATGCGGCAGCGATAATGCCGGCCATGGCGGCACTGGCCTGCGCCCAATTGTAGCGCAGCAGACGCCCCGCCCCGGCGTCGCGAAGCCGTCCGGCCAACCCGTCCTCGTCGAGGATACGCATGACCTGACGCACGAAAGCATCCTGGGAGAACGGATCTGCGAACAGCGCAGCCTCGCCGCAGACTTCGCGCAGGACCGGAATATCGCTCGCAACGACCGGACAGGCGCAAGCCATCGCCTCCACCGCCGGCAGCCCGAACCCCTCGTAGCGCGAAGGAAACACAAAGCAGGCGGCATGCTCGTACAGCGCGCGCAGGGCGCCGTCGGATACCCGGCCCAGATAGCGGGCGACCCGTGGCATATCCTCACCACCCTGCTGCTGGAAGATCCCGTCCCGTCGTGCCCCCACAATGGCAAGCACCAGGCCGCGTGCCGCCAGCGCCTCGCCGAGCTTCGCGAGAACACGCAGATTCTTGTGCGCAACAAGATTGCCGACCACGAGCACATAGCGCCCGGGTACCAGATCATTCATGGCCAGAACCGTGGCGTCGGCCGGAACGGCCCGGACATGGTCCCCCCCCTCCGGAATGACGGAAACCTGCTCCTCCCGCGCACCCAGATGGTGCATGATCTCGCCCCGGGCGAATTCCGACACCGTGACGATCCTCACCCCCCTCGCAACCAGCCCGGCCTGCATCACGCGGTAAATCGTCCGGAAGCGTGCGGAATAGGCCTCCGGCACGCTCGCCCAGCCGCAATCATGGATCACGACGATCTGCCGGCGCGCCAGAAGCGGGGCGGTATTGCCAAGATTGACCAGAAGACCGCCGGACGTCGCCCAGGGAAGCACGGCCTGCTCCCACAGATGCCCTCCTCCGACGCCGAATGTCCTGATCCGGACATTCCCGAAACGGCCCCCCTCCCGCCCCCCGCCCTCCTTGCCGGAAGGCGGGACGACGATTTCCGAAATCACCCCCTGCCGCACAAGCCCGGCGGAAATTTCGGTCGCGAAACGCTGAACGCCGCTCAGCGTCTGCTTCAGGAAACGGCCGTTCAGATAAACGGGGAGTTCCCGCGCCTCATGCGTTGTCATAGCCGTGCAGATCCTGCGCCAGATAGGCATGCATGCTGCTGTCCCGCCCGAGGTCGTTCATGTCCGCCTGGGTCAGAATCCCACCCAGCACGCGCACACCGCACGCGTGAAGCCGCCGCATGGTCGTCAGCACGGCGTCCATCTCGGTCCGCTGCCACCGCACGGCGATGACCGCGCCATCCACCAATCGTCCGGCAGATGCGGCATCCGGAATGACCAGGACGGGCGGCATGTCGATCAGGATCAGATCGTAGAGCGTCCGCGCTTCCGCGATGATCGCCGCAAGCTGCTTCAGGTCGAGCAGATACCGCCCACTCCCGTTGGAGCGCGTGCCCCGCAGCGTGATCAGGTCGACATTCTGCATGATGTCCCGCGTAAGCCCCGGCAGCCGGGACGCGCCCGAGCCTTCGCCCTGGGGGGGCCGGAAGGTGGGACGGATCGACAGGCCGACCTGGTTGCGGCGGATATCCGCATCGATGATAAGCGCCCGCGCCTGGCTGCGCGCCGTGCTCGCGGCGAGGGCGACGGAAAGGAACGTCTTGCCCTCTCCCGGCAGTGCGGACGTCACCAGCACGACCTGCGCGCGAAACCGCTCGTCGCCATGACGCAGCATGTTGCAGATATGATCGACCGAAAGCGTATAGGACGATGTCCTGTATTCCAGCAGAGGCCGGCGCTCGCGCCCCGCGAAGGGAACGACACCGAGTGGAAACAATGTCGTCCTCTGTTCAAGCTGCTCCAGCGTGCGCACGCCGGGTCTCAGCCGCTCGAGCAGGATTGTGCCGAAGCAGCCAACCGCGAGCGAAAGGAGGCCGGCCGCGCCGATCAATTGTCCCCGATGCGGACCCGACGGGGCGAGAGGCGCCTGCGCGTAAGAGATGAGTACGGCATCCGGCTCCTGCATCGCCGCCTGGGCGGATGTCTGCTCAAACCGGGTCAGGTAGTCGCGATAGACAGCCTGCGCCGCCTCCGCCTCGCTGACGAGCTGACGCAGTTGCACCTCGGCCACGTTCTCACCCGCGACAGCGCCCTTGAGATCACGCACCCGCGCCTCCAGCGTCGCGACCTCCGCACGCGTCGCCTCGAGCTGCGCGCGCAGGCTGCCGGCAATATGGCTCTCCTCCGCTCCAAGCTGGGCACGAAGCCCCGCGATCGCGGAATTAAGCTGGCGCAGACGCGGGCTTTCCGACATATCCGTCGTCTGCAGATCAGCCCTCTGCTTTTCCAGTTGCGCGAGTTCGCCCGAAATCTGCTGGACGAGCGGCGACGCCACCACCGCGGGCAACGCCCCCAGCGATCCGCCGCGCCGCGCTGCCTGCACCTGGTCATAGATGCTCTGCTGCTCGGCGAGCTTGTTGGAGGCTTCCGTCAGCGCGATGTCGACGCGGCTCATCCGGCGGCCCGTCAGCGTCGTCTGGTCCCCATCGCGGGAAACCTCCTGACTCAGGACCAGGCCATGCGCCCGGCGAAACTCTTCGACGCGCCCTTCCGCCTCGGCCACTCGCGACTGAAGCGCGCCGATCTGCTCGTTCAGCCACTCATGGGCATGGGCAACAGTCGTGATCTTGAGATCGCGCATGAAGTCCAGATAGGTGGCGGCGTACGCATTCGCGATCCTCGCACTCAACGCCGCATCGTTCGTCTTGGCGCTGACCGCGATCGTGTACGAGCGGCCGTCATTCCCGACCGTCACATGCCGCAGCAACCAGTCGATCGCAACCTGGCGCTGCTCGGTGCGCGAGAGCGGCTTGGGGGGCGCGGGATCGAGGCCCAACCGGTGACGGACAACATCCATCACCCCCCACGGCCCGGGTGACGGCGCAGACGGATAGATGATCTTCTGAAGCTCGGGCCGATGGACGAGATCGATACGGTCGACCACCTTTCCAGCCATGTCTCTCGACAGGAGGATGTCGGTCTGAGTGTGAATCATGAGCGTGTCGCCGCTGACGGCGCCGCCATGAGCCTGAAGATCGGTGAACTCCGTCTTTCCCGTATCGACAAGGAGCGAGGACTGGGTTTCGTAATAGCGCGGGATGGAGAGGATCACGCCCGCCATGGGAATGAACAGCCCGGCTGTGATCAGCAGGACGGTCCATTTCCGACGCCGAACGATGACCAGCGCGTTTCCCAGCGGCACATGTTCCGCCGCCGTTGCCGCAAGCGGCATGGGCGGCGGACCGACGAATGATTCGTCGCGGACGGACAGCATTGTCATGGCGGGACCTATTGCGCACCGTCGTGCCGCAGCACGGCGGGAATCGTTTTCAGGAGAATCACGACGTCCTTCCAGAACGTCCAGTGGCGGACATAGGCACTATCCAGCGCCACACGCCGTGCGTAGCTGGTATTGCTGCGCCCGCTGACCTGCCAGAGCCCCGTCAGGCCCGGTCGGGTCGCATAATAATAGGTGATATTGTCGCCATAGCGCTCGACCTCGGCCTGGATGATCGGGCGCGGCCCGACCAGGCTCATGTCACCGCGCAGGATGTTCAGCAACTGCGGCAGCTCGTCCAGGCTTGTCGCGCGCAGAAAGCGGCCCAGGGGCGTAATGCGTGGATCGCGACGCAGCTTCTGGGTCTCTACCCACTCCTGGCGTGCGGCCTCGTCCCGCTCCAGAAGATCCTTCAGGACCTGGTCCGCGTTGGAAACCATGCTCCTGAACTTGAGGCAGCGGAAGCTTCGCCCGTTCTCCCCGATCCGGCTATGACCGAACAAGGCCGCTCCGCCGTCACGACGAACCAGCACGGCGATCACCAGCATGACAGGCAACGAGAAGAACAGCATCGTCCCGGCGACCACGACATCCAGCATGCGTTTGCGCGGATCGCGGATGGCCGCGGCGTTTTCGGGCCTGGCGACTTGCCCGCCGATAAGCCCGGCATAGGGAACAACAACCGTCGCGTCCTCCGCGGCGATAAAGGCGGTCCCCATGAATTTTTCTTGATGCAGACCAGACATACTAGCACCTCGTCATCTGCGAAGAAGGAAGCTGACAGGCAAGTTGAAGCGGCATGATCCCGATCCGATTGCTACCTCCCTGATATGATCGGAACGTTGCCTGTGCAGACGAGCACGGCGCAATAATAAAAGAAGCAAATAATGTGTTTTTAATCATTGACGAAAGTATTTATCATCCAAACCTATCGTTATTTACATGTTAAAATATAGATTGTTCGTTGAAATTCTTACATTTCTTCGTCAGGTCAGCTTTGCCGCCTTTCCAGGTTGCATAAAATAACGATCACATAATTGTGACCATTCGTTTTAGACATAAAAAATCGTCGTCAGGCGGAGAAAGCGATTTAACGCATAAATTGGCCATTTTTAACGTAATATTTTGCTGCTCCGTGGAACGATAGATCTTCGTACTTCTTATGTTGCCGCGCGTTTATTTCTTGCGGTGTCTTCCTCTCCCGTCCGGTGTTGTTCTTCGTGCCGGGCAGCGAACGGATGCGCACGGCAATAAAGCGTCGTGATTCTTTTCCTTGGTCAAGGAGTATGGCCTCACGCAGGACTGATCGTGAAACGATGCAGGAAGTAGGAACAACGCTAAAACAGGGAAGAAAGCGATGCGGGACGACAAGCTTGAAAAGACGCCGGGAATTCATACCGGACCGTCGATGTCGGCATCCCTGGGACCGCACCGGGCCGATCCGGCAGATGCCTTTATAACGCTATTGTTACTTGACGGGTACAGAACCCGCCGGCGCATATATGACAATCGAACAGTTGGAAGGTCGTTCTCTTCTCCACGGTCCCAATGCCACTCCCGACCGATCCGGAGACGCTCCGGGACACGGAACGTATGCGTTAGTCCTGCCCCCGGAGCACAGCCTCATTCTGATCCTCGCGCACAAGAAGGAAGCCGGAACGACGACCGTTCGTTTTTCGTATCCGATCGGGATACGAATTGGCGACACACGCTGCCCATCACGAGCGGGGAGTTAGCGTGACGTGCCGGGGCCGGGGGCAAACATCCTAAATATTCGACTGATCGGCCAGATGGTCGCCACGACCGCCACGGGAAAGAACGTCCTTCCCGCCGGCGCCCGAAGAACACGCGGATTGCTGGCCATTCTCGCCCTGTCCAACCGCAAGCCCGTCATGCGTCAACGCCTGACCGAACTTCTGTGGAGCAAACGTCCGACCGACCTCGCACGCGCCTCCCTGCGGCAGGAGATCCATCGCCTGCTCGACGTGCTTCAGCCTTTCGGCACCGAGATTATCGACATCGGGCGCCATACATTGACGCTCAAACCAGACCTGACATCGGTCGATGTCGAAGAAATCTACGCCGGCTGCCTGGATGCGCTGGACCACACAGTCGAACCGGAGGAAATCTTGTTTCCGGATCTGAACGGTATCGACCCGGCCTTCGACCTCTGGCTTCAGACCCAGCGCGCACGGTTTTCCCGTCACATCCAGCGCCTCATGAAATCCGAACAGGCGCCTCCGAACGATCCTGGCAGCATCCTCTCCCCCATATCATCATTCGGCTGGAAAGGTCCCCCGCCCATCGAAAGCGCTTCCGGCGCCCCTGCGCCGAACGCACAGACGGGCCAGTTCCATCCACCGCCCAATTCCCCGCTGCCTTCCAGCCATTTCCCCTGGAAGGAGGCGGCTCCGGCACTCGAAACCTTGCGCCGCCTGTCCGATCCACCCGAGAGCGGCTCACACCCGCAGACCGCGGAAGGCGAAGCTGCGCCCCCCGCCCCGTCGTACACAGCACGCTCCCTCAGCCTTGCCCTTATGCCGATTGAAACGAAAGAGCCGTCCTTGACGGCACTGGCGGACGAACTCGGGAGCCAACTCAACGTGCTGTTCGTCGGGTCCGATGCCTTTACGCTTGTCATCCCGCGCCCCTCCCCCGAAGGCACGCATGCCGTGGCTGACTGGATCGAGAACCTTCGAAGCAAGAACATCGATTTTCTGTGCTCGGGCATCCTGCATTCCGGTGCCGAAGGCCCGCAGGAATATTCCGTTCTGTTGCTGCGGCTGATCGACGTGCAGAATGGCGGCGAGATGATCTGGACAGTGCGGGCTGCCTTGCCCCCAGGCACCAGACAGAAGCCCGGCCTCGCCGTCCCCCTGCTCGCCCGGGCCGTATTGTCGGCGCAATGGGCTAGCATCCTCCGCCATGCCAGGGCCCTCCTCAAGCGCAGTGTTCAGACCCTGGCCCCGGATCAACTGGCAGCCCGGGCGCTGGTCACGCTGCTGCAAGCCAACCAGCACGCATTACACGAAGCTGAAACCCTTCTCAAATTCGCGGAATGGCTGGGTCCGACCCTGCCGCTCGTCGCCTGCGCGCGCGCCGTAATGGAGATGACACGCGCCGGCGCGTTTCTCCAGGGCGACTACCCGGCAGGGGTGGCACGTGCCCTGGCAGCCGCGCAGCAGGCGGCCAGTCTTTCACAGCACAATATCAGCCGCAATTTCCTGCTCGCTTTCGTCTATTGTCATATTCCCGGCTACGCGGATACGGCCGACGCGCTTCTATCCGCATTCAGGATCACCAACGAAGGCCCCGATCAGGCCTGGTTCGCCCCATACCGGACACTCCAGGCCCTGCTGGCCCTGGTCAATGGCCAGCAGGAAACGGCCCGCAAGATTCTGAGCCATTATCGCATATCGGGAAATGCCCAGCCGCTCAGCGTGGCGATGGACCCCTGCGCGGCGCTCTATCTGTTCCTGGTCGATCTGCCCAAGGAAGCCAGCAAGATCGGGCGGATGGTCGCTGCCCTCTATCCACAGCTTCCATCGGCCCTCGTATATCATCTCGTGGCACTCACCACCGAGGAGAATAGCACCGAACGCGCCGACATCCTGGCCCGGCTTTCCGCACTCGACCCCACCCTCACCATCCGGCGCGTCATGGCGGCCCATCCCTACTTGCCCGCCGGAGCCCGCGCGAAACTCGCAGCCGCGCTGCGCCTGACAGGCCTTCCGGAATGACGGGGGGCCGCTCGCAAGACCGGCCTGCCGGCGAGCGGCTCGCCCAGTTTCATGTCCGGCATGGTACTCCCCTGTCGAGACGTCGAACGACGGGAAACTGGCCGCACAAAGCCCAGGACATCCGCGCCCGATCGTCGGCGGCCCAGGCTCCGTCAGCGGCCTGAAAAGAAGTATCTTCGATCCGCTGTCATTTCCTCCGTGAAATCCTGATCCAGCGGCCGATCAACAGGGCAATCGGGAAACTGAGCGCAATATAGGCGCCAATGGCGGCAAGAATTGTCTGGATCATGCTTGTGCGCGGCCATCCCGGAAATAAACGTGTCAAAGGAAATTGTATATCATAAGGTTGCTGCCCGCTCCGGCGTCATCCGTCCGCGCACGAGATCGAAGAAGGCAAGCATATTTCCCACGAGGCGGCCACGTCTGTCTATATAGGGTTCGGGATGCAGAGCCTTCGCGATGTTGGAGAGCAGATTGCGGATAATATGCTCCCAGGCGCGGGTGCGGGGATATCCCTCCCCCTTTGCCGCGATATAAAGCGGATTGGCAACCTGCGAATATCCCAGCTTGATCCCGGAACTGCGCCCCCGCTTTACGCCGAGATGAACGCCTCGCGCGCCCGGCAGGAGCAATATTTCGCCGTAGGCGGCAAGCCGACGAGACAGATCCACATCTTCCTGCCATCCATAGAGCGGCAGACGCTCGTCGAACGAAAGGCCGAAAGCCCGCATGGGCGCAAGACGAAGCGCCATGTTGCAGCCATATCCGGTAAAGACAGTCTCGGGCGCCCCCGGGTCGTTCCCTTGCGCGCATGCCGCCAGAATGGCCCGACCCTCGGCGACAGCCAGGCCCGGTCCCTTGATCCCATCGGCGAGAACGGCCCCGGTTACGACAACCGTACGATCGTTCGCTTCCATGTGCGTCTCGACCGCCTCGAGATAATGCGCATCTGCAAGGAAATCGTCATCGAAGAACATCACGATTTCAGCATCGGGAACAGCGGCGATGATCGCATTGCGCTGCCGCGTCAGTCCGCGCGGGCCGGTCATCAGGCGCACCCCGGGAAACGCCTCCGCGGCACCCAGAATATCCTCTTCCGACGGCGCGCAGACCACCACTTCATCGGGCTGGCGGGTCTGGTATCTGAGATCATGAAGGGTTTCGGCAAGGACGGATGCCCGGCCGGCCGTGGCAATACCGACGACAATCTTCATCGCTCATCCCCCCGCAACGTCATGGTGCCTTCCTGCTCTGATAAACGCGGACGTAATCAACTTCCATTATCGCCGGGCTAGGCGCCTTGTCGATCGGCCAGCCGCCGCCCAGCCCCAGATCGACGAGCACATCGAGCCCCCCAAGCGGGCGCGACGGCGCAGGCGTACGCCAGATCTCACGACGGTCGAAATAGAAAATGACCCATTGCGGCGTCACCTCCGCGCCGTAAGTGTGGAATGCCTGCGAAAGGCTCCCGCTCGGCACGGGCTGGATATGCATCTGGGAATGGTTTTCATGGCTGTTCTTCGGATTCCATTCCGTGACAGTCGTATTATAGGCTGCCGGAAAACGACCGTAATGCTCGATGATGTCGACTTCCAGGGAATGTTTTCCAGACCCCGCCGGCGTCAGTTCGTCAAGCCAGAAGGCGGGCCACACCCCATCCCCGGCGGGCAGACGTGCCCGCATCTCGAAATAGCCATAAGGCGCGGTAAAGCCGCGGCCATAACCAGGCGAGGATGACAGAAGACCCGACTGCCACTTGCCGTCGGCCGTCTTCCGCATCTCGATCCGAAGGATTCCGTCCCGAACGCTGAACGGCAAACCCGGTTCCTTGTCGCGGAAGGCGGCATCGCCGAAATCGCCCCCCCAAGGCGTATGCGCACTCCAAACCGTGTCGGCACCGTGCGGCGAGACGCTGAGACGGTCGAATTCCTCGTCAAAGAGCAAAGTACGGCCATCGAGGTCGATCATATCACCTGGAGAAGCCCCGAACGCGGTCCCCCAGAGACTAGCCCAGCCGATACCCAACATGACAAAACTGCCCCTCATGGCGGGGATGATACGCTGCCTCAGTCTTTCGATGATCGCTGGAATGGACCTGGTCATGGTGCCTCCCTGGACAAAGCCGGTTTCTTGCGAGGCAACGTCGCCGCCGACCGGAGGTTGTCCCCCGTCCCGCTTCCAGTAAGCAGATACACGCCTAAAAAGAAACTTGATCTGCATTCGGACGTAGACGATGATTAATACATCCAACGCCTTCCGTCCATCTTTTCGATCCCGGTACGCTCGGGCGTCCAACACATAACGCCGCATAAAAGCGGCGGGAGGGGAGTCTCGTGGGCATCACGTTTTTCTTCCTGGTCTTGGCTCCTCTATGCATTATATGGGCCACCCGTCCGGACCGGCTTATCCAGCTCATGGTCATCATGGGGATCTTCGAGGCCAGCGCCGCGATCACGATCGGCGGCTTCGGCATCGCCCCGAGTATATTGCCGGCCATGACGATGATTGCCTATATAGGAATGCAATTCCTGCTCGGTGCCCGCTATCCCGGCCGCGCGCGGGTCTGGCCGCTCGCCGCTCCCCTGATCGGCATCGCGGGGTGGGCACTCCTGACATCCTGGCTAAGCCCCCGGCTCTTTGAGGGGCGCGCCTATGTCTGGCCGCAAAAATCTACCCCCCCCTTCGTCATTACCCCCCTCGCCCCGACCTCATCCAACCTCAATCAGGATCTTTACCTTCTTCTGAACATCGTTCTTTTCGTCATGGTCGCGTTGTATGCAACGCGGCAAGGGCCGGCGGGGCATCCTTTTCATCCTGTCGGCATCCTGCGCACCTATTTTGCGAGCGTCCTGCTCGCCTTCGGCTTCGGCGTCTGGCAGTTCGCCAGTCATGTCGCGCATGTTCCGTTCCCCTCCGACATACTCTATTCGAACCCCGGATGGTCTATCCTTACAGAACAAACCATCGGTTCTCTTCCACGGATCAATGCAACTTTCTCCGAGCCATCCGCGTTTGGCGGCTACATGGCGGCTGGCGCCTTCTGTTCAGGATGGCTGATCCTCAATGATTTTCCGGGCACACTGGTCAGAATTACTTTGGCCGTCGCCATTGCCGGCGTTCTGCTTTCCACATCAGCGACCGGGATTGTCTCCCTGGGAATCGGGGCTCTGATCGTGGTCGTCATGGGTCTCACAATCCATGCGAAACGATTCCTGCCCATCATCCGGCGGCGGGCCATCCAATTCCTGCTCTTCAGTGTCCTGCTGGCAGTCCTCGTGACCGTCATGGTCCCCGACCTCCTGACCAGTCTCGGCACGATCTTCGACAGCGTGACGAACAAGCAGGGCAGTGAATCCTATAACGAGCGCAGCTCTACCGATCTCGACAGCCTGCAGGCGGCAATAGACACGTTCGGATTCGGCGTCGGCTGGGGCAGCAACCGTTCGTCCAGCCTCATTCCCGGCCTGCTGGCGGCAATCGGCATCCCAGGCATGCTTGGCCTCCTATGGTTTGGATGGCGCCTTGTGTCGCGTGTCAGGTCGTTGGGAAAGATGGATCGCAAACTGCCCGACATCCAGCTTGTGAACGGGGCCAGCGCGATCGTCGTGAGCTACCTGGTCTCCGCATGCCTCTCCGGCCCGACGATCACCTCGGCCACTTTCTACGTCTTTCTTGCATTGCTGATTGCCGGCGTCGCCCGGGCGGAGAGCACGCAGGCAAGCAAGGCATCCGCACGCCTTTTTCCTCCGGCCGCACGACGTCAGTCCGAAAGCGGGACAGACATGCGGGACCGCCCCCTCCAGCACTCGTGGGTGATCACACCGTGACAATACGATTTCCCGTCACGCACGGGCCAGGCCGATCAGCGCGCAGAACGGGCATGTACCGTCTTGTGGGCGCCTTCGCCTGCGCCGCGCCGTTCTTTCCTGCTCATGCGTCCGCACAGGTGCTGAGCCAGTATTTTCCCGAGATCGGGCGGGGTGTCGGCGAAATCTGGGTCGATGAGGAACAGCTCCGGCTCAGCAGGGAATTCCAGCCGCAGGGGCTGCATCTCGGCGGGTTCAAGCTGAATGGAAACCTGAACGAGGGCGTCGGCTACATCGACAATGCCAATCGTCTGCCGGGCGGCGTGCAGAGCGCGATCATATCGACCATGGCGCAGATCGGCCTGACGTCGGACTGGTCGGCGGACCGTCTCTATACCAACGCCTCGGTCTCCGACCTCCGTTATCCCAGCCAGGGGTCCCAGAACCAGACGACCTGGACGGCGGCGATCGGCGGATACCACGATATCGCCAATGACAGGCTGGGCTTCGACTATTCCCATCTCAGCCTGGTCCAAGTACCCAACACGATCGGCAGCTTCGCGACGATCCAACCCGTCAAATACCGGGTCGACCGAGCAGCGCTGAGCTATACGATGGCACGCGATGGACGCTTTTCCCTGATTCCGGAGGCGAACATTACGAATTTCGCGTTCGATCAAAGCGCCCGCCTCCCCTCGGCAATCGGCATTGCCGTTCCCCAGACCTATCGGAATCGGGCAGTGATCGTCGAAAGCCTCACGGGCCGTTACCGCTGGACGGAAGCAGCCAGCGCGCTGGTCATGCTGCGCGGAACCGAAATCCGCTATACGCATGGGCTCGCCGGCTATCCGGGCCGCGATTCCAACGGGTTGGCGCTCCTGGCGGGAATCGATTACAACGCCGTCCACCTGGTCGACCTGCGCGTCATGGCCGGATATCAGCGCCGCTTCTACCGCAATGCCGCCTATCCCGATTATGCCACGCCGATCGTGGAAGCCCAGGCAAGGTGGGCCCCCACCCGCCTGACACGCCTCCAGTTGGACGTCCAGCACGGGATCGAGGACAGCGCCTTCGAAAACGTGGCCGGCTTTACCTACACAAACGTGCAGCTCGGCCTCACCCACCAATACCGGCGCGACGTCCTCCTGTCCGGGTATTTCACTTTTCAGAAAGGAGAATACCAGAACACGCCGACACACCTTGTCGGCAGCATCCTGACCCAGTCCGGCGGTAGCCAGACCATCTTCGGTGGGGGGCTTTCGGCTCAATGGCTCATCAGCCGACACCTCAGCCTGAACCTCGACTACACAATCTCCAACCAGAACGTCCTGGGCACGACAGGAAAATTTACCGTCAACACCGTCATGATACGGGTGGACCTGAATCTGTGACCTGACACGATCATTACCAACCAACCTCAGCAGGGAAGTTCCGACATGTCGTCGCTCCGTCATACTTTTGGTGTTCGTACCGCAAGACTCGGCTTCCCGCTCATGCTCACGGGGGCATGGCTCGCCGGGTGCGCGCCTGGAAGTGACCTGACACCAATCCCCCGGTATGATCCGGCGAGCTACACGATCGGCGTCGGCGACCGGATCAATATCTCGACGTTCGGCGAAAATCAGTTCCAGACCGACGCACGCGTGCCCGTCGACGGAAGCATCGCCTTTCCGCTGATCGGCATGGTCAAGGCCGAGGGGCTGACAGCCGGGGAGCTTGGCCAGCGTGTCGCCACCACGCTCAAGGACCAGCATATTCTCAGCAACGCGAAGGTGACCGTGCAGGTCGTGGAATACCGCCCGGTTTCAGTCATCGGCGAGGTCGAACATGGCGGACAGTTCGCCTATCAGCCCGGCATGACCATGCTGAAGGCCGTAGCGGCCGCCGGAGGGTTCTCCTACCGCGCGTTCCAGGACTACGCCTATGTCGTCCGTCAGGAGCCAGGCGGCGCGGTGGTCGGCCGCATCGAACCGCAGGATTACGTAAAGCCTGATGATGTCATCAAGGTTTACGAACGACACTTCTAATGCACCATCGGTGACAACAGGCCCTGGAACGCCAGAATCCTTCCTCTCGCATGGCGGAAGATTCCGGGCTCCAGGCTCTGGCCGTACCCCGGCCCCGGAGACCATGCCTGGCAGCGCATGATCCTTTCGAATGCCGTACGCATTGCCATGACCCAACCGCACGAATGGCATCCGCGAAGGAAACTGGCGCCTCCTGCGGCAGATTATGGCCGACCCCACCCGAAATCGGGCGGTGTACGCAGCGCCCGGTGCAGCGCGCCCGATAGGTCTCGGGCGCCGGGTCGGCCTGGCGGCCACACCGGCAGGACCAGCGGCGCGCCACGCGTGTCCGCCCGGTGGCGCCCAACGCCCCCGATGCATGCAAGGTCGAACCGTCGGCCATATGCGGCGTTGAAGTCTGGCGCGTGCAGGGTGCGCCTCCCACATGTGAAGACCAGCGGAAACGACCAGGAAGAAGCGGTTAACATCCAGCCGTCGATTCATCATGAGTACGATGATGCAGATCATCCCAACAAGGCCGGGTCAGGAAATGTCGATCACTTACGAAGGCACATTAAAGAAAGTTTCCCGCGCTGCCTTCGGCACAGCAAGTGTCATGCTGATGATCCTGTCCCTGGGACTCATCTTCTACGGTCTGTTCAACCTTCTGTTTACGCTGCTGACTTCCTGGCACGAAGGACGCGACGCCCTTCTTTTGGCCATCAGCTATGTCGTTATCGCCATCGCCGTATTCGACGTGGCAAAATATTTCATGGAAGAGGAAGTCATTCAAAGCCGCGTCAAGGTCTCGCCTCTCGAAGCGCGCCTGAGCCTCACAAAATTCATCACGACGATCATCATCGCCGTTTTCATCGAGGGTCTGGTGGCAGTCTTCGAGGTAAGCAGGGAACATATCCAGCAGATTTTCTATCCCATTGGGCTTCTCGTGACGGCAACGATCGTCGTCCTGTCGCTGGCGGTTTACCAACGTATCAGTGTAGATACCGAAAATCAGGAATCGCGCGCCGTCATCCGACCGAAATAGGGGTGCATCCCCCCCCCCGCCCCACATCGTCATGTTCATCATGCGTGACCGGGGTCGACGACGGCCGGTCTCCGCACGCGTGTCGAATCCCATACGCCGTCCTTATCAATGCGGACTGGACGGCAGCACGCTCCATTCCTCCTTTCGCCGCGGGCGACTCTTCAAACCGACCGTAAAATTCATCGTGATCGCTCGCAATTGACGCACTTTCCCCTGCCACCGGCAGCTATATCAACTGTCGGCGGGCAACCATGCCCGCATGCCAGGCTTCCGTACGCCGGATCATGGAAAGATGCCGCTTGATGCAGGACCGGAGGACTAGCGGGCGGCACGTTGCCGGGAAAGGGCACGCGCCGGAGACGGCACCCTGCGGGGCACTTCCACCGGATCGGCCACAAGCCCGCACCGCACGGTCATGAACGCGATCGTCCGGCTCGCGCTCGCCCGCCCCTACACATTCGTGGTCATGGCGATCCTGATCGTGATCGCCGGCGTGCTGTCGGCCGTCCGTACGCCCAAGGACATCTTCCCCGATATCAGCATCCCCGTCGTCGCGGTCGCCTGGACCTATACCAACCTTTCGCCGCAGGACATGTCGGGCCGCATCCAGCTCCCCTTCCAGCGTGCGCTGACGACGACGGTGAACGATATCGAGCATATCGAGGGCCAGGCCCTGACCGGGATCGGCGTCACCAAGATCTTCTTCCAGCCCGGTGCCGATGTGCGCCTCGCCAATGCCCAGGTCACGGCGATCGCCCAGACGCTGCTGCGCCAGCTTCCGGTCGGGACAACGCCGCCGCTCATCCTGAACTACAACGCCTCCACCGTGCCGATCCTCCAGCTCGGCCTGTCGGGAACGGGGCTGACCGAACAGCAGCTCTATGATTTCGGCTTCAACTTCATCCGCACCCGGCTGGTGATGGTGCCCGGTGCCGCCATTCCCTTCCCCACAGGCGGGCGGGTACGGCAGATCCAGATGGACCTCGACCCCAGCCAGTTGCAGGCGCGCGGCGTCTCGGGCCTGGACGTAGCCAGCGCCCTGTCCATCCAGACCCAGATCACCCCCGCCGGTTTCGTGAAAATCGGCGAATACCAGTATAATCTCCGCCTGAACAACGCGCCGCCATCGGTCGAACAGCTCGACATGCTGCCGGTCAGGACGGTGAACGGCGCCGTGGTCCGCATCCGCGACGTGGCCCATGTGCGCGACGGCTCGCTGCCGCAGCAGAACATCGTCCATGTCGACGGCCAGCGTTCGGCCCTGCTGACGGTGCTGAAATCGGGGGCGACCTCCACCATCGCCATCGTCCAGGGCATTCGCGACACGATACCCGACGCCAGGCGCGGCCTGCCGAAACAGCTTCGGATCACGCCCGTCAACGACCAGTCGCTGTTCGTCCGGGCCGCCGTCAGCGGCGTGCTGCGCGAAGGCGCGGTCGCAGCCGGGCTGACCAGCCTGATGATCCTGCTCTTTCTCGGCTCGTGGCGCTCCACCCTGATCGTGGCCACCTCGATCCCGCTTTCGATCCTCGGCGCCGTCGCCATCCTGTCGGCCTTCGGCCAGACATTGAACGTCATGACACTGGGCGGGCTGGCACTCGCCGTCGGCATCCTGGTGGACGAGGCGACGGTAACGATCGAAAATATCGAACGCCATCTGGAGATGGGCAAGGATGTTCACCCCGCCATCATCGACGGCTCGGGCGAGATCATCGTGCCCGCCTTCCTGTCGCTGCTGTGCATCTGCATCGTCTTCGTGCCGATGTTCTACCTGCCGGGCGTGTCGAGCTTTCTCTTCGTGCCGATGGCCCTGTCGGTGATGTTCGCGATGATGATGTCCTTCCTCCTCTCGCGCACATTGGTTCCCACCATGGCCATGTTCCTGCTCCGCCCCCACAACCATGGGGACGGCACGGCGGGCGGCATGTTCACCCGCTTCCAGCACGGATTCGAACGGCGCTTCGCATCACTCCGGGAGCAGTACGGCAGGGTGCTGGAGGCCGTTCTGGCCCATCGCGGCCGCTTCATCTGCCTCTTTCTTGGCTTCGCCGTCCTCAGCCTGGCCTTCCTGCCCTTTCTCGGCCGCAATTTCTTTCCTCAGGTGGATGCAGGGGCGATAACCCTGCATGTGCGCGGACCGGTCGGCATGCGGATCGAGGAAACCGCCTCGCTCTTCCTGAATGTCGAGAAGCAGATCCGCGCGCGCATCCCGGCCGGCGAAGTGCTGTCCATCGCCGACATGATCGGCCTGCCGAACAGCGCCATCAACGTGTCCTACAGCGCCTCCGGCACGATCGGGCCCGAGGACGGGGACATCCTGATCGCGCTGAAGGAGGACCACCATCCCACCGCGCGCTATATCCGCCGCCTGCGCGCCGACCTCCCCCGGCTGTTCCCGCAGGCCAGCTTCGCCTTCCTGCCATCGGACATCACCAGCCAGATCCTCAATTTCGGCGCCCCGGCCCCGATCGACATCCAGGTCAGCGGGCCGCAGCCCGACGAGACACGGCAGTTCGCCGAACGGGTGCTGCGCGACATCCGCCGCATCGACGGGCTGGTCGACGCCCGGATACAGCAGCCCGCCAGCTATCCCGAACTGCGTTTCGAGGTCGACCGTACCCGCATCAACCAACTGGGCCTGACGGAAGGCGACGTCACCAGCAGCATCGCAACCTCGATCGCCGGCACATCGCAGACCGCCCCGCTCTACTGGCTGAACCCGCAGAACAACGTGACCTACCCGATCTCGGTCCAGATGCCGGAGTACCGGATCGGCGCCCTGTCGGACGTGATCGGCCTGCCGGTGACCGGCACGGGCGCCCTGGCAACACGGCCCCAGGTGCTGGGCGCACTGGGCACGATCACGCGCGGCACCACCTCCCCCGTGGAAGGGCAATACAATATCCGCCCGCTGATCGACATCTTCGCCGGCAGCGACGGGCGCGACCTGGGTGCCGTCGCCTCCGACGTGCAACGGGTGCTGGACCGGCTGGAGCCCCAGCGCCCGGCAACGGTCACGGTGACGCTGCGCGGGCAGTACGAGTCCATGACCACCGCCTTCTCCGGCCTCGGCGCGGGGCTGCTGGGGGCCATCGTGCTGATCTATCTGCTGATCGTGATCAATTTCCAGAGCTGGACCGATCCATGCATCGTCATCCTCGCTTTGCCGGCGGCACTGGCCGGGATCTGCTGGATGCTGTTCGCCACCGGCACGCCGCTGTCGGTCCCGGCCCTGACCGGCGCGATCATGTGCATGGGCGTCGCCACCGCCAATTCCATCCTGGTCATCGCCTTCTGCCGCGAACAGCTCGCCGAACATGGCGATGCGCTGCAAGCGGCGATGGCGGCCGGCAAGACCCGCCTGCGGCCGGTGCTGATGACCGCGCTGGCCATGGTCATCGGCATGCTGCCCATGGCGATGGGCTTCGGCGAAGGCGGCGAGCAGAACGCCCCGCTCGGCCGCGCCGTCGTCGGCGGGCTGATCTTCGCCACCTGCGCCTCGCTGTTCCTCGTGCCGGCCCTGTTCGCCATCATCTATCAACGCCGCGCACGGGCTGCCGTGCATGAAGCCTCCGCTCATGCGTGACCCCGCTCCGACGCAGACGGAGACGGAGACGCAGACACAAGGCGGCAGGCCACCGCCCCGGCTCGGCCAGTTCGTCCTGATCGGGGCATCGCTATTCGCGCTGGTCCTGGTGGCGGGCACGCTGTTGCGCCTGCATGCCCGACACCGGCTTCATGCGGAAACACTGGCCGGCACAATCCCGACGGTGACCATCATCCATCCGGGCGGCATGGCGACGGACAGGCTGGTCCTGCCCGGACGGTTGCAGGCCTGGTACAGCGCGCCCGTCTACGCCCGCACCAACGGCTATCTGCGCCGCTGGTATGTCGATATCGGGCAAAAGGTGCAGCAGGGCCAGTTGCTGGCGGAAATCGACACGCCCGATGTGGACCAGCAGCTCGCCGCCGCCCGCGCCGCACTGGCAACCCGCACCGCCCAGCGCGACCTCGCCCGCATCACCACCCGCCGCTGGGACCGCCTCAATGCGCAGAACGCGGTGTCCCAGCAGGAAACCGACGAACGAAGGGGCAATTTCGCCGCCAGCGAGGCCACGCGCCACGAAGCGGCGGCCGAGGTGGAGCGGCTGGAAACCCTCTCTGGCTTCAAACACATCACCGCGCCATTCACCGGCATCGTGACCAGCCGCGCCACCGATATCGGCGCCTTGATCGTCGCCGGCACCACGGCGGCCCAGCCGCTCTTCACCGTTTCCGATGTCACCAGGCTGCGCCTCTATGTCAGCGTGCCCCAGGCCTATGCGGCCCGGATGCAGGACGGCATGGTGGTCGCCTTTACGGTACCCGATTACCCCGGCCGCACCTTCCAGGCCCACCTCATCCGCTCATCGAACGCCGTCGATCCCCAGTCCGGCGCCATGCTGGTGCAGCTTGTCTACGACAATGGCGAAAACCTGCTGAAACCGGGCGCCTATGCCCGGATCGCCTTCACTTTTCCCGGCACCGATACCACTGCCGGCACCGCATCCTCCCCCGTCCGCGTGCCCGCCAGCAGCCTGCTGTTCCGGCGCGACGGCACCACCGTCGCGACGATGGATTCCAGCCACCATGTAAAGATCCAGCCCATCACCATCGTGACCGATTTCGGCACCGAGCTGGAGGTCACGGGCCTGCCACCGCAAAGCGCCGTCATCGACAATCCCAGGGACGATCTGCGCGACGGCGACGAGGTCCGGCCGCAGGACACCCCGCATGGCACCTGATTTCCGTTGCAGAGCCCTGCTTCTCACTCTCGCGCTGCTTTCTGCCTGCAACCTGGCGCCCGACGACCACAAACCCGCTCCCCCTACCGTCCCCGCCTTCAAGGAAAGCGGCCCCTGGACCCCGGCACAACCGGCAGACACGGCCGGCCGCCCGGACTGGTGGACAATCATGGCGGACGCCAGGCTGAACGCGCTGGAGGCCCGGATCGCGCATAACAGTCCCCAGCTTGCGGCAGCGGTGGCGCGATACGATCAGGCCCGCGCCCTGGTGCGGCGTGCACGGGCCGAATTCTTCCCCCAGATCGACGCAGCCTCCAGCGCCGAGCGCGAACGCGCCGTGTTCGCCCAGACCGGCAATCGTTTCGATTATCGTACCTACGCCGCCGGCGGCACCATTTCATGGGAGCCCGATCTCTGGGGCCGCATCCGCAACCTCGTCGCCGCAGCACGCTCCGACGCCCAAGCCAGCGCCGCCGATCTCGCCACCATGCGTCTCAGCCTGGAGGCCGAACTGGGCGAGGATTATTTCCAGCTTCGCGGGCTGGATGCCCGGATCGACGTCCTGCGCCGCACGATCGCCGCCTATCAGGCGGCGCTGGACCTGACCACGACCCGCTTTACCGGCGGCGCGGCAAGCGAACTCGATGTCGGCCGCGCCCGCACCCAACTGGCCTCGGTCCAATCCCAACTGGACCAGCAAGTGGCCGATCGCGCCCTGACCGAACACGCCATCGCCGTGCTGATCGGCGAGGAACCGTCCCTGTTCTCCCTCCCTCCGGCCAGCGCCATGGACCCGGTGCCGGTCATCCCCGTCACGGCCCCATCCACGCTGCTGCAACGCCGCCCGGACATCGCCGCCGCCGAACGGCGCATGGCGGCGGCAAACGCGCGGATCGGCATCGCACGCGCGGCCTTTTTTCCTACCATCACCCTCGGCGCATCGGGCGGATCGGCAACGACAACGGGCATGCTGCTATCGGCGGGGACGGGCGTGTGGGCCCTCGGCCCGGCACTGGCCACGCTGGCCGTTTTCGACGGCGGCCGCCGCTTCGCCGATCTGGCCGCCATGCACGCCGCCTATGCCGAAGCCGCCGCGAATGACCGCCAGACCACACTCAACGCCTTCCGCGAGGTCGAAGACCAGCTCGCCCTGCTCAACCACCTGGCCGACGCCTCCGCACGACAGGAAGAGGCCGTCTCCGCCGCCGCCCGTACCAACCAGTTGGCAACCATCCAGTATCGCGAAGGCGCGGTGGATTATCTCCAGGTCGTCATCGCCCAGACCGCAGAGCTGCAGGCACGCCAGGACATGATCACCATCACCACCCGGCGCCTGGTGGCGGGGATCGACCTCGTGCGCGCCATGGGCGGCGGATGGGAACGATCCCCACGGGACCGTTAAATATTCGGCAAAGATTTCCCGTCCTGCAACCTGGTATCCGCGGCACACGTTCAGCGGCGACAACCCGATGGTGTTGTCCATGTGGAGCTTCTGTGCGCTGCATCCCCTGATGCTCTATGCCATCGCCATCGCGGCCCTGCTGGCGATGATGCTGGCCCTGGCTTCCGTCACCGGCAACCGGCGTGTCGGCCCCGCCCGTGGCGCATCGATGAACCTGCCGTTCGAATCCGGCATCCTGCCCGTAGGCTCGGCCCATCTGCGCCTGCCCGTGCAATATTATCTGATCGCCGTGTTCTTCGTGATCTTCGATGCCGAGGCGGTCTTCCTGTTCTCATGGGCCCCGATCGTCCGGCAGGCAGGGTGGCAGGGCTATGGCGCAGTGCTCCTGTTCACGGTCTATCTGGGGATCGCACTGGCCTATCTGTGGCGCAGCGGGGGTCTGGAATGGGGCCCCACGCAGCGACTGACCCGAAAGGTATCATAGGCATGCGCTGGTCCCTGACCTCGGCCTCGGCCACCCCGGCCTCCACGCGACCGGAGAACCCGACCGCGGCCGAGGCGGTCCGTCGCAGCCTGGTCATGGGCCGCCTGCAGGATTTCGTGTCCTGGGGCCGGAAGAATTCGATCTGGCCGTTCAATTTCGGCCTCTCCTGCTGCTATGTCGAAATGGCGACGGCCTTCACCAGCAAATACGACATTGCCCGTTTCGGGTCCGAAGTGCTGCGCGCCACCCCGCGCGAGGCCGACCTGATCGTCATCTCCGGCACCGTATTCGTGAAGATGGCCCCGATCATCAAGTATCTCTACGATCAGATGCTGGAACCGCGCTGGGTCATCTCGATGGGCTCCTGCGCCAATTCTGGCGGCATGTACGACATCTACAGCGTAGTGCAGGGCGTGGATTCCTTCCTGCCGGTCGATGTCTACGTGCCCGGCTGCCCGCCGCGCCCCGACGCGCTGCTGGAGGGGCTGATGCTGTTGCAGAACGCCATCGGCACCCAACGGCGCCCGCTGAGCTGGATGGTCGGCCCGCAAGGCATCGAACGCGTGACACCACCCAGCATGCGCGACGCCAGGCGCGACATACGCCGCGCGGCGCGCGACCTCCGCTCTCCCGACGCGCTCTGAACGGAGGCGACGATGATCGTGGCCACCCCACCCCGGCCGGCCGATCTTCGCGCGCCCGACACCATGTTCGCGCAGGTGACGCGCGCCTCCACGCCCGCGATCCTGGCCATCGAGCCAACACGCGACGCCGTGCCGACGGTCTGGATCGCACGGCACGATGTGCATGATGTCCTCGCCCGCCTGAAACAGCCGGACACGGCACTGCGCATGCTCTTCGACCTGACGGTGATCGACGAGCGCGAACGCACGCATCGCGGCAACCAGCCCGCATCCGCCTTCACCCTGGTCTATCACCTGCTCTCCTTCGCCGACGCCGGCGACGAACTGCGCGTGAAGGTCCCCCTGCCGGCAGACCGCCCGCACGCCCCCACCATCACCGACCTGTGGCCGAACGCGAACTGGTACGAATGCGAGGCCTGGGACCTGTTCGGCATCGTCTTCGACGGGCACCCGTTCCAGCGCCGCATCCTGACGCCGCCAACATGGGTCGGCCACCCGCTGCGCAAGGACCATTACGCCCGCGCCACCGAAATGCCGCCCTACAGCCTGACCGAGGACCAGGAGAAGCGCGAGCAGGAGGCCCTCCGCTTCGATCCCGGCCAATGGGGCATGCGGCGCCATTCGGCGAACACCGATTTCATGTTCCTCAATCTCGGCCCCAACCATCCCAGCGTACACGGCGTGTTCCGCATCGTGCTGCAACTCGAAGGCGAGCGGATCGTCGATGCCGTACCCGATATCGGCTTCCACCATCGCGGCGCCGAGAAAATGGGCGAGCGCCAATCCTGGCACAGCTACATCCCCTACACCGATCGCGTCGATTATCTGGGCGGCGTGATGAACAATTTCCCCTACGTCATGGCGGTGGAAACGCTGGCGGGCATCCAGGTCCCCCCCCGGGCGCAGATGATCCGCGTGATGCTGGCGGAACTGTTCCGCATCGCCAGCCACCTGGTGTTCTACGGCACCATGAGCCAGGATGTCGGCCAGCTTTCGCCCGTATTCTACATGTTCACCGACCGCGAGCGGGTGTTCGAGATCATCGAAGCCATCTGCGGCTTTCGCATGCACCCCGCCTTCTTCCGCATCGGCGGCGTCGCGATGGATCTACCCGTCGGCTGGGACGCCCTGATCCGCACCTTTCTCGACCATCTGCCGAAACGCCTCGACGAATACGAGAAAATGGTGATGCGCAACGGCATTTTCCGCGCGCGTACCAAGGGTGTTGGCGCCTACACGCTGCGCGAGGCGATCGAATGGGGCGTCACCGGCCCCGGCCTGCGCGCCTGCGGGCTGGAATGGGATTACCGCCGCCGCGCGCCCTATGCCTGCTACGACCAGCTCGAATTCGACATCCCGACGGCCACGAACGGCGATTGCTACGACCGCGTGGTGGTACACATCGCCGAAATCCGCCAGAGCCTGCGCATCGTCCGCCAATGCGTCGACAACATGCCCGCCGGCCCGACCAAGGCGGACCATCCGCTCACCATCCCGCCGCCCAGGGCACGGACGATGCACGACATCGAAACCCTGATCCATCATTTCCTGAATGTGAGCTGGGGCCCGGTCATTCCACCCGGCGAGGCGCGCGGCTGCATCGAGGCCACCAAGGGGCTCAACCAGTATCACCTGATCAGTGATGGCGGCACGATGTCCTACCGCACACGCATCCGCACCCCCTCTTTCCCCCACCTGCAGATGATCCCGCTGATCAGCCGCGGCGCCATGATCGCCGACCTGATCGCCATCATCGGCAGCATCGATTTCGTGATGGCCGATGTCGACCGCTGACGCCCCGCTTCCCCCCGATTTGCGGGCCCGGATCGCCGATCTCGCCCAGGCCGAGCACCGGCTCCGCGCAGCCTCGGTCTCCGCGCTGACGATGGTGCAGGACTATTTCGGCTGGGTCAGCGACACGCATCTGGCCGAAACCGCCTCCCTGCTCGGCATGTCACCGGCCGATCTCGACGGTATCGCCACCTATTTCAACCTGATCTTCCGCCGCCCGGTCGGGCGGCACGTCATCCTGCTGTGCGACAGCGTCTCCTGCTGGATCATGGGCCGAGACGCCGTCTGCACGCGCCTGCAAGCCCGGCTGGGCATCCGGCCGGGCGAAACCACGGCGGACGGCGCCGTCACGCTGCTGCCGATCGTCTGCCTCGGCCATTGCGACCACGCACCTGCCATGCTGGTGGACCGGACCCTCCATGGCGACCTGACCGCCGAGACGGCGGAGCAACTGGCCGACACCCTGCGGGCCCCCACGCCATGACCATATCCGACCGCCCCCTCACCGCCATGATCGGCCTGCCCGACGGCCCGCCCGATTGCGCCGCCTATGGCCGCGCCGGCGGCTGGCAGGCGGTTCGCCGCGCCCTGCGCGACATGACCCCCGATGCGGTGATCGACATGGTCACCGCATCGAAACTGCGCGGCCGCGGCGGGGCGGGCTTCGGCACCGGCCAGAAATGGAGCTTCGTACCCAAGGACCCCGCCGCCACCCGCCGCAAATACCTGATCGCCAACGCCGACGAGATGGAGCCCGGCACCTTCAAGGACCGAATATTGCTGGAAGGCAACCCGCTGCAACTGATCGAAGGCATGATCATCGCCGGCTACGCCATCCAGGCCGGCCACGGCGTGATCTTCCTGCGCGGCGAATATCATCTGGCGCTGGAGCGGCTGAACCGCGCAATCGCGGAAGCCCGGCAGGTCGGATGGCTGGGCGAGGACATCCTGGGCTCCGGCTTCGGGTTCGAGATCCACGTCCATGCCAGCGGCGGCCGCTATATCTGCGGCGAGGAAACCGCCCTGCTGACCGCGCTGGAAGGCCGCCGGGCCCAGCCGCGCAGCAAACCGCCCTTCCCGCAGGTCGGTGGCCTGTGGGGCGCGCCCAGCGTCGTCAACAATGTCGAGACGCTCTGCAACCTGCCGCACATCGTCACCAACGGCGCGGAATGGTTCGTCTCGCTCGGCCTAGGCCCGGACAGCGGCACCAAGCTCTACGGCGTCAGCGGTCGCGTGCGCCGGCCCGGCGCGTGGGAACTGCCGATGGGCACCCCCCTGCGCGCGATCATCGAGGAGCATGCCGGCGGCATACGCGACGGCTACCGGCTGCGCGCACTGCTGCCCGGGGGTGCCTCCACCGCGTTCCTCGACGCCGGACAGATCGACATACCGATGGACTATGGCGCGGTGGAAAAGGCCGGCAGCCGGCTGGGCACCGGCCTGGCCATCCTGCTGGACGACCGGACCTGCCCCATCGGCATGCTCCATAATCTGGAACATTTCTTCGCCCAGGAATCCTGCGGCTGGTGCACGCCCTGCCGCGACGGCCTGCCCTGGGTCGAGCGCCTGCTGGACGCCATCGAGAACGGCACCGGCGAGCCCGAGGATCTGGACCGGCTGCACGACCATGCCCGCATGATCGGCCCCATGGGCCGCACCTTCTGCGCGCACGCACCGGGCGCCATGGCCCCGCTGGCCAGCGGCCTGAAACTGTTCCGCGAGGATTTCGACACCCACATCCGCCTGCGGGCCTGCCCGCTGCGTCACGCCGCATAGAAGGAACGACGGGACCATGGCGACGATCCTGATCGACGGCCGCGCCTGCCCCGCCCGCACGGACGAGAATCTGCTGCAAGCCTGCCTGGAGGCCGGCGCCGACCTCCCCTATTTCTGCTGGCATCCGGAGCTGGGCTCGGTAGGCGCCTGCCGCCAGTGCGCCATCAAGCAGTTCAGCGGCCCCGACGACAAGACCGGCCGCATCGTCATGGCCTGCATGACGCAGGTCACCGACGGCGCGATCCTGTCCATCGACGATCCCCAGGCGCGGGAATTCCGCGCCGGTGTCGTCGAATGGCTGATGACCAACCACCCGCACGACTGCCCCGTCTGCCCCGAAGGCGGCGAATGCCACCTCCAGGACATGACGGTCATGACCGGCCATGATTCACGCCGCTATCGCTTCGCCAAGCGTACGCACCGCAACCAGGATCTGGGGCCGTTCATCAATCACGAAATGAACCGCTGCATCGGCTGCTATCGCTGCGTGCGCTTCTATCGCGACTATGCCGGCGGCGAGGATCTGGCGGCCTTCGCAGCCCATAACGACCTCTATTTCGGCCGCCACGAAGACGGCGCGCTGGAAAGCGCCTTCAGCGGAAACCTCGTGGAAATCTGCCCCACCGGCGTCTTCACTGACAAACCGTTCTCGGCTGTCTACAGCCGCAAATGGGACATGGGCGGCGCGCCCTCGGTCTGCGCGCACTGCGCCGTGGGCTGCAACACCATCGTCAATGCGCGGCAGGGCTCGGTCCGCCGGGTGATCAATCGCTATCACGAGGCGGTCAATCGCTATTTCCTGTGCGATCGCGGGCGTTACGGCCATGGGTTCACCAACGCCCCCACCCGCCCGCGTGCGCCCATCCTGCGGCAGGGCGGCATCCCCGTTCCCATCTCGATGGCAACCGCACTGGAACGGTTCGCCACCATGGCCAAGGACGGCCCGATCGTGGGCATCGGATCGACACGGGCGTCGCTGGAATCGAACTTCGCCCTGCGCTGTCTCACCGGCCCTGACCGGTTTTCAACCGGACTGGCGCAGCTTGAGCATGACCTGACCATGCAGGTCCCAGCCCTCCTGCGCGCAACGCCGGCCCGCAACCCCAGCCTGCACGACATGGAATCCGCCGACGCCGTCCTGGTACTGGGCGAGGATGTCTGCGTCACCGCCCCGCGCCTGAGCCTGGCCCTGCGCCAGACCCTGCGCCGGGCTGCTTTCCCCGCCGCCGACGCGGCGAAGGTGCCGCACTGGATGGACGCCGCCGTGCGCATGTTCGGCTCCGACGCCCCCTCGCCGCTGATGGTGCTGACACCCGCCGCCACCGACCTCGATCCGATAGCGGCCACGGCTCACCGCGCGGCACCCGACGCCATCGCGCGCCTGGGCTTCGCCGTCGCCCACCGCCTCGACGGTTCGGCGCCCGATGCGCCGGACCTGTCGGAGACGGAATCCCGACTGGCGGACACGATCGCCACCGCCTTGCGCACCGGCCGCCGCCCCTTGATTGTCGCCGGCCTGCAATACGCCAACGCCGCTCTCATCCACGCCGCCGCCAACATCGCCACCGCCCTGCATGCCACCGGCGCGGACGCGGCGCTGTCACTGGTGGCTCCCGATTGCAACAGCATGGGCATGGCTCTGACAGGCGGTATCCCGCTCGACGCGGTGCGCACCATGGCCCGCACAGGGCACATCGGCACGCTGGTGGTGGTGGAAAACGACCTGACCCGCCGGCTGGATACCGCAACACTGGACGAACTCCTGGCCGCCGTGCCCCACCTCGTGGTCATCGACCATATCGCCACAAGACTGGCCGAACGCGCGGACCTCGTACTGCCGGCCGCCAGTTTCGCCGAGAGCGGCGGCACGCTGGTCAGCACCGAAGGCCGCGCCCAACGCTTCCTGCCGGTAATCACCCCCACCATGCCGGTTCAGGAAAGCTGGCGCTGGACCCAACAGTTCACCCGGGCCGCCACCCACGCGGACGCACCCGAATGGACGAACCTGGACCAGATCGTAGCCACAATAGCGCACGATATTCCGGCCCTGTCCCGTATCATCGATGCCGCGCCCGACGCCGGATACCGTCTCGACGGCCGCAGGCTCCGCAGCGAACCGGCACGCATCAGCGGTCGCACGGCCGTCCGGGCCAATATCAGCGTCCACGACCGCCCCTTGCCGCAATCGCCCGACACCCCCCTCTCGCCCTCCATGGAAGGCGCCTATTCCCCGGACACGCCCGGCGCCCTGGTGCCCTTCTATCACGCCCCTGGCTGGAACTCCGTCCAGTCCCTCAACCGCTTCCAGCAGGAAATCGGCGGCCCGATGCGGGGTGGCGATGCCGGCGCACGCCTGCTGGATGACGGCATCCCCGCCCAGGCCCCCGAATGGCATCATGACATTCCCGCCCCCTCCACCGCCGCCCCCGACGACCTGCTGCTGCTGCCCGAACCCCGCCTGTTCGGCACCGAGGAACTCAGCGCCCTCTCGCCCCCCATCGCCGCACGCGTAACGCCAGCCACCCTGCGCCTCGGCACGCTGCCGGCAGGACTGCAGGATGGCGGCATGGTCAGCCTCACGCTGGCCGGCGAACGCCTCACCCTGCCCGTCCGGCACGATCCGGCACTGCCACCCGGCATCGCCCTGTGCCCGCCCCATCTGGCCGCCCGCGCCTTTACCGCCCCCGTCCGCGTGCAACTGCACAGGGACGATACGCCATGACCGTTCCAATGCCGCTGATCATCGGCGTGACCCTTGCAGTGCTGCTGGGGCTGGCCACCTTCCTGACCTGGTTCGAACGGCGGCTGCTGGGCCTGTGGCAGGACCGCTACGGCCCCAATCGCGTAGGGCCGGGCGGCATCCTTCAGGCCGTGGCCGACGGCGTCAAGATCCTGTTCAAACAGGACTGGATACCTCCCTTCGCCGACCGGGGGGTGTTCGTGCTGGCGCCTGCGATCGGCATGATGACGGTGCTGCTGTCCTTCGGCGTCGTGCCCGTCACCGCGTTCTGGAGCATCGCCGGCAATCTGAATGTCGGGCTGCTGTTCGTGCTGGCGATGATGGGGATGGGCGTCTACGGCGTGGTGCTGGCCGGCTGGGCCTCCAACAGCAAATACGCGCTTCTGGGCGGCATGCGCGCGGCAGCCCAGATGATCAGCTACGAAGTGTTCATGGGCCTGTCGGTGCTGGGCGTCGTGATGCAGGCAGGCTCGTTCAGCATGCGCGACATCGTGCTGGCGCAGTCCGGCCTGTGGTTCATCGTGCCGCAGGTGCTGGGCTGCATGGTGTTCATGCTCGCCGGCGTGGCGGAGACGCATCGCCTGCCCTTCGACCTGCCGGAAGGCGAGAACGAACTGGGTGCCGGTTTCCACACCGAATATTCGGGCATGAAGTTCGGCATGTTCTTCCTGGCCGAATATGCCGGCGTGGTCCTGATTTCGGCCCTGCTGGCCACACTGTATCTGGGCGGCTGGCAGGGGCCGTTGCTGCCGCCCCCATTGTGGTTCGGCCTGAAGACCGGGGCGCTGGTCTGCCTGTTCATCCTGCTGCGCGCGGCACTCCCCCGCCCGCGCTACGACCAGTTGATGGCCCTGGGCTGGAAGATCCTGCTGCCGCTCTCCCTGCTCAACATCGCCGCCACCGGCGCGATCCTGCTCCTGCATGCGCCGGGATAGAGGAAGACCATGCCATGTTCGGAATCCTGCGCACCCTCTGGCTGACCTTCCTGCATATGGGCCACCGCCGCGTGACGGTGGGCTATCCCGAGCACAAGCCTCCCCTGCCGCCGCGCTATCGCGGCCGGATCATCCTCTCGCGCGATCCCGATGGCATGGAACGGTGCGTGGCCTGCAATCTGTGCGCCGTGGCCTGCCCGGTGGACTGCATCAGCCTGCAAAAGGCCGAGCAGGACGGCAGATGGTATCCCGACTATTTTCGGATCAACTTCTCCCGCTGCATCTTCTGCGGCATGTGCGAGGAAGCCTGCCCGACCTACGCCATTCAGCTCACCCCCGATTTCGAGATGAGCGAATATCTGCGGCCGAACCTGGTCTACGAAAAGGAAGATCTGCTGATCAGCGGCACCGGAAAATATCCCGACTACAGCTTCTTTCGCGTCGCCGGCGTGAAAATTCCCGGCAAGGACAAGGGCGAGGCCGAACGCGAGGCCCCGCCCGTCGACATCCACACCCTCCTGCCATAGCCGGGAGAAGCACCATGTCGGACCTTCCCTTCATCCTCTTCTCGCTGGTCGCCGCATGCGCCGCCATCATGGTCGTGACGCGCGCCGTTCCGGTGCATGCGTTGCTGTATCTCGTCGTGCTCCTGCTGTCGCTCGCCGGCATATTCCAGGCATTGGGCGCACCGTTCGCCGCGATGCTGGAAATCATCATCTATGCGGGTGCCGTCATGGTGCTGTTCGTCTTCGTGGTGATGATGCTCAATCTGGGCCGGACGGACCGCGACCGGGAACGGCACTGGATGGCACCCGGAATCTGGATTGGCCCTGCCATCCTCTCATGCCTCCTGCTGGCCGCACTCTGCATCACGCTGCGCGCCCTGCCGCCCGCTGCAGGTCCCGATACCCTGGTTTCGATCGGGCCGCAGGCCGTCGGCATCATGCTCTACGGCCCCTACGTGCTGAGCGTGGAGCTGGCCTCCTTCCTGCTTCTGGCCGGTCTGGTCAGCGCCTTTCACATCGGCCGCAACATCCGCGGTACCGTGACGGGAGAAGCGTGAGATGAGCACGCCCTCTCCCACCGAAGCGCTGCTGCTTGCCAGCATCCTGTTCGCCACCGGCCTGCTGGGCGTGCTGGCCCGGCGCAACCTGCTGCTGATGCTGATGTCCATCGAGATCATGCTGAACGCGGCGGCGCTGGCCTTCATCGCCGCCGGCGCGCGCTGGCATGCGGCACAGGGGCAGGTGATGTTCCTGATGATCCTGTCGCTCGCTGCCGCCGAGGCCGCCGTCGGGCTGGCTATCATCCTGCGCCTGCATGCCGCCGGCCGCCCGACATTGGACGCCGATACCGGCAACCGACTGAAGGGATAGGGAAATGGACGCTCTACTCCTGCCGTTAATCGTCTTCTGCCCCCTTCTCGCGGCTGGAATCCTGTTCGTTTCAGCCGGCCGCATGCCTGCGCGCGCCTCCTGCATGATCGGTGCCGGGTCGGTCGGGCTCTCGGCCCTGCTTGCCGGCCGGCTCGCTGCCAGCTTCCTGGCGGCTCCCCTACCCGCCGGTACCCTGCATATGGCGCTTTGGTCGTGGATGCGGGTCGAAGGCTTCAGCACCCGGATCGCATTCGCCCTCGACCCGCTCTCGCTGGTCATGATGCTGGTCGTCACCGGCGTCGGGTTCCTGATCCTGCTTTACGCCTGCGGCTATATGCACGACGACCCCGACATCGCGCGCTTCTTCGGCTGCATGACCCTGTTCGTCGCGGCAATGCTGGTCCTGGTCTTCTCGTCGGACCTGCTGAGCCTGTATATCGGCTGGGAGGGCGTGGGGATCTGCTCCTATCTCCTGATCGGCTTCTGGCATACCGACACCGCCAACGTCGTCGCCGCGCGCAAGGCCTTCATCGTCACGCGCATCGGCGACGCGGCGATGCTCTGCGGCCTCCTGCTGCTTGCCACCCAGGCCAGCACGCTGGATATCGCGGCCCTGCTGCACATCGTAGCCACCGGTCCGGCCCAGTTGCTGCCGGCAACGGCCGCTTTCCTGTTGCTGGGGGGCGCCGCCGCCAAATCCGCGCAGGTGCCGCTCCAGACCTGGCTGCCCGACGCCATGGCCGGACCGACCCCGGTCTCCGCCCTGATCCATGCCGCGACCATGGTCACCGCCGGCGTCTATCTGATCGCACGCCTGCACCCCCTGTTCATGGCGGTCCCCGTCGCGATGAAAGCCGTCGCGCTGGTCGGATTGATCACATTGCTGCTGGCCGCCGGCAGTGCCCTGGTACAGACCGACATCAAGCGTATCCTCGCCTATTCGACCATGAGCCAGATCGGCTACATGTTCCTCGCCCTCGGCTCCGGCGCCTGGCAGGCGGCAATCTTCCATCTGGTCACCCACGCCTTCTTCAAGGCCCTGCTGTTCATGGCGGCCGGCGCGGTCATCCTGCGCGTCCATCACCGGCAGGATATCTACCAGATGGGCGGACTGGCACCCGCCATGCCGGTCGTGTTCTCCGCTTTCCTGGCGGGTGCTGCGGCATTGGCCGGCCTGCCGTTGCTGACGGCCGGCTTCTACAGCAAGGAGATGATTCTCCAAGGCGCGTGGCACGCCAATCCCCTGCTCTGGGCCGGCGCCCTGCTCGGTGCCTTCGCAACGGCGATCTATATCTTCCGCTGCGTCTTCATCGTGTTCCTCGGAACCCGGCACACGGAGCCTACGGGCCGCACCGGCGCGACGATGGCCATTCCCCTCGCCTGCCTCGCCATTCTCGCACTGGCGGGTGGATGGATGGAAATGCCCGACACCATCGCCCCGGTGCATCTCCTGTCGCACCTCCTGTCGCCCCTGTTCGGCACAGCGACGGCCGAGGGCCCCTCCTGGCTGTTGTGGGCAGGCTCGCTGGTGCCGCTCGCCGGTGTCGGCGTGGCATGGCTATTGTGGCGCCCCCGCACGCAGGCACGAACGGCGCCGGAGGATGCAATCGCCCGCCTGGCACGCACCGGCTGGGGATTCGACACGCTCTATGACACGCTGCTCGTGCGCCCGTTCATCACGCTCGGCCGACTGAACCAGAGCGATCTATGCGACCGCCTGTCCGACGCCACGGCGGCGACCACCCGCGCCGGCAGCCGGATGCTCAGCCGCATGCAAAGCGGGCAGGTCCGCCGCTATGCCGGCTGGATCGCGGCGGGCACGGTCGTGGCCCTGTGCCTGGGCATCCGGCCATGATCGCGCTTCCCGCCCTCATCCTGCTGCCGGCAACCGGTGGCCTCACCGCGTGGCTGTCCGACCGGGGCAGACAGGCATCGTCCCTGTCCTGGTGGGTTGCGATCACGACCATCCTGTTGCAGGCGCTGCTGCTGCTCTTCATCACCTGCACGGCCGAATGGGGCCACGGCCCATGGCTCGCCCATTTCTCCACACCCTGGATTCCGGCGCTGGGCATCGCCGCGCGCATGGACATGGACGGTCTGAGTCTCGTGATGCTGTGGCTGACGACCCTCCTGTCCTTTCCCTGCGTGATCCTCTCGGCACGCGACGTCGGTGAGCAGCCGGGTCTCTTCCATCTGCTGCTTCTCGCGACGATCGCCGGCATCAATGGCGTCTTCCTGGCCACCGACCTGTTCCTGTTCTTCTTCTTCTGGGAACTGATGCTGGTACCGATGTATGTGCTGATCCTGCAATGGGGGCATGAGGACCGGCGCCGCGCCGCCATCAAGTTCTTCCTGTTCACGCAGGGCAGCGGCCTGCTGATGCTGGTCGCCATCCTGGGCCTCGTCATCCTGCACCAGCACGCCACGGGCATCGTCACCTTCGATTACTTCGTCCTGGCCGACACGCCCCTGATGCCGACAACCGCCATGGTTCTGATGCTGGGCTTCTTCGTCGCCTTCGCCGTCAAGCTGCCGGTGGTGCCGCTGCATGTCTGGCTGCCCGATACCCATACCCAGGCCCCTACCGCCGGCAGCGTGCTGCTGGCCGGCATCCTGCTGAAAACCGGCGGCTACGGGCTGATCCGTTTCGTCGCCCTGCTGTTCCCCGAGGCTGCGGCCCGGTTCGCGCCCGTGGCCCTCGCACTGGGCGTGGCCGGCATCCTGTACGGCGCGTGGCTGTCACTGGCACAGGACGACATGAAGCGGCTGATCGCCTACAGCAGCGTGAGCCATCTGGGCTTCGTGCTGTTGGGCATCTTCTCCGGCTCACCCATGGGCATGCGCGGCGCAGTTGTGCAGATGGTGGCGCACGGGCTGAGCACCGGCGCCCTGTTCGTCATCGCCGGCTCGCTGCAGGACCGGCTGCACACGCGCGACATGCGGCGCATGGGCGGCCTGTGGCAGGCCCTGCCGCATCTCTCTTCCGTCGGCCTGTTCTTCGCCATCGCATCGCTCGGCCTGCCCGGCATGGGCAATTTCGTGGGCGAGTTCCTGACCCTGCTTGCTACCTGGCGCGTCAGCCCGCCGATGGCAATTCTCGGCACCGCAGGGCTGGTACTCTCGGCCGTCTATTCCCTCACCATGGTCGGCCGCGCCTTCCTGGGCCCGCCCCATGCAGGCCAGGGGACTATCCACACGCCACCGCCGGCTGATTTCGGCCCTCGGCAAATGACGGTGCTGAGCCTCACCATGGCCCTTCTGCTGTTGCTGGGCACCTATCCCCAGCCGGTCCTGGACCTGTCATTACCGGCGCCCGCCCACGCCACGCCGCAGCCGGAGGGCCTCCACCCATGACCACCCTGCTTTCGGGTCTGCCACCCTCACTGCCGATCCTGAGCGGCGGCATCGCACTCCTGCTGCTGTGCATCGCGTGGCGCCGATCCGAAGGACGCGCCATCGTCATCGCGCTGGCAACGCTGCTCCTGGCCTTTGCCAGCCTGTGGTGGCCCCTCCTCCCCTGGCCGGGCGATCCTATGGGCATGCTGTTCGTACCCGACGGATGGTTCACCTACATTGCCGCGCTCATCCTGCTATCCTCGACCGCCACCATGATCATGGCATGGCGGGAGACCGGCACGTCTTCCGACGAATTCTACCTGCTGCTGCTGCTCGGCACACTCGGCGCGCTGGTCATGGCCGGCAGCGCGGACATGGTGATCTTCTTCCTGGGGCTGGAGACACTGAGCCTGTCTCTGCTGGGCCTGATCGCCTGGCGCCGCACCCATCCCACGGCTGACGAAGCCGCGATCAAATATCTGATCCTGGCCGGCCTCTCATCGGCGATCCTCCTGTTCGGCCTCGCACTGTCCCACGCCGACAGCGGCAGCCTGCGTTTTGCAGCACCCTCCCTGGAGGGGCCGGAAGGGCCGGCCCTTCCCCTGGCGGCAACGGCTCTGGTGCTGACCGGACTATTCTTCAAGCTTTCGGCCGTGCCCTTCCACACCTGGCTCCCCGACGTCATGGAGGGCGCCCCCACACCGGTCGCGTCCTTTATCGCCGTCACCTCCAAGATTGCCCTCTTCGCGGCACTGGCACGCTATTTCGCAGGGGCCGATCTGCTCCGCCCCGACGCCGCAGGCACGGAACTCGCCATCGTCGCCTTACTGAGCATGTTCGGCGGAAACCTGCTGGCACTGGGGCAAAACAATCTCAAGCGCCTGCTGGCCGGGTCGTCCATCGCGCATGTCGGCTACCTGCTGCTCGCCCTTCTGTCTCCCGGGCCGTTCGGCCTCGCCAGCGCCGCCATCTACCTGGCGGCATACGCGGCCGCGACCTCCGGCGCATTCGCGGCACTCGGCGGCGCATCCGTCCCTGCCGACATCGCCGGCTGGCGCGGCATGTTCCGCCATCGCCCCGCCTTGGCATTCGCCATGGCCATCATGCTGATTTCATTGGCAGGCATCCCACCAGCCATCGGATTTTTCGCCAAGACCTATATCGTCATCGCCGGCGTGTCGGCGCGCCGGATCGTGCTGCTGGTCGCGCTCGTCGCAAGCAGCATCATCGGGCTCTATTATTACCTGAATGTCGTGCGCGCGATGATGGAACCGGCCCCGGAAGAGCACCGCGCGGCACGCGGCACACCCGCAAATGCCGGCCTGATCGCCATCCTGGCCATCGTTACCGTCCTGGCCGGACTCTTTCCCGAGACGCTCGTCCGACAGACCCATTCGCTCCTGCGTCCCGCGCCCATCATGCGCGAAGCCAGCCTGCGCCCCGCGGCGCCTCACGACATCCTGTACAGGGAATGAGCGGATGCCGCACCCGCACCCTGTCTTTTTCCATTGCGCTTCCCATCTGAGCGATACGGACAGGTCCGCGACGCACACGCCACATCAATAATCCGAAAAAAGGGACACGACGTCATGACCGCCACCGTTCTCCAGGCCCTGGAAAACAAGGACCGCCATCTCTTCACTGTGCATGAAGACACACCAATCCGCGAAATCGCCAGCCTGATGACGCGGAACCGGATCGGCGCCGTTCCCGTGCTCGACGAGCACACCCATCTCCGCGGCCTGGTATCGGAACGCGACCTCGTCGCCGCGCTGGCCGGCCACGGCATGGACGTGGCTCATCTGGCGGCCCACGACATCATGACCCGCAACGTACCGACGACAACGCTGGATGAACAGATCCTGAAGGTCGGGCGCAAGATGACCGATTGCCGGGCACGTCATCTCCCCATTATCGACAACGGTGCCGTCATCGGGATCGTGAGCATCGGCGACATCGTGAAATTCCGTGTGGACGAAGCCGAACGCCTGGCATCTGCGATGCAGGATTACGTCTGGCGCAACGATCACGGCTCGGTCGGACATTGAAAGACTGAACGGCCATTCCAAACGGCCCACTGGCAGCACACCCCAGCAGGGGTAAATTTTTTCTTATTACATATAAGAAACAACAAAACAACCAAGTTTCCCCGCACCATTGAATGTGACATTGCACGTCTTTTCTTTCATTTTATTTCTAAATAATAACAACGAATGTCACACGCGATATATATGCAACAATGTTTGTGCCCCGAACAAATTCGTTGCAGACAACATGATTTTGTATTGAAACGAAACCGCGATCCGCCTCACGTTATCTCGATAACGTAGCAAATGGCGCGGGAGCACAGTAATTCTATGACCCTAAGGCGAAGCCTGATCGCAGCTACCATTCTTGCCATCCAGTGCGACGTCGCCAGCGCGATCGCTCAGACCGCCACGACATCCGCAGCCTCCACAACCGGCCACCGCACTGCCACGAAGAGCCGGAAAGTGACCAGCACGCCCGCCGTTTCCGCCGGGGCGCCCCCCGCTCCCATTCCCGCTGCAGCTCCCTATCAGGCACCGCCCGATGCGGGCGAAGCCGTGATCGTGACCGGCACCCACGACAGCAACCGCCACGCCCGCCAGAGTACTTCGCCGGTCTCGGTCGTGACCGCGGCCACCCTGACCCGTTCAGGACAATTGAACCTGGCTGACGCGCTGACGCGCACCTATGCCTCCATCAACATCCAGGCCAAAGGCAGCGACACCGCAGCCCTCACCTCCTCGATCCGCATGCGTGGCCTCAACCCCAATCAGGTTCTCGTCCTGGTCGATGGCAAGCGCCGTCACGTGACAGCCAACATTATCCAGAATTCCGGTCCGAGCTTCGGCGCAACCGGCGTCGACCTGAACATGATCCCCGCCAACATGATCGATCATATCGAGGTTCTGGAAGATGGCGCGGCGGCCATGTACGGCTCGGACGCCATCGCCGGCGTGGTCAACATCATCACCAAGAAGACCAGCCACGGCCTCAACGTTTCGGCGCAGACCGGCGCGAACGCCTATAACGGCGACGGCTGGCAATATCAGGTCAACGCCGATGGCGGGTTCAAGCTCGGCAATGATGGCTATATGCATCTGAGCGGACAGGTCTACCATACCGACCATTTCGTTCCGAAAGGTACCAAGGACCACCGTCTTCTCGGCTACTGGCCACAAGGGGCCACCACCAGCGGCTATTATAACGGCATCGTGGCCAACCCGCTCAAACTTCCCCTCGACTCGAACAAGATCATGAGCACGCCGGAAGAAACGCGCGAGAATCTGGGCATCGATTTCGGAAAACCGATCGGCGAGAAGGTCGATTTCTACGGGCAGATCACCTACGGCCACCGTCATGCGGAAGCGATCCAGAACTACCGCATTCCGACCATCGCGCCGACGCTCTACCCCGCCGGCTTCTCGCCTTTGGAAACGATCGAGGAAAATGACTACGCGGCCATGCTCGGCATCAAGGGCCACGATTTCCTCGGGTTCGACTGGGACCTCAGCACCCAGTATGGCGCAGATGAAGACAATATCGGCAACAAGCACACAGCCAATCCGGGGCTGCTGAGCAGCCGATGCAACAATGGTAACGTCGCGAACATCTCAACCACCGGCTGCGGCTATTCGCCGACCACAGTACACACCCAGAGCTACCGCAACGCCCAGTGGACCAACAATCTGGACTTCCGGCGGCATATCGACATCTTTCACACCGTACCGATGACCCTGGCCTTTGGCGGCGAACATCGCCTGGAAACCTACGAAATCGTGGCCGGCGAACCCGCCTCCTACGAAGTCGGCGGCACGCAGGGCTATGTCGGCATCGCGCCGCAAAGCGCCGGCAACTGGAGCCGCGACATCTGGGCCGCCTATATCGACGGCGATTTCCGTCTCCTGAAGAACTGGGATCTCGATTTCGCGGGACGTTTCGAGCATTATACCGATGTCGGCAATACCCAGAACGGTAAGGTCTCGACCCGCTACGACATCACGAAGCGGATTGCCTTACGTGGCACCATCAGCACGGGCTTCCGCGCCCCCACGATGGCGGAACAGCATTTCAGCACCATGAGCGTCAGCCCGACAGGTGCGGCCGGCCTGCTCCCCGTCAGCTCCGCCGCGGCCGCGCTTCTCGGTGCCCAGCCGCTGAAACCGGAATATTCGGTCAATGCCAGCGGCGGCCTCGTCGTCGAACCGGTTGATGGCTTTCATGTCGAAGCGGACGTCTACCAGATCAACCTCCGCAACCGTATCGGCCAGGGCGGCGTGACCAAGGGGCTGACCGCGATCAATGCGATCCAGGCGATGGGCTATGTCCTGCCGGTCAACGATATCGATCCGCAGAACGTCTCGGCCTATTATTTCGCCAATATCGGCAGTACACGGACTCAGGGCCTCGACATCAAGGCCGACTACACGTTCCACCTGCACCGTTACGGCAATCTGATGCTCTCCATGGCGCTGGACCTGAACCGCACACGCCTGCATCATGCCGCCACAGATGCGAATGGCAGGTCCTTGCTCAATGCCCAGACTATAGGATATCTCACGACCGCCTATCCGCGCAGCAAGATCATCCTGAATGCCTATTATACAATCGGGAAATGGGACATCAACGTCCGCCAGACCCGATACGGCGAGACGACGGATATGATGACCTATCAGGACTGGACGAACGGCGCGCTCACCTGCGCCAGCGGCGGCGCCCTGCGCTACTCCAATTCGTGCTTCGGCCAGTTCAAGAACACGCCGCGCTGGCTGACGGATCTCGAAATCGGCTATCGTTTCGACCGTCACTGGCATTTCGCGATTGGCGCGAATAACGTCTTCAATGTGCGCCCGCGCCGGCTGCCCGATATCCTCAATAGCGGCGGCACCGCCGTGTATGACGCCAGCTCGTCGCAGGTCCCTATCACGGGTGGGTATTATTATGGGCGCGTGAATGCCACATTCTGACATCCGTTCCTGCGGATGCAAGGGAGGGGCATAATGCCCTTCCCCGGCGCTATTTTTTCACTAGGCTTCGTGCATGACCAATCGAAACAGAAATATCGGGCGGAGGCATCTTGTCGCCGGCGCCTCCGCCTCCAGTCTCGTCGGGGCACTCGCTGGCAGCCGCCTCCTCCATGCCCAGACCCCACCTGTCTCTCCAGCTCAGGCTTTCACGCCACAAAAGCCGCGTATCAGGCTTCAGCCATTCGACCTGCGTGCCGATCAGATCACCGACATCAAGGTCTGCCTGCGCCCTTTCCGTCCGATGGGGCCGCGCTTTGATGTCGAACGCGTGGGGAACAAACTCGTTTTCCATAATTACGGGCACGGTGGCAGCGGGTGGTCCCTTTCCTGGGGGTCGGCGAGCCTGGTGGTCGAGAAGGTCTCCACCACCCTGCAACGCAAAGTCGCGGTGATCGGCTGCGGCATCATAGGCCTCACCACCGCCCTGACGGCGCAACGCGCCGGATTCGACGTCACGATCTATACCAAGGACCTCCTGCCCCGGACCCGCTCGGTTCGTGCCAATGGTAGCTGGACACCGGATTCCCGTATTTCCCTGACGGCACCCGCAGGGCCGGGCTTCGCCGATCTGTGGGAAAAGATGGCGCGGATATCATGGGCCACCTACCGCGACTATCTCGGCCTTCCCGGTAACCCTGTCGAATTCATCGAACATTTTGTGCTGTCCGACCGGCCGTTCAACACACCCCACGAGGAAGGTCCGGATGGTCGCACGGGCGATTATGCATCCACCGGCATGCCCCAGCATGGCACGGAGTTCGCGCGCTATTCGGATCGCATCAAGGATATCGTGCCGACGGCTGAAGAGCTACATCCGTCGGAAAATCCCTTTGCCGCCCCCTATGCCAAGCGCAACACCCTCATGCTCTACAATTTCGCCTCCTATGGGCATCTGCTGATGTCGGAATTCTTCCAGGCAGGCGGGCATGTCGTAATCCGGGAGTTCCACGACCCCAGCGAACTGACTTCCTTGCCGGAGAAGGTCATCATCAATTGCCCCGGCTATGCGGCACGCGACTGGTGGAACGACAAGAGCCTGATCCCCGTCAGGGGGCAGACCGCCTGGTTGCCCCCCCGTCCGGACCTCCCGTACGGCCTGCATTATCAGGGCGCCTCAGCAGTCTCAAAGACGGATGGACTGATGGTTCAGGCATACGACCTGAATAACGAAGGAGAAATGGGCAGCATCGGAAATTCCTTCGAACATCCGGACCGTTCCGAATCGGAACGGGCCATCAAGGTTCTGGCAGACCTATTCGCCCGTTCGCCCCTTTCGGAAGGCTGACTCATGCCCCGCAAGTTTTTTTTTCGCCTCATGCGTTCAGGCCCGTTGGGCGCAATGGCCCTGTACGTAGCCTCCGCCTCCCCGCTTCACGCCGCCAGGCCCGCGGCCTCCTCGATTCCGTCATTCTCTGCCGAGCAGGCGCAAAGCGGAGCGGATCTCTACCAGAGAGCCTGCGCCATGTGCCACGGTGCCGATCTGAGTGGAAATTTCCAGACACCGTCCCTCAAAGGACGGCTGGTGGCAAGCTGGGCCGGAATTCCCCTTTCGCGCCTGACGGGCTATATCCAACGTGCCATGCCACTGATGGCTCCCGGCACGCTGTCGCCGGAAGATGCCACCGCCCTGGTCGCGTTTCTCATGCGTGAAAACGGCGCGTCTCCAGCCAAGACCGCATTACCGGTCACGGAAAAACGTCAGGCATCCCTCAAATTTCCCGCATTGGCCATACAGCCCGACACATCGCCCTCAAAATAGACCACGCATAAAAACGGGGCTGTATCCGTAACCCACATGAACGGATACAGCCCCACCACATTCCGGCGAGGCGGCCCAATGGCCCACCCGCCCGCGTTTCAACCGATGAGAATCAGGCGAAGACCCTGTCGGTCGCCGCACAGAATTTCTTCATCTCATCAGCCGATCCGACCGTAATACGCGACATATTGGGCCAGATCGGCCAGCTCCGACCGATATCGATCCCCTGCGTGGCGTACTGCTCCTTCACATGGCGGGCAGGCTGGTTCCAGTTCACCAAGAACATGTTGGCATTGCTGGGGATGAACGCGATCTTGCGCTGCTGGCCGTTCGCTACCCCCACAATCACCGGTGATGGGGTTCGCTCCATCACCAGGCTGATGATCGCGGATCCACAGGTCACTCCCCTGATAAACCACTACAAGACACCCCTCCCCGCCGACCGCCTGGACCATGTCCCCGCATCCGGCGAAAGGGTCGTTCTCGGCACGGTCGCCTCCCTGCGCGTCGACGGGCGTTATGAAAATGCCATGCGACTGAACATTCCGGATCTCGAACAGAAGGTCGAGGCCATCGCACATTCGATGAACGGCTGCCATTTTGGCCGCCTGGACGGACGCTTCAGCAGCGAAGACGCCCTAAATCGGCGAGAATTCAAGATTATCGAGCTCAATGGTGCCGGATCGGAAGCCAGCGAATTCCGGGACCCGACACTGAGCCTGTGGCGGCCTATCGCGGCGTCTTCGCCAAACAGAAAACCCTGTTCGAGCTGGCGGCCGAAATGCGTAATGCCGGCCACATCCCAATCGGCATCGCTCCTCTCTTTCGCACACGCTACGGCAATTGAGATTGATACGCCACTACCCCCGTCAAGTTGAGGGGCAACCAAACAGATCGGACTTAGCCCAAACCCATCAGGGCCTGAAGCTCCCGGTTTCGATCAGGTTTTTCACGGCCAAACCACGCATGCGCGCGCCCGAAGAGTCATTCATGTGGCGGGTGAACAATCCGAACCATGAAGCGTTATCAGGACAACCACTCCCGGAGTCCCCACGATGCTGACCCTTCTCGTGATCATCCTCATCCTCTTCGCCATCGGCGGCGGCGGTTACGGCATTCGCTCCGGCTGGTATGGCGGCCCGCGAAGCACGGGGTTCAACGGGCTCGGCCTGTTGCCGATCATCGTAATCATCATTGCGCTGTTCCTGCTCTTCCGCGGCACAGGCGGCCCATGAACCCGCTGGGAGAAGCGGAGATTGATTTGATCAGATCACGGAACATGAAAACAAAAAAAGCCCGGTTCTGCGTAATAGAATGGGCTTTTTGAATTCCATGATTGCCGGGCAAGACAATCAACGATACTTGCGATTTCTGGCCCGCGAGATATCGCGCCTCGCACATGACAAGAATAAAGATGCCAGAACGCACTCAATCAGAATCCATACCGTAGGCATGTTGCCTCCACATGATCGCATAATCCAATATATTGAGACGGTTCGGCATGTCTGAAGCCATATTCCTCGCCGAGGGCCAGACGGCCCCCTATCCGATCCTGACGACGATGCGCGATTTCCCCGCCCTCTACGAGGCGCGGTTGCGGCCCGAGGCCTTTGTGCCGGATGTCGACCTCCATGCCGCATTGGCGGACTCCGCCGCCCTCCAGGGCCACCGCCCGGTAGACGAGGACATCTGATCATGGAGGACAGGCCGCTCCGCTTCACAATCGACGGAATCACGGTCGCGGCCACCGAGGGGCAGACCATCATCGCGCCCTGCTGACCGGCCGGGAACCTACGCTTCCGTACCAGCTTCCCAAACCTGTCGATATAACGGTCGTTACCCAGTCCTTGCGACCACGTCTCGATATCAGGTGGGGCGCGGCACCACCCTGTCGGATGGCATGCGGGAAGTCCGCCGAACTGTCCCGATTTTCTCTGCCGACCGGTATATTCTTCGCCGTTCGAATGACGAGCCGATCCCCAATCCCTCCCGGTATTTGACAACCGTCCGACGTGACAGAACGAAACCGAGCCGATGGAGCGCCTGGACGATCCGCTCGTCCGACATCACCAGATCGGCGGTTTCGTTCCGAATCAGGCGACGGATATGGGCTCGGGCTGCCTCGGCGGAACGCACTTCGTTATGCGTTCCTTCGACGACCGCCGAAAAAAAGAATTTGAGAGGAAACAGACCGAACGGCGTGGCGACATGCTTGTTGGCCACGATCCGGCTGATCGTACTGTCATGCAGGCGCAAATCCTCGGCGACACGCCGCATCGTCAGCGGGCGCAAGGCCTCCGGCCCACACATCATGAAATCGGCCTGCCTGAACAGGATATGTTCGCCCACCGCCATCAGGCTGCGCTGGCGCCGCGCCAGTGCATGCACCAGCCAGCGTGCGCCGGACAGCCAGCCCGCGACACGCCTGCGCTCGTCCTCACGGCGCAGCCCCCCCAGGCGTTCCGCCAGGGACATGTTGAGGCCGACCGTATCGGACGGATCATGCCCCGCCACCAGGCACCAGGTACCGTTCTCGCCATAGCGCACGATCAGATCGGGGATGCGCGTCCGGACGGGCTCGGCCAGGTCCTCGATCCATGGCCGCGGGTTCAGCGCGCGCAATTCGGCGATCATGTCTGCCAGGTCGTCCGCGTCCACGCCGCATACCGCGCGCAGCCGCGTCATGTCGCGCCGCGCCAGCATATCCAGGTTCGCCAACAGCGCCGCCATGGCGGGGTCGAACCTGTTTTGCTCCTGCAACTGCACTGCGAAGCATTCCGCCAGCGACACCGCCGCCACCCCGACCGGGTCGAAACGCATCAACCGCTGACGGACCGCCTCGATCCGCTCCTGTGCGACATCCAGGCGGCGGGCCAGATCTGCCCTGTCGACCGTCAGCCGCCCCGATGCGTCCAGTTCGTCGATCAGCGTCGCGCCAATCCGCCGGTCGGTGCCATCGGGCATCGCCCGCATCATTTGCCGCAGCAACCGTTCGCGGATGCTCATGGGGCCGGCCTGCACGCGCAGTGCGGCATCGTCCGGCCCGCATGCCTCGGCGCGCATCGGCCCTTCGGCCGCAAAGGCTGGCGGATCGAAGCGTTCCAGCAGAGGGTTGTCATCGACCTGGGCAACGATGAAGCGTTCGAGATCGACCTGCGACATGTGCAGGACACGCAGGGTTTCGCGCATGCGCGCCGTCATCACCAGCCCATGAGCCGGCCCCTGGCGTTGGCCGACTTTCTGGCCTAGCGCGACGGACATGAGGGGACGGCCTTCACGGGCGCGGTTCCGTCGGCCGAGGCGGCAAGGTCCCTGCGCGATCGGGGACAAACCGGTCCAGCCCGGCGGACACCACCCAGATCGCCAGGAACAGGGCGGCAATGCCCAGCCCCACCACCGGAAAATGATCGCCAAGCGCCCGGGCCGCCCGCACCGCAAGCCCGGCAGGGGCGGCTTCGTCGTCATCCAGCATCTGCACGGCCTCGACCAGCCCGACGACGACGGCGGCCATGACCGAGGCCATGGTGACGACCAGGTTATAGATCATGCGCCGCCGCCCGGACCGTGCGCTCCACCCGAAGGCACGGATCATCAGCATGGCCTCGATACTGTCCACAAGCGCCATTCCCGCCGTGAACAGCAATGGAAAGACCATGATGCCCGCTATGCCCAGCCCGTGCGCGGCGTGGGCCGCCGTCAATCCCAGCAGGCCGATTTCCGTGGCGGTGTCGAAACCCAGCCCGAACAGGAAACCCAGAGGGTACATCTGCCACCCCCGGTTGACCAGGCGAAAGGCCGGATGGAACAGCCGCGCCAGCATCCCGCCCGGCACGGACGGCCCAGCGCTCTCCACGCCACGCGCGCGCAAGACCCGCCACTGGGCCAGCGCCACATCGGTATTGACCAGGGCCATGGCCAGCAGGAAGGCGATCGAGACCACCGACCCCACCGTGCCGCCGATCAGGTGCCAACGGTCCAGCCACCCCCGTGCCGGCAGGATCGCCAGCAGCAGCGTCGCCAGGACAACGACGCTGGAATGCCCCAGCGAGAACGACAACCCCACCCATAGCGGCCGTCGTCCCTGCGTCATCAGCTTGCGCGTCACCACGTCGATAGCCGCGATATGATCCGCGTCCATCGCATGACGCAGGCCGAACGACCATGCCAGCAGGGCCGACGCCATCAGCACGGGCTGGCCGCCCAGCGCGTACTCGGCCCAGTTCCAGGCCGCGATATTGACCACGGCCAGCCCCACCAGCAGCGCACGCATCGTCCCAGGCGCGACGGCGGACGGCCGGGCGTTCATGTCGGCAGATCCCATATCAGCAGATTCGCGGCAATTGTTCGCCCGATGGCATGCTCACCACGCGCTGTCCGCCGAACCGGTTGGCCAGATGCACCGCGCTCCGTCCCGGCGCGGCGGTCTCCAGGCGGCCGATGACCGCGGCGTCCCGCCCCAGCGGATGCGCCCGCATTGCCGCCAGGGCAACATCGGCGGCAGCGGCCGGTACCACGGCAGCCAGCTTGCCCTCGTTGGCCAGATAGAGCGGGTCCAGGCCCAGGATCTCGCACACGCCGGCGACCTCGGGCCGGACCGGCAACGCGGCTTCATCGATCCGTACGGTAACAAGGCTGGCCTCGGCCAGTTCGGTCAGCACCCCGGCCAGGCCGCCCCGGGTGGCGTCGCGCATGCAGCGCACATCCGGTACCGCGTCCAGCAGAGCCTCGGTCAGCCCGTTCAGGGGCGCGCAGTCGCTGCCAAGGGTGACATCCAGCGCCAGGTCGCCGCGCGCGCACAGGATCGCGGCCCCATGATCGCCCAGCATACCGTTCACGATCACCACATCGCCGGGGCGGCCGGAGGCGATGCTGATGGCGCATCCAGGCCGGATCACCCCGATCCCGGTCGTGGTGACGAACAACCCGTCGCACGCGCCGCGCGGTACCACCTTGGTGTCGCCGGTCACGATCCGCACCCCCGCCGCCCGGGCGCATGCCGCCATCGAGGCCGCAATACGTCGCACCACCGCCAGATCCAGCCCTTCGGCCAGGATGAAGGCCGCCGACAGCGCCACCGGCCGTGCCCCGCCGACCGCCAGGTCGTTCACCGTGCCGCAGACCGCCAGAGTCCCGATGTCGCCGCCGGGAAACTCCAGCGGATCGACTACGAAAGAATCGGTCGTGAAGGCCAGACGGTCACCCAGCGCAGCCAGGTCGGCCATGGCAAAGCGTGCCTGATCTTCCTGCGGTGCCGCGGGATCGTCCGAGAAGGCGCGCAGGAACACGCCGTCGATCAATGCACGCATCGCCGTCCCGCCGCCGCCATGGGCCAGGGTGATCCGCCCGTCGGCGCCGACGCCCGGAATAGTATGGTCGCTCATGCCGCGCCTTTCTGGCCCTGATACTGATAATAGGCCGCGCACGCGCCCTCGGACGAAACCATCAGCGCGCCGGACGGACAATCCGGCGTGCAACTTGTGCCGAACGCCGGGCACTGCGTCGGGCGGATACGCCCCGTCAGCACATCGCCGCAGCGGCAGGCCCCCGGATCGGCCACATGATGCGGTATGACGGCGAACCGCTGCTCGGCATCGAAGGCGCGCCATGCGGGCCGCAGGCTCAGCCCCGATCCCGCGATGGTGCCCAGGCCCCGCCACTCGCAGGCCGGCCGCGTTTCATAGACCCGGTCGATCGCCGCCATCGCGGCCGGATTACCGTCTGCGTACACCACGCGGGCATACTGGTTTTCGATCCGCGCCGTGCAGGCATCGACCTGGCGCAGCACCATCAGCAGCGATTGCAGGATATCCAGCGGCTCGAACCCCGCCACCACCAGCGGACGATGGAATTCTGAGGCAATGAAATCGTAGGGCCGGGTACCGATCACCATCGAGACGTGACCGGGGCCAATGAATCCGTCCACCCTGAAATCATCCTGCGACAGCAGGGCACGCAGCGTCGGGATGATGGTGATATGCTGGCACATGATCGAGAAATTCCCGATCCCCTCTGCCGCCGCGCGCAGCACGGTCAGCGCGGTCGACGGTGCCGTGGTCTCGAACCCCAGGGCGAAGAACACCACCTGCCGCTCCGGATTGGCCCGTGCCAGCGCCAGCGCGTCCAGCGGCGAATAGACCATCCGCACATCCGCCCCGGCAGCGCGCGCCTGCAACAGCGTGCCCTGCGCGCCGGGCACGCGCATCGCGTCGCCGAATGTCGTGAAGATCACCTCGGGCCGCCGCGCGATCGCAATGGCGTCGTCGATACGCCCCATCGGCAGCACGCAGACCGGGCAGCCCGGACCATGCGCGAATTCGACGTTCTCCGGCATCCGCGATTCCAGCGCATAGCGGAAGATCGTATGCGTATGGCCGCCGCAGACCTCCATGACCGTCACCGGGCGCGTTCGCGTCCGGCCGATCCGTTCGGCGACACGGGCGATTTCGGAAAAAAGGCGATCTGCCAGTTCAGGATCGCGGAATTCGTCGACAAATCTCATCGGTTATTCCCGACCATCAGGGCTCCGTCCTGAAACCCGCCAAAGCGCATCGCCCTCTGGAAATCCAGGCGTTTATTCATGATCGCGTGCCGGAGCCTGGGCGCTGGCGCGCATTGTCGCAAGCTCGCTGTCCAGTTCGCCGATTTCGGCCAGAAGGCGCAGCGTTTCGCGGGCTTCGTCCTCCTCGATCCGGCTCATGGCGAAACCGACATGCACCAGCACCCATGTCCCCAGCAATGACGACAGCGGATGCCCCGTCTCGGCTACGCACAGGACGTTGACCGCGCGCCTGACGCCCGAGATCTCGACCTCGGCCATCGCCGATTCCTCGTCGAGAATGGCCGTCACCTGACCGGGAATGCCCAGACACATTGCGTAATTCCCTTACTGTATTGTCCGTTGTCCGGCATTCGGCACGATTCCATACCGATCCAGCTTCGCCCGCAGGCCGACGCGCGACAGACCCAGTTCGCGCGCGGTCAGGCTCTTGTTCCAGCCGCAGCGCACGATGGTTTCCATCAGGATCTGCGCTTCCAGCACCTCCATGCGCTGTTGCAGGGGGCCGCTGTGCGGAATGCTCTCTATCGGCCCCGCGCCTTGCGGCACGCCGTCGTCGGCCCCGGTCGCGCGCACGCCCGGCGACAGCAATTCCACGCCCAGCGTATCCTGTTCGGCCAGCACCAGCATGCGCAGGACCTCGTTCTGCAATTCGCGGACATTGCCGGGCCAGTCATGGCGGACCAGCGCGGCCATGGTGTCGGGCGTGAAGCCCCGGACATGACGGCCGTGGCGCAGGCAGGCGGCATCCAGCAGATGGTTGGCCAGCACGCGCACATCGTCCGGCCGGTCACGCAGCGGCGGAATCGTCAGGACCATGGCCGACAGGCGGAAATACAGATCCTCGCGGAACCGCCCGGCCCGCACCTCCTCGCGCAGGTCGCGATGGGTCGCAGCCAGGACGCGCACATCCACCCGCGTCGTCTCGTTGGTGCCCAGCGACCGGAATTCGCCTTCCTGCAAAAAGCGCAGCAGCTTGACCTGAAACGCGGGCGAGATGTCGCCGATCTCGTCAAGGAACAGCGTCCCACCATCGGCCTCCTCCACCAGTCCGCGCCGGTTGGCGTGCGCCCCGGTAAAGGCCCCTTTCCTGTGGCCGAACAATTCGGATTCCAGCAATTCGTCCGGAATGGCACCGCAATTGACGGCGACGAACGCTCCGGTATCGCGCTGGCTGGCGTAATGCAGCGCGCGCGCCATCAGCTCCTTGCCGGTGCCGGTTTCCCCCTGGATCAGCACGGGGATATCGAACGCCGCCGCCTTGGCCGCCTGGCGGCAGGTCTCGTTCAGCGGACTGGCCGGCGTGCGGATGATGGATTCGAAATGATAGCTGCCGCGCACGCGTTCGCGCTGCCGCACCAGCCGCCCCTCGGCCACCGGAGGCGCCAGGCGCAGTTCCAGCGACAGGCGTTCGTGGTCGCGCTGCATCGCGAACAAATGCGTGGCGTTGCGCGCCGCCAGCAACAACTGGTCCGGGTGCCATGGCTTGGTGATATACTGATAGATGCCCGCCGCGTTGATCGCGTCGATCATGTCGTCAGGCTCGGTATAGCCGGTGACGATCATCCGCACGATATCGGGCCAACGGTCGCGAACCTCGGAGAGAAACTGCACGCCCGTCATGCCGGGCATCCGCTGGTCGCAGAAGATTGCCTGGATCCAGTTGGCTTCGAGAATGCCCCGTGCCTCCGCCGCGTCCGAGGCGACATGGACATCGAATTCCTCGCGCAGGATACGAGCCATGACCTCGACCGAACGCGGTTCGTCGTCGATGACGAGGATAGACGGCGGAATGCTCACGCCCCGGCTACTCCGCCGCGCGCAGCAGGGCCGCGCGAGCCTCGGCCTCAGTGGCCAGGCCGTCCAGCCATGCGCGCCGCCGCGCCGACAGCCAGTCCAGCCACTCCGCCATCCCCTCGCCGGTACGGGTCGAAACGCGCAGCACCCGCGCGGTGGGCGCCACACGCGCCACATTCGCCTCCAGGGTTGCCATGTCGACATCCAGATGCGGCAGCAGATCGGTCTTGGTCAGCAGGACAAGGTCGGCATCCTGAAAGATATCCGGATATTTAAGGGGCTTGTCCTCCCCCTCGGTCACGGACAGCAGCGTAACGCGGTGGTGCTCGCCCAGGTCGAACGCGGCGGGACACACCAGATTACCGACATTCTCCACGAACAGCACACCGCCAGCCGCAAGATGCAGGTGCTCCATCGCATGGCCGACCATATGCGCGTCCAGATGGCAGCCCTTGCCGGTATTGACCTGCACGGCAGGCACCCCGGTCGCGCGGATGCGCTCGGCATCGTTGCTGGTCTGCTGGTCGCCTTCGATCACCGCGGCGGGCATGGTGCCATCGATCCGGCGCAATGTCTCCACCAGCAGCGTGGTCTTGCCCGCGCCCGGCCCCGCCAGAAGGTTCAGCGCCAGCACGCCGTCACGCGCCAGGCGCGCGCGGTTGGCGGCGGCAAACCCGTCATTCTTCGACAGGATGCTGCGTTCGATCTCGACCATGCGGGCCTGCGACAGGCCGGGCGCATGCGCGCGCGCCGGCCCGGCCCCGTAATCCAGCAGACCCTCGGCATGCTGGTGATCATGGTGATCATGGTCATGTCCGTGACCGTGCGCATGATCGTGGCTGTGACTGTGGCTGTGGCCATGGTCATGACCGTGACCACCAGCCGCGTCGATCGTGGCCCCGTCGCCAGCGCATCCGCATGTCGTGCACATCAGACTACCTCCATATCCCTGATCCTGATTTCCATCCCGCCCGAGGGTTGAAGCCGCCCGCCGCCGCAGCGGGGGCACGGGTCCAGCCGACCGTCCAGGCCGACGGTGTCGCTGCAGTCGAAACACCAGGCCGCACCGGGAACCTCCAGGATCTCCAGTTCCGCCCCCTCGGCCACCGTGCCGCGCGTAACGGCGTCGAAACCGAAGCGCATGGCCGACAGTTCCACCCCGGCAAAGCGCCCGACCTCCAGCCGTATGCGCCGCACGCGGGTGAAACGCTCCCGTCGGGCGGCATCCTCGATCACATCGACGAGGCTTTCACAGAGCGACATCTCGTGCATCCGGCCTAGTCCTCCGCCACCGTCACGGGGATACAGGGATTGACCGCGGACAGCATCATGCAAGTCAGCACCGGCCGCCGCCGGTCCACCGGCAGGGCTGCCGCGATCCGCTCCATCAACCCCCCGGGCGCGGCATGCCAGACGGTCGGCGAAAGGATGTTATACGCCACCACCCGTCCGTCGCGCACCACCGCCTGATGCGCCAGGATGCCGCGCGCCGCCCGTGCGATGCCGATACATGGCGCGCACGACGCCGCCAGGCGGCGCGACCGGGCAAACAGGTCACCCCCCGGCGCGCCCAGGCAGGCCAGCAGGTCCAGCACGCGCGCCAGCATCCGCGCGAACAGCGACACCCCATCGCGCGCGACCAGCGCGCGCAGGACGGGACGATCCAGATGATCCGCCAGGATTCCCGCGTCCCGCGCGGCATCGATCCGGCCGTCCAGCGCCGCCCCGATATCAGCGGCCGCAAGCGCCATCAGGTCGGTACGGCCCCAGCCGGCGGGCGCAACATCCCGCAACCGTGCCAGGACACGCGGCAGGACAGGTGCCGCAGCGTCCCGCCCCAGATCCAGCCAGTCACACAAGCCGACGAGATCCAGCGCACCGATCTCAGCATCGGTACCGGTCAGCTCGCGATGCAGCGCCGCCGCATCCCCCTCCTGCCGCGCGATCAGGCGCGACAGCAGCGCCCGCGCCGGCGGCAGGCCCAGCCGCCCCGGCCAATCCAGCAACAGGGCAATGGCGTGGTCGCGCAGGATTTCTCCGCGCATCGCCGCCTCGGCGGCCCCTCCCCCGGCGCGCAGGCCCATCGCCCCGGCCGCGGCCATGCCATGCGCGGCACCGCACAGGCTGAACAGCCCCGACACGCGGGCCATGGCCTCGGCGGGCGTCAGGCCGACGCAGACCCGGCCGGCTGCGACCGGCGCCTGGAGCGCAATCCGCCAGGGACGTCCCCCGGCGCCGCCCGAAAGAGTGAGGTGACCGATCATGCGCCCGACGGCGACGCCTCCTGCCGTGCGCCGAACAGCAATCCGCGCCGCCCCATTGCGGCCGCAGGCGCGACGGGCGGCGGGGCCACGTAATCGGGGTGCAGCGTCGGGTCCAGCAGCCCGCGCAACGTGGCCTCGGCCGTCTCGACAGCCTGCAACATCGTGGAAAATTCGAACATCGGCGAAAACAGCGCGCACGCCTTGTAGGGCAGCAGATCCACCCCCTGCGTCTGGACCGTCCGGTTGACGGCGGTGAATTCGTAGGTGCCGGACGGAAAGACGATCAACTCCTTGTCGCCCGACACCGACGACGACCAGTCATCCTCCGCGCCCGGCGCCAGGATCAGGTTCATGAACCACGGCGTGACCAGAACACCCAGCAGATGTCCGTCATAGGCCCGAAAGCCCACGGCCCGGACGCCCAGGGCCTCGTTCAGCAGCGGGATACCCCTCATCTTCCCGACATGGATCTCGCGGAATGCCTCCTCCAGCCGGCCTGCCAGCAGCGCGGCCGGCGTCGGCCCGGCCTCGCGCAGCAGGGCGGCAGGCGCCGGAACCGGCTGGACCGGACCGGACGCGGCAGCGCCATGAACGACCATGAACTGGTCCCGCGCACCGTCGCAGGTGGGGCAGCGCCAATGCTCCGGCAGGGCCGCGAACGGCGTGCCCGGCGGCACCTGCCAGGTCTCGCACCCCTGCGCCGGGTCGTAGACCGACCAGCAGATCTTGCATTCCATCACCGCATCGGGCGCCAGCCGCGCGGCATCGCCCAGATACGAGCCTTCAAAACCGTGGAATGCGCCGCTCATGCGTCGCCTCCGGCCAGGGCCGCACAGATCTCGGCCAGGCGCGCGGCGGAATCCGCGATGTCCTCGGGGGCCGCGCAGGCGATCTCGGGCACCTCGGCGACCTCGATCGTATCCAGGATCAGCGTGTCCATCGAATTGAAATAGCGCACGCGCCAGACATGCGGCGTGGCCGTCGCCTCGATCCGGCAATTGCCATAGCCACGCGACAGGATCGTCACCCCGCCCCGGCCCAGCACGCTGGCGATCAGGTCCAGATCCTCGGGCGTATGCGGCAGCAGGCTGAGATTGATGACATGCGCGGCGCAACCGGGCCGCCATGCCGCGCTGCGGTCCAGAAGCTCGGTCAGGATGGCGGGCGCATTCACCACGCCAGGGCTCGCCAGGGCCGCGATATCCGGCGCGGTGGCCGAGCGGGCCGGAAAGGCCCGCGCCAGCACGGCACGGGGAAAGGCGCCGATTTCCATCTGCTCCCGCACCGCCTGGGAATCGTCAGGCGACAGGGCCCGCAGGGTCCAGATGCCCGCGAACACCGTTTCCTGCACCTCGATCCGCCCGGCCCCGTCGTCCAGCAGCACCGACACCTCGCCCTCGCCCAGCGCATCATCCACCACCGCGCGACTGGCCGCGTCCAGCCCGTCGCGCTTCAGCAGCAACGACCGGCCCGGCCCCCACTGGGCCGCCATGTCGCGCAGCCCTTCCAGAAAGGCCATGGCCGGGCGCACGCGCTCGGGGTCGTCGATCTCGGGCAGATGGGCGGCATAGACGCTGACCCCGGACGGCATGGCCAAATATTGCAGTCCATCCTCACCCTCGGGCGGGGCGGAACCGGGGCCGAAGCCGATGGGGGGGAAGGCGAAGGACGCGCTCATGCCGGTTGATCCGTCAAGGTGGAATGGGCAAAGGGAGCCAGCAAGGCCGTCAGGCGGCGGCCATATTCGTCCCAGTCACGCATGCGCGAAATGGCGCCCGCCGGGCGACCATCATGCAACAGCACCAGCGCCGGCAAGGACAGATCGTCGATTTCAGCGCGCAGGTCCACTTCCAGCGCCGCATCCGCCACCGCTCCCACAGGGGCCGAACCGGACGGTACCAGCCCCGCGCAGGCCTGCAGCAGATCGGGCAGCACGGCAGCGATATCCGGCGTTTCCAGGTGCGGCCGCGCATGGCTGGGCAGGAACAGCAGCACCAGCCCGCGCGGCGCGTCCGCCCTGTCATGCAGCAGCGCCATGCCGTAGCGGTCGATCAGCCCCGCGACCAGAGGCGAATCATGTAGAACAGACATCAGGCTTCCTCCAGACCGGCGGCCAGCGCCGCTTCAAGATGCGGGGGCAGGCGCGGCGGCGCGTCGCACAGATCGGCAAAGCCGCGCGCCACCACATCCTGCACGCGGGCAGCATCCGGGCCGGGCCCGGCCAGCGCCGCCAGGGCCCCCAGCGCCGCGCGGATGCGGCTTGCTTCCTCCGCGTCCAGCCGGCTGCGGGCCAGCCCTAGAAACACCAGCAGTTCGTCGCCGGGCCGCGCATCGGGCACCAGCGTGATATCCACCAGCTCGCGGCATGCCGGCTGGCCCTCCGACCGTTCGGCCTCGCACTCGGCCATGACACCGCGCACCGCACGCACGGTCATCGGAATCCCCACGCACATGCGCCTATGCCTCCAGCCGCGCCAGCAGGCGTTCGTCGCCATGGCGGCAGGCCGCCTGTTCATCAGGACGGCCTGCCTCGTACGGCGCGCGGGCCACCGCCGGGGTCATCAGTCCGGCGCCCATGTCGGCCGGCCCCGCCAGCGGCAGGGGCCGGACTCCATATTCGCGCGCCAGCAGGTCCAGCACCGCCTGGGCGGCAGGCGCCACCTGGGCGGCAACCCGTTCCGTCAGGCCGCCGCCATAATCCTCCATCGTCACCGGCTGCACGCCGATCAGCGAAACCCGGCGCGGCGCATGGCCCCGCAAATCCAGCAGCGCCAGAACCTCCTGAAATCCGGTCTGGTGCAGGCTCATCTTCCGTGCGCCGATGGTGGCGGGCACGTCCGCGCCATGCACCTGGTGCAGGGTCGCGGGCGGCAGGCCGAAATCGATGGCGTCAACGATCACCAGACCGGCCAGGTCCTCGAGATGCGGCAGCAGGTACAACCCCTGCGTGCCCCCATCCATCAGTTCGACCGGCGCCGGAAAATCGTGGCGAGCAGCCATATATTCCACCACACGCACCCCGAACCCCTCGTCCGCCCACAGGATGTTGCCAATTCCCAGCACCAGCACCCTGCCGCCCGTCTGTCCCGCTGCCTGTTCGGCCGTCATCCGGATGTTCCTGCCTTCGTTCCTGCCGCCGGCCGCCTGTGCAGCGCGGCAAATCCTTACGGAAAGTAAGAGAAGCAGATTTCGTGCCAACTTCCAGGCTGGTCATGCAATGACCGTTTCCAAAGCAAAACCCGTTATCACGGAACCGTGATAACGGGTTTTTTGGAAGACAAACTTCCAATTCAGGCCGAACTGGATAGATCCCGATCAGTCAGGCCGGTCGTCCCGGAACGTACGATAGCCATTGGTCATCGCTGAGATCAGGGACTGGCGGGACATGATATCCTCGCGCGAGACCGTATAGATGTGGATCATCACGAACAGGATGATCACCCACATGCCCCAGTGGTGCAGGAAATGCGTCGACAGGTTCCCCCCCAGCCAGGGCATGATCCAGCCGAACACATGCCCCTCCCAGCTATCGATGCCGGTGCCGTCGGAATAGAGCGCGAAACCCGTCACGATCATGAACAGGCCCGTCAGCGTGAAGCAGAAGAACAGCGCCGTGCGGGCCAGCGCGTTATGCCCCACCACCGTCTTCGCATGCTTCTTGACGAAAGCGTAGACCAGCACCTCATCCAGCAGTTCCTTCCAGTATTCCAGCTTCCAGAAGGGGATGAAGAACAGTTCGCGCGCATAGACATTGCCCATGAAGGCCCAGGCCACCCGGCCCGCGAACCCCACGGCAAAGATCCACGCGGCGGCGAAATGCAGATAGCGGATCCAGCCCATCTGGAAATGGCTGCTGGCCTCGCCCGACAGGCTGGGCGGGGGAGAGCCGATCAGGTACCCCGTCGCGGCCAGTACCACGATCGCGGCCGCCGTCATCCAGTGCCACAGCCGGACCGGGGCCTCGTAGACATAGACCGTGGTCAGCCGGCGCGCCCGCAGCGGACGGGCCTTCAGCCCGTCCAGATTGGTGCCCTTCAGGTCGCCATCCGTCAGGATGGCGGAATCCGGTGCGCTCATGTTCCGCCCCCTCAGCGTACGGTGACGCGGGCGAGTTCCTCGCCGTCGGGCGCCATCACATGGGTGGCGCAGGCCATGCACGGGTCGAAGGAATGCAGCGTGCGCAGGATTTCCACCGGCTGTTCCGGGTTGCTCATCGGCGTGCCCAGCAGCGATGCCTCGAACGCGCCGATATTGCCCCTGGCGTCGCGCGGGCCACCGTTCCAGGTGCTCGGCACCACGCACTGGTAATTCTCGATCCGGCCGTCGCGAATGCGGATCCAGTGTCCCAGCCCGCCCCGCGGCGCCGCGACGATACCCACCCCCTTGGCTTCCTTCGGCCAGGTGGACGGGTCCCATTTCGACACGTTGGCGGTCGCCAGGTCGCCATTACGGATGTTGGCGATCAGCGCGTCGTAATCGTCCAGAAGCTGCTGGGCGCAGTAATGGGCCTCCAGCGCGCGGGCCAGGGTGCGGCCGATGGTCGTCGGCAGGGCCTGCTGCGGCGTCAGCGCCGTGCCCGCCAGACTGTTGAAGCGGCCCAGCGCGTCATCGACCTGCGCCTTCACGTACGGCACGCCCTTGGCATAGGCTAGGATATAGCGGGCCAGCGGCCCGACCTCGCACGCATGACCGCGCCAGCGGGGGGCCTTCACCCACGAATATTTGGCGTTCTCGTCGACCTCGACGATGTTGGTACGCGTGCCCTTGGCGCCGGCGCCCAGCGCGTAATGCGGGTCGGTCACGCCGTCCCAGGGGTGCAGGCCCACATCCTCGCGCCCCTTGCCGTATTCGTACCAGCTATGGGTGACGAATTCCTGCACCTGCTGCGGGTCGCGGGGATCGACGGGGTGGATCTCGTTCCAGTTGCCGCCGATGATCGCCCCGCCCGGCAGCCGGTCGGTCGATTTGTCGCCCTGCACGGTGGGGTAGTCGCCGTAATCCATCAGATTGCTGGCCGCCAGCCCGCCACCATACAGCCAGCCCTTGTAATAGCTGGCGATGGCCAGCACGTCGGGCAGGTACACGTTCTTCGAAAACTCAAACGCGTCCTGGATCTTCTGCTGGATGAAGTTCAGGCGCTCCATGTTCAGCGGCGCGCCGGCCGCCATGTCGCCATCGATATTGATCGCGCAGGGCACACCGCCGACCATGTAGTTGGGGTGCGGGTTCTTGCCACCCAGGATGGTGTGGATCTTGACGATTTCCTTCTGGAAATCGAGCGCCTCCAGATAATGGGTCACCGCCATCAGGTCCGCCTCGGGCGGCAGCAGATACGATGCGTTGTCCCAATATCCGTTCTTGAAAATCCCCAGTTGCCCGCTTTCCACAAACTTCTTCAGCCGGTTCTGCACATCGCGGAAATAACCCGGCGAGGATTTGGGATGATCGGGCGAGACTGATTGCTGCAACGCCGAGGTCGCGCGCGGATCGGCCTTCAGCGCGTTGACCGGATTGACCCAGTCCAGCGCATGCAGATGATAGAAATGCACGACGTGATCGTGCCAGGCCAGCACCTTGGCCATGATCTGGCGGATCAGGAAGGCATTGGTCGGGATGCGGATATCCAGCGCGTCTTCCACCGCGCGGACCGACGCCAGCGCGTGGCACCCGGTGCAGACGCCGCAGATGCGTTCCACGAAGGCCCAGGCGTCACGCGGATCGCGTCCCTTCAGGATCACTTCCAGCCCGCGCCACATCGTGCCGGTGGAGACGGCATTGCGGATGATGTTCTGCGCGTCGACATTGACCTCGACGCGCATATGTCCCTCGATGCGCGTGATCGGATCGACCACGATGCGCCTTCCGGCATTGTCCAGGCTGAAGCCGTTCGGTGTCTGGATGGTCATTGGGCGTCATCCCCCTTGTAGCGGACGCGGCTGAGCGCGCTGATGGCGGCATGCGCCGCAAGTCCGGCGCCCACGGCGCCCGCGGCGACAAGGCCGACCTTGTCCGCGCTGGCCTCGATGCCGAAGCCGCTGACATCCTGAAGCCGCGCGTACCACGACCCCTTGTCCCAGAACCCGTCCTCGGAGCAGCCGATGCAGCCATGGCCCGACTGGATGGGGAAGGACACGCCATCGTTCCAGCGCACGGTGGAGCACGCGTTATAGGTCGTCGGCCCCTTGCAGCCGACCTTGTAGAGGCAATACCCCTTGCGCGCGCCCTCGTCGTCGAAGGCCTCGACATACTGGCCGGCGTCGAAATGCGGGCGGCGATAGCATTTGTCGTGAATGCGCTGCGAATAGAACATCTTCGGCCGCCCTTGGCGGTCCAGTTCCGGCAGCCGGTCGAAGGTCTGCATGTAGGTGATGACCCCGGTCATGACCTCGGCGATCGGCGGGCAGCCCGGCACCTTGATGATCGGCTTGTCCAGGATGACCTTATGCACCGGCGTCGCCTGGGTCGGGTTCGGCCGCGCGGCCTGCACGCAGCCATAGGACGCGCACGACCCCCAGGAGATGATCGCCTTGGCGCCCGAGGCCACGCGCTTCAATTGCTCCACAAAGGGCTTGCCGCCGATGATGCAGTACATCCCGTCCTCGTTAAGCGGCGGATTGCCCTCGACGGCCAGGATGTAGTTACCGTGATATTTCTCCATCACCTCGTCGAGAATGGCCTCAGCCTGATGACCGGCCGACGCCATCAGCGTGTCGTCGTAATCCAGCGAGATCATGGACAGGATCACATCCTTGACCAGCGGATGCGCGGCGCGGATGAAACTTTCGGAACAGCAGGTGCATTCCAGCCCATGCAGCCACAGGACCGGCGTGCGCGGCTTGGTTTCCATGGCGTGGGCGATCTGCGGCACGAATTCCGGCCCCAGCCCCAGCGCCGCCGCCGTCAGCGAACAATATTTGACGAACGACCGGCGCGTTATCCCCTGCCGCCGCATCACGTCATAGAAGGTTTCGAGAACAGCCATCAGCGAAGAGTTCCTCCCTCGGCTGCGGATCGCCCCGGACCCGCATCACATCAGGAAGGAAGCAGAAAGCGTACCAATTGCCGCAGGGACCGCGAACGGCGAAAGGGCCGGCCCGATCGCGAGAGGAAAGTGGAAGCAGGCTGATCGGACGGATCGGACAGACGATCAGACGCCTTCCAGCATCCGGGCCGCCGCCACCGCCGCCTGCCCCAGCGCCAGTCCACCATCGCCGGCCGGCGCCCGCACCGGCAGCAGCACGCGCAGCCCCGCCGCGCGCAGCCGCACCGCCAACGTTTCGGCCAGCACGGCGTTGTGCATGGCCCCGCCGGACAGCGCGACGGTGTCCAGCCCTTCGACCTGGGCGGTGCGACACGCCAACTCGGCGAAGGCGCCGGCCAGACCGGCATGGAACGACGCCGAGATCCGGGCCGGGGCCACGCCGTCCCCCCTGTCCCTCAGGGCGGCGCGCCACATCGCCGCCGGGTCGATCTCCGCCAGCCCATCGCGCGTCCGCAAGCCGAACGGCGCGGAGTCAGCCGCCTGGTCCGCCCCGCGCGCCAGGGCTTCCAGCCGCATCGCGGCCTCGCCTTCATAAGACATCCGCGCGGGCGCGACATCCAGCAGCGCCGCCATGGCGTCGAACAGCCGCCCGGCGGAACTGCACGCCGGCGCGTTGACACCCGCGCGGATCATGGCGCGCAGAACCGGCAGCGGACGGCCGGCCAGCGCGGGCGCCAGCCCCCTCGCCACCGCCGCGTCGGTGCCGTCCGGCCCCAGCGCCGCGTCCAGATGCGCCAGCAGCATCCGCCACGGTTCGCGCGCCGCCACATCGCCGCCGGCCATCGCCACGGGCGCAAGCCGCCCCACCCGTCGCGCGGCACGATAGTCGCAGACCAGCACCTCGCCCCCCCAGACCGTGCCGTCCTGGCCCAGCCCGGCCCCATCCAGCGCCAGCCCCACCACCGCCCTGCCGTCGGTGGGCAGGCCATGCTCGGCCATGCAGGCTGCGACATGGGCGTGGTGGTGCCACACGGTCTCGACCCGCAGCCCCGCCTCCGCCGCCAGACGGCGGCCCAGCGCATGGCTGCGATAATCCGGATGGGCGTCCACCGCCACCACGGCCGGCGCCTGCGCGAACAGGGCGCGGTAATCGGTCAGGGCCGCCAGCAGCGCGTCCGCAACGCCGGCATCGTCCAGATTGCCCATATGGTGCGACAGCAGGGCCTGCCCGTTCCGCGTCAGGCAGAAGGCGGCTTTCAGGTCCGCCCCCATCGCCAGCACTGGCGGAGCCACCGCAAAACCGGGGGGCAGAGTCAGCGGTTCGGGTGCCAGCCCGCGCCCCCGCCGCAGGACGCGCGGCTGCCCGTCCACCACAGCCATCACGCTGTCATCCAGCCGCCGCGCGATCGGGCGGTCATGCATCAGCCAGCCATCGGCGATGCCCGCCAGGTCGCGCAGCGCCACCGCATCGTCCGTCACCTGCGGGCAGCCGGATGCATTGCCGCTGCTCATCACCAGCGGCGCATCCACGCGCGCCAGCAGCAGCGCATGCAGCGGCGTGTAGGCCAGCATGACCCCCAGCCGATCCAGCCCCGGTGCCAGCCCGGCGGACAGCGGCGCGCCGGCTCGCGTCGCCACCGGCACCACCGGAGCGGCCGGATCGGCCAGAAGCTGCTGCTCGGCCGCACTGGGGCGGCAGAACGCCTCCAGCATGACCGCGTCGCGCATCATCACCGCCAGCGGCTTGGCCGGTCGCCCCTTCCGCCCGCGCAGCAGGGCAACTGCCGCATCGGACGTGGCAAGGCAGGCCAAATGGTAGCCGCCAATGCCCTTCACCGCGACGATCCCGCCGGAAAGCAGGAGGGAGGCGGCAGCCGTCAATGCCGCCTCCCCTTCCGACCCGGCCCCCCGCCCGACGAAGCGCAGGCGCGGACCGCATGCGGGGCAGGCAATCGGCTGCGCATGAAAACGCCGATCGGTGGGGTCATCATATTCCGCGCGGCAGGAAGCGCACAGGGCGAACCCCGCCATCGTCGTGCGCGCGCGGTCGTAGGGAAAGCCGGACACGATGGAAAAACGCGGCCCACAATCGACGCAGTTGGTAAAGGCATATCCATGGCGCCGCGCAGCAGGAGAGCGGATTTCCTCCACGCAGGCCGTACAGGTCGCCAGATCGGCCACGATCCCGGCGCTGACGCCGCCCGCCACGCTGGGCACGATCTCGAAACCCGGTCCTCCGTCATACAGGTCCGGCTGGCGCGCCACGGCCAGGACCCGCGCGCGCGGCGGCCCGGACCACAGCGCCGCGACCAGTGCGTCGCGCGCCGCCCCAGGCCCCGTCACCAGGATTTCGACCCTGTCGCCCATATTGCACACCGTGCCCCGCAGACCCAGCCGCCGCGCCACGCGCCAGACGAAAGGACGAAAGCCCACCGCCTGCACCAGGCCGCTGACCACGATCCGCTCGGCGGCAATCTCCACAGGCCTATCCGGCACCGTCAATGCACCGTGCAGGCCATGCAGGGGTCGAAGGAACGAACGATATGCTGCACCGACAATGGCGCGCGCTCTCCGGGCCGGACCGGCGCACCCACCAGTGCGCGCTCCAGCGGGCCGGGCGTGCCCGACCCATCGCGCGGCGAGAAATTCCACGTCGTCGGCGCGATGATCTGGTATCCGGCGATCCGCCCGCCCTCGACGCGCAGCCAGTGCCCCAGCGCGCCGCGCGCTGCCTCGGTCATGCCGACGGCGCGCCCATCGGGTACCGCCCCCTGCACATGGCACCACGGGGCGCCGGGGCGAAGCATCCGCACCCATCCCTCCATCGCAATCAGCAGGCGCGCACTCTCGACCAGGCGCGCCACAACACGGGAGAGGACATTGCCGCCACCGCGCGCCACCAGATCCCGCGCCAGAGGCTGACCCGCGACAAGCTGCCGCGCCAGTGCGCCGGTCTCATACGGCAGGCCGGACAGGCGCGGCGCCTTGCACCAGCTATAGGCCGCCCCGTCGCGCAAGCGCGGAATGGTGGACCCGGCGAAGGGCGGATGCGGATGGTCGTGATCATCCATATGGCTGACCGCGTGATCCTCGGTCACCGCCGCGATCTCCAGCGCTCGCGTGCCGCCGTCCACGAACAGGCCGCCGGGCCACAGCCGCGCCTCCTCCCCGGCCGCCAGCCCGCCGGGATAGGCCCCATAGCTGAGGAACCGGTCATAAGCCCGCCCCGACCGCTCCAGCTCGAGGTCGGCCGCGATTTCCAGAAACAGGCGAAAATCACCCTGCGGCCCCTGGGTGCGCCATGTCTCCAGCGCCGCCACATCGGCCAGGGCGGCCACCTCTTCCAGCACGGTCCCGAACAGATTTTCCTCCAGCGCCGCGCGCACGCCCGCCAGAATGCTGCCCAACCGCGCGCACTCCTGCATGCCCACCCCGCGCGATACGCCCCCCGGCTGGATCGCCAGCGTATGCGGCCAATGCCCGGCCAGTACCCCCATAACATGCAGCAGCAGGGCGCGCGTCTGCAGGATCGACCGCGCCGCCGTCCCGCGCATGGCCGCGAAGCGCGCATGCGCCCGCGCGAACCACGGCCGCCCCTCATAATCCGCCCGCGCGAAATCCGGCATGAAGAACAGATGGAAGTGCGTCAGATGATCAGCCAGATTCTCCGTCGCCAGAATCAGGTTCGTCGCCACCTGCCCGTTCGCGGCAGGGCCAATCCCCATCACCCCGGCCAGCGCCAGCGCCACGGCATGCGATTGCGAAACCGAACAGATGCCGCAGATCCGGGGCGCGATCGCCAGCGCATCCATCGGGTCGCGCCCTTCCAGAATCCGCTCGATCCCGCGAAACAGCGTGGCGTTGACCTGGGCCGCGCGCACCTGCCCGTCCGCGATGTCCAGCCGTACCTCCAGATCGCCCTCGACACGATTGAACGGCCCGACCACCAGCCGCGTGGTGCCTTGTTCGGTCATGCCGGACATACCTCAGGGCTCCCCCTCCGTTGGCTTTCCATCGGCCGTTCCGGCCGACGGAACCTTGGCCAACTCCGCCCTGAAACCTGCCAAAAGGCCGTGCCCTTTGGAAACCCGGTCGTTTCATTCATGATAGGGGTCCAGTATCTTAGGCCCTGGTAGGTTCGGGCAAAGCCCGATCCGTTCTCATCCGCTCTCATCCCTACCGCCATTTCGGCGTACGGCAGGGCGGCGAGACAACCTGATGATCGCTGACGGCATTGCGGGCCAGGCGATCCGGCGTGGCGGCCTTGGCCAGCGACGACAGCGCCACGAACCACGCCTTGGGCATGTCGGTGGGCAGGCCGACGGGAATACCCGCGATCTTGGGCGTGCGGGCGAAGGGGTGACCGGGCTCCTCGAATTCCGGGGCGGTGCAGTTGATGCAGGCATAGCCGCCGCGCGTGCACGACCCGCCGCCGTTCCACAGCCGCGTATTGCAATCGCCATGCGCCTGGGTGCCGATGCAGCCCATATGCTCCATCATGCAGCCCTGTTCCGAAGGATGCAGGGCACTGGCCTTGTATTCATAGAACTCGTTGCGGGTGCAGCCATGATGCACAAGCTGGTCGGCATAGAAACGCGGGCGCCCGAACGCATCCAGCCCGTCCCCGTCCAGCGCCCCCTGCGCCAGCAGCATCAGCGTTTCGGTCACCCAGTCCGGATGGGTGGGACAGCCCGCGACATTGACCACCGGCAGGCCGCCGCGCGCGCGGAAATCGGCGCCCAGCGCGCCGCCCGGATAATATCCGTCGAATTGCAGCCCGCAGGCGTCCAGAATGTTCGGTGAGGCCGCCGTCACCCCGCCATAGGCCGCGCAGGTGCCGACCGCCACCACATGCCGCGCCACCGCCGCCAGATCGCGCATCCAGTCGATCATAGGGCGCTCCGTCCCGGCCAGGACGTGAAAGCGGCCCGTACCCTCCGGCCCACGCAGCATCGCCCCCTCGATGCACAGGGCATCCAGCGCCTGGCGGCCGCACAGGATGTCATCGAACAGGTCCCGCGCCTCACCCCCCGTGCGTTCGGACAGGCTGGGGTGCCACAGAAGTTCGATCCCTGCCCCCCGCAACGTGGTCAGCAGGTCGGGCGATTCCCCGCACAGCAGGGACATGGAGCACCCCCCGCATCCGCCCGATTGCAGCCACAGCACCGTAAACGCCACGCTCAGGCCTCCGTTCTGCTGTTATCTGGCCCCTCATCGGGCATGAAGGCCGGCAGGTCCAGTGTCATCGTCGTCCCGCCCGCGGGATGACGCGACGCCGCCAGCATGCCCCCATGCTCGGTCACCATGCGATAGCAGATCGCAAGCCCCAGCCCGGTGCCCTTGCCGACCGGCTTGGTGGTGAAGAACGGGTCGAAGATCCGGTCCATGATCTCGGGCGCGATACCGGGGCCATTGTCGCGGATGGTCAGGCATACCCGCCCGCCCCGCCGGGTGCCGGCGATGTCGATGGTCGGGCTGTCGCTCCCCTCCACGGCGTCCACGGCATTCTGCACCAGATTCATGATGACCTGCTGCATCTGCCCGGCATGGCCATCGACCTCCAGGGCGCCGTCAAGGTCGGCATGGACGGTCACTGGACGCCCGCAGGTGGCCAGAACCCAGTCCAGCGCCGTACGCGCCACATCCGCCAGGTCGAATATCGTGCCGGGCGTACGCCTGTCCGAGGAAAAACGCCGCAGATCAGCCACGATGTCGCGCACACGCTCGGCGCCCTCGACGATACCGGACAGGGCCCCGTCCAGCTCCGACAGCACCATGTCGATGCGCAGCTCCTCGCGCGGCCGCGCAAAATCCGCCGCACGCGGATCGGCATGGACCGCCGCCAGATAGGTTTCCAGCCGCCTGGTGAAACGGCGCAACGTATGCGCGTTGCCATAGACGAAGGAAATCGGGTTGTTCAGTTCATGCGCCACCCCGGCCACCAGCCGCCCCAGCGACGCCATCTTTTCGGCCTGCACCAGTTGGGCCTGTGCGTCTTTCAGACTGCGATGCGCACGGTCCAGCTCGGTATAGGCGCGGCGCAGTTCGCCCAGCGGCCGCGCCGCCAGAACCACGCCTGACGGGCGCCCCCGCCCGTCATACAGCACGGTGCCGTTGACCGCGAAAGGCATCGGTCCCCCGGCCGCCGCCAGGATGAATTCCCGGTCCTCCAGACGCTGCCTCCGGACGATGGTGTTCGCGACATCCGCTACCGTGGTGGGAGAGTGCGGATCGACCAGCTCCGTCAGCAGGCGTCCCACCAGCCCGTCCGCACCGCCGGGAAACAGCCGCTCGGCCGCCTGGTTCGTACGCACGACGCGCAGCGCAGTATCGCACGCCACCAGCACGTCGGACATGGAATCGAACACACCGGCCATGAAGGCATGCGCGCCCTCAAGCTCGGCGTTCTTGCGTTCAAGCTCGATCTGCTGCCCGACCAGCTCGGCCCAGGTCTCGTCCATCTTGTTCATGACGCTCAGCCATAGTTGGTCGTCATCAACCAGTGGTCTGGAAGCGGTAGGCTGCACCGCATCAGTCATGATCGCTTTCCTCAGGTCAGCATGACCCTTAGTGTCTGGCCGAAAATTAATTGATTTATTTCAGCAGATTATGATTCATGGGTTTGTGAGAACCTGATGAGATTAAGATGGCCTGGACTGAAATTACCCGCGCGCAGTATCGCCGGGACGACCTGGAGTATGCAAGCGACCTTCGCGATGCGCGAGTGGGCGCCAATTGCGTCGCTGATGCCAGAGATGTCCCCGGAAAATCGGATAGGGTGATAAGCTATCGCGGACTTGGAGAGGGACTGATGGGCAAGGCGGCCAGCTTCTGGTGGAACGGGATTTTTTGCGGGATGCCTCTGTTCGCTGTCGCGTGACCAGAGGCGGAAAATGATCGCCCCGCAGCGTCGCCGCCTGTCGGTTGTCCGGCAATGTGCCCTGCTGAGGCTCAACCGATCGGAGGTATATTATCAGCCTGCGCCCGAAATCGCATCGGGCCAGACGTCAGGAGACCAACAATTTTTTTCGAGTAATTTTTCCAGACCTGGTTGTCGGCAATCGGTCCACGAAGCGGATTTCTCTGAGTCCTACCCATCGACCCAGCGCATGATCGACGTGTCTGGAAATTTCCTTACTTACCGATGCACAGTCGAGAACAAAAGCAGGCACGACATAGGCGACAGGCCTCTGCCCTCTCAGTTCGTCAGGAACAGCGACCACGGCACAGGCATGGACGGCCGGATGAGCCGCAATGATTTTTTCAATTTGCACGCCGGAGATACGTCGCCCGGCAACTTTGATTACATCGTCGGAGCGGCCAAGCATATGAACGGCATACCCCGCATCGATCATACCTTCATCGAAAGTGCGATAGTACTTGCCCGAGTCATCAAGGTAGCCCACTGGAACATGGAACGCCTTGTCCTTCCATACACCCGCAAGACAGCCGGGCGGTAGCGGAAGAGCTAGAACAATCTCGCCGCACGGCTCATCAGGGGTCGACGGAACGATGACCGGACGGAATCCGGGTGCAGGCCGTCCGATATCATTCACAAGGGTAATGGGTTCCGGCTCGGGAATACCGAAGAAATGAGCGGTGATGCTCCATCCCGTTTCAGTCTGCCACCAATGATTGACAACCGGTCGTTGGAAATATGACCGCGCCCAATCCAGCAATGTCGGGTCTGCATACTCCCCCGCAACAAAGACGCGAGCCAGCGTCGACATCACACCTTCCGCCGGATTGCGGCTTTCCTGTCGCATAAGCCTGACTTGGGTCGGGGTCGTGAAGAGGCACGTAACAGCGTGCTCGAGACAGAGGGCACGAATGCTTGCAGTATTCTCACCCCCCTCCATGATCACACTGGTGCAGCCGCTGAGCAAGGGTGCATAGACACCATAGGAATGACCAACAACCCAACCAAGGTCGGATGTGGTGAAAAACGTATCCCCGGTCCCGCAGCCGTATATAAGAGCCATGGACAAGGCCAAGGCTACCGCATGGCCGCCATTGTCCCGAACGATACCCTTCGCAGCGCCCGCCGTCCCGGACGTATGAAGAATATAGAGGGGATCTTCGGACCGCAGCATAAGCGGCTCGACAGGGGCAGATTGCTCCAGGAGATGGAAATCGTGGTCCCGCCCAGGGAGAAGAGGTGCCGGACATGCCGCGCGCTGTAGGATGATGCAAGCCTGTGGCCTGTACGTGGCCCCGGCTAAGGCTTCGTGAAGCACGGGTGCCGACGGAATGGCTGTCTGACGCTGAAAGCTGCAACTGGCGACGATGACGACCTTCGGGGTCACATCATCAATTCGTCGCCCGAGTTCGGGCCCGGCATAACCGCCAAAAACCACGACATGCACAGCACCTATCCGCGCGCAGGCGAGCATGGCTATGGCCGTCTCGATCATAGTCGGCATGGCGATCAGGACACGGTCGCCCTTTTTCACTCCCAGCGAGCGCAAGCCTCCAGAAAACCCGGCCACCCTGCCCTGCAGTTCCCGGTAGGTTACGGCCTGCCGTTCCTTCGTGGCACAGGAATACCAGATTAAGGCGGCCTGCTCACCCAGGCCACCTTCAACATGCCGGTCTACAGCATTGTAGCACGTGTTGAGTGTGGCATCGGGAAACCAGTCGTGCCAGCCGTCTGCCCGCGGCTGGCAGGCTGTCACGGGCGCCTGTTTCCATGTGATACGCCGCGCCGCATCCAGCCAGAACGCCTCTGGCTGGTTTATGGACGCACCATGCATCGCTTCATATGTTGCCCACGGAATCAAGGCGCCTTAACTCCGATCATGCCACAGGGACGTCTTTGCCGGTGATCTGGCTGGCAAGCCACGCGGCATCACGGGAAACGCCCGAGAACCGCCCCGATCCCCAAGTGTGCAGCCACGGCAGTCCGAGGAAGTAGAAGCCCGGGGCGTCTGTCACGCCCCGATGCCAGACGGGTTTGTTGGCACCATTAAAGACCGGCACGTCGATCCATCGGTAATTCGGACGGAAGCCAATGCACCAGACGATGGACGTAATTCCCGCAGCCTTCAGATCCAGCGGCGCGTTACTTCCGTCCGGCTCCCAGACGGGCACATACGGCGCTTCAGCCGGGGCAGCGATGCCTTCGCGAGCGATATAGGCATCAATGGATTTTTTAATGTCGGCATTGGTCTTGTCGGCATCGTCGAGATTTTCCCTCAGGTCCGGCAGAAAGTAAGCCACTTCATCACGGACCGTCTGCAGTGTGCCATGCAGGCCCACACCCTCTTTAGCAAAGAGGCGCAGATCGAGATCATGGCCTCCATTTCGACCGGTAACGTAATGATTTGTCTTGTCGCGCGCGCCGTCACGCAAAGGGTGGTTATCCACCGTCAGGTCGTAAAAATGCATGTCTGCAAGCCAGTCGACAATATCGCGGCCGCGATAGAAGCGCGAGACCCGGGGGGCCTCGCCCACGCACAGATGGACCTTGCGTTTTTCGAGAAACAGATCCTCGACGATCTGGGCGCCGGACTGCCCACTGCCGACAACCAGAACGGAGCCTTCCGGAAGCTGGGCACCATTACGATAATCCTGCGAATGAACCTGATAGATGGAGGAATCGATCGCGCTGGCATAACCCGGGATTACGGCATCCTGATAAGCACCCGAGGCGATAACGACATGCCTGGCATGCCAGACTTCCTCGTTGGCCACGACGCGATAACCGCCATTTTCATGGCGCGTAATGGACGTGACCGCCGTATGTTCGCGCAGAGGAGGGCTGAACGAGTCGGCAAAGCCTTTTACATAATTGATAATTTCTTCCTTCACCATGAATCCGTGTGGATCTTTCCCCTGATAGGGATGTCCGGGGAGCTGGCACTGCCAGTTGGGGGTGACGAGGCAGAAATTATCCCAGCGTTCGTCGTCCCAGGAATGACAGGCAGTTTTCGCCTCGAAGACGATGTGATCGACGTTCTCACGACAGAGGTACCAGCTCATGGAAAGGCCGGCCTGGCCTCCGCCGACGATGATGACGGGAATCGTTTTTTCATTCTGTGTCATGGTAATGTTCCGTCTCAGGAATTGAAGGACAAGACGCGCACCTGCGCGTCGGAGCGATCAAGGAAGAACGAACCGGTTTGCCGAATGACCTGAAGCTGGCCGAGCGCTCGGCTGCACGGAAAGCCGTAGCGGGCACGGACCCGCTCACTCGCTTCGGTCAAAGCTGCGTCCGCTTTCTCGATAAACTTCGCGACCGGGTAATCTTCTCCAGCCGTAAAATGGTCCCGAATGACCAACGACGGGGAGTAACAGTCGGTCTCCTTTCCATCTGGCCATCGCACACGGAAAATCATTTCGGGCATATTGACGACGCTCCTGATTCAGTTGGGACGCGGCAGGGCTGCCAGGCGCCGGTATGCGGGAAGGTGACGGCCAGCAACGGCGCGCCAATCGAAGCGCCTGGCCGTCGCGGGGCCGCTGACCCGGAAAAAATCACGGCTCCCGATGCTCAAGGCCTCCCGCAAAGCCAGGAACAGCGTGTCCGGGCGATCCGGCCTGCACCATAGGACTTCTGCTCCATGCAGATGCTCGATGAACGGGGCGATATCCGGCACGATGACCGGCGTCCCACAGGCCAGCGCCTCCAGCGGGCACAGGCCGAACCCCTCTGTGCGGGACGGATAGGCCAGAGCTGCCGCCTGCCGATAAAGCGCGGGCATGTCTTCATCTGCCACCGGTCCGGTCACAGTGACATGATCCGCTTCACCGCTCTCCCGAAGGCGCTTTTCGAAATGAGCCCGATAGGACGAATGATCGAGCAGCGAGGCCCCACCGGCCACGACCAGATGCAGGTCCGGGTATTCCAGACGAAGGGTCAGAAAGGCGTCCAGCAGCAGAAGGGTGTTCTTTCGGCGCTCGATTCCTCCGACAGAGAGGATAAGCCGCTTGTCCGACGGCAAATGATGCCGCGCGCGCAGTCCGGCATCCTGTGCAACAGGCACGGGCGAGAAACGCACGGGATCGACCCCATTGCCCACGATACAGGCCTCTCGTCCATGTTCGACGCGCAGGACGTTTTCCCAGAGCGCGCTGACGGTGAACAGTTCGGTCGCCGCCATAAAACCGCGTTGCTGCCGTTCAGCGAGTCCAGGGTCAGAGAAGCTGTCCAGATGGTGGATCGTGCGGGCGAAACCCGGGATCCGTCCCTCTTCCATCAGAATGGCAAGGGCATTGGCACTGATGGGGTCGTGAGCGTGCAACACATCGAAGCGCTCGCCGCGCAGTGCGTCCCCGATTTCACCAATACGGCGCTCCACCAGTGTCGGCAGGTCCCGTTCGGATTTGGCCGGGATGCAACGTGTCGGGCAGCGCGGAACACGGAAAAACCCGGTCCCTGCGTCATCCGGCGCGATCAGGCTCACGTCGTGACCGGCTTCGTACAGGGCTTCCGCCAACGCCATGCCATGCACCACGCCACCGCGAGGATTGGTGGAATGAGTGAGGATACCGATGGAAAGGCTCATGACCCACAGCCCATGAGGGGGGCGTGCGTAAGATCCCAGAACGTTTCCTGCTCGGCCGCCCACGTAATATCCAGCCGCTTCGTGTCGTCACACCGACCGATAATGGCCGCGGCGATACCGCGCCCGTGAAAGCGGGCCATGATCGCCCCGGCATCCTCGGGGCGACCCGTCAGCAGGTAGCCATAGCTGGGAAATGCGGACAGCCAGCGTTCCATCGGCGCGTCCCCCGGTCGGGGAATGTCATCCAACGTGATGGTGATGCCCACGCCGGAGCACTCAGCCAGCATAAGGGCGGTGCCCAGCAGACCGGCCATGCTGATGTCCTTGGCAGCACGGCTCAGGCCATCTTCGGCAATAGCCGGCAGAAGTTCGAGATCGCCCCTCAGGCGCACCGCCCCTTCGGTGCCGCAAAGTGCGGAACTTGCGTCCCAGAACGGATGCGGATCGTGCCACCGGCCACGCAGATCGATCGCGGCGATCAGGACCTCGCCAGGACGGGCATCGAAGCTGGTCAGCAACTGACGGGCCCGCCCAAGGATCGCCACCGACAGGGAGTTGTGGGTACTGCGGATATTGGTGTGACCACCCACAACAGGCACACCGTAAGTCCGGGCTCCATCATGCAGACCGGTCAGGATCGATGCCGCGGATTCCGAGGTGTCGCTCCATAGTGCATCGACAACCGCCACAGGACGTCCGCCCATCGCAGCAATGTCGCTGGTATTGACCATCACGCCGCAATAGCCGGCGAACCATGGCATGGCACGGACAAAACTGTCCTGAAAACCCTCGCTGGCCAGCAGAAGATAGCCGTCTCCATCCGGGATTGCCGCACAATCGTCACCAAGCCGAATGGCATCCCGCGTGCCATCTCCAAGGATGGAAACCACTGCCGCAATATCCTGCTTGGCCGACAAGGCACGGCCAGTGCGCAGGGTGCGGAGCATATCGGCCAGCAAATGTGCCATCACGCCACCTGCCGCTCGCGCGGCTGCGGGCGCAGGAGCCATGTCTGCTCCTGACCGTGTGCCGGATAGCGAGACAGATCGGCTTCCATCTCATGATGCGGCAGGCCGTGCAGGACAATCTTTCCCAAGCTCTTCCAGTGCAGACGCCGGAAAAACAGCACGTTCTGCTCCTGCACCTGCGCGAGGAACCGGGCAGCTCCCAGACCATGCGCCGTGCTGACCGCCATGCGAATGAGTTCCGCCCCGATCCGCCCGAGCTTGCGGTGATCGGCGTGGACGGCCAGACGCGACCCGCACCAAACCCCAGGCTCAGGTTCGTGGATGCGGACAGTTCCCACGATCCGGTCAGGCATTCCAGCCATGCAGCAGGCCGCGATAATGGGAATGGCAGCCTGATCGACCGCATCCCGGTCATCATCGGCGAACACATGCTGTTCTGCGCAGAACACCTCACGTCGCAGGGCATGATAACCGGCCCGCTCCCACGGCGTACGGGCGAAACGGATAACATATTCCGTGGGGATAAACGGCCGGTCGTCCACTCCTTCGACCATCATGGTCAGTGCTCGTAGGCCGAGAGGGAAGAACAGGCACCACAACGGCCGCACCCAGCCCGGATATCGGTTGATCTCATATTCGCCTCCCGCAGCATGCGCCCAAGCGGCGCGAGCACGGATTTCATGAAATCGGCGGAGGGTGGCGCATGATCTTCCAGCGGGGTTCCGGAAATCGGCACGAACGGCACCACGAACGGATAGACCCCGAGCGCAATCAGACGCTCGGCCAGCGCCAGAATATCTCCGGCACTGTCGCCAAGCCCGGCCAGAATATAGGTGTTGACCTGGCCGCGCCCGAAGATGGGCACTGCGCTCGCAAAGGCCTCCATGTAGCGATCGACGCTGACGGTGGCCTTGCCGGGCATGATCTTCTCACGCACAGCCTGCGTAGCAGCTTCGAGATGCATCCCCAGGCTATCGGCACCGGCGTCACGCAGGCGCTGGAACCAGACATGATCGCGTGGCGGCTCACACTGGACCTGCAACGGCAGGTCAACGGCTGCCCGGATGGCACGAGCTGTTTCCTCCAGCACGGCGGCACCCCGGTCGACCACGTTGGGCGTGCCGGTCGTCAGCACCATGTCGCGCACGCCATCCAGTTCCACCGCGGCTTTGGCGACCTCGGCGAGTTGCTGGGGTGTCTTGTACGCAATCGTCCGATCGGCCTCCAGCGACTGGCCGATGGCGCAGAACTGGCAGGACGTACGCCGATCGGCATAGCGGATGCAGGTCTGATGCACCGTGGTTGCCAACGTATCCCGCCCGTGCAGCAAGGCAATTTTCCAATAAGGAATGCCGTCGGCCGTCGTCAGCCCATAAAAACGCGGGGCTGCCGGGAAATGGATCGTGCCGAGGGGCTGCCCATCTCGCACCAGCGTGCTGGCACCGTTCTGATCCGGCGGGCTTGCCTGGAACGGAGAACGGCGCGCCCCGGACGTATAGACCGGGACCATAACGGTCTGGCCTGCGATGGTGATCGTCTTGTGATCCGAGGGACCAGCCCCACCTTTTCGGGCGATACCACCCGAATCCTCGCCGATCTGAAGGCCTAACGACTGCAGATCGGTGACGAGTTGACGACCAGAGAGAGTGCCGAGTGTCGGAACAGTCATGAGACAACTTCATCAGAAGAAAGAAGAACCGAGACGTCCGAGCCGACCTCACCGACATAGTGAACGGTGCCGGCAGGACGCCGATCCTGCAGCAGACTGAGCAGTTCGGGGCGTGCGTAATGGCCCACGGAATCCATCATCCGCTTGCGCTTGGTGATGAGGGCGAAGTCGAGATCGGCAATCACCATCCCCTCACCCTCCGTCAGCGGCGCACCGAGGAGCTTGCCTTCGGGCGAGACAATGGCGGTGAAACAGCCACCCCGCAGCGGCCCTTCCAGGGCCGGGTCACGTGCGATGTCGCGGATCTGGTCTTCCGTGAGCCACCCAGTGGCATTCACGACGAAGCAGCCGGATTCCAGCGCGTGATGACGGATCGTGACTTCCATCTGATCGGCAAAAATCTGCCCCACCAGCGAGCCCGGGAACTGGGCGCAGTGGATCTCCTCGTGCTGGGTCATCAGCGCGTAGCGGGCGAGCGGATTATAATGCTCCCAGCACGCCAGCGCTCCGATCCGGCCGGCAGCACTGTCGACGACCCTGAGCCCCGCACCGTCGCCCTGCCCCCACACCATGCGTTCATGGTAGGTCGGCGTGATCTTCCGTCGTTTGAGCAGGATGTCGCCGGTGGCATCGAAGATGATCTGCGTGTTGTAAAGCGTGCCGAAATCGCGTTCGTTCACGCCCAGCACCACGACCATGCCCGTGTCGCGGGCGGCCTCCGCCACCATGTCCGTCACCGGGCCTGGAATGACGACGGCGCGTTCGTAGAGCTCCAAATGCTCACCCCCGAAGCGGAAGGCCGGCTGGATGAATGAAAAATAGGGATAATAAGGCACGAAGGTCTCAGGAAAGACCGCAAGCTTGACGCCTTTTTCGGCAGCATCGCGGATGGCCTGACAGACTTTCCGGGCCGTACCCAGACCATCGTCACCGAGGACAGGGCTGATCTGGATAGCAGCGGCGCGAACGATACGGGACATGCTGGCGGTCCTTCCTGACGATCCTCAGACCGTCCAAGTATCGAGAATGAAGGCGTTATCACGCCGGGCAAGCAAGATCAGGTCCAGCACGTCCTGCGGGTTGATGGGCGTAATGCCGGGGATCAAGGACTGCTCACCATGGCCGTAGAGGGCCTGGAGAGCGAAGCGGCAGGCGTAAACCTTCCCACCCTCTTCAAGGATCTTGGTGATCTGCTTGTTGCAGTTCATGTGCCCAGGAAAGGCTTCATCGCCGAGACGCGGGAACCCGCGCTGCACGCCCAGGGTCACACCGGGTCCATAGAGCAGGACGGATGTCTCGAATCCCTTGCGGATCAGGCGGGTCGCCTGAAGCAGATTGACGAAGCCGATCGAACCTTCGAAAGCAACCGTATGAAAGGTGATGAGAGCCTTTTCACCGGGATTGGCTTTGACGTCTTCAAAGACCTTGTTTTCGTAATCGACGAAAACGTCACCATCCTTGTGGGGGGCATGCTCGACTTTGGGCATTTTCATACTCCAGCAAAGGCCGACTGATCGATCGGCGGTTGTGAACCGAAGACATTACGTTGCATACGATGGGGACAATTCCAACCGCAAGCTTTCACCATAATCCATACAATATATGGCACATATCGAGAGAAGCCGCTTTTTTTAACATACAATGCCATACACGATGGTATGCCCGCGCAAACACTCAAAAAGTTATACCCCTATGTAATTGAATTATTATAAAAAAATAGTTCTCCACCGGACCTGAATAATTCTTATTGTCTGCATGGCATCAGGCTAAAACCCGGTCTGAAGCGACGCATAGACCTCTGCCTGGTCAATGATACGGCGCGGTCGTCCCCAGAGGGACATGAGCCAGCGTCACGTTCAGATGCTTGTTAACGAAGTAGGTCGCGCACGCGTCAAAACAATTACCTTCAGGCATGAAGTTCTGATTTCGCGGCTTGGTTCTATATTCAACGCCCACGACCAGCCCGGGCACGAAGGACGGAAGATAAGCAATAGATCCTTCGAACTGCGGATGGTAACTGTCGTTACAATTTCCGCCGAAACCAATGATGCCCCGTTGATTTCCCTTGGTAAGACGCATCGTCGCGTCAATGATGACATGAGCTTTCCCGAACAGCTTTGTGGTCGCGATATACACATCGCCACCATCAGCCGAGCGTGCGCCGATAGAGTGGATCACATGATTGTCGCTGTCAGGCTTGATACGTCGCACCAATCGCAACCTGCGGAAGTAAAATAAAATGCCGTTCCGATCCCGTTATTGCTGCAGCATACGCCAATAGTTGCTCAACTAGGGTCTGTTAGATCTTGATCCAATCTGAGGCGGCTGCGAGGTGAAGGATAGCGAGGAACGAGGTGACGGTCTTTTCGTATCGGGTTGCGACGGCGCGCCATTCCTTCAGACGGGCCCATAGGTTTTCCACCAGATGCCGGTTTCGATAAACCCATTGTGGACAGGCAACGGCAGCGTCCCGGCGCTTGGGCGGGATCGCTGGTCGCGCGCCCATGGCCCAGACATGGTCCCGGAAGGCATTGGAAGCATACCCCTTGTCACCGACGACCCATAATGGCTCGCGTGGCAGGCGGTCGAGCATGGCGGGTGCCAGCGGCAGTTCGTGCGCCTGACCGGGCGCCAGGTTGAAGGTGACGGCACGGCCACGTCCGTCAGCGACTACGCAGACCTTGGTTCCATAGCCACCACGGGCCCAATTCCGAAGGAATGCTGCGCCATTTCGCGCCGTTCTGATGACGCCAGAACACCGCCGATATCGTCCGCCGCAGGTCTTTCGGCGGCGTCTTGCCCCGCGGGCGCACCGCTTCGATCAGTGGCTCCCAAACCGCCCACGCTTCGTCGGTGAAAATCTGTGTCGCATTGCTTTCAGTCATTCCTCATATATAGGAATAATCTACAAGATCTAACAGGCCTCAATCGGATGTTCTTGCCATAGATAAAACGCCTGATTCGATAAATGGTCAATACATGAGGCAATATGGAGCACCGGCACCAATCAACTTGTATCCTCTTCCGGCCAAACCGTCATTCCTCGCACAACAGAGAGGGGTTGCCGTCCTCTCCAAACGGCATCGCAATATGCCAACGTGATGGTTGTGAACAGAAACTGAAGAGAAAAGACGACACATGAAGGATACGATGATTGGTGTGGACAGGAGAAATCTTCAGGCCAGAAGACTCAATCGTCGCGCCCACCTTCGGGCTTTCCACCTCTGTCACAACTCTTGTTCTTTCTCGCCGCCATGCGACCCGACACGAGAGAGACGCCGGAATCCTTGGGGCGTCTGACCATACTGGCGGATAAAGGCCTCGCGCAGGCGTCGGCGGTCGACCAAGCCCGTCTCCTGCGCGATCTCATCGAAAGAAAGCCTTCCTTCATCAATCAAAAGCCGCGCGGCCTCGATCCGAAGACGCTCCACAACCTTCGCAGGGGATTGACCAGTTTCCGCGCTGAAGGCACGACTGAACTGGCGCGGACTCAAATTGACTACAGCCGCAAGCTCCTCAACCGAGAGAGGGTTTGCCAGGTTGCATCGGGCGAAGACAAGCGCCTTTTGAATCCGATCGGATTTTGGCGCCAGATCCAGCAGTTCGGAATGCTGGGACTGCCCGCCGGTCCTGCGATGACTCATCACCAGTCTGCGTGCGACAGTGCGCGAGAGTTCCAATCCGAGGTCCTTCTCTACAAGCGCCAGCGCCAGATCGAGCCCCGCTGTAAGACCCGCAGACGTCCATACCGGACCTTCATTGATGAAGATCCGATCTTCCTCAACCTTCACCAGGGGATGATCGGCCCGCATGCGGCTAGCATAAAGCCAATGCGTCGTGGCGCGCCGTCCGTCGAGCGCACCGGTTTGCGCAAGATAAAATGCGCCAGTACACAAGCCAGCGACACGGCGCGCCCGTCGCATGTGATGCTGAAGCGTTGCAATCTGCTCCGTTGGCAGGCGCTGCGGAACTGTCACGCCGCCGAGCAGAATCAACGTATCGACCGCTTCTAGCGCATCGACATGCCCGGTACCGATATCGAATCCCATCGAGGATGGCACATTGCCGCCCGTCAACGAAACCAGATGGAGCGTATAGTACGGGCTGCCAACCGCCATGTTGGCGATTTCGAAAGCTGTCTGTGCTGCGAGCCCCATGAACTGGACTCCCGGAAAAAGTAACATGGCGACGTCCGGCATCGCTCTCTCCCTATCTGGCTCAGATCATGGCGCGAATACGTAGCATCTGCGTCATTTCAGACGCAACGGCGACGGCGTATGAATTCGGAGTCATGACGCAGCCGGCACCGCGGACGTCCATGACGGAAGCTGAATTTCAGGAAGGATATCCGCATGACCAGCAAAGGAACGGCCGTCGTGACGGGGGCGTCATCAGGTATCGGCGCCACATACGCGGACCGCCTTGCCCGCCGAGGCTACGATCTCATTGTCGTCGCCCGCAATCGGGCGCGCCTCGAAGCGTTGGCCAAGCGGCTGAGTGACACGACAGGCCGCGCGGTGAAGGTTCTGGTCGCCGACCTCGAGGACAAGGCAGATCTTGCACAGGTCGAAATGGTGCTGAAGACCGATGCCAGCATCACGATGCTGGTAAACAATGCCGGCTTCGGCACCTTTGCGCCTCTGTTGGAGAGCGACATTGAAAGAATGATGTCGATGATCGACATCAACGTGACCGCGCTAACCCGTCTGACCTATGCCGCCATTCCGGCGATGGTGACGCGCGGGCACGGGGCACTGATCAATATTTCTTCGATCGTGAGTGTGTCGCCTGAAACTCTTAATGGTGTCTATGGCGGTACGAAGGCATTCGTTCATGCATTCAGCACCTCTCTGAACCACGAGTTGAAGGACAAGGGTATCCGTGTCCAGGCAGTACTTCCCGGTGCCACGGCCACGGAATTCTGGGATGTGGGCGGTCTTGCGGTGGAACACCTTCCAGCCGAAATCGTCATGACCGCCGACGACATGGTGGACGCGGCATTGGCGGGGTTCGACCAGGGAGAAACGGTGACGATTCCGGCCCTGCCCGACATCGAAGAGTGGAACCGCTTCGAGGCAGCGCGCCGCGCCATGGCAACGCGTCTATCCGCCACCAAACCTGCAGTTCGCTACGGCGTGGCCCAATAAAGAGAGGGCGTCAGAGCCCGGAGAACCCTCATGAACACCATTCTTCCGTTAACCGATGACGCAGTCGACGATCATGTCGCCACCATCTTCAAGACCGCCAAAGCCAACATGGGAAGAGTGCCCAATCTCTTCCGCGTCATGGCTCACGCACCTGCAGTGCTCGAGGTTTATACCCAGACACATGCCTCTCTCGGTCATGGTGTCCTACCGCGTGCCCTGAGGGAGCAAATTGCCATTGCCGTCGCGACCGCCAATCACTGCGACTACTGCCTTGCCGCGCACACGCTTGCTGGAAAGGCAGCTGGCCTGACAGCCGCGGATCTGACGGCAGCCCAGGACGGCATGGCATCAGACCCGAAATCTCGGGCCGTTCTCACGCTCGCGCGCCTCATCAACGCGACACATGGGCGCGCCCACCCGGAGGCCGTCGCATCCGCTCGGGCAGCCGGACTGAGCGATGCCGAGATCCTTGAAACGGTCGCCCACGTGTCGATCAGCGTGCTGACCAACAGCATCAACAACATCGTCGATACACCGCTCGACTTTCCCCCCGCCGTCCGCTCGGACGTCGGTTGAGTCACGGCTGAAACACAGGAGATTTACCATGAATCTTACAGGCAATACGATCTTCATCACCGGCGGTGGGTCGGGTATCGGGCGAGGATTTGCCGAAGCGCTCCATAAGCTCGGTAACCAGGTCATCATCTCGGGGCGGCGCCAGGCGTTGCTCGACGTAGTTACGGCGGCCAATCCGGGAATGGCGTCGGTGACCCTCGATGTCGCCAATCCGGCGGACATCGCACGGGTCGCAACTACGCTCATCCGCGACTATCCGTCCTTGAACGTCTTGTTCAACAATGCCGGAATCATGCCCTTCGACGACGCCGAACGCGCACTCGACCTTGAAACTGTGCAAAGTATCGTCGCTACCAACCTCCTCGGCCCGGTTCTGATGACCTCGGCGTTGATCGAGCATCTCAAAACTCAGCCGCGTGCAACGGTTCTTTATAACAGTTCGGTTCTGGCGTTCGTGCCGCTAGCGACGAATGCCGTTTACTCGGCGACCAAAGCGGCAATCCATTCCTATGCCCTGTCGCAAAGGTTCGTGCTGCGCAATAGCCACGTCACAGTGCAGGAAATCGCTCCGCCGTGGGTCGATACTGATCTTATCAAGAAGAGCGGCGATCCCCGCGCCATGCCGCTCGACACCTTTATCGAGCAGGCGATGACGTTGCTCGCGACGGACGCACCCGAAATCGTGGTCGAGGCTATACGCTCGCTCCGAGATAATCCTGGGTCCGGAGAACATGCGCTGGTCACGGCGTTCAATCAATCAATCGTCGACGATCCGATCCCGGTGTAAGAGCAGAAAGTGCATGCTGACAGCGGTAAATATCAACATGTCCACGTACCCGCTGGACTGCGCCCATATCGGTTGCGGTTTCCCGAGGATGCCCAACTAATTTGATCAAACAGCTCCGTCACGAACTCTTACATCTCTCTCCTCGACCAAATGATCCCGGGTGCCGTTGATGTTGACGGCACCCGTATCCGGTACCTCGTCGCCGGCAAGGAGGGATCCCCTGTTGACCGCATCGCGGAGATACTGACACGCGAGCGCGGTGGTCCGATCAATGACTGCCGCCTTGAGGTCGCCCGCGCGCGGGATGCGATTCATTATTTTGCGCGCCAGAGGCTTGAAGAGCGGGTGATCCGCCGGAACAACCATGAACTGATTGTCGAACAGCGCTATGCACAAGGCGTCGTGGTCGCGATCACGCCATGGAATCGACCGATGACCCTCCTTTCATTCAAGCTCGCACCGGCGCTGATCACAGGCAACACGGTCATCGCGAAACCTGCGCCATCTACGCCACTCACAACGCTGTTGCTTGGTGAGCTCGCGGCTGACATTTTTCCTCTGGGAGTATTTCAAACAATCATCAATGCTAACGACCTTGGTCCGTTGCTCACCAGCCATCCGGATGTCGCCCATGTCAGCTTTACCGGCTCGACCGCGACTGCAAAGGCGATCATGTCGTCCGTGGCAATAGCCTTAAGCGTTTCACCCTTGAGCTTGGGGGAAACGACGCCGCAATTGTAATTGACGACGTCGAGTGGGTCGCCGACAAGATCTATGCCACCGCATTTATTAATGCAGGGCAATTGTACTACGCAACTAAGCGCGTATAGTCAATCTCGATCTCCAGGGATAATTGAGGGTTTTGGTGTCAGAGACGTACCACGTTACTTCCAAAGTAACCATGCTTGAAAGACTTCACGCTTTCTGCCGGAAACCGAGATCATCGCACTTGTTGTCCGAACGTGCGGCCCAATATTCATCACCCCCCAACCAGAAGGACAGTTTTCATCTAACAAGTCGACCAACTCCGGATAAGTCCAGCCCCTAGCTTCACTATCGCAATCGAATGAAAAAACGGATCTGTCTCTCGTGGGCGGAGTACACACTGTCGGCCTCGCCATCAGACGATATCGTCGAAGCCGGGCGAACGTTTATGGCGCAACAGGTCGGAGACGCCTCGCAGAGAGACAGCGAGACTTTCTCGGCTCGTTGCACTTCCAAGAGCAATACGCGCGCGCTGGGGCGGCTCCCCCTCAACGGTGAAGACATTACTGGGCACCAGAGCAAGCCCCTGCCTGCGAGCGTATGAAACGAAATCGACGCTCCCCCACCAGTCTGGAAGCCTGAGCCAGACATGCGGGCCGTCCGGGTGCATGCAATGGCCGTTCCCCAGGATATCCCGTGCAATTTTCTGCCGGGCCCGCAATTCCGTTTGAATCGCTGCCAGGATGCTTGCGGCAGAACCGTTTTGCATCCATCGGGCCACGAGACTCGTCATCAACCCCGAATTCGTGAGGGAAAGCGCCCGAATGGCCGAACTCATTCTATGGGCCATGTCCACGCCCGGTACCACGAGAAAGGCCTGCCGGAGTCCGGGCGACAATACCTTGGCCAGAGTGGAAACATAGAAGACATGCGCCGGGTCCAGACGCGCCATTGCGGGCAGGCCGTCCCGCAACAATAACCCGTAGGGATCGTCCTCCAGGATCGGAATTTGATGCGCTCGCGCAATTGCCAGAATCGCCTCACGCCGTTCCGGAGACATGGTCGCCGTGGATGGATTTTGGATTGTCGGCATGCAGTAGATGAGCTGCGGTCGGTGACGACGGCAGGCCTGATCGAACTGATCCGGTACCATTCCTTCCAGATCGCTATCGATACCCTTGAGCATGAGATGAAACTGAGCCGCGGCTGAGCGAATACCAGGGTAGGTGAACCGATCGGTGATAATCGTATCACCGGGAGTCGTCAGGGTGGAGACGACGGCAGCAATGGCTGCCTGGGCACCTGGAACAACAAGAACCTCATCCTCATTGCGTTGCCCGAGCAAGGGTTCCATCCAACGCGCCGCCAGACGGCGCTCCTCGGTGCTGCCGCCGGTAACGCGGTATGAAAGCAGGCCACTGAGTTCCTGCTTGCGGAGGAGATACGTCATATCCGCCTGGATCAATTGACCAAGAGCTGGTTCTTCGGGAATCGGCGGCAAATTCATCGTGAGATCGACGATGGCGCGACCAGTGTGACGCCAGCGTGTTTCTGTCGCCCCTACTTTCACGAATGTCCCGCGGCCGACGGTCGCCTCGATCAAGCCGCGTCGACGGGCCTCACTGAAGGCGCGCGTGACTGTCGTGAGGTCCGTACCCAGAGCAGCGGCCAACTGGCGTTGGGGCGGAAGCCGATCCCCCTCATGCAGGAGACCTCTGCGTATGGAATCAGCCAAAGCATCGATAATCGAGAGATAAATAGGCCCGGAGCCATGCTCGATATGGTGTTTCCAGTTGGATATCAGTTCAGCCGTGGACATCAAATTCCCAAGTCAATCGCACACAAGTTGTCCGCCTACAATTCACGAATGTCACCATACAATCAAGGCCTAATTCACCATCCTTTGCCAGCACATACTGGGACGCTCCACGGGCGGATTAATATCAAAATTACGTTTTTATCCAATATGTTAATGAACATAGAAATCCGAACAGACTGGAAGAAGCTCGTCCGCGTGATGAGGCACGAAACGACGAGTCAACACGAATTCTTGACCAAGACAATAGGAAGACATAATAAGGAGAATATGCGCGTATTGTATGAAATATGACCGGTTCCAATCTGCGCGGAGCGACAGAGAGACGACCGATCCGACGAGAGGAGTCATTGCCATGTTGGGCCTGGACGCACTGGAACTGGCACGGATCCAGTTCGGATTCACGGTTTCCTTCCACATTATTTTTCCGGCCATTACGATCGGTTTAGCCGCTTATATGGCGTGTCTGGAGGGATTGTGGGTCTGGAAGAAGGATCCCGTCTACCTTCAGCTTTGCCATTTCTGGTCGAAGATCTTCGCCGTTAATTTCGGTATGGGTGTCGTATCCGGCCTGGTCATGGCTTATGAATTTGGCACGAATTGGAGTTATTTCTCCGCCAAAGCCGGAACGGTGACGGGGCCACTCCTGACCTATGAAGTGCTGACAGCCTTCTTTCTCGAAGCAGGCTTCCTCGGGGTCTGCCTGTTCGGATGGGACAAAGTGGGCAAGGGGCTGCATCTGTTCTCCACGATCATGGTCGCGATCGGCACAATGATCTCCGCGACCTGGATTCTGGTTTCGAACAGCTGGATGCAGACGCCAGTCGGATACAAGATCGTCGATGGTCGGGTGATACCCGTCGACTGGCTCAAGATTGTGTTCAATCCCTCTGTTCCCTACCGCTTCGCCCATATGGTGCTCGCCGCCTTTCTGGCAACAGCATTGTTTGTCGGCGCGACGGCCGCGTGGCACCTGCTTCGCGGCAATCGGACACCCGCCATTAAGCGCATGCTGTCGATGGCCATGTGGATGATCCTGATTACTGCTCCGATCCAGATCGAAGTGGGCGACCAACATGGATTGAACACGCTGGAACATCAGCCCGCCAAGCTCGCAGCCATCGAGGGTCACTGGGCCAATGACGAAGGACAGGTGCCGCTGATCCTGTTCGGGTTGCCGGACATGGGCGCAGAGAAAACCCGATACCAAGTCGCCATACCGCATGCCGGCAGCCTTATTCTGACTCATTCGTGGAACGGCAGCATTCCGGCGCTGAAAGACTTTCCGGCTGAAGACCGCCCCAATTCCACCATCGTGTTCTGGACGTTCCGCGTCATGGTCGGGCTGGGTAGCGCAATGCTTCTTCTGGGCATCGTCGCCGCATTCGCACGGTGGCGCGGCCGTCTCTACGATCTGAAGGCGTTTCTGACCTTTGCCCTTGTCATGGGGCCGACAGGATTGATCGCGATCCTGGCAGGATGGTTCACGACGGAAATCGGGCGCCAGCCTTGGGTTGTCTACGGCGTACTGCGCACGAAAGACGCTGTCTCCAATCATTCGGTACCGATCCTCACCGCCTCGCTGTTGACCTTCGTCGTACTTTACGTATGCGTATTCGGAACCGGCGTTATCTACATGATGAAACTGGCGGCTCAGGTGCCTGAGACCGTTCCGGACCATGGCCACGAGCTGCGCGATGACGAACGGCCCGCGCGCCCCATCTCTGCCGCACCGAAACTCGGCGACCTGTAATCATCAGTTCCAAGGAACCTGAAAAATGGGTATCGATCTTCCCATCATCTGGGCGATCATCATAGCCTTCGGGGTACTGATGTACGTCGTCATGGATGGCTTCGACCTGGGCATTGGCCTGTTGTTTCCATTCATTCCGGACCGCACGGAACGGGATACGATGGTCAATACCGTGGCTCCCGTATGGGATGGCAACGAGACTTGGCTAGTCCTTGGGGGCGCTGGCCTGATGGCGGCGTTCCCGATCGTCTATTCCGTATTACTGAGTGCATTCTATATCCCGCTGCTGCTGATGTTGGCCGGGCTGATCCTGCGCGGCGTGGCGTTCGAATTTCGCTTCAAGGCAGACGAGGCTCACCGTCCCTTCTGGGACAAGGCTTTCATGGGAGGCTCGTTTCTGGCCACCTTCTGTCAGGGGATCGTGCTGGGAGCACTCGTCAACGGCCTCCATGTGACCGGTCCGTCCTATGACGGCGGAGCGTTCGACTGGCTTTCACCTTTCAGCCTTTTCACCGGCCTTGCACTACTCGTTGCGTACGCCCTGCTCGGCGCAACGTGGCTGATGCTGAAGACGGAAGGTACGCTGCATGAACAAATGCGGCGCGTTTCACGCCCGCTCGCACTGGCCTTTCTGGGCTCGATCGCAATCGTCAGCCTGTGGACGCCGCTCCTGCATCAGGAAATCGCCGATCGCTGGTTTAGCATGCAGAACATGACTTTTCTCGCTGCGGTACCGGTTCTCGTCCTGCTGTTCGCGACAATTCAGCTGCGGAGCATCGGCAATCCGGCAGGCAACCATGCCGTGCCTTTTCTCATGTCCCTTGGGTTGATGCTGCTGGGCTATATCGGGCTCGGGATAAGCTTGTGGCCGAACATCATTCCCCCCGGCCTTTCTCTCAGAGACGCGGCAGCCCCGCCGGAAAGCATGGGTTTCGCGTTGGTGGGGGCCTTGTTCGTTACCCCCTTCATTCTGATCTACACTGCGTGGGCCTACTATGTCTTCCGCGGAAAGGTCCGTCACGGAGAGGGCTATCACTGATGCGCATCCTGCATAAACCACGCACTCAGTTCGGCTGGATGGTCACTCTCTGGCTCGCCGGTGTCACCTGCATGGGTATTTTCGCAGGGGGCATGCACATCATCATGGCTGCCGTCGGTTTAACGCCATAGGCGGCACGTGCCCAAATGGCGGCTTATATTGCCAAAAGCAACTGACGCATTGTTAACCACCGCACTTGGTTCACCCTGACATCTGAGAGCGGTGGTCACGACCGGCAGCCAGGAATTTCCGTCATTGCGGAAGCAAGCGGTGCCAGAAAGCCCAATCGGGCTTTCATCAAGGGCCTGGCCCGCTTGCCCTCCTTTCGTCGATCGATCCGGGATTGCTCTGCTCATGGCGCTTCCGCGCCACACGACGTCCTTATTCGCTATATCCACGGACATCGCTCCAATCGGGATCTTCGCCACGCCGCAATCCGGATACGGGCGCGCCCGTTGAAAGACATTGCGCGTTCAGCAACGCATCCCGCTACCTGGAGCTCTCTCTTGTCGCGTGAGTCGAGCTTGATGGCCCATAGGGTTATCTTGCGGCCTCTGGCGAAAGAACGTCCCTCCCGCCTCATCCGTTCGATCGTCGCGAATAACTTGACGGACATCTTTTGCTCCGCCTGTCTCCATCGCTCCTGACAGTCACGTCGGACGCCCCCGCTGCCCGACCTCGCTGCCTGCACCCGGCACAAGACAGGCAGGGGTGGATCAGATGATCGAGCCTGACCTTCCGAACACCAGCCGGGCCACATGGTCGAGGACCAGTCAGCCCGACAAGAAGGCGCCAATCAGGATAGATGCATGCATTTTTTCCAAGATGTACCCTTAAAAGGCATACATAAATATATGTTCTACGCTATTATAGCCATACACAGTGGCGACGACTCCGTGTGGCTGCGAGATCCGATCGTCTCTCCTACAAGGACAGAAGAAGGCCCAGATGCAAAACTCGCTCCATCGACCTGAACGCAAGCCCGAAAATCCGCAATTTTCATCGGGCCCCTGCCGGAAACGGCCTGGTTGGTCGCCTGAGGTTCTGAATGCCGCCCTGTTCGGGCGCTCTCATCGTTCCGCGCAGGGCAAGGCCAAACTGAAAGAGGTTATCGATCTGACGCGAGAAATACTCGGTATTCCGGCAGATTACCGAATCGCGATTGTACCCGGTTCGGACACTGGTGCCGTCGAAATGGCACTGTGGAGCCTTCTCGGGCCGCGCGGCGTCGACATCTTCGTCTGGGAACATTTCAGTGGTATCTGGGCAACCGATATCACGACGGAGCTGCAACTGGCAGATTGCCGGGTATTCCGAGCCGACTACGGCGACCTCCCGGACTTGCACCAAGCAGCACCCGATCGCGACATCGTCTTTTCCTGGAACGGGACAACGTCCGGGGTCCGTGTTCCAGATGGTGCGTGGATCGCCGAAGACCGCACCGGCCTGACGATCTGCGATGCGACATCCGCTGCTTTCGCCATGGACCTGCCTTGGTCCCGACTGGATGTCACCACGTGGTCCTGGCAGAAAGTCCTCGGCGGCGAAGGCGCCCACGGAATGATCGTCCTGAGTCCCCGCGCGGCCATCCGACTGACCGACCATTCGCCGCCCTGGCCGATGCCGAAACTGTTCCGCATGGTCAGCAACGGCCTACTGACCGAGGGCCTGTTTGCTGGCGAAACCATCAATACTCCCTCTCTCCTGGCCGTAGAGGACGCGATCGACGGACTACATTGGGCCCGCGATATCGGTGGAATTGCCGCATTGCAAAAGCGCTGCCAGCGTAATTTCGATCGTGCTGCGGAATGGGTCGCACGAAGCAACTGGTGCGAATTTCTTGCAAGACGCCCCGAGATCCGATCACAGACATCGATCTGTCTGAAGATCAACGACCCCACCCTCGATCCATCTGAATATCCGCAGATTGCCTCGGCTGTGGCACGCTACCTGGCCCGGGAGAACGTGGCATACGACGTCAACGCCTACCGAACGGCTCCTGCCGGATTTCGCTTCTGGGGTGGCGCAACGATTGAAACGGCCGATTTGGCATGCGCCCTGGAATGGCTGGACTGGTCCTACCACGCAGTGCGCCAATCCATGCGAACCTAATTCCGGACACCCCCACGATCCGAACGGAATCATCACGGTATAATAGTCTGCAAGCGAACCGACAAACGCGCGACATCCTCGATCGAAAATGATGAATCGAGCGGTATGCGGATTCCCTGATACGGTCTATTCGTTGAAAACATGATCCCGTCAGAATAATTAATTTTATTTTTGCGTATTATTTCCGATATATCTAAATATTTTTTCCGTCCATTGCAATTGATCCAAATATGGAATCCCGATATCTGACAATCCACTTCCTCCAATATACTCTCGGATACCGAGATACGCTCTTTCAAAATATTTCTGTTTTCCAATACTATTTTACAATACTCACCGCGGATAATCAGATCCGTCGCATAATGCAGTTCCCCTTCCTTCAAACCGGTTCCGATTGCGCTCAACGCGCCGATCAGGCGTTCGGACGCCGCAACATTGGGCGTCAAAACAAACGCGACCCGCAAGGCGCTCGACACTGATTTCGACATAGACGAAATATAGTAAGCGTAATTCCTTGCAAATACCGAAACCGGAACGGTATCACCGGCAAACATCGCGCCATACGGGTCATCTTCGATAATCGGCACATGGTACCGACGGGCCAGGTTGGCTAGCTTTTCCCGCCGGTCATTCGGCAGAGTCGTAACACCGGGATTCTGGAATGTGGGATTGCAATATATCGCCTTGGGCGTCAACGTACCGAGCATATGCTCGAGATCATCAACGATCAGCCCGCTCCGATCGAGCTGGATCGGTATGATGGAGAGCCCGAGCTTACCCGCTATTGAATGAATTCCCGAATATGTCAGCTCTTCGGCGAAGATGACGTCTCCAGGTACCGTGAGGCTCTTCAAGACCGCATGAATGGCCTCGTGCCCTCCCCCCGTCGCCACAATGCGCTGGCGAGAAGCATCGGGGATTCGTTCCGCCAGCCATCGGCCGGCGGCCTTTCGCAGGCGTCGATCGTCGAGAGTGACATCTGCTACGCGCGTGGCGGGACCAGCATGCCGCCTGGCCAGTTCTTCCGCCAGTATTCCGCTCGTCGAACTTCTCGGCAACTGGTTCCTGAGCCTCGGAGGAGACACCGCAGCATCCGGTTCGACCCGTGCGGGAACGGGCAAGGCGTAGTAGGATCCGGAACGCAGTGTCGTATAGATCAAACCACCGGACTCAAGCGCCCGATAGATCCTGTCAGTCAACGTCACCGACAAACCGAACCGTGCCGCCGTCACCCGTCGAGACGGCAGGCGCGTTCCGGGCAGTACGGTCTCCGAGGCCAAGACATCACTTAACCTGGAGATCAGACGGCCGATATCGTCCTCACCAGCAGCGAGGATGTCATGCAGCGGATCGACTATTCCGGGCATGGCAAACATATCGCTCATTGCCATGTCTTTCCTCACCTCGCATCGCATCAATCCACCCCCGATGGGAAAATGCATCGACCGATTCGATGCCAGCAAAGGACAACAGAACAGGAAAGGCGACCAAAACACCGGAGCCGTCTCGGTGTCAGACATCCAATTCGGCTCCGGCTGGGATGTCTATTCGCGATGCACTGCGTCCATGACCGACATGCTCCTGGGCATCATGTTGACGTCCGCATTGTGCATGACCCATAGTGACAGGCCGACGATGATCACGATCAGCGTCACCGTGAGGATCAGATAGACCGTGTTTTCGCGCTGTTCCGGCGCCAGACCCAGATGCATGAAGTAGTAAAGCTGCACGAGAAGCTGCGCGACACCGAAGAAAATGACGGCCGGCATAATCATATCATGAGGCACAACGTGCCCCATGACCGACCAGAAAGCCAGCACTGTCAAGACCAGCGACAGGCCGAATCCGATGATACAGCGTCCCACCCCATGGCCGGTGGCAGGCGATGCGTCCTTATGCATTACAGGACTCCCCCCAGATAAACGATCGAGAACACGCAGACCCACACCAGGTCCAAGAAGTGCCAGAACAGACTCAGGCAGGCCAGACGACGCTGGATGGTTGCATCCAGGCCGAAATGCAGCACCTGATGAATGATCACCGCAAGCCAGAGCAACCCGAGCGTAACGTGGATGCCATGCGTTCCGACGAGACCGAAATAGGCGGACAAGAAGGCGCTGCGATCCGGCCCGGCGTTTTCAGCGATCAGATGGACGAATTCATGGATCTCCATCCAGATAAAGGAAGCACCAAGAAGAAATGTTACAAACAGCCAGAAAATGACGCTCGTCTTCTTCTCGTTACTCAGGCCCGAGATCGCCAGCCCGAACGTGAAGCTGCTGAGCAGCAATAACAGCGTCTCCAACCCGACATAATTCAGGTCGAAAAGCGAACCGGCTGTCGGCCCCCCGGCTGTCGCATGAGAAAGAACCCCGAAGGTCGCGAACAGGGTGGCGAAGATCAGGCAGTCCGTCATGAGATAGATCCAGAAGCCGGTAATGGCCATGGCTCCCTTCTCATGCCCATGGTCGGCGTCATGATGGGACGCCTGAACAGTGCTGTGGAGCATCAGATCTGCCCTCCCGCTACGACCGAGGCATGGCGGGATTCTATTTCTGCCACCTCCTCGGCCGGGACGTAATAATCCACATCCGTATTGTAGGTTCGCACGATGAAACTCACGATCGCACCGACAAAACCGATAATTGCCGGAATCCACATGTGCCAGACGAGCGAGAAGCACAGGACCAGAGCGAAGACCGAAATAACAAAGCCGGTCGCCGTGTTCCGCGGCATGTGGATGTCTTCGTAATGCACATTCTCAGGTGCCGTTACGCCGTTGATCTTGTCGTCCCAATGCTGCTCCAGCGACGTGATGGTCGGAATCCGAGCGAAATTATAGAAGGGCACGGGTGACGGCAGGGACCATTCCAGGCTGCGACCGCCCCACGGATCTCCCGTCACGTCGGCATTCGCCTTCCGATCACGAATACTGACCGCGATCTGGATCAGGATCGCTACGATGCCAACCGCGATGAGACACGCCCCGATCAACGCGACGGTCAGGTAGGGCTGCCAATCCGGCTGATTGAAATGATTCAAACGGCGCGTCATGCCCTTGAAACCAAGAACATACATCGGCGTCCAGGCCAGCCAATAACCGGAAAACCAGAACCAGAAGGCAATCTTTCCCCATTTCTCGTTGAGAGCAAAGCCGAACACCTTCGGAAACCAGAAGGTCATACCGGCGAGCACACCGAAAACAGTGCCGCCGATGATGACGTTATGAAAATGCGCGACCAGGAAGAGGCTGTTATGAACAAGGAAGTCGACGCCCGGGATCGCGAGCATGACGCCGGTCATACCGCCGAATGCAAAGGTCGCCATGAAGCCGATGGACCAGAGCATGGACGAATGATAGCGGACCCGGCCCCGATACATGGTGAACAACCAGTTGAACAGCTTCACACCGGTCGGGATCGAAATGAGCGTGGTCATGATGCCGAAGAACGCGTTGACGTTGGCACCGGAGCCCATGGTGAAGAAATGATGCAGCCAGACGAAGAATGACATCACACCGATGGCTGAGGTCGCATACACCATGGATTTGTAGCCAAACAGAGGCTTGCCCGAAAATGTCGCAACGACTTCGGAAAAGACGCCAAATGCCGGCAGAATCAGGACGTAGACCTCAGGATGCCCCCATACCCAGATGAGATTGATGTACATCATCGCATTTCCACCAAGCTCGTTGGTGAAGAAATGCATTCCCAGATAGCGGTCCGCCGTCAGAAGCGCCAGCGTCGCCGTCAGGACGGGGAAAATCGCAACGATCAGAATGTTCGTGATCAAGGCCGTCCATGTGAACACCGGCATCTTCATGAGCGTCATGCCCGGAGCACGCATCTTCAGGATCGTCATCAGGAAATTGATCCCTGATATCGTGGTTCCCAGACCGGAGAGCTGAAGGGCCCAGATATAATAATCGACACCGACTGTCGGGCTGTAGCCGAGTTCGGAAAGCGGCGGATAGGCCACCCAGCCCACAGCTGCGAAATCGCCGACGAACAGCGACATCATCACAAGCGTGCCGCCCATCACCGTCAGCCAGAAACTCAATGAGTTCAGGAACGGGTAGGCCACATCCCGTGCGCCAATCTGCAAGGGTACCACAAAATTCATGAGACCGAGAATGAACGGGGTCGCCATGAAGAAGATCATGATCGTACCATGCGCGGTAAAGATCTGATCGTAATGGTGGGGTGGCAGATACCCCGGCGATCCGGCAGAGGCCAGGGATTGCTGAAGCCGCATCATGATGGCATCCGCAAATCCGCGCAGCAGCATAATGAGTGCAAAGATGATGTACATCACACCGATCTTCTTGTGATCGACGGATGTTATCCATTCACTCCACAGATATTTCCATTTTCCATAATACGAAACCAGGCCCAGGATCGCACAGCCTAAGATCGCAACAGCCGCGAATGTCCATACGATAATGGGTTGCTCGAGCGGTATCGCATCGAGCGTGAGCTTCCCGAACATCATTGATTCTCCATCACTGCGGCATGGACGTCGCATCGGGTTACATCGCCGACACGCCGCAGGGAATTCTGCATCCGGCAGTCGTACTGTGTAGTAATGTCCCCAAACAGGTGTGGCGCGACATGGCCGTAGAGCGCTTCGGGGTTGTCTTCGCTATCTTTCCGCAAACCCAGATAGGCATCGCCATCCAGGGTGGCCGAAGATGCATGGGCCGTCTGCAGCCAGGCGGCGAATTGATCATCCGTCAGGACATGCGTCGGAAACTGCATTCCGGAGAAGCCGGGACCACTGAACGCAGTAGAACGACCCATATAGGTACCCGGCACTGTGCCCATCAGATGAAGCTGCGTTTCCATCCCCGCCATGGCGTAAACCTGGCTACCGAGCTGTGGGATGAAGAAGGAATTCATCATCGAGTCGGACGTCAGATGGAAATTGATCGGCCGGTCTACTGGAATACTCAGGGTATTAACCGTCGCGACCCCGTATTCCGGATAGATGAAAAGCCATTTCCAGTTCAGCGCCACCACGTCCACCTCGACTGCCGGCCGGCCGGCAACCAGCGGCTTGTAGGGGTCGAGTTCATGGGTGGTGCGCCAGATCGTCCAACCAAGGAACGAGATAACCACGATCGGGATCGACCACACGACAACTTCGACCCCGGTCGAATGGGCCCATGTCGGTGCATACGTCGCATTTCTGTTGCTGGCCCGATATCGCCAGGCAAAAAACATGGAAAGTCCGACCACCGGGATGACCACGCAAAGCATGATCCCCATACTAAGCAGGATCAGCGATTTTTCATGTTCACCAATCGTGCCCTTTGGTGAAAGCAATTCCAAATTGCTACATCCGCCTAGGACCAAGGTGAATATACTTGATCCTAGGTATCGATATTTCTTGTATGACATCGTATCCTCTATTCGGAATTCCGGCAGCGCCCATGTCGCGCCCTGCCGGCACCCGAACTCCTTCGTGACAGCGATCCACTCCGCTCGCTGGCCAGACGTGCTTCCTCATGCCGATCGCGATGCGAGGACAGCGCGTGGCCGCAAAGCCGTCCACGGCGGCCCGATCACAGAGCGACAGGCTTCTCCGCCCCGTTCGATCAGGCGGATATCCGCAAAACTCCCATTCACCTTACAATATCGTCAGCGAGCCAGTTCGCGATGGGTGCGCATCGGCGATTGCCCATACACAAGGCCTATATAACAAAGATAACACACATACAATAATGCAGATATGAGGGTGCAGAATCCCCTTTATGCACATACACGCGCACCGGCATTCGTGTATCTCTCTGTGTCTTTGGCTGCTGGCAGCAAGCCTCGGTCATCTCCTGACCGAGGGAATAACGATGCCCTCACACGCATAAAAGATATTTTTTATAATAAAATCAATATACTAAATAAAAAAATAACGCCATAACCCACCATCCCGGGACTTGGGCGCAACCTCAGAGACACATCGGCGGAACTCGTGAAAGGCTTGCATTGTATGCATCAAAAGCATACACACATGAAGGTGGGAACCATACTCTCGAAATCTCAAGGCAGGTGACTATCGTGGATTACGAGGCGACATTTCAGACCATCCTTTCGACCATGCGGCAGGATGGACGGTACCGGAACTTCATCACACTGGAGCGGATCGTCGGCGCATTCCCGACGGCGCGTTGGCATCGTCCCGATGGCACGGTCCAGAATGTCACCATCTGGTGCAGCAATGATTATCTCGGCATCGGCCAGCATCCCGTCATTGTGGGGGAGATGCATGAGGCGCTGGATCGCATGGGGGCAGGTGCAGGCGGCACACGAAACATTTCCGGCACGACACGCCCTCATGTCGAACTGGAGGCAGAACTCGCCGACCTGCATGGCAAGGATGCCGCGCTGGTCTTCACCTCCGGCTGGATTTCAAACCTCGCGACACTCGGCACCCTGGGCCAGGTTCTGCCCAACTGCGCAATATTTTCGGACGCGCTGAACCATAACTCCATGATCGAGGGCATTCGAAGGTCGGGGGCAGAGCGGTTTATCTTCAAACACAATGATGCCGCACATCTCGATGCTCTTATGAGCAGCATCGATCCCGATCGACCGAAGATTGTTGCCTTCGAAAGCGTCTACAGTATGGACGGCGACATCGCGCCAATTGCAGAATTATGTGATGTCGCGGAAAAATATGGAGCTATTACCTATCTGGATGAAGTACATGCCGTTGGGTTATATGGTCCGCATGGCGGAGGCATCGCCGAACGCGAAGGTCTAGCCGACCGGATCACGATCATTGAAGGCACTCTTGCCAAAGCGTTCGGGGTCATGGGCGGGTATATTGCCGGCTCCACAGCGCTGATCGACGTTATCCGCAGTCTGGGCAGCAGCTTCATCTTCACGACGTCGTTATGCCCTCACATCGCCGCGGGCGCGCTGGCTGCAATTCGGCATGTGCGCGCGACACCCACCCTGCGCCATGAGTTGATGGCAAATGCCGAGCGACTCAAGGCGATGTTTGTTAACGCCGGTCTCCCTGTCCTCGACTCGCCAAGCCACATTCTACCCCTGATGGTACGGGACGCTCATCTGTGCCGACGCCTGAGCGAGACGCTTCTGCATGAGCACGGAATGTATGTCCAGCCAATCAACTACCCCACGGTTCCAGCAGGCCAGGAAAGGCTGCGCATCACACCGACGCCCTTCCACACGGAAGAGCACATGCACAACCTGATTGCAGCGCTCCTCGTTGCAGGGCGCCAACTGGGATGGCCTCTGTCCTCTGCATCCTGATCGCCTTGCTACAGGAGATACCTCATGACCTTTCACATCGTCACGGCTAACCGCCTCTGCGACGGTTCCGTGGTCTGGTTGGACGCTTCGGGAAACTGGGGAGAAAATATCGGTGCCGCCGCGTCGATGGATGAGGCCGATGCAGCGAGCACAGTTGTCACCCTTCAGCGCCGTGACAGGAATATCGTCGTTGATGTTCGCAGCATTCCGGCGGAAGCTGGTGAGAATCACCCGCGCCCGCTGAGCCAGCGCGAGCAGTTGCGGGCAAGCGGACCGAGCGTTCGCCCCGACCTCCGCCATCTACGCTCCGGCACGTGTGAGGAGGTCGGTATCCGTCCCGTTCCTCCATCGACATTTTCCACTTCACCTCATGCCGGAACATATCGCTACGATGAATTCGATCGTCAGTTTCTGCGCGATCGTGCCGCACAATTCGGCGACCAGGTCCAGCGGCGCATCGCCGGTGAATTGACTGAGGAGGAATTCAAGCCGCTGCGACTGATGAATGGGCTCTATCTCCAGCTTCACGGCTACATGTTGCGCGTAGCCCTGCCCTACGGTGTTCTCAGCGCTGTGCAGATGCGCCAACTCGCTTATATCGCCCGTCATTTCGATCGCGGCTACGGACATTTCACGACACGACAGAACATCCAGTTCAATTGGCCTCGCCTGGTCGACGTCCCGGACATTCTTGCCATTCTCGCAGAAGCCGACCTGCACGCGATTCAAACGAGCGGGAACTGCGTACGTAACGTCACAACTGACCATTTTGCCGGTGCGGCAGCGGAGGAGATCGTCGACCCGCGCCTCTATGCCGAGATCTTGCGTCAATGGTCGACTGACCACCCGGAATTCACCTATCTGCCCCGCAAATTCAAGATCGCCATCACAGGCAGTCCGCAAGACCGGGCAGCGGTGCGTTTGCACGATATTGGCATCCTAGCCCGCCGAGACGCAGAGGGTAATCCCGGATTTCAGATCTTTGCCGGCGGCGGCCTCGGCCGCACGCCGGTTGTCGGCACGAAGGTCAAGGACTGGCTACCGGTTCGAGACCTGCTGCGTTACGTCGAGGCCGTGCTACGTGTCTACAATGCACTCGGCCGCCGGGACAATATCTACAAGGCTCGGATAAAGATTCTGCTCCGTGACATGCATCCCGAACAATTCATCGAGATGATCGAGAGTGAATTCACCAGCATGCCCACGGATTACTGCTTACTGTCTCCCGATATTGTCGCAGCCGTCGCTGCGCGGTTCGTCGCCCCACCTTTTCTGGACTTCCCCCCCGACACGCGGATTGATAGGACGACCGGGAATGCGGAACCGAGCTTCAAAGCCTGGGTCCGCACCAATACACACCCACACCGACGCTCCGGCTATGTCAGCACGGTGATTTCGCTAAAGCCGCCCGGCGGCATTCCGGGCGATGCAAGCGCCGATGAAATGGAAACGATTGCCGAACTCGCCGACCGATTTTCCTTTGGCGAAATCCGCATTTCCCACGAACAGAATGTCATTCTGCCACATGTGCGCCAAAACGCGTTACATGCGCTATGGCAGGCCCTGGTCCGTGGCGGGTTGGCCACAGGCAATATCGGCCTCGCGACCAATATCATCGCGTGCCCCGGCATGGATTATTGCAGCCTTGCGACGGCGCGATCGATCCCGATCGCGCAGAGAATTACCGAACGCTTTGCTCGACCGGACCGGCTGGCCGAAATTGGCCCCCTGGACCTGAATATCTCCGGATGCATCAATGCATGCAGCCATCATCACATTGGGCATATCGGGTTACTCGGCGTCGATCGCAACGGCGAGGAGGTGTACCAGATCACACTGGGTGGCTCAGGCGAGGAGAATGCCTCGATCGGCACGATTATAGGGCCCGCGGTGAAAGCGGACGATGTGCCCGATGCCATCGAAGCCATTATCGATGCCTATATTGTGCGACGCGCCGACGACGAACGGTTCATCGAAACTTATCGACGCGTCGGCATGGAACCATTCAAGGAGGCCGTTTATGGCGCTCGTCGATAAACACGGAGACGCGATCGAGGATCGGTGGCACTACCCATCGCCTGCAGACAGCAGCACACAGGGGCATCCCTATTTCCATATGGTGGAGCCGTTTCATATTATTCCGCTGCAGCAACTCGTTGCGATCGGTCCTCGATTGCAAGTCTTTCCTCCTGCCGGAACACTCGTGCCCAACGATGCCCCCCTCGCGATGCTGCGGCCCTTCCTCGACCGACTCGACTTGATCGCCGTGGAATTTCCGAAATTCCGCGACGGCCGTGGCTTTACCCTGGCTCGCACTCTCCGTGAGCGACATGTTTTCAAAGGCGATATCCGTGCAATCGGGCATATTCTGCCCGATCAATTCAGGGCTCTCATCCTGTGCGGATTTTCAACGGTCGTCACGCCGGATGACCACCCACCTGAACAATGGAGTCGCACTTTACGTTCGCTCTCCTCTCCGGACAGCAGCACCCCGCTACTGAACAGACTGATCGGGAGGCGGGCCCTGTCCCGTGAATATGTCGCGGAAAGTGAATGACATGAATTTGATCGATCCAGAGGGGGCACAACGCCTTGCCCAGTTACTCAGACTGCTCGGAATCCCGCGCCGACTCCAGATTCTTAGCCTCTTACTCGAAGGATCTTTCTCCGTCGGCGAGATCAAGGCCCGAACCGGAATCGGCCAACCCGTACTCAGTCAGCAACTCGGTGACTTACGTCGCGGCGGCATTATCATGCCACGGCGCCAGTCCCAGATGATCTACTATTCCATCGTAAATGAAAGCGTAGCCAGAAGCGTCCGAACCATGCTCTCATTACTTGAGCCGGGCCGGGCGTTCGCATCGACGGTCGATATCGCATCGCCGGGAGTGCCTCGAAGAATGAGCGCTCACTCGGCTCATGGTAATCTGCCGTCCTGAGAGTATACGGTGTGATCAAGCGGTTTTGGCATCCACAGGCGGTTGTCCCGCAACAGTGCGTTGGGCGAGAACGATCAGTTTTCGCATGACGGCGGTAATGGCGACACGCAGGCGAACCAGATATCCAGACAGGTCCATAGAGCGCCCGGTTCCCTCTTCTCAATTGAGGCCATACATAATATAGTTTTGTATGCATATATCGCATACGGGACAAAATAAAATGTGGAATCCACGACTTAGCGAGACCGCACGAATGAAATATCTCGGGATCGTCGAGGCGTTGGAGGCAGACATTCGATCCGGACGCGTGCAGTTAGGCGAGCGACTACCGCCACAACGCACCATTGCGGATACGCTCGAGGTTGATTTGACCACCGTGACCCGCGCATTTAATGAGGCACGTCGTCGCGGCCTGATCGCAGCGCAAGCAGGACGTGGCACCTTCATCAGTGAAAAGATCGAGGGTCACCGACTACCGCGATCTGACGTTCCCTCGATCGATTTAAGCATGAATATCCCACCTCAACCCGCCAACATCGACTTTCGAAAATTGATGTCTCACGGCATCAGCGACATCCTGGAAAGACCCGGCGGCCTTTTCCATCTCCATTATCAGGAAAGCAACGGAACGGAAGTCGATCGAGCGGCCGGGGCGCACTGGCTTTCACGGCGTATTGCGGATCTTTCCGTAAATCGAATCGCGGTTACACCTGGCGCGCAAAGTGCGCTCTTCGCGGTCTGTGCACTGCTTCTCAAGCCCGGAGATACCATCATGGCCGGCGCCACGACCTATCCCGGCCTCAAGACGGTCGCGGCGCAACAAAAACTCACCATCAAACCTCTCTCAATGGACGAGCAGGGTATCACCCCGGATAGTTTTGAGCGCGCCTGTCAAGAGAAGTCCCCAAAGGCATTCTATGTTATTCCAACGATTGATAACCCGACCACCTCGACAATGTCAGCATCGCGGCGCCGCGAAATTGTGGCGTTAGCGCGCAAATATAGTATTCCAATCATCGAAGACGATCCTTACTCCCCTTTGCTCCCGACGCCCGTCATTACTTTCGCCGAGCTTGCGCGCGATCTAACCTGGCACATCGCGACACTTTCAAAATGCGCCACGCCCGCGTTGCGGATCGCATATCTAATAGCACCGAGCCCGAACTGTGCGCTTCGCCTTGCATCGGTGCTTCGTGCAACCACCATTATGGCCCCCCCTCTGATGTCTGCTCTCGCAGCACGTTGGATCGGCGACGGAACACTTGAGAGTATAACAAAATCAATTATTGCCGAGAACACGGCGCGCCAGAATATCGCAGCATCCATTTTGGACGGTATCGATTATGCGTCAATTCCTCAGGCCCCTCACCTCTGGCTTCGGCTGCCCGAAGGCTGGCATGCCCGTTCGCTGACTGACCATGCTGCCCGGATCGGCATTTCAATCATACCAAGCTCTGCGTTCAGCACGGGGACACCCCAGATCGAAGCCGTTCGGCTTTCGCTCGGCGTCGCACCTGATCATGACACGCTTGCCGAAGCCTTGACCCAGTTGGTCGACCTCATCGCGACACCGCCGGCTCTCGACACGCTGGCCCTTGTCTAGGAGACCTGTGCGCGGGTGATGGACGGCGTAGCTGATTGATGATTCTCTTGAGTTTGGTTGAGGCGTTGTAGAATGGTGATGTCGTACCGGTCGATTGGTCAGGACTGTCTTGAATTCTCCCGCATGGATCGTGGGTCGTCATCGCTGGACGAAATTGCGGTCGTGCTCGACTGGCAGCCGATCGTGAAGATGCTTGCCTCGCTATACTCCGCGCCGAAGGGCGAAGCCGCTTGACCGTCCTTGTCTATGTTCCGGGCGATATTGCTCGCCGTGTAATATGATCTGTCCGATGTCAGAGCCTGAATCAGAAAGCGGTCTGAGAGGTGGCCCCGTCTGTTCGGACAGCTTTTGGGGATGAATAAGCTATACCCTGTGACCTTGCCCCCTAAAATGCCCTCGATTTGAAGTAAGGTCTGTCCATTGGAGACAGGCGATGAAGAAAGCACGTTTCACGCAGGACCAGATCATTGGGATCCTGAAGGAGCATCAGGCGGGCACAACGGCTGCGGACCTGTGCCGCAGGCACGGGATCAGCGATGCGGCGTTCTACATCTGGCGATCGAAATACGGCGGGATGGAGGTATCGGAAGCGCGGCGGCTCAAGGCTCTGGAAGAAGAGAACGCGAAGCTGAAGCGGCTCCTGGCGGAGAGCGTGATGGACGTCTCGACGCTGAAGGACCTGCTGGCAAAAAACTCGTGACGCCCGGTTTGCGGCGGGATGCCGTGACCTGGGCGATCCGGGAGAATGATTATTCGCAGCGACGGGCCTGTCAGGTTGTGAGACGTCATTGGCGTAAATCATGATGCGATCGACATCATCCATGATTTCTGCGTCCTTGACGGGTTTGTGGCATCGATTGCGGAGACGTGGTCGTTGCCGGAGACGCTCGGCCACTTTTAGCCCGTTCAACACCCGCTGTCGGCGTTGGTTGTAGGCGTGGTTGAACCCACGCAGCAGGGCTTCAAGATCCGCGTGGTGCGCGACGTTGATCGGCAGGATTTCGGTTACGAAACGGCTGTTGAACCGCTCGACCATGCCATTCGTCTAGGGCGAGTAGGCCCGGGTCCGCCGCCGATCCACACCCTGATCCTGGCATGCTTTCTCAAACGCATCCGCAGTAAAGCAGGAACCGCGATCGGTCAGGATATGGGTTATTTTGAATGGAAAAGCGGCTTTGGCGGCCTTGAGAAAATCGACGGCATTGACAGCATTCTCGGCGTCGTAGACGGCCAGATGCACGAAGCGCGAGCAGCGATCGATCGCGACGCAGAGGAACCGTTTACGGGCCTCACCATCTGCGGTCTGCAGCTTCGGCAGATGCTTCACGTCGATATGGACATAGCCCAGGTCATAATCCCGGAAGGTGCCCTCTCCCCGCGCCGGGCGGACCTTCTCCTTCGCCGGCCGGCGATTGAGGCCTGCGTCCTTGAGGATGCGCCGGACGCTGTCGCGGTTGAGGTGGTGTCAGTGCTGGATGTAATCTCCCCAAAACGGCTGGCTGAAATTTCCCCAGTTTGACCGAGGATCGTCCTGGCGGGGGCATGCCCCCGCCAGGACGATCGTTCCCCAAATAACCTGCGCATCCCGGCAGAAGGGCGAGCAGGTGATTGGCGTAAGGGAGACTGTGTTGATCCACGAATTGAAACGACTGGGACTGGGTGTCAGCGCGATCGCGCGACAGACGGGCCTGGACCGCAAGACGGTGCGCAGATATCTGGCCCGGGGTATTGAGGCCCCGCGCTACAGCCCCCGCGAGGAGAGCGAGCGCATTGCCGAACGCTTTCGCACCTATTTGCTGGGACGACTGGAGGCGTATCCTGGACTTTCCGCTCGCCGGCTGCACCGCGAGATCACGCCGATGGGATACGAGGGGGCCTATTCGACGCTGACGGAATATCTGCGGCTCGTCAGGCCGCAGGTGCCCAAGGTGTTCGAACGGTGTTTCGAGACCGCTCCCGGCGAGCAGGCGCAGGTGGATTTCGCCGAATTTCCGGTGACGTTCCTGACCGAGCCTCAGGCGCCGCGCAAGGTCTGGCTTTTCAGCATGGTGCTGGGCCACAGCCGCTGGCTCTGGGGCCGGTTCTGCCCGAACCAGACCTTGGAAACCGTCCTGCGCTGCCACATCGCCGCCTTCGAGGCGATGGGCGGAAGCTGCACCGAGATCCTCTATGACCGCATGAAAACCGCGGTTCTCGGCGAAGACCCCACGGGGGTCATCACCTATAATCCCTCGCTGGTCGCTCTGCTCGACCATTACGGCAGCGCACCGCGCGCGTGCCAGCCATATCGCGCCAAGACAAAGGGCAAGGTCGAGCGGCCGTTCCGGTATATCCGGCAGGATTTCTTCCTCGGGCAGAGTTTTCGCGACCTTGATGAACTCAATGCCCGCTTCGACGACTGGTTGCGCTCCATCGCCAATGCCTGGCATCATGCCACGACCGGTCGTATCGTCGCGGAACATTTCGCCGACGAGCGGCCTCATTTACGAGCCCTGCCAGCCCATCCGTATGACGCCGTCCTGACGGTCGAGCGTCACGTCAGCCGCGAGGGCATGGTCTCGATCGGCGGCAATCTTTACAGCGTGCCAGACACCGCCCGACGGCGCATTCTCGAGATCCAGAACCACCCTACGGAAGTCCGGATCTTCGAGGAGGGCGCCATGATCGCCCGCCATCCGGTGCTGGACGGGCGTAACCAGCGCCGTGTCGATCCTGCGCACCGCAAGGCCGTGCCGGCGGCGCGCCAGATCAGGACCTCGCCCGAGCGAACCAACGTCGCACGCCGGCCCCTCGCTTTCTATGAGGCAGTCGGTCGCAGGCTGGTCACCACAGGAACGGGTGATCGGCCATGACGCCTGTGACCGAACGCATCCGACAGAGCCTGGTCCACCTGCATATGGCGCGGGCCCTGGAAACCCTCGACCAGACCCTCGGCCGTCTGGAGCGCGGCGACATCAGCGCGATCGAGGCCATCGACGAACTGCTGGCCGAGGAACTCAGCCTGCGGGAGGGACGCCGCATCGGCGTCGCCCTGCGAATCGCGCGCCTTATGCCGATCAAGACGCTCGAAAGCTTCGATTTTTCCTTCCAGCCCTCCCTCGAGCGAAACCGGATCATGGCAATCGCCCAACTCGAGTTTATCGGCCGCGCGGAAGTCGTCCATTTCCTTGGCCCGCCCGGGACAGGCAAGAGCCACCTCGCCACGGCCATCGGTGTCGCGGCGGTCAAGGCGGGACGCAGCGTCTATCGCTGCACCCTCGCCGAACTGATCGAGGCGCTTGCTCGCGCCGAGCGCGAAGGCCGCCTCGCGGAGAAGATCCGTTTCTACGCCCGTGCCGCGCTGCTGATCGTCGACGAGATCGGATACCTGCCGATCACGAGCGGTGGCGCCAATCTGTTTTTTCAGTTGGTCAATGCCCGATACGAGAAGGGATCGATGATCCTGACCTCCAACAGGGGCTTTGCCGAATGGGGCGACGTGTTCGGGGACCCGGTGGTGGCAACCGCGCTCCTCGATCGTCTCCTCCACCATGCCATCGTCGTGCAGATCGAAGGGGCCAGTTACCGGTTGCGTCAACACGCGGACCTGGTGCCGGAACACACCCGGGCCCATGCCAATCTCACCCCGCCTCCGCTACCAAAACGCCGTGGACGGCCACCCAGGAGAGGAACCGACGATCAAGGCTCTGGCTGATCCCCAGAAACCAGAAACTGGGGATTTTTCATCCAGCACTTTTGCAGACTTTTCATCCAGCATTTACAGCGACACCCATGGAGCCGTGATCAGGAAATCCCGGCCATCGGCGATCAGGTCGCCCCAGTCCGACGCAGGCGGAGACGCACCAAATCCCAAAAAGCTCAGGCTGGCCACCGAGAGGATGGCACTGCCGAAATCCAGTATCGCCAGCGCCGCAACAGGCCCCCGGCAATTGGGCAGGACATGTCGCATGAGCGTATATGTGCGGCTGGCTCCCCCCAGCCGCGCGGACTCGACATAGGGCAATGTACGCACGCGCAGCACCTCGGCGCGCGTCGTCCGTGCAAAGCCGGGAACGATACCGATGCCGACCGCGATCGCAACTGGCAACGTCCCGAAGCCGATGGCGGTGACGACGGCAAGCGAAAGCAGGAGAACGGGAAGTGCCAGCACCACGTCGACGCACCGCATGATGACCGCGTCCACCCAGCCGCCGGCAAATCCCGCGAACAGCCCCAGCACCAACCCGCCCGACAGCGCGATCCCGATCGCAATCAGCGCCGCCTCGACGGAGAGCGAGGCCCCATGGATCACCCGGGCATACAGGTCGCGCCCGAGAGCGTCGGTACCGAACAGATGCGTCGCCCCCGGCACCACCAGCCGTTCGGTCGGCGAGGTGGCGTAGGGCTGGTAGTGCGTCAGCAGCGTGGGCGCCGCCGCAGCAGCCAGGACGAAGGCGAGGAAGACCGTCGCGAGCGCGAAGCCGGGTCGATGTGTCAGTGATCGGGCGCGGGCAACGAGATGCCCCACCCGCTCGGCCCATTCGCGCTGGGGGAAAACGGCACGCCCGCCGACTGCGGGAAGATTGTCCATCACGTTACCCTCGGCGCCCGCGCGACCCGAGGGTCGAGCAGCGAATAGAGCAGGTCGATTGACAGGTTGATCACGACAAAGACCGTGGCCGAGAGAACCACCACCGCCAGCACCACGGGAATATCCTGCCGCAGCACGGATTCCTGCACCAGCCGCCCCACGCCCGCACGCGCGAACAGCGTCTCGATGATGACAGCCCCAGAGACAGTATGGCCGATTTGCATGCCGACCAGCGTAAGCACGGGCAGGATCGCATTCCTGAACACATGCCGACGCTGGATCTCCGCGCGCGTCAGGCCCTTTGCCCATGCGGTGGCGATGAAGGGCTCGCGCCAGGTCTCATTCAGCCCCCGGATGAGCACCTGCGCATAGACAGCCATACTCGGTACCGAGAGCGTGGCCGCCGGCAGAACGAGTGACGCAAAGCCGTCATTGCCGGTCGATGGGAACCAGCCAAGCCTGAACGCGAAAATTTCGATCAGCACAAGGCCGAGCCAGAAGATCGGGATCGAGAACCCAAGCGACGGCAGCCGGTTCAGCACCGATTTGAGCGGCAGCCATGTGACATAGGACGCGACCCAGGCAAACCCGATGCCGAAGATCAGCGAGAAGGCGATCGCAAGTCCACCAAGGGCCAGCGTCTGTGGCAGACGCGCGGAGATCAGCGACCAGACCGAAACATTCGCATTGAGCGAGTTGCCGAAATCGCCATGCAGGGCCGCCCACAGCCGCGTGAAATACTGCGCCAGCATACCGCGATCGAGCCCGTAGAAGGATCGCGCACGGGCGAGGTCGGCGGGCGAGAGCGAATCGACATCCACCCCCGACGCATTCAGCATGATGCTCAGCGGATCACCGGGCAGCAGGTAGAGGATGAGATAGGCCGTCGTATAGGCGCCCCACAGAACCATCAATGCCTGAAGCAGCCGGCCGCCGATATAGCGTGTCATGGCGTGACCCGGATATCGTTCAGGAGCGCAAATCCCTCCGATGTCCAGGAAAATCCTTGTACCTTTGGTAGAGTCGCTGCCTCCCAGACACGTTCATAGAGCGGGAACACCACACCCTCATCGATCAGAAGGTCCTGCAATGCGGCATAGGCGCGGGCACGCTCCGTATCGTCGGTGGCCAGAAGCCCCGCGTCGAACAGCTTTTCCGCCTTCGCCAGCGTCTCCGGCGCATAGGCATCGTTTGCGAGCGCCCCCCGTCTCGCATAACGCGGATCGAGAATGTTCTGGAGCACGATCGGATCGCCCCGCGTCAGATAGCCTTCCACGAGGTCGTATCGCCCTGCCGAAGTGCGCGCCATCCACTCACCGGGTGCCAGCACGATGAGTTTCAGGTCGAAACCCGCCTGCCGAAGCTGGTCCTGCACGAGCAGGATGCCCGCCGTCTCCTTTTCGAAGAGGTTATCGACCAGGGTCAGTCTCTTGCCGTCCTTGTAGCGATAGCCATCGCTGCCACGCGCCCAACCCGCCTTGTCGAGCAGAGCCGCCGCACCGGCAGGATCGTAGGCGAGCTTTTCCTTCTCGGATTTAAAGAAGGGCGTCGTGACGTCGTAGACGCTCTGGACGACCGGAAACGTGTCGTCATAGATCGTCCGCGCGTAGCTCACCCGATCGATCGATTTCTGGAGCGCCAGCCGCACGACGGGATCGGCAAGGACTTTCCCCGGCTTCACATTCGGATAGACATTATAGGCGGGCCCAGGCAGGGAACGGCTGTGGAACCGTGCGCCCTTCGTTGCGAGGAGTTGCTTGTCGGCGGCCGAGAATGGCTCGCGCGGCCAGAGAATATCGACCTGCCCCTGGAGGAACTGGCCGTTGCGCACATTGCCCTCGGGGACATAGCGCAGCTCGATCGCGTCGACGGAGGCCTCGCCGGGATTGGTCGCGGCACGGGACGGCCAGCCATAGCCGTGACGCCTGACGAGCTTGACGCCGACCTCGGGTGTATAATGTTCGAGAATGAAGGGACCGGTGCCGATGATCGCGCCCAGGGAACGTTCCCTTGCGGTCCTTGTGTAGGATTCCGGCGCAAGGATCGCGAGATGGGTCGTTGACGTCGCCTGAAGGAAGCCCGCGTTTGGCTGCGACAGCGTGATTTTCACGGTATGGTCGTCGAGCACGTCGGCATGGTCGTAGCCGGCGAGATAGATCGCGCCAAAGACAGTCGGCACCGAAATGGCGAATGCCTTATCCGCATCGAACGCCGTCTTCACCGCCTGGGCGTTGAACGGTGCCCCGTTGCTGAAGCTCACCCCGTCGCGCAGATGGAACGTGTAATTCAGACCGTCTCTGCTGATCTCCCAGCTTTTCGCGAGCCAGGGCACGACCCGCCCGGTGACGGGGTCCTGGTCGGTCAGCGATTCAGCAACGTTGCGTAATTCCACCCTGTGCTCGATGTAATAGACTTGGAACGGGTCCACGCTCACCAGCAGCGGATTGTCTCGGAAGAAGCTGATCCTCAGTACGGTCTCGGCACGTGCCTGCCCGGCGAGCAGCAGCGCGGCACAAAGCGCAGCACCCACCGCGACATGACGCCCTGTGCGCGCCATCTCTACTGCTCGTAACCGGGCAGATCCCGATCGACCTTACGCAGGGCCGCTTCCCAGATCAGGTCGGGAAACCCTTTCTTGCCGTCCGTGGGCCGGCGGATGCGGTTTCCGACCTGTCGCTGGACCTCAGCCTGGGCGGCTTCTGGCGCAATCAGGATATTCTCCCGTCCGACCGACAGCGTACGAACCTGCGTCGTGCAGGCGCTCTCAAGTTGGTAGATCCGCCCGAACGCGGCCCCGATCGTATCGCCGAGCGCCAACGTGCCGTGATTGCGCAACAGCAGGAAATTCGCGTTGCCCAGATCGGCGACCAGACGCTCGCGCTCGTCGAGATTGAAGGCGATGCCTTCATAATCATGATAGGCAAGTGAAGGAATGATGCCCAGCGCACGCTGGTTTATCGGCAACAGCCCTTCCGCATGGGCCGAGACGGCAGTGCCGTCCGCGCTGTGGAAATGCGCGATGAACTGCGCATCCGGCCTGGCGGCATGGATGGCGGAATGAATCACGAAACCGGCATAGTTGATGCCATACGCGCTGTCGGTATCGAGAATATTACCTTCGAGGTCAATCTTGACCAGGCTGGAAGCCGTAATTTCCTCGAACAGCAAGCCAAGCGGATTGAGCAGGAAATGATGCTCCGGCCCCGGCACGCGCGCGGAAATATGGGTGGCAAGCAAATCATCCCAGCCGTAGATCGCGGCGAGCCGGTAGAAGGCCGCAAGATTGACTCGCGCCTCCCACTCCGCCGAGCTGAAAGCGTCCCGTCGCGCACGTGGATGTGAGAAAATCGCTGTGCTCATGATCAAGCCTCATCGCGTGAACTTATTTTCACGTCAATTTACGATATGAATTCATTATCCACTCATAAAAAAAGTTCATTCGTGTCGTAAGAGAGGCTTGATCAGCCCTTCAGAAGACAAGCCGGTCTCCATGGCGCCGGCCACATCCAGCCGGCGCGGAGTCGTGCGCGTTTCGAACGAAATCGGAAGCTTTCCGCTATTTCGTCACGATCTCGGGCGGAAAGCGGCATGAGGCCGCGCATCGGGTCAGCAGGGCAGCCTCACCAGCTATACCCGACCTTTCCGTAGAAATAACTGCCTTCCTGACCATAGATCGCCGCTGAACTATAGTTCGGATTGGCATACAGGAGCGAACTCTTGCTCTGGGCGAGCGCGCTGAGCACTTGCGGGCGATGGTTGAATACGTTGTTACCGCCCACGGAAAGCCTGATCCGGTTCCTGAACGTATAGGTGATGTCAAAATCCATCAGCCACGCCGCCGCGACTGTCTCGTCATAGGCTGCGCCGAGATTGCTCAGATTATGTGTGGGCGAGTAACGGGTGACCCGAACCGTCGTCGCCCAGCCGTCCTTGTTCCAGGTTCCGGACAGGCGCAACGTGTTACGCGGGTAGATCGAGGTGATGTTGCCGATCTGGTTTCGGTACAGGGCATTGACAGCCGGCCCGAGATAAACCGAAAGCGGATTGACGCGCTCCAGCTGGTGCTGCTGCTGATTCATCATGACCGTCCACAACACCGTCCCCGCGTTGCCGAAGCGGCTCAGGTAATGCGCCTGAAGATCCAGGCCCATGGTGCGGGTGTGGGCGGCGTTCCGCTCGTAGGTATAGCCGTAGTAATTTCCGTCATTGGGCACATATCCGCCCGCATGAAGAATATTCATGACATATTGCCCGGACACACCGGAGCCCGACACCGAGATCGGCACAATCTGGTTGAAGATGTCGATACGGTAGGCATCGACGCTGATATCGAGACGCGGCGCCGGCGTCAGAACGAAACCCACGTTGAAATTATGCGATGTTTCGGGCTTCAGAGGCGTGGCGCCCAATGCGCGGGCCGCAGGATTGTTGACCGAGGCATAGGTGTTATAGGACGGCACAAGCTGGTTGCTGTTGGGCAACACATTGAATGCCAGCGCGGTGCTCTGAAAATCCTCCTGCTGTAGCGTAGGGGCGTGGAATCCGTTGCTGGCCGAGCCGCGCAAGGCGAGCCACGGCGTCACCTGGTAGCGCAAGGATGCCTTTCCATTCAGCGTATTGCCGAAATCGCTGTATTGTTCATCCCGGCCCGACAGCCCGATCGTCAGATCACGGGTCACCCGCTGGGCGAGGTCGATATAGAACGCGCCATTCATGCGGGAATAGGTTCCAGCCTGCTCGGGCGAAGTGTTGCCCAGACCGGCCGCCTCCGGGAGGCCTGGGGTCGGGCTGGAAAACGGATAGACCGCCGGGTTGATATAATCACCGTTGGCATAGGAAGCGGGATCGCCGGCAGCGACCTCATACTGATTGTATCGATACTCGATTCCACCCGCGACCTGGAGCGGGTTGGCGAACAGGCCCGTGCGGAAGTCGCGCTTGATGTCGAAATCCGCCGTAAGCTCGGAATTTGTCAGAGACTGTAAATGAAAATCATGTGGGCTTGTCGGACCAAGCGAGTTGTTGATGGAGTTGTTGATGCCGATGGAGGAATAGTTTCGGCCATAATTGACGCTTGCGTCCCATTTCCAGCCGAAGAAATTATTGCCGCGGAATCCTGAGGTGAACTGAAAATCCTGGTCCTCGGTCGTATCGGTCGGCAGGTAGCCCTGCGGGTAGACGCTGATGATATTCTGCGTCGAGTTCGACGGCCGGTACCAGGCGGATGCGAAGACCGTGCGGTGGGTATAGGTCGCGAACGAGTAAAAGGTCGCGGCGGCGCTCAGCGGAAGCTCGAGATTGTAGCTCACGCTCTGGCGCTCGGATTCCGGCTGGCCGTTGATCCAGCGATAGCGGTTTCCGTTTTCCCGAGGGTCCTGCTGACCATTCGCCAGCAGGGGATAGAGCAGGATCAGGCCGCCTTGATTGTGAGGGGTCGCCCCGGCATTGTTCGTGGACTGGTTGCCCGTCAGTTCCGCCGATAGGTTGAGGAACCCACCTCGCCCCAAATGGAATCCCTGGTTGAATTCCAGATTGCCGCCCCGGCCATAATCCCCGAGCGGCCCCACGGTCGAGCCATACTGGTTGTAGCCCAGTTCCGCCGAACCGCCATGGTCGCCCGATTTGAGGATGATGTTGACAACGCCAGCGATGGCGTCGGAGCCATATTGGGCGGCAGCACCATCCTTGAGTATCTCGATATGGTCCACGGCGCTCATCGGGATCATGTCGAGATCGACCGGAGACTGCCCTTGCATCGCACCGCCGAAGAAGATCGACGACATGGTGTGCCGACGCTTGCCGTTGACCAGCACGAGCGTCTCATTCGCCCCCAACCCACGCAGCGAGATCGACTTGGTCGTGAAACCGAGCTGCCCCGGATAACCCGGCGTATTGTTGACGGAGGGGTCGAGTTGTACAAGCGCGTTCTTCAGGTTCGTCTGCCCGGTTCGCCGCAAATCCGCGCCGGAGATAATGACGATGGGCGCCATGCTGCGCGAGGCCCGCACTGCGGAACGCGTTCCCGTGACAATGACGGCCTCGCCACCCTCGCTCGGCGTCCGTTGACGCGTCGGCGCAGGGGCAAGGACCGTGGCACGGGGAGAGGCGACGTCCGTGGCGGATTTGACCGCCGTTTTTCCGGGGCGGATTTTCTCGTTCTGTACCGCAGCGTCTGCCGCATGGACCATGCGCGCCGGGAACAGGCAAAGGGTAGCCACGACCAGTCGTGCGGCATGCCTCTGATGGCGCACACGCAAGACGCCAGACTCTGCGGGAGAACGGGGCATCGTTTATTAAAGTCCTTAAAATAAATTTGATCTTTTAAAAATAATTACGATTTCAGAAAATAATAGAAAATTATCGAAATGGGAGAGATGACGACTCGAAATACGTCCCAATCCCTCATTAATATAAAAGAGCGCCGGAGAAATAAAAAATCTGGAACGATCATGCTCCACGCCTCGAATATGGCGACAGTTTCGGAAGCAGATTGCAGGATACCGCCGGCGTCAGATACGACGCCAAAGTTTTCGCCGACCGCATCCCTGCAATGAATTGATCTGCCCGAACGGAATGTCATCGACAATCCGTTCGGGCATTTCGGGCCATGACGCGGTCGCTGCCGGAAGACAGGAAAAGCCGGCCTCCCCTTCAGGAGGCCGCGACCTGAAGATCGCCGGACGCCGGGACGGTAGAGAACCCGGTTCCCGCGTCGTTCGACGCACGCACCGCCTCCGGCTCTTTGGCCGACCACCGATTTTCGGGAACCGGCAGGCCCAGATGGCCCCGAAGCGTATCCTGTTCGTAGTCCGTCTTGAAAAGACCACGCTGCTGAAGGATCGGAATCACGCGTTCGCGGAACAATGCGAAATCGTGCGGAGCCGAGACACGGACATTGAATCCATCGGCGGCGCCATCGCGGAACCAGCGCTCGATCTCGTCCGCCACCGTCTCCGCCGAGCCCACGAAGGAAAGACGCCAGGTCCCATAGCGCTCGGCAGCTTCTCGCAGCGTGAGTGCGTTCGCCTTGACGCCACGCAGGATACGTTCGGCATGTCCTTTGTAACTGTTGAGCGTCAGGCCGCTGACGTCGGGGAACGGCGCATCGAGCGGATACTGGCGGAAATCGTGATAATTGAACGCACGACCAAGTGCGACCAGCTTCTGTTCTATCGTGATGTCCCCGGTGCGCTCCCGTGCGATGGCCTGTGCTTCCTCATCGGTATCCGCGATAATCGGTGCGATGCCCGGCAGGACGGTGATCAGGTCCGGATCGCGACCGGCAGCGCGTGCCCGGCGCTTCAGGTCCTGATAATAATCGCGGGCACCATCGAAATCCTCGACGCCGGCGAAGGTGGCATCCGCGATCTCCGCACCGAGCTGCCGCCCGTCATTGCTGTCACCGGCCTGGAAGATCACCGGATAACCCTGTTTCGAACGGCTCAGGGCCAGCGGGCCGGCGACAGACAGGAACGCACCCTGATGGTTCAAGGCATGCTGCTTGGATTTGTCGAGGAAAATGCCCTTCTCTTTGTCATAGGGAAAGGCATCGGCCTCGTAGCTGTCCCACAACCCCTTGACCACCTCGACGAACTCCTTCGCCCGGCGATAGCGGACGGCGTGATCCAGGTGCTTGTCGTGCCCGTAGTTCCGGGCAGCGCCTTCAAGCCCCGTGGTCACCACGTTCCAGCCCGCCCGGCCACGGCTGATATGATCGAGCGAGCCGAACAGCCGCGCGACATTGTAAGGCTCCCAATAGGTGGTGGTCAGCGTGCCAACCAGGCCGATCTTCGACGTCGAGACCGCCAGCGCCGAAAGAAGCGTCAGCGGTTCCAGACGGTTGAGGAAATGCGGCGCCGTATCCGGCGTGATGAATGGGCTGTCGACGATAAAGACGAGGTCGAACTTCGCCTCCTCCGCCAATCGGGCATTCCGGATATACCAATCGATATCGATGCTGGCATTGGACGGTAGATCGGGAAGGCGCCATGAGGAGAAATCGGTCCCCACGCCAGCCAGAATGGCACCGAGCTTGAGGGTACGCGGCTTGGAGTGGCTCATGATGGTCATCCTCGAATGCTGTGACGGGTCCTCAGGCAACGATCTTGCGAACGCAGATCCCGCCACGGCCAGCGAGAAATATTCAATCGATCCATGTGCAAGACAAAAGCATCGACGCATTCAGGAGTGCCAAACCGTCACACGATAAAAACTCATTTGCCTGACCACGGACGCTCGTACGATCTTCGTCCGCGCCCCGCACCCGCTTTTTCTTGGCTTCCACATCAGATTTTCAGGATATGGTACGACATGAAGGAAATGGATGCAGATGTGCTGGTCGTCGGTGGCGGCATGGCCGCGGGATGGGCAGCCATCTCCGCCGCGAAGACCGGCGCTTCCGTGATCGTCGTGGACAAGGGTTTCATGGGAACGAGCGGCGTCACCGCTCCCGCCGGCCCGAACCACTGGTGGGTTCCTCCCGACCCCGCGCAGCGCGAGGCGGCCATCCGCCGCAGGCTGGAGACCGCCTTCGGTCTGGCGGATTCGAAATGGATGGAACGGATCATCGACATCACCTGGCGATCGATCCCGGAACTGGACCCTTACTACCCGTTTTCGGGTGACGGCAAGGGCGGCCTCTTCCGTTCCGGTCTGCGCGGGCCGGAATATGTGCGGGCATTGCGCCGGTACGCGACGGATCTGGGCGTGCACGTGCTCGATCATCATCCGGCGCTGGAACTTCTGGGACGGCAGGACGGCTCGGTCGGCGGCGCGGCGGGATATGACCGGCTGGGCGGTGTTTCATGGCATGCCCGCGCCGGGGCAGTGGTCCTGGCGACCGGGGGGTGCGGCTTTCGTTCCGGCCTGATAGGCAGTTATTCCAATACCGGGGACGGCTATCTGATGGGCGTCGAGGCTGGCGCGGAACTATCGGGTATGGAATTCTGCATCTCCTATTCCATTTCCCCTGCCTGGCTCAGCACCCGGACGCTTCCCTATACCGGTGCGCGCTATTATGACGCAGCCGGTGCGGAGATCGATGTTCCCGCAGGTGTCAGCCGGATGCGCGAACATCTGCTCGTGCTCGCCGATGCATTCCGTGCCGGGCCGGTCTACGCGGATCTGCGGGAGGCGCCGAAGGCGCTCCCGGACGTAGTGCGCCAGATCCAGCCGGCGACAGTCGCGGCCTTCGAGCGCCGGGGACTGGACATGTTTCGTGACCGCTTCGAAGTAAAGCTGTTCGGCGAAGGCACCATCCGTGGCACCGGAGGCTTGCGGATCGTGGATACGGGCTGCGCAACGTCGGTGCGTGGACTTTTCGCTGCGGGAGATGCCGCAACGCGCGAGCATATCGCCGGCGCGACCAGCGGCGGCGGCGCACAGAATGCAGCCTGGGCGCTCTCGTCGGGCGTTCTGGCGGGCCAGGCCGCAGCCGCCCTCGCCCGCCACGAAGGCAAACGCGCAGCGGACGAGGGACTGGCCCCCCTGGGCCAGGCGGGCCTGCGCCCCCTGGCCGGCATGCGCCCGGTCGACCAGAAAGCCCTTCAGCAAACCGCCGGAGAAGAGATCCTCGATCTCGACAAGGCCTTGCGCCGCCGTGCGACCGGACTGGAAGCCTCGGGCCGCCGGCTTGAGGGCGCGTGGCAGGAGGTGAGCGGCCATCTGGTCGGCAAAAGCCTCGACGCGGTTGCCGCACGCGAAACAGCGGCAATGGTCGCCACCGCCCGCTGGTGCAATGAAGCTGCCCTCGCTCGCACGGAAAGCCGAGGCATGCATGTGCGTGAGGATTTTCCGCACATCTCGCCACTCCAGGCCCATCGCCAGATGGTGGGCGGGCTCGATCGGGCTTGGATCAGGCCCGATGTCGCGCCCCAAAGGCAGACAAAAGGACACCCAGGATGATCGAAGACATTTTTCCGGAACGCTGCACCGGCTGCAATGATTGCGTCACCGTCTGTCCCGACCATGTGCTGGACCCCGGCGCGGCAGGCGCTCCTCCCGTCATCGCCCGTGTCGCGCAATGCCAGACCTGTTTCCTGTGCGAACTCTATTGCGCGCATGATGCCATCTACGTCGCGGTGGAGGGAGCAGGAACCGGAACGACGCTCCATCATCCCACGCCGCTGATCGGGCGTCTTCGCCATGATTATGGTTGGGACGGCAGCACCGACGATCCATTACGTGCGTTCTGGCAACTCGGGCCGCTATTGCGGGAGGGACTGGAAATATCGGCCGCGCGCCATACCCGACGGCAGGCGACCGCGCTGAGCGAGGCAGCCACCGGGCAGGAAGGAGACGAAGCTCTCTCCTCCCGCGCTCTGGGGACCACGCCGAAAGACCCGGCGGCATGATCCGCCTGCCTGGCCGCCGCACCATACTCGGCGCATCCATCGCAGCGCTGCTTCCTCTGCCCGCTGTCGCGGGAACGGATCAGGCCGGCGCCATTGATGGCAATGGCACCATTACCCTGCTTGTCGGCGATCAGCGCGGAGCAACCCGTTCCATCCTCAAATCCGCAGGCCAGCTGGAGGGCCTGCCCTATCGGGTCCAATGGGCCTTTTTCCCGGTCGGCGCGCCGCTGGTTACGGCTATCGCCGCGGGTGCGCTCGATTTCGGTTATGTCGGCGACGCGACGGCCACATTCGCCTTCGCGGGAGAGCGCCCCCTCAGGGTCATCACGGTCTGGAAAATGGATGGGGCCAGCAGCGCGCTCGTCGTCCCCAGGGGAAGCACCGCACGGACGATGCGCGACCTCGTCGGCCGCCGCATCGCGTTCGTCAAGGGATCACCCGGACATCTGCTGGTGCTTGCGGCGCTGAAGCGTGAGGGGCTGACGCCCGACCAAATCATCGCGACGCCGCTTTCTGCCGCTAACGCCCGGACCGCCCTGGCGAACGGCAGCATCGACGCATGGGCCATCTGGAACCCATTCATCGCCACGGTCGAACGCGAAGACCAGGCCCGCATTCTCCTGACCGCTCACGGGCTTGTCGATGAAGTCGAATGCGGCGTGGCAAACCAGGGCGCGATCACAGGGAAGAGAGGCGAATTCCTCGATTTTCTGGCGCGCGTCAACAGGGCCCTCGCCTGGGGCAACACCCATCGGGAAGAACGGGCCCGCGGGTTCAGCCAGGATAGCGGTGTGCCCATCGAGGTCGCCCGGCTGACCTCATCGCGTCTGCATGTGATGCCGCTCAACCATGTGACCGACGAGGCGATCACGATACACCAGCGGGTCGCCAACCTCTATCAGTCAGCCGGCGTCATCCCTTCGCCGATCGACGTGGCCCGGTTCTACGACCGATCCTTCGTCATTCCTGCCTGAGCCCCGCAGCCCGACGACGAAGCACTGGGCATTGCGCATGTATCTTCCGATACATGAATAACGGCAAACATTCGTGTAATATTTTCTCGTATGACATATCCACACATTACCGCGATATTTTTTCGGACAACACGATCTATGCATGTTCACGTAAATCCACGCGGTAATCGCCCTCACGACGCCAGGTAAACCAGGGGCATATCGGGTCAAGGGACTGAAATAGCCATGTAACGCGGCCACCATGAGTGTGCAGAACGTGATCTTGACGGGTGCTACGCCCGGGTATTTCGATTCGGGATCCAATATTCGATGACACGAGCCTCGAGACAGAGAACAATCAAGCGGGTGAACGGGGCGACGTCTGCGTTCGTAGCCGGCCTGCTTGCCTCCGCGTCGGCCTATGCAGACACGCCGCCAACCGAAGAACGATCGACTCATCATACCGGCCGGGCAACCCCTCCGGCGCCGCGCACGGTGGCCGCACAACCGTTCTCCCCCACCACGCGGCCTGCGGTTGCAGCGGCACATGCCGTTCCAGCACCGGCAGCGCCTGAAACGATCAGCGTACGGGGCAGCACGCGCGCACCACGTCTAGCCGCGTCGGTGCCGATGGGCGCGCTAGGAGCGCGCTCGGAACTTGATACGCCGTTCTCCCTCAGTTCCGTCTCGGCAGCAAAGATGGAACAGCTCCAGGCCGCCGATATCAACGACGTGTTCCGGGCGGAACCCGGCGTGCAGGAAAATTCAAATGGCGGATCCACCGCCTCGGGTGCCAGCTTCCGTGTCCGTGGTCTCAGTCTGGACTGGAGCAACGGCTACAAGATCGACGGCATGGCGGTCCCATACTGGTATATCGACTTGCCGATGGCGAATTTCGAACGCCTGCAACTGACCAAGGGCGCATCCGCCTTCATGTACGGGTTCGGTTCGCCGGGTGGCGTCCTGGACTTCCAGCTCAAGAAGCCGGTCGAGGAACGCAAGCTGACGCTCGAAGCCGGGTATCGTACCGATGCGGTGTTCCGCCAGATGCTCGATACCGGTGGGTCCTTCGATCGCGCCCATCGTTTTACGTATCGGCTGGTGTTCGGCAACGAAGTCGGCAACCAGTATAACAGTAGCTTCATGCGCAACACGTCGGTGTCGTTTTCGACACGCGCGCAGATCACCGACACCCTGTCATGGCATTTCGACTCGTTTTACGACGCCAGCCTGCAAAAGGATATGGTCAACGGCGTCGCCGTCAGTTCGAGCGCCATCGGGCCGAACTTCAATTATCTTGCGCCCATCAGCGGACGTGCGCCGTTCGGTGCGCCGGGGTCGTGGAAGACGAACGACGTCAAAGTGTTCCGTACCGGCTTTGACTGGAATTTCGCCAAGGATTGGCGTGCGAGTCTCGCCTATGGCTACACGCACCTCGACGAACGCTTCCCGTCCAACCAGGTTACGTTCACCAGCACGTACGGCAATTATGTGTCGCAGGAGTTCGAGCAGGACCGCGTGCTGGGCTATCATCAGGTCGATGCCTCGACCGAGGGCCATTTCCGGACCGGTCCGCTCCAGCATGACGTGTTGATCGGCATCACCTGGCAAAAGCAGGACTTCGACGCCGACGCGACAGCCGGCACGCAAGGCCCCAAGGAGTCGGGCAACATTCATGACGACCGTCCGACCCTGACGAATGCCACCAACTTCAATCCGCGACTCTATCATTACCTGGACAATCAGCAGGTCGCGCCTTTCTGGACCGATACGATCACCTGGCGCAAATGGTCGCTGCTCGCCGGCGCCCGCTATACCAACTACCAGGAAAATGATTTCGCAACGTCGGGCACGCAGACCGCCGCGCGCCGAAACAACCCGGTGACCCCGATCGTTTCGCTGTCCTACAAGGTCGATCCCGGCATCAACGCCTATTTCTCATATGTCGAGGCGATGCAGACCGGCGGAATCGGCGGCCCCACCAATGTCAACTACATGCAGGTGTTCGGCCCGATCCGCAGCCAGGAATACGAGCTTGGGGTGAAGATTCAGAGACGGATATGGAGCGGCACCGTGGCGCTGTACCGGCTCGATACCGGATCGGCGTACACCAACGCACAGAATTACTACACGCAGGACGGGCTCTCCCGCTATCAGGGCGTGGAGGCCGCCGGCGGCGTGCGCGTGACCCGGGACCTCACGCTCAATGGCAGCATCACCTATCTCAATGCCTATTACGCCTCGGGCCCGAAATCGGTCCTGGGCCACAAGCTCGAGGCCGTGGCGCCTTTCCAGGCCTCGTTCAGCGCGGATTATGCCATCCCGCTGGTGCATGGGCTGAGCGTGAATGGCGGCTTCAACTATGTCGGACCAAGCTGGCTCGACGCCGCCAATACGTTCCACCTGCAATCCTACCTGGTGGGCGACCTGGGCGCGTCCTACGTCACGCAGGTTGACAGGCATAAGCTGACCTTTCGCGCCACAGTCAAGAATATCGGCAACGAACGCTACTGGGTCAGCCGGGGCAGCTACAACCTGTTTCCCGGCGCGCCACGGACCATCGTGCTGTCCATGCGCTTCGATCTCTGACTTCAACAACGAGGAGAAAACCAATGTCCGTCAACTTCATCGGTTATATCGGCTTCAACAACAATTCCGAGATCCATGGCGGCGTCCGCAAGCGAGTGCTCGATCGAACCTATGTCGTGGACGCCCTGCGCGCGCAGGAAGCGGGCGGGTTCGACCGCGTGCTGATCCCGTTCGGGTCTAACTCGCCGGAAAGCCAGCTTGTCGCGGCTTATGGCGCGGCGTTGACGACGCGGCTCGGCTTCCTGGTCGCCCACCGGCCAGGCTTTACACAGCCGACATTGGCCGCACGCCAGCTCGCTACCCTCGATCAGCTCTCCCAGGGGCGCGTCGCCGTACACATCATCACCGGTGGGGCGGATGAGGAAATGGCACGCGATGGCGATGTCGGCACCACCAAGGCCGAACGCTACGCACGATCCGACGAATACCTGACCATCCTGCGCCAAGAATGGTCCGCGCAAACACCCTTCGATCATGACGGAAAATTCTATCATATCCGCCAGGCCAGCAGCGCGATCCATCCCGAGAACCTGCCGGTCTTCTTCGGCGGCACCTCGGCCGAAGCCGTCGACGTCGCCGGCCGCCATGCCGACGTCTACGCGACCTGGGGCGAGACGCTGGATGCCACCCGTGAGATCGTGTCGCGCGTCCGTGCCTCGGCTGCCCGCCATGGCCGGCAGATCGGCTTTTCGCTGTCGTTGCGCCCGGTGATCGCGGATACGGAAGAGGCGGCCTGGAAACGTGCCGACGAGATCGTTGAGCGCGTGCGCGCCAACCGCGAGGCCGCCGGCCTGCCGACCAGCGGCCACCGCCCGCCCAACGACGGATCGCGACGCCTGCTGGAAACCGCATCGTCCAACCGCCGTGACACCAGGCTGTGGACCGGCGTGGCCCAGTTGACGGGCGCTGCCGGCAACTCGACCGGCCTCGTGGGCACGCCGGAGCAGGTCGCTGATGCCCTTCTGGAATATTACAAGATCGGCATCGGAAACTTCCTTATCCGTGGCTTCGATCCCCTGGCCGATGCCATCGCTTACGGCCGCGACCTGATTCCGCTGGTGCACGAGAAGGTGGCCGCACTGGACGAACTGGCCGCCGCAAGCTGACCCCATCGCCACGCACCAGTCAGCCGGCCGGCCACTGGCGCCGGATTCACTGACGGCATGGACGATCCGGCCCGGCTGCATCGAGAGGAGTTGTCATTATGAACGCGATTACCAAACCGGGAAGCTTCACGATAACGCCGCTGGAGCCCACCATCGGGGCCGAGATCAGTGGGCTCGACCTGCGCACGCCGATCACGGACGGGGTCCGGGACGACCTGAAGCAGGCGCTGCTGCGTCATAAGGTCCTGTTTTTCCGTGACCAGAACATCGACACGCATCAGCAAGCCGCGTTCGCGAACCGCTTCGGGCCGCTCTATACCCATCCCAGCACGCATCGCTCACCCGAAATCCCTTCGGCACATGCGATTTCGGCCGCGGATTTCAAAGTCTACGCCGCCGATTACGACCAGCGGCGTCAGGGCTGGGACGCCTATCATACCGATACGAGCTGGCGCCTGGTGCCGACCTGGGGCGCGGTCCTGCGCGCGGTCAATTTGCCGGAACAGGGGGGCGACACGATCTGGGTCGACGGCGCACGCGCGCTTGAAACATTGCCCGACGACACCCGGGCACGACTGGAAGGCCTTCACGTCACGCATGATTTCGGCAGTTCGCTGAAGCGGGCAGGCCATGAATATCCGATCGTGGCGCACCCCGTGATCCGCACCCATCGCGAGACGGGGCAGAAGATCCTGTGGGTGAATTTCTCCCTGCGCCCAACACTGATCGGTCTCGATATCGCGGAAAGCCGTGCGTTGCTGACCATCGTCAGCGACCAGTATCGCCGGCCGGAAAACCAGGTGCGCTTCTCATGGCGCCCCGGCTCGCTCGCCTTCTGGGACAATCGTGCCGCCGTCCATTACGCCGTGCGCGATTATGGCGATTTTCCGCGTCTGCTCGAACGGATCCTGATTGCGGACGAACCGCTCTACGCGGATCTCTGACGTCATGGCGAGGGACGTGACCATGCCACACGGGCGTCGCGATGCCCTGCGACGTGCGGTGGCGGGGATCGTCCCTCGGACAGTGTGAATGACGTCGCCTGCCATTGTCCGCTCCAGGGATGATGGCCTCAATTCTTGAGTAATTCCAAACCATCATATGAATTATATTTTCGCGACACGCCCCCCGTCTCCATAGTTAGGTTCCACGCCAGGATGTCAGGGGAGAGAAACGCGACATGCCCGTGGAATTCATCGGCTATGTGACTGGTCGCAACCAGTCCGAAACCATTCCCGGCGCCGGGCCGGCGGTCGATCCCGACTATATCGCGACGACCGCCAGGGTGCATGAGGATGCCGGGTTCGACCGCGTGCTGGCCGCATTTCACTCCAATTCCCCCGACAGCATCCTGATCGCCCAGCACGCGGCGTCAGTTACGCGACGGCTCGGCCTGCTGGTGGCGCATCGGCCCGGCTTCGTGGCTCCCACCCTCGCCGCGCGGCAACTCGCCACGCTCGACCAGATCACGCGCGGGCGGGTCGCCGTCCACATCATCACCGGCGGGAACGATATCGAGCTTCAGGCCGATGGCGATCACACGACCAAAGTCGAGCGGTATGCCCGAACCGACGAATATCTCGATATCGTCCGCAAGGAATGGGCCAGCCAGACACCATTCGACCATCAGGGACCATTCTATCGCGTCGATGGCGCGCAATCGCAGGTCCATCCCTATCGCCCGACCGGGATTCCGATCTATTTCGGCGGCGTCTCGGACGAGGCCATCCGCGTCGCCGGACGCCATGCGGATGCCTATGCGCTATGGGGCGAGACATATGACGAAGTGGCCAGACTGATCGCCCGTGTCAGTGCCTCAGCAGCCGCAAACGGGCGCCCGGCACCACGTTTTTCCCTCTCGCTGCGGCCGATCCTTGCCGAGACCGAAGACGCGGCATGGGACCGGGCACAACAGATCCGCGCGCGCATCGTCGCCTTGCAGGGCGACGCGATCCAGCCCGGCGCGTCGGCCGCACTCGACACGGCAGGCGCGCGCCCTTCCGCCGAAACCCTGCCGACGAACGAGGGCTCGCGCCGGCTGCAAAGACTGGTCGCGCGTGGCGAACGGCTGGATACGCGACTCTGGACCGGCGTTGCCGCCGTGACCGGAGGCCGCTGGAACTCCACCTCCCTGGTGGGCACGCCGGACCAGGTGGCGGAGTCGCTGCTCGCATATTATCGTCTCGGCATCACGACGTTCCTGATTCGCGGTTTCGATCCAATCAGCGATGCCGTGGCCTACGGGCGCGATCTGATCCCGCGCGTGCGCGCGCTCGTCGCCGCCGAGGATGCAACCGGGGGCGCGACCCAGATCAATCCGCACGCGGCATGATCCCTATCGGCCGACGACGGCTCATCCAGGCTCTGGCGGCCGTCGCCTCTCCACTTCCTTCTCGGGCCTGGGCCGACACTGGCGCGCAGCCCGTCGCCATCAGCTACCAGCGCTCGTCGGCGGTGATGCTGGCTCTCCAGACCAATCCTGATCTCGCCACCAGATTCAACGCGGCGATGGCCCGCATCGGCCTCGTGCCGCACTGGTATCAGTTCACGCATTTCCAGGATGCGATGATCAGCGACAGCATCCAGATCCAGGGCGATTCCGCCGATGCCGTCGCGATCTTCGCCCAGGCGGCGAATGCCCCCCTGACCTATCTGGCGCAGGAAAGTCCCTCCCCCGCCGCCGAGGCGCTGATCGTCCACGCGACCGACGGGATCGATACGATTGCCGGCCTGCGTGGAAAGCGCGTCGCCGTCGCACGCGGGTCCGGGTGCCATTACCTGCTTGTGCGCGTGCTGCGCGATGCCGGGCTGGCGCCGGGCGACGTGCATATCGCCTTCCTCGAACCACCCCAGGCCTCCGCGGCATTCGCGCAGAAATCCGTCGATGGCTGGGCCATCTGGGACCCTTTCCTCGCGGTGACGCAGGCCCGCATGCCCGTACGCGTGCTCTGCGATGGACATGGCGTCACCGATTATTATCGCTTCTACATGATCGACAATACTTTCGCGGCCGCCCATCCCCAGGCCGCCGGCGTCATGTACACAGCGCTGCGAGAGGCATCGGACTGGCTCCGCGCCCATCCCGATGATGGCGCCCGGCTGCTGTCGCCCGTGTGGGGCAATATGCCGCAGGAAATCGTCCGCAGCATCATCGACCGCCGCAGCCTGCATGTGGAGGCAATCACGCCGGCTGCACTCGTCGCTCAACAGCGCATCGCCGATGAATTCACAAGGCTGGGGCTGGTTGCCGGACGGGTGGATATCAGCAGGATGCCGGTATGGCGCGCGCCATGACACAGCCATGACGCACCCTCAGTTTTTTCGTGCAGGCGATCCGGGGCTGACAGCCACCCGCATCGATTTTTCCGACGCCGCACAGGCTGAACTGCATGACCTTGCCCGTCATCCCGACATGAGATCGGACCTGCCGGCCTGCCAGGAGACCATGGGGCAGGTCCGACGCCTGCTGCATGAGGGGCCCGGGTTTGCCGTCCTCGGCACGCTTCCCCTCGACGCGACGACGCCGGACGTAGCGCGCGCGCTGTACCAGCGTCTCGCCGCCATGGTCGCGCGGCCCGTCGCACAGAAATTCACCGGCATCACTCTCTACGATGTGCATGACACCGGACGCCAGGCCCTGCCCGGCAGTGGCGTGCGGCCGGACCAGACCAATATCGAACTCCATATCCATAACGACAACGCCTACAACACGACGCCGCCCGAGATCGTGGCCCTGCTGTGCCTGCGTCCCGCCGCCCGGCAAGATGAGGGCTGGAACCGCGTCGTGAGCTTCGCCGCCGTGCACGAGGCGCTTGCCGCACGCTTTCCTCACCTGCTGCCGCGCCTGTACCGCCCCTTTCCGTTCGACCGGCAGCGCGAACACGCGCCGGGTGACGCCCCGATCCTGTACGCGCCGATCTTCGCGCGCGAGGACGGGCGCCTGATCACCCGGATGGGCCTGCATCAGGTGCGTTCCGGCCTGGTGATGACGGACGAAGCCGTGGACGAGGAGACCCATGCGGCACTCGCGGCGGTCACGCACATTCTCGCTGACCCGTCGCTCGCCGTCGATCTGCGCCTGCGCGCGGGAGAAATGCTGTTCGTCGCCAATCGCGCGATCGGGCACAGCCGCACCGGCTTCACCGATCCGCCGGACCCGACGAGAAAGCGGCTGATGGTCCGGTTGTGGCTCCGTGATAGCGGGTCTCCTGCCTATATGCAGTAAATAAAATGGCTGATCCAACTGGCAGGCACACATCTGACTGGATGGTATCTCGCGCGGCGCCCCTCGTCGCAGAGCAAGGACGGAGCATCTCATCCCCGGCTAACGATAAACACGATGCATGACACATTCTCGACGAATGATTTTTATTTCTCATTTAGCCCCCCGATCGATTGGTTTCCTGTTTCCATCGACCAGATAGCCAAACTCTCGCACACCGGAGTGGAAAGCGCGGCGGCGCCCTAACGTAGATGACGGTCGTGCCCTACCTCTTTGGGATAATCCTCCCCGACATGGGCTACGGTGGAGCTTGGGAACTCCTTGCGCTTCCGGTGGTCGCGTCGGCAATCGCCCAGTTGGCGTCGGCCCGCCTTTAGGCGATCCGAGGAGGGAGAGAACAAGCGCCATGTATCAGATCTACGCCTTGCAACTCGGCATGAACGACTTGCGCATGCGAGCGACAGCCTCGTCGGAGGAGGCCTGATCGATTAGTTTCACCCACTATGCTATTGATGATTTCTCGCTGGTTCTGCCGCCACGCATAGCCCACGCTGCGCGCAGCAGAAGACCAGGACGGGACATGGCTCAGGATCGACACATCAAACTCGGCTTCATTCTTCATGGAGTCGGACGCACCTGGGACGATTGGCGCCACCCTGACCGCGACATCCGCGCCAGCACGAACATCCGTTTCTACCGCCAGCAGGCACAAACGGCGGAACGGGGGAAGTTCGATTTCCTCTTCGTCGCCGACAGCCTGTCGATCACCGAAAAATCCAGCCCTCATTACCTCAACCGCTTCGAACCCCTGACCATCCTCTCGGTGCTGGCTGGCTCGACGGAGCATATCGGGTTGGTGGGCACACTGAGCGTGAGCTATTCCGAGCCCTTCAACGTGGCCCGGCAATTCGCCTCGCTGGATCATATCAGCGGCGGCCGGGCGGGATGGAATGTCGTGACCTCCTGGCTGGGGGACACCGCCGCGAATTTCAGCCGCACCGCCCATCCGCCCCACCATGAACGCTACCGCATTGCCGCCGAGCATCTGGCAGTGGTGCAAGGGCTATGGGACAGCTGGGAAGATGATGCGCTGGTCGGCGACAAAGAGCGGGGCGTCTTTCTGGACCCCACCAAGTTGCATCGCCTGGACCATATCGGCCAACATTTCCAGGTGCGGGGCCCGCTGAATATCGGCCGCTCGCCCCAGGGGCAGCCGGTCATCTTCCAGGCGGGTGCGTCCGAGGACGGGCGCGATTTCGCTGCCCGGCATGCCGAGGTGGTCTTTTGCGGCCCGCAGGATCTGGAGGAAGCCCAGGCCTATTACCGTGACGTCAAGACACGGGCTGCACGGTTGCGGCGGGATGCCGGCCTGCCGCTGATCCTGCCCGGCATTGCGCCGATCGTGGGCCGGACGGATGAAGACGCCGAAGGGCTCTACCAGGACCTGGTCGCCCTGACCTCGCTGGACACCGGGCTCGGTTTCCTGTCGCGGGCGTTCAGCGACCATGATTTCCGCGCCTACGACCTGGACGGCCCGTTTCCCGACGTTGCCGCGATCGGGCAGCAGAGCAATCAGAGTGCCGCGCAGCGCATCCTTGCGCGCGTGCGGCACGGCAATCTGTCCATCCGGCAGATCGCCAGGGAACTGGCGACCCCACGGGGCGATTTCGTGGGCGGTCCGCAGACTGTGGCCGATGCCCTGCAACGCTGGGTGGAACAGGGCGGTGCGGACGGTTTCAACCTGTTCGAACCTCTGCCCGGGCAGTTGGAAGCCTTCGTGGATCTGGTCGTCCCGATTCTGCAGGAACGCAAACTGCTGCGCAGCGACTACGAACAGACAACGCTACGCGGCAATCTCGGCCTGGCCTACCCGATCAACCGTCACGCGGCGGACAAAGGGACGCAGGCCGGATGACCATGCCGGACACGCCCGGAACAGACACGGTCGAACCATCGGAATCCATCCGTCCGAGCCGCCGGCATGTTCTCGCAGCCCTGGGCGCTACGTCTATCCTGCCTTCTCTGGTATTGGAGCGGCCTCGCGCATGGGCGGACACGCCGCTGCGGCTCGGTGACCAGAAAGGCGGCGCGCGTTCGCTGATCGAGGCGGCCGGCATGACGGGCAATGGCGCCCTGCCCGTGCAATGGAGCCTGTTCGCCGGCGCGCCGATGTTGATCCAGGCGCTGGCCGCGAATGCCGTGGACGCCGGGGTCATTGGAGACGCGCCCCTGGTCTTTGCCCAGGCGGGCGACGTGCCGGTGAAGGCGATTGCCGGCATCCAGACCGACGGCACGACCACCGCCATTGTCGTGGCGAAAAATAGCCCGCTCCGGAGTGTGCGCGACCTGAAGGGGAAGCGTGTGGCGACCCTGCGTGCCCAGACCGGCCATTACCTGACCCTAGCAGCCCTGCGCGCGGCGGGCATGAAGGATGACGACGTCGCGTTCGTCTTCATTCCGCCGGTCTCGGCCAAGCTGGCACTGCAGACCGGTGCCGTCGATGCCTGGGCCACCTGGGGGCCCTATATCTCGGATGCGAAGATCGCCGATGGCGCACGCGAGATCGTCAATGGCGGCAAGCTGATGAGCGGCCTAAGCTACGTCGTGGCGACCGAAGCAGCGCTGCGCGACCGGCGGGAAAGCCTGGCGGGGTATCTTCGCCGCTTCCACGCCGCCCACCGGTGGATGCTGACGCATCAGGACATCTATGCCGAGGTCTGGGGCCGCGATGTCGGCCTGCCGCTTCCCGTCGCCCGTGACGTCGTCAGGGGCCTGGCCGGCACCGTCGTGCCCCTCTCCCCCGACATCATCGCCAAGCAACAGCAGGTCTCCGATTTCATGACCGAAACACGCATGGTCCCACGCCGGCTCGATACCGCCGGCATCGTCGATTCCAGCTTCACCTTCCAACCCTGAATGGCACCCGCCCAATGACCCCTCCTGGACGTTCCTTCGCCCTCGGCGCCTATCTGAGCGGCTCGGCCACCAACGGGGATGCGTGGCGCGCACCGGACGAGGATATCGACGCGGATATCGACTTCGCGCGCTACCGCTCGTATGTCGATCTTCTGGAACAGGGGCGATTCGACAGCATCTTCCTCTACGACAATGTCCTGCCGGTGCCCGATCCGTCGGCCGTGGCCAACAGCCCGGCCCTGCCGCGCTGGGATACGTTCACGCTTCTGGCGGCACTGGCCGTCACATCGCGTCATATCGGCCTGATCGGCACGGCCAGCACAACCTTCAACGAGCCCTACAACGTTGCCCGGCGCATTGCCTCGCTGGACCGACTGAGCGGCGGGCGCGCAGGCTGGAACGTGGTGACCGCGACGGGTGGCGGCGAGAATTTCAACCTGCCCCACCATGTCGACCATGCCGAACGCTATGTGCGCGCCCATGAATTCGTCGACGTCGTCAGGGGATTATGGGACAGCGTGGCGCCGGATGCCTTTCTGCGCGACAAGGCGAGCGGCCGCTGGCTCGATCCCGACCGCATCCGCCCGCTCAATCATGAAGGCCGCTATTACCGCGTGGCCGGACCGCTCAATGCGCCCCCCCCGATTCAGCAGCGCCCGGTTCTGGCCCAGGCCGGCGCGTCCGACGCGGGAATGGACCTGGCCGCCCGCATCGGTGAGGTGATCTACACCGCCGAATACGACCCCGACGCCGGCCGCGCCTGGCGTGCGGAAGTGCTGGATCGCGCGGGCCGGCATGGCCGGGACGCAGCGCATCTGCGGATCCTGCCCGGTCTGGCGCCCTTCGTCGGCGAAAGCGATGCCGAGGCACGGGCGAAATTCGAGACCTATCTCCGATATCTGGATCATGGCGAGAGCCTGCGCGCGCTGTCGTCCTATGCCAGCCTCGGCATCGATCTGTCGGCATGGCCCGAGGATCGTCCGATCGAACTGGAGGGTGTCGCCGAGACGAACAGCCACAAGAGCCGCCAATCTCTGATCGTCAACTGGATCCGTCGCGAACGCCCCTATGTGCGCGATGTCCTGCGCCGCTTCACACGCGGCGGCCACCGCATCATTGTCGGAACGCCGCGCCAAATCGTCGATGACATGGAAGGGTGGTATCGCGACGGCGCGTCGGACGGCTTCAACATCATGTTCACTTCGACACCCGGTGGCATTCGCGACTTCGTGGATTTCGTCACACCCGAATTGCAAAGGCGAGGACTATTGCGGCTGCATTATACCGGCAGGACCTTGCGCGAAAATCTCGGCTTGCCGCCGTCGCGCGCCTCGTGAAAAGAAGCGCTTTACCGTTCTGGTCAGGCGACTGATTGCGCGGCCAGCCCCGCGGGGACCAGAACCCACAACACACGATCAAGATACTGCCGGGCGATTTGGTTGCATCCACTGACGTGGCCGACGAGCATCCAGAGATGCCGCAGGTCCTGACCCCGCCCCTGACGCTTCAGGATACGTCACCGGGGTCTGGATTGTCCCGACAGAACCGCACAAGTCTGGAATTGAATTTCTCAAGACCGCTGACAGACATGGGCATTCCACTTGCTGCACTGCTGCCGGGCGACTGGACTGCCGTCCACGCGACGGCCTCTGAACAACCCGCTCGAACACATCTGACTCAGCGCGAGGACAACACTACGGAGCAGCTCGAGACTCGAGGAAATCAACGATTCTATCCAAGGTAAAACGGAAGTTCGCTACGGACAAATTCGGCACGCAACTCCTCCAGCAACGTCATGCCAAGCGGTATTCCAAGTCGGATCCGCTCCTCATAAGCTGCGTATTCAGGGTCGCCTGGAACCAGCACGGATTGATCGAGGTCCTGCCGCGCCAAACCGTGTACCAAGTCGATCAAGCGATCAAGACCGGCTTCAAACGCTCCATCCTCGCCGAAAGAGAGCGGATTGATCGCCATAACAAAATGGCCTGTTTCTCCTGCGCTCTTGTTGGCTCCGGTCATCGTTGCGCAGAGGACTTCCACCATAAGCGCAAGGCCGTACCCCTTGTGACCGCTTGAAGAACGACCTCCCCCCAATGGTGTAAGCCGACGCGACTTTGCAGCGATATTTGCATCCGTTACGGCTTTCCCTTCTTCATCCACCGCCCAGCCTTCAGGAATCGGCTTCCCGGCGCGTCTGGCTATTGTGATCTTACCATAGGCAACCGTCGTCGTCGCCATATCGAGTACTAACGAGGGATTTCTGGCGGCTGGCGCGGCAAACGCAATAGGATTCGTTCCGAGAAACGGTTCGCGTCCAAACGTGGGAACAGCGAGGGGTCCTGTCGAGTTGGTAAATGCGAGGCCGATCAGTCCCGCATCTGCTGCCATCTGGGCGTAATATCCGGCAGCTCCGAAATGACGCGACCGCGTCACTCCCGCGATCCCGACCCCGGTTTCCCGCGCCTTCCCAATTGCTTTTGACATGGCCATGACGGCCGCAGGGTGCCCGAGCCCATTGTCTGCATCTATCAACAATGCAGACTGGCGCTCATGCAGAACCGCGATGTTTGGCCGGAGATTAAGCCTTCCCTCTCGTGCAGCTTCTGCGTAGAATGGAATCATTCCCACTCCATGGGAATCTATCCCTCTGAGATCCGTCTCCACCATAACGTGAGAAGCTGTCCGCGAAAACGTCTCGGGCATCCCCCATGTGACGAGCAATGATACTATCTCACGTTCCAGAAGCCGGGCTGCAATTCTTTTCATGACTTTTTATTCCTGAGGCAGCCTACAGCGAACGATATCGAGATTACGTGGGCCATCCAGCCTACAAGGCCCTCAGCCGCCTTCCCCACCGTTCCTTATCGAGCCAAATCAATTCACCCAGGAAAAATACATTTACCCTTCCTGGGCAGATCAATGACGCAGTCAGAGATGAATTGCACTTTTGTTCTTCAGTTAAACCCCACGTCAATGCCAGCAAAGACTCCGAACCCGTCACCTGGCATTTCGGCGGCAGCATCACCGTGTGTCGCTGTGTAAACCGGAATGACGGCGCTGGCATAATGCTTGTTGGTAAGGTTATGAAGCTGGAAATAGACACGCCGGCTTTTCTTTGGCCAAAGATAGCCGAACGTCAGATTGTAGATATGGTAAGCCGCCGCTTTCGCCTTGTTATCATAGGTTGCATAAACTGAAGACGCGGCCTCCACATCGAACGAAGAATAGAAGCCATTGTTGAAGTCCGCATGAAGCTGAGCCTGATAGAGATGTTCCGGAATTCCGGGGAGGCGGTTATGGCCGAAATTCGGGTCATGGTTGTAACGGAAATCCTGATACGTATACGCATGCATAAGGTAGATACTATTACCATTCCACTGATAGAGCTTGTGACTCAACCCTACCTCCACGCCCTGATGTGTAGTGGGAGAGGCGTTGCTGAGAACAGCGGTATTATAGAGCGCCGATGTGGCCGTCATAACGGACAGGAGTTCGTTCCGTACGGCCGAATGATAATAGGAAATGCTCCAGTGCTGGCCTTTGAACGTCCCTTCGCTACCGATCTCGAAAGTCGTTGCCGTTTGTGGCGTGAGTCTTTGGTAACCCTCGGTCAATCCTGTGGCCGGACCACTTTGGTAGCGTGATCCGGATAGGAAGTCATTGTCTGTTGCTGATTGTACGCTGCGCGTAACGTTGCCATAGACACGGATATCCGGCGTGATCTGATAACGAAATCCACCACGGGGAGCAAAATACAAGGGATCAACACTAAAATGGCTGTGGACCGGATAGGTCGTTGTCGTGCTCCGTGGCATGTAGCTCAGTGCACCACCAGCGGTCAGCCACAAATTCTTGTACACTTCCGTGTCATTGCTGATATGCCATATCGTATTGCTCCCTCCTCTGTGCCAACTGTTGACCAGAGCACCAAATGGAAGGCCATAAGCAGCATATGCAGACGTGGATCTAACATGATAGTTATAGACGTTATAACCGACATCGACGGTCGTGTAGACGCCGATAGTCGTGTTGCTTTTATGGCCAGCTATGTTGTCCTTGCGGGTGTAGTTAACAACGCCATTTGCACCAATGACGTTCATCGGCAGCTGGAGAGTTGGAAGGCCATGATTCATCGGAGCGTCGATGTAAGTAAATCCTATCAAAAGATTTGACTTGTCATCGATACGGATCCTCGTTCTATCTCCGAAGTATTTTGTTCCGGGAAGTATTGTGTATGTATTATAATATCCCGGACGCGCCTGCCGAGGATTCTCGGCGATCTGCGCGCGTGTCAAGTAATTCGGCTGCCCTTCATAGGACTGGCGATACCGAAAGAAAAATCGTGTATCAACTGCATCATTGAAACGATATCCATAATTAAAATTGATTCCAAAATTTGATATTTTTGTATTTTTCTGATAGCCTCCCCGATAGGAATTTGTAACACTGATATAGTAATCGGACTTTCCGATCACCTTGCCCGAAGAAAGCTGCTCCTTGACATAACCGAAGCTCCCGGCTTCCACACGCGCCTGGTATGTTTTCGCGTCGTAGCCCGTCAAAGTGTGCATGTTAATCGCACCACCCAAGAGAGTAGAGCCAAGATCGAACCCGTTTCCTCCTCGGTAAATCTCCATATATTGCATACCAAGGGGCTCCATCAGCTCCATTGGAGCACCTCCTATTCTTGTGGCGGGAAGGTCGTCCAGAAGAACAAGCGTGCCGACACGGGCGGAACCGGTACCTGCCTGGATCCCGGAACCACGTATCGACAGATGGACGTCGTTGTCGCCGGTTGCCGCGGGAGCATAGACGCCAGGCTGAAACGCGAGCCAGTCGCCAATGGTCGAAGTACGCTGCCTAAGGATCATTTTAGAATCTACAACGCTGGTGCCACCAGGTACCGAAATAAGTCGTGCCGCGGCACGACGAACCGACGACATACCCGTCACCTGCACTTCTTCGGCGTCTGTGGCACGGGCGCCGCCGTGATACATCCCCTCCATGTCGTCATCGTGGTTCGGCGTCTGCGCCGCCCTCTTCTGAGCGCCTTGACCGGTTGCCGACGACGCGACCGAACGGCCACCCGCATTGGATGACGATTGCATATGATGATGGTGCGTGACCTGAGCCTCGTCTACATTTTGCGCGTGGGCGCAACGGATACTTTCAAAAGAGGTGGAAGCTATTGCCAGTGCTACAAATTTTCCGACTCGTCCCAAATGGATATGGGCGACAAAGGGGCGGGCTATTTTTGGCACAAGAAACCTCCATGAAATGCAAGAAAAAAATCTATTCTGGGTATTGAGTGCAACCCAAGATTTCTATATTTTAATTTTGACATCAATTCGGATCAAATGAGTAATGATCAAGGACGAATTGACGTTATAAAAATTGTTTGTTTTTCTAATTCTTTCATATTTCTGTGCGTCCATTCATAACAAAATCACGACGTCGAAATGGCTTTTGGCTTTTGGCTTAGTGCTCCACTCCCGGCAGGCCGAATCGATTTCGATTTGCGTTTTCCTTCTGCGTTTCCTCTCGAATTTCGGTCAAAAAAATTCTCAGGATGGACAACACTGATTGTCTCGAGCTTTCTGGGGCTCATCGCCTCTCACTATTCCCAGCCGGAATATCAAGTGCCTTTTGCGTGGCATCGGGGTACGACCGCGTCCCGCGGACAATCGCGCTACCGCTCATTATGCCAGTCGAAATTATGGGGACTTTCGAACACCTGTTGAACGGGTTCTCATTGGCGACAAGCCGCTTGCGCTTTATATGAACCCTGACCCACAAACCGAGACGCATTAGGGCGCACATGCGCCCTCCATTTCCATCGCACCATGTTATGTCGTCGGAAGCCGAGATTGAGTGGAGCGGCGGAGCAAGCTATTCACCGACGGGCCTGCGAATAATCGGGTAGACCATCGAGAAAAAATCGAGACAGATTTTATTTTTTCTCATTCGTCTCCTTCAGCATGATGCCTAGAATAGTATCAGCGCGTGATAGTCACGAGGTTCCGATGACCGCTCGTTGTCGCCTTTCCCTGTCTGCGCCGGTCAATATTTCCGATATTGAACGGAGCGTGCGCGTCGATCTGGCGGTTCGGGCGGCACTCTATCGTCTAAACCGCCTGCACGGAGCAGCTCCGGACCATGTCCATCGGCCGGGACAATGTGCTTCTGGCGCATCAGGCCGCGCAGGAGACGGTGCGCCGACAGACCGACCTCAACCTGCAACCGGTCGAGGGCGATCGGGATCTGGACAATTTGATCTGTGAGGCCGCGCCGCGTGCGCGGCCACGCAAAGGGTTTCGACATTGAATTAAGGAAGTCATCATGTTCCGTAGCCCGTACCGGCCCACGCGCCGCCAGTTTATGCATCTGTTCAGCGGGAGCGCCCTTGTCTTGGCGCTCCCATCGTCGCCGCGCGCCGCCGAGGCGCCGGATCTGTCGCGCGTCACGTTGCGCGTGGCGACCTTTCGCGGGCAGGACAATACGCTCTTGCCTGCGGCAGGACAGGCCGATTTTCCCTATCAGGTCCAGTTCAGCGAATTCAATTCCGGCAACCTGATCGCCCAGGCCATCAATGCCGATGCGATCGATCTGGGTGGCTGGAGCGAAATCCCGATGGTCTTTGCGGCCGCATCGGGTTCGCGGGTCGCCATCGTCGCGACCCTGGATGGCCCGACCACCGACCAGGCAGTGCTGACCCCGCTACATAGCCCCTACCGTTCGGTTGCCGACCTGCGCGGCCGACGCGTGGGCTATATCAAGGCGACCACCGCCCATTACTTCCTGATTCGCATGCTCGCACAGCACAGTATGAGTTTTGCGGACATTCATCCGATCGCACTGGGGATGAGCGAGGGCCTGACGGCGATGAAGGCGGGCAGCCTGGATGCGTGGGCGACCTACGGCTATGCCATCCAGACGCTGGAAGCCGACGGCACCGCGCGGATACTGCAGAGCGCCAGGGACATCCTGTCTGGGCATTATTTCATAGGCGCCAATCCGCGCCGGCTGGACGACCCTGCCTTCCGCTATGCCGCCGCCGATTATATCCGGCGACTGGGCCGCGCCTATGCCATCCTTAGCGCCGACAAGCGGCGTTGGGCACAAACGGTGGCGCCCGTGATCCAGGTGCCCGAACCGGCCGTCCTGGCCTACCTGCAAGGGCAAAATCGCCCCTATAGAACCCGTGCCTGGACAGACGTCGACATCGCCGGCGCTCAATCCGTCGCGGACACCTTTGCCCATGCCGGCGTTCTCCCCACCGGAACACGGGTCGATTCCGTCTTCTCGCCGGCTCTGTCACGGCTCCTGGCCGCATAATCCGCCGTAACCCCGACCCGTCGATGGACTGGGAGCGGCAAAGACATCCGCGTTCCTGCGTCGCCAGTCTCCGATGCTCCGATGCTCCGATGCGGCTCAGCCGTCACACACTCCCAGCGCGTCCAGCAAGACGCTACGCAAACGTTCGAACTCTGGATCGGCATGGCGGCGCGGACGCGCCAGTCCGATGGGCAGATCGGTGCGGATCTGGCCGTGTTCCAGCACCACGGCCCGGTCAGCCAGCAGCAATGCCTCGTCCACGTCGTGGGTCACAAGCAGGACTGCGCAGCGATGACGAAGCCACAGTTCCGAAACCAGTCCCTGCATCTTCAGCCGCGTCAGCGCATCCAAGGCCGCGAACGGCTCGTCCAGCATCAGGAATTGCGGCTCGCGCACCAAGGCACGGGCCAGCGCCGCGCGCTGCGCCTCGCCCCCCGACAGGGTCAGCGGCCAGGCATCGATCCGATGACCCAGGCCGACTTCCCGCAACACTTTTGCCGCACGCTCCCGCCGGTCGGCGCCGTCCTGCCCCAGGACGACATTCTCCCATACGCGCTTCCACGGTAGCAGCCGGCTTTCCTGAAAGACCACCGAGACATCCCTCGGCCGTGTGATCGTACCTTCGGTGACCGGATCAAGCCCTGCGAGGGTGCGCAGCAAAGTCGACTTGCCCGAACCGCTATGGCCCAGCAGGGCCACGAATTCGCCCGGCGCGATCGTCAGGTCCAGGCGATCGAGAACGGCCGGCCCGTCGCCAAAGCGCCGCGTCAACCGCCTGATCGCGACGGCCTTGCCTGCCTCGTCCGCACCTCGTGGCCTCGGGTCGGTCAGCGCATTCATGATGCCCTGCCGCGATAGACCGGCCGCCACCCCAGCAGCGCGCTCTCCAGCGCCCGCACCGCCTGATCAGAGGCGAGGCCGAGCAGGCCGTAAACGGCCAGCCCCACCAGAATGATATCGGTGCGCAGAAAATCCTCGGCATCCATCATCATATGCCCGATCCCGCTATCGGCATTGACCTGTTCCGCCACCACCAGCATCAGCCAGGAAATGCCGACCGCGAAGCGCAGTCCGACCAGCAGGTCCGGCAGGGCGCCGGGCAGAATGACCTCGCGGATCGTTCGGCCGCGCGACAGGCCCAGCGTACGCGCCATTTCCAAAAGCTTGGGATCGATGGCACGGATGCCCTTATGCAGGTTCAGGTAGACCGGGAACATCGCCCCCAGCGCCACCATCAGGATTTTCGGCGTCTCGCCAATGCCGAACCACAGGATGAACAGCGGCACCATCGCCAGCACCGGCAGGGTCCGCAGAATCTGCAGCGGCGCGTCGACGACGTCCTCACCCAGCCGCGACAGGCCCGAGACCAAGGCCAGGCAGACACCAACCACCAGCGCCAGCCCCAACCCGCTGGCGGCGCGGACCAGCGACACCGAAAGATTGGCGGGCAGCGTTCCGTCCCGCGTCAGCGACCAGCCCGTCGCCACGATCTGCGCGGGCGAGGCAACCAGCCGGGTGGACAACAGACCGGACGAGCAGGCGATCTGCCATCCCAGCACCAGCAATACCGGCGTCGCAAAACGTCTGAACGGCAGCAGCGCCGACAATCGCGGCAGTCGCCGCGCGACAGGGCGGCTTCCGTTTCGGGCTCCGATCCCGATGAGTGTCTCCGACATCGACGCAGGCTCCATGGCAAGGGAATGGCCCGGACAGCCTCCCATGAACCACGATGCGTTGTCAGGTGATTTTAATTCATACAAAACTTTATCGTGATTTAATTGTGTTGTCCGGCGCCGCGCGGCAGGGTGTCGGACATCTCCCGACATCCTGTTCCGAGACCAGGCATGAGATTGACGCGCCGGCCTTTCCCGTTGCTGACCACGCTGCTTCTTGTCGGGGCTGTCGCCGCCGGTCTGTCCTGCCGCATCGCGCCAGCCCATGCCGAGGACGAACTGGTCGTCGCCGACCAGAAAGGACAGCAGAAGGCATTGCTGGAGGCTGCCGGCGCCGACCGGGATCTGCCCTATCGCATCCGCTGGACCGAATTCGAAGCCGCGGCGCCCCTGTTGCAGGCGCTCGGTGCCGGAGCAGTCGATACCGGGATTGCCGGCGATGGCCCGTTCCTGTTCGCCTGGGGCTCCGGCCTGCCGGTGAAAGCCGCCTTCCTGCTGCCGCCGCGCGGCGGTGGCCGGTCGACGGCCGTGGTGGTCGCGGCCGGCTCGCCGATCCATGATGCCGCCGGGCTCTCCGGCAAGCGGATCGCCACCGGGCGCGGCTCGATCGGGCATCTGCTGCTGCTGCGCCTGATCCAGAGCGGCGCCATCCCGCCGCCCGCGCCCCGCATCGTGTTGCTGACCCCGGCCCAGGCAAAGGCCGCGCTGGATGCCGGCACGCTCGACGCCTGGTCGACGTGGGAACCTTATGTCTCGCTGGAAGTCCTGCATGCTCACGGGCATGAGGTCGTGAATGGCGGCGGACTGATGCCCGGCAACAGTTTCTTCGTCGCGAATGACGTGGCGCTGAACGGCAAGCGCGCGCAACTGGCCGATTTCTACCGGCGCGTGACCCAGGCCTATGCCTGGGGACATGCCCATCTGGCCGACTATGCCGCGATCCTGGCGCGGCAGACCGGACTGCCGGGCGACGTGGCCCTGGCCGTCGCCGAAAAACAGATCGCAGCACCCGTGCCGCTGGATCACCATGTCGCGGAGCAGGAACAGGCGACATTGGACAGCTATCGCAAGGCCGGACTGGTGCAGGGAAGCGGAAGCGTGGCTTCGGCCTTCGACGAAACCCTTGCTTCCCCCTGATCCGGGGCGAAGGACATGACGAAAGAGAACGGACGCATGGACACATTACCGGCCGCGCTGGCGCAGCATGACACGCCGGACTGGGCGGCGCTCGAACGGCTGGTACCGCGTTTCGCGGCGCGCGCCGCGGAATATGACCGTTCGGGCGACATCGCGCTGGATAATCTGGCGGATCTGCGCGACGCGGGTTTTCTGGCGCTGGCCCTGCCCCGCGCCTATGGGGGCCTCGCGATCGGGCTGCGCACCGTGCTGGAAGTCGTCAGCCGCATCGCGCGCGGCGATCCCTCCACCGCGCTGATCGTGTCCATGCAGTATCTGCAATCGGGTGCCGTCGTCCGCTCGGATCGCTGGCCGGCGGACGTCAAGGCGGAACTGTTCCGCAGCATCCGGCACGAGGGTGCGCTGATCAACGCGCTGCGCGTGGAACCCGAACTGGGGACCCCGGCGCGCGGCGGCCTGCCGGCCACCACCGTCCGGCATGACGGCACGACCTGGCGCATCAGCGGGCGCAAGATCTTCTCGACCGGCTCGACGGCCCTGCGCTGGGGTGTGGCGTGGGCGCGCACGGAGGGTGACGCGCCGCGCGTCGGGCAGGTGCTGGTACCGCTGGACCTGCCCGGGGTGCGGATCGAGAAGAGCTGGCACCAGATGGGGATGCGCGCGACGGGCAGTCACACCGTCATCTTCGAGGATGTCGCGATCCCCGAACGCTATCTGGTCAACCTGAACCCGCCCGCAGCCGCGCCCGACGATGCCGTGCAACTGGCCAGTTGGCATGCCGTCGTCATCGGGGCGCTCTATGACGGGGTGGCCCGCGCGGCCCGCGACTGGCTGGTCCGGTTCCTGCACGAGCGCGCGCCCAGCAATCTGGGGGCGTCGTTGGCCACCCTGCCGCGCTTCCAGACCCTGATCGGCGAGATCGACGCCCTGCTGCTGACCAACCGCGCCCTGATCGACCACGCGCTGGCCCGCGAGGAAAGCGGCGAGCACGTGGACAGCGATGCCGGGCTGGTCAAGCATCTGGTGACCGAAAATGCCATCGCCGCCGTCGGCAAGGCCGTGGCGGCAATCGGCAATCCGGGCCTGAGCCAGGACAATCCGCTGGAACGCCACTATCGCGACGTGCTCTGCGGCCGGATCCATACCCCGCAGGGCGACAGCGCGCTCGGCACCGCCGGCAGGGCCGCCCTGGGCTGACAGGGCGCCCCCGTCCGCGGCGTCAGGGTCGCATGGTCATTCCAGCACGCTGAATCCATGGGTCCCGTCGCGCTCCAGTTGCGCGACCAGCCCGAATTCCCAGTCCAGATAGGCCTGCATCGCGGCGGCGGCGTTATCCGTGCCTTCATAGGGGCGCTTATAGACATCGTCGGTGCCGGACAGGGCGGTCGCGGGATCGAACCCGCTTTCCAGGTCCAGGCCGGCATCGCGCCAGCCCTGCGTTCCTCCCTCCAGCACCCGCACGCGCAGACCGGCGCACGCCAGTTCCGGCGCTGCCAAACGCGCGGCGATCCCGTCAGGCGATGTCAGCACCACATCCCGCACATCCGTCAGCGCAGGGTGGCCCGGCAGGTCGGCCCGGATCGCGAAGCGCGCCCCCGGCACATGGCCCTTGCGGAATTCCGGGCTGGTGGCCAGGTCGATCACCCATACCCCGTCGCCCAGCGCCGCGACGTCGGATGACCCGATCGTCTCCACCTCCGGCAAGGGGGCCGCCAGTAGCGACGGTTCCGGCCCGGTCTCGCGTGGCAGGCTGGACCAGTCGTCCAGCACATACACCTCACGCCAGCCGAGCTGACGCAGCCAGTGGGCGGTCATGCGGGCGCGCACGCCGTCATCGTCCGTCAGGATGATCGTGCCGTGCCGCACGCCGATCCACTCATCGGTCGCCTGGACAAGCTGGCCGCCGGGGGCCGAGCGGAAGCCTGCCAGATGACCGTGCACATATTCTTCGGGCGATCGAACATCCAGACGATAGACCGTACGCGCCGGGTCCGCCGCCAAGGCACGCAGGCCGCCGGCGTCGATCGCCCGCACACCCGTCCGCTCCGCCAGTGTCGCGGCGCCTTGCCGCGCCAGTGCCGTGTTGCCGGGTGTCACGTCGCCCGCGCGGCGGGTCGCGCCGCGATCCAGCGCCAGCCCTTCCAGCGTCCAGCCGATCGTGCCGTTGCGCAGCGCGACGACCGGATTGGGGATGCCCGCATTGACCAGCGACTGGGTGCCGATGATCGAGCGCGTACGGCCCGCGCAGTTCACCACCACCGTGGTCTCGGCCGAAGGCGCGATATCGCGCACGCGCAACGCCAGTTCCGCCCCCGGCACCGAACGTCCGCCCGGAATCGACATGACAGTGTATTCGCTGAAGCGCCTTGCATCGAGAATCACCAGATCGTCGCCGCGCGCGATCCGGTCATGCAACTCCCGCGCCGGGATCGATGGCGTGTGGCGCACGTGCTCGACCAGTTCACCGAACGATTTGGAAGGCACGTTGACGTCGATGAAGATCTCGCCGCCCGACTGCCGCCAGCCAGCCAGCCCGCCGTCCAGAACGGCCACCTGGCTGTAACCCAGCGCCGCCAGCACGGGCCGCGCCCGCGCCACACGCCCCGCCCCGTCGTCATACAGCACGACCGGCGCGTCGCGGCGGGGGATCAGGCCGGCGATCCGCTCCTCGATCCGCCCCAGCGGCAGGTTGACGGCGAACAGCGGATGGCCGGCCGCAAATGGACCTTCCTCGCGCAGATCGAGCAAGGCGATTTCCTCGCCCTCGCGGAGGCGGCGACGGACCTCGTCCGACGACAGCGTGGGCGCTGCGGGGTGCGTCATGGCGCTAGTCGGCTCCCTTGTTCTTCGAGCGGTCCCACAGATTGGGCACCACCGCACTGGAATAGCCGGAGATGAAGTTCTTCTCCGCCCCCGTCTCGGGGTCGTAGGTCGCGCGCGACACGCCGCCGATATTGTCGCCATAGACATGGATCGAAATCGAGGTCCGATCCGTCAGGGCATTGGCGACCTGGTGATAGTCATTCACGCCCGGGGCCAGGAGCGCGACCTCGCCCGGTTCCAGATAGCTGGTCTCGCCCACGCGGAACCGGCCGTCTGTGTCGCGGGTAAACTGCGTCTCGCTCTCGCGCCCGCGCAGCATGCCGATCAGCCCCCACACGCGATGGTCATGCAGAGGCGTCTTCTGCCCCGGTCCCCAGACGAAGCTGACGACGGAAAACCGCTCCAGCGGATCGCAATGCAGCAGATACTGGCTGTAGCGTTCGGGATGCGGCTGGGCGAATTCCTCCGGCAGCCAGTCGTCCTGCGCCACCAGGCTACGCAGCAGTCCCGCCCCTTCCTGCTGCAGGGCAGCGCGGTCCAGGCCGCGCTCGTGCAATACCGTGAAGCGGACGACGAAGTCTCTCAGTCGGGCAATCGATGTCATGTCGGTCAATCCAGCAGATCGGGTTCCTGTGCGACGATCCAGTCCCACAGGGGTTGGAAGGAGTGGTAGCCGCCCTGATGCGTGCCGACCTGACTGGCGGTCAGACGCGCGATTTCGGGCGCGATGGGCCTGACGGGTCCCGCCGCCTGGGCCAGAAGTTGCGCATGCGCCGCGTTGTCCATGGTGATGAACCACCAGGCCGCGGCCTCGACCGTCGGCCCGACCGTCAGCAGCCCGTGATTCTGCAGAATCACCGCCTTGCGATCGCCCAGCGTCGCGGCCAGCCTTTCGCCCTCGCTGTCGTCCAGCACCACGCCGCTGAACGGATCAAATACGGCATGGTCTTCGAAGAATGCACAGGAATCCTGGGTGAGCGGCAAAAGCTCCGTTCCCAGCGCGGAAAAGGCCTTGCCATAAGTCGAATGCGTATGGGCCGCCGCGATCACGTCCGGTCGCGCCCTATGCAAGGCGGAATGGATGGTGAAGCCGGCCGTGTTGATCGGACGGTCGCCGATCAGGATCGTGCCGTCATGGTCCACCAGTTGCAGATCGGAGACCCGGATCTGCGAAAAATGGACGGCCAGCGGATTGATCCAGTACTGGTCTGGAAATTCCGGATCACGCGCCGTGACGTGCCCCGCCAGGCCCTGATCGAAACCGTAGCGGCCGAACAGGCGGAAGGTTGCGGCCAGCCGCTGCTTGCGATGCAGGCGCTCTTCCGCAAACGACGCCGCCGGCGGCCGCGGTTCCAGACGACGTTCCCGCGCCTGGGTGGAAACCGGCAGTGCCGGCGGGGCCGCGCCGCGCGCGCGACCGGTCAGGACCGGAGCATTCATGTCGTGGAGTCCCCTTTCGTTCGCTTCACTGTCAACTCAATATCCACGGGTCGCATCGACCACGTCGCGCAATGGCCGGCCATCGAGGAACGATTCGATATTTTCCACGAGTTTCCGGGCGAAATTCGCCCGCACTGCCGGACCGGACCATGAGATATGCGGCGTCAGCCGTACCGCCGGATGGGTGTAGAAGGGATGGCCCGCCGGCAGCGGCTCCGGGCTGGTCACGTCCAGCGTCGCGAAGCCGACCTGCCCCCGGTCCAGGGCCGACAGCAGCGCCGCGTGGTCGATCAGCGCCCCCCGCGCGACATTGACCAGATGCAGCCCCGGCCGTGCGCCCGCCAGCACTTCGGCGTCCACACACCCCGCCGTCTCGGGCGTCAGGGGGAGCGCCAGTACCAGGTGATCCACCTGGGCTGCCAGTTCCGCCAGGCTGCCGACGGGTTCGGCCAGACCGTCCCCGGTCCACGCCCCGCGCCGCCAGGCCAGGACACGCAGGCCGAAGGCGCGCGCCCGCGCCGCGACGGCCCGGCCGATGGCGCCATAGCCCGCCACCCCCAGCACCTGCCCCTGCAGGGAATCCAGCGGCGTGACGTCCCGGGTCGCGACCGCGTCCCGGGTCCAGTCATCCGGCCCCGTGGGACGAAGCGCGTCCAGGCGCTTCGCCCGCAGCAGCAGCGCCGTCAGCACATATTCGGCGATCGGCGCCGCCGCATCGCCCCGCCCGCAGGTGACGATCCGCCCGCGCAGCAGCCAGGACGGAAACCCGTCCACCCCGGCCGAGGCGATCTGCACCCAGAGCGGCCCCCCGGGGCAACCGGACGCCCATGCGACCGGCTGCTCGGTGGGGGCCTGCTTCCAGTTGCGCGACGGGCCCGTCAGCAGGATGTCGGCCCGCTCGGCGCCCAGCGCGGTCCAGTCCCAGGGGGCCTCGGCCTCACGGCTGCCCGCGACGACGCGCAGGCGCCCGCCGAACCGGCCCAGCGCGTCGCCCACCTCCGGCCCCAGATGGTTGACGACGACAAGCGGCGAGACATCGGCGGGCATGACCGCGCGCCCTATGCCGCGCGACCCGGCGCGGCACGGTCCTCGGCCGCGACCAGGGCGCGCACGCGCGGGATCAGGTCCCGTCCATAGACATAGGCATCCAGCAACGGATCGAAACCGCGGATCAGGAAGGTCGAGATTCCCAGCCGGTAATAATCCAGCAGCGCGTCCGCCACCTGGTCCGGCGTGCCGACCAGCGCGGTCGAATTGCCCCGCGCGCCAGTCAGGGCGGCGATGCCGGTCCACAGGCGCTTGTCCAGCCGCGCACCCTGCTCGGCCGCCGCCAGCAGGCGGCGCGACCCCTCGTTCGGGATCACCGCCGGGCGCGCGTATCCGGTGCGCTCCTGCAAGGCGCGGGCGGTCTCCAGGATCCGGTCGGCCTTGCGCCAGGCCTCGTCCTCGGTCTCCGCCAGGATCGGCCGCAGCGACAGCGAGAAGCGGGGCGTGCGCCCATGCCGCGCCGCCGCCTCGCGCACGCGGGAGACGGTCTCGCTCACCTGCTCGTAGGTCTCGCCCCACAGCGCATAGACGTCGGCGTGCCGGCCCGCCACGGCGATCGCCTCGTCCGACGAGCCGCCGAAATAGACCGGGATACCGACCTCGCGATAGGGACGGACCAGGGAATGCGCGCCCCGGACATCATAGAAGCGGCCCTGATGGTCGAACGGCGCCTGCGCCGACCATTCCCGCCGGACGATCTCCAGATATTCGTCGGTCCGGGCATAGCGCTCGGCCTTGGTGGTGTGGTCGCCGTCGGCCTGCAATTCGATATCGCTGCCGCCGGTGATGATATGGACCGCCACCCGCCCGCGCGTCAGCTGGTCCAGCGTCGCCAGTTGCCGCGCCGCCAGCGTCGGCGCGGTAAAGCCGGGCCGGTGCGCGATCAGCACGCCCAGATCGCGTGTCACGGCAGCCACATGCTGCGCCAGGAGCAGGCTGTCGGGCGAATTGGAATGAAAGGCGATCAGCGTGCGATCGAACCCTCCATTCTCATGGATCTTCGCCGTGGCCTCGACATGCGCCAGGTCAATGACGGGACCGGATGGCGGGATGGTTTCCGACTGGTTCTGGCCGTTGACGAAGCCGATAAACTCCACAGTCATCCTGACCTCACCGGATAATTGAACGATTATTTCATGTTATTTGTCCTATATAACACTTGCAATCAGATCTTCATCAAGTCAGAAATGATCATCAAACGCTTTTGAATCGTTAATATGAGCGTTTGCGGTTTCTCATTGCAGTGGAGATTTCCCGCCATGTCCCAGACCGCCACGGTGGCGGCGCCCCATCGAGCAACGCGGAATATCCCTACTGAATTGCTGCGTTCGTTCGTGGCGATTGCCGAGGCGGGCTCCATGGCGCAGGCGACCGACATCATCTTCCTGACCCAGAGCGCGCTCAGCCTGCAGATGAAACGGCTGGAAGATCTGTTGCAGCAGAAGCTGTTTCGCCGCGACGGCCGCCGGCTGACCCTGACGGCGGCCGGAGAGGATCTGGTCGGCTACGCGCGGCAATTGCTCGCGCTGAATGACCAGATCGTGCACAAGCTCGGCCTGACCGATGATCCCGAACCGATCACCATCGGCATGGTGCAGGATTTCGCCGACACCATCCTGCCCGACGTGCTCGTCCGCTTCCGGATGGAACATCCCCGTGCTCGCCTGGTCATCCGCGTGGGAGGGACCGCCGAACTGCTGGAGATGTTCGACCGCTCGCGCCTGGACCTGGTGTTGTGCCTGGGCCAGCATGGCGACCGGCCGGGCGCCACCTGGAAAGTCGTCGGCCATGACAGGATGGTCTGGCTGGGCGATCCCGCGGCCACCGAGCAGGAAGAACTGCCGCTGGTCCTGCTCGAACCGCCCTGCCGTTTCCGGGACGCCGCCTTGCGGGCATTGACCGGCGCGCGGCGGAACTATCGGATTGTCCTGGAAACCCCCAATCTCCCCGCTCTTCGCGCCGGGATCAGGGGACAATTGGGCGCAAGTTGTCGCACACGGCGCTTCGCGACGGCCGAAGGGCTGCCCACCATTCCACCAGGGATCCTGCCCGATGTCCCGGACATCGAAACCATCCTGGTCCAGCGGGACAAGTTGAGCGACGCGGCACGCGATCTCGGCGACCTTCTGTCCGAGGCCGCCGGCCATCCATAAGAAATACCCAACTCTCGCTTTAGGGAAACTCCCTGGAATGGATCAGCCGCCCTGATCCATAAGTTCAGCTATTCCTTTCCCTTTGCAGGACATTTCCCCATGGGCCTTTCCGGTTCCGATACTGCCCCGACGCTGCGCGAACGTTTCCAGACGCTCGAGGACGAACGCCGGCGAAGCTGGGCGCCCGAAGCCCTGGCAATCAACGTCAACCAGCGGCAGACGCTGGTGCGCGGGCATGCGGCGACACGTCATGTCCAGGCCGGCGACACCCTTCCGCCCGCGACGCTGCGCGGAACGGACGGTGGCCCGGTCGAACTCGACGCGCTGGTCGTGGACAGGCCGGCGGTCCTGATCTTCTTCCGCTTCGCCACATGTCCGGCCTGCAACATCGCCCTGCCCTATTACAGGGACACATTATGGCCCGCGCTGGCGCGGGCCGGCATCGCCCTAGCCGCGATCTCGCCCCAGCCGGAAGCCCTGTTGGGCGAGATCGTCGCGCGTCATGCCCTGCCCTTTCCGGTGCTGAGCGATCCCGGCCTGACGCTGTCGCGCGCCGTGGGCATCACCTATCTCTTCGACGATGCCTCGCGCGCGGCGGCCGAGGCGAGGGGCGGCACCAGCCAGCAGCTCAACGGCACCGGGTCGTGGGAATTGCCCAAGCCGGCGATCGTCATCGTCGATCCCGGCCGGGTCGCGCGCTTCGTGGACATCTCACCGGACTGGATGGACCGGACCGAAACAGCCGAAATCCTGGCGGCGCTGGACCTGTCGGCGGAGGGCGCGTCCCGTGCCGCGTGACACGGGCCTGGCGCTGACCAACGAGACTATCGTGACGGATATTGGAACGGACGTCAGCCGCGACGCCTTCCGCGACGCCATGAGCCTGCTGGGCGCGCCTGTGGTCCTGGTCACCACGGACGGTGCCGCCGGGTGCCAGGGGCTGACCGTATCGGCGATCACCAGCGTCAGTGACGACCCGCCGACCGTGCTGGTCTGCCTCAACCGGGCCAATCGCTCGCACGGGGCCTTCCTGCGCAATGGCATCATCGGCATCAGCATCCTGGGCCGGGGCCATGACGGGCTCGCCGGCACCTTCGCCAGCAGCCGCCTGTCTGCCGAGGAAAAATTCAGCCAGGGGACGTGGCGCGACGACGTGACCGGTGCGCCGCTGCTGGCGGACGCGCCGGTCACGCTCGATTGCACCATCGACGCGCTGCACGCATCGGGCAGCCATGACGTGCTGTTCTGCCGCGTCCGGTCGATCGGCCTGCATTCCGGAGCACGCCACGGCCTGGCCTGGTTCTCCCGCCGCTTTCACCTGTTGCCCGCCGAGTGAGGCGCGGGATGTCGTCATTCAAGGCCAGATCAATGTCCGATATGAACAGCCTGTCTCGCCGCACGCTGCTGGGGACGTCCCTGGCGGGCGTTGCATCGCTGCCCTTCGTGCCGGGCCTGGCCCGGGCGGATGACGGGACCCACTGCGCCGCCGCCGGCAAGAGCGACGTGCCACCGGTGGCCGGGCCGCCCCGCAAGCTGACCATCGCCTGGAACCAGAGTGCGATCTGCACCGCCGCGGTGCCGGTGGCGAAGGCGAAGGGCTTCTTCGCGCGCTACAATCTCGACGTCGATTATGTGAATTTCGCCGGCGCCACCGACCAGTTGCTGGAAGCCCTGTCGACCGGAAAGGCCGACGGCGCGCCGGGCATGGCGCTGCGCTGGCTCAAGCCGTTGCAGCAGGGATTCGACGTCAAGCTGGTCGCAGGCCTGCATGCGGGCTGCATGTATCTGCTGGCCCCGCCCGATGGCGGGATCAGGCAATTGACCGACCTGCGGGGCAAGACCGTCGGCGTGACGGATATCGGCGGCCCGGACCGGAATTTCTTCGGCATCCGCCTGAAGGAAGCAGGCGTGGACCCGGAAGCCGAGGTGCAGTGGCGGCAATACCCCGCCGACCTGCTGCCCGTCGCGCTACAGCGCGGCGAGGTTCAGGCCATCACCGATGGCGACCCGTTTTCCTATCTGCAGAAGCGGCAGTTCGGACTGGTCGAGATCGACAGCAATATGCATGGCGAATGGGCCCATATCGCCTGCTGCGTCATCGGCCTGCGCGGCAGCCTGATCCGCAACGAACCCGCGGTCGCGGTGGCGGTGACCCGCGCGATCCTGGAGGCCGGAGCGTGGCTCGCCTGCAATCCCGAAGAGGCAGGCCAGATCTTCAAGCCCTATGCCGCCCACGCCAGCGCGGAGGATCTTGCCGAGATGATCCGGATCCAGGGCCATCACCACCAGACCCTGGGATCGTCCTTCCGCGACGACATCGTGCGTTACGCCGATGCGTTGAAGCAGATCGGCGTGTTTCGCCTCTCGCTCGATACGTCCCGCTATGCCCAGCGGGTCACGCAGGATCTCTTCGCGGCATGAGCGGCTCCGGCTCCCTGGATCTGCCGGCCGGGCGGCCCCGTCAGGACCGCCAGGCCGTCACGCGCCGGCCCGTCCTGGGGCGTACCGTGCCCTCGCGGGCCCTGCTGCCTTGGGCCGCCGGGCCGGCATGGTTTATCGCGGCGCTGGTCACCTGGCGCTGGCCGGACGCCGACGATTTTCCCGACACCAACCAGCTCGCGGCCCTGTTCCTGGCCGCCGGGCTCGGCCTGACGGCCGCCGCAGCCCTGCGCCGCCTGTCGGCGCGCGCACCCTGGGCCATCGCGCTGGGTCTGGGCTTCACGGCATGGGAAATCGCGCAAGCCAAGCTGCTGTGGCTGCCCCGCCCCTTCTTCGGCACCCCGCAGGATCTGCTGGACGTGTTCCTGACCGACTGGAAGCGGCTGGGCGACAGCCTGCTGCATTCGCTCGGCCTGCTGGCGGTGGGGTACGGCATCGGCGCAGCACTTGGGGTCGCCATCGGTGTCGGGCTGGGCCGTTCGCTGCGGTTCCGCTACTGGGTGCGCCCGCTGATCCGCCTGATCGGCCCGCTGCCGCCGGTGGCGTTGCTGCCGCTGGCCTTCGTGCTGATTCCGTCCGGCCGGCTGGCCAGCGAGGCCCTGCTGGCGCTGGCGGCGTGCTTTCCCACCACCATCCTCACCTGGTCGGGCGTCGCCGCCGTCGATCCGGCCTATTACGATGTCGCCCGCACCATGGGGGCACGCAACCGCTTCCTGGTGCTGCGCGTCGCCCTGCCCGCCGCGATGCCGCAGATCTTCGTCGGCCTGTTCATGGGGCTGGGCGTGTCCTTCGCCACCCTGGTGGTGGCCGAGATGCTGGGCGTGAAATCGGGCCTCGGCTTCTACATGCAATGGGCCCAGGGCTGGGCGGCCTATCCCAACATGTATGCGGCGCTGCTGGTGATGTCGCTGATGTGCACGGGGCTGGTCACTCTGCTGTTCAAGGTACGCGACCGCGTCCTCTCCTGGCAGAAGGACGGCCTGAAATGGTAACCACCCCCACCCGCACCGCGCACCCGCTGGGGCTGGAACTCGACCATATCGACCACGGCTACATGATCGGCGGCGCGTTCACGCCGGTTCTCGACGATATCAGCCTCACCATCGCGCCGGGCGAATTCGTCGCCCTGCTCGGCCCCTCGGGCTGCGGCAAATCCACCCTGCTGCGCCTGATCGCAGGGCTGGAGCCCCCGCACGGCGGCACGATCCTGGCCGAGGGCACCCCCATCACCGGCCCGGGCCCCGACCGCATCGTGATGTTCCAGGACCCAACGCTCTATCCCTGGCGTACCGTGCGCGGCAACGTGGCGCTGGGCCACGACATCGCCGGCCGCAAGGACCCGGCATCGGTCGACGCCGCCATCGAACTGGTGGGGCTGAAGAGTTTCGAACGCGCCTGGCCGCACCAATTGTCCGGCGGCATGGCCCAGCGCGCGGCGCTCGCCCGCGCCCTGGTCAACGACCCGCGCGTGCTGATCCTGGACGAACCGCTGGGCAAGCTGGACAGCCTGACGCGGCTGACGATGCAGACCGAACTGCACCGCCTGTGGCGCGATCGCGGCTTCACCGCCATCATGGTCACCCACGATGTCGAGGAAGCCCTGCTGCTGGCCACCCGGATCATCGTCTTCAGCCCCCGCCCCGCCCGCATCATCGGCGACCTGCCGATCGACCTTCCCCCCCACCGCCACCGCGACGATCCGCGCCTGCTGGACCTGCGCAAGAACATCCTGGTCCAGCTCGGACACAGCGCAGACTGGTAGAAGGCATTCAAAAGCCCCGCTGCAGCCGGCCCGATGCCGGGGCCACCAGTTCGCACTGGTATCGGCCCCGGCACGCGCGACGGGTTTATGCGGCGGCGGCGTTCGCCCGCGCCTTCAAGGCGGCAACGCGTTCGCGTACCAGCGGGATCAGTTCGCGCCCGTAGCGTTCGGCATCGTCCAGCGGCTTGAAGCCCAGGATCAGGAAATTCTCAACCCCCCGAGCATGATAATCCAGCAGCGCGTCGGCCACCTGCTCGGGTGTGCCCACCAGTCCGGTCGAATTGCCGGCAGCCTCGGTCAGTTGCGCGACGCCCGTCCACAGGCACTTGTCACGCCGCAGGCCGGTTGCCGTTTCCAGCAGGCGGCGCGATCCGTCATTGGGCGGGGTGTGGCCACTGGTCGGCAGGCCCGCTGGCTCGCGGTTCGCGCGTACCTGCTCCACGATGTCCGCCGCGCGCTTCCACGCGGCGTCGTCAGTGTCCACGATCGCCAGCGACAGGGAAAACCCGACCGACCTCTTTTGGCGCGCGGCCGACGCCCGGACGCGCGCCACACCCGCGCGCGTCGCATCCAGGGTTTTGCCCCAGGTGGCATAGACATCGGCATGCCGGAGAATTCGACCCGAACGGGATCAGCACTCGATCGAAGCCTCCATCCTCCTGCACCTACAGCGCTGCCCGCACGTAATCGCCATCCAGCGACCGACTGCCTATGCCGGCATGCAGTTCCGAACTTTTGTTGAAGCCGATATAGCCGACAAAATTCACAGGCGCGCACGCTCTCTTTCCACGAACATGATGAGACGCGGAATGTCGGCCGTCATGGCCGTGCCTGTCACACGAGTAAGGATCAAGTCTCGATCCACAGCCCATCACTTGTCACCGGTCCGAACGCCACATGTGCTCGGGCATAGGGGTGCCGGCGACATACCGATGTGGGTTGGTTTTTTTCTCGCGCCCGAAAATTACAACGACGATAAAAATAATTTCGGTATAGATATTAACCTAATATCGAATCCGAAACAGACTGCGGTCAGAAACGCGCATATTATTTGATTAAAATTCAAAATGTCTGAGTTATGTTATGTAAAACTGTGGCAATTATACATCAATGTTTTACATTTACATTTATATTCACCTTTTCTTATTTTGCGTCAGGCTAATTTAACGCAATCATTCGTTCACTACTCAATAGAATTCTCGGAAGATCTTCATATGCTGAGGAAAAACTATCTCCTGGCTATTACAATCCTGACAAGCTCTGTCGGGTATGCGAATGCCGCCACGCCCCAGACGGACAGAACGCATTCTTCGCGCAAAACCACTCCTGCCACGCCGGTGACGCATGTGGACGCCAAAGCCTCCCCAACTGCCGTGATAGAACCAGTGACCCCAGCGACATCACGCCGCGACGCATCCAATGACGCAGCCGAGGCAGTGATCGTCACCGGTACCCATGCCTTCAATCGCAAGGCACGGGATAGTTCTGCGCCTATTTCTGTTATTTCAAATGCTCAGATACAGCGTTCCGGGCAGCTCAATCTGGCGGACGCCATCGCCCGAATCGACCCATCCATTACGCTGGGTGCCATGGGGAATGACGTTGGAGCATTGACGTCATCCATCCGCATGCGTGGCCTGAACCCCAATGAGGTTCTGGTGCTCGTCAACGGCAAGCGTCGCAATACGACGGCAAACATCTATGCCGATGGCGGGCCGCAGCAAGGCTCGACCCCGGTCGACGTGAATATGATCCCCGCCGGAGCGATTGACCATATCGAGGTCCTGCGTGACGGCGCAGCGGCCTTATACGGTTCGGACGCAATCGCCGGCGTGATCAACATCATTACCAAAAAGAGAGACCATGGCCTCAATGCAGTCACTCAGACCGGTGCGAACGCCTATAATGGCGATGGCTGGCAGTATCTGGTCGGCGCCGATGGCGGCCTGAAACTGGGCAATGACGGATTCTTGCATCTCAGCGGTCAAGTCTATCATACGGATCATTTCGTATCAAAATCGACTGGCACGAATGATCATCGTTGGACACCGACTTCAACCTGGCCAGCCAACTCGAACCAGAGCCTAATGACGCCCGAGGAAACCCGCGAAAATCTCTCGATCGAATGGGGCAAGCCCATTACCGAGGGAATTGAGACCTATGGCCTGATCACCTATGCACACCGTCACTCGGAAGCATATGAAAACTACCGCCTGCCTTCCATCGCCCCCAATGCCTATCCTTACGGCTTTTCACCGCTGGAGACGATCGAAGAAAACAATTTTCAGGCCAATATTGGGTTGAAGGGGGGCAATCTGCTCGGGTTCAACTGGGACCTCAGCACGCTATATGGCGAGGATGCCGACAAGATCGGGAACAAGAACACCTTCAACCCCAATTACTACGCCGCTTATGGCTGGTCGCCGACGACCGTTCGGGCCGAAAGCTACAGCCTCGCGCAATGGACCAGTAATTTCGACCTGCGCCGCAATTTCAGCATCGGGCATGTCGTCCCGGTGACATTCGCGATGGGGGCCGAACACAGGCTGGAAATATACGACGTCAAGGCAGGCAATCCACCCTCCTATCTGCTGGGCGGTACGGCCGGCTATGCGGGGTTGACCCCGCAAAACGCCGGCAACTGGCAGCGCAATGTCTGGGCCGGATATATCGACGGCGACTTCCATCCGCTGAAACACTGGGATCTCGATTTCGCCGGTCGCTTCGAACATTATACCGATGCAGGCGACACCGAGACCGGCAAGGTCACCACGCGCTATGACTTTACCCGTCGGATCGCGGTTCGCGGCACGATCAGCAACGGTTTCCGTGCCCCCACGCTGCCGGAAGAACATTTCAGTGCGCTCAACGTCTCGCCGACCGGTGCGTCCGGCCTGCTCTCCACGACCAGCGCCGCGGGCCGCTCCATCGGGGCGCAGCCGCTCAAGCCCGAACGGTCGACCAGCATCGAGGGCGGCATCATCGTCGAACCTGTCGACGGCTTCCATGTCTCGGTCGATGCCTACCAGATCAATATCCGCGACCGTATCGTGGGCGCGGCCAGTATCAACGGCCTGGCCGCCTATGACGCGATCGCGCTGACCGGCGTGACCGTGCCGAGCGGGCCGGGGGTCGAACTCAATGGCATCTCCGCGAACTATTTCGCCAACGCGGCCAGCACGCGCACGCAGGGCGTGGATATCTCCGCAGATTACGATTTCAGGCTGCATCAATACGGCAATCTGAACCTCTCCCTGCAACTGAACCTGAACCGTACGCGTATTCACCATGTCAATACGAATGCTTACGGCAATTCGCTGGTCAACGCCCAGACTCTCGCCTATCTGACGACGGAATCCCCCCGCAGCAAGATCGTGCTGGACGCGTACTGGACGTATCATGACTGGGGCGTGAACATTCGCCAGACCCGCTACGGGCAGACCTCAGGAATGCTGTCCTATTCGGATCTGGCCCCGTCCTCCATCCGTTATTCGACGACGACGTTCGCCCCGTTCACGAATACCCCAGCCTGGCTGACGGATATCGAGATCGGCTATCGGATCAATGCGCACTGGCACCTCGCTGTCGGAGCCAATAATATCTTCAACGTACGCCCGCGTCGCGTGAACCCAATCAATAACTATCTCGGTCCCAGGATGTATGACGTCAACTCGTCCGGCATTCCAATCACTGGTGGCTATTATTATGGCCGCGTAAACGTCAGCTTCTGACAGCAGCACCCCCACTTCGTACATGCGGTGGGGACGCTCATTCTTCCCGTCGCACGAGGATCGTTGTAATCAAGGCGTGTCCGGAGCCTCGGCTTGGCGGGCACCGCGCGCGGACGATATCTCCACCCCCTCCCTGAACAGCGGCCCAAGCTGCCAGGAGACGCGCAGGGGATCGTCCGTGCCGCCGTCCCAACCATAATCATGGCGCAGACGCCCGATCAACGCGCCCGGATGGCGCAGGGCTGTCCCGTCCAGCCGGCGCGCCGCCGCCTCCAGCCGGTCCGCACGGCGCCACGGGGCCCGATCCAGGTCCAGGATTTCCTCCCGCGTCACCCGCGTCGCCGCCCAGACGATCATATCCCGCCGTGCCGCCGATCGAACCGTCCGGCCGCGCCTGAAGCTCCAGCACCGGATGATGGTCGCGCACACGCACGCCCAGAGCTGCCACCGACGATCAGCACATCGGCCTCTATTTCTATCATGAGCCTGTTCGCTTTCACTTTTCCCGACCGAGACCACCAGAACGGCGCGAACGCCCGGCGACGGATTGCAATTGCCGATCATGAAAGCAGGCCAGGCCAGGCGCATGTCTGAATCATGCCTGCCGTCCTGAGTAAGCGGGAGTGCGCACCCACGCGCCGTGGCATAGCGCCCCGGCCATCTAATCACCGGCCTCCCCGCGCCAGGCTCTCACCCCGACACTACTGGATGCGGTCCATGACGTCGCATCTCACGACGATCATTTTCCACTGCTCGACAGTCAGGGCGACAGGACGGCCTTGCGGACATCCACCGCCACGGGCAGCAATCCTGCCTTATGGAACGTGTCGGCGATAAACTGTTGGCGGGCCATCGTGTCGGGTCCGACCGGCTGGATCCCATAAGTGACCTTCGCCACCGATCTGGCCACGACCGCCGGGTCCAGCCCCGTGGTGCCGGCAAGTATCCGCGCGACTTCCGGCTTGTTCGCCTGCGCCCAGGCATCGCATCGTGCCAAGGCATCGCGAATCACGTTCAGCAGCGCCCCCTGCCCTTCGACGAAGGCCCGTCGCGCCAGGAAGAACTCGGTGCCGCCGCCGACATCGGCCCCAGTCATCAGTACCCGCACGTCCCGCCCTGCAGCCGACAGGAACGGATCCCAGATCGACCAGGCATCCACCACACCCGTTTCGAACGCAGGCCGCGCCGCAGCGGGCAGCAGATAGCTTACAGAGACATCGCGCAGCGACAATCCATTCTTCAGCAACGCCGCCAGAAGCAACCAATGCGCATCCGAACCACGTGTCACGGCGATCTTGCGGCCTCGCAGATCGCCAACCGCCCGTATTGGACTACCGCTGGGAACGATGATGGCTTCGCTGGACCCCACCTGCGGTTCATGCCCGACATAGACCAGGGCATCTGGCGTACTGGCCTGGGCGAAGACCGGCGGCAGGTCGCCGGTCTGACCGAAATCGAGCGCGCCTGATGCCATCGCCTGCAACATCGGCGGCCCCGCCGGGAATTGCGCCCACTGCACGGCAATGCCCTCCGGCGCCAGGGCTGCCTCCAGGATCCCCTTCTGCTTCAAAAGGATCAAGGAGCCGTATTTCTGATAGCCGATGCGGACAATGCTATCGGCGCCATACGTGACACGCGACGAGAAAGACAACACCAGCCCCGCGAGCCCCAGCGAGAGCGCCGAACGTCTGGACGGGATCATCTGCCGAGCCATTTCTTGTCCTCAGATTTCATATTCGAGCGGCGGCAGCGTCTGATCCATGGTCAAGGACGGCAATCCTTCGTGGCGCGTACCGACGACACGCGCGGGATTGCCGACGACCGTCGTAAACGGCGAGACGGATTTCAGCACGATCGACCCGGCACCGACCTTCGCGCCTTCGCCGATCTCGATATTGCCCAATACCTTGGCCCCGGTGCCGATCAGCGCGCCGCGCCGCACCTTGGGGTGCCGATCACCGCTTTCCTTGCCGGTGCCGCCCAGGGTGACATTCTGCAACAGGGCGACGTCATCCTCGATGACCGCCGTCTCGCCGACCACGATGCCGGTCCCATGGTCGAACATGATCCGTTGCCCCAGCCGCGCCGCGGGATGGATATCCACCGCGAACAATTCCGATGCCCGGCTCTGGACATACTGTGCCAGCGGCTGGCGGCTCTCGTGCCACAGCCAGTGCGCGAGCCGGTAAGACTGGATCGCGTGAAAGCCCTTGAAGAACAGGAAAGGCACCAGATAACCGGTCGCAGCCGGATCGCGCGCGCGGATCGATACCAGATCGGCCGCCGCCATCTCGACCGTCGACGGGCGACTACGCTGGAAATCCCGCACCAAGGCGAAAATCGTGGCCTTGCGCACCAGATCGCTGCTGAGCTTGCGCGACAACAGGAAAGCCAGGGCGGAGGCGAAATCCGGCTGGTCGAGGACGGCAGGCCGCGTCAATTCCCGCAGCACGGGGTCGCGATGGCTCCTCGCCTCCGCCTGCATCAGTTCCCACAGCCCGGCCGGGGAGGAGGACAAGGAGGGCGGCAACGGCTTCGTCGTAACCGCCGTATCCGACTCCCCGCGCTCAAAGTAGGCGCGCAGGCTGGTGACGTCTCCAGCCATCTTCTGCTTCTGCTTCCGCTCCGGCTTCATTTCGGATCGTAGGGAGGGTCGCCCATGCCTTGCGGCCGGCTCGGCCCTCCCCGCATCCCTCAGTAACCCAGATCCGCACCTGCCGACGCGGTCGCCGGTTGCTTGGGCTCGGCCCTCTCGGTCACCAGCGCCTCGGTGGTGATCAGCAGGCTGCCCACCGACGATGCATCCTGCAACGCGGTACGCACCACCTTGGTGGGGTCGATGATGCCGGCCACCACCAGGTCCTTGTATTCACCGATTTGGGCATCGTAGCCATAATTGTAATCGCCGGTCTCCAGCACCTTGCCGGCGACCACCGCTCCGTCCTCGCCAGCATTCACCGCGATCTGGCGCAGCGGTGCCTGTAGCGCCTTGCGCACGATTTCGCCGCCGATACGCTGGTCCTCATTGTGGAAATGCAGCCTGGCGATCACCGAGGTGGCGCGCGCCAGCGCCGTCCCGCCACCGGGCACGATCCCTTCCTCGACCGCGGCCCGCGTCGCATTCAGCGCGTCGTCCACACGGTCCTTGCGCTCCTTCACCTCAACCTCGGTCGAGCCGCCGACGCGGATGATGGCGACGCCCCCCGCCAGCTTGGCCAGGCGCTCCTGCAGCTTCTCGCGATCGTAGTCCGAACTCGTCTCTTCCACCTGCGCGCGGATCTGTGCGATGCGCCCTTTGATGGACTCGGCATCGCCTTCGCCATCGACCACGGTGGTGTTGTCCTTGTCGATCACGACCCGGCGTGCCTGGCCCAGTTGCGCCAGCGTCACGCTTTCCAGCTTAATGCCCAGATCCTCGCTGATGACCTCGCCCCCGGTCAGGATCGCGATATCTTCCAGGATCGCCTTGCGCCGGTCACCGAAGCCGGGCGCCTTGACGGCGGCAATCTTCAACCCGCCGCGCAGCTTGTTCACCACCAGCGTCGCCAGCGCCTCGCCTTCCACGTCCTCGGCAATGATCAGCAGCGGACGCCCCGACTTGACCACGCTCTCCAGCAACGGCAGCAGCGGCTGAAGCGACGACAGCTTCTTCTCGTGGATCAGGATATACGGCTGCTCCAGATCCGCGATCAGCTTTTCGCTATTGGTGACGAAATAAGGCGAGATATAGCCGCGATCGAACTGCAACCCTTCGACCACGTCCAGTTCGGTCTCGAAGCCCTTGGCCTCCTCGACGGTGATGACGCCGTCCTTGCCCACCTTCTGCACGGCGTCGGAGATGATCCGGCCGATCGCCGCCTCGCCATTGGCCGAAATGGTCGCAACCTGTGCGGTTTCCTCCTTGGTTGCGATCGGGCGGGTCCGGGCACGCAGTTCCTCGATTACCGCGGCGGTGGCCTGGTCGATTCCGCGCTTGATATCCTGCGGGTTGAATCCCGCCGCCACCGATTTCAGCCCTTCCCGCACGATCGCCTGGGCCAGGACCGTCGCGGTGGTGGTACCGTCACCAGCCAGGTCATTGGTCTTGCTGGCGACCTCGCGCAGAAGCTGCGCGCCCAGATTCTCGAACCGATCCGCCAGTTCGATCTCCTTCGCAACCGATACACCATCCTTGGTGATACGCGGCGCGCCGAAGCTCTTCTCGATCACGACATTACGGCCCTTCGGGCCCAGGGTGACCTTCACCGCGTCGGCAAGGATATCGATCCCCGCCAGAAGCCGCGCCCGGGCATCACCCGCGAATTTGACGTCTTTCGTAGCCATGATGCTTGTCCTTGTCCCGCCTGTTACCGTGTGCCGCCGACGATGCCGAACAGGTCGGCTTCCTTGGCGATCAGCAGATCCTCGCCGCCGATCCTGACCTCGGTGCCCGACCATTTCCCGAACAGGACATGATCGCCCTCGCGTACCTCCAGCGGCACGACATGCCCGCGCTCGTCCCGCGCGCCGGGCCCGACCGCCACCACGACGGCTTCGACCGGCTTCTCCTGCGCCGTATCGGGAATGATGATGCCTCCCGCCGTCTTTTCGGCAGGAGAGATGCGCCGCAGGACCACGCGGTCATGCAGGGGACGAAAGCTGCTCATTATCTTGAAACCTCTGAATATCCTGAATTATCGCAACGGGGCGTGGGCGTTTGCCTGGGCCCGGGCATGGCGGAACTGGCGCGCCACCTGCCGCGTCAGTTCATCCGGCTCGGCCAGGACGCGGTTGTGCAGGGGGCGCACGCTGTCATGCGTCGCATAGAAGCGCCGCGTCCTGCGGTCACCTTCCACGATCAACGCACCCAGGAAGGTGCCCTCGATCTCCACGATCTGCGATTCATACATGGGTTGCTGCCTTGTCGTTCCGCTTGCGCGGGCCCGCCGGCAGCCTTCGCCGCCGGCGCGTTATCGGGCGGGCATCGGTCTCGTGCGGCCGGCTCGTCCTGCGCTACATCGTTCGATGCGACACATTCGCGCGGTGATGCGGGTCATCGGGCTCCATCCCTGGATCGGGCCGTCACAACGGGTGGCGACCAAGCCACGATTACAGCGTCCCCGCCTCGCGTCAAGCCAATACAATCATTTAATATAGTAATATGTAAAATTTACCGTCACTAACGAACCGCGATCACAAGACAGCGCATTGTCACTTTAACATATTGATATTTAAATATATAATATCCATATCGCCGCGACGAATCAGCATTCCGCACCTCGCCAGTCAAGCCGGGCTTGCGCCGATTGTGGCGCATTCCCATCGACATGAAAATTTAATCACACGATTATTTTTGTTGTTTATTTCATATCACGATTATATATCGCAGAGTGATGCATCCGACTGCCAAGCGAGCAAGACCGAGCAAACTCCCTGCGCCAACCATGCGCGCCGGATATTCGGGGAACGCCATCGATCGGTCAGGATCATTTGTCTGCGAGAGGATTCCGGAAAGACCATGCCGTCACGCGCTGCTCCGTCCACAGCTTGCTGTCCACCGTTCCCTTTTTACGCATTGCCCGCCCGGCAGAACCCAGGACGCTGCGGATCGGCAACTGACTGACATGACAGTTGGCATGAAGCCAGATCCGCTCCCCACGCCTATCGCACACGCGATTGTTCTCCGAAATATGTTCAGGATTTGGAATCGGGATAAATGAAAGCCAGCACGTCAGATTCCCCGTCGATCCGCGGGCCGTCTTACAAGGGCGTCTCCTTTCCCACAGATCACAGCGGACGCCAGGCCTATCCGGAAAAGCGCTTTATAAAATATGCCTCTTCCGATCTGCCACAGGACCTTCATACCGTTCGTCAGGTGTGGGTGTCCAAGTTCGCGACGATGGGCGCCATCTATCGTATCAAAGGCGAGCCGCGCGACGACGGATGGTTTACCCCCGAGGATGAAACACAAGCGTTGCGGATCGGGAGGGACTGCTTTCTCTCGCGCTACGAAGCCGCGCTGGATGCCGATTCACGACGCCAACACAAGATCACGTCCTTGAAAAATACGCTCGAACGGATCGAGAAGCTCATCGCCTCCGATTAGGCGCCCGTTCACGTCCATCCGCTCCAACGATCCGAAGCGATTCAGTTTCAAGAGGCCGACGAATGGCACTGTTCCCCGGCTGGACGGCTCCGGACTTCGCCTGCGACACGACATCCGGGCCGGTCCGATTTCACACATGGCTCGGCTCAAGCTGGGGTGTCGTTCTGACGCATCTGGATGATTACACGTTTCAGAGTCTTGAAGCAGGGATGGCATGGGCCAACGCATGTACCCGACCGATCAAGGTACTGGGCCTGGATTCCACATCCCATGAGTACAGCGTGCCGGCCGATCGGCCCTCGGTCTCCTTGCCAGTCCCACGACTCATAGACCCATCTGGCGCCGTTCAGGGCCTTTGGCACGGCATCGCCGTTGATATCGGTTGTAAAGCATCCGCTTTTGACGATGACCATGTGGTCTATTTTCTGGACCCGGCCAAAACCATACGCATGACGCTTTCATATCCCATTTCCCAACATCGTGATTTTTCGGAGGTTGTCGCTATTCTCCATGCCTTGGAGGCAGACCGCCATTGCGGATGCCGTCCCGCCCTGCGGGCAGCCTGAGATATGACCAGATTGCTTGGCACGCCCTACGCCCGTACGACGCACGACACGGGCCCGGTCGCGTGATGCAGGGACTCACTCCGGCTCTTGCCGCGCTGGAAACCGGCATGCTTGACCGTTCGCCGGAGGACAGCGAAGCGAACCCCTGGGAGTTCGTCTCTCCCTGGATCGTCTATGGACCATTGGTGATCTTCTGGATCATGATGGGGTTACGCTATCGCGACTTCGCCATCGCGACGCTCGCTAATCCGCATATACCGACCGGTGGTCTTTGCGGTGAAAGCAAAAGCGGCATCCTTGCCCGACTCCGCGCGCCACAAAGCTTTTGGATCGCCCCCTGGCAGGCCTTCATGACCGGCAAGGGCAGCATCCGACACGCCACGGATGCCATGGAGCGATTGGATCTATCTTTCCCCGTAGTCCTGAAGCCCGATATCGGCTGCAAGGGCGCCGGCGTCAGGCTGATCCGCACCATGGACCGCCTGGAGGAGACACTGGCTCTCTATCCGGACGATATTCCGGTCATGATCCAGAAATTCATCCCCTACGAATGTGAAGCCGGCATTTTCTATTCCCGTCTGCCGACCGAGAGCGAAGGGCAGATCCTGTCCATGACGTTCAAATCGTCACCTTTCGTGACAGGTGACGGCGTATCCACCCTGCATGAACTCATCCTCGGTCATCCCCGCGCCGGCAAGCTGCCTCACATCTATCTACCCCGGGTGAAAGGCCGCCTGGATGATATCCCCCCACGGGGCGAAGTCGTTCCTCTGGTCTTTACGGGCAATCATTCCAAAGGATCGCTGTTTCGCGATGCCACGCATCTGGTCACACCAGCGTTGACGCGACGCATCGATAGCATCCTGCGCGCGCTTCCCGATTTCCATCATGGGCGTGTGGATCTGCGTTTCGCGTCTATCGAAACCCTCCGGGAGGGACGCGGCTTTCAGATCATCGAAGTGAACGGCATCGGCTCCGAGCCGATCCAGATGTGGGCGCCGGAAGCGACTCTCGTTTCGATCTGGCGCACACAATTTCGCTTCTACGGCCGGGCCTTCAAGATTGGTGCGTTGATGCGGCAGCGCGGCTTTCGCAGCAAGGGAGCATTCGACATGCTCAGACAATGGAGACGCCAGTCGGCCCTGATCGCCCGGTATCCATCAAGCGACTGATCCAGCCAGCAGAATCACTCTCAAAAAAGGAGGAACCACCGATGCAGGTTGCCAATCAGCCCGACCAGGGCACAGACATCCTGCGCCAGTCACTGACCTGTCGTCAGTCAACTCCGCTGACGCTCGAACCGGTTTCCACTTCCGACACGATCGACATCCTGTCCCGCTTCGAGATCGTGATCGTTCCCGGTCTCGACGATTCTGGCCCCCATCACTGGCAATCAAGGTGGGAGCATTTTCTAGGTCAGCAGGGCGTTACAATCCACCGGGTCATCCAGACGAATTGGGAACAGCCAAGCTATCCCGCCTGGCGCCGTGGGTTGTGGCACGCTCTGGCAGTCTGCCGGCGCCCAACGATCCTGGTTGCACACAGCCTCGGCGCCGTCCTGGCCGCCCGCTGGGCCAGCGAGTGTCCCATGGAACCTGTCTCGGGTGCATTTCTGGTAGCCCCGGCTGACGTGGAACAGTATTCTGGGCCGGATGCCGGGCGAGTTTCCGATTTCGGCCCACTGCCGGCCGATCGCCTACCATTCCCGTCAATCCTGGTTGCGAGCCGCAACGATGAATGGCTGACCATGCAGCGCGCACGCGCCATGGCGCGTCAGTGGGGATCGACAATGCTCGATGTCGGTCAACTCGGGCATATCGGCAATAGATCGGACGTCGGACTATGGCCGGCTGGCTTGTCCGCCCTTGCCGACCTGGCGCGCTCATTGTCCGGCATCTCTGCCTGATCGTTGACGGGTCCACATCCCACAGCGATGGGAGCGAACCTCTCAGTCCTGCCCTTCGCCATCTGATGAACCAACGCATTTTACCATGATACAGGGCGTTCTTGCAGTGCATGACGTGAAGCCCAAATTTTCTCCCGAGTCCATAACATGGAAAGCCGAAACAATGAGCCGACTGACGATCTATCATGACGATGCGCCCCAGACGAAGCTGCTCGACATTACGCAGCCGCGTCTAATTGCCGAGACACTGCGGCCTGTCGGCATTCGTTTCGAGCGCTGGGAAACACCGGTCGTACTGCCCGCAGACGCGGAGCCAGAAGCTGTGCTGGGAGCCTATCGGCCTTATCTGGACGGCCTGATGGGAGAAACAGGCGCGGGTTCGGCAGATATGATACGCATCAATGCGAACACACCCAATCTGCCCGCCCTGCGGGACAAGTTCCTGTCCGAACATACGCACTTCGAGGACGAAGTGCGCTTCTTCGTCCATGGCCAAGGGACTTTCGTCTTGCATATCGATGGCAAGGTCTATTCGATCCTCTGCACGCAGGGCGATCTAATCTCCGTCCCGGCCGGCATTCCGCACTGGTTCGATGCCGGACTCTCACCAGATGTCGTGGCCCAGCGCATCTTCACCAACACCACCGGCTGGATCGCGCACTACACCGGGGACGAGATCGCGCGTCGTTTTCCGACGGAAATCCCGCAAACAACCCCGGCATAAACTCAGCGCGGTTCAATTCTACCGGTTCGAGGCTTACTTCTGGGCGAGGATCATCCATCGGCACCCAAAGTCGCTCAATCCTTAGGGATACTCTCAGAATCTGGCTTTGATGCTACCGCTCCAGGTTCGCATCATGAAGGGGTGGTAAAGGTATATAGCGCGCGTTGTTGATGTTATCGACGCCGATATCCGCCGTCATTGTCTTCGTCAGGTCGTAATGCACATGCAGGTCGGCGACCAGGAACGCGTCGAAGGCGCCAAACACGTTGGCGATCCGGTCGGTATTGTCCAACGTCGAATACATCTTGCCCTGGTACCGCAGCGCCCCGGTCAGATCCAGCCGCTTCGTCGCGTGCCACGTCAGTTGCAGCGTATCGCGCCATGCCGGCACATAGGGCACGTGCTTGCCGGTCGCGGTGGTGCCGCTGGTGCTGGAGAAGCCAGGGTCGGACAGGATGCGGGAATCGACATAAGTGACGCTGTTCGTCAGATCCAGGCCGCTGCCGAACAGGCTGCGTTTCTGGAGCACGAACTCGACACCACGATTGCGGATTTCAGTCACATTCTGGTTGGTGGTGACATAGATCTGATTCATCAGCGTCATCTGCGAGATCAGGGCATCATGCGTGTTTTCCTGGAACAGCGACAGCCGGACCAGGCTGTCCGCGGCGCGGCGTTCGATCACCGCCTCGCCGGACAGCACGCGTTCGGGGCGCAGGTTCGCGTTCGGTACCGCATAGGTCGGGCCGGTAGCGACGATCTGATACAGTTCCGACACGGTGGGGAAGCGCCACGCCTCGCCGAACGACAATTTCGCCTGCCAACGCGGATCGATCTCCCACGTTAGTGTCGCCTTGGGTGAGAAATGGGCGTCGGTCACACGCGGCTGCGCCCGGCCAACCGTTCCGGCCAGATTATAACCGTTCGACGCCTGCCAGAATTCCATCCGGCCGCCGACGGTCAGCGTCCAGCCCGGCAGAAAATGCCATGCATCCTTCTTCTGCCTGACCAGCAGTTCGAGGGCACGGAAGCGGCGCCCGCCCGCCGGCACCTCGAACGTGCCAGTTTCCGCGCCGTCCGCATCGAGAACCGGCCGCACGTTGAGGCTCTGCAACAGCCCGCGCCGCGCGATGTCGCCGGCCTTCACCCGGCGGACATTGGCCTGCGACAGCACCAACCTGTTGAAGGGAATATCACGGGACGAACTGAGGGTGATTTTCTGGATGGCGCTTGTCATGGCGGGAAACTCCGCGACGGACGGCCGGAAGACCCTCTCCCAGCCTCGAAATCCATCGCGCCCCCCCCCTCCCCTCTTCCTCCACCCAGGCTTCCCACCCGCGCGTCCTCTCACTCCATACGAATTCATTTGTCAGCAATGGCAGAAAGAACCATCACGATTCATCTCAGATCCGCACCACCAAACCCCGAGACTAAACACCTCGCGCGGAGGAATGAATCCTGGCAGGGCAAACCAGACTTCAGAACGCGCAATGACGCCCGGTCATAGAGAGGCCATCAGGGAAAAAACTCTGTCGATTTCCTGATCATCGATTTCGCCATAGCCGTGCGAGATGATGCGCGCGTTTATGGGCGACTTCATGTCCGAAGCCGGGACCAGCGGGTAGCGGCCCGGAACATAGATCCCAGCTTCGGCGGCGCGCGCGACGAAGATGGCCGTGTCGGGCCATTGTTCGGGAAGAAGCCAGCTCATCCTCGGCGCTTTGCCGGTGCCGACGGGCGTGACCTCGCCCAGATGGCGGCGCTGTGTGTCGAGAACCACCTGGCGGCGGCGCATCATCACCGTTCGGGTGCGGCGCAGGAGCTGGTCCAGTTCTCCGCTGTCGATCAGGCGGGCGAGGGCTTCCTGCTCCAGCCAGGGGAGGCCGTTATCCATGAGGAGCTTGGTCTCGATCACCGCCTGGAGTTCCGCCCACGGCACGACGAGATAGCCGAGCATGACGCCGCCGCCCAGCGTCGGCGCGAACAGCCCCGCATGGATGACGCCCTGCCCGCCGCCGAGCGACAGCAGGGACGGCGGATCGTCATCGAGGCTGAGCAGGTCGTACATCGATTCCTCGACGACCAGCGTTCCGGCCGCGCGCGCGGCGGCCAGGAGCTGGCGCCTGCGGCCGAGCGGCAGCGTGACGTTAAGCGGGACGTGGCAGCCCGGATTGACCACCGCGAGCCCCACGCCGTCGAACGAGGCGTCGTGCAGGTTGATCCCGTGTTCATCGACCGGCACCGGGCGGACGCCCTCGCCGAATGCCGCGTAGAGGCGGCGTTTGCCGACATAGCAGGGATCTTCCAGCATCACGCTCCGGCCGGGCCGCAGCAGCGCCCTGGCGATGATCGAATGTGCCTGCTGGAGTCCGGCGACGACAATGACCTGCCGGGCGTCGACCGGCAGGCCGTGCCGGGCGGTCAGCCAACGGGCCAGCGTTTCGCGCAGGAAGGGTAGGCCGGCATTGGGCTGGAATTGGCCGCCGCCCCGCCAGCCGTCATGGGCCAGGAGGCGCTGGACGACCCGGCGCCATTCGCGGGCGCGATAAAGCGGCATGTTGGAGCCGAAGCCGAGGCTGAGCGGCACCGCCTGGAGCGGCCTGTGCTGGCTGTCATCGACGAAGGCCGGATCGAGCGCTGAACGGGCCGGGCGCGGGCGCCGGCTTTCCCCGGCCTCGAGCCCCGCGGACGGATTGGTGATGGCCTGCCGGGCGCCCGGCGGCATGCGATGGACGAACGTGCCGCTGGAGGAGCGGGCCTCGACATAGCCTTCGGCCTCCAGGCGCTCATAGGCCAGGACGACGGTGTTGCGCGACACGCACCAGCGGGCGGCGCTTTCCCGCACGCTGGGCAGTCTCTGTCCCGGACGCAGACCGCCTTCCGCGATCGCCGTGATGAACTGGCGGACGATCTGTTCCTGCAAATTGTCGTCCGCACCCCGGTCCAGGGACGGAAGGAAGGCCTTCATGGGGTTACCTCATGCTTACTCACTATTTTATACCGTTATATCTGTACCCATGTAAAATTTAATCACTGTCCCTATGATGTTTTTTGGCCTCCACTACACTACGTTTCGTTGTTGTTTATGTGAAAAGGCATACACAAGTGTCCAATACCGTCCGGCACTTCTATCCCACGTTCCAGAACCGGAGAGGACGCCTGCACGCGCCCCGTCCCGGCATGGGCAGGCAGAGGGGAATGACGCCTGCCGCGCGCATTCTGGTGTGTGGTACGGTGCTTGTCGGCCTGTCCTGCCCCATTGCCCGGGCGGATACGCCGGCCCGGAAAGATGGCCATCGCCAGCCGCCGGCCCCCAAAGCCGCGACGACGGAGAAGAATCCACAGAACCATGGTGTGGAAACCGTCATGGTGACGGCGAACCGGCGGTCGCAGGATATCCAGAAAGTCGCCGGCACCGTCACCGCCATCAGCGCGCAGACGATTGCCCGCCAGCATCTGGACAGCGCGGCGGATGTCGCCGCGTTCGCGCCCAATGCGCTTGGCTACAATTTCGACGGGCGGCTGCGGCCGCGCTATTATATTCGCGGGGTCGGCAACGGAAACCAGGCGAACAACGCGGTGGGCGCCGTCGCGGTCTATGCCGATGACGTCTATCTGAACAGCCTTGCCTTCCAGGGATTCCCGCTCTTCGACCAGGCACAGGTGGCGGTGCTGAACGGGCCGCAGGGTACGCTCTGGGGCAAGAACGCGACGGCCGGGGCGATCCAGTTTACTTCGCACCGCCCGGAATTCGGCGAGAGCGGCCATGCGCAGGTCGATTTCGGCAATTACGGGCAGAAACGCGGCGAACTGGTGTTCAACACGCCCGTGGTGAAGGACAGGCTCGCCGTTCGGCTTTCGGTCCGCGATGAAAACCAGGATGGCTGGGCGCACAACCTGTACAGCGGCAAGCGCGTGGGGACGTTCGGCGATTTCGCCACCCGCTTCCAGGCGTTGTGGAAGCCCACCGACGCGCTGGAATTTCTGCTGAACCTGCATGTGCGCGACATGCAGGGTACGAACGTGCCCTATTACAGCGCCCGTGGCACGTCGGTCTATTCACCGCTGGTCATCGGCAGCCGGGACCATACGAACACCAACGTCAACGGACGCCAGGCGCTGGTGTCGGAAGGGGTGTCGCTTCATACCATCTGGCATCCGGGCCATGGGCTGACCTTCACCGCGATTACTTCTTTCGACAATGCCGAGCGCCGGGTATCGGGCGACGGGGATTATACGCCGATGGAATACAGCCGGTCGTACGACAAGCTGCACCCCACGCAGGTGAGCCAGGAATTCCGCCTGGCGTCCGATCCGCGCCGGCGCATTTCCTGGATCGCGGGGGCCTATTATTTCCACGAGAACCTGAACGACAGCTACGCCACGGCGACATTGCCGCCCGGTGCCGTCACCACGCCCACGATCATCGGCCAGCCGGCATGGGCGGGCACGCATTATACCCAGACGACCGACAGTTTCGCGCTGTTCGCCAATACCACGATCCATGTGGTGAAGTGGTTCCAGATCGCGGGCGGCGTGCGGTGGACGCATGACCACCTGCATCTGGACCTCGACAGCCGGCAGGCGCTGTATCCCGTCTCGTTCGCGGCCAATCCGGCGAACTGGTGGAACGCCGCCAGCGTCGGCAGCGGGATTGCGACGATCGACGCCTATCATGGGGCGCGGAACTGGTCGAATGTCAGTTTCGACGTCGAGCCGCAATTCCTGATCGCCGAGCATCAGATGCTCTATGTGCGGATCGCGGACGGATACCGGTCAGGCATCTTCAATACCCAGATCACGCCCAATCCGGTCAATCGCGGCGGGGCGCCGTTGCAGAAGGCAGCACCGGTCAGTCCGGAAACCCTTATTTCCTATGAGGGCGGATACAAGGGGAGCTGGTTCGATCGTCGCCTGATGCTGAGCGCCGACGGCTTCTATTCGCAGTACAACAACATCCAGACATCGTGGACCGCGACCGACGCGGCGACGAAGGCGACCGTGCTGGCACTGACGAACGCGGCGTCGGGCAAGTCCTATGGCGGGGAGTTCTCGTTCCAGGCCCGGCCGGTCGAGGACCTGACCCTTTCGGGCAATGTCGGCGTGCTGCGGACGGAGTTCACCCGCTTTGCAGCACCCGCCGGTACCACCGGGGCTACCAACCTGACGGGGAACGAGTTTGCCCGCGCGCCGCACCAGACGGCCAATATCGCGGCCGACTGGGACTTCCGCACGCCCATCGGCAATGGCTCGGTGGGCACGCGGTGGAACTATACCGGCCATTATTACTACCTCGTGTCCAACGAGACCGCATCGGCGCTCCAGCAGCGGGCGGTATGGCTGGGGGATGTCCATGCCTCGTTCCGCCCCGGCAACAGCCGGTGGGAGATCAGCGGCATCGTCAACAACGTCGCGGGTGCGCGCTACCTGGTGCAGGTGCTGCCGTACTCGGCCACGTCGCAGACCTTTACCTACCAGTACGGCGCGTCGCGCATGTTCCTGCTGTCCGCCCGTGCCGATTTCTGAGAGGTTTTCCATGAGCAGCACACGCCCTGTCATCGACCTGCATGCCCACTGGTTCCCGCCCTCCACGCTAGAGATTCTGGGCCGGCGGACGGAGGCGCCGCGCATCGGCACGGCGAACGGCGCGCTGGCCATCTGGCGCACCGGGGCCGGTGCGGGGGCCGGTGGGGCCTTTCCGCTGGGGCCGCAATGGCATGATGTCGACCGGCGCCTGGCGCATCTGGATGATGCCGGGATCGTGCATCAGCTTCTGTCCTGGCCGACGACGCTGGGGGTGGATGCCGCCCTGCCCGCCGAGGCCACGCGCGACCTGTGGTCGGCCTGGAACGACGACACGGCGGCGCTGATCCGGCGCCATCCTGACCGCTTCAGCGCGGTGGCCGCCCTGAGCACGAGCGATATCGGCTGGTCGGTGCGCGAGCTTGAGCGCGCGCATGGCAGGCTGGGGCTGATCGGCGGCGTGCTGCCGGTCAACGGCTTCTTTTCCCGCGCCTCCGCCGAGCAGTTCCGCCCGCTGCTGGAAGCTGCCCAGGCGCATCGCAGCCATCTGTACCTGCATACGGGTTTTGCCAATCCGGCCATTACCGGGCAGCCGCCCGATATCGTCCATGGTGACAATGACGGCATCCGCTGGGTGATCGATAACGGCTTTCACTTCGCCTCGGCGGTGGCGACGCTGGCCTTTACCGATTTTCTCGACCCCTTCCCCGACGTCACGATCCAGATCGCGATGCTGGGCGGATCGGGGCTGGGGGCGCTGGCGGCCGAGCAGGCCGAAGTGTCGCCGCGTATCGAAATCGGTCCGCTGCGCCGGCATTTCCGGCAGATCTGGCTGGATACCGGGGCGGCGGGCAGCGGCACCGCCGCCGTGGCCGCCGCGATCCGCGTGCTGGGAGCGCAGCGCATCGTCTTCGGCTCGGACTATGCCCCCCTGCCCGACGCGGTGCCGACGCTGGAGCGGGTGCGTGCCGCCACGGCGACCGACCCGGACAGCCAGGACGCCGTGCTGTTCGGCAATGCGCGCGCGCTGCTGGCGCGGCACGGACATCTGCCCGCATCCCTTTCCTGGCTCAAGGAGCAAACATCATGACCGCGCCTGTCATTTCCTATACGCGCTGCCCATCCGTGCCGACCGTCAGTGCGATCGCCCAGGCGCGCGGCCTGCTGGAAGACGAGTTCCGCGACGAGCGCGACGTGCGGTTCGCCTTCAAATCGGTCGGGTTTTCGCCCCAGATCGCCTACGGCCATGACGAGCGTTTCTGGATCCGCAATGCGGGCCATGCGCCGGCCGTGTGGAAGCGCAGCCAGGGCGTGGACTGCAAGGTGGTCGGGCTGGCGTTTCTCGACGGGCGCTATCCGGTTCTCTCGCTGCACCGGTCGGGCCTTGACCGGGTGGAGGAGCTGCGGGGGCGGAAGCTGGCGGTGTTCCATAATCCCGACAGCCCGTTCGACCTGATGGTGGCCCAGCAGCTCAAGATCTATCGCGTGGCGCTGCAACAGGCGGGACTGACGCTGGAGGATGTGGACCTCGTCTATATCCCGCGCCGGTTCAGCCCGGCTGTCGCCAAGGGGGGCTTTCTGCGCTTTGCGTTCCAGACCGCGCTGGAAGCGCTGGAGAGTGGTGCCGTGGACGCGGTGACAGCCTCGATTCCGCCCGATGGCGGGTTCTATCCGCTTTTGAACGTGCTGTACGATACCCGCCTGGCGCCCGACCTGACCGCGCGCGTGCATCCGTCGGTCCTGCGCGGGCTGGTGGTGAGCGGGCCGCTGCTCGAAGAGCGGCGGGACCTGGTGGTGCGTGTCGTCGCGCGGCTGATCGAGGCGTCGGACTGGGCGGCGTCGGCGCCGATCGCGGCCGTGCGGGCGCTGGCCGCCGACCTGCATCAGGAACCGGAAAGCCTGACGGCGGTGTACGAGAACATTCCGCAGGGCATTCGCCTCTCGCTTGAAGACGCCTATGTCGAGACGCTGGCGGTGCAGAAGGCGTTTCTGCTCGAACAGAAGCTGATCGAACGGGATTTCGACCTGGAAGGCTGGATCGACCGGGACATTCTGGCCGAGGCCGCTTCGCTGCTGCGCGCGCGCGATGCCGCCGTGCCTGCCGACGTGGAAACGTAAGACGATGTCCGCCACGCAGATGCTGTCGCCACCCGTACAGGGCGGCTCCGCGCCCGGCAGGATCGATGCCAACGGGACCGTACGCACGCGCTCCGTCGTCGTCATGCTCGCGACCGGGACCGTCGCCGCGATGGAGAGCATGATCCTGTCCGGCCTGCTGACGCCGATAAAGGCGGACCTTCACCTGTCCGACACGGCTTTCGGCAGCGTCATGGCGGTCTCGACCCTGGCCGGCGTGATCGGCGCGCCGCTCTTCGCCCTGCTCACGGGGCGCTTCGGGCGCAAGGCCGTGCTGGTCGGCACCGTCATCCTGTGGAGCCTCGCCTCCGCCGGCAGCGCGCTGGCAGGAGGCCTGCCGACGCTCATCCTATGGCGGGCGCTGACCAGTTTCGGCATCGCCGCCTATCTGGGGATCGCGCCCGGCTGGCTTGCCGACCTCTATGACCGCAAGGCCCGAAATCTCGTGTTCGCGCTGTTCATGGTGCGCAACAAGCTGGGTTCGGCCCTGGCCTTCGGCCTGGCAGGATGGATCGCCGCACGGTACGGATGGCATCAGGCGTTTCTGCTGACCGGCCTGCCCGGATTGGTTCTGGCGCTGTTTCTGCTCTTCCTGCCGGAACCGCGTCCGGGTCATGCGGACGGGCTGGCGGTGGATGCGCCGCGCGGCGCATCGTGGAAGCAGCAGCTTGCGGTGCTGCGCATCGGGCCTTACGTCACGCATCTTCTGGCGTTCAGCCTGTTTCTGTCCGGCATGATGACGGCGCAGATGTGGCTGCCGCCTTTCCTGCACCGGGTGCATGGGGTGGATAACCTGCATGCGACCGGTTTCCTGTCCACCGTCCTGCTGCTGACCCTGCCGGTGGGGCCGCTCGGCGGGTGGCTGACGGGGCGGTATCTGGCGCATCGGGCCTGGGGCCTGCCAGCCAGCCTGGCCGCGACGACACTGATGGCGGCGGTGCTGTTCACCGTCTCGTTCTGCACCGGCAGTCTGCGCGTCAGTGAAATCACGGCCCTGGGCGGCATCATCGCCTTCGGTTCGACGGCCGGCAGCCTGACCACGCTGCTGATCGAGACGGTGCCCGCGACGCTGCGGACGATTTCGGGCTCGTTCGGCGCCATGGCTTCCACCGCCGTTTCGGGCTTTTTCGCGCCCTGGCTGCTGGGGGCCCTGTCGGACCATTACGGCCTCGCCCATGCCATTCTGATCGGACCGCTGTTCTACGCCTGCGCCGGGCTGCTCTGGACCGGGCTCGCTCTCCATTCGCTCGTTCGCAAGACCGCTGCCTAACGGCTCTTTCTACAGGATATCCCGACCATGAATCAGGTTTCTTCCGCTCACCCGTCCGCGCCCCATGCCCTGTGGGAGCAGACGCGCCCGCGCGAGCATGCCTCCTACCCTGCCGACTGGATCGGCAAAGCCCGCGAACTGGCGGGCATTTTCTCCGAAGGGACAGTCGATCGCGACCATGACGGCACGCGGCCTCTAGAACAGATCCGGCTGCTGAGGGAAAGCGGGCTGGTCAATCTGCTTTATCCCGCGCCGCTAGGCGGCGGGGGTGGCACGCTGCATGACGCAGCGCATGCAGTGCTGGAAATCGCGAAGACCGATGGCTCCACGGCGGCTCTACTGGGCTTTCATTTTTATAATTCCCTTGTGCCGCTACTGACGGATTACGAAGACCGCAATGCGGAGATCGTGCGGCGTGCGACCGGGGCACGGTGGCTGTGGGGCAATGTGACCCAGTATGTGAACCGCGCGTTCGTGGCGCAGCATCATCCGGATGGCGGTTTCGTGCTCAGCGGCACCAAGCGCTGGAATACCGGGGCGCCGCTGGCTGAGATCACGACCGTTCTGGCCATTCATCCGGACCAGGACCGCTATCTCTACGCCACCATTCCGACGAGCCGTGAGGGGCTGCATTTCCACGACGACTGGGCGCCGATCGGCCTGCGGGGCACGGATTCGAGCACGATCACCTTCGAGAATGTCAGGATCTTTCCCGACGAGGTGCTGTACTGGTCGCACGGACCGGCACAGACGGGGCCGTTGCCGCTATGGGCCAGTTTCGGTGCGATCTTCTATTCCGCCGTCTATGTCGGGCGCACGCTGGGGGCGCTGGATCTGGCCCGGAACTGGACCTTGCAGGGCAAGCGCCAGGGGACGTTTCCCGGTTCCGACCTGTCGGCGGATGATCCGTTCATCCAGGCGGAGTTCGCCGAATACTGGATCGAGGCCCAGGCCGCGCTTGCCTATCTGGACAGCACCATTACCCGGGTTCAGCAGGCATGGGATGCCCGCGCCAGCCTGACCGAGGAGGATCGGGGGCGCATCGCGCTGGATACGCTGGCGTTGCGCACGTTCACCTCGCGCACCGCCCTGCATGTCACACCCCGGATCTTTGAATTCGCCGGAGGCCGAGGCACCGGCTTCGCGGCCGATTTCGACCGGTTCTGGCGCGATGTGCGCACCCTGTCGTCACATGACCCGGAGGTGCTGGCACGGCGCACGATCGGGCGACATGTGCTGCATGATATCCCGCTTGTCTTTCCGCCGCATTTCAAGCGGTGACCTTGCCCCCTGAAATGCCCACGATTTGAAGTAAGGTCTGTCCACTGGTGACGTGCTCCCCGAAAACACGGCCATTTTGAGTTGGAATTTTCCCCGTAAGATCCCGTAAGCGGGACGAGGAGAGTTTCATGAAGGCATCGAAGTTCACCGAGGCGCAGATCGCGTTTGTATTGAAGCAGGCGGAAGGGGGAACACCTGTCGCCGAGGTCTGTCGGAAGGCCGGCATTTCGGATGCGACGTTCTACAACTGGCGGAAGAAATATGCGGGCCTGATGCCGTCCGAGATGAAGCGGCTGCGGCAACTTGAAGACGAGAACGCGAAGCTGAAACGGATCGTGACGTGCTGTCAAAAAAGCTCTGAGGCCTGCGCGCAAGCGCGAACTCGTGGACAAGCTTCAGGGGGAGTGGAAGATCTCGACACGGCGTGCCTGTGCGGTGCTGCAGATCGATCGTTCCCTCTATGTCTACAAGTCGAAGCGCGGCACGCAGGCCGAACTGGCACAGCGGATCCGGGAGATCTGCGCAACCCGTGTGCGCTATGGCTATCGCCGTGTTCATATCCTGCTGCAGCGGGATGGCTGGGTGGTGAACCCGAAGCGGATCTATCGTCTTTACAAGGAGTTGGGCATGCAACTGCGCAACAAGGTGCCCAGGCGCCGGGTCAAGGCGAAAGTGCGCGAGGACCGTCGTCCTGCGGCGCACACCAATGATAGCTGGGCAATGGATTTTGTTCGCGACCAGCTTGCGACGGGCCGCAAGATCAGGATCCTGACCGTGATCGACACCTTCTCCCGTTTCTCGCCGGCCACGGATCCCCGGTTCAGTTATCGCGGCGAGGATGTCGTCCAGACCCTGGAGCGGATCTGCGGGCAGATGGGTTATCCCAGGAGCATCCGGGTCGACCAGGACTCGGAGTTTGTCAGCCGGGATCTTGATCTATGGGCGTATCAGAAGGGGGGCGTGCTCGACTTTTCCCGCCCGGGCAAGCCGACCGACAATAGCTTCATCGAGTCCTTCAACGGCAAATTCCGGGTCGAGTGTCTGAACACGCACTGGTTCATGAGCCTTGACGACGCCCGGGCAAAAATGGAGGCTTGGCGTCAGGACTACAATCCTGCTTCACAACACCCATCTGTCTATATGACTGTTTCGAATAAGTTTTCTTGTGCATGTGTTTGTCCTGCAATCTGACTACGCCGTGTTTTTGCCTGGCGGGCGATAAGCTTCGCTTTGTCGCTATCGAGGATATGTCGGTCGAATATCCAGGGACCGTCAGGCAATGGGTGCGTTGCGGCGATCTTTCCGGCCTCGGCAGCAAGCCGTAGCGTTTTGGGGGCGATGCCGAGTAGCTTCGCAGCTTCACCCAGATTGAGGCACGGCTTTTCTTCATCAGGCATGACCCGACAGACCGGGATCCGATGATGCGAGCGCATGGAAGTCACCCGTTCGCGCGTCCAGCGGTTTCCATTCCCGGTCCGTAGCCCGTTACGGTTCAGAAGGCTGGCTATCACATCGTCATTGGCGATACGGACGAGATCGCGCACGGCCGCGATGATGTCGGCGCCGGTGCTGTTACGCTGGCCGCGCCGGCGGCGAGGCAGGCGCAGTTCGGTGTGGATGCCCCCTGCCCAATGGATGGCAAGCACGATCTCCGCCGTTTCGGTATCGAGATCGGCAACAACCTCTTGCACCAATGTCCGGACGATCCGTTTTTTAAGACGGACGTCCGTTGCTGGCGCCTGTCAAACGGATTTGAGATCGTTCGCCAGTTCCAGCAACGAGAGCGGTTCGCATGCGGGTTCGTGCCCTCGTGCCGCGTCGTGGTCGACAATCCTCTGCTCGATCGTGGACGCAGCAGTCAGCGTAGCATTCCATCGCCGTTCCAGTTCTCCGGTCACGAGCCTGTTTTCCGGATCGGCTGCATTGTATTGGCGGAATGCCCGTTCAGCCTCGTAGCGGGCCGCCTGAAGATCGCGTGCCAGAGCTTCGCGTATCTGGTCGCGCTGCTCATTGATGGTCGCCTGAGCGGTGACGGCGGCCTCGATAGCACCGGGTCCTACGACCTCGAGCAGGGCCGTCTCGATCGCGTCATCGACCCGCAATCCACCAAAGGCGATACAGCGCGGTTCCCCACTATCGAGCCAGCCGCGCACACAGCTGTAGCGCGGGATATTATGTTTGGCTCCCGTGTAGCATACCGTCAGCTTGCGTCCACACCGGTGACATCGCAACAGACCGGCCAGCAGCGCGTTCCCGTGTTTGGGCGCGCCATGATGACGTCCGGTCGGCACGTTCTCGCTCACCATGCGGCGGATCGCCTCTGCCCTGTCCCAGCTCACATAACCATCATGCGTGCCAGGAATCAGGGCAAGCCAATTTTCGCGAGGTTTACGCTGGCGCTGGGCATTGAACGCACTGCCGTCATATGACGCGGCCACGCCGGTTTTGCCATAGGCATAGGTGCCGCTATAGATCGGATTGGCGATCATGCGATGGATTGTGGCATAGTCCGGCCGTCGCCAGACAACATCGCCGTTCCGACGTCGTGCCGGCAGATCCAGGTCATGCGTATGAAACCACAGGAGTGCCTGCCGTGCGCTGCCGAGTTCGGCGACCTTGTCAAAAACGAGGCTGATGGCTTCCTGAACCCGCATGTCAGGGTCTTTCTCATAACGGTCGCCAGTTTTGATAAACCCCACAGGCGCACCGACCACGAGTTCGCCGCGCCGTGCTTTCTCATAACGTGCCGTCAGGGACCGCTGACGCAGAAGGTCCAGCTCATATTCGTTCAGGCTGCCCTTCAGACCGAGCAGGAGCCGGTCATTCCCGACACGTGGTGCGTAAATGGCCTCCTGATCGATCAGAAGTGTGTCGACGACACGGCACATTTCGATGAGTTTCTGCCAATCGCGGCTGTTCCGGGAGAAACGGGAGACCTCCAGGGCCGCGACCGCACCGACACGCCCCAAACAGACCTCGGCGACCATGCGGTCGAAACCTGCGCGCGTTACGCCGCCCGCTGCCGAGCAGCCCAGATCGTCGTCGATCACGTCAATCGTCTGCCAGCCCAGCTGGGCGAGCCGTTCGCGCATGGCATATTGCAAGCCGCGGCTTTCCCGGTTGTGCTGCACCTGGTGCGCGGATGATTGCCGCACATACAGAATTGCCCTGCGCTCCAGATGACGCGGGCTGATCTTGTCACGGCTCATCGCAGGCCTCCTGCACGACACCGGGTCCGCGACTGCGTACGTGATCGAGGATCAGGCGAGCCATCATCGACTGTAGATCGTTCCGCGCCTGCTGGGGGAGGTCCCTCCAGATCAGGTTCGGACTGGGCCGATCGGCTTTCTTGTCGTCGAACAGATCCGGCTGCGCCGATATGGTCCCCACACGGGAGCGCTGTCGTCCGTCGTGTCGCATGGTCCTCTCTCCGATTCCGGTCAGGAGAGAAGCCTGCGACGGTTTCAGATGGGTCCGACGACAAAAAGCCCGTCAGCAACGATTGCAGATCGTAAAGCGCTCCCAGGGACACGGTCGGATCCGGGGCCAGCCGCATCCCGGCGCAAGCCGCGCGATCAAGCATCCACGCCGGCAATTCAAGGAGCCTGACCCCTCCCGTGTCAGACAGGCGACAGCGGGAAAGGACTTGGCCGCCCCGCTCAATCATGTCCTCGACGCACACCCGACGCCCAAACCAAGGGTGCCAGGGGTAGAGAACCTCCCGCTCGTCGGTATTATGGGTCTTGCAGAGTCGCGTTCTACAACGAGGTCCGGCCACACAGCGCCATCGGTAACAAACCCCCGATATCGCTGCTGAACGGCTCTCCGGCGGATCTGCCGGTTGAGCCTTGACCCCGGAAGGTTCCAGTTCACGCTGGCCCAAAGTCGGGGAGCACTTCAATACCCCACAGACCCTAACTCAAAACTGAGGGCACGTTCGGATGCAGGGTCAGGCAAGGTCACAGCCATCACACAGATGCGAGAACCGACAATTTTACGCCCCGGTACCTTTCCAGGTGTTTCCTATGTGTTTCCTGCGCGGTGTTCCGGGCACAAAAAAAGCCACCCTTTCGGGTGGCTTTTCCTTAGTCTTATCAGACATATATTCATGGTTGCGGGGGCAGGATTGCTTCTCAGCTTGCAAAAATCGCAAGTTGAGAGAAAATCGGGATTAAAAGACTGTTTTAATGAACTTTTTTCTGCCCACGCATGAAATCTTACTGAAATAAATCGCCCCTGCCCTCATAAAACGTAGAATTTATGCATCCAAAGCCACGTCAGCTTCCGCCTCTTCGCAGACATACAGTTCCTGAATCTACCTTTCCGTATAACGGACACGGTTTGGCCGTCTGCTCCCTACAAATAAAATACACAAAGAGCTTTATTGGGACTTTCCCTATGTATAAAAATGTCGATGGTTAGAACCATCATATACCCCTGCAGGGTGGGCTAACTTGCCATCTTGTCCACTCCCGCTAGCTCACGCCGGGCTGCCAACCCCACACGAAAAGCAGCAGCTTGACGTTGAAAACTTCTTCTTAACGTTCCGGAGCGGGTATGTAAAAAACCGACATTTGCCAACTCAGAATGGCGGGTATATTTAAAAAAAAATTGGTCTACTTGATGATCCACATACAATGTACTCGGAAATTATCTTCTTCGCATTCAAAATATCCTTGATTAACGAACCTAGCCCGGTTCTTAGAAACACCAAAAATTCTTTCAGGATCATGTATATTCGATGTCTTGGTTGGATCATGTATCCAATCTTTATACATCTTGGTATATTCTTCGGAAAACGTAATATTTCCAAGATCATCTTCGATGCAACAACCATGAACTCGTAGTCCCTTGGCTCCTTTAAGCAACTGAAGCTCTTCTATCGTGACTGAAAAAAAATCGGCACTCCCGGTAACGCGGTCCATATGAACTTTATCGATCATGGCAGCGAGTTTGAGCTTGCTATGCGTCTTTTCTAAGCACGTGATAAATTCTTGTGTCGTGAGGCCGAAATCCAAAAATGCCCAGTAGGTCAGAAGCAACGCGATCTTTGACTCAGCACGGATCACGACAGGAAACTGTTCCTGCTTTAAGCCATGATCATCTCCATGCGCGACGCGATTGCGAACTTTCTTAATCAGAGAGAACTCCTCCTCTGATAGATTGATAATTTTCGTAATATCAGCATCCGTCTCTTTAAGCGCCAGTTTATATTTATCTTCTAAATTGAATTTGTTTGAGGAAAATGACTTATTGGCGAGTTCGACGATCTTATCTCTCTCATTAGAGAGTATGGTTGGAAGTTCTTTTGCAAGATCCTGACGGAATTTTCGTAATTTCCTCGAGGAAGGTGGTAGAGATTCAGAGAAGGAGACTTTATCAAATCTAATGTTCAGATAGCTCTCTAAGAGACTGACATAACCAAGTGCTTTGTATTCCCAAAATCCTTCATATCGCTGCATGCCTGACAGACGTACCCAACAAACCTTTCTGTACTTAGATTGGTAATAGTGGTCGAAAATCGACTGCCACCGTCCGTCTAGCGCAGGCTGTTGGATAAAGCACCGAACCCAAAAGCTACTATCATCTTTGGTCCGTTGGGGTCGTTCAAATGTGGGAAAATAGATCCGATAGGAGCGACCAGGTCCCTGTGAAACAATAATGCTTATGATAGTGGCTGGGTAGGCTAGCAAAATAGAAAGTAAGCATGAGAGTTCATGGGTCTTTGCCTTCACATCTGCAAGGCTGAACTTGCTCGCCCTCGCCGAAAAAATGAACTCCACATGCTCATGTAGTACGAGATCCTCCCCCAATTGGCTATGAGAACTACAATACGCGCTTCGTAGATCGAAGTGCTCATTATCTGTTTCGACGCTGACATTGATATCCTTCGGGATTCGTGTCCAGCTGAGCGTTTTACCAACTGAACCGTCAACCGTTCGCCAGTGGAGAAACCATTCTGATACGTCACTGTAACGCACTGAAATTGAGTCAACCGCCGCTTCTTTTAAATCGCCGTCGATCACATAGTCTGCGTAAAGAGCAATACCGTTAACCTTGCAATCACAGAGACAAAATGTGCTTCCTTCGTTCGTTACCGCCTTAACGAGATCAAATTTCGCGTCGTCCGCGCGCAACTCTAGGGCATTGTCTGAGATTAAGAGATTGACGCAAGCCCATTGATTGCCTCCGAAAGATAAAACGCCAGATCCTAGTCGTCCGAGTTGATCGTGATATAATTCGACGTCAAAATTCTTTGGCTCTGGATTATGGTTATTTTTACGCACGTCGCATCCTCATCGAGAATTGGGTAGATTTATTTTCCATTTCGGAGATAAAGTTGATCCATTCATTTGTTAGTATTGTCATTATACGTTCGGGCGGTAGCGTGCGGTGGTGAGATTGTCGCCTCGGAGCAAAAGCAAGATGCGCTTAAAACACCAGATATCCGACAGCATGTCCATTGACACCATCCCGGAAAAACCTGGCTCCGAGTTGCGTCACTCGATCCAGTATATGTGCCAGGATCCTAAGCATAGTGGTCCCTAACAGCCATAAACGCGCCTGAAATATTCTCCGACGTATGCCATCCATCTATCACTTGGATGGCAGCGTGTCTCTTCACCCCGCTTAGGAGCAGACATTCCGCTTCCCCCCTAATCTGCCTGTCCGCTTAGTGATGCAGAAGCAGACAGGCAGCAGTCGCCCTTTCTCGGACAGCAGGGAGTCAATCCGCGCCTTCTCGAAGCGGACGTGAAACAAGGGTTGTGGACTTTTTGGTCACCGCCAGTCTCAGCGCTGTTCACTGCACTCCCAACTCATGCCACCGATCAGGCCGATCATTTTCATCACGTCGTGGCCTCCTGCATGAGGGGATAGAGCGAGGCCAGCAGCAGGAGCGCCATGCCGATATTGAACCCGCGCAAAATCGTCGGGCGTGTTAGCCATCGCCGCATTGACGCACCGAATCCGGCCCAGAGGCTGACAGTCAGCAAGCTGACTATCCCGCACATCAGGCAGGCAACGGGTAGATTGAACAGGAAATCATGGCGGGGTGTGTAGGCTGAGACAATACTGACGGCCATGACCCACGCTTTCGGATTTATCCACTGAAATCCGGCCGCCTGCAAAAAACTCAACGGCTTGGTGCTGCCAGTAGTTGATCCGCTCGCATCGGAAGTGGCGATCTTCCAGGCGAGCCATATCAGATAGAGTGCGCTGATGTATTTCAGGGCGACGTAGAGAAAGGGCAGCCTATCAAAAATGCTGCCCAGTCCAATCCCAACCAGAGCAACCATGACGACAATGCCTATACTGATGCCTAACATTTGCGGAATCGTGCGCCTGAAGCCGTGATTGAGGCCTGATGCCGCCAGCATCGTATTGTTCGGGCCAGGCGTGATCGAGGTGACGAGAACAAATACGGCCAGAGGTCCGAAACTGTCCCAAAGAGAGGGCATCGGCATACTTCCATTGGTGCAAAAATTATATTCAGGAATATTATGTATCGAGTTTGATCAGAATTGATGCAGTCATGCAGAATACTTTTATACAGTTTCTGTGATGCCGATATGACAGTCAATCCTGTTCACGACGTCATGTTGTTGGTCCGTTCGTAGCCGATCCACGGCGGAAACCGAATGCTAGTCGCTCTGGACCGCTCCGGTATTGGCGGAGACGTCCGCTTTCATGCATCCGTTCTGCGAAGCGGACTGTCCGTTCCCCCCGCAATCAAGAAATCTGGCTTCTTGGGGGAGTGGAATATACTGCTTTCGCCAGTAGGATGCCGCCGGACGCATTCCCTGATAGCGTTGTCTTCTCGCAGGGCTAGACGTTTTAACCCCGCTTCTCTTCCGGCCTGGTGCCGGCCTCGCCCTCAATGATTGATGCCCGCCGGCCGGAGCACGAGGGGTGCGGCGGTCCCCGGCTAGACGGCGGGCGGAACCATCTGAACCACTGCGGTCCTCAAGAGGGTGTCTCGGGGCTCCTCAGCGTTGCCCGTGTCTGGCGCATTATCCAGGGCGGGGCGCGCCTCACCGGTAATCACGACGTTCACTGCGGCGCCGCGGGCTCTGAGCTCTTTGATGGCCTCAGCCGCAGCCGTGCGCGCAGGCAGGCCCGTCAGGCGCCAGGACGTGTCGAGATTGGCCCCCTCGGGATTGGCGCGCTTGACGCTCAGCCAGTTGAACGAGCCTTCGATGAGCACCGTGGGCGTAATGAGCGACTTGGAGTGCAGTAGCGCAATGTGATGGAGGGTCGCGCCCATCTCGCGCAATAGCACCTGCAGGCGGGCATCGACAGGTCTGGTCGCCGGTCGCGTGACGATGTGCACGGAGCAGCGCCGTGCGATAGCGCCGCTGACGACGTCCTGGAGGGCCTCGGTCTCCACGGGGTCCGCGCCCAGGAAAGGCGAGACGACCACTGCGTTGCATCCTGACGCCAATTCGTTCAGAGCAGCGTTGAAGGCGTTGACATGAGCGGCGTGGGTCGACAGGCGCTCACCGCGCAGGACAATGTCGTCGGGGGCCGCATAGTTGCCGGTGACCTCGCGCAGCTCTGAACCGCGCGTAAACATTGATCGACCCACGATACCCAAGGTGGAGGATGGAATACCTTCGAAATGCTCCATTGCACCGATGATGACGAAGCTGTCCTTTGCTCGCGAGATGGCGACGTTCAGGAGGCTGCGGCTGCCTTCGATGAAGGAGGGGGGCGTGTCGCGGTCGTAGGTCGGCGAAAAGATGACGATAGGCCGTTCCGCGCCCTGCAGTGCGTGGACGGTGCCCACGGTGATGTTCGAGAAATCCAGTTTCCCATTGTCGCGCATATGGCCAATGGTCGCGTGGAGCACGCGCTTCTGCGCCGAGAACGGAGTCACGACAGCCACGATCTTCGATAGCTCGCAGCCGTAATGGTTAACCCACTCCTGCGCATGCGCACCGATCCAGCGCGCGATAGCGGCGGCTTCTTTTTTGTTGGTCCCGCTGCCGCCGACGCGCTCGTATCGCCCGGAGACGTTCGCCCATGCCAGAGCGGGCACCGGAGGCGGCGCCTTGGGCTGCGCCGTCATAGGCTCGAGCCGACCGCCATAGACCAACTCGTTGCAGATTTGAATGATGTCGCGGTGACACCGGCGATGCTCGGAGAGAAACATGCCTGGTAAAGGGGCCTCGGGCGAGGAATACCGTGTTGAGGACTGGACAACACGCATCACGGACCCCGGCAGCTCGTTGCGCGCGCTGGCCGTCACGACCCGGCCGTCGGTCACGGCATGGTCCTCGTTCCACCAGCTCTGGTAGACACCCGCGGCCTGGGCGTTGCCGCAATCGGTGGAGTGCGGCATCGTTACGACCGGCGCGATCTGGAAGATATCGCCTACGACGACCGCACGCTTGGCCAGCGCCATCGCGGGTGCTGCCTGGAAGGGCGGTATCTGCCCCGCCTCGTCGATGATGAGCGTGTCGATGAACCCCGTCATGTAGAGGCTTTGCCATTTCTGGTCGACGCGAGCGGTCCTAATGAAATGCCTGGGCAGCGTCGCTGTCGTCGAGACGAAGCACGGCGTCAGCATCGCCCAGCGGCGATACATGGCGACTAGCGCCTTCTCGCCCGCCCCCTTGAAAGGGTAAGCGCGTGTATCGCCGCCGGAGAGTGCCGCCTGGAATCTCTGCGTCTCAAGGATCCAGCGCCCTTCCCAGTAGCGTAGGGCCAGGTGAAAAAGCTTGAAGCGCACTGTGCGGTCAAGCAGTGCATCGAGTGCGCGGTGATCGGATGTCTCCCGGAGCCAGGGCAGCTCGCCTTCGGAGACCTCAAAGTTCTGGCGCCACCAATCCGGTTCGCCCACGGCGTGGCCGGCTTCTGCCAGCATCCGAGGCAGAGCGGCGAGTTCCGCGCGCTTGCTGGCGAGTTCGCGCATGGGAGCATCGCAGCTGCGCGCCTTCATCTCGTTGAGCTGGCGCAGCTCACTTTCGGATACGACCTTTTTGTTGGCGCATTCCTCGGCCTGCGCCCCGATCTGGGCAAGTCGCGCTTTTCGGGTTCTCTCCACGGCTGCCAGCTCCGCCTCCGCGTCCCCGAGGGCTTTGCGGGCCGTTTCCTGCAGGCCCGCGATCACGCCAAGATAAGCCGCGCGTGTGCGGGCCTGCATGGCGGACACAAACGCCGCAGCGTGAGGCGATTGAGCGACCATGACTTCGGCCGCCTCCCATTTGCGCGTCGAGAAGAGGCCACCGAAAATCCCGCCTTCGCTGGGAAGGGACGCGATGACGCGGGCGGCGAACGCGTCGGTGTCTTCGACCTGTCGCCGTTGCTTTTCGACGGTGTCCTGGGCTCGGGCCAGCAGGCGGGCCTCGTTCTGACTTTCAGCGCTGTAACGCCTGCGCGCAGCGTCAAGGGCGCCGGTTTCTTCTTCAAGGCGCGCACCGACGTTTCCGGCCTTTTCATCAAACTGTCCTTTCAATCGGACGAGTTCAGCCTCCTGTTCGTCGAGGGCGGCGGCGTCGGGGCCTTCGCCCGTAAGCTGGTCATAACGCTGATAGGCGGCGATGAGGGGGCGCACGCGATTATGAAGATGCGCCATCTCCTTACGCAGGATTTCGACCGCTTCGTGAACGTCCTCCACATCTTGCAGGTCCAGCCGATAATCATGAAAGCGCGCCATCCACGTCACCATGGCTTGGTCGAGAATGGCGCAGTCGCGCTCCAGGGCTGGGAATCCAGACCAGTCCTCCGGGGCCGGCCTGCGCCCAGGGACCGCGACTAGGAATCCCTCCTTCTCTGCCCTGGGAGCGCGCTCCTTTGAGATGAGAAGCAGCCCCAGGCTGTCTGCACCATCCACCCAGCGCCGCGCCCAATTGCGGTCGGAGGGGTCAATCAGCGCGGAGCCCATCGCGACAATGATGTTTTGTACGGCCTGATTGTTGGTCGAGGTGCAGACAAAGACGACGGGCTCCTCGTTACGCAGGGCGCGGTAGACGAGCTCGGTCGCGATGATGCCTTGCAAGAGAGTCGTCTTGCCCGTGCCCGGCGGCCCATTCACAGCCAACATCTCACCCTCTTCGAGGGCTAGGTATGCGCCGACCGTATCGGACTGGTTGGGTGACAGACCATATTTGCCGTTCATCGACCCGCGGGGCGCCTTCGACATTTCATCGCGGAACGCCCCATCTACCAATTCTGCGTCATTGAGCGGGGTGATGTAGCGCGCAAGCAAAGGCGACATGATGCTGGTTGGCTCAGCGCAGGCTGCATCGTAAAATTTCTTGAGGTTGCGGATCATCGCCATGTTGGCGGAAGACGCGACCGGCAGCGCGGGCACGGTCTCGGTCAGCACCCATCCCTGGGGCACCACCCCATCGGTCACCGCGTCCCAGCAGCCGTCTGCCCAATCGAGCCAGCGCGACCACTCGGTGCAATCCGGCGGGTTCGCCTGCAACCAAGCGTCCATCCGTTCCACGTGGCCGATGGTTACGATGCTGTCAGTTGGCTCCAGATAGTGCCGGTTTATCCAGGGCGGCAGGTCCTCATGAACCGATAGCTGGCCCGTCGCGCTGACAGCCACGACGACGCCCTGGACATAGGCACGGGCGTGCCGAAGGTCTCCGGCACCGTGGGTGACTGTCAGGTTGAGCGCGCGCAGCGCTATGCTAGCTATGACGACGTCGCTGTCCTTGTCCTCTGCGGCATCCTTTTGCTTTAAGCGGAGGGCGTGCAGAGCCTCGACGTCGCGCGGCGGTAGAACGCCACGGCGCAAATCCTCGACCCGAAGTGTCACGACCTCCTTACCTTCGAAGGACAGTGTCGCCTGAGCTTCGTCGACGAGGGATCGGCGCCAGTATTCGAGCACATCCAATGGGCGTGGCGACTTCTGATTGACCGGCATACATGCTCCTCCGTCTCAATAGGAAGCTATGCCAAGCTATTCCGCAGTTCAATGCAGCCGGAAAATGCTCGCACAGGCCAAGGGCGGGAGCGGATCACCACCGGATTAGATCTATCATTTGCTTTGAAGGCTTGGCGGCGACCTGAGGAAATACATTGCTCATAGGGGGTATAGGCACTACAGATGCATGTGTTTAGCAGGCATCCTTTGCGTTACTTTAATCTGTGCTGAAAATGGAGGAAATGTCCGCTTCTGCATGTCTGAGCCGGAAAGCGGACAACCCGCAATCCCCCAAATTGCCGTCATCCCGACGTAGCCCTCGTCGAGGGAGTTCTCGCGTTCCCCTCGGCTGCCTCCTGTCCCCTCCCCCGTTCTTTCTCCTCCGGCCGAGTTACGCCCCGGCACCCCAGATCCCGCTCGTACGCCCATGTACGAAGCAGTTGGTTGCGGGTTCATTTGACCTCGATTTGAACCTACCTGTGCCAAGGCATTGAAATGATGGGGAATTTGGTAGGCGTGTGGTGTGTGGAGCAACAAAAAACCCCGCCAAGTCAGGGACTTAGCGGGGTTTTTGGGATGTTTCTGGTTGCGGGGGCACGCAAGCACCGATGCCCACACTCACTTCAGGCGGTAATATAATTACGCGATATCAGAAGTTTAACACCTTAAATCAATACAGATGCTCGGTTTACCTCCGCCGAAGCGTTACCGCTCACAGGACTAAACATCTTCTGCATTTGGACCGCTCATCCAGAGCGGAATATCGTTGCGCGCATGCAGCACGCGCCAGACATCAATACGATCCTCACGCTCAAGATAAAATACGAGGTAAGGATAACCTTTCACGCGATGGGCACGCAGTCCCGGCAGGTCCAGCTCATAGGCATAACGGAGCGATCCCGCACCCGGATAGTCTCCGATGAACATGAAAGCGCTCTGTAATGCCGCGATGAAGCCCATTGCAATGGCCTCACCCGCCTCGGCAGCATAGTAATCAACCGCCAGCTCGACATCCCGCTCAGCCTGTCCGCGCGGAACGACCAGTCGGCCTGTCATTCCTTGCCAGCAGTGCGGCGCGCACGCTCGCGCAGCCGGTCGAAATAACCGGTATCCGCCGGCACTGTGGCAGGAGACGAAGCGCCTTCGATCAACAGCGCACGCAAGTGCTGCCGGTCCTGATCCCGACGGATCAGTTCGCGCACATATTCGCTACTGGTCCCGAAGCCGCGTCCGACGACCTGCTCGTCGACGAAGCTTTTCATGGTCTCCGGGAGCGAGATGTTCATCGTACTCATACCGACACCTTATTCGTTATGGCAAAAATTGGCAAGAAAATTACAGCCTCAATTGCATCTTCGTTGCCCTTGCCTAAACGTAGCCCTGCACTTGCCGAGAAGCACTTGCGACCGGTGACGCCCAGAATTAGGTGCGTGCCGTACGAGCGCCTTCCAACTGCTAAAGCTGAACCGGCCGACTTCTTCGGCCAAGAGATTACGAAGCGAGACTTGGTCGCTACTGTGCGTCCTAGATTCGTGAACCGACATGCACAGCGCCGAGCCCGATGAACGGCTCCCAGAGACCAGCTCTTCGGCAGATCTCCGTGCCGGTTCGACCCATGGCACACGAAGTTAAGCCAAGCGCCGTAGCCACGAGACAGATCGTCGCGCTTAAGGCACCGGCATCACGGACAAGCAACGATTCCGAGTTTTCGTAGCCAGCGCCCGTCCTTGTCGGATCCGCTACAATCTGAACAGTCGTCCCAGCCTTGGCGCCGGTCAACTCCGAGACACTGGCCTCGTTCGCGCGCCGCACCGTCCTTTCATCAGCCGAGCAAAGAAGGATGGCGTGTCGCTCGGGTTCATAGACGCCAATTGGATCGCCATTGCCAATCGGGATGATCAGGAGACGCAGCGGATGCAGACCACCGGCCGAAGGCGTATTGCGACTTTCCCACCCGATACCGAAGCGCCCCGCCGAGCGCCTCTCTCGCAGGAGCATCGAATGCCAGAGCACCGAGGCTAATTCCACCTCGGCGACGGGACCACCGATCGTCGAAACCCTGTCTCGTAGAACATCAAGGAAAGGAATCGAGGGCGTCAGGATGTCCCGTGGCAGAGCGTATGCGCCAGTATGGGGCACCGCTGTCGGGCGCCACTCGAGCGGTAGGTCACGCGGACAAGGTTCATCGTCAATAGGCATCGCCATAAATCTCGTGGGCAACTTGATAATGCTTCACGCACCCCCGACACGCACCACAGGCAAGATTGCCGAAGTGACAGGAATGGGCCCACGACAGGAGTGAGCGTGGTACCCCGGAGGCGCGAACGAGTTCCGCAGTCGTCATGCCGATCGCAGGCGCAACGACACGCATGCCTCCCTCCTGCCCAACCAAGATCTTGTCCATCATTGCATAGAACTCGGGCCTTCCGTCGGCGTGCGAGGCGTCAGATGCAACGGATCCGAGCATCAGTTCGTTGACGCCTATTGCAATGCCACGCATTGCCGCGAAAGTGATCAGCATCTGATTCCGATAGGGCCACCATTCAGGAACCGGTGCCGCATCGAGCGCCGGAACGCCGGCCATGTCGCCGGATCCCAGTGCCGAGCAATCAATGCGGACCAACTCGTGACGTATGCCGAGCTCATCGCTCACCCTTGCAGCGGCCCTCATCTCGGCTTCAGCGGCCCGCTGCCCGTAATCTACGGTAATCGCCACCTCTGGACGCTTCCAATAACCGAGAGCAATCGAATCCATGCCGCCGGAGAGCAGGATCGCCCTCATGGCAGTGCCCAGACGGCATGATAGACTGCAGACACCAGGTCGCCGACGACCTGGCATCTGGAACCGACAACCATTTTAAGATCCTCAGGACGCATGTTCTGAGCCAACGCAACGACGGGGATGCCCTTCGCCCGTGCCCAGCCGACCTCGAACACTGTGCCCGGATCTGTGCCATTCAGAATCGCGATCATAGCTTGGCATCTGTCGACACCAGCAAGATCGAGCGGCGCTACGACCTCTCCCGGCCCCGGCCCTACATCGTGGAGCGGCGAGAACACCTCGACGCCCATATGCCCGAGCTGGGTACGGATCTCCTCGACCATCCACCGCTCAGCTAGATTGAAAAACGGTGCCGCGATGTAAATACGACCGTGGCCCGGCACCACCGGGTCAAGCTCCAGAGATGCTAGCTCGTCCGCGGTTGAGATCGGCAGAACCCGCGTCGCGCAATATCTGCTTGTCGCACGAGACGCGAGATCGGCCGCTTCGACCGGATCGCGTCCCTCAACCGCCCAAAACTGCGTAAACGCGGCGGAATAGACGTCGCCTGATCCAATCTTCCAAACTGTGGGACTGCGGTAGGCTGGAACGCGGGCGCACCCCGACGCAGTCCCGACGAGAGCACCGTAGCCGCCCATCTTGAGCACCACTACCTCCGCCCCCTGCGTCTCGATCAGATCCTGGACAATCTCGTCGGGGTCCGTGCGGTTGGTCAGACATCCCGCCTCGAGGCGATTCAGGATGAGTGCGAGCCGTTTCGCGGTCGATCCATTCTCGCCGAAGGGCCTCGGATCAAATGCCGATTGCGGATCGTATACGGCAATCTTCGCCGTGACCCTCGCGGTGCCCTCCAGCATGCCGAAGCGGAGGACAACATCATCTTCGACGATGAGCGGATCATGCTTTTGAATCGCGTCAGGGCGGGGCGAAATCCTTGGCGTCGCCAGCGAGTGAAAATAGTCGAACGCGATACCGATGGGAACTTCTGGTCCCCGCGCCTCGAAGCCATACACACCCTCGAGATTGGCGACGCCGTCTAGGAGCGGCACCGCCCTATAGGTCATTAACCCGACATCAGGAACAGACGCGCTGATCGCGGCTGCGGCTCTGCCGCCCGACCCATAGACGTCGTCCCAGAAGGGCTCGATGCACCTCTCCAAATAGACACCGCCGACGACCGTGGTCATGCGGGCTGGATCCGAAGCTCGACTAGCCCGCTGGAGATGCTTGTGACGATCGCCTTATAGGTCCATCCGTCCCCAATGCAGCGGATAAGCGTGAGATGACCACGGTGGGTCAGTGCTCCAGCTACTGAGCCGCCTTTCCTGACCTCGAGAATAGGTCGACCGCTTGATGTCGCCAGCACAATGTCCAGCTCCTCGCCGACTCTGAGCGTGGCTACCACAGCGGGCACCGGGCTGTTCAGAGGAGCGCGCTGCGCAATCGCGCACTGGTCAGGATCACCGCCTCCGCTGCCACCACCGCCTGGCGGACCACCGCCGTTGCTTGCAGGACGAATACTTCCAACGTAACCGTCATCGCGGCCGCCACCACCACCAGACATAGAATTGTCCCTTAAGAACTTTCCTCTGGATTCATAATAGATCGTGTAATCAGATAAGGGTCAACTGGGTCGTCACATCCAATTTGGAGGAATTTCCTCGCCGCGTCTTCGCACTATCAGCCTTCTCTAGCATGGACTTCAGGAGGGCAGCGGGTATCTCACGCATCGACGCCCACATCACGGAGTCAAGGATCGATGCCCGGATGCCGATGCTTCGAGCGAATTCTAGATAAGCGCTCTCCAGTAAGAGGTAATGCCGTTCGACGCGCCAATCCTCGCGGAAGATGCCGAGAATAGCGCCAGCGCGGAGAATGTGGATGTCGAGGATCGATACCTCGTCGCTGCCGCGCCAGTTCCGCACGATCCAGGAGGCGGTCTTCGGCCCGATGCCAGGAATGCTGACGAGCGCATTCCGAAGGGCACAGTCGCCGATACGGTCATCAATATCCTCGAGCGCGACCATCGCAGTAGAAACGTAACGCGCTTTCTGCGCCGCGAAACGATACCGCACCGGCCGGCCATTCACGACGAGTGGATCGCGCAACAGCCGTTCCACAACGAACTGATTCTTCAACGCTTCTGCATCCGCCCGCATCACGTCGCGGAGGCGGCGATACGCGGCGAGGCCGACTTCAGCCGGGATACCATAGCCTCCGAGCAGGCAGGCCAGCGTCTCCTCCGCCAGCGTCTCGCCGAGCCTGTAGTGTTCGGGCTCCTCCATCTCGAGCATCCAACCTTGGGAGGCCCAATATGCGGGGGTGCATATTTCTTCGTGCCGTCCCCATCTGATGAGCCCCATGCCAATGGGCTGCTCCGGCGCGGGTATCCTACGCGTCGCGAGACCCGAAGGGGTGAGCATGCTGACCTGCTGCATTGCCGCCTTCCTTATAAATGCATATATACATTTATTATGCATGAATCAGCAATGCAATGTCCGACCTGATCGAGCGTGCCGAGATGGTGCGGCGGAGACTTCGCCTACGCCAAGCCGTCGTAGCGGCCGCCCTTAACATATCTCAGGGCCACTACAGTAAGGTCGTGGCCAGACGGACACCTCTTGCCCGTAATCTGGCTGAGCGCTTGGCAGCATGGGTGGACGTCAACAGCACGGGCGAGCACGCTGACGGCGACCTCGTGACGCACCGGATGGCGATGCTCGCGGAATCTATTCAACGCCAGTGCGTAGAGCTTCTTCAGTTAACAACGCGCGGAATACATGCTTCCGCTTCTCCAGCGGATGGTGAACCTTTCCAGCCAAAAACTGCTTCAAATTTAGAAACAACCCGGAAAGCGGCCGACAGTGAAAGATGAGTGCTCCGCAACTTTTTGATCACAAATCTTGACGGCGAAGGTTGGTCGCACGCCTGCTTCTGTCGCGTCTAGCGAGCGATCTTGATATCAAGCCGTCTTTAATCGTTCTCGGCAGCTCCTGACCGGGAATTACGGGGAGAATTGGAATTTTTTCGAACGCTGCAGAGTTATACGACCTACTCGAAGCTGCCATTATCGACGGTGGGCTGGCTGCCCGTGGCCGTGTCGAGGCCGTAGCGCGCGATGCCGACGACCTCTCCGTCACGTTCCCGGCATACGCCGCGCTGATGGCTTGGGGTGCCGAGGGTATGGGTCTAATCGTCGGGATCGCGCTGACGCACCACACCGTAAAGAGTAAATCCGCGGCACTCACGCTCTTCAGTATCGCTGCGCTAGACGGCAGGATCTCGCCGCCTCCTTTGATAACCATGGTCCCCCTGTCGATCCAGAAGGCCGCGAACGCAAAGGTGGATTCGAGGGTCCTGCGATCAGATGCAAGCCACGCCCTGCGTACACTAATCCTGTCGTTACCGACGGACGATCTCATGATCCCGCTCAGCCAGAGCGTAATGCATCTCATGAGCCGGCAGGACGTGGTGGAAACGCTGATAGCCGCCCTCGGGGTGAAATGGCTTCGCTTCGGCCCGCCCGTGCTCGACCAGTATCGCCGGCTGATTGCCGAACGCCCGGACGACGAACCGGCCTGTCAGGCCTTCTTCTGCCGCTACCCGCAGCTACTCGATCCGATGGCCGTTCAGGTCTGGAGCCAGCCTGACTTCCATGGCGCCCTCGAACCAGACTTCGTGGTCCGCAGAGCTGATGACAGCTATCTCGTGGTCGAGATCGAATGTCCGGGTAAGCGGCTCATGACCAAGGGAGCTCAGTTGAGTGGCGAGGCAACCCATGCCGAGAAGCAGGCCGTTGAATACGAGAGCTTTCTGTCGGAGAGAGTCCAGGAGGCGCGCACGCACTTTCCGAAATACCGCAGGGCTGATTGCCTCGTGATCATCGGCACTGAGGCCAGTCTCGATCAGGCGCAGTCCGAAGCTCTTGAGCGGGCGAATCAGCGCCGTCAGAATGTGCGGATCGCCGGGTTCGACTGGCTCGAGGCACGGGCGCGGAAGCTGATCGAAAACGTGAGCCACGGCTCCATCGACGTCATAACCCGGCACCGTGTGATCTGAGACGGGCGGGTAGCGCTGCTTACCCGTCGCCCTCTCCGCTTCCTGCGCCCATTCTTAATAAGCGGCTGGCTTTGGGATCGCGAAGATTGAACGGTAGCGGCGCACTGGGGGGCCCCTGCTCCCGCTCATTTCAAGGAAGCGGGAATGGCCGGTTTCGGCAAAGGCAGCCGTTCTGGCGCAGGTCGGGGATTGGTCGAAAGCCGCCGTAAACCCGCTTCAGCCTCTGTCAAATCGGGCTATACGGGCTCTATGAATAATCATGATGCACTTCCCATCGACCTGATGGTCGCTCCGATCTGGCCGCAGTGGCAGCGGCTAAGCCGTCTGCTCTTTAGTGGTCAGATTGCATTTAACAGCGAACTGGCACGCTGGGAGACCACCGAGTTCGATACCGAGCACGGTGTCCGCTTGCGCGATCGGACAATGCAGTCAAAATATCGCGTCACCCTCGACGAGCATCTTACGACGCTTCGCGATCGCAGTCAGTTTTTTGAAGTTATCCTGATCAAAGCCTATTCTCTAATGGACGCCCACGGTCGGTACGTCCGATATATTCTCGACAGCAAAAAATTCGAATTGTTGTACAGAGTTCCGACCGAGAGCGAGCTTCAGATCATCTTTGATATCCATCTCACCGGTGGCGTCGAGGCATGGGGCGGCAAGCTTCTGACGGAGCTTGGGCGCGACTGGCGCATCATCGACGGCAAGGCGGGACTGATTCAGACTTCGATCCTGCGCAATGCCTTCGCGCATGGTTATGTTAGCGCGACACAAGGAATGCTGGATGCCGCGGTGGAGCGCGGCGCGAGCCTTCCGTTGGCGGCCGGCGACCCTATTGCACTAACGTTCGAGCAATGCAGACTTCATCTCTCGCGTATCAAATCGTTCTGCAGGCGACTGGACGGCGGGCTGATCAATCTCGCTAAGGTAAATTCCCAAGGGCAATGACGCAGTTCAAATCCACCCATTTCCGGGCCTATCGATCAGCAAACCCATGACAGTTTTCAGGATCGCCAGTCGTCCAACAGTGTGACCGTTGTGGGCGAAAAGCCCCACGAACGCTCAATGGAATGAGGATGGCGGGTTCTGGTAGGAGCGGCTATTCACGGGAAATCTGTGGAACGACGAGAATTGGTCGAAAGCTGCCGCACTGCCGGCCTGGGCACTCAGGTATCGGGCAATAGCGTGGAAACGGCGCCTTGTATACCGCACGATGGTATGCGGTGATCGGCGGCAATATCGGGCTATGGAGGGCAATCGGCGGATCGGGAGGGATTCGAACTTTTACATTGAGACCGCTTCGCTGCCGTAGCGCTCAGCGTGCTGACAGCCGCTGATTCCTTGATCTCAACGTATCTGGTTGCGGGTATCGGGCCCCGATTTGAACCTGTTTATGTCAACCTGTTGAAATCAGGTGATTTTTTAATGGTTCTGGGATATGTTCTTGGGAGGGCATCAACAAACTATTGATTTAATTGATTATTTTTTATCTGATATGGTTGCGGGGGGCACGCCGCCCCCGATACCGACAATCGCTGATGTTTTCTGTCTAGACGAACAGGCAATTCACAAGGCGCCAAGGAACAATTAGCCATTTTAACATGGCTGGTTCGGCGGGCGTCCAAACTGTCCGGTTTGGCGCAGCGGAACTAAGAAAAGCGGCATTTTAAAATCTTCTAACGAATAGGAATTTACCCGTTCCGCATAAAATGGTCGAAGACATCACTCGCCTTTTCTTCCTCTTGGAAGCACGGACCATCTGACTCAAACTGTAGCACCGTGATTTCCAGATCATACCGCTCTGAACGAATACACATCTCGTGTACTGGCTCGGCAAACCAAACGCCAGCTTGGTGCATAACTCCTGTCAGCGCCGCGTCAGAAAAATCTCGTCTTACTGCAAATGCCTGAGGGGGGAGCTCAAACACAGTGTCCCTCGTACGAATATAGCGCCCCGATTTGAGCGCCGCGTCGCTTGTCTTCGCCCAATGAGCAAAGCCCTCATTCGAAACCACCATGATTGCTCGCGTCTCAGTATATTCAAGCCACCGCAGGATCGCCGCTGTCAACGAAACGCCGTAGCGCTTTGCCAGTCGACCGAGCGCTTCAAAATCGGCGCGAACCTTGGCGGGCAACTGGCGGCGAAAATCATGTAACGGCATCAGTAACGCAGCGGCAAAACGGTCGGCTTCAAGCTCAATGCCAGATCCATCGCGACGAACTATCGCATTTTCGTCGCAATATGCACCACCATCGAAGCGATTATCTTCCTCTATCAGCTGACGATGCAATAAATAATGAGCGAACTCATGCGCGACAGTAAACGAGCGGCGCCCGACAGACTGGTCGGCATGGTACATGATTGCCCATTGGCGCGGCCGGGCCTCACTATAAACCAAGGCACCCACGCAACCTGGGATATTGCGCTCAACAACTTCATGGACTGGATTCTCGGGCGCTACATGCCGAGAATACTCCAAGGCTAGGTCAATTACATTCACTGGAACGTGATCAAACCGATCCGCTCCAAGGACCAGATCGAGCATCTGCGTGATACGGGCTGCTTCTTTTAGCGGCCGAGGACGGCTGCCCTCGCTCACTTGCGGACCTTTGTATCAAGAATTCGGGCCATTTCGCGGAGCTGCCTGCGCGTGTCCTCGGGCAGGCCGCTGTACTGCCGGAAGAATGCAGTATCTTCGGCTTCGCTGAGCGTCTGCGCGTCGGCCCCAAACAGATAATCGACAGTCACCCCTAGCGCACCGGCAATCGCGGACAATTTCTCGGCCGACGGCCTCGGCGGATTCTTATTTTCCAACTCCCATATATAGCTCTTTGATGAGCCAGTCTCTTGAGCGAGCTGATCAAGAGTCAGGCCTTTCTTTGTTCGTAAGTCCTTGATCCTGTGGCCAAATTTCATAGCCAACTCTCCAACTCAATCTATCCAGATTCTTGTTCGTAATAGCTATATTGTATGTTCCTTGACAGACGTATTCAAGCTACCTATTTTGTTCGGAGTAGGCATACTATATTTTTTATCACCCCGAACATCTCTTGGGCGGTAGCGAGATGCCCAGATGCGACTCAACCCTCTGTGGAGGTCAATTTGAACGTCCAGCTTGCGCCGACAGGCCTCAATCCCTTCGAAGACCCTCTCAACCGCATCCTTGCAGAGATCGCGCTCAGCGTTCAGCTTCCGCCTTCGCTGCATGACAAAGCGAAATCGCGCTACGATGCGGTGCGGCGCCATCTCGAGGGCACCACCGCCTTCTTCGACCAGATCGAACACTTCTACCCCCAGGGCTCCATGGCGATTGATGCCACGATTTCGACGCGCGGCACCGACGACGAGTACGATCTCGACATCGTCTCGCAACTCGGGGGCCGCTTTCGCGGTATGGCACCACTTGAAATCCTAACCGAACTCGAAACCGCCCTCGCCAACTACCCGGTCCAGCGGGTCTTGCGGCAGACACGTTGCGTCACTCTGTTTTACGCCGACAAGATGCATCTCGACATCACGCCGTCGCTGCGCGTCTATGCTACGCTCGATCGCGAAAGCCTGATCACCCACGCCAAGGGTCCGCGGCGTTCGGACGACGACCGCCTCGTCGACATGAACGCCTATGGCTTTGCGCAGTGGTATGCGAACAGGACGCCGATCGAACTGCGCATGGCAAAGGAGTTCCACCGGCGGTGGCTTGTCCATGCCGGCCTTGCCGTTCGCGCCGACGCCGATATGGACGATGTTCCGGATCAGTGCGACTTCATCGTCAAGAACACGGCAACGCTTGCCCTCCAGCTCCTCAAGCGCTTCCGGAATATCCGCTACACCAACTATGCTGGGCGCGTTCCGCCATCGGTGATGCTCTCTTACTACGCCGGGCTCGCCGCGCAGCCGAACATGTCACTCAGCGCAATGCTCGTTCGCCTCGCGAGCTGGATCATGCGCGACATCGAGCAGGCCTCGCTCTACGGGCGGCTCCTGCATGTCGCCAATCCGGCCTGCGCGACCGATGTCTTCACCGACCGCTGGCCGGAATCCATCGCTCAGCAGAATGAGTTCGCCGAACACCTGCACGAGTTCATCCGTTCGCTCGAGGCTATGCGCAAGGGCGAGTTGTTCCCAAACGCGATGATGGACACGTTGCGCGACGACTTCGGCGACCGCGTCGTGACCCGCGCCGCAGATCAGATCGCCACCGAGGTTGGTGGCGGGATACAGCAGTCGCGTCAGCTCTACACGCGGCGCGGCGGCGTGCTCTTGCCTACCGCCGCTGCGGTCGCAGCGTCTACCGTCAACCCGGCGGTCTCGGCGGCGCGGCCTCACACTTTCTTCGGGCGCAAGATCTGATGCAGGCGGCGTCCCTCTCCATCGACCAGCAAATCGCCGCGATGAAGGCGACTTGGCCGCAGTTCGCTGCCCGCCGCGTTGACCGCCGCGCTCAGTCCGCTCGGTGGGTGGGAAGCGTGAGGCCGCAATATTCAAACTACGCACTGGAAATCCGTTATGGGCTCGGGTCGTTCCCCGAGGTGCGGGTGCTCTCACCCGAGCTGGTTCGGTTGTCCGGCAATTCCGAGGGGCAGCTGCCCCATGTCTATCCGCCGGCCGAGGATCCGACTCTTTGCCTGTTTGATCCTCGCGAGAGGGAATGGTCATCGGCGATGACCATCGCCAGCACGACCGTCCCTTGGGCGCTCGACTGGCTCGCCTGCTACGAACTTTGGTTGATGACCGGACGCTGGACCGGCGGCGGACGGCACGCCGGATCAGAATTCGCCGAGGTAACGGAGACCACCCCATGAATTATGTTCCACCGCGCCGGTCAGACGGCACGATCCAACATGCTCGCCTAAAGCAATCATGGCCACAGGGTCGCCCGTTCCGCATCCTGTCAATCGACGGAGGCGGAATTCGCGGCGTGTTTCCTGCGGCCGTCCTGGCCGAACTCGAAAGCCGCTTCCTAGGCGGCGCCTCTATCACCAATCACTTCGATATGATCGCGGGCACCTCAACGGGCGGCATTATCGCGCTCGCCCTTGCCCACGGGATGACGGCCCGACAAGCCTTGAACATCTATCTCGAACGCGGTGAGCACATCTTCCCGCCGGTAGCTGGGCTCGGCAAGGTATCGAGGGCGCTGCGCTGGGTATTCAAACCGAAGCACGACCAGGCGGCGCTCAAAGAGGAGCTGCTACGGATCTTTGGCGACAAGGTGCTAGACGATGCCGTCACCCGCTTGGTCGTCCCGAGCTTCGAAGGGCGCCACGGCGAGCCATTCCTCTACAAGACGCCGCACCACCCGGACTACCAGAAGGACCGCCACAAGAAATTCGCCCATGTAGCGCTCCACACGACAGCAGCCCCATCCTACTACCCCGGTGTCGAGGACGACGGTTACGTCATGATCGATGGCGGTATCTGGGCCAATAATCCGGTCATGAACGCCCTGGTCGACGCCCTGGCCTGCTTCGACATTGCACGCGAGGACGTGCGTATCCTAAGCTTGGGAACGGGTGAGTCCACTTTCGCGGTCGATGAGCGGGCTCGCAACGGAGGCATCAAGGATTGGGCGTTCATGCGCTCATTCAACGCGGCTGCCCGAGCACAGTCCCGCAATGCCCTCGGCCAAGCCTATCTGCTGGTCGGCAAGAACAACGTTACACGGATCGATGTGCCGGAAAGCGACACACCGATCGCGATGGATGATGTGCAGCGCTCGGTCCGGGAGTTGCCACTGGTCGCACGTAGTCTCGTTGAAGGCGCCGGGCATCATATCGAACGGGTATTCCTCGACGGTGCAGTCGAGCGCTTCATCCGTTGTCCGGTGATGTAGCTGAATGGTGGATCAGAGGTATCCCGACCCAGCTCACACTATGCCAGCGCAACGGGTCTGGATTCGCGCGATATAAGGACTACCTCGATTGCGACCGGATGCCGGTAGGTCGCCGATTAAGGTATCGGATCCGATGCCATCGGCCGACACGAAGTCGGATGAGGCGACACATGTTTAGGTCAAGTCATAAGAATATTGATGGCTCATGTCCTGAGGAATTATTTCTTCCACATTCTCGTTCGCACCATACTTGCATCGATATCAGCTGATGGAGAAGCGAATATGACCCAACCTGTTGCTCTTGTGGCCGGAGCTAACGGCATTATTGGTAATGCCGTTGCCCACGAACTCCGTTCGCATGGGTGGAAAGTACGCGCATTAGGTCGCAAACCTGTCAATGGGTTTGAAACCCTTACAGTCGATTTAACTGTTCCCGTAGCAACAGCGGCAGCCCTAGAAGCGGCTGGTGATACGACTCATCTGTTCTATGCATCGCTTTCCCCGGACTCAAACCTGGCAATCGAAGCGACACGTAACGCTGGGATGCTATCCAATCTGCTAGACGGACTCGAAGCCGCACGAGCACCGCTCCAACGCGTCGTAATCTATCAGGGTTACAAGATCTACGGCGTTCATCTCGGAGCGCAGGCTCCAATCCCAGCCCGGGAGAGTGATCCGCCTCATATGCCTCCGAACCTCTATATGGCACAGGAAGCAACATTACGGGAACGAGCCAAACGGAGCGCGTGGAATTATGTTGCGTTAAGGCCAGACGTCGTCGTTGGAGATGTGACTGGCAACCCCATGAATATCGCGCTGGTTGTCGGTGTTTTCGCCACAATCTCCCAAAAACTTGGGATTCCGCTTCGCTTTCCGGGAACCGAAAAAGCCTACCGGCAACTCGTTCAATTCACGGATAGCGCCCTGCTGGCTCGGGCGAGCTACTGGGCTGCAACGTCTAATCATGCTGTCGGCGAAGCCTTCAATGTAACGAATGGAGATGTCTTTCGTTGGGAACGGATGTGGGAAGACGTTGCTATGTTCCTCGGCATGCCACTTGCGTCTCCGGTCCCACTGGTTCTTGCCCGACATATGGCGGACAAAGGCCCTATCTGGAGGGAGATCGCTGAAGAACATGGTCTGGCCATTCACGAGCTAGACCAGCTAGTTAACTGGGAATTTGGTGATTTCGTCTTCCACACCGAGACGGATGTTATCTCTGACGTCAATAAGATCTATCGCTTCGGTTTTACCGAGCGTATGGACTCCACTTCTTCGCTCCTTACAGCGCTCGATCGCTTCAGGGGAAAGAATATCTTGCCACTCCTGACAAAATAGAAATTTGGCCACTCGGTAAGATCATTTTTCGAACCCTCAACACTTTCGCACAAATTGGAAAATCTATTGCCGAGAGCAGCCACCGCTTTCTATGCGTCTTGAGCGAGGCGCAATGTTATCTGCCGGCTTGCGCCTGTTCCCACCTTTATTACCCTGTAAGCTATGTGGGACTCACCCTCCGCGCCTTCGCGAACCCCCGGTCCGTAGCAATGAATCGCTCCAGCATGGGCGCGATGAGACGCGCGGGATCGGGGGCTACCTGCCCGGCCTCCCGACCGAGGATCTCGGCATAAGCGACAAGATCACGGTGCAGGGCGGCGGGCAGTTCCAGCGTGACTTTCACAGGTTTGTCATCCTCGATCGGACCAAGCTTCAACTTCATCATGGGTGGGTTTCCTTCTCTTTCCATGGCTTGAGGAAAAGATCGCGATTCAAAATAAGCGTGAACGGCAGGCCGGGCCGGTCGGTCAGCGTCGGCTGAATATTCAGACTGCGATCAATCAGGCGGTTGCCGACCATCGAGAAACCGTTCGATGCCCCGCTGCGGATCGCCTGCATCAGGTTGTTATCGTTCCATGACGTCCCGGCTTCGGAGCCCACGCTGAGGAGAGTCGTGACCAGGGCCGCCTTGAAAAGCTGTCCCCAATGGTTGTTCACCTCATCGGACAGGCCGGACTGGCCGATGGCGTCGCCACCGGGCAACTTTTCCAGGACAAGGCTTTCGCCGTTCGGGTAGATCAGCCGGGTCCAGATAATCTGGGTGCGCTGCTGCCCGAAGGAAATGCCGCTATTATAGGCCCCGAACAGCGTGCTGCCCTGCGGGATCAGCAAGAACCGTCCGGTCGGACTGTCATAGACGTTCTGGGTCACATGCCCGACGATCTGGCCGGGCAGGTCGGAACTGATCTTCGTATTGAGTGCGCCGGCAATGACGGTCCCAGCCTGGAGGATATAAGGCGAGGCGGGAGATACGATCCGATCCGGGCTGACGGTCATGCGGTCCGGCTGACCCGCCAGGAAGGCGCGATTGCCGGTCTGCTGGTCGGGGCCGGTCGGTGATGCCTGTGCTCCGGGAGCGGTGGCCATGACCGGAATCGTCTGCGCAGCTTGACCGTCATGCGCCTCGATCTGCGCGAAGAGCCTGCTGGTGCGTGCCGCCTCGATTTCCTGATCGCCACGACGGTCTCCCATGCCGGAAACCGGTCCCGCGCGACCGCTCCGCTGTGCGTCGAGGATTGGCCTGCCCAGATCACCAGGCAAAGGCGGCCCGAGTTTCGGAGTGGCGGTATAATCACTGGGGAGTGCGGCCAGCCCGTCAGCCGAAGGACGGGAGTCGGTGTCCTGTGCCCCCTGAACCGAACCCTTCTGCGTACCATTTTGCAGCGCGTAGCCCAGCGCAAGACCGATCGCGAGCATCCCCGCACCACCCAGCGTCCAGATGACGGGGCGCGAGAGCCGGACCACCGGTGGACGTTGCGCGCGCAGCCGCAGATCGGGAGAAGGCGGCGGGGACGATGGTCCTGTTCCGCTCCCGCTTGCGGTGGCTCCCGCATTTCCTTCCGGGCGCTCTTCCGCGCCGCTCATGACTTCCTGCCATCCGTGCGCACGATCCGCACGCGCTGCTCGGAATGTTTATCGCCCAGCCGCAATTCGGCGGCAGCAAACAGGCGGTCGACGATCATCCAGTTCTGTCGGACGCGGTAGTTCACTAGTTCCGGGCCGCCATCGGCCCCCAGCACGAACAGCGGCGGCAGTTCGCCCTGCCCGATACCGGACGGAAACGCGATGAACACCTTTCGCCCGTCATCGAACGCCCGCAGCGGCATCCATGGCGGTGTTCCGCCTTTCACACTCTCGATCGCGTAACGGAAATTCAGCGCGGCCAGATCCAGCCCCGCGTCCACAGGCGTCGCCTCGTCGGCGTCGCTGTCCTGCCGGTGCAGGGCAATCAGATCGTCCTCGGGATAGTCCCAGGACACGGACGCCATATAGGTCGTGGGTGTCGCCCGCAGCTCGGCAAGGTAGGTCCGCCGGTCGGTATTGACGATCAGATTGGTGGTGAGATCCGGGCACGTCGGCTTGACCAGAATATGCACCCGTTTGGTCATACCCGCGCCACTGGTGGTATCGCCGACGATCCAGCGCACGGTGTCTCCCACCGCGACCGGGCCTGTACCGACCAGCTTCTCGCCCTTCTGGAGCATGATGTCGGTGATCTCGCCGGGCGCTGCATAGACCTGATAGAGCGCGCCCGCGCTGTAGGGGTAAACCTGCACCGCGTTCACATAGCCGGCCCGCGTCGGCTGGATGCGAGCGGCAAGATTGGCCTGGGTCACGCGCACGGTAGGATCAGCCGCCTCGGGCACGACATGGGCACGCCGCAACGACGGAAGCGGTTTGAGCTGGCCCGGCAGGGGAAGGATTTGCGGAACTTCCACCACCTGAACAGGCTTCGGCGGATCGGGCTGGCGCACGGCCTGAGCCGCGTCATCATAACGAATAACCGGCGGATGATAATGCTGCGCGCATCCGGCCAGCGGCAGGGTCAGCAACGGCAAGGCGCGCGTGAGGGTGCGGATCATTGTCCGAGTTCCTTCGACCAGTTGATGGCGGAGACGTAGATTCCGAGCGGGTTTTTCCGCAGATGATCCGCGTCGCGCGGCGTGCGCAGCACGACCGAGACAATGGCGGTCCAGCGCTCGGTGCCGGTGAACGTGCCGTCACGGTAATGGTGCTCGGTCCAGGCGACTCGGAAGCTGCCGGGCGAGGCCCGGATCACCGAAGCGATGTCCACCTCGACCTGCTCATGCCCGATCCGTGAAAACGGATCATTCAGGCGGGCATAATCATTCAGCGCCACCGCGCCGGAGGTGGTGGTGAAATCATAGGCGCGCAGCCAGTTATGCCGGACCACCACCGCGTCCGACGACAGGGAGCGGACGTCGTGAACGAACTGCGCCAGATACCAGGCAATCTGCGGATCGGCGGGCATGTAGCCGGACGTGGCCGGGGCCACGACCTGCGCCTGCCCCAGCCGGTCCACCTGCACGACCCACGGCGTGATGGTGCCGCGCGCGGACTGCCAGACCAGGCCAGCCCCGAGACCTGCGGACAGGAACAGGGAACCGAACGCCATCAACCGCCAGTTGCGGGCCTGCACACGGGCGGAGCCGATGCGTTCGTCCCAGATCTGTGCGGCTTTCTGATAGGGCGTGACGGGCTCGGGCGTGGTCCCGTAGCGTGTTGTGGAGCGACGGAACATTATTCTTTCTCCGAGAGATCGATGGAGGCGGACCCGCCGCCGCCATCGGCGGAGCGGATGATATGGGCGGCCTCGGCGGCATGGGTCGCGGCGTTGCGACGCTTCATCTTCTGAGCCCAGCGGGGCGGCTTGCCGTCGGAGCCGTCGCCACCATTAGGGCCACCTCCCGAGGGGCCGCCGCCGCTATCGGTAGGCCCGGTACCGGGATCATCTCCACCGCCAGACGAGCCTGAAGATCCACTGTCACCCGATGGACTGTCGCTTTCTCCGCTACCGCCCATCGCACCGGCGGCCCAGCGTCCGCCGGCAGAGTAGCTTTCCTTCAACGAGGATCCTGCCGCGCCGACCTTGCTCTTCACGGCGTTCACCGCAGTACCGCCAGCGGCGCGACCGACATTGCCAGCCGCCGACGCCATGCCAGCCGCGCCGGTCTGTCCGGCTGCTCCCATGGAGTAGGCTGTCGTGGCGGCACCTGCGACGGCAGCCCCGCCGCGCGCTGCTGCTGCCGTCGCACCGAGGGCCGCCGCACCCCCGGACGCTACGGCAGCGGGTGCGGCAACAGCCGCAGCACCCATCGCACCCACCGCCATCGCGGTTCCGGCCGCTGCCCCGGCACCAAGCTGCGGGGCACCGGAAATCAGCCCATTGGCGAGAGAGCCGCCGAAAATGGCGAGACCCACGATGCAGAGTGACGCCAGCACGACGGACAGCGCCTGCCCGATGGTGGGCGCGCTGTCGCCGTAGGACGACGTCGTGAACTGCCTGAACAGCACGGATGCGATGGCGGAGATGACCGCCAGCACCATGATCTTCACGCCGGACGACACGACATTGCCCAGTACCTTCTCGGCCAGGAACGCCGTGCGGTTGAACAGGGCAAACGGGATCAGCACGAAGCCTGCGAGTGAGGTCAGCTTGAACTCGACGATCGCCACGAAGAGCTGCACCGCCAGGATGAAGAAGGCCGCCAGCACGATGAACCAGCACAGGAGCAGGACGAGGATCTGCACGATGCTGGCCAGCGCACCGAAGGAAAACGCCAGTTTACTCGCCGCATCCAGAAGCGGCTGCGCGGCATCGAGCCCGGTCGCCGCCAGTCGGCCGGGGTGCATGAAATCCCCGAGGGCCAGCGTGCCGCCCCCGGCCTTGAGCCCGAGGGCCGCGAAACTGTTGAAGACGATCCCCGACAGGCCGCTGAAATGGTCGATGACGAAGGCAAAGAAGCCGATATACAGCGTCTTTTTCACCAGGCGCTGAACAATGTCCTCGTCGGCGGCCCAGGCCCAGAACAGTCCCGCCAGCACGATGTCCATCACCGAGAGCGAGCCCGCGAGCGACACCACACTGCCCCGGACCAGACCGAAACCGGAATCGATCGTAGTCTCGAAGGTATTCAGGAAACCGTCGATGATGCCGACATTGTCGCTCGCCATCGCTCAATATCCGGAACTGGGGATAGCGACGGCCTGGGGAACATAGGCATTATACTGGGAGAAATGCTGATACTGCGCTTCCGCGCCGGCCTCGTTCGCCGCCTGTCGCGCGCGTTCGAGGTCCGCAGCACGGCCATTGGCGGCCAGTTCGGCCTGGATGTCGGAAAGCTGGCGGGATTGCAGAGCCATAAGCTGGTTGCCGGCCTGCGCGGCCTGCAACGCCCCGGTTGACGTCTGGCTGGCCGACACCAGTTGCGTCATGGCCGAACTGTCGCTCGGGATATTTCCTACCACCCGCGCCTGAAGCTTCAGGGCATCCTCGAACCCACCCACGGAATTCTGCCACCGCGTCTGCGCCTGACTGAACAGGGCGCTGTCTGACATGCCTGACGACAACGATGTGTATGACTGCTGGTACTGCTGCTCAACGGACTGGACGCTGTAGGCGATGTTCTGCGCCTGCGCGAGCAATGCCGTCGTCTGGGAAATCGTCGATTGTAGCGTCGACAATGTCGATAGCGGCAGGCTCGCCAGATTGCGACCCTGATTGACCAGCATCTGCGCCTGATTGGCGAGAGACGTGATCTGGTTGTCGATCTGCTGGAGCGTCCGGGCCGCGATCAACACGTTCTCGACATGGTTCGCGCCGTCATAGACCGCCCATTGCGCATGGGCAGGCACAGTCGATGCCGCCGACACAGCGACGGACAGCCCAACAGTGAAGAATGCAGCGCGCTGCTGGCGGAAATCTTTTACCCGGATACGGAAAAACTTTTCCGTCATGGCACTGCCCCTTCCCGCAGAAGGTCAGCCGCCCACATGACGCCACGCGCCTCGAACCAGGCTGGGAGAAAGCCGTCCCGCCCATGTTCCGCCAGCACCGCATCGATCAGCCGGTGGTCGTCCTTGCCGGATGCCGCGCACAGGGCGAGTGCAACAGGCCCGAGCCCCAGTTCGAACAGACGGTTTCCCCGCTGCGTCTGGCAGTAATATTCCCGCTTCGACGCTGCTCGGGCAATAATCGAAATCTGCCGCTCGTTCAGGCCGAAATCGCGATAAATGGCCGCGATCTGCGGTTCGATCGCCCGCTCATTGGGCAGGAAGATTCGCGTCAGGCAGCTTTCGACGACGGCCGGCGCAATGGCGCTATTCGCGATGTCGGACAGGGACTGCGTGGCGAAAATCACCGACGCATTCTTCTTGCGCAGTGTTTTCAGCCACTCTCGGAGCTGGCCAGCAAAGTCCCCATCATCCAGCACCAGCCAGCCCTCGTCGATGACCAGCAGGGTGGGACGCCCATCCAGACGGCCTTCGATCCTATGGAACAGGTAGGCGAGAACCGACGACGCCGCGCCTGAGCCGATCAGCCCTTCGGTCTCGAACACCACGACATCAGCCTCTCCCAACCGCTCGGCATCGGCGTCAAGCAAGCGACCATACGGACCGCCGAGACAGTAGGGGGCCAGAGCCTGCTTCAGCCCGTTGGACTGGAGGAGTGCTACCAGACCTGAGATCGTGCGTTCATGGCTGGGCGATGATGCCAAGGAATTCAGGGCCGACCAGAGGTGAGACTTCACCTCTGGGGTAAGCGTTACCCCTTCGCCGACAAGAATCTGCCCCAGCCACTCTGAGGCCCATTTGCGTTCGTCCGAATCATCGATGCACGCCAGCGGCTGGAGGGCGACGGGCGCGGTTTCTGTATCCCCGTCCGTCAGGCCTCCGCCAAGATCGTGCCAATCCCCGCCCATCGCCAGCGTCGCCGCGCGCATGGAACCACCAAAATCGAAGGCGAAAATCTGCGATCCCGCATAGCGGCGGAACTGGAGCGCCATCAGCGCCAGCAGCACCGACTTCCCCGCTCCTGTCGGTCCCGCGATCAGCGTATGACCCACATCGCCAATGTGGAGGCTGAACCGGAATGGCGTGGCACCCGCCGTCTTTCCGTAGAACAGCGGTGGAGCACGGAAATGGGTATCGCGGTCCGGCCCCGCCCACACCGCTGACAGCGGGATCATATGGGCCAGATTGAGGGTCGAGACCGGGGGCTGACGGACATTAGCATAGACATGACCGGGCAGGCTCCCCAACCAGGCTTCCACCGCATTCAGGCTTTCGGCCATGCAGGTGAAATCACGCCCCTGGATGATCTTCTCAACCAGGCGCAGCTTCTCGACCGCAATGCTGGCGCTGCCGTCCCAGACCGTGATGGTCGCGGTGATGTACGCCTGCCCGACGTCATCGGCACCGAGGGATTGCAGGGCCAAATCGGCGTCGGCCGCCTTGTTGGCGGCATCGTTGTCGACCAGAACGGATGCCTCATTGGTCATGACCTCGCGCACGATGGCCGCGATCGACTTCCGTTTGGCGAACCACTGACGCCGGATCTTGGTCAGCACCTTCGTCGCATCCGTCTTGTCGAGCTGGATGGCGCGCGTCGACCAGCGATACGACATGGCCAGCCGGTTCAGGTCGTCCAGGATTCCGGGAAAGGTGCGGCTCGGGAAACCCGTGATGGTCAGGGTTTTCAGATACGCATCGCCGAGTTTTGGTTCCAGGCCGCCCGACAGTGGCTGATCGACCAGCAGGGCATCAAGATGCATCGGAATTTCCGGCACGCGCACCTGCTGGTTGCGGGTCGAAATGGTGGAATGGAGATAGGTCAGCGTCTCACCGTCATCGAGCCAGGTGGCCTCGGGCATGAACCCGTCCAGCAATGCCAGCATCCGGTCAGAGCGATCCACGAACGCATGGAGCATACCATGCGGGTCCGGCCCCTCGCGCTCCCGGCCCTCAAACAGGAACCGGGCCGCACGGTCGGAAGATTCCGCCGGTGGCAACCAGACCAGGGTGAGGAAATACCGGCTTTCGAAATGCGCGCCCTTATCCTCGAAGGCTTCCCGGCGTTCAAGGTCCACCATTTGGCTGGCGGCATCGGGGAAATCGCTTTCGGGATACAATGTTGCCGGGACGCGCTGCGATTCGACGAACACTGCCCAACCTGAACCAAGACGCCGCAGGGCATTATTCAACCGCCCGGTCACGCCGACCAGTTCGGCCGGGGTGGCGCTGTCCAGGTCGGGACCACGGATACGAGCCGTGCGCTGGAAGGAACCGTCCTTGTTCAGGACAACGCCTTTCTCCACGAGCGCGGCCCAGGGCAGGAAATCCGACAGGAGGGCGGCACGGTTGCGATATTCGCCAAGGGACATCATCGTCCTGCCCTCCTACGCCCGGAGCCAGGCGGGGTAACGGAGATGCCGCCGCCCCACCTCGATGAACAGCGGATCGCGCTTTGCCCCCCAGACCGCGAGCCCATGCCCGACGATCCAGAAGACGGCGCCGACCAGCCACAGCCGCAGGCCCAGCGCGATCGCGGCGGCCAGCGTGCCGTTGGCGATGGCTACGGCACGGGGTGCGCCACCCAGAAGGATGGGGTCGGTCAGGGAGCGATGCACCGGGACATGGAACCCCGGCACCGCGTCATCGTCGTATCCCGCCATCAGATCAGCGCCCCGCCCGAGAAGGAAAAGAACGACAGGAAGAAGCTGGATGCCGCAAAAGCGATGGATAGACCGAAGACGATCTGGATCAGACGGCGGAAGCCGCCCGAGGTTTCGCCGAACGCCAGGGTCAGACCCGTGACCGTGATGATGATCACCGAGATGATCTTGGCCACCGGCCCCTGCACGGATTCCAGAATTTGGTTGAGCGGTTCCTCCCACGGCATGTCGGAGCCCGAGGCCAGGGCCGAGGAGCACCACACCACGGACAGCAGCAGCAGGGTGGAGATGGCAGGCGCATACCGACGCACGCGGAACAGCGTGAGGTTCATTTTGAATCTCCATTGGTATTTATTGAATAAATTCGATAGGTGCCAGTGTCGGTATCTAGCCCGTCTACGGTGGCGAGTTCGGACAGCCGGCGGGCCGTCCCGCGTCCGGACAAGACCGCGATCACGTCAATGGTCTCCGCGATCATGGCGCGTGGCACCGTGACCACGGCTTCCTGGATCAGCTGTTCCAGACGATACAGGGCAGCCAGCACCGATCCGGCATGCAACGTGCCAATGCCGCCCGGATGCCCGGTGCCCCACGCCTTGACCAGATCCAGCGCCTCGGCCCCGCGCACCTCGCCGATCGGAATGCGGTCGGGGCGCAGACGCAGGGCCGAGCGCACCAGTTCGGAAAGCGTGACGATGCCATCACGGGTGCGAAGCGACACGAGATTTGGTGCCGCGCATTGCAACTCCCGCGTGTCCTCGATCAGCACGACCCGGTCGTCGGTTTTCGCGACCTCGGCCAGCAGCGCATTGACCAGAGTGGTCTTGCCCGTGCTGGTCCCGCCCGCGACGAGGATGTTTTTCCGTTCCGCAACAGCGCGACTGAGATATTCCGCCTGCCCCTCTGTCATGATCCCGGCCTCGACATAATCGTCGAGGGTGAACACGGCGACGGCCGGTTTGCGGATCGTGAAACTGGGGGCTGTGACCACGGGCGGGAGCAATCCCTCGAACCGTTCGCCGGTTGGCAGTTCTGCCGAAACGCGCGGGGCCGCTTCATGCACCTCCGCTCCGACATGGTGAGCCACCAGGCGCACGATACGCTCGACATCGGCAGGTGTGATGGTGTCGCCCGTGTCCGCCATACCGTCAGCGAGACGGTCGATCCACAACCGCCCGTCTGGGTTGAGCATCACCTCGACCACCGCCGGGTCGGCAAGATGCCCCGCGATCGCCGGTCCCATCGCCGTGCGCAGCATCGAAATGCCACGTGCCTGACTTTCCGAATTTTGATGCGAAACCGCCATCTGACCCCCGCTCGAACGGGACCGGAACAGACGATCCCCACACGGGGATGATTAAAAGAGGGCCATTTCGGCTCGATTCAACAACTATTGCGGACCGTGCGGTCATCGCGTGGAAACGGCGGCGATCGGCGGGATTGACGAATCCTCTTGGCAGTCCCACGCAATCTGACGATTACTAGGGGTCTTCACCACCATTGCGCCGCGTGTCGATGTCCCGCGACAGTTCCCTGAGAAACCGATCTCCGGTCGCCAGTTTCCGCCCGAGCGATTGCAGGAACCCCTCGAACCGCTCGACGCCTTTCGCCCTGGCGGATGCCTGGGCACTGTCAGGCAGTGGCGGGGTAACAGTCAGCCAGAAACGGATGAACAGTGCCAGCGTCTCGCCCATAATGGCGAGGTCTTCGTCCATCCCGGCGATCTGGCGGTCAATCCTGTCCATGCGGCGGGCGAACACCGCTTCCAGCCGCTCCGAGGCGTCGGCCGAAAGAAAGGACGCGACGGCCGCTTCGATCACCGCCGATTTCGAGACGTTGCGCCGCAACGCCAGCGCTTCGACCTGCTTCAGAAGCTCCGGCTCGAAATACACATTCATGCGGGTCTTGCTCGACATGGGCATCCTCACAGATCGAGACCGTCGGCAGGGTCCGTCGTTGCCTGGCGCGCAACGGAACGAGCCTGCTGGCGTATGGCGCGCGCCCTGGCGGCATCGACATCCGGCTCGTCGTCGAGCACATCGAACTCCTGCACGCCCGGATGCTCGGGCGGCACGACGTCCTCATGCTCCGGCAATTCCGGTTCGCGGCGGATGCCGGCATTGGCGGGATCACCATCAGCGCCCGTGTTCCCACCCGGTGCTGATCCTCCTGATGGCGCCATTGTCTCCAGCGCCGACCAATCATCGGACGGAGGCGCGGACGGGCGTTGCGTTCCGGTGGCCGGGGGCGGGAGGACACGCTCCATGAACCGCGCGTCCTCGTAATAGCGCGCCTTCTTCGCGCGGACGGGGGCGACACCCGCGACCAGCAACAGTTCATCGGTCGGCGGAAGCTGCATCACCTCACCGGGCGTGAGCAGAGGTCGTGCCGTCTCCTGCCGCGACACCATGAGGTGTCCGAGCCAGGGCGAGAGTCGGTGGCCGGCATAATTGGTGGAATCACGCATCTCGGTCGCGGTGCCGAGCGCGTCCGACACCCGCCGCGCGGTGCGCTCGTCGTTGGTGGCGAAGGCGACGCGGACATGGCAGTTGTCGAGAATACTGTTATTCGCGCCATAGGCTTTTTCGATCTGGTTGAGGCTCTGTGCGATCAGGAAGGATTTGATCCCGTAACCCGCCATGAAAGCCAGCGCACTCTCGAAGAAATCCAACCGACCGAGGGCGGGAAATTCATCGAGCATCAGCAGCAACCGGTGCCGATGGACGGAGACATGCAGATCCTCCGTCAACCGCCGGCCGATCTGGTTCAGGATCAGGCGGATCAGCGGCTTGGTGCGGGCAATGTCGGATGGAGGCACAACGAGATAGAGGCTCGCGGACTGGCGGCCCGACACGAGATCCGCGATGCGCCAGTCGCATCGTGCCGTCACCTTCGCCACCACGGGGTCACGATAGAGGCCCAAGAACGACATGGCGGTGGACAATACACCTGACCGTTCGTTGTCACTCTTGTTCAGCAGTTCGCGCGCCGACGAGGCGATGACCGGATGCACGCCCGCCTTGCCGAGATGCGGCGTGGACATCATCGCACGCAGCGTCGCCTCCACCGGCTGCTTCGGATCGGAGAGGAAATTGGCGACACCAGCCAGCGTCTTGTCCGGTTCCGCATAGAGGACATGCAGGATTGCGCCGACCAGCAGGGAATGCGAGGTCTTCTCCCAATGGTTGCGCCGGTCCAAAGCACCTTCGGGGTCGACGAGGATATCGGCGATGTTCTGGACGTCGCGCACCTCCCTGTCGCCACGCCGGACCTCCAGCAGCGGATTGTAGGGCGAGGATGCCGGATCGGTCGGGTCGAACAGCAGCACGCGCCCATGACGGGCGCGAAATCCGGCGGTCAGCCCCCAGTTCTCGCCCTTGATGTCATGGACAATGGCCGAGCCCGGCCAGGTCAGCAGTGTTGGTACGACCAGCCCGACACCTTTGCCCGAGCGGGTCGGCGCAAAGCACAGGACATGCTCGGGGCCGTTATGCCGGAGATAGTCCCGATCCAGCCGGCCCAGCACCACGCCGTCGGGGTCGAGCAGTCCTGCCTGCTTCACCTGGGCAGCATCCGCCCAGCGGGCCGAGCCATACGTGGCGACGTTGCGGGCCTCCCGCGCCCGGAGGATGGACAGGCCGATGGCAACAACGCAGCCGATGAGACCACCGGATGAGGCGATATATCCGCCCGTCACGAAGATCGACGGCGCATAGGCGTCGTAGAAATACCACCACCAGAATAAGGCCGGCGGATAGTAGAACGGCCAGCCTGCCACCATGAACCAGGGAGCGCCAAGCTGGGGCTGAAAGCCCAGGCGCCAGGCCGTCCATTCCGTGGCACTCCAGATGGCGACGAAGACGATCAACAGAACGAAGGCGACCTGCCCCCACAGGACACGGCTTCCGGACATCGGGGCTCCAATCGGCTTGGGGAATGAAACCGATCAGAGAAGGAGCGACCCAGCGGCAGGCAATATATAATGAGTCGCGATCGTACCGCCGGATACCATGGCGTAGAAAAAGGACGGTCAGTGCCGGGTTGCGCGGGCGTCGATCACGGCCTGCTCGAGAATCTTCCGGTAACCGATTTTCGTCATCCACTGTGCACGGGCAAGATGGCTTTCCCAACAGATGCGCGTGCGCTCTCCGTCAGCCGGGTCGCGGTGCAGCACGATCCGCGCCACCTCCGTCCAGTCGGCCCGATCCGCCTCGGCGTCGAGCAGGCGGAGATAGGTAATGAAATGCACTTCGTCATAGCTCGTGATCTCCGGCACGGTCGGCGCCAGGTCATCGACATCGGGGTCCAGTTCGGGTTTTGCTGTCATCCGACAGCCCTCCAGCAGGATTGTAGTCAACCATATCCTAAAATGGGATAATCCTAAATCAGGATTATCGGAACGGCTCCCCTGCCCGTCGGAGAGCCGTTCCGCATGAAGAAATCCCTGCGCACACCCCGGCAGCTTTTGCTGCAAGCGCTTCTCACAGAAGCGCGCAAGACCGGGGGTATGACGCAGGCGGAACTGGCGGCCGCCCTCGGCAAGCCACAATCCTTCGTCGCCAAATATGAGAATGGCGAGCGCCGAATCGATGTCATCGAGTTCGCTGACATAACGGCCGTCCTTGGCGTTTCCAGCGCGGATCTTCTCGTCCGTCTCGCACACGGCACGGAAAAGTCCCCACCGGACGGGGAGAATACCACGGGCCAGGACGAATAGGAACGATCATTCCTGGAACGATCGTTCCGACGCAGGTCTCGATGATGGCATGGACCTCAAGGAGGTCATGGCGGTCAACCTGCGTCGGATGCGTCATGACAGGGACATGACGCAAGAAGAGCTGGCCGATCGCGCCGGCCTGAGCACCCGCTATGTCGGGGCGATCGAACGCGCGGACGTGTCGGCAAGCGTTACGATCCTGGGAAAGATTGCAGAGGCACTGGACGTGGAACCGGGCGCGTTATTGAAAGCTGTCCCGGCCAGCCCCCGCTGACTGGCTGAGGGAAAAAGACGCCCTCACTCCTTCCACGCAGTGCTGTCCTTTACGATGACGGCGAACATATCCGCCAGTTCGGCCAGGGCGACGCGACGCACGGTCTCGGCCACGATCGTTCCGCCCAGCGGATCGGCGACATCGCGTGCGGCAATGGCGTCCGCCACGAGGGTCACGCGCAGGCCGTATTCCTCCGCCGCCGCGCGGGCGGTGGTGGACACGCAGACACCCACCGTATCACCGGCGATGATGACCTCGTTCCGACCCGTTTCCTTGATACACTCCGCGAGCCCGGTGCCGATAAACGCATTCGCGTAGGTCTTGAACAGAACCGTCTCCCCGTCGCGGGGCGTCACCTGCGGCAGGAAATCACGATACGGACCATCGCTGGCGAAGGCGGGAGCACCCAGCCCCGCGTCATGGGCAATATGGATGACCGGCACGCCCCTGCGCCGCGCGAGATCAAGCAGCCGCCCGGCTTCAAACGCCGCCGCATCGACATTGGCAAGCGGCACCCGTCCGTCGCGATATTCGCGCTGGATGTCAATCAACACTAGCACGGACCGGTCGAGCGGCGACGGACTGTCGTCGAGACCGTAGATCTCGCGGAAGGTTTCGAGGGTCATGGGGATTTTCCTCCTGATAACAGGCTATTTTTACAGACCGGCGCTTCATAACTTCATAAACGCGCACCGCCTGTTTCCTGACGTCCTGGTGCTTTGGCTGAAAACGATGATGGCACGGTTTGAGCCTGCATGGTCAAACCATCCAGGCGACTCATATGCGTGGCGAGATCCAGAAGATTCCGCAGTGCAGGGCTGCGGTTCTGAGGCGACCAGACCGCGCTGAACCGGGCATGTTCCTTCTCGTCGTCGATCGGGCGGAAGACGATGCCGGGGAATGGCACATGGCTCCCTGCCTCATGGGTCAGCGTGATCCCCTCTCCTGCCGCGACCATATGCATCAGAGTGTCCCGCCCGACATCGCGCCGCTGGAGGTAGGGCGATCGTCCATGTTCGGCCACGCGCCGGACGATATGTTCGAAAACCTGCGGCCCGGCGCCACTCGACCGGACAAGGAAGTTTTCCATGAGGAGGTCTGCCCAGGCGAGGGATTCCAGAGATGCGAGCGGATGCGCGGCAGGAAGAGCAATCACCAGGGCCTCGCTCCAGAGGTGCTGGCTATGGCAGTCAGGCACATTGGAGACATTGATGATAAAGGCCACATCGAGCTTGCCGTCGCGTATCATGGCGAGAGTATGTGACGACGGTCCTTCGATGATGCTCTGCTCGATTGCCGGGTGGGCTGCGCGATAGCGCCGACGCAGATCGGCGAGAAATCCCGTCGCGATCGAACCGTGCAGCCCAATCGCGAGGCGCCCGACCGTGCCGTCGGCAATCGCGCCTGCCGTCCTGACAGCATGGTCGATCTGCTCGATACCGGCCGAAACCTCCGCAACGAAGCGGCGCCCGGCCTCGGTCAGCCGGACGCCACGATGACGCCGCTCAAATAGGGCAATACCCAACGTCTCTTCCAGAGCCTTGATCCGGGCACTGACGCTCGATTGGGTGACACCAAGCACGTTTGCCGCGTGCCGGAAGTTCAGATGCTCGGCGACCGAGAGAAGCTGAACGAGCGTCACGAGCGGTATTTTACCGCTTGCAATGCCCGTTACCTCGGTGACATACCGCGCACGCCGCATCTAACTGGCCTGGAATTTCCTATTACTATCTTGGATTATCAGGACGCCGATACCGATAGCCGCCGCGCCCGCCCCAACGATTGCGACAGCAGTCAGTCCGAATGCACCGATCACCCCTCCGCCAATGAGTGACCCGAGAGCAATACCGGAGTTGAAGCCAGCGATGTTGAGACCGGCAGCAGCCGCAAGCGCCTTCGGCGCGTGGTGCTCGGCGATGCCGATGACACGAGCCTGCATGGCTGGCACGGCAGCATAGGTGAGTGCGCCGAGCGCTGCGATCAGCACAATCATGGCCGGAACGGAATGCACGGCAGGCCAGATCGCCGTGAGTACAATGGCGAGGCCGACGAGAACGATCATCACCGCCTTGTCGGAACCGAGACGATCCGTCATGCGCCCGCCGACAATGTTGCCGATTGCTGCTGCAACACCATATGCCAGCATTATCGTGCTGACCCATGTAGCACTCATGCCCGTTACCTTAATCAGCAAGGGCGAAATATAGGAAAATAAGCAGAATGACCCAGTATAGGCCAACACGGTGATGAGTGTTGCGCCGAGGAGCCGTCGGTCGGTGAGAGCTGCCAGATTGTGGAAAGCGTCCTTTGCCTCACCGCCATCGCGACCGTTGGGCATCAGGAAAGCCAAGCCAAGCACACCGATGGCGCCACAACCAGCGACGCTCATAAAGATCGTCTGCCAACTCCAGATACTGCCGAGGAAAGTCCCGATCGGTACGCCGAAGGCGAGCGCGAGGGTCAGCCCACCGAAGACGACGGCGACCGCGCTGCCCGCTCGCTCTGGGGCTACCAGTCGCGTGGCAGCGCTGGATGCGACCGCAAGAAAAACGCCGTGTCCCAGACCCGATCCAAAACGAGCGACCAGCAACGAGGGCAGATCACCGGATAGCCCGACGAGGAAGTTACCGATTGTGAACACGATCATGGCCGCCAGCAGCAGATACTTGCGGCTCCAGCTCGCCGCCAATGCTGTGAGGATCGGTGCGCCGATCGTGGCCCCGATCGCATAGGCAGCGACAGCGGCTCCAATATGATCGACACCGACTTTTAAGTCAGCGGCAATGTCCGAAACCAGGCCGATGGTGACAAATTCGGTAAAGCCCAAGGCAAAGGCCGAGAGCGCGAAAACATAGATGACGAGCGGAATGCTCCGCGCTTGCGGCGTGGTCATGGGAAGCGTCTTTCCTTGTATATTGTATTCGTGACGTTCAGCGCACCGACGCTGCCAGCGCCCCCAGCGTGTGCTTCGCGGTCAGCGCCGACGATGCCGGGTTCTGTCCGGTTACGAGGCGACCATCGGTGACAGCGAAGGGCTGGAAGTCCGCAACGCTCTCATACCGACCGCCCAGCTCACGCAAGCGGGTTTCCAGCAGAAACGGAACGGCTGCGTCGAGACCAACGGCGCATTCCTCGCTATCGGTGAAGCAGGTGATGCGCCGGTCCTTGACCAGCAGCGCACCCGTTTCGTCTTGCACGTTCACCAACCCGGCAGGACCATGACAGACAGCGGCGACTACCTTCCCATGCGCCCACGCTTTGTCGAGCAGCCCAGCTAGTTCAGTGCTGTTCGGCAAATCCCACATGGTTCCGTGCCCGCCAGGAAGGAATATCGCGTCATAACTTGCAGCGTCGATACCCTCGATACGGAGCGTTACATTGAGGGCTGCGGAAGCCACCGCGTCACCGAGGAAGCGATCCACACTGGCTTCATTCTCGCCCTTGGCCTTGACGGAACGCGGGTCGATCGGAGCTGGGCCACCCTGTATGGAAGCAAGCGTCACCAACGCACCGGCATCGACGAAGGCATAATAAGGTGTCGCCAGTTCCTCGAACCATAGACCGGTCGGTTCGCCAACATCGCCCATCTCGGCGCTGGAAGTCAGGATCATCAGAATTTTGAGTTTGGCAGGCATTAGGGGCACTCCGGCTATTGGCCAGAGATGCCTCATGCAAGCACACGACAAAAATAATTCCTTTTGCTATTAACCATAGGAATATTTATGGGTTGGTGATCATGAACTACCTCATCTACCTGCGCACCTTCCTTGATACCTACCGTGCCGGCTCGTTGACCCGCGCGGCGCAGCGGCTCAGCATCACCCAGCCGGCGGCCTCGGCGCATATCGCGGCATTGGAAGAGATGCTTGGCAAGCCACTGTTCATCCGACAAGCGCGCGGCGTCGCACCGACGCCAGCAGCCGATGATCTTGCCCGTTCGGTTGCTGCCCATCTCGACGGGATCGAGGCGACCATGGGCGCGGCGCAAGCGCGCTCAAGTCATTTGAGCGGCACGGTGCATCTGGTCGGCCCGGCCGAATATCTTTCGGCTCGTATCGCACCGATGCTTGCCCCGTTGGTCCACGAAGGTTTGCGGCTGCGTATCCAGACCGGCAACCGCGAGCGCATCTATGCCGCACTCGACGAGAGCCATGCTGATCTGGCCATCACGGCTTCGCCACCAGACGGCAACGTACATGGGTTCGCGGAATTGGGCCGAGAACGATTATTGCTGGTCGCGGCACGGGAGATAGCTGAACGCATGAAGGCACGCGCCGTCACTGCCGACTTCCTCTGCGGCCTGCCATGCATCGCCTATGACGAAACGTTACCGCTGCTGCGCCCCTTCTTCGAACAGGCCTTCGGCAAAACGCCCGACATGCAGGCCGTTGCTACCGCACCAGACCTACGCATTCTGATCGGAATGACCCAAGCTGGAACAGGATGGACGGTGCTGCCGGACTATCTATGCGCGGAAGCTCTGGCAGCCGGTCAGTTGGTAGAGTTGCCGACGACGAGGCCAGGGCCCGACAACACACTTTATCTCGCTTGGAACAAGACGGCGCTCCGCCATCCGCGTGTAGTGCATGTACGGGATTTCCTGCTGCGTGCAGCTTCGGGATAGCTCACAACCCCAATCCTCGCGATCTTCCTATTTGCCACGACACCGATCTGCCCTGCACGGTTCCGGCGACATCTCGTCCGATCTGGCGCTCGATCACAGGCCGCCACGGGACCAGCGTGAATTCATGAGACTTCTCGACGATGGCAAACTTCCCGCTGGATAGCTGTGTGGTGCCGGTGAACGTGCCACTGACCGTCTCGCCGTCAGCAACTGCCCGGAACGGCACGGATTTCGTTGCCGCCAGTTTCACACCAGCGCGGGCAACCTCCCGCTCCTGAAGCACGGCAATCAGGTTGCGCCGATAGCTGACACGCCCATCCGGTCGGCGGACAGCATCACCCTGCTCAATCAACCTCTCCCGCCGCTGCTCCATCGCCTCGCGCACCTGTTCCCCGAAGCCAGCAGGCACCAGATCAGACACCACACCTCCCACCAGCCGCCGGTCGAGCCAGGTCGCGCCATCCGCGCCGACTTGGCTGCCCAGATCGAAGGTCGAAAGGACACGTATATTTGCCCGTCCGCCCCTTCCCGCATCGTGGGCCGCAGCACGGGTGGTGAAATCCTCGGGAATACGCCACTGGTCGGTGTCGATCCGTTCGACGATACCGGCACGGCGCAGGGCCTCCAGCCGTCGGACATGCGACGCGACGAAACCGTCATAGTCGCCGCCCGGCACCCGCCCCTCGAACCGGGCCTGTTCCAGATGACGGCTCGGCCGATAAATACCTCCTTCGGCCATTCCGGCAATCGCGCGATCGGAGGGGCTCCCGGCGCTATCAGGCGGGCCTATCTCGACGATGCTGCCGATCCGTGCCTCCGCGACACGGGCCGGGTCGATACCGGAAACATGGTGCGCGCGGCCATCGATCCCATCGACCACCAGCGTCAGTTCCTCGCCCAGCTCGTCCGACAGATGCTTGTCGATGACGCGACCGACGATCGGCGTCGCAGGTGCCGCATCATGGATCGTAAAGCTCATCGGGTCGCGCTCGGTGCCGTCTACCCGGAGTGCCTTCTGCATCGTGCGGATGATGTCGCCGCGCTCACCCATCTCGCGCAGCGTCGGCTCCAGTTGCTCGCTCAGTTCCCACACGCCCGGCGCATGCTCCGTGGCGAGGCCCATATCGCTCAGCTTGCCAAGACGACGCAGGCGGAGCGCCCGGTCCGCCTGGCAGCGCGGATCGTCAGGCTCATGACGCAAATCGAGAAACCGGTCCTCGGCCTCCGCGAGCATCGCCCGGTCGATGCGGGTAAGACGATCTTGGTCGATCTCGGCGACCAGCTTGAGGCGCTGCTCGATCTCGGTGACAGGCCCGAGTTCCAGCGTGACCAGTTCGCTCGCCCGTTCGCGGATGCCGTTGGCAAGATAGTCGCCATTGATGACCAGATCCTCGCCCAATTCGTCACGGCCGTTGACGACGACATGCACATGCGGATGGCCGGTATTGTGGTGGTTGACCGCAACCCAATCGAGTTTCGTGCCCAGATCGGCTTCGACCTGCGCCATCAGATCTCGGGTGTAGCCCGTCAGGTCGGCGAGATCACCGGCATCCTCCGGTGAGACGATGAAGCGGAACTGATGGCGGTCATCGCGCCCACGATCGAGAAACGCATCACCATCGGCGCGGTCTTCGTTCCCCGAATAGAGCCGGCCACGCTCGCCGTCACGGGCGGTGCCGTCGCGCTGGATGTAGCGGAGATGGGCAGCGGCCTTGCCGTTTCGGCCTGCTCCACGGACGGAACGGGATTTGACGATGACACGACGGCTCCCCGGCCGACGATGGCTCCAGCCATTCGAGAGGTTCCGGGCGCGCACGAACGTCGCCCCCCTTCCACGCCGCACGCCACGCCCGGACGCGATGCTTCCCTCCCCTTTCGGTGCATGTCCGGGACCACCGCGTCGGGGACGTCCGCTCCCACCGCTCGCCGCCTGCTGCTGGCGCGTAACCGTCCGCACCTTGGTCAGGAAACTCCTGGCACGACCGATCTTCGGCGTGTCAGCGCGGATACGGCCCGGCCTCAGGCGAAAGCGGTTGTCGTCGCCCGCACTCATGGCCGCCGATCCGCCCGAAACTGCCACAAACAGACAGGAGTGCCGCGAAAAACGGGGCGGAAACTGACTTCGCCGCCTGTCGCGGCACCATACCCCCTCAAAGGGGGTGCCACCCAAAACAATGTGCAGACAAGAGCTTGCCCTGCGGATCGGACCCATGGGGTGCCGTCCGCTTTAATCTTGCGCTCCCTCTTCTGCCCCCTTTCCGCCTCTCCACCCCCTGCCCTACACATTGTCATCATGGCCGCGATCCCATGCCGCCTGAAGCCACGAACAGGCCATCCGATCGCGGCATGATCCCCGACATATCGCGCACAGACGCGACCGTCGTGCTGCGATCCGGCTGCACGATGAAGAGCGGCGCACGGGTCCAGGCAAACCGATCCGCCGCCGCGATCATGACGGGAGCATCGCCGCCACCTCCGATGATCGGCGCAACGGCAGCGACATAAGCGCGCGTTTCCGATGGGAGCGGACGCCCTGCCAGAGACGCCTCGTAGCGATCGGGACCGGCATTATAGGCAGCGAGAAAACCCGGCGAACCGTAGCGGTCATGCAGCTCACGGAGATAGGCCGCGCCCGCCAGAATGTTGTCGCGCGGATCGTAGGGATCACGGCCGAGATGATGCCGGACGCGCAGATCGGCCCATGTGCCGGGCATGATCTGCATCAGCCCCATCGCCCCCGCTGATGAAACGATACCCGGATCGCCAGCACTCTCGGTGCCCATGACAGCCCTGATCCAGATCGCCGGAATGTCGAAACGCCGTGCAGCCGCAGCGATCTCGGCGGCATACGGAACGTCGAGTGTCTGCGCCGATACAACAACCGGCGCCATCGAAACGAGACATCCCGCTGCTAACAAACACACGATCAGGGTCTGACTGCGCATGACGTCAGTCCCGCCCGTCGCGCCTCTGGGGGCGGCTCCAGTGCAACGACCAGAGACCGCCATTACTGCCGTCACGGAACAGATTGGCGCGCAACGGCTGCGGCAGAAGCGGATCATCGATCAGCAGGGCAACGTAATCGCCGGCCCGCTCGCCCGTGCGTTTCCAGCCGGCACCAATCTCGGGGCCGTCCTCGTCATCGCGATAGATACGATAATCCGGGGCGTTGTCGGATTCCGATTTCTCAGTCTGCACGATAACGATCTCATGGAAACCAAGGAAGGTCTGGATGCGTCCGGCAAAGCCGGTCTTGTCGCGCGTGAAGCTACCGATCTGCGGCATGGGAAGTCTCCGTAGCGATGTTGGGAAGGCGCGGCATCGGCCTCTCAGCGAAAAGGCCGTGCCAGACGAAATGACCGTCGCCGTGCGCGTCGGTGTAGAGCGGCGTCGCCCGGCCGATGACGGTGGCGCGCGGAAGCGGGCCGAAATAGCGCCCGTCCAGACTGTCGCGAACGGACGGGTTCATGAGGAAAATCTGATCCGATGCGATGCGGCGGCAGCCCTGCCAGAGCGGCAACATACGCCTGCGCCGGTCACGCTCCTGCGCCTCGCCGAGCTTTACGCCATCAACCGTGACGGTGCGCCCGACGCGGCAAACCTGTTGCCCCGGCCGCGCTGCCACGGGCTTCAGCAGCGGTACACCGCGCCCGATATAGCCGCGCCGAACCATGAAATCGGCCAGCGGCTTCGGTGGCCTGACGGCAACCAGATCGCCGACCTTCAGCCCGTTGGGCGCTGCAAGGTCGTAGAGGCCGAGCGGCGTACTGGCGGAGGCGTTCCAGAGCAGCTTCACCGGCACGGGGACGATGGCGGCGATGACGACACCCATCACCGCAAAATACGTCGCCATGACATAACCGAAGCGGGTCATGGCCTGATCTCCCGCCGCCTGAGCCAGGCCCGATGACGTGCCATGGTGTAGGGGCGCGGTTGCTCACCCGCGTTCAGCCGGTTGCCGACATGCCGCCAGTAATCGGGCGAAACCGTGCAGGCGTCGATGCCGGCTTCTTCCACCGCATCGATATGGCGGAGCACCTGTTCGACCTTCGGCCAACCCGCGACCCGCAGCAGGATTTCACCGCCGGGCCGGATAAAGGGCACGGTCTGGCAAGGTTCTCCCGGTGCCACGGCGCGCAGGATGTCGATACGCGATGCGATCGTGCCGAAATCGTTGGCCGCCCAGCGGACAAAGGCGAAAACGCTGCCAGGCCGGAAGGAGAAGATACGACGGCGTCGGTCGAGGATCTGTTCCTGAGCCTCATGACCGAACCTGATCCAGTTCTCGACACGCGTTTCGATGTGGGTCAGTTCAACATGGGTCAGTGGGTCGCGTGCGAACGGCAGGGCGTGGCCCCGCGCACGGGACGTTGTGGCGCTGGTCATGGCCCGTCTCCCGGCATGGGAGAAAGACCACACGCGTGCGGATCGCCCGGCCTGTCGGCGGCACCGGCACCACGGTCGGTATCCGGTCGCCCCAACATCAAAAAGTTAGACTCTAAGTTAGATTCTAAGTTAGCAGCGCGATTCCGCGTTTCAGGCCAAAGGCTTAACTGGGGTTCGTGCGCCTGAAATCCCGATAGTGATGCGCCCGAAGTCCCGATAGTCCCTGCGCCCGAAATCCCGTGTCCGTCCACACCGTCATCCACAGGCACTGTGGATAAGTTAACTGAACGAATATGCAGCAGTTTCCGCCGCCCTTCACGCCGGATCGCGAGGCGATAGCCGGGGAGCGACTGTCGGGCGGCGATGCGCCCCAGGTCGAGCGCGAAATCGGAGACACGCGCCAGGCTGCCGGATTTTTCATGGAGATGCGCCATCTCGAACAGCCAGCCCTGCGGCTGATGCCCGGCATGTTTGCGGGCGACACGGTAGAGCCAGCGCTCGATACCGCCTGTCAGGCGGAAATAGGCCGGGTCGATCGCCAGGACCAGCGAACGGTCGATGACGCCGCGATAGAACCAGTCGGGCAGAACGCACTCCATGCCCTCGACACGGCCATCACGGGTGGTCCTCTCCTCCCATTCATTGATCCAGGAGAACTGGTGTCGGCGCCAGTGCTCGCCATTCCGGATGGTCGTACGAACCACGGTCGATTGCAGGCGGGCAAACGCTGCCTTGAGCAGCCGGTAGTCCCGTGCGCCCGTGGCGCGGCCCACGGCCGTCAGAAGCTGGTACGGAGTGAAACGCAGGAAGCGTGATGTCCGGAGGCCGCTATTCTCCGCTTCGACAATCTGCGAGGCGGCCCAGATCAGCACGTCGGCATCCCAGATCGTCGCCATACCATGCTCAGCCAGGCCGTGAATCTCGACCCGCTGACCGCCGGCCTCATAGAGGATCGGCGCGACCCGCTTCGCCTTGGAAAGCGAGAAGAACGGCCGCTCCATCAGGTCGCGCTGATCACGGGGGCTGGCATCACCACCCGCGATCACGAAGGGATCGAGGCGCAGCCGCTCGCTCTCTCGCCCCTGCTGGCCGCGCTGCGGCATGACGCCGGCCATTCAAAGGGTCGCCTTTTCGGCCGGGGTCAGCGGGCGGGCTGGAAAGACACGGCAGGGTGTCTCGTCGGTGGTGGAGCGACGGACACCATTCTCGACCCAGCCCTGAAGATCTGGGAGGGCGTAGACGATCCGGCCACCAATCTTCCGATAGGTCGGGCCGGTGCCATAGGTGCGATGTTTTTCCAGCGTACGGATGGAAATGCCAAGGAAGCGCGCCGCATCGGGCGTGCGCAGGAAACGGGGCGGTAACCCCGTCTTGGGATCGAGCATGATCGGGCCTCCGGTTGGGTTCGGCGGCTGTCGGTCACGACAGCGGGCCATGGCGAACCGTGGAGGAGGATCGGCAGTCTGGAGAGTGCCGGAATCAGGGGGGTTGATTCTAGCACCCCGATAAGAGGCTCATATGTGGGGAAGTAGAAAGTTCGCTTTTGGGTTTCAGAGGATAAAACCAGACTTGTGTTTGCCTCACTTCACGCACAGATAATCTGCAATTTTCTGAGGCACTACTAAGAAGCTCAGTAGTGGGATTTCCCTTTGAATTTTGCCAGCTTGATCTGGGATGTGTTGATCTCACCGGCCACACGGGAGCTCCAGTAATCGGAAAATGTCGTGAAGGCCTGAGCCAGGTTTATTTTTTCCATTGGTTTCCTCCGTCAGAGTTGTCGAATGATAGTCTGGACGTAGCCGAGCTGTTGCGTCAGATCGGGTGATGCGGGAAAAACGCCGTCGAGCAGTGCTGTTCCGACCGTAAAACCCGAAGCACCCGCAGAGGCGGTAGCGCGAATACGCTCCGCCCGATCGAGCGAACCCGCGACGATGACAGGTTTATTCGGCACAGCGGCGCATACTCGCCGGATCAAATCCGGCACGTTTCCCACAAACCGATAAGCAAGCAAATCCAGTCCATGAACACCGGGCCTGGAGGCAAGATCGACCGCACTGCGTACGATTTCCGTTTCAGTTCCTTCGAGCATACTCGGATGCCCACTGATCCGGCCGGGAAAGGGATAATAGCGGATTTTTGTGCCTCCCAGCAGCTTCAGCGCATCATCGACATGTGTACCACCCAGCAGATAATCGACACCAAGAGCGATCCCGGCCTGTATTGAGCGAAGTTCGCTGTCGCGATCGAGAGAGACAACTTCCAGATAGGTTTTTGCTCCGGCCTCACGGATAGTGCTGGCCAGCGTCTGGAGCACCGTAAAAGGCAGACCAATATCCTTGAACCCGATATGCCGGACACCTACCGCACGGGCAGTTTCGACCAGATCGACTGCGTTCTCCACCGTCCGGTCATGACGGGTCAGCATGAAGATGAACTCGGGTCGGGTCATACTGAGGCTCCATTAGTGAGGCGAAGAGCATAATCGAATGCCGTTTCCAGGCTGGATGGATCGGCGACGCCCCGTCCTGCAATATCGAAGGCTGTGCCGTGGTCGGGGCTTGTCCGCGTGAAGGGCAAACCGAGGGTGATATTCACACCCTGCGCCAGACCCATGTATTTGATGGGAATCAGTCCCTGGTCATGATACTGTGCGACGACGACATCGAACCGTCTCTCGCGCGCTTGCATGAACACCGTGTCACCGGGCCAGGGGCCTGATGCGTCAATGCCTTCACGACGTGCCTGGGCGACGGCGGGACCGATGATATGGGTCTCTTCGTCACCAAACAGGCCACCCTCTCCGGCATGGGGGTTAAGGCCCGCTACGGCGACACGTGGGCGTCCGATACCCAGTGCGCGTGCTCCCGTGTGAGCCAGCCGGATTGCTGCCGTCTGGGCGGGGAAATCAGCGCGCTGGATCGCGTCCCTGAGAGAACAGTGGATCGTCACCAGCACGACGCGGATGTCCTCGTTCGCCAACATCATGGCGACATCCACGCCACCAGCCTGCTCGGCGAGAATTTCTGTATGACCGGGATAGTGCAGTCCGGCAGCGGCGAGTGCTTCCTTGTGAATCGGCGCAGTAACGACACCCCGGATTGTTCCCGCCTTCGCCAAACGAATTGCGGTCATGATTGCTGTGTAGGCGGCGCGGCCACTCTCGGCGCTGACCTGACCCACAGGCGGTGGTTCTGCGCATTCCGACGAGACCAGCACATTCAGCACTCCGTCCTCGAACCGGGCTTCGGCTGGTGTCGCGATCTGGCGCACCGACGCCGATGAGTTGAGTGCTGTCAACGCTTGGTGCATCACCAGCGGATCGCCCACGACGATCCAGCACCGTTGCTGCGGTCGTCGCAGGAACATTCGCACTATGATCTCAGGGCCGATTCCGGCGGGATCTCCCATCGTGACAGCCAACGGCAAGGCGGGGCAAAAGATTTTTTCCATCATTCCAGTGAGAATAACGAAACGGTTCATGAGGAAAATCGATATGAACTGACCTGTTCCGGTGATAAAAACTGACCAATGAAGCGTTCTGACATTCCCTCTCTGGACGATCTGCGTGCTTTCGCAGCGGTTGTGCGCCTTGGCTCAGTGCGGGCGGCGGCCACGGAACTGGCTCTGACTCACGGGGCCGTCAGCCGTCGGGTATCCAAGCTGGCTGACGATCTGAAACTCCAGCTTCTGGAGCCGGACGGGCGAGGTGTGCGGCCGACCCGGGACGGCGTACGTCTGGCTGAAGCGGCAACCGATGCACTCAAGGGGATCGCGGCAACGCTGGCCGATATCCGGTCTTCATCCGGTACGCAGCCGATCGTGCTCTCGTGCGAGAGGTCGCTTGCGATGCGCTGGCTGATCCCGCGCCTGTCCGACTTCCAGGACCGCCATCCGGGGATTGATGTGCATCTTTCGACCGGCGGCGGTGCACTGGATTTCGCACGTGATCGCGTCACGCTGGCAATCCGGCGCCTTGATTTCCCACTTGGTCCTGACTGGACCGTTACCACGCTCACGCAGGAGGCGGTCGGGCCGGTCATGCGTCCTGACATGGCGCAGCGGTTTGCCGACGGGGGCTATCTGGCACTCGGGTCGCGCACCCGGCCGGAGGCCTGGAAGAACTGGCTGATGTCCCGGCCTGAGATTCCCACCCCGCGTGATGTCAGGCTGTACGACCATCATTTCATGATGCTGGAAGCCGCCGCCAATGGTCTGGGTGTTGCTCTGTCGCCCCGTATCATCGCCATGGACGATATCGCAACCGGTCGGCTTGTGGCACCGGCTGGGTTCGACGCGGATGGAACATCTTACGGGCTGATCCGACCAAACGGCATGGAAATAACGGACAGCGTCAGCATCCTGGAAAAATGGATCATCAAACAGGTTCCATAACCCCTGATGGATATGGCTTTGCGGTGCGACGTCGTAGTTATGAGTAGCGGTTTGATGGGGGGGGGAAGGAGATTGTCCGCAATCTGGCGCAAACGCCCAGAAACGAACAAGATGTGAAGGCCTCCTTACTGTTGGGCAGCAATCAAAACAACTGATATGAGATCGCAATGAATCTTCCTCCAATACCCAAGTTTGAAAAAAAACATCACCACATCGTGCCAGTACTTTGGCAGAAGCGCTTCAAGGCGCCTAGTGATCCTGGCCCTTATTATCTGAACGTGGGAACTGGGCAGAAACTCCCCCCTCAGGGACCCGGCGATAAGATGTCTGAGGAGTACGCCAACATAGTGTTTGACGAGTTTTTCAGGCCAAGCGATGCTCTCGAGGACCATCTTGGGACATTGGAAACTAAGATGGTCACTGGGTTGGATCGCTGCATTCAGAAGGGCGAACTGGATAGTGTCGCCCGTGTTGACGTTGCGATGCTAATGGCAGTTCAGGTATGCCGATATCCCGAGAATTTTGGGACTCTCCTCGACCTCGGTAAGTATTTAGCGATTGCGCTAACTGATTATAAAAACTGTCCAGACGCAGTCACGCTCAACCGCGCCCTACAGGCGAAAGGGCTCCTGTCCGGCGCCAGAATTACCCAGCAAGAATTTGTCCGTTTGCAGCAGGCACAGGGAAGTGAACTGCTGGCTTCTGAACTGGAATTTATTCTCGCAGCGCATGGATACGAATTTTATTTCAATCCTAAACTCGTAATTGCTGCCGCTACGCAGGTTGCCAATCATCTATTGGGTCTGGAGTGGACCTTACTGCATTCGTCGACCCCTAGTTTTATTTTATCCGATCGCCCCGTCCCCTCGACAATCGGATACGGTTTTTCGATTGGGCTCAGTGCGTCTTACGCCCTAAAACTTGACAAACCTACAACCTCTGTGACGAACGACACGATCCACTCACAAAATGCAACCCCACAGGAGATCAGTCAGATCAACTTAGAGGTAAAATCAAGGGCTAAGGAACTTATATGCGGTCCTGGAGCTTGGGTTCATCGGCTATAGGTCTAACGTCCGCTTTCAGGACCAACCCGACCCTGCGCCTAATGTCCGCAAAGTAGGTGATTTCTGCCTGTCTGTTTTACAGAAACCCCCATCAAACAGAAGATAGTTGCCCCAATGGGGCCTCTGCAAACCAGATTTTTCCATAACCATCACGAAACGGCATGAACGCTTCGGGCATTGCGGCAAAGCGTTCAAGAATAAAATCCGCAAAAGCGCGGACCTTGGGAGAGAGTGTACGAACGGCAGGCCAGATGATCCAGAGCGATCCAATAGCCATGCAATATTTCTCAAACAGAGGAATCAGTTGCCCGGAAGCAATCGCATCCCGCGCCACATAAACCGGCAGATGAACCAGCCCCAGACCGTCAGCGGCAGCTCGAAGTGCCGCATCGCTGTTGTTGAAAATCATGGTTTCGGGAAGCCGGACCTGATCATGTGGTGGCCTGTAGACCCACGGAGCAAACAAGCCGGTATTGGGATAGCGATAACGCAGACAGCGATGGTTCTGAATTTCAGACGGCAGTAGCGGATGGCCATTCGATTCCAGATAGGAGACGCTGGCACAGGTAATGAAATGCTGATCGCCCAGACGTCGGGCGATCAGGCGCGAGTCCGGGAGGTTGCCGCTGCGGATGACAACATCAATATCTTCCTCGATCAGATCGACAATCCTGTCTTCCAGGGCGATGTCGAGTTCGATCTCCGGATAGCGGCTCACAAAATCCGCAATGAGTGGCATAAGCAGGTGCCGTCCCACGATATGAGGTACATTGACGCGCAGGCGTCCTGACGGCGCGCCTTTTGCATGATGCAGTGTCGCCTCGGCATCCCGTATATCCTCCAGAGCCTGCCGGCAGCGTTCATAAAATACCGCTCCGGCTTCCGTCAGTCCGATGCTGCGGGTGGTCCGGTTCAGCAACTGAACTCCCAGCCGGGCTTCAAGTCTTGAAACACTTTTCGCGACAGCCGAGGAAGAAATCCCAAGATGTCGGCCAGCTTTGACATAACTCCGAAATCGGGCTGCAAAAACGAATGGTTCCAAACCTGACAGAGCATCCATGACCACGCTCGCCTTTCAATACAGGACATAATATCCGTTTAATGCGGACATGATGTCGTTTCTCTAAAAATTAGAGATATTATATCCGTAATGAATGCCTGATACACGCTCTCTTCCCATAGCGACCGACTTCAATCTGAGGACCGCAATCTTTCGACCCGTTCTGGCCATTGGGACAGGAACCGGTGCCATGGGCCTGGCCCTCTCTGCACTGCCTCCCGTCCTTCAGGCACGATTGTCCCTGTCCGTCGCAACAATCGGCTGGATCATGGGAACACAGTCCGTGGCGACACTCCTGTCCCGGCTGCATGCCGGGCGATTGAGCGACAGACTGGGAGGCGCCCGGGCACTTACGCTTGGTCTGTCTGCGGCCGTGTTGTCCGGACTTTGCTACGTTGCGGCACTTCTCCCCATCTGGTCGCGACCAATCGCTCTTGCGCTGGTGTTTCTGGGCCGTCTTTTCATGGGGTTAAGCGAAGGGCTGATGGTGACAGGCGGGGCTGTCCGGATCATCGGGGCCGTCCCTCCTGACAGGGTGGGGGCTGGCATGTCATGGCTGGGTCTGGCCATGTTCGCTGGCCTCGCGGCGGGAACGGCAGCAGGCACGGCCATTGAGCAGAATGCCGGGTTCGGCACGGTTGCCATCCTGGCCTCGATCCTGCCTGTCGCAGGTATGCTTCTATCGGGCTGGTCATCACGCGCGGTTTCCCATTCCTCCGCTCATGGTGTCGTCCCATGGAAACAGCTTTTCCGGATGGTTCTGCCGATGGGATTGCTGCTCGCCCTGTCGTCGGTGGGGTTTGCCACGATCTCATCGTTCCTCGTCCTCGCCTTTGCACAGGAACATTGGGCATATGGTGGATATGCACTCGCTGCATTCTGCGTTGGCCATGTGGCAGCGCGGTTTGCTGGCAGCCACAAGATCGACCATTATCCAGTGGCCATCTCCGGTTCGGTCATGTTGCTGGTGGAAACCCTTGGCTTTGTCATGGTGTGGCTGGCGCCTGATCCGGGTGTCGCAATCGCTGGCGCCTTCATCGGCGGAGCCGGATTTTCCCTGACCTATCCTGTGTTTGCCATTCCGCTTGCCCGCTCTGTGCCTTCCGCTTTTACCGGTGCAGCCATAGGCCTTTATGACATGTTTTTTGATGTCGCCTTGGGAGTAGGATCAGTCACGGGTGGCCTGCTGGCGCAGACCTTTCCGTTCCGTACTATATTTCTGATGGCCGCACTTTCCTCTGGAGCGGGCCTGATCCTGCTCGTTTCCACTCGTCACTGCCCTCGAATAAAAACGAAGTAAAGAGACGTATTTGCCGCCTGTTTTGCCACATCTTGTTTTTCTGATCGGATGACCGAATTGAGGTGTCTCCCGCCGACCTGCCACCGCTCATGGTAGACCGGCGGCTTTGGCCGGGGAAACCTTGCCAGAAGTAAAGGGCGGAAGCTGCCAACGTGGTCAGTTCTCCAACGAACGGAACGAAGATTTGCAGCTTGCGTGCGCGCGCTGGATTATTCGAGATCGGCGGATCATTGAAACGATGCGCCAGTTAGCTACTGTTTCGCAAAAGAAAAGGCACGGCAAGTTCCGTCACCAGGGCTACATTCTGGCGCTGCGGGAAATGCCCGGTTCCGGCAAGAATGTGCCGCTCATAATAGTCTGCAAACAGATGATCTTTCCCCGCTGACGTTTCGGGATCATTGCAGGGATCGTTGCCTCCATGGATCACGAGCGTGGGCACATGGATTACCGGATCAGCAGCAACACGTTTCTCAAGTTCCTCGAAAGCCGGCGAACGCGTCGCCAACCCCCAGCGAACACGATAGGAATGCAGCGTGATGTCTGCCCAATCAGGGTTTTCGAACGATTGGGCCGTCACAGCGAATTCCTCTTCGGGGATTTCCCACTCCGGATTCCAGATCGACCAGATATACCGCATGAAACGCTGGCGGTCGTTCCGGATGAGTTCGGCGCCACGATCAAGTCCCATCAGCCAGTGGTACCAGTAATTCTGCATCTGCCGGTACGACATTGTCTGGTCGGGATCGTTGGTTCCCCACCCCACGGACAGCGCCACACTTCCGGCTATTCGGCCAGGAGTCAGAACAGAGGCGATGTAGGCGGCCCGTGCGCCCCAGTCATGGCCGATCAGGCTGAAGCGAGAAAGCCCCAGGCAGTCAGCCATCTCCAACACATCCCTCGCCAGTGCTACGAGTTGTCCGTTTCGTGGAATATCCTGCTCCCGGAAGCGCGTACGGCCACAGCCTCGCAGCCAGGGTACATAGGTCCGAAAGCCAGCATCATGTAGAGCCGGCAGCGTTCGGTTCCATGTCAGCGCGTCGTCCGGCCAGCCGTGAAGCAAGATGACGGGAAATCCGTTCTGAGGGCCTGATATCCGGCATGCGATGTCGAGCTGGGACGTTGTAATTGTTGTTTCCTGCATGAGAGCACCTCCATCCCTGCTATGCATGCTTTCATCTTAATTCAAAAATGGATATATATTTTTATCATATCGCAATATACGATAAGACGTATCATGCTCTCTCCGATATGCCTGCGCAGTTTTCTGACCGTCATCGACATGGGGGGCTTCACGGAAGCTGCTCGACACCTCAACGCAACCCAGTCCACGATCAGCGGCCATATAAAGCGCCTGGAAGAACAGGCCGGTCACCGGCTTCTCGACCGTGATCGTGGAGGGTCTGTCGCCCTGACGGCACAGGGGCGTGACCTCATCGGGTACGCCCGCGAGATTCTGCGGCTTGAGCAGGCTGCCCGATCACGACTGGCCGGCACATCCCTGACCGGGGCTGTGCGCATCGGGCTTCCTGATGATTTCGCCAGCGGTCGCGGATTCACGCGGCTTCTCGCACATTTCGCCGGACAGCATCCTGACGCACGTCTGGAAGTGGAAGTAGGCAATAGCAATTACCTTATGGCTGCCCTGGACGCTCAGCGTCTCGACCATGTTCTCACCAAACAGATCCGCTCAGAAGGTGGTGAAATTCTTGCCCGGAGAGACGTAGTATGGGTCGGACGGATATCTGCAACCGGACCTGTCCCACTCATATTATTTCCGGAGCCGTGCATATATCGTCAACGCGCAATCATGGAGCTCGAACGGGAAGGATTTTCCTGGAACGTAACGTACGTAAGTCCCTCGCTCACGGGTATTCAAGCCGCCGTCAATGCCGGATTGGGAGTATCACCCCTTGCCGAAGACCTGACGGATCAACTTCTTCCGAGTATTGCCGGACGGCTATTGCCCTCTCTCGGCTCGATTGATCTGGTCTTTTACTCACGGCGGGGGGAGTTCAGCCGCGCGGCTACAGGACTTGGCAATCTAATCAGGAAACTTTACGGGGTCGCGGACATCGAGGAGATGCATAGCAGCAGGCATGCGTGAAACTTGTTTTCTATTCAAAGTCCGTTTTGAGAACATTGTTCTTCGCAAACCGACAGCCAATGTGAGGCGAAAATCGTCCTCATCCGCAGCCCAATCTTAATGATCAGATAGCCGGATCGGATAGCACAATAGGTCACGATAGCCACCCCGAACATAATACCGCCCATCAGCAACAAGACGACGGACCTGGTTCTTGCGAGGGTCATTTTCCCAGTCGGCCTTTCTGCCGCGAAACCCGAGCAGGACTTCGGCGAGCTTGCGATAACTCGCGCCAGCAGCCCGACCATCAAGTGCGCGCAATATCAGGATATGCCGGTCCCGTGTCTGCTGCGGAAAATCATGAGCCCACCTACCCTCAGACCGGCCGACCAGCGCACGCCATAAACGCAGTACGGCTTCCGCGCGAAGTTCCAATAGTTTATCGAGCGGCAGGATCACGACATAGGTGGCGCGTCCATCCGCCGGATGTGTCGGGAGCCAGACCTGATGTGACGACGCGCCGGACTGCCAGAAACCATGCCACGCGTCACCGTCATCCAGCCGCACGACGAGGTCCGGTAATTCCGCGAGATTGATCAGCATGACGGCCGGATTATCCGCATCCGCAAGAGTCGCGCGGAGTTCGATCACATCAGGCGAGAGTTCCGGTATCCAGAAAACAGGAGTGCGCCCGGCAGGCTGCAACGGATCGACAGGGAAATCGCAAACCCCATCGTTCGGAAAAGGCTTTTCTGCCCCCTGATTTCGGAGCCGGAAGCATTTTCATTCGCTGAAACACGCGACGGTAATCGTCGTCACGTCGAAGATATTCCCAGGCCATGCCGGCAGCAGCAATGTCTTGTGCGTGTTCGTAAGCGGCCGGCGACTGCCAATCTGACATCGGCATCGCGTTACCCTTCCTCTTGCGCCTGCTTCAGGCAGCAGGAACATCAGGATGCGCAATGGGAAGATTTTGTGCAGACTGTGTTTGGAGATATGTCGATCTCGTAACGTGATCGCACGACGTTATGGCATTCGTCCGCCCTGCCAGAATATTCCGCGAGCCGGGCACTCGCCCGGCGAGCGGCGTTTATTGTCCATCTTCCCGCCATCGATCCGCGAAGTCGGATCGACGCAAATTTGCGCGGACAGACAGGACCAGGAAAGGGGCACCGCAGAGTCGGATTGTCGGCCCTGCGGCGTTCACTCCCTATGCCGCTATTTTCTTCGCTGCGTGCCAGGCCAGGCGCCGGGTCGCCGTTGCCGCGTGCTCGGGGTCCAGTTCCATCCCCAGCCAGTCACGCCCGAGATGCTGCGCCGCCACCAGCGATGAACCCGAACCGGCGAACGGGTCCAGAACCAGCCCACCCACCGGGCAGAAGGTTTCCACCAGGGGAAGGAGTGAAGCCACCGGCTTTTGCGTCGGATGCAGCTTGTTGCCGCTATAGGGCATGTCGATTACGTCCGGGATGGGCTTTGCAGGCGGTGTGACGTTGCCCTTGGCCAGCAGATAGGCGCTTTCGTGTTCATACCGGAGAAACCGGGAAGATGACGAATAAGACTTGCGAAAGACAATATGCCCGACCATGCGGAACCCGGCTGCTTTCCAGGCATCGGCGAAGAGGTCGATACGGTTCCAGCCATAGAACGAAACGGCAAAGCCGCCCCATTTCAGGACACGATGCATCTGGTTGAAGGCCGGCCGAAGCCAGCGCACATTGTCGTCGTTGCGCACTTTCCGCCCGTCCCTGCCCTGATAGTTCACCAGGTAAGGCGGATCGGTCAGGATGAAATCCACCGCATTGCGGGATAGTGCGCGCATGAGCTGCACGCTGTCGCCATTGAGGATGGTGTTGCGGAAATCGGTCGCCGTGGTGGTGTTGCCGGTCATGGTCTTTGCCCTTTGTTCCGCGAGGAACAGCCCCCGCTGTTCCTCTGCCTCGCGGCGAGCAGCGGGGTAGCAACGGCAAGGGCGACCGATAGGGAGGGGTATCGCCCGGTCTGCACGGAGCGCAGCGCAGGAAGATCGGGGACACCCAATCGGACGGCGTCAGCGCGCTGACGCGAACCCTTGCCGGCGCGAGGGCGGAGCCATTAGCCTGTTTTTACCTTGAGAGCCGCCCCGGCGGCCTCGGAAATGGCAGCCATGATTTGCGCCCTGGCCATCTTTTCGGGGATTTCGAGCAGCGGAATACCGGCCTTCTGCAAGGCCAGACGCTTCACCGCCATGCGGTCATCCGCATCGCCGGACAGATCATGGCCTGTGCCATGATATTCGATCACCAGAACTGGCAGTCCATAGCGATCAATCAGCAGGAAATCGACACGCTTGCCGCTATAGGAGCTGAAAGCCTGCTTCTGGCGCGGATCTTCCGGGTCGTAAGTCGTTCTGATGAACCCACCCATCGAAACCTCGAAGGCGAAACGCCAGTCGGGCTGATACGTCCCGATCCACTCGTCGAGCGCGTAGAGCACCTGCACAGCCTCCTTATTGACGGGACGGACGGCCCGCAGAGTGCACTGACTGATGAAGTGTAACTGGTTTTTCGTGTTGGACAGGTCGTTGTCCTGAAAATATTGCCGCCGACGCTCTGCATCCTTCTTCTGGTCAGCGGCCTGTGTTTCCAATGTGGAAATCCGGCGGCGTAACGACGAAAGTTCTGTATCGCGCCCAGCGATCTGACGATCCAGACTTTGAAGTCGGGCATTCCTCTCGGCAATCTGCTGCCCTGCCTGCGCCAGATCGGCTGTCGCACGACGCCCCCGGATATAGAATCCAATGGCATATCCAATCGCCAGAAGAATGATCACCTTTTCCACGACCGATAAACCTCCCTTTTCTGCGCGATTACCGCCGATTACCGCATGGACCGGCCCATGGTCTTCTCAAATCCCCTTGTCCTGTCCTTCATCGGTCCTGTCGCCCCATAACCCGGGAGGTGGACAGGATGGCACGCAGACCCGACAGGATCAGGATCGAGGTGTTCGGCCCCGCCAGTGAGGCGGAAACGGCCGAACATGCGGTTAGCCCCTCCAATGAGGCCATCCTTTCCCTCGCCCGCCTGATCGGCCGTCAAATGGCCCGCGAGCAGTTCGAGCGTGCCCGCGCGCTGGAGCGGAAACAGGCTCGACAGAACCGATCCGGTCCTATGCGGTAGCCTCCCCTTCCCGGCTGTATTCCCCCGGCGAAAGACCACTCGCTGGGCAGTCGTGTATTTTTCTTGTGACCATTATGGTCCCGTGATATAAGGTCAGTCAATGAGGATCATCGCCCGTCGCACGCTGAGAGAGTTCGTCGACAGTCTGACGGGCCAGAAGGACCAGCCGGCCGTCAAGGCGGCGCTGGACGCCTGGTTCGCCGAAGTCGGCAGGGCGGAGTGGACGAGCACTGCCGATGTGAAGCGGCTCTACGCCACGGCCAGCATCGTCAGCGCCGAGCGGATCGTCTTCAACATCAAGGGCAACGCCTATCGCCTGGTCGTGGCGGTCGATTTCGAGAAGAGCATCGTCTGGATCAAATGGATCGGCACGCACAAGGCGTATGACAGGATCGACGTGACGGAGGTGGAACATGACGGCTGATCTGAAA
>NZ_JABEQD010000004.1 GCF_014174395.1 Gluconacetobacter aggeris
CGAGGAATTGCTGGACGAGCTGAAAGGCGAGTTCACGATCGCGATCGTGACGCATAACATGCAGCAGGCGGCGCGCTGCGCGGATCGGGTGGCGTTCTTCTACATGGGCGAACTGGTCGAGGTGGACAGTGCCGACCGCATGTTCACCGCCCCGCGCGAGCGGCGCACCCAGGATTACATCACCGGCCGGTTCGGCTGAGTTCGGCGGGCAGGGGAGAGGCACCATGGTCAAGGAACAGGCGCACACCGTCAGCAGCTACGAGCAGCAGCTCTCGCAGTTGCGCGGAATGATGGTCGCCATGGGGCGGCTGGTCACACAGCAGACCGAACAGGCGGTTGCCGCCGTGGTGGAGGGCGATACCGAGGCCGGCCGGACGGCGCAGGCGCTCGACCCGCAGGTGGACCAGTTGGAGCGCGATATCGAGACGCTGGCGATCCGCCTGCTGGCGCTGCGGGCGCCGATGGCGGGCGACCTGCGCGAGATCGTGGCGGCGATGAAGATTTCGGGCGACCTGGAGCGGATCGGCGATTGCGCGGCCAGCGTGGCCAAGCGCGCGCTGAAGGTCGATACCGTGCCGACCGATGTCCCGGCCGGGGCCCTGCGCAGCATGGGGCGGCTGGTGCAGGAGAATCTGCGCCGGGCGGTCGATGCCATGAGCCAGCAGGACAGCGCGCGCGCGGTCGAGGTCTGGCAGTCGGACGCGGCGGTGGACGAGCTGTATACCGCCATGTTCCGCGAGCTGGTGACCTACATGATGGAGGACCCGCGTACGATCCGCTCCTGCACCCATCTGCTGTTCATCGCCAAGAACCTGGAGCGGATCGGCGACCACGCCACCAATATCGCCGAGCGCGTCTATTACGCCGCCACGGGTGAGATGCTGCCGACGGAAAGGCCGCGCGGGGGTGCCTCCGTCCGTTAGCGGACGACCCGCCTGCATGTCGGATGGCGGGGGCTGGCATGCTTACATTTCGTAGCACAAACGCCTGATTTCGAACCGGCTTTGCATGGTTAGATTTCATGGTTGGGCCGGGGGGCGACCCCGGGCCGGTTACGGAAATAGAGGCGCACACATGTTCAAGAAGACGATCCTGGCGGTGACGGTCCTGGCCGGCCTGTCGGCAACGGGGGCCCGGGCCCATGATATGTCGCCGCCGCCTTCCGGCCCGGGTTTCCATGGCGGCTGGAGAGCGCATCATGGGCTGGAGGTCCTGGCCGGACTGAAGCTGACCCCGGCGCAGCACAAGCAGATCCATGCGATTTTGGCCGCCGCGCGCAAGGACAAGCGCGCGGACTGGAAGCAGGAAGGCGCGCTGCATGAGCAGATCCGCGACCTGCTGCTGACGCCCGGCCCGGTCGACCGGGCGAAGCTGACGTCGCTGACCCAGCAGATCGAAGCCCTGCATCAGGCCGCCATCGACAGCCGGCTGGACGTGGCGGTGAAGATCCATGACATCCTGACGCCGGAGCAACTGGCTGATGCGAAGGCACGCGAGGACAAGATTCGTTCGCTGCACGAGCAGCTGGACGAGCTGACGGCACTGCCCCCGCCGCCGGCCAAGGGGGCGTCCAAGGAAGACGGCGAGGAATGAGGCGCCCGGAATAAGACGGCCAGACAGTCGCGATTCCACCGGGGTGGCCACTCCCTGGCCGCTCCGGACCGGAATCGTTGACATCGGGAGGGGAGGGGCGTAAAGCCTGCCCCGAAATCAGGACCGCCGCCTCGCGAGTGTTCGCGCAGTGGCGCGATATCTTTTGGGGTGAACGTCCTTTGTTCGAGGCGCTGTCAGGTAAGCTTTCCGGTGTGTTCGACGGCCTCGCCAAGCGCGGCGCACTGTCCGAGGCCGATGTGGCCGAGGCGATGCGCGAGGTGCGTCTGGCGATGCTGGACGCCGACGTGGCGCTGCCGGTCGTCAAGGACTTCGTCAACAAGGTCCGCGAGCGTGCCGTGGGGCATGAGGTGCTGGACAGCATCTCGCCCGGCCAGGCCGTCGCCAAGATCGTCAATGACGCGCTGATCGACGCGCTGGGCGGCGCGGGCGCGGTACCGCTGAACCTGAATGCCGTCCCGCCGGTGCCGATCCTGATGGTCGGCCTGCAGGGCTCGGGCAAGACCACGACCTCGGGCAAGATCGCCCTGCGGCTGGCGACCCGCGAGCGCAGGAAGGTGCTGCTGGCCAGCCTGGATACCCAGCGCCCGGCCGCCCAGTTGCAGTTGCAGCAGCTTGCCGAGCGCGCCGGCGTGCCCTCGCTGCCGATCGTGCCCGGCCAGACGCCGGTCGAGATCGCGCGGCGGGCCATGGATACCGGGCGGCGCGAAGGGTTCGACGTCGTTATCCTGGATACCGCCGGCCGCCTGTCGATCGACGAGGCGCTGATGAACGAGGTGCGGGAGATCCGCGCCGAGACGTCACCGGCCGAAACCCTGCTGGTCGTCGATGCGATGACCGGCCAGGATGCCGTCAATACCGCCCGTGCCTTCAACGAGGCCGTGGGCGTGACCGGCGTGGTCATGACCCGGATGGACGGCGATGCAAGAGGCGGCGCCGCGCTGTCGATGCGGGCCGTGACCGGCGCGCCGATCAAGCTGACCGGTTCGGGCGAGAAGCTGGACGCGCTGGAGGAATTCCATCCCGAGCGTGTGGCCGGCCGTATCCTGGGCCTGGGCGATATCGCCGGCCTGGTCGAGAAGGCCGCCGATACCCTGGATCATGAAGAGAGCGAGAAGATCGCCCTCAAGATGATGCAGGGCAAGTTCGACCTGGACGACTATGCCGCGCAGATCCGCCAGATCGCGAAGATGGGCTCGCTGTCGGGGATTCTCGACATGCTGCCCGGCATGGGCAAGGTCAAGCAGGCGCTGGGCGACAAGGACCTGGATACCTCGGTCCTGAAGCGCCACCAGGCCATCATTTCGTCCATGACCCGGGCGGAGCGCAAGACGCCCGCCATCATCAAGGCGTCGCGCAAGAAGCGCATCGCCGCCGGGTCGGGCAGCACTGTTCAGGACGTCAACCGGCTGCTGAAGCAGTTCGATGACATGTCCACGATGATGAAGCGGATCAACAAGCTCGGCATGAAAGGTCTCATGCGCCAGGGAATGTCCGCTCTCATGCCCAAGGGGCCGAAACCGCCCGGCGGCCGTCCGTTCGGCTGACGCGATCGACCAGATCGTTTCGTCCCTGTCCGCATTCCGCACGTTTTTATTTCGGAGAATTGCCTCAATGAGCCTGAAGATCCGCCTCGCCCGCGCCGGCGCGAAGAAGCGCCCCTACTACCACATCGTGGTGGCCGACAGCCGTTCGCCGCGCGACGGCCGCTTCATCGAGAAGGTGGGCGCCTACAACCCGATGCTGCCGTCCGAGCATGCTGACCGCATCCGCCTGGTGAACGAGCGCATCACGCACTGGCTGTCGCAGGGCGCCCTGCCGACCGACCGCGTTGCCCGCTTCCTGGGCAATGCCGGCCTGATCGCGAAGCCGGTCTATACCGAGCAGCCGAAGAAGTCCGCGCCGAAGAAGCGCGCGCAGGAGCGTGCCGCTGCTGCCGCCGCCGCTGCCGCCACGGCCTGAGCCGACGCGCGGATAAGGGCACAGGTGGGCTGAACCGGTGGATCGCGATCGTATCCTGATGGGTGTGGTGGGGCGGCCGCATGGCGTGCGGGGGCTGGTGCGCGTGCACAGCTACGCCGCCGTGCCGGAAGACCTGACGTCCTATGGAACGCTGACCGACGACCGGGGACAGGTCTGGACCCTGCGCTGGCGCGGTGACGGCATTGCCGAACTCCGCGACGGGGCGGGCCAGCCTGTGGCAGGGCGAGAAGCCGCCCAGGCGCTGGTCAACCGCCGCCTGTATGTCGCGCGGGCCAGCCTGCCGGAGCCCGACCAGGACGAATTCTATTTTGCCGACCTGATCGGCCTGGCGGTTCACGAGCAGGATGGCAGGTCGCTGGGGCGTGTCCTGGTCGTCCATGATTATGGTGCCGGGGTCAGCCTGGAGATCGGCGGGGAGGGGCATGCGCCCCTGATCCTGCCCTTTACCCAGGCCTGTTTCCCGGTGATCGACGTCGCTGCCGGCCGGATCGAAGCGGTCCTGCCGGACGAGGTCGAGGTGCAGGGCGACCTGTCGCCGGAGGGGGGCGATGTCTCCCCTGCCGTCGGGGGGGCGTCATGACCTGGCAGGCCACGATCCTGACCCTCTTCCCCGGCATGTTTCCCGGTCCGCTTGGCCAGTCTCTGGCCGGGCGGGCGCTGGAGGACGGGCTGTGGTCGCTCGATCTGCGCGACCTGCGGGACTATGGCCTGGGGCGGCATCGGACGGTGGACGATACGCCCTTCGGCGGCGGGGCGGGCATGGTCATGCGTCCGGATGTGGTGTCAGCCGCGATCCGCGACGTGGCGGCCGCCGGGCGCCCGGTGATCTATCCGACGCCCCGTGGGCGGTTGCTGCGCCAGGACGATGTCCGTCGCCTGACCGGCGGCCCCGGCGTGGTGGTGCTGTGCGGGCGCTACGAAGGGGTGGATGAGCGGGTGCTGGAGGCATGCGCCGTCGAGCAGGTCTCGATCGGCGATTATGTCCTCTCCGGCGGGGAGATGGCGGCCCTGGTGCTGCTGGATTCCTGCGTCCGGCTGATCCCCGGCGTCATGGGCTCGGACGCCAGCGGCACGGAGGAAAGCTTCTCCGACGGGCTGCTGGAATATCCGCATTACACCAAGCCGGCGAGCTGGGAGGGGCGCGACGTGCCCGACATCCTGCTGTCCGGTCATCACGCCGCCATCGCAAGCTGGCGGCAGACTGAATCCGAGACGGCGACCCGCGTCCGCCGGCCCGACCTCTGGGCCGCGTATCGGCGCCGCACCGGCCAAGACACGTCCGATCCGGTCAGCCATGCGGCTGATCCCGACCGGCTGCACTGACTAGACTGTTTTGAAACGAGGAACCCGATCATGAACATTATCCAGCAGTACGAGGCCGGTGAGATTGCCCGCCTCTCCGCCGAGCGTGCGGTCCCCGAATTCGGCCCCGGCGACACGGTCCGCGTGTCGGTCCGCGTCGTCGAAGGCGAGCGCAAGCGCGTCCAGGCCTATGAAGGCGTGGTGATCGCCCGTTCGAACAAGGGGCTGAACAGCAACTTCACCGTGCGCAAGATCTCGAACGGCGAAGGCGTGGAGCGCGTGTTCCCGCTCTATGCCCCCACGATCGCCGAGATCAAGGTCGTGCGCCGTGGTGCCGTGCGTCGTGCGAAGCTGTATTATCTGCGCGGCCGCCGCGGCAAGTCGGCGCGTATCGCCGAGCGCGCCCGCGAGACGGTGACGGCCACGGCCTGATCACCATCCGATACCGCGATGCGTCGCCTCCGGCCACGGCCGATGGGTGGCGCATCGTCCTGATCCTACGGGTTCGTTCCTTCGCCGTCCGCGTGGCTTCGCGGATGGCGGGGCCGTTCCACGCCATGCCGTTCCGAAGGGGAAAGACCGATGGCCGCACGCACGCTGTTCGACAAGATCTGGGACAGTCATGTCGTGGAGCGGCTCGAGGACGGCACGGCCATTCTCTATATCGACCGGCACCTCGTGCATGAGGTGACGAGCCCGCAGGCGTTCGAGGGGCTGCGTATCAGCGGTCGCCGCCTGCGCCGGCCGGACGCCACCATCGCGGTGGTGGACCATAACGTGCCGACCTCCGACCGCACCCTGCCGATCGAGGAGCCGGAAAGCCGCAACCAGATCGAGACGCTGGAGCGCAATGTCCGCGAATTCGGCGTGCCGTATTTCCCGCTTCTGTCGGAACGGCAGGGCATCGTGCATGTGGTGGGGCCGGAGCAGGGGATTTCGCTGCCCGGCATGACCATCGTCTGCGGCGACAGCCATACCTCGACCCACGGCGCGATGGGCGCGCTGGCGTTCGGCATCGGCACGTCCGAGGTCGAGCATGTGATGGCGACCCAGACCCTGCTGCAGAAGCCCGCCCGCAACATGAAGGTGGTGGTCGAGGGCACGCTGGGCGCGGGGGTGACCGCCAAGGATGTGATGCTGGCCATCATCGGCACCATCGGCACCGCCGGCGGCACCGGCTATGTGATCGAATTCGCGGGTTCGACGATTCGCGGGCTGGACATGGCCGGACGGATGACGATCTGCAACATGTCGATCGAGGCGGGAGCGCGCGCCGGGCTGGTGGCGCCGGACGAGACGACGTTCGACTACGTGCGCGGCCGGCCCTTCGCGCCGCAGGGCGAGGCGTTCGAGCAGGCGGTGGCCTACTGGAAGACGCTGGTGGCCGATGACGGTGCCCATTACGACAAGGTCGTGGAACTGCGGGCCGAGGATATTCCGCCGGTCCTGACCTGGGGCACCAGCCCCGAGACGGTGATCCCGGTCTCCGGCACCGTGCCCGACCCGGCGGCGGAAAGCGACGGGGCGAAGCGCGCGCAGTTGCAGCGCATGCTCGACTATATGGGGCTGGAAGCCGGGCAGAAGATCGCCGGCGTGCCGGTCGATGTCGTCTTCATCGGCTCCTGCACCAACAGCCGGATCGAGGATCTGCGCTCGGCGGCGTCGATCGTGGCGGGGCGGCATGTGGCGCCGGGCGTGCGGGCCATGGTGGTGCCCGGATCGGGCATCGTGAAGGCGCAGGCCGAACGCGAGGGGCTGGACCGGGTCTTTCTCGATGCCGGTTTCGAATGGCGCGAGGCGGGATGTTCGATGTGCCTGGGCATGAACCCCGACCGGCTGACGCCGGGGCAGCGCTGCGCTTCGACCTCCAACCGCAATTTCGAGGGGCGCCAGGGGCCGGGCGGGCGTACCCACCTGCTTTCGCCCGCGATGGCGGCGGCGGCGGCGGTGACGGGACATCTGACGGACGTGCGGGAGCTGATCTGAGCCATGGATAAATTCACTGTCCTGACCGCGATCGCGGCGCCTCTGCCGGAAGCGAATATCGACACCGACAAGATCATTCCGGCGCGGTTCCTCAAGACCACCAAGCGATCCGGCCTGGGCGTGCATGCGTTCGATGGCATGCGCTACAATCAAGACGGGTCGGAGAAGCCGGATTTCGTGCTGAACCGGGAGCCCTATCGCAAGGCCGGCATCCTGATCACCCATGACAATCTGGGCTGTGGTTCGTCGCGGGAGCATGCGCCCTGGGCGCTGCTGGATTTCGGCATCCGCTGCGTGATCGCGCCGTCATTCGCCGATATCTTCTTCAATAACTGCTTCAAGAACGGGATTCTGCCGATCCGCCTGCCGCGCGAGATCTGCGATGCGCTGATGGACGATGCGCGGCTGGGCGCCAATGGCCGGCTGACGGTCGATCTGGAGCGGCAGGTGGTCGTGCGGCCCGATGGCGAAGAGATCGGGTTCGAGATCGATCCGCTACGCAAGCATCTGCTGCTGGAAGGGCTGGACGATATCGGCCAGACCCTGCAGCACGAAGGCGCGATCAGCACGTTCGAGGCCACGCGCGGTCAGGCCCAGCCCTGGCAGACGCAAATCGTCATCGACTGACTATCGCGCCCTGCGCCGTCTATTTGTCACGACAGGAAACGAGAAATGACCGTTACCAAGAAGCTCCTTGTCCTGCCCGGCGACGGGATCGGCCCCGAGGTGATGAACGAGGTCGCGCGGATCGTGGCGTGGATGGGCCGCAAGCGCGGCGTCGCCTTCGATATTTCCGAGGATCTGGTTGGTGGCGCGTCGCTTGCGGTGCATGGGGTGCCGATCCGTGACGAGGTGATCACGGCGGCCAAGGCCGCGGACGCGGTGCTGTTCGGCTCGGTCGGCGATCCGAAATGGGCGTCGGTCGGCTTCGATCTGCGGCCGGAGGTCGCGATCCTGAAGCTGCGGCAGGAACTGGGGCTGTTTGCCAACCTGCGCCCCGCGAAGCTGTTCGACGCGCTGGCCGAGGCCAGCACGCTGAAGCCCGAAGTGGTGGCCGGGCTGGACATCATGATCGTGCGTGAATCCGTGGGCGGGATCTATTTCGGCACGCCGCGCGGGATCGAGACGCTGCCCGATGGCAGCAAGCGCGGCATCAATACCGAAATCTACACCACGTCCGAGATCGAGCGCGTGGCGCGGGTCGCCTTCGACCTGGCGCGGCAGCGCGGCAACCGCGTCTGTTCGGTCGAGAAATGCAACGTGATGGAAAGCGGCCTGCTGTGGAAGGAGGTCGTGACCGCGCTGCATGCACGCGACTATGCGGATGTGGAGCTGACCCACATGCTGGCCGACAATTGCGCCATGCAGCTGGTGCGCAATCCGCGCCAGTTCGACGTCATTGTGACCGGCAATCTGTTCGGCGACCTGCTGTCCGACCTGGCGTCGATGCTGACCGGCAGCCTGGGCATGCTGCCCTCGGCCACGCTGGGCGCGGTGGATGAGGAGGGGCGGCGTCCGGCGCTGTATGAACCGATCCATGGCAGCGCGCCCGATATCGCCGGCAAGGGAATCGCGAACCCGCTGGCGCAGATCCTCTCGTTTGCGATGCTGCTGCGCTACTCCTTCGCAATGGAAGCCGAAGCTGCGCTGATCGAACAGGCGGTGGCCAATGTGCTGGCCAGCGGCCTGCGCACCGCCGATATCATGAGCCCCGGCATGGCCCAGGTCGGTACCACCGTGATGGGCGAGGCCGTGGTGCGCGAACTGGACAAGCTGAACGGCTGATCCGATCCGGCACTCGTCCCCCCGCTCGGGGGGACGAGTGCCGGGCTTCCCACGGGCTGGAACATCTGGAATGCTTCCGGCCATGCGCTCGTTTCGAATCATCATCGCTGGATTTGCGATGCTGGCCACCATGCCGGCTGTCGCCTCTTCTTCTTCCGCGCCGCCCCCCGATGCCTTGTCCGAAGTGCGCGGCAAGGCCGCCTTGTCGTGGGTGGATGAGCAGAACCGGCGGACCTTCGCGGGGCTGGAAGCCGATCCACGCTATCGCGTCTTTCATGATTCCGTGCTGCGGATCCGGCAGGATGCGCACCGCATACCGATGCCGACCTTCCTGGGCGGGGAAATCTTCAATTTTTGGCAGGACGCGGCCCATCCGCGCGGGATCTGGCGCGAAACGGCGCCGGAGCGCTTCGTGGCCGGGCATCCGCTGTGGACCACCCGGCTGGATGTCGACGAACTGGCCCGGCGCGAGCATCGCAACTGGGTGTTTCAGGGCGCGGACTGTCTGGCGCCCGACGATTCGCCCTGTCTGATCCAGCTTTCGGAAGGGGGCGAGGACGCGACGACCCTGCGTGAATTCGCCCCTCTGTCTGGCGGGTTCACGCCCGATGGTTTCCTGTTGCCCCACTCCAAGCAGACCGTGGCATGGGAAGATCGGGACACGCTGCTGGTGGCGCGCGACTGGGGTGATGGCCCGCGTGGCGTCTCTGGCGGGGCGATGACCCGTGCGGGGTATCCGTTCGTGGTGCGCCGCCTGCACCGGGGGCAGGCGCTGGATAGCGCGGTGGAGGTGATGCGCGGCCAGCGCGATGACGTGCTGGTGGCGCCGGTTGCGCTGGCCGACGGGGAGGGGCACCGGCTGGTGCTGATCCGTCGCGCCGTGACGTTCTTCGAGGATCGCTATAGCCTCGTGACCGACGGGGGCACGCGGGCGCTCGACCTGCCCGCGCGCATGGACCTGCATGGCCTGCTGGCCGGGCGGCTGATTCTGTCGGCCAATCAGGATTGGCAGTCGGGCGGCGTGAAGATTCCGGCCGGCAGCGTCATCGCCGTCGATCCGGATGGGCGCATGCCGGTCCAGCTCCTGTTTACGCCCGGCGCGCGTCAGGCGGTCGATGAAGTCGCGGTGACGGGGACGGGCGTGGTGATGACGGTGCTCGACTCGGTGCGCGGCCAGGGGTGGGTCTACCGGCCCGATGCAGCCGGTGGCTGGCATGGTACGCGGCTGAAGCTGCCCGACATGATGTCGGTCCATATCATGGATGCCGACCGTCGTTCGGGGCGGGCGTTTCTCTCGGTCTCGGGCTTCCTGACGCCGCAGCAGCTCTGGCTGGCCGACAGCACCGACGGCAGCGCGCGGAAGATCATGGAACTGCCTCCCCAGTTCGATTCGGCCGGGCTGGTGGTCGGGCAGGAATGGGCGGTTTCGAGCGATGGGACGCGGATTCCCTATTTCATCGTGCATCGGGCGGATATGCGGTCCGATGGCAGCAATCCGACCCTGTTGACCGCTTATGGCGGATTCCAGCTCTCGTCATTGCCCGATTACGACCCGGTGGCGGGCAGGCTGTGGCTGGATCGGGGTGGTGTCTATGTCGTGGCCAATATCCGGGGCGGCGGCGAGTTCGGGCCGGCCTGGCACGAGGCGGGACGGATGGCCGGCCGCCAGCATGTCTTCGACGATTTCGCCGCCGTGGCGCGCGACCTGATCGCGCGAAAGATCACCGTGCCCGCCCATCTGGGGATTCGCGGGCGTTCGAATGGCGGGCTGTTGATGGGGGTGGAATTCACCCAGCATCCCGATCTGTGGGGGGCGGTGATCGTGGGGGTGCCATTGCTGGACATGGAGCATTTCGAGACCATGGCTGCCGGGGCCTCGTGGGCCGGGGAGTATGGCAGCATGGCGGTACCGGAGCAGCGGACGTTCCTGGAACGGATTTCGCCCCTGCGGGCGCTGCGTCCCGGGGTGCACTATCCCGAGCCGTTCATCTTTACCTCGACCCTCGATGACCGGGTGGGCCCGGTGCACGCGCGGCTGTTCGCGGCGCGGCTCCAGGCGCTCGGGGTACCCTTTCTGTATTACGAGGATACCGAAGGCGGCCATTCCGGGACGGTGAATGCGAGCGAGGTCGCGCGCGAGCGCGCGCTGGAGGCAGTGTATCTGAGCCGCCTGATGGATCGGGGCCACTGAGGCGAGTGTTTCTGGTCGCAGAAATAATCGCACATCAGGTGGCGTGGGAAAGTTCTGCGTGATACGCTGAGAGTGGCGTGTAGCAACGCTCTTTTGCATTGGGGCGGCCTCTCTGTCGGGCGGCCTGCCAAATATAACACCCGGACTTTGTCCAGCGGTGAACAGGGAGACCTGTTACCGTAGCGGGAATAGGCGGGACGTGCCTATGCCTCATGCAAACACGTTGCTAACCGCCCGACGCCAGGAGCGGCCGGGACGCCGATTCCACGGGACGATCCGGGGAAGCGTCCAGACCTGAAAGCCGGCATGAAGAAAGTCGGCCTGTCGAGGGAATCCGGCTTTCCTGCGGGGATCGACGCGTGAGAGCGGATCGCAGAATCCTTGGCGCTCCAGATGCTTGCGCGCAAGGGCTGGTCACCCTTCGGGGTGGCGTCGGAAAATCCTGTGTGATATCGTGAACATGGCGTGTAGCAACGCTTTTTCCAAAGGGGTGGCCTCCTTGTCGGGTGGCCTGCCGAATATAACACCCGGACTATGTCCAGCGGTGAACGGGTTATGCTGTTTATCGTCACGGAAATAGGCAGGGCGTGCTTTTGCCCTTTTTGGAACACGTTGCTACCCGCCCGACGCCAGGAGCGGCACGCGGAGGCGTGCCCTTACCGTTGCGATGGCGTTCGGAATGAATGCGAACGGGATGGGTACGTGGTGCAGGATGAACCAGGCGAGTCGCCTATGATGGCCCCTGCCATGGCTTCGGCCATGGTGCGGACCCATGGCAAGGACGCCATTGCCGTCGTCCGGCGTCATATCGCGCGCAGCCTGGAAGATAATCTGGTCGACGATGTCGAATTCTGGCTGCGGGTCCGCGATCAGATCGAATGTCTGCAATGGAGCGCGACGTGGGCGGGGCAGGACCGGAGGCGGCCTGCCGCCGGGGACGGGCGGCCGGGCGAGGAGGTCGTGCTGGAGGCGTGGCTGAAGGAGACGCTGTGCCGGATGGCGGGATCGGCGGTGGATGAGCCGATTCCGGAGGCGCTTCTACGGCTGGTCGGACTGCCGATTCCCGAAGGCGATCCGGAGTGACGGGGCCGTCCGGGACGCCGTCCCGGGATCGGGCCACGGCATGAAGAAAGCCGGTCTTCCGAGGCAAGTCGGCTTTCTTGCCGGGTTCGGCGCCTGAGAGCGCGGGGAGCTTTGCGTCGTGATGACGCCGCTTCATCTCGCGAAAGTTGCTTTCGGAGCAGGTGCTTGCACGCCAGGGGTGATCACCCTTCAGGGTGGCGCCGGAAAAACCCGCGTGATATCGTGAGAATGGCGTGTAGCAACGCTTTTTCCAAAAGGGGTGGCCATCCCTGTCGGATGGCCTGCCGAATATAACACCCGGACCATGTCCAGCGGTGAACGGGTCGTGCTGTTTATCGTCATGGAGATAGGCAGGGCGTGCTTTTCGCCCTTCTGGAACACGTTTCTACCCGCCCGACGCCAGGAGCGGTCGGGGAGGTGTGCCCTTGCCGTTACGCTGTCGTTGCGGAACGCATGCGGATCGGGATGGCCACGTGGTGCAGGACGAACCAGGCGAATCGGTTATGACGGCTCAGGCGATGGCGTCGGCCATGGTGCGGGTCTATGGCGAAAACGCCCTCGGCGCAGTCCGGCGCCATATCGCGCGCTGTCTTGAGGACAATCTGATCGACGATCTCGAGTTCTGGCTACGGGTGCGCAACCAGGTCGAGCATCTGCAATGGAAGGAGATCCGGGGGGAGCGGAGCGGCAAGCGGCCGGCCGGGACCAGGCGATCGGGAGAAGAGATCGTGCTGGCGGCATGGTTGAAGGACGCACTCTCCAGGATGGCGGGATCGGTAGCGGACGAGCCCATCCCGGAGGAGCTTCTGCGGCTGCTCGATGCGCCGATGCCGCCGGACGATCCGAGCTGACGGGGGCGAGGAGGAGCCGCATCTGAATCAGGCATGAAAAAAGCCGGCTTCCCGAGGGGAAACCGGCTTTCCTGCGGGGATCGACGCCTGATGGCGGATCAGAACCCTTCGCGCTCCAGGCGCTTGCGCTCCATCTTGCGGGCGCGGCGCACGGCCTCGGCAGCCTCGCGCGCCTTGCGCTCGGAGGGCTTTTCGTAGTGGCGACGCAGCTTCATCTCGCGGAAGATGCCTTCACGCTGCATCTTCTTCTTGAGTGCCTTGAGAGCCTGGTCGACATTATTGTCGCGAACGAGAACCTGCACTTGGTCGCTAACTCCTGTTTGTGGCTGCCTTGGGGTTAACCACGAAAACCATGGATGGGATAACCGCCCAAGGCCCGGCCCTGCATGCGATTCCCGAATGGCGCGGAGCTATAACATGGGCCTTGCGCGAAATACAAATCATTCCGCCCGTTTCCTGTGGGGCGGGGGCGGACTATTTTACAGGTCCGCCTCGCGCCAGGCGCGGGGGTGGATGATTCCGTGAGGATTCCGGGCCGTGATGAGGCTGGACGGAGGATAGGCAGAGACCGTGACCTTGCTCAAGATCGCCCGGATGGGCCATCCCGTCCTGCTGCGTCGCGCGGACGACGTGCCGGACCCCACTGCGCCGGAGATCGGCCGGCTGATCGACGACATGATCGAGACGATGGAAGATGCGCGCGGCGCCGGCCTGGCGGCGCCGCAGGTCCATGTCTCGCAGCGGCTGTTCGTCTATCGGGTGCCGGCCGAGCGCAGTGCGGGGGAGGACGACCCGCCGCGCGAGGCCAGTGTGCTGATCAACCCGGTGCTGCGGCCGGTCGGTGACGAGATGGTGCTGCGGCCCGAGGGCTGCCTGTCGATTCCCGGCCTGCGGGGCATGGTGCCGCGCCATCTGCGTGTCGCCTATTCGGGCGTGGACCGGGCCGGCCGGCCGGTGCAGGGCGTGGCGACCGGTTTTCTGGCCAACGTGTTACAACATGAATACGATCATCTGGACGGCATCCTGTACCCGATGCGGATGAAGGATCTGGGCCAGATGGGATTCGACGAGGAAATCGGGCGCTACGGGGTGCGGGGATGAACGGGATAGGCGCTATCGCGACGCTGGCGGGCCGGCTGGCCGGATGCGCTGTCGGCTGCGGGCGGCCGGGACGGCCGGAGCGCAGCCTGGCGCGGGATGAGGCGGTGAGCCGCCTGGGCGCGGTGGCGGGCGCGCGCGGATGGGGACTGGATGTCCTGCGGGATGTCGCCGGTCCGGATGCCGACCTGCTGTTTCCCGGCGGGTCGGCCGAACTGGTCGAAGCCTGGTGCGATCTTGGCGATCGGATCATGATCGATGCCGCGCGGGGGCTGGACGAGCCGCGCCTGGGGCGGCGGGTGCGCGCGGTCATCCTGTTGCGGCTGGGGGTGATCGCGCCGGATCGCGATGCGGTGCGCCGGGCGCTTGCCGTGCTGCTCGCTCCGGGCCATGCGGGCCTGCTGGCCCGGGTCATGGGCCGGACGGTCGATGCGATCTGGGAAGCCGCGGGGGACCATGCGACCGGCATGACCCGGCAGACCAAGCGGATGAGCCTGGGCACGATCTACGGCCAGGTGCTGCTGTTCTGGCTGGCGCGGGGGGATGACAGCGAGGCGGTAGCGGATTTCCTGGACCGGCGGCTGGCCGGGGTCGTGCGCCTGGGCCGGGCGAAGCAGGCCCTGCTGGCGCGGCTGCGGCCCGGACGGACCCAGGCCGCGTGAGCGAACAGAAGGCGCCGGGCCGGCGCCATGCCGCGGGCGCCGGCCTGCTGTTCCTGCGCGAGGAGGAAATGCGGCAGGCGCAGGAGCTGATGATGCTGGCGTGGCGGGATTTCGGCGGAGTGGTCGATCCGGTGCTGGAGACGCTGGGCCTGGGGCGGGCCCATCATCGCATCCTGCAGCTCGTCGGCCATCACCCGGGTATTGCCGTCGGCGCGCTGATCGATCTGCTGGGCATCACCAAGCAGAGCCTCGGGCGCGCGCTGACCGACCTGCAGTTGCGGGGCTATGTGGTGCAGGAAGTGGGGCGGCGGGACCGACGGCTGCGCCTGCTGTCGCTGACGGAGAACGGGGCGGCGGTGGAGCGGCAGCTTTTCGACCTGCAGCGGGAAAAACTGATGGGTGTGTATCGCGACGTGGGGGCTTCGGCGATCGATGGGTTTCGCCGGGTCGTGCAGGGGCTTATGGACGATCGGACGCGCCTGATACTCGAGGACGTGGCTGCGGCGGCGGAGCGGGCGCATCGTGGCGGAGCATAAGCCGGGACGGACGATGATGGGACTTGACGGGCGGGACGGATCGGTGGCGGGAGCGCATATTCTGGTGGTAGATGACGATCCGCGCCTGCGGCGTCTGTTGCAACGCTACCTGACCGAGCATGGGTTTCGTATCAGTGCGGCTTCGTCGGCCGCCGAGGCGCGACAGGTGCTGGGCTTCATGCAGCCCGACGCGATGGTGCTGGACGTGACGATGCCCGGCGAGAACGGGCTGGCGCTGACCCGTGCCCTGCGGCAGGAGGGGCAGGATTTGCCGATTCTGCTGCTGACCGCGCGCGGCGAGCCCGAAGACCGGATCACGGGGCTGGAGGCGGGGGCCGACGATTATCTGGGCAAGCCGTTCGAGCCGCGCGAATTGCTGCTGCGGCTGAAGGCGCATCTGCGGCGTTTCGCGCCGCCCGCGCCGTCGGACAATCTGCGGGTGGTGCGGCTGGGCGGCCTGGAATTCGACCCGGCGCGCGGCCTGCTGTCCGGCCCGGAAGGCAGCGTGCACCTGACGGGTGGAGAGGTCGCGCTGCTGAGCGCGCTGGCGCGCCGCCCCAATGAAGTGCTGGGCCGGGACGAGATCGCCCGCCTGCTGGACATGGAGGAAATCGGCGAACGCGCGGTGGACGTGCAGGTGACGCGCCTGCGCCGCCGGATCGAGCCCGACCCGCGCGAGCCGCGTTTTCTCCAGACCGTCCGCGGCAAGGGATATGTGCTGAAGCCGGGCATGTGAGGGCAGGCGGGAAGGAGGCCATCCATGGCGGTGGATGACAGGCCGCGGCAGGCGGGACGGTCCCGCTCCATGGCGGGGCTGTATCGCCGGATGGATCGGCCGGTGCGCCGGGTCCTGCCGCGCTCGCTGCTTGGGCGGATGCTGCTGATCGTGCTGATCCCGCTCCTGGTCACGCAGGGGATTTCGCTGGAGCTGTTCTACGGCAATTACCTCAAGGTCGTGTCGCGCCGCATGTCGGGCAGTGTCGCGGCGGATATCGTCCTGACCCTGGACCTGCTGAAACGCTATCAGGCGCCGGGGGACAGGGCCTGGATCATGAACCAGGCCCGGGTGCGCACCCAGTTGGACATGGATTGGGACCCCGGACAGCGCCTGGCGCGCACCGGGTCGACCCATGTGCTGGGCCCCATGGATGACGACCTGGCCTATGCGCTGGACAATTCGATCGGCCGGCCGTTCCATGTCGACTGGATCGGCGATCCGCAGACCGTACATATTCGTATCCAGATGCCCGACGGCGTGCTGGATGTCGGCGCGCCGCGCAAGCGGCTGGCCGTGGCGCCCATCTGGCTGTTCGTGGCCTGGGCGGTAGGGAGCACGTTCCTGCTGTTCACGATCGCCAGCCTGTTCATGCGCAACCAGATCCGCGCGATCCGCCGCCTGGCCCGGGCGGCGGAGCTGTTCGGCCTGGGGCGCGATATCGGGCCCATCCGGCCCGAGGGCGCGCAGGAGGTGCGCAAGGCGGCGGTCGCGTTCAACCGCATGCAGGAGCGTATCTTCCGTTTCGTGGCGCAGCGCACGGCGGTGCTGGCCGGCGTGTCGCACGATCTGCGGACGCCGCTGACCCGCCTGCGCCTGTCGCTGGCGATGATCCCGCCGCAGGGCTCCATAGATGCCGCGCAGTTTCAGGCCGAGGTGACCGACATGGTCGGCGACATCGCGGAAATGGAGGGCATGATCGAAAGCTATCTGTCCTTCGCCCGGGGCGAGGGGGCGGAGACGCCGGTCGGGGTCGATATCGGCCAGATGCTGGACGAGGTGGCATCCGCCTTTCGCCGGGCGGGCGGGACGATCCTCTCCGTTTCGGTGCCCGAGGCGATCGAGGCTGTCCTGCGGCCGGGTGCGATCCGCCGCGTGCTGGACAATCTGCTGCAGAATGCGCGGCGGCATGGGGCACGCGTGGCCCTGAGTGCCAGCCAGGACGAGCGTGGTGTGGTGATCTGCGTCGATGATGACGGGCCGGGCATCCCGCGCGACAGGATGGAGGCGGTCTTCCGCCCGTTCGAGAGCGGGCAGGACGGTGGGACCGGGCTGGGCCTGACCATCGCGCGCGATATCGTGCGCGCCCATGGCGGTGACATCGCCCTGCGGCGGAGCCGCCTTGGCGGCCTGCAGGTCCGGATCGTGCTGCCGGCGTAAGGTCGGTCAGACGCTGATCGAGCGGAGCGGCCGTGACGGCCGTGGACACCGACGCGCGGGAAATGCGCGTCGGATCGCCGGCAGGCCGGCTTTGCAGGCAGATTTTTAGGGGAGGGTGTTACCCGAGCCGGCATGACCCGGACCGCTGTTGGAACTCATCGGCCCGCTGCTGCCGCCGAATGTGCTGTTCATGTTGCTCAGCGGGTTGTAGCGGCCGACATTGCCCAGGATCTGCTGCAGGACATTGATCTTGGTGCCCGGGGTCGGGGTTGCACCGGGCGCCATGCTGGTGAAGCGCGCGTTGCTCTTGTCCAGGGTCTGCAGCGTGCGCAGCACGCCCTTGTCGTCGAAGCTCAGCACCACGACGTCCTGCGAGCGGACGGCCGGAAAATCCAGAGGCGCCGGCACCGTTCGCATGGAGATGTAGATCCATGTGTTGTCGTCGAACGTCGCATGGGTGGTGGGCGAGCCCAGCAGGTCCATCGCTTCGGCGCGGGTGCTGACGCCGGGCTTGAGCTGCTTGTAATCGTCGGGCTCGATCAGCGAGCCGCGCTGGCTCGGCCGGGGCGAGAAGATCGAGCAGCCGGATAGCAGCAGGCCCAGTCCCACGACCGCGCAAGGAAGAAGACGCCCGATCGGGCGGATGGTCGTGTCCGAAGATGACCGCATGGCCTGTGGGGCGTCCTGATCCGGGAAAAACTCTTCCGTCCGGTGCCCGATTGGGGTGGCGAAGTCAATTCTTCATCGCCATACAGGAAGCATTATCGGCATCGGGCGCGCGGATTACCGGGCCGCCACCGGGGCGGCAGCAGGACAGGATGCGGGAGCAGGACAGGATGAAGACGGAATTTTCCCGCAAGCTCGCGGTTGGGCGAATCGGCGCGGCGGGTCGCGAGATGGAGATCGAGGCCGATGCGGCGGAGCGCGCGGCCCTGGCCCGCCGTTTCGGGCTGCCGGCCATCCACGCACTGTCCTGCCGCTATCGCCTGACGGTGGGCCGGCGGGAGGAGGTGCTGGCCGAAGGCTGGCTGGCGGCCGAGGTGGAGCAGGTATGCGTGCTGACGGCCGAGCCGTTCGTGAGCGTGCTGACCACGGAGGTCATCGCCCGCCTGGTGCCCGCCGAGCGGTTTCGCGAGGATGAGGAACTGGACCCCGAGGCGGTGGACGAGATCCCCTATGAGAACGATACGATCGACCTGGGCGAACTGACGGCGGAGGAGCTGTCGCTGGCGCTCGATCCCTATCCGCGCAGCCCGGGGGCCATGCTGCCCGACGAGATCGGGCATGTGGACGTGCCGCCCGCGAGTCCCGAGGCGGCGGAAGAGGCGGAAGAGGGGCGTCCGTCCCCTTTCGCCGGGCTGGCCGCACTGCGCAGGGGCAATGCATAACGGAGGCATCAAGGTGCGTGCCGGGGGTACCGCGATGAGAAGATATCTTGCGAGTTCGCTTTCTTCCTGCTAGAGGCGCCCCCTCATTATCGATAACTGATCGGGTTCCAGCCGGGCCCGGTTAAGATCTCAGATCGGAGGGGCCCGGGCCCATGGCTGTACCCAAAAGAAAAACCTCGCCGTCCCGTCGCGGCATGCGCCGCAGCCACGAGGCGCTGAGCGTGCAGGCATATGCCGAATGCGCGAATTGCGGCGAACTGAAGCGCCCGCATCATGTTTGCAGCCATTGCGGCCATTATGACGGCCGTGAGGTCGTTGCGGCTGGCAAGACGCTGAAGACCGCCGTCCGGGCCTGACCCGCGGCGCATGGCCGTGCGGATGCGATAGCGTGGCCCGCCGGGTGGCGGGCCGCGCTTTCCTGCGACACGATCCCGTGACGGCCTTGCGAATTTGGTGTTCACCCGGCAGAAGGCAGGCATGAGCGAGACAGGTTCCTCTTTTTCCGGGGCAGAGCCCTTCACGCTGGCGATTGACGGCATGGGGGGGGACGGCGGTCCGGAAGTTGTGGTGGCCGGCCTGGCGATTGCTGCCGACAGGCACCCCGGCACACGGGTTCTGCTGATCGGGGACGAGCGCCGTCTGGCCGAGACGCTGGCCCGCCACCCCAAGGCCGCCGCGATCTGCACGGTGCGGCCTGCCGGCAGTGCCATCCCCATGGACATGAAGCCGACGGCCGCGCTGCGCGTGCGGGATTCGTCGATGCGGCTGGCAATGGATGCCGTGGCGCAGGGCGAGGCCCTGGGCGTGGTATCGGCCGGCAACAGCGGCGCGATGCTGGCGCTGGCCAAGATTGTCATCAAGACCCTTCCCGGTGTCTCCCGTCCTGCGATGGCGGCCATCAGCCCGACGCTGAAGGGCGATGTCGTGATGCTGGACCTGGGCGCCAATGTCGCCTGCGACGCGCGCAACCTCGTCGAATTCGCGGTGATGGGCGAAGCCTTCGCCAAGGCGGTGCTGGGCCTGCCCGCGCCGACCATCGGCCTGCTGAATGTCGGGTCCGAAGAGGTGAAGGGCGACGAAAAGCTGCGCCAGGCAGCCGAGATCCTGCGCAACAGCCCCCTGGCGGCGCAGTTCCATGGCTTCGTCGAAGGACATGACATCACCGCCGGCACCACCGATGTGGTGGTGACCGACGGTTTTACCGGCAATGTCGCGCTGAAGACCGGCGAGGGCGCGCTGAAGATGGCGTTCGTCCTGCTGCGCCAGGTCTTCCGCTCGGGCCTGCTGGCCAAGCTGGGCTACCTGCTGGTGCGTCCGGGACTGGAGCGCATGCGCGAATGGCTGGACCCGCGCCGGTATAATGGCGCGGTATTCGTCGGCCTCAATGGTGTCGTGGTCAAATCGCATGGCGGGACTGACGCCGAAGGCTTTGCATCGGCGGTGGATGTTGCCATGGATATGGTGTCGCACCGGTTCAACGAGAGCATAAGGGACCAGATCTCCCGATTGGAGACGCTGTCCGTCATGCGGCCGGGCATGGAAAAGGAACAGCCGGCGGTCGCAGCCGTAAGCTGACCCGCCCCGCCGGGGCGGTGTGTCTCCATCGGGGGGCGAGGGCCGGGCTTGGAATGATGGGAATGATGGCGAGACGTTCGCTGATGGTCGGGTTTGGCGGGTATCTGCCGGACCGGATCGTGACCAATGACGAGCTGGCGGCTCGCCTCGAGACTTCGGATGAATGGATCCGGGCCCGTACCGGGATCGGCCAGCGTCATATTGCCGGGCCGCAGGATACTGCCGTCAGCATGGCGGCGGCCGCCGCGAGGCAGGCGCTGGATTATGCCGGCATGGCGGCGGCGGATGTCGGTGCCGTCATCGTTGCGACCAGTACGCCGGACCAGGCCTTTCCAGCCACTGCTGTCCGGGTGCAGGCCGAGCTGGGAATGCGCGGCGGCTTCGGCTTCGATATCGCGGCGGCGTGTTCGGGCTTTATCTATGCGCTGACCGTGGCCGACTCGCTGATCCGCAGCGGCCAGACGGATTCGGTCCTGGTGATCGGCAGCGAAGTCTATTCGCGCATTCTCGACTGGTCGGATCGCGGCACCTGCGTGCTGTTCGGCGACGGCGCGGGCGCGGTGCTGCTGAAGGCCGGGGATGCCGCGCAGCCGGCCGGCATTCTGTCCACGCATCTGCATTCGGACGGCACGACGGGCGACCTGCTCTATGTCGATGGCGCGGTGGGGCTGCGGGAGCAGTCCGGTTTCCTGCGCATGCAGGGGCGCGACGTGTTCCGCCACGCGGTGGCCAAGCTGTCATCCTCGGTGGACGAGGTGCTGCAGGCCAATGGCCTGGCCTATGCCGACGTGTCGTGGCTGGTGCCGCATCAGGCCAATCTGCGGATTATCGAGGCTGTCGCCCGCAAGCTGGAACTGCCGCCCGAGCGCGTGGTGGTGACGGTCGACAAGCATGCCAATACCTCGGCGGCGTCGATCCCGCTGGCGATGAACGAGGCCGTGCGCGACGGGCGCATCCGCAAGGGCGACCTGGTGCTGATGGAAGCGCTGGGTGGCGGCCTGACCTGGGGATCGGCTCTGGCGCGGATCTAGGAGGCTGGCCGGGAATGCGTGCCGGCGGCGATCCGGCGCGCGTTTCCCGGTCTGCCTCCACGGCCCCCACGCTATCGGGGAGGGGGCCCCTATGATGGCTTGCCGGGCACCGAACGTGAAAAAATAGTGCGGCTTAACGCATTGAATTGACGCGTCCTCGTCGCATGCCATAGTTTTGCGGCATGAGCACCGTGACCCGCGCCAGTCTGGCAGAGCATATTTATAGTCAGGTCGGACTCTCCCGTAATGAGTCGGCCGACCTTCTCGAACATGTGCTCGAGCGCGTCGCGAAGGAACTTGAGGGCGGGAATACCGTCAAAATCAGCGGATTCGGGACGTTCTCCGTCCGCCAGAAGGGGCGCCGGACCGGCCGTAATCCGAAGACGGGCGTGGAAGTGCCGATCCTGCCGCGATCGGTCCTGGTCTTCCGCCCCAGCCAGCTTCTGCGGGCGCGCGTGAATGGCCGGCAGGTCGATGGCATCGAGGATGACGGTGAATGAGCATTCTCGGCACCGGGCAGGAGGAGTGGCCGGATTCCGGCATGCCGGAGCCCGGCGAGGGGGCCGATCCCCACGTGCTCGATGACGCGGCCGGTGCCGGCCGCCTGAAGAAGGCGCCCCATGCGTTCCGCACCATCAGCGAAGTGGCGGACGAGCTGCATGTGCCGCAGCATGTGCTGCGCTTCTGGGAGACGCGGTTCAGCCAGGTTCGCCCGCTGAAGCGGGGCGGTGGCAGGCGCTATTATCGTCCTGACGATATCGAATTGCTGCGCCGGATCTCGGACCTGCTCTATGTGCAGGGCTACACGATCAAGGGGGTGCAGCGCATGCTGCGCGAGGGCGGAGACGGCGGTGCACCCTATGGCGCGACGCCCGCCGAGGCGGCGGAAGAGCTTGATCTGGTGCCTCACGATTCGCCGGTCGCCGCCGGGGAGCCGGTAGCTGACGCCGCGCCTGTGGCGGTGGAGCCGGTGGATGCCGGCATTGTGGTGGAAAGCGTGGTCGAATCGGTCGTGGTCGTGACGGCGGAGGCCGAATCGGCTGAGCCGGCTCCTGCGATTCCGGTTGAGGAAACGGCCGCAGACTCTTCGGAGATCGAGCGAATCCATCGCGAGAACCTGATCCTGAAGGACAGTCTGCGCGGGATTCTGGTGGAATTGCAGGCCCTGAGGCGGCTGATTCCGGTCTGAACCGGATTTGGTGCCAGATTGGTGGCACTCATGGGTTGCGGAGTATGGCGCGCGCTGCTACACGGCGTGTCGTCGCAGACGGACGGGCAGTAGCGCAGCCTGGTAGCGCATCAGTCTGGGGGACTGGGGGTCGTGGGTTCGAATCCCGCCTGCCCGATATTCCCGTCTGCGACCATTTCCCTTTGTAAAATCGATGGATAGATGGCGCGGGGCCGATTTACGCCGGCTTGGCGCCGGCCGGTTCAGCCCAGGCTTGGGTCCGGCAGGTCGTCGATCTCCTCGCGCTCGGCGCGCGTGGGGTCCTGGATGCGGTCGCGCGTCCAGTTGCGCCAGATCAGGTGCAGGACCGACATGATGGCGGGCCCGATGAACAGGCCCAGCAGGCTCCAGCTCTCCACCCCGCCCAGAATGCTGACCAGGACCCACAGGAAGGGCATCTGGGTCGATCCGCCGATCAGCGCGGGCCGGACGAAATGGTCGGCGAAGAAGATGACGGCCATGCCCAGGCAGAAGATGACGAGGGCGGCGATGACCGTCCCTTTGACCAGCAGGGCCAGCGCGACCAGCGTGACGGCGATGACGGCGCAGAACGGGATCATGGCCGCCACGGCGGTGAAGACGCCGAACAGGAACGGGTGCTGGGCGCCGGCGATCAGGTAGGCGACGCCCATCAGCGCGCCTTCGCCCAGACCCACCAGCACCAGCCCGGCGACCGTGCCGTGGATCGAGGCCACGATCTGCTCGGCGATGGTCTCGCCCCGCTTGCCGAAGGCCCGGCGCGAGACCACCAGGCATTGGCGGGTCACCACGTCGCCATCCTTCAGCAGGAAGAACAGGGTGAGGATGGTGAAGATGAACAGCAGGCCGCGATGGAAGACCTGCGTCCCCACCTGCTGCGTCATGCGCACGCTGCGTCCGATATTGAACGAATGCAGCAGTTCCGAGACATCCTCCGGGTCCTGCAGATGCTGCTGCCACCAGTTGGTGATGGCCGAGGCGCCGGCGGGCAGGCGGCGGAGCCAGCCCGGCACCGGCACGCCCGAATGGCGCGCGATGTCGGCCCAGTTCAGGACGCCCTGGGCCTCGCGCCCGGCCTCCAGCGCGAACAGGCCCATCGGGATCAGGAAGATGAGGGCGATTGCGGTGGTGAACAGTAGCGGCAGGGTGATGCCGCCGGGCCGGAACTTCCAGCGATCGCGGATGGTGACATAGGGCGGCCATGCCGCGATGGCGAAGATGACGCCCCAGATCAGCGACGGCAGGAACCCCCGGACCGTATAGAGCCCCAGGGCAACGAAGGATGTGGCCAGCAGCCCGCGGGCGATGCGCTGCACCTTGTGGCGTTCGCGCATCTGGCGGAACGGCGACCGGTCCATGGGGGGGACGATCGCGGGGCTGGCGTGGTCCGTCATCATGATCCTTTGCTCGGGCGTCACGGCAGCTTCGTGCCATCCGCTGCCCAGATGGCGAAGGCCTGAATCAGGGCGGCCTCCTTCAGCGCGTCGAAGCGGCCCGACGCGCCGCCATGGCCGGCTTCCATATTGATGCGCAGCATGATGGGGCGGGGAGAAAGGGTATGGTCCCGCAGGCGGGCCACCCATTTGGCCGGCTCCCAATAGGTCACGCGCGGGTCCGACAGGCCGCCGATGGCCAGGATGGCGGGGTAGGGGCGCGGGCCCACCTGTTCGTAGGCGGCGTAGCCGGCGATCAGGTCATAGGCTTCCGGGTCCTCCAGCGGATTGCCCCATTCCGGCCATTCCGGCGGTGTCAGGGGCAGGCTGGTGTCCGACATGGTGTTCAGTTCGTCCACGAAGGGTACCACCGCCACGATGCCGGCGAACAGGTCGGGGCGCATGTTGGCGATCGCGCCCATGACCATGCCGCCGGCCGAGCGGCCGTCGCCGACGATCCGCCCGGCGCGGGTGAAGCCGGTGGCGACCAGATGTTCGGCGCAGGCGATGAAATCGGTGAAGCTGTTGGGCTTGTTGCGCCCGCGTCCGCCGAGGAACCAGTTCCAGCCTTTCTCCGACCCGCCCCGCACATGGGCGATGGCGTAGAACCAGCCCCGGTCCACCAGGCTGAAGACACCGGTGGAGAAGGTGGGCTCGATCGCATGGCCATAGGAGCCATAGCCGTAGAGCAGCAGCGGGGCGGCGCTGTCCAGCGCCGTGTCGTGTCGCCCCAGCACGGTAATGGGGATTTCGGTGCCGTCGGGGGCGGTGGCGGTCAGGCGCCAGCTTCGATACTGCGCGGGATCATGGCCCGACGGGATCTCCTGGCTTTTCAGCAGGTGGCGGCTCCGGCTGTGCATGTCGTAGGCGTACCATTGCCGTGGCGTGGTCGGCGACTGGTAGACGTAGCGCAGTTCGGTCGTGTCGTATTCGTAGGAGCCCGAGAAGGACAGCACATAGGCGTCCTCGTCGGAGGAGAGCACATGGTCCACGCCGTCCGTGGGGCGGATCACCAGTGCCGTATTGGCATCGCGGCGCTCGCGCCAGACCAGGTGGCCGGCGAAGGCGACGCAGTCGGTGATGTAGCGGCCGGGCTCGTGGGGCACCAGGTCGCGCCAGTTTTCCCGTGACAGGGCGGTGTCGGGCGTTTCCATCAGCTTGAAATCGACCGCGCCGTCGGCGTTGGTCAGGATCGCGAACCGGTCGCCCCAGTGGCTGAGCGTATAGAGGACGCCGCTGCGGCGGGGCGCGACGCAGGCGGGTTCGGCCTCGGGGCGTGCGCCGGGGATCAGCCAGGATTCGGACGTGTCCTGGTTGCTGGCGGAGATGACGATCCACCGTCCGGAGCGGCTGGCCTCGACCCCGATGAAGAAGCCCGGATCGGATTCCTGATAGACCAGCACGTCCGCGTCGGAGCCGATGCGGCGGCGATAGATCCGCGTCGGACGGCCGTGCGCGTCGCGCCAGGTCCAGAACAGGTATTGCGCATCGGGCGAGAAGGCGAAATTGCCGCTGCAGCTTTCGATGGCCGGCCCGACCGGCGCGCCGCTGGCGATGTCGCGGATGATGACGCGATAGACTTCGGAGCCCTGATTGTCTTCCGCATGGGCGAACAGGCGGTGGTCGGGGCTGTGCGTCGCGGCGGCGACGGCGAAATAATCGTGGCCCTGTGCCGCGCGCTCGACATCGAGCAGGATGATCTCCTCATCCGGCCGCCCGGCCGGATGGCGGGCGTGGATGGGGTGCTGGGCGCCGGTATTGTAGCGCATGTAATAGCGCCAGGGGCCGTGCGGCAGGGCGGGATAGGTTTCGTCCTCGCGGATGCGGCCGCGCATCTCGGCGACGATGGTGGCCTGCAAGGCCTCGGTCGGCGCCAGGATGGCGGCGGTATAGGCGTTTTCGGCCCGCAGGTGGGTGGCGATGTCCGCGCGCAGCAGGGATGGGTCGCGCAGCACGGCCTGCCAGTTCTCGTCCTTCATCCAGCCATATTCGTCCACGCGCACGCGGCCGAGCTGGGTGATCGTCTGGGGCTCCTTGCGGGCGACCGGGGCGGTGGTCATCGTCTCTCTCCATCGCTGTCCGACCGGAAGCCGGGACCAGCCGCGACCATACAAGACCGCCTGTGGAAGGGACAGAGGGGGACGCGACAGACGGGTGCATTGCCGCTGGCGGGCGTCGCGCGGGACCGTCAGAACCTGCCCGGAAATGTGGCCCGCCGGATCGCCACCAGCGCGCATGTCCAGGCAGGTTCTCAGAAAGCCTGGCAGTCGGCGCGGATGACCAGTCCGACGGATTGCTGCTGGAAGGCGCGGCGATACTCCGCGCGGATGGCGTCCAGTCTGACGGCGAGGTCCGGGGTATCGGCCTCGGCGGCAATCCAGACGATGCGCGATGGTTCGGAGGTGACCTGCTGGCTGGTCCGGTCCCGCCATTGGCCGCTGGCCTGGAACACGCTCAGCCCGTCGGGAAAGCGTGGCGTGACCGACCGGGCCAGGAAATCGTGCCATTGCGCATCGGTGACCGGGCTTCCGTCAGGGCGGGTCCGGCCGAACAGCAGCGAGATTTCGATCCCCGGCCGGGCGCCGAATCGCGCGCACGCCGGGGCGCCGGTCGCCAGCCTGTCAGGGGGTGCCGGCGCGCAGGCGGCCAGCGTGAGCGATGCCGCCAGAAGGCCTGCCGCCGCTGCCCGCATCAGGCGAAGGCCGGATTGTCCAGCCCGGACAGTCCCGCGCGCAGGCGGTGCCCATCCGGACTGTCGGGATCGATCAGCCCGTGGCGGAGGAACAGGTCGATCAGCACCAGATTGACGTTGAACTTGAACGCGTCGCCTTCCCGCACGATCCGCCAGGCTTCATGCAGGGGCATCAGCGTGAAGAATTCGACCTCGCCATCGGTGGGGACGGGCTTGAAATCGGGCGGCAGGTCCAGCTCGTAGCAATGCAGCACGTCGCGGCGCAGCCCTTCGGGCCGCTCCATGGCGTAGCGGATGGTGGCCGTCGGCGTGGCGCGGGCGATGAGGGCGGGGGCGATGCCGGCTTCCTCGGCCGCCTCCTTTTCCAGCGCCTGGCGGGGCGTGTGGCCGGCGGGAATGCCGCCGGCGACCAGATGGTCCAGCTTGCCCGGGTCCAGGCGCTTGTTCATGGCGCGGCGGCCCACCCACAGATGCAGCCCGTCCGGGCGCCGGACCAGCCCGTTCATGTGCACGCCATGGGCGATCAGCCCGAACAGGGGCAGGGCGCCCCGGTCGATGCGTGCGATGGGCGGCCCCTCCGCGGTGGGGGCGACGTCGAACAGTTCGTGGTGGGAGCGGTAGACGCCGTCGGCGGCCAGCGCCTCGCCCAGCCCTTCCAGCCGGGTGGGGTCGTCCAGCACCAGCGCGCCGTCCTGCCGGTGCAGGCCGCGCCGTTCCAGCTCGGGCACCAGGGCGGGCGCGATCCAGCCGGCCCGGGCATTCCCAAGGCGGAAGGGGGTGCGGTCGCCGGGCAGGCGCGCGGTGTTGCAGGAATCGAGATGCCGGATGAAGGGGGCGGCGTCCGATGACATGCCGGTCTGCTCCTTGTGCGTGGGGATGGCATACCGGGTGGCAAAGAGTGTGACAATCCTGCCGCGCCAGCGGTGCGAGCGGGGCTGGCGGTTTGCAAATTCGTCCTCGCATGCCACATCCAGTGGCATGACACCGCCCTCATCCTCCGCCCGGGCCGCGCTGGAGCGCCCCGTGCATGCGACCCTGCGCGCCCTGCTGCCTTATCTCTGGCCTCGTCACGATTTCGGCACCCGTGCGCGGGTGGTGGGCGCCTGCCTGCTGCTGGTCGCCGCCAAGATCGCGACGATCGCCGTGCCTTATGTCTACAGCCTGGTGGTCGATGCGCTGCATCGTTCCCCCGGCGGCGCGGATGGTTCCGGCGGCATGAATGAAATGACGGTGCCGATGGCGCTGATCGTGGGATACGGGACGCTGCGGCTGATGTCGGCGGGGATGGGGGAGTGGCGCGATGCGCTGTTCGCCCCGGTGCGCTTTCATATCAGCAGCGTGGCGGCGGTGCGCAGTTTCCGCCACATGCATGCGCTGTCGCTGCGCTTTCACCTCGACCGCCAGTCTGGCGGCGTGACGCGGGCGATCGCGCGGGGAACCGAGGCGATCGAGACCATCCTGCGGGTGGGCGTGTTCAACATCGTGCCGACGCTGATCGAGGCGCTGATGGTGATTGTGGTGATCTGGCGCCTGTTCGACTGGCGCTATGCGGCGATCATGCTGCTGGCTGTCGTCGCCTATGTCGCCTTCACGATCAGCTTCACCTCCTGGCGGATCGGCATTCGCCGCGAGATGAACGAGATCAACAGCGAGGCGAGCTGGAAGGCGCTGGACAGTCTGCTGAACTACGAGACGGTCAAGTATTTCGGCAATGAGGAGCATGAGAGCCGCCGGTATGAAGAGACGCAGAGCCGCTACGAACGCGCGGCGGTCAAGACCCAGCTTTCGCTCAACGGGCTGAATTTCGGCCAGGCGGCGATCATCGCCGTGACGCTGACGGTGGTGATGCTGCTGGCGGCGCATGATGTGGGGCAGGGGCGCCTGACGGTGGGGCGGTTCGTGCTGGTCAACACCTATCTGATGCAGCTCTACCTGCCGCTCAATTTCCTCGGCAGCATCTATTCGTCGCTGCGTACCTCGCTGGTGGATCTGGAGCAGATGTTCCGGCTGATGGAGGAGGCGCCCGACGTGAAGGACCGGCCGGATGCCATCGGCCTGCCGGCGCGGCTGGACGAGGCGCCGGCGGCGGCGATCCGCTTCGAGCATGTGCGGTTCGGCTATCGGGCCGATCGCGAGATCCTGCACGATGTCAGCTTCAGCGTGCCGGCCGGCGGGCGGGTGGCCATTGTCGGCCCGACCGGGGCTGGCAAATCGACCATCAGCCGGCTGCTGTTCCGCTTCTATGACGTGACGTCGGGGCGGGTCGTGGTCGACGGGCATGACGTGCGCGACTATCACCAGGCCGCGCTGCGGGCCGCGATCGGCGTGGTGCCGCAGGATACGGTGCTGTTCAACGACACGATCGGCTACAATATCGCCTATGGCCGGCGCGGGGCGTCGCAGGACGAGATCGAGCATGCGGCGCGGCTGGCGCAGATCCATGATTTCATCGTCAGCCTGCCGGACGGCTATGCGACCCGGGTGGGCGAGCGGGGGCTGAAACTGTCGGGCGGCGAGAAGCAGCGCGTGGCCATTGCCCGGACCATCCTGAAGAATCCGCGCATCCTGATCCTGGACGAGGCCACCAGCGCGCTGGACACCCATACCGAGCAGGAGATCCAGGTGGCGCTGCGCACGGTTTCGGCGGAGCGGACGACCGTGATCATCGCCCATCGGCTCTCCACCGTGATCGACGCGGATGAAATCCTTGTGATGGGGGATGGCGTGATCAAGGAGCGCGGCACCCATCGCAGCCTGCTGGCCCGCGACGGACTCTATGCCGGCATGTGGGCCGCCCAGGCCGAGGAGCGTGGCGAGGATGCCGGCCACGCGGCGGTGGGGGCTGGTCTTCCGGCCTGAACGGGGGCACGGTGCGGCCCGGCCGCGTCCCCCGGGGCGCAGTGACAGGCGCGGCTTGAGACGCGCATGACGAGGGAGAGGATGAGATGGCGGAGACGGACGGCGAAGGACCCGCGCTGGGCCAGGACGGATCGGTGCCCGAGGAACTGAGCCATTGCGGGGCGGTGGTCGACAAGGCCATCGAATACATGCTGGGCGAGAAGCTGCCGCCGATCGCCATCGCGTCGGCGCTGCTGGGCGGCTCGCTGGGCCTGCTGTCGCGCACCATGGACCAGGGGACGATGCTGGCGATGCTGGAAAACGCCATCCACAGCGTGCGTTCCGGCGACCTGCACCCCGACCGTGACAAGGTCGCGCGCCCCGAGTAAGGGGAAGGGCCGGAAGGGGATTCGGGCGAAAACGCCACGAATCGTGCCTTTCGGCTTGACTGGGCGCGGTACCTTGGCCATAAGCCGCGCCTAATCTTGACGATCGTTGCCGGGCATTATGCCTCGGCCCCAGTTATCCGAGGATGATACCATGTCTCGCCGTTGCCAGATCACGGGCAAGGGCGTGCTGACGGGAAATAACGTCAGCCACGCCAACAACAAGAGCCGCCGCCGCTACCTGCCGAACCTGCAGGAGACGTCCCTGCTGTCCGATATCCTGGGCAGCGCGGTGCGCCTGCGCCTGAGCACCAACGGCATCCGCACGGTCGAGCATAACGGTGGCCTGGACGCGTTCCTGCTGTCGACGCCGAACCGCAAGCTGCCCGTCGAGGCGCAGGCGCTGAAGCGCCGCATCCTGCGTGCCCAGGAAAAGAAGGCCGCGACGGCAGCCTGAAGGTCCTGTGCCGGTCCGGCCGGGTTTTTCGGTCGGGCCGGGCTTGCATGTCTCAGGTGCCTGACGCATGTCAGGGCCATCTGTCTATTCAGCCGGTCCGCATCTTCCTCGACCCCGGTGATGGGGTGGGGGGCTTCCGGCTCCGACAGGCGCGAGGGGAAAGGTTCCGTTCGCGCCTGAATTGTTTTGTGGAGGTTCCCCCGTGTCTGAAAAGTCCGATCTTTCACTGATCCGTAATATCGGCATCACCGCGCATATCGATGCCGGCAAGACCACGACCACCGAGCGGATCCTGTATTACACCGGCGTGTCGCACAAGATCGGTGAAGTCCACGAGGGCAACACCACGACCGACTATATGGACCAGGAGCGTGAGCGCGGCATCACGATCACCTCGGCCGCCGTGACCTGCGAGTGGAACGACCACCGCATCAACATCATCGACACCCCGGGCCACATCGACTTCAACATCGAGGTGAACCGCTCGCTGCGCGTGCTCGACGGTGCGGTGTTCATCATCGAGGGCGTGGCCGGCGTGCAGCCGCAGTCCGAGACGAACTGGCGCCTGGCCGACCGCTACAACGTGCCGCGCATCATCTTCATCAACAAGCTGGACCGCACCGGCGCCGACTTCTACCGCGCGTTCGACACGCTGAAGGAGAAGCTGGACATCGTCGCGATCCCGCTGCAGTTGCCGATCGGGACCGAGGAAAACTTCATCGGTGTCGTCGACCTGGTCGAGATGCGTGCGATCATCTGGGAAGGCGGCGAGCTGGGGGCGAAGTTCCATTATGCCGAGATCCCGGCCGAGTTGAAGGAAAAGGCCGACGAGGCCCGCCAGGAGCTGCTGGACACGGCGCTGGCCGTCGACAACGCGGCGATGGAAGAATATTTCGAGAAGGGTGAAGTCGACGTCGCCACCCTGAAGCGCTGCATCAAGAAGGGCACGATCTCTGGCGAATTCCGCCCCGTGCTGTGCGGCACGGCCTTCAAGAACAAGGGCGTGCAGCCGCTGCTGGACGCGGTGATCGACTACCTGCCGGCGCCGGACGACGTCGAGGGCATTCGTATCGCGCCGCCCGAGGGTGAGGATGTCGACGAGAACGCGCTGCCGATCATCCCGGTCGATCCGGACGGCAAGTTCGCCGGCCTGGCGTTCAAGATCATCAACGACAAGTACGGCACCCTGACCTTCGTGCGCGTCTATCGTGGCGTGCTGCGTTCGGGCGACAGCGTCCTGAACACCACGAAGGACCACAAGGAGCGTATCGGCCGTATCTTCCAGATGCACGCCGACAAGCGTCAGGAAGTGAAGGAAGTCCACGCCGGTGATATCGCCGCGTTCGTGGGCCTGAAGGACACGCAGACGGGTGACACGCTGGCCGACCCGGCCGATCCGGTGGTGCTGGAGCGCATGAGCTTCCCGGTGCCGGTGATCGACATTTCGGTCGAGCCGAAGACGAAGGACGGGGTCGAGAAGATGACCCTGGCGCTGCAGAAGCTGGCGGGTGAAGATCCCTCGCTGCGTCTGAAGACCGACCAGGAAACCGGCCAGACCATCCTGTCGGGCATGGGCGAGCTGCATCTGGACATCATCATCGACCGCCTGCGCCGCGAATATGGCGTGGACGCGAATATCGGCGCGCCGCAGGTGGCCTATCGCGAGACGATCACCCAGACGCATGTCGAGACCTACACCCACAAGAAGCAGTCGGGTGGTTCGGGCCAGTTCGCCGAAGTGAAGATCGAGTTCGCGCCGCTGGAGCGGAACGAGGAGATCCAGTTCGAGAACAAGGTCGTCGGCGGCACCGTGCCGAAGGAATATATTCCGGCGGTCGAAAAGGGCATCCGCATGCAGTCCAGCACGGGCGTGCTGGCGGGCTTCCCGACCGTGGACTTCAAGTTCACGCTGCTGGACGGCAAGTACCATGACGTCGACTCCTCGGCGCTGGCGTTCGAAATCGCCGCCAAGGCCTGCTTCCGCGAAGGCATGAAGAAGGCCGGCCCGGTGATCCTGGAGCCGATCATGGATGTCGAGATCACGACGCCGAACGACCATGTCGGCGACGTGGTGGGCGACCTGAACCGTCGTCGCGGCATGATCCAGAATCAGGAGAGCTCGGGCTCGACCGTCATGGTCCGCGCGCTGGTGCCGCTGAAGGAAATGTTCGGCTACATCTCGCACCTGCGTTCGATCACGAAGGGCCGTGCGTCCTTCACGATGCAGTTCCATCACTACGACCCGGTGCCGCGCAACGTGGCCGAAGAGATCGTGGCCAAGTCGGCCTGATTTCGACCGGATTGGACGAATGGCCGCCCCGCAAGGGGCGGCCCGGATTGCCGACGAACCCCGCCCATGTGGCGGGGTTTGTTGTTTTGGGGGCATTGGCTGCCGGAAGAACGGGCCGGGTCATGTTCTCCGACGATATAAAGACAAATCAGACAATGTATTCGATGTGATCCTTCAGGGCGCTGTCCGGCGTTTTTGTGAGATCTTTTCTGATGACCCCGATGATCTTCGCCTTCGTCTCCGGTTTCAGGTGGCTGGTGATGCTGGCATTGCTGTGCGATGGGGCGATGACCAGAAGCTTTTCATAGGCCTGATCCCATTCGTTGATCTGTCTGGCGACAAACTTCCCGAAGGACTCCATTTCCAGCCTGTGGCGGTCATGGTGTGGATTGAGGGCATGATGGGCGGTCGAACCGGTGTGGTACGTGGCCCCCGGTGCGTCATCGCCCAGGTCGGACGTTCGCTGATGGGCGGTGAGCGCATCGAAGGATGCGACGGTATGCAGAGCATGATTTTCGGCCGGTTGCACGAAACGGGCATGCTCCCCATCCGCGATGACGATAAGAGTACCATGCCTGGCGGTCATTTTCTTCGATCCTCATGAAAGCGGGCCCGTGCCCTGCGAGACATGCGGACAGGCGGGTGGGGGAACAATAGGCCTCCGGACTCTGTGATGGCGGGTCGGGGGGATGTGTCGGCCCCATGCGCGGCCCCCCGGCGAACTTATGCCGCGCGCCCGTGTTAACCCTGCGCGTGCGGCACGCGTCGCGCATCGAGGGCATGGTATGACCTGGTCCATCCCGATCGGCAGGTTTTACGGTACGACCGTTCGCCTTCACGTCACCTTCCTGCTCTTTCTGGTCTGGATTGGTGCGGCCTATGGCATGCAATCCGGGATGCAGGCGGCGATTGAGGGCGTTCTGCTCATTCTTGCCGTGTTCGCCTGTGTCGTTCTGCATGAATTCGGCCATGTGCTTGTCGCGCGCCGGTATGGCGTGCGCACGCCGGACATAACGCTCCTGCCCATCGGCGGGGTCGCCCGGATGACGCACATTCCCGAACAGCCGACGCAGGAACTGGCGATCGCCCTGGCGGGCCCGGCGGTGAATCTCGTGATCGCCGCGATCCTGTTCGGGGTCACGCGTACCGTGCCCCATCTGTCCGGTGTCGATTTCCAGGACCCGGGCGTCGGGCTGATACCCCGATTGTCGAGCATCAACCTGTTTCTGGCCGTCTTCAACCTGATCCCGGCCTTTCCCATGGATGGCGGGCGGGTTCTGCGGGCCTTGCTGGGCTATCGGATGGGTTATGCGCGGGCGACCCAGCTTGCCGCGTCGGTCGGTCAGGGGATCGCCTTTCTGTTTGGATTTCTGGGGCTGATGGGCAATCCGATGCTGCTGTTCATTGCCCTTTTCGTCTATCTGGGCGCCGCCGGCGAAGCGCAGGGTGCGCTGTTCCGGCAGTTGGCGCATGGCATGATCGTGGCTGACGTCATGACCACGCGTCTGGAGACGCTGTCGCCCGACAGCCGGATGGATGAGGCGGCGCTGAGGATGATTCATACGCCACAGCAGGAATTTCCGGTTGTGGATGGCCAGGGCAGGCTCCGTGGCCTGCTGACGCACGCGACCATCCTGCAGGCCATGCATGCCGGCAAGGCGGACGCGATGGCCGCGGATGTCATGGTGCCCGATATTGCCTGCCTGCCCCCCTACCAGACGGTGGATGAGGCGCTGCGTCTGCTGGAGGAAAATCAGGTGCCGGCGATCGGCGTGAATGATGCGCAGGGACGTTTCATCGGCCTGATTTCCCGGGCGAATATAGGCGAGATCATGACGATCCATATTCTGCGGGACAAGAACCGTCCGGCATCGCCTCTTCCGCTGTCCCGATAGGGCTGCGGCCCGGTCGTCCCGCGATGTGGGGGAGGCCGGGTCGCGCATCGTGGCTTGCCCTGTCAGGCATGTTTGACGGGGATGATCTGCTCGTTCTTCTGGGCTTCGGGGGTCTTGGGCATGGTGATCGTCAGGAGCCCATTATCGAACGTGGCGTCGATCTTCGTCGTATCGACGCCCTCGGGGATCGGCAACGACCTCATGAATGAGCCGAAGCGGCGTTCCGAGTAATGATAGTTCTTTTGCTCGTCCTCGCGTTGTTCGCATTTTTCGCCGCAAATGCTCAGGACCCCTCCGGAAAGCTTAATTTCCAGATTCTTCTCGTCTATGCCGGGCAATTCCGCGACGACGTCATAGGCATCGTCCTTTTCCACCACGGAGATCGCCGGAACGACATTGAATGCGTCCTCGCGCGGCCAAAGACGGTCGAGACCGGGGATGCGGCTTGCCGGACGGCGCAATACGGTCGAGCGGAAATCGTCGAAGAGACGGTCGAATTCCCATCGCAGCGTATCCAGTGCTGAGCCTGAAGGCGAGCGGGCTACGGGCGCGCCTGTTGTCGTTTCCGTTTTTTCCTGCGTTTTTTCGAGGCTTGCCATGATCATTCTCCTGTTCGCTGCATTTTTCCCGTCTTGAGGCATTGCGCCCGGAGCGCCTGGGGCGTTGGGCGTATGACTGAGCTGGTTCCGAACGCGGTATGCTCAAGGGGCGGTTCGAAAAATTCATGATTTTGGTTGATGGAAAATCAGATGGCATCGGAATGCCGGCTTGCTTCTCCTGTCAGGCGGTTCCGGTGCGGTCGTGGGCCTGGGCGAGCAGCCGGATGATGTCGGCATCCTCGACCTGCGGGAAGTCCTGATAATAGGCGCCCACGGCAAAGAACGATTGCGGTTGCAGCAGGCAGACGATCTGATCGCATTCGCGGCGGAGTGTCGCGATACTGTCGGCAGGCGCCACGGGTACGGCCAGCACCAGGCGGGCCGGGTGATTTCTCCGCAGCGCGCGAAGGGCGGCCCGCATCGTGCCGCCGGTCGCGATCCCGTCATCGACCACGATCACGACGCGGCCAGTGACCGGCACCGGCTGCCGGTCCGGCGTATACAGGCGACGTTGCCGGTCGATTTCGGCACATTGCCGGTTCACGATGTCCCGGATCGTTTCCGCGCTGATGCCCGAAACCCGCACATAGGCTTCATCGAGCACGATTTGTGGATCGGCGCCGTCCACGACCGCGCCGAAACCGTATTCTTCCTGACCCGGACTGCCGATCTTGCGCACGAACAGCAGGTCCATATCCGCATCCAGCGCCTTTGCGACCTCGAACGCGACCGGCACGCCGCCGCGCGGGAGCGCCAGAACCAGGGGATGGGCGGTGGCCAGGGGGAGAAGGGCCGCGCCCAGCGCCCGCCCGGCCTCCTGCCTGTCTCTGAAGAGTATGGAGCGATCTGACGGCATGGTGCCCTCTTGCTCGCAACGGGTTCAGGTCTCTAGAGGCCGAAGGGCCATGTTTCAGGAATGCCCTGCGGGTGCGCGTGGCCCAGAGGCGTGACGGCCCTTGTCTGTTCGAACCAGACCCAGGCATCGAACTGTTCGGCGAGGGAGGATTCGAAATAATGGCTGGAGAGTTCGCTTTCCGGACGATAGATCACCCCGATCGCCCGTTCGCGCAGAGGCGCGCGCAGATGTCCGCGCAATGTCGAACGGCCGTGTCGCCAATCCGTCAGCGTCCGGGGCAATCCGGCGCGCACGAACGCATGTTCGTAACTGTCCGGCCGGGCCGGGCGTACGGTCTTGATTTCCAGCTCGCCGTCCCAGTCGCTGGCAGCCGCTACGGTGCCGCGATCGGTGCTGAAGCCGAGCAGGATGGCTTCGTCGCCATGCGCCATGCGACAGAGTTCGCCGATATTGAATTGTCCTTCCCATCCCATCGTGGTCGCGGCGGCATTGCCCACGTGCGAATTATGGGCCCATACCACCGCCTTGGCCGCATCGCCCCGATGGGCGAGCAGGGCCTGAAGCGTTCCGAACATATGCCGGTCACGCAGGTTCCAGCTTTCGTTCGCGCCTCGGTACATGATCCGGTAATATTGCTCCGCCGCCCGCACGATCCGCGCGTTCTGCGCCGCATCGAACCAGGCTTCTCCATCATGCTGAAGGTAGCGGAGGCGGTTGCGCAGCAGATCGCGCAACTGCGCGACCACGGCGTCTTCGGAGGCGCTGTGCGTCTGCCGGCCGGCCGCCCTGCCGTAAAGGGCCGGATTATGCTGCCATTGCACGAGACGGGCATAGCGCTGCCGCGCCGACGCGGCCGCCTCGGGGTCGACCTTGTCGAGATAGGCCAGGACGGCGTGAATGGATTCATCCAGGCTGTAGATATCGAGGCCATGGAACGAGACCCGTCTTTCGCCAGGCAGGGGCTCGTTATGATGATGGAGCCAGCGGACGAAGGCCGCCACCTCCTCGTTGCGCCACATCCATGTGGGAAAGCGTGTAAAGGACGGGTTTCGCCAGGGACGGGGCGCATGATGGCGCACGTAATCGTCGATCCGGCTGCCGTCGGGCCAGTCGGCCTCGACCGCGACGATGGTAAAGCCGTGATGTTCGATCAGCCTGCGGGTGATGGCGGCCCGCGCGCGATAGAATTCCGACGTGCCATGGGTGGCTTCGCCCAGCAGCACGACCCGGGCGTCGGCGAAGCGATCGAAAAACGCGCCGAAGGACTCGGGCTCCTCCAGCGGGGGCAGGGGCTCCGATTGCTCACGCAGGGCCGTGACGAGCGCCTCGGGGATCTTGTGACTGCCCGTGGCGTGAAAGGGCGGTTCGACGATCATGGATGTCGTCCCCATTGAGGTCCGCGCGCCCGGCATGTGCCAAATCGCGCGACGCCATTGGAAATGGGACGCGCCGCGTCATCCTGCAGGAGGGACGTTTTTCACGAAATGGAGAGGTTGGCCGCCGCGCATGATGGTGGCCTGTCACGGCGGGGGCTTCTTTGCCCTGACCCATCCGTGCATTATCTGTATCTATCGGCAGGGTCGTTACCATGCCGCCACATTACTGCGGCCGCCTTATCGGCTGGCTGACCGAATAGTCCTGCGGGTTTGTTTCTGCGTTGGAATGCCGGATGGAGATAAGCTTCCGCCTCTCCGTGGAGAGGCGGAAGCCCAGACAAGCCAGATCGTTGAAAATGACAGGCTTAGCCGCGTGCCGGCGGAACGGGCGGCGGCGGCGGGGGAGGTGGCGGCGGCGGAGGAGGAGCTTCGACCGGCGCAGGCGGCGGCGGGGGCTTGTCTTCGGCACACGCCGCCAGAAGCACCACAGGCAGCGCTGCGGCAACCATAGCGACCGCACGCAGACGCTTACGACGGGACAATGTTTCAGAAACCGCGAACATCAGGCACCTCCCAATTGGAATTTCAGAAGATAACGGGTAATTAGCAGCACCTCTTGACAAAAAGTCAAACTACTATTTGCGTGATCCGCGACGATTTTGGAGTCATGTTTCGTGCGGGTACCATGGTGTACGGTCAGGTCAGGTCGGCAGACGTCAATGACCCTCGTTCGGTCGCAGATCTCCACCCGCGGCACGGTCGTGCGCAGCCTGCTCGGCCTCGCCGTGACATGCGCGCTTGCGGCGTGTGGCACGAATCCGGAGCATGCCAATACCGAACTCGGCAATCTGATCGATAGCACGCCGCAACTGACTGTCGCCGGAGAACCGGTGAATGTCGTGCTGCTGCGGCGTTTCTACGCGCGCCATGATTTCGAGCCCGTATGGACAGCTCGGCAGGCAGAGGCGAGTTCACTCCTGAAGGCCGTGCTGCGTGCCGGAGAGAACGGTCTCGACCCTGAATTGTTCCATGCCGGTCTGCTGCGGCAGGGGACAAATTTATCGCCGCTTGATCGCGAATTGCTACTGTCCGATGCTTTCCTGTCATATGGCGACGCCCTGGCCCGGGGGGCCGTGCCCGTGGAACGCCGGAAAGACGATGAGGCGCTGACGCCGGAACCGGTTGACGTGGCCGCCAGGCTCGATGCCGCGATCGACAGCCCCGATCCGGCGGCAGCCATTGACGGGCTGGCGCCATCGACACCGACCTATCGGGCGTTGCGCCAGGCGTTGCGCACATGCCGCCGATCCCCCGCGGGCCGCGACAGCGGTGAGGCGGGGTGCTTGCGCAAGATCGCGGTGAATCTCGAACGTCAACGCTGGCTGCCGCGATCCCTGCCGCCAGATCGTGTGCTGGTCAATGTGGCCGAGGAAAGACTGGTCCTTTATCGGGCCGATCGGCCGGTCTTTTCCACGCGGGTCATTGTCGGCCAGGATGTGGAACGTAACCAGAGTCCTGAATTTCATGCCCTGATCGATGCAAGCCTGTATAATCCGCCATGGGTTGTTCCGAGCGATATCGTGGAACGGGAGATTCTGCCGAAGATCCGCCGCGACCCCGATTATCTGGCGCGGAACAAGATGGTCATGCTTGCCAATGGCGAAATAGAGCAGCGAGCGGGACCCGATGCGGGGCTCGGACTGATCATGTTCGACATGCCCAATCGGTTCGATGTCTATCTGCACGATACGCCGGATCAGGATCTCTTCAAGCGCGATAACCGTCGCATCAGCCATGGATGCATCCGGGTACAGAACCCCCGCGACTTCGCCGCCCTGCTGATGCGGCAGCCGCTCGACGTGATCAATCAGGGGATCGCGAAGGGCACGACCACGCGCAATGCGCTACCCGTGCCCGTGCCCGTATTCGTGGTCTATCTGACCGCGCTTCCGGATGCTGACGGGGTCTTGCAATTCCATCCGGATTTCTACAATCGCGATGCTGAAATCTGGCGACAACTGAAGAGACGGCCATACGGGCGGCATCCTGAGGCCCAGGCGGATAATCGCCGGGCGTCTTCAACGGGGCTGCTGGCGGCCCTGGAGGGGCCGGGATCGCCGGTCGGCAGGGCCTTTTGAAAAAGACCGGATGTTCAGGGGTTTCGAGGCCCGTGAGCGGGCTTGCCTGTCATGCCGGATGCCCTGGGATCGACGGCTAACCATCGCGCGGCCCCGATCCAATGGTCTGCCCCGTCCCGATGAGAGATCCGGACGGGGCAGAGGTAGGATTGTTCAGGCGCCCGTCTGTTCCAGAGCGGATGCGCCCTGGCTTTCCGCCGCCTGCGCCTTGGCGACGCGGCGCCAGCGGTGCAGGGTCGGCTCGGTATAGCCGTTGGGCTGGGTGGCGCCGGTGAAGACCAGTTCGGCCGCCGCGCGGAAGGCCGGGCCGTCGGGATTGTCGGCCAGCGGGCGGTAGCCTTCCTCGCCCCGGTTCTGCGCGTCGACGATGGCGGCCATGCGCGTCATCGACGTGCGGACATCCTCTTCCGAGATCACGCCGTGGCGCAGCCAGTTGGCGACATGCTGCGAGGAGATGCGCAGCGTCGCGCGGTCTTCCATCAGGCCGACATCGTTGATGTCCGGCACCTTGGAGCAGCCGATCCCCATATCCACCCACCGCACCACATAGCCCAGGATGCCTTGCAGGTTATTGTCCAGCTCCGCCCGACGTTCGGCCGCCGACCAGGTGATCTGGCGGGCCAGCGGCAGCGTCAGCAGCGACTGCAATGAAGCCGGCGCCGTGCTCTCCAGCCGCGTCTGCACCGCGCGGACATCGACAAAATGATAGTGCAGGGCATGCAATGTCGCCGCCGTGGGCGAGGGCACCCATGCCGTGTTCGCACCCGCGCGGGGGTGGGCGATCTTCTGGTCCATCATGTCGGCCATGCGGTCCGGCATCGCCCACATGCCCTTGCCGATCTGCGCGCGATCCTTCAGGCCGCAGGCCAGGCCGATGGCGACGTTGCGCTGCTCGTAGGCGGTCATCCACGGTTCGGCGCGCATTTCGCCCTTCCGTACCACCGGGCCGGCCTGCATGCTGTAATGGATCTCGTCGCCCGTGCGGTCGAGGAAGCCGGTATTGATGAACACCACGCGGTTGCGCGCGGCATGGATGCAGGAGGCCAGGTTGGCGCTGGTGCGCCGTTCCTCGTCCATGATGCCCATCTTGATCGTGTTGGGCGGCAGGTCCAGCAATTGCTCGACGCGATCGAACAGGGCGTTGGACAGCGCGACTTCCTCCCCGCCATGCATCTTCGGCTTGACGATGTAGATCGAGCCGGTGCGGCTGTTGATGGTCGGCGCGTTGCCGCGCAGATCGTGCAGCGCGATGGCTGCGGTGATCGCGGCGTCCAGCACGCCTTCGGGGATGGCGTGGCCGGTGCTGTCCACCACCGCGTCGGTGAACATGTGGTGCCCGACATTGCGCACCAGCATCAGGCTGCGCCCCGACAGCACCAGCGACGTGCCGTCGGGCGCGGTGTAGCGGCGGTCGGGCGCCAGTTGCCGCTCCACCATCCGCCCGCCCTTGGGGAAGGAGGCTGTGAGCGTGCCCTTCATCAGGCCCAGCCAGTTGCGATAGACCAGGATCTTGTCCGCGACGTCGACGGCCGAGACGCTGTCCTCGCAATCCATGATGGTGGTCAGCGCGGATTCCGCGATCACGTCCGCGATGCCGGCGCGATCGCGGCTGCCGATGGGCGATGCGGGATCGAAGCGCAGTTCGATATGCAGCCCGTGATTGCGCAGCACGATCGCATCCGGCGCCTCTTCCGCGCCCTGGAAGCCCGCGAACTGGGCGGGGCGGCGCAGTTCGACCGGCTGGGCAATGCCGTCGAGGGTCGCGAACAGGCGCCCGTCGGCGACGTGATAGCGGGTGGCATCGGCATGGCTGCCCTGGGACAGGGGCGTGATTTCATCCAGAATCAGCCGCACGCGCCGGATCACCTGCGCGCCGCGCTGTTCGTCATAGCCGCGCGCCGGTATGCCGGACGGGCCGAACGGCTCGGCATCCGTGCCGTAGAACGCATCGTACAGGCTGCCCCAGCGTGCGTTGGCGGCGTTGAGCGCGTAGCGGGCATTGGTGACGGGGACCACCAGTTGCGGACCCGCGACATGCGCGATTTCGGCATCGACATCGCGGGTCGTGATCTCGAAATGGGACGGCTGGGGCTCCAGGTAACCGGTTGTCCGCAGCACGCGGATCTGGCCATCGATATCCGCCGGATCGAAACCCGGGGCGGTCAGCAACTGGTCCACGGCCTGTTGAAGCAGCCGGCGCCGCGCCAGTGCGTTCAGCACCTTGGGCGTGAACTGCGCGACGATGTCGGACAGGCCGGCCCAGAACCGGTCGGGGGCGATGCCGGTCCCGGGCAGGACCTCGTTCGTGACGAATTCATCGAGGGCGTGATCGACTTGAATCTGACCAATCGTGCGGCGGGACATGGCGGTTCCCCTTGATAGGATGGTTCGGACCGGGTCGGGCCCGGCTTGTTCTCTGTTCAGAATGCGGTCATGCCGGTTGGGGGGCGGACATGGAGCGGGCCGCGGGACCGAAGGGGCGCCCGGGCATCATGCATCGGCCGCAGGCCGGTGGCGTGGTTCCGATCGGCCTTGGCCATGGCGATGGATTCGACGTGCATTGACGAATCTTCCTCTTCGATCATCCTGTGCCGTCAGTTAAGGAGAGCCGGGAAGTCGACGCCAGACAAAAGAAGACGCCAAGACATGAATGGTGTAAAACCATTTACATACTGATCTGTGTATTTGTAAAAACGGGTAAATAAGCATGTCCTCGACCCGCATCGGTCGTATCATCCGCAGGCTTCGGACCGAACGGTCCCTGTCGCAGCAGGCGCTGGCGGTAAGGCTGGGCATTTCGCCCAGCTATCTCAACCTGATCGAGCACGATCAGCGCAGCGTGACGGCGTCGCTGCTGATCAAGCTGACGCGGGCGCTGGATGTCTCGATCGAGGCGCTGTCGGGCGTGGACGAGCAGCGGATGGAGGGGCTGCTGCACCAGGCGCTGTCCGATCCGCTGCTGGGGGCGCATGGCGTGCCGGCGCAGGAAATCGCGGCGCTGGCGGCGCAGCCCGAGGCGGCACGCGCGGTGCTGACGCTGCACCAGGCGTTCCGGGCCGCCCATCATGACGCAACAAGGCTGATGCTGCCGACGGGCACGCGCGTCATCCTGCCGCAGGACGAGGCGCGGCTGGTCTATGACGAGCGGCTGAACCATTTTCCCCAACTGGAAGAGGTGGCGGAGCAGGTGCGCGCGGACATGGCGCGGACGGCCCGCCTGCCGGATGGCGAGGGTGTAGCGCCGTCGGAAAGCAACCACATGATCGCGACCCGGTTGCGCCAGCATCACGGCATCGTGGTGCGCATCACGGCGCTGGACGGGGCGTTCCGCCGCTATGACCCGGACAGCCGGCTGCTGCTGCTGTCCGACCTGCTGCCTCGGGAAAGCCGGGGATTCCAACTGGCCTTTCAACTGATGCTGCTGGAAGGGCGGGAGGTGATCGAGGCGCTGCTGCACGAGATCGCGCCCAGCACGCAGGATGCCCGCATCGTGATCCAGATCGGTCTGGTGAACTATGCCGCCGCCGCTTTGTTGATGCCCTATTCGCCCTTTCTGGCGGCGGCGGCGGGGCTGCGCTACGACCTGGACCTGCTTTCGGCGCGGTTCGGCGTGTCGTACCAGCAGGCGGCGCAGCGCCTGTCGACATTGCAGAAGCCGGGCGAGCGGGGGGTGCCGTTCTTCTTCGTGCGCACCGATCCGGCCGGCAATATCACCAAGAGCTTTTCCGCCTGCGGTTTTCCGGTGGCCCGGCAGGGACATTCCTGCCCGCAATGGAATGCCAATACCTGTTTTGCCACGCCCGGCGTGACGCAGGCGCAGGTGGCCCAGTTTACCGACGGGCGGACGTTCCTGTGCTTCGCGCGGACGGTGTCGGGCATTTCGACCGGCTGGAACGACGTGCAGCCGGTCCATGCCATCGCCATGGGGTGCGATATTACCCGCGCCTCGGAAATCGTGTATTCCGACCGGCTGAATCTGCAGGCGCCGGCCATTCCCGTCGGCATTTCCTGTCATCTATGCGACTGGACCGAATGCCGGTCGCGCGCGCATCCGCCGCTGCATCATCGCCTGGCGCTGGACATCAACCGGCGGGATGCGCTGCCGTTTACGCTCGATACCGGGCCGGAACGCCCGAACGGAGGAGGGTGACCCGACGGAACGGATGCGCTCACGGTGATAGAGCCTGTACCCACTCCTCGGACAACATTTCCGGTCTGGCTCTGAAATGGGGCTCGTGCAGCGGAGATGAATTCTCTATATTGGGAAATGTACATTCCCCCAACCAAGAAATCGGCATTCGAACCGATCAGACAGGCGGATTGAAAATACAGTGTCAGACAAAGAAATTTTCCAGATTCCACCGTCCTTCGCCGCGCAGGCCGGCGTCGATGGTGGCCGCCTGCGTCAGATGACCGGCGCCGCCGCGCGCGATCCGGAACAATTCTGGCTCGGCGAGGCGGGGCGTCTGGACTGGACGCAGCGCCCGACGGTCGCATCCGGCTCGTCCTTCGCGGGCGATGTGTCGATCCGCTGGTTCGCGGATGGCCGGCTGAATGCCAGCGTCAACTGCCTGGACCGCCATCTGGCCGAGCGGGGCGAGCAGATCGCCCTGATCTGGCAGGGGCAGGAGGCGGCGCAGGTCGAGCGCCTGACCTATCGCGCGCTGCACGAGCGCGTCTGCCGGATGGCCAATGTGCTGCGCGGGCTGGGAGTCGGCAAGGGCGACCGGGTGGCGATCCATCTGCCCATGGTGGTCGAGGGCGTGGTGGCGATGCTGGCCTGCGCGCGGATCGGCGCCCTGCATGTGGTGCTGTTCGGCGGGTTTTCGGCCGAGGGGCTGGCCGACCGGCTGAACGATAGCGAGGCGGTGGCGGTGATCACTGCCGACGAGGCGCGGCGCGGGCCCAAGCGGATCGCGTTGAAGACGGTGATGGACGAGGCCCTGGCGCGGGGCGTGCCCAGCGTGCGCCATATGCTGGTGCTGGCCGTGACCGGCCTGGACGTGCCGATGCAGGAGGGGCGCGACCTGGCGCTGGCCCCGCTGCTGGCGCAGGCGGCGCCCGATTGCCCGGCGGCGGAGATGGAGGCCGAGGACCCGCTGTTCCTGCTCTATACCTCCGGCAGTACCGGCAAGCCCAAGGGCATGGTCCACTCCACCGGTGGTTACATGGTCTGGGCCTCGTTCACCCACGAGCTGGTCTTCGACCATCGGGCGGGGGATGTGTTCTGGTGCACGGCCGATATCAGCTGGATCACCGGGCACACTTATGTGGTCTACGGGCCGCTGGCCAATGGCGGCACGGTCCTGCTGTTCGAGGGCCTGCCGTCCTATCCCGCGCCGGGGCGGTGGTGGGAGGTGATCGACACCCACAAGGTCACGACCTTCTATACCGCACCCACGGCGATTCGCTCGCTGATGCGTGACGACGATGCGGTGGTGAAGCGCCATGCGCTGGACAGCCTGCGCCTTCTGGGCAGTGTGGGCGAGCCGATCAGCCCCGACGCCTGGGTGTGGTTCCACGAGGCTGTCGGACGGGGGCGCTGCCCGGTCGTCGATACCTGGTGGCAGACCGAGACGGGCGGCATCCTGATCGCCCCGGTGCCCGGCGCGGTGCCGCAGAAGCCCGGTTCCGCCACCCTGCCGCTGCCCGGCGTGGAGGCCGTGCTGCTGACGGACAAGGGCGAACTGATCGAAGGCGAAGGGGAGGGCTGCCTGTGCATCGCCCGCTCCTGGCCCGGCCAGGCGCGCACTATCTGGGGTGGTCACGAACGGTTCCGCCATACCTATTTCAGCTTCAGCCCCGGCTATTATTTCTCGGGCGACGGGGCGCGGCGGGATGCCGATGGCTATTACTGGATCACCGGGCGCATCGATGACGTGATCAACGTCTCGGGCCATCGGATCGGCACCGCCGAGGTCGAGGATGTGGTGGCGACCGACCATCGCTTCGTCGAATGCGCGGCGGTCGGCGTGCCGCACGATATCAAGGGGCAGGGGCTGGTCGTGTTCGCGGTGGCGCGCGATGCGTCCGTGCCGGACCTGGCCGAGGCCGCTTCGCTGGCCGTGACCAAGGGGATCGGGCGCTATGCGGTGCCCGAACGGGTCTATCTGGTGCCCGACCTGCCCAAGACCCGATCGGGCAAGATCGTGCGGCGGCTGCTGCGCAAGATCGCCTGCCATGAACTGGAGGGGCTGGGCGACCTGTCGACGCTGGCCGACGCGACGATCGTGGACCGGTTGATCGCGGTGGTCGGGCCGGCGAAATGAGTGCGTGCGGCGGGCGGGACATCCCGCCCGCCGCGATCCTGTTTCCGTCGGCGCCCCCATGCGCATGAAAGCTCGACTCAAGGCCGTTTATGGCCGGCGCCTTGGGAAATTCGAGGGTTTCCGCCGCGCGGATCGGTGACGGCCTGGCATGGGGAGGAAAACGATGCGGTGCCGGTGGGGATTTGTTGTGCTGGCCTGTCTGGTCCTGGCCGGTGCCTGCGGACGGCCGGGCGAGGCCGTGGCGCGGATGGTGACGCGGCCCGTTACCTGGACCCAGGACGGTGTGCGGTTCGATAGCGTGCTGATCTATGACGATGCGGTTTCGGGCCATCGGCCGGGGCTGGTCATGGTGCCCAACTGGCATGGGGTGAATGCGATCGCCATCGACAAGGCGCGGATGATCGCGGGGCATGATTATGTCATCCTGCTGGCCGACCTGTATGGCGCCTCCATTCGCCCCGCCGACGATGCGCAGGCCAAGGCGGCGGTGAAGCCGCTGATGGCCGACCGGGCGCTGCTGCGGCGACGGATGGCGCGGGCGCTGGCGGAATTGCGGGGGCAGGCGGCATCGGCGCCGATCGATCTCTCGCGTCTGGCGGCCATCGGCTTCTGTTTCGGCGGCACGGCGGTGCTGGACCTGGCGCGCAGCGGGGCGGATGTGCGGGCGGTGATCTCGTTCCATGGCGATCTCGCCACCGACGACCCGTCTCTGGCGCGGGGTATCCGGGCTTCGGTGCTGGTCATGAACGGGGCGGACGATCAGTGGACGATGCCCGACCTGCCGGCTTTTCTGCGGGAAATGAGCCAGACGCCCACCGCGTGGCAGTTCGTGGCGATCGGGCACGCGGTGCATTGCTTCACCGAGACCGAGGCGACCGGCTCCAGTGGCATGTGCCGGTATAATGAAGATGCGGCCCGGCGATCCTATGAGCTGATGCGCGGCTGGCTGGCGACGCATTTCACGGAGACGCGGCCGTGAGGGCGAAGCCGTCGCGGCGGTATGGGCTGGCCCTGATGGTGGGGCTGGCGCTGCTGCCCTGGCGGTCGGCTGCGTGGGCGCAGGGATATCGTCCCGGTATTCCGCCGGGGGGATTCCTGCCGGGTGGGATCGTGCCGGGGGACAGCGTGGCATCGGCGGCCGATCGGGCGCGGCGGCGGATGGAGGCGGAGACGGCGATCCGCCAGCAGGACCTTGCCGCCCGGACGCGTCAGCAGCAGGCGATCGCGCGCGATCGTGCGGCGCTGGATGCGTCTCGGGGCCAGCGCGGTGCGTCGTCCCCCGCGACGCCGGAACAATGGCGACGCGAGCAGGCATTGCAGAACGACATCGACCGGCGGATCGCGGTGCAGCGCCGGGGCGTGACCGTCACGCCGACCGGGCCGGGGGCCTGGATCGTGCGTGACGGGGAAGGTGCGACCCAGGGTGTGTGCCGGGAGATCGGCGGTGTTCTGACCTGTTGAGGGGCGGCGGGTGCCTTATGGCGGCCAACCGGTTCGGGCAGGTGGGGCGTCATGGCGGTTCCACCAGCCGCCGCCGAGTGACTGGAACAGGCCGGCCGTGTCGGACAGGCGCGCCGCGCGGGCCTGGGCGAGGGTGAGGCGGGCCTGGAGCGTGGTCTGGGTGGCCATCAGCATCTCCACCCGCGAGGCGTCGCCATAGGTCACGCGTGCCCGGGCGATGTCGAGGCCGCGCGTGGCCGCGCGTTCGGCATTGCTGTCGGCGACCAGGGCGGTGGCATCGGCGCTGACGGCGTTCAGGCTGTCCGTGACGTCCTGGACGGCGGCGACGACGGCGGCGCGATATTGGGCGGCGGCCTGCTCATATTGCGCGCGGGCCGCGCGTTCCTGATGCATCAACTGGCCGCCCTGGAAGAGGGGCTGGGAGACCATGCCCGCGATCATCCACTGGCCGTAGCCGGGGACGAACATCTGGCCGATCGAAGCCGCCGCCAGGCCCGGCGTGGCGCTGAGTTGCAGGTTGGGCAGCCGGTTGGCGATCGCGACGCCGACCTGCGCGCAGGCGGCGTGCCAGCCGGCCTCGGCGACCTTGACGTCCGGCCGTTGGTCGATCAGCCGGGCGGGGATGCTGACGGGCAGGTCCTGGGGCAGGGTGAAGCCGTCGAGCGTGAAATCCGGCGTCGGGTCGTCGGGCATGTCGCCGGCCAGGGCCGCGATCTGGTCATGCTGCTGCGACAATTGCTGGCGCAGCGGGACCAGCATCGCCTCGTCCTGCGCAAGCTGGGCACGCTGCACCGCCAGATCGGCCTCGGCCATCTGTCCCAGGGCCATCTGGCGCGTTGCGGAGTCCAGGATCTGGTGCTGGCTGGCGATCAGTTCCTGCACCGTGTCGACCTGTGCGCGCAGGGCGGCATAGCCGATCGCCGCCTGGACCAGCTCGCCGGTCAGGGACAGGTAGGCGGCTTCGAGCTGGTAGCGTTCGGCGTCGCGCTGGGCGCCCGACGCCTCGATGCCGCGGCGCAATCCGCCCCAGATATCGGCCTGGTAGGAGATGTTCAACTGTGCCGTGTGAACGGTATAGAGCCAGCTATTGCTGTTCGGCACGGCCGAATAAGTGCGCGATGTCTTGAAGCGCGCCGGATTGAAGCTGGCCGAGATGCTCGGATAGAGGACTCCCGCCTGGGCGGCGCGATTTTCCTGCGCCACGCGCAACGCATGGCGCGCGGCGTCCAGGTTCGGGCTGTTGGCCAGCGCGTGCCGGACCAGCCGGTCCAGTGCCGGAGAGCGGAACAGTTCCCACCATTGGGCGGGGATATCCGCGCCGGGATGGAAGATCTGGGCCTGCCCGTCGGCGCCCGCCACGCTGTCGGTGCGGGTGGGGCGCCCGGCCTGCGCGAAATCCGTGGCCGGGGCCGACGGGTGGTGGAAGTTCGGCCCGACCGCGCATCCGCCCAGATCCGCCAGCATGGCGAGCAGGCTCGCACCGCACAGCAGGTGCCGCCACGGGCGGCTGGATGCGGCGGTCATGTCAGGTCTCCCTTCCGGCGTGGCGCGCGGCGGGCGTACCAGGCTTCCATCTCGCAATAATAGGTGGGCAGGATGAACAGCGTCAGCAGGGTGGCGATGCCCAACCCGCCGACGACGACCGTGGCCAGTCCGCGCTGGACATCGGTGCCGATGCCCGTGGCCAGGGCCGCGGGCAGCATGCCCATGCTGGCGACGGTCGCCGTCATCAGCACGGGGCGGAACCGTTCGCCGGCCCCCTCCAGCACCGCATCGCGCAGGGGCATGCCTTCGTCGCGCAGCCGGTTGATGGCCGAGATCATGATGATGCCGTTCTGGATCGCGACGCCGAACAGGGCGATGAAGCCGACGGCGGTGGCGATGTTCAGCGTCTCGCCGCGCAGGTTCAGGGCCACCAGGCCGCCCAGGGTTGCCATGGGCACCACCGCCAGCACCAGTAGCGCCTGGCGCAGGCATCCGAACTGGCCGAACAGCAATATCAGCATCACCGCGAACATGATGGCCAGCGCGATGCTCAGCCGGGCCTGGGCGCGTTCTTCCTGCTGGAAGGTGCCGGCCCATTCCAGCCGGTATCGGGCGGCGTCGAAATGTACCTGGCCTGCGATGCGGGCCTGGGCGTCGGCGAGATACTGCGACAGCGGGCGCTGGCCGTTATCGACGCGGATCGTGATCTGCCGATGGTTCATCTCGTGCGCGATATTGGCCTCGCCGGTCTGGAGCGAGACGTGGGCGACCAGTCCGAGCGGGATGCGTGCGCCGTTCAGGCCCGTCAGCGGAATCTGGCGGATGGCGGACAGATTGTTGTTCAGCCGCCGTTGCATGTGCGCGGTCATGGCGTAGATGCGGTCGCCCACATAGACCTGTCCGACCGGGGCGTCGCCGACCATGTTCTGGACCACGTTCATGATGTCGGTGCCGCTGACGCCATAGCGTGCCGCTGCCGCGCGGTCGACCGTCACGTCCAGTTGCGGGATTTCGGGTTCCTGGAAGATCGAGGCGTCGGCGGTGCCGGGCACCTGATGCAGGATGTCCACGATATGGGTGCCGATCCGGCGCAGTTCCTTCAGGTCGTCGCCATAGACGCGCAGCACCAGCGGGCTGTGCGCGCCGCCGACCAGATCGTTCATGTTGTCGGCGATCGGCTGGCTGATGCCGAAGCTGATGCCGGGGATCTGCGCCAGCCGGTCATGCAGGCGGCTGATGAATTTTACGCGGGTTTCGCTGTGCGGCCAGGTCGCATAGGGGGTGAGGCCCACCGGGGCCTCGATATGCGAGGGGCTCCACGGATCGGTGCCCGAATCGTTGCGGCCGATCTGCGTGGCCACGTAGCTGGTCTCGGGGAAGGCGCGGATCGCGTCGCGGATCTCGTCGGCCATCGCGCTGGCCTTTTCCAGGGACAGGCCCGAGGGAAGCTGGATCTGCAGCCACAGCGAGCCTTCATCGAGGTCCGGCAGGAACTCGCGCCCCGTGCGCGCACCCAGCCACACCACGAGGCAGAAGGCGACCGCCCCGGCCAGGTAGGCGGCCCAGGGCCGGTCCACCATGTGGCCCAGCCCCCTGCGATAGGCATGGTGCAGCTTTTCCAGCGGCACGTTGTGATACAGGCGGTGCGGCTTGCGCATCGCCAGATAGGCCAGCGCGGGTGTCAGGGTCGTTGCGCAGAGCAGCGCGCCGAGCAGGGCGAAGCTGACGGTGAAGGCCATCGGCCGGAACAGCCGGCCCTCGGCGCCTTCGAAGGCGAAGAGCGGGCCGTAGGCGATGACGATGATCAGGGTCGCGAAGACGATCGCGCGGCCGACATGCCGGGTCACGGCGAGGATATCGCCCTCGTCCATCCTGTGGTCGGGATGGTCCTCGCGAATGCGCAGGATGGCCTCGGTCACCACGATGGCGCCGTCCACGATCACGCCGAAATCGATGGCGCCGAGCGAAAACAGGTTGGCCGGCATGTGCAGCAGGTGCATGAGCACGAAGACCGTGGCCAGGGCCAGCGGAATGGTGACGGCGGCGACGATGGCGCTGCGCGGGCTGCCCAGGAACAGGACCAGGATCAGGAACACCAGGCCCACGCCCTCGATCACCGTGTGCGTGACCTTGTCGGTCGTGGTCCGCACCAGGCTGTCGCGGTCGATGATGGGCACGATCCTGACGCCGGACGAGGCAAGCTGGGCCTGAAGCCGCGCGACCGTGTCGTGCAGATCGTGCAGCACCAGCGACGGGTTCTGCCCGCTGAGCATCGTGACGATGCCCTCGATCGTGTCCGGATTGCCGTTCAGGCCCAGGATGCCCTCGCGCACCTGGTGTCCGAGCTGCAGGTCGCCCAGGTCGCGGATCAGGACCGGCACGCCGTTGCGCTGGGTCACGGCGATGGCGCCCATGTCGGCGAGCGTATGGACCATGCCGACGCCGCGCACGATGTAGGATTGGTCGCCCCGCGTGACGCGGCCGCCGCCGGCATTGGCGTTGTTGGCCTGCAATGCCGCGATCACGTCGTTGACGCCGACGCTGTAGCGGAACAGGGCCTGCGGATCGAGGACGATCTGGTACTCGATGGTGAAGCCGCCGAAATTGTTGACCGCCGCGACGCCCGGGACCTGCATCAGTGCCGGAATGACGATCCATTTCTGGATATCGGACAGTTCCATCAGATTCCGGCCGTCGGATTCCAGCGTGTAGCGATAGATTTCGCCCGACGGCCCGGTGATCGGCCCCAGCGAGGGGACGACGCCAGTGGGCAGTGTCGCCTGCGCAAGCTGTTCCGAAACATGCTGGCGCGCCGCGTAGACATCGGTGCCGTCACGGAAGATCAGGGTGATCAGCGACAGGCCGAAGGTCGAGCTGGAGCGGCTGTCCACCAGTCCCGGCGTGCTGGCCAGCAGCCGTTCCAGCGGGATCGTGACTTCCTGCTCGATTTCCTCGGCCGCCAGGCCCGGGACCTGGGTCGTGACCTGGACGTTGACCGCGCCCAGATCGGGATAGGCTTCGACCGGGATCAGGTGCCACGCGATCGCCCCCAGGGCGGTCAGGATCATCATGGCGGCAAAGACGATGCGTCGCTGCCGCAGGCAGGTGGCGATAAAGCGGTTAATCATCGTTCAGCAGCACCGCGCCCTGGGTCACGACGCGATCGCCGGCCGACAGGCCGGAGATGACCCCGCACAGATCGCCGTCGTCATAGATGATCTCGATCGCGCGCCGCCTGTAGACATGGGGCGCGACCTCGACGAACACCGTAACGGCATCGTTGTTCATCAGCAGTGCCGATTGCGGGACCATGATGCGCGGGGGCTGCGGGGTCAGGATGGTCACGGTTGCGAACATGCCGGGCTTCAGCATGCCGTCATCATTGGCCAGCACCACCCGTGCCTGCAGCGTGCGGGTATCGGCACGCAGTACGGGCTCGATCGCGGCGATGGTGCCATGCGCCGTCCGATCCGGCAGGGCAGGGACGGCGATGTCGACCCGCTGCCCCACATGGATCGCATCCGCCAGGTTTTCCGGCACGGCGGCGACGGCCCAGACCTGCTGCGTGCCGGTGAGCGTCATCAGCGGCGCCGTCGGGTCGGTGACGAACGCGCCGGCACCGGTATTGACCGCCGACACCATGCCGTCGATCGGTGCGGTCAGCCTGATCACGCCGCCTTCTCCGGGCTGGGCGTGCAGGGCGGCCAGGCGTGCGGTGGCACGATCATCTTCCGCCTGGGCCTGGAGCCAGGCGTTGCGGGCGGATTCCACATCGCGCGTGGCGGCCCCGCCGGCACTGGCGACGCCCTGCGCGCGGACCAGGGCGCGGCGGGCATAGTCCAGCGCGGCGCGGGCCTTCGCGGCATCGGCCGTGGCCAGGGCCATGTCGCCCGATGCCAGTTCGGCCAGGACCTGGCCGCGGGTCACGCGGTCGCCGGCGGACACGGGCAGGCTGACGATGGCGCCGGCCACCGGCGTCATCACGGAAAGCGACTGCGACGGCTCGGCCCTGATCTCGCCCGGGACGGGAATCGTGCGGCTGGGCGATACGAGCGTCACGGGCGTTACCGACAGGCGCGCGGCCAGAGGAGAATCCGGCGCAACCGTCAACTGGCCATGGTCGTTACGGACCATGGCGGCGTCGACAGCCATGGCGGAGGAGACGGCCCCGAGAAGCAGGGTACACATCACGGCCCCCGCCGCGACCAGGTGCGCGGCCGGGTGGCGTGTGGGGGCCACGATACCGGAAACACGCGTCGGCACCCAGGTGGAGCGGTTTGGCGGACAGTCTCTTATCAGGGGCGCGGTCTGGTGCATGGGCCTGAGCCTGAGATCTTGGCAGAGAAGGCGGGAGCTGATCCCTCGAAGGGGGAACGGGCCGGGACCGCTTCTGTACAAGAATATGGAATTACGGGGAAAAGAGGGCCGTTTCGGGAGGGGGTGATCCGGCGGTTGCGTCTCCTGACATCCTGGCCGGATACCGGATCGGGGGGCGTGCAGGGATGGAGGGCGTGCATCCTCGTGGCGTATGGCGCGATCCGGGCCCATCGGGCCACGACACCGTGGGCAGCCACTAGCGATGATCCGAATCATTGTCCATGGGGGCGCGGCAAGGGCCGCGTCGTCGGTGCGTGAGGTCCGGGCAGGTGTGAAGCGCGGCCGGTGGCGGGCATCGGAACGGCTTGCTGGCCGGTTTGGATCTGGGGCGGGGGAAGTAAAAAAAGGACATAAAAACATTTGTCTGCATCACGTCAGGCACGGTTTTCGCTTTTGCTCGGGCCGATCCGGCCGAGGCGCGCGGCCAGGAGGGACGGGCACGACAGGCAGTCTGGCGGTCGAATAAATATTACAAACTTTTTCAAAAACATAACAGCAAAATGATCGTTATTTAATATTGTTCCGCGAGAGAATGCGGAATCCGCATTTGTCATGAAAATTTCACATCCCTTTTCCGTAATCTTCCGAAAAAGGCTTTCGCCCGATACGGCCGGCCGCGGGAGGCCCGCGTGACGGAGGATGGATTTCATGTCATTGCAGAATGTGATTGCCGGGCAATGCGTCCCGGCGCGGCCTGCGATTTCCCGAAATTCTGAAAGGTTGTCCATTTGCGTCCGCTTTCCAAACGCATTCTCGCCCTTTCCCTGTCCACGGCCCTGGCCACCGTCAGCCTGACGGGGCTCTCGCCGCGCGCGCGGGCGGCCGACAGCCAGCCGCAGCCTCTGGCACTGCCGGATTCCATTCCGGCACCGCGTGACGTGCCGTTCGGCGGCACCATCCGGCTGTCGGTCGATGCCACCGACCTGGCGCGGCATATCATGACCGTGCATGAGACCGTGCCGGTGCCGGCCGCGCTGGCGGCGACCGGCGGGGACCTGCCGCTGTTCTACCCGATGTGGCTGCCGGGCGACCATTCGCCGACCGGCTCGCTCGACCAGTTCGGCGGCCTGGTCGTCAAGGCCGGCGGTGCGACGATCGACTGGGTGCGCGACAGCGTGACGGTCAGCGCGTTCCATATGCATGTGCCCAAGGGGGTGCATGCGCTGGATGTGTCGTTCCAGCTTCTGTCGCCCGTCTCGCCCGAGGAAGGGCGCGTGGTGATGACGCCCGGGATCGTGAACGTGCAGTGGAACCAGGTGGCGCTGTACCCGGCCGGGTATTTCACGCGCCAGATTCCGGTGGAAGCCAGCCTGCGCCTGCCCCGTGGCTGGCAGTACGGGACGGCGCTGCGTGCGCAATCCGCGGCGGGCGATGTCGTGACCTTCAAGCCGGTGCCGTTCAATACGCTGGTGGATTCCCCGCTGTTCGCCGGGCGGTATTTCCGCCGCATCGACCTGGCGCCGGGGGCCGCCGTGCCGGTGACGCTGAACCTGGTGGCGGACAAGCCGGGGGAACTGGAGGCGACCGAGGCGCAGATCGGCGTGCATCGTGCGCTGGTGACGCAGGCGAACCTGCTGTACGGCTCGCACCATTACGACCATTACGATTTCCTGCTGGCGCTGACCGAGGAGTTGGGGCGGATCGGGCTGGAGCACCACCAGTCCAGCGAAAACAGCGGTCCGCGCGGCTATTTTACGGACTGGGACAAGACGTTCGCGGCGCGCGACCTGCTGGCGCATGAATATACCCATTCGTGGAACGGCAAATATCGCCGGCCGGCCGATTTGTGGGCGCCGAACTTCAACACGCCCCAGCGCGGGTCGGGCCTGTGGGTCTATGAAGGGCAGACCCAGTATTGGGGCTATGTGCTGGCGGCGCGTTCGGGCCTGATGACGGTGCCGCAGGTGACCGAGGCGCTGGCCGAGGTGGCGGCGATGTATGACACGAGGCGCGGACGCACCTGGCGGCCGCTGCTGGACACGACGAACGACCCGGTGATCGCACGGCGCGCGCCGCTGTCGTGGCGGAGCTGGCAGCGGAGCGAGGATTATTATTCGGAAGGGCAACTGGTCTGGCTGGATGCCGATACGCTGATCCGCCAGCTTTCGGGCGGCAGGCATTCGCTGGATGATGTCGCCCGCCACTTCTTCGGCACCAATGACGGCAGCTTCGTGACCAGCACGTATGAATTCGACGACGTGGTGAAGGCGCTGAACGACATCCAGCCTTATGACTGGGCCACGTTCCTGCACCAGCGGCTGGACAGGACGTCGGAGCATGCGCCGCTGGACGGATTGACGCGCGGGGGCTACCGGCTGGTCTATACCGAGAAGCCGAACGAATATGTCACGTCGGTTGCCTCCATGCGCCATGTGACGGATTTCAGCTTCTCGCTGGGCATCATGCTCGGCAAGGGCGGCACGCTGGCCAATGTCGAATGGGGCAGCCCCGCCTGGCAGGCCGGGATGACCCGCGATGCCAAGCTGGTCGCAGTGAATGGCGAGGCGTATGACCCCGACGTGCTGCGTGATGCGGTCGTCGAGGCGAAGGACGCACATGCCGCGCCGATCGCGCTGCTGTTGCAGGAAGGCGATCGTTACGTGACGGTGTCGGTCCCCTATCATGGCGGGCTGCGCTACCCGCATCTGGAGCGCATCGAGGGCAAGCCCGACATGCTGGCCGATATCCTGGCGGCGCGTCACTGAAGAGCCGGGGCGGGATCTGGTGGGCGAGGTGCTGATGCGCGTGCGTTCCTGTCTCCCGCCCCGGTCTGGGGCGATCGGGTCCTGACATGCGCCCGACCCTGGCTTCGGTCGTCCTGGTTGCCGACCTGACGGGTACGGTGGTGTTCGCCGCCGAGGGGGCGATGGTCGCCTCGGCGCGGCATCTCGACCTGTTCGGCATCATGGTGCTGGCCTGCGTGGTCGCGCTGGGCGGCGGCATGATCCGCGACGTGCTGATCGGCGCCGTGCCGCCCAGCGCGATCCGGGACTGGCGCTATCCGGCGCTGGCCTTCCTGGCCGGTCTGGTGGTGTTCGTCCTGCCGCCGGCCCTGCGGCTTGCGCCGGGAGGACCCGTGCTGGCGGGGCTGGATGCCGCCGGCCTGTCGCTGTTTGCCGTTGCGGGGGCCGAGAAGGCCCTGTCGCGCGGGGTCGGGCCGCTGGGCGCGGCCCTGATGGGCATGGTGACCGGCGTGGGCGGCGGCGTGATGCGCGACCTGCTGCTGGCGCGCGTGCCGCTGATCCTGGTGTCCGACATCTATGCCACGGCGGCCCTGGCTGGTGCCGCGGTGGTCGTCGCCTGCCGGCGGCTGGCGGTGCCGGTGGCCTGGGGGGCGGTTGCGGGCGGGCTGGTCTGCTTCGGCCTGCGGCTGGCGGCCCTGCGGTATGGCTGGAACCTGCCGGGCGCCATGCGCTGACAAATCCATGCCGGGTGCTATGCTGTATCCTGCAAGAATGCGGGGGAGAGCATGCGACGTCGGACGATGCTGCTGGGGGCGGCGATGCTGCCCGCGCCTGCCTGGGCACGGGGCGGCCGAACGGTGGACGTGCTGTATGCGGGATCGCTGCTGAACCTGATGGAGCGTGGGATCGGGCCGGCTTTCGATGCGACCGGTGACGATATCTTTCGCGGCTATGCCGGCGGGTCGGGGGCTTTGGTCAACCAGATCCGCGGCGGGCTGCGGCGTGGCGATGTCTTCATCAGCGCCGATCCGGCCCTGAACGACCGGCTGGGGGCGGCGCAGGGCAACTGGGTACGCTGGTATATCGTGTTTGCGCGTTCGCCGCTGGTGATCGGCTACAACCCACGGAGTTCCTTCGTCGATGCGTTGCGGACGCGGCCCTGGTACGAGGTCCTGCAACAGCCCGGCATCCGCATCGGCCGGACCGATCCGGTGCTGGACCCGAAAGGGGCGCTGACGGTGCGCATGCTCCGGCAGGCCGAGGAATTCTATCACCAGCCCGGCCTTGCGGATCGGATCATGGGTATCGGCGCGGCCGGGCAGGTGCGGCCGGAAGAAAATCTGATCGGGCGCCTGCAATCCGGGCAGATCGATATCGGTTTCTTCTACGCGATGGAGACCGCCGACCTGCATATTCCCACCATTGCCCTGCCGCCGGCGCTTTCGCTCGCGGCGCGTTATTCGGTCACGATCCTGCGGAATGCGCCGAACCCGGAGGGAGCGGCACGGTTCGTCGCTTTCCTGCTGGGGGAGGCGGGGGGCGCGATCATGCGGCAGCATGGGCTGGAGAAGGTGGCGCCGGTCCTGGCTGGGGATGACGCGGCGATGCCCGCGCTGCTGCGGCCGCTGATCCATTCCTGACGGGCCGGCGATGCGGCGGATGCCCGGTGCCGTCAGGGTTCTGGCCTGTCTCCTCGGCCTGTGGCTGCTGGCGCCGTTCGTCGCGGGCCTGCTGCGGCTGGGCGATGCGGACTGGTCGGGGGTGGATCGCACGGCCCTGGCCCGCGCCGCCGGTGTGTCCGTGGCCAGTGCCAGCCTGGCGACCCTGCTGATCGGGCTGTTCGGTATTCCGCTGGGTTATGTACTGGCGCGCGGACGGGGCTGGTGGACGGCATGGCTGGGCGGGGTGGTGCAGTTGCCGCTTGCCCTGCCGCCCCTGGCCGGCGGGGTGCTGCTGCTGTTCCTGCTGGGCTATGGCGGGCCGCTGGGCGCGCTGGGTTTGAGCGAGCATTTCGCCGGCATCGTCGCGGCGGAGATGTTCGTGGCCTCGCCCTTCCTGATCATCGCCGCGCGCTCGGCCTTCGCGGCGATCGATCCGGCGCTGGAGGATGTGGCGGCGACGCTGGGGCACCGGCCGGGCACCATCTTCCGTCGTGTGAGCCTGCCATTGGCGTGGCGGCCGATCCTGGCCGGGCTGGTCCTGGCGTGGCTGAGGGCCTTCGGCGAGTTCGGCGCGACGGTGATGCTGGCCTATCATCCTTATTCTCTGCCGGTCTTCACCTATGTCGCGTTCGGCGAGGCCGGGTTGCCGTCCATGCTGCCGGTGCTGGCGCCGACCCTGGTGCTGGCCGCGCTGGCGATGGCGGTGGGGCACTGGCTGGCGCGGCCCGTCGCCCGTGGTGCCGTGCCCCGGACAGGCCCGCTGCCGCCCCTGATTGATCGGGCGGTGGCCGAGGCACCGCCGCGTCACCTGATGCTGGCGCTTCGCCGCGATTTGCCGGGCTTTACCCTCGATGTGCGTCTGGACAGCCGGGCGCGGCGCATCGCCATTCTCGGGCCATCCGGATCGGGAAAATCGATGACCCTGCGGGCGATTGCCGGGTTGGAGGAAAGGGCGGGGGCGCAGGTTCGGCTGGATGGCCGCGATCTGTCGCCGCTGCCGCCGGAGCAGCGTGCCGTCGCCTATGTGCCGCAGGGTTATGCGCTGCCGCCGCATCTGACGGTCGCGCGACAGGTCAGGTTCGCGGTGGATTGCGTGCCCGACCGGGCGGCGGCGTGGATGGCGGCGCTGGGGCTGGAGGATCTGGCGGGGCGTTATCCGGACGCGCTTTCGCCCGGCCAGCGTCAGCGTGTGGCGCTGGCCCGTGCGTTCGCGCGGCGCAATGTGGATCTGGTGCTGCTGGACGAACCGTTTTCCGCGCTCGATGCGCCGTTGCGCGCGCGGCTGCGGCGAGAGGTGCTGGCCGTGCTGCGGGGCATGCAGGTGCTGACGGTGCTGGTGACGCATGACCCGGCCGAAGCACTGGCGATGGCCGAGGACGTCGTGCTGCTGGATGGCGGGCGCGTCATCCGCGCCGGGTCGGCCGCCGCCGTGTTCGCCCGGCCGGGCAGCGAACTGGCCGCCCGCCTGCTGGGGGCGGAGGCGATCGGCGATGGTGTGGTGCGGCCGGACGGACGGATCGATGTCGGGCAGGGCGTGGCATTGCAGGTTCGGCACCCGGATGGCGAGCGGGCAGACCTGCCGCCGCCGGGCGCGCGCGTGCGCTGGTCGGCGCGGCCCTATCAGATCCGGCCGGCGGAGGAGGGGGCCTATCCGGCGCGTATCCTGTGGCGCGGGCCGATACAGGACGGCCAGCGCCCGATGCGGCTGCTTCTGGGCGATGCCGAACTGGAGATCCTGGCCGATCCATCCTGCATGGCGGAGGGAGCGTGCCGGGTGGATATCGACCCGGCCTGCCTCCAGGTCTGGCCGGTGGCGTAAGGACCTGTCCCTCAGATGATGCCGGCGTCGCCGCTCGTGGGGTCGTGGATGCCGTCGCGTACGATATGGAGCGCCCGTTCCAGGCCCGAATGGTCTTCCGGGGCGCCGAGGCAGATCCGGAGGCCGGAATCGGCCTCGCGCGATACGGCGCAGGCTTCGGGCGGCGTGAGTTCCACGCCTGCGCGCAGGGCGTGGTTGAGGGTGCGCTGGGCGGCCAGCGGGGAGAGCGGCACCCAGACATGGGGCGAGCGTATCGCGCCCGGCATGTCCATGGCCTGTCCCAGGATCCGGCGGGCCATGGCCAGCCGCGCGGCGGTTTCGGCCTGCACCGCGTCGGCCACGGCATCGGCGGTGCCGTCCGCCACCCAGCGGGCGAAGACCAGGCCGCCGAGCGCGGGCGGGCAATAGCCCAGCGCGCGGATGCCGCGCATGATCCGCTCGCGCGCCACATTGGGCGGCAGGGTCACGAAGCCCAGGCGGAAGCCCGGACAGATCCCCTTGGAAATGCTGGCGAGATAGAGCGTGCGCTCGGGCGCGATGGTCGCGATCGGCGGCGGACGGTCGGCCGGATCGGCATAGGTGTAATAGGCATCGTCCTCGAAGATCGTCAGGTCGTGCTGGCGGGCGATCCGCGCGATGTCCTGCCGGCGGGACAGGCTCATGGTCCGGGTCGTCGGGTTTTGCAGGGTCGGCACCGTGAACAGCACGCGCGCCCGGGTCTCGGCGGCGGCGCGCTCCAGCGCGGCGGGGATCAGCCCCTGTTCGTCCATCGCCACGCCGCGCAATGTCAGGCCCAGATGTTCGGCGGCCGTGCGCGCGCCGTAGAAGGTCGCGGCCTCGCACAGCACCGTGTCGCCCGGCCGGCAGAGCGAGGAAAGCACCAGCGCGATCGCGTGCTGCCCGCCATTGCACTGGATCAGGTCGGCCGGATCGCAGGCAAGGCCGTGCCGGCGCGCCAGCCACGCCGCGCCGGCCTCGCGCACCGAACGCAGGCCGGTGCCCTGGATGTACTGCACGGCGGGCTCCAGCAGCCCGGTGGCCGCCAGGTCCGCCACTGCGCGTTCCAGCATCCGGGACAATCCGACACGCGGGGGGACGTTGCAGCGCAGGTCGATGGTGGCCGCCTGCGGGGCGGGGGCGGATGGCGCGGGATCGAAGCTGGTCGCGATCGCGATGTCCGGACTCGCACCCCGGATGAAGGAGCCGCGGCCGACATGGGCCAGCAGAAGGCCGCGCCGCTCGGCCTCGGCATAGGCCTTGGTCACCGTGCCGACGCTGAGTCCGAGCGCATAGGCAAGGTCGCGCTGGGGCGGCAGGCGGCTGCCGGCGGGTAGAAGCCCCGATGCGATATCCCGCTCCATCGCGTCGACCAGCCGGTGATAGAGCGGGCCGGGCGGGGGCGGAATGTCGGGGCGCCAGTGAGGGGTCATGCGGCCTGCCATGGGAATGGGTCTGATTGATATATGACAATATAACGATTGACCGTCGAATGTCCTAGAATAAAACTACAGAAACGAAGAGAAAAGTTGAATTGTAATAGTACAATTTTTGGGATTGTCCTGCATGCCGGGGAAAGGATGCCTCGGCGGGGACGGACTCTTCGTGCTGAAAAGAGGATGATTGATGATGGTCATCATGGGAAAGGCGACGGGGGCAGCCCGGAAGCGGGCCCGGCCGTTCCGGCTGTCCGGGTCGAACGGGATCTGGAATCATGTCGAGGGGGCGGGGATGGGGCTGGTCATCGCCCTCGGCCTGATCCTGCTGCTGGCGGTGCATGGGCCGGCAAACGGCCAGGACGTGCCGACGGACAAAACGGATGCGGTGCGGGTGGCCTACGACGGTGCCGACCTGCGCGACGCGGCGCATGCGCGTGGGTTGCTGGCGCGGCTGGATCATGCCGCGCTGGTGGCGTGCGGCGACGATCGGGCCAGCCTGGACGCACTGCGTGCCGCCATCGGGCGGTCGGATTGCCGGCAACAGGCACTGGCGCAGGCTGTGGCGCGGATCGGAGCACCGATGCTGAGCGCCGCGTTGCACGATGCGCCGCCGGCCTGACGGAGCCGGCGCATGAGCATGAACGAACGGGATGATGTGGAGAAACGGAAGATGACGACATACGCCTTTCATCAGGTCGATGTCTTCGCGGCCGCGCCGTTGAAGGGCAATCCGCTGGCCGTTGTCGCGGGAGCGGATGGGCTGGATGATGCGCAGATGGCGGCCCTTGCGAACTGGATGAATCTCAGCGAGACGACGTTCCTGCTGAAGCCCACGGTGTCCGGCGTCGACTACCGGGTGCGGATCTTCACGCCGGAGGAGGAACTGCCGTTCGCCGGGCATCCCACGCTGGGATCGTGCCATGTCTGGCTGGCCATGGGGGGCGTGCCGCAGGGGCGCGACGTGGTGCAGCAATGCGGTGCCGGGCTGGTGACGGTGCGGCGCGATGGCGATGGATTGGCCTTCGCCGCCCCGCCGCTGCGTCGCGCGGGGCCGGTCGATGCGTCGGACCTGGAAGCCGTCACCCGGATTCTGGGGCTGTCCATGGATCGGGTGGTGGCTGCGAACTGGGTCGATAACGGTCCCGGCTGGCTGGCCCTGATGCTGCGCGATCGGGCGGAGTTGCTGGCGCTTCGGCCTGACCTGCGGGCCCTGGGTGGCTGGCGCGTCGGCTTGGTCGCACCATGGGACGCGGCGCGGGATGGTGATGCGGCACGGTTCGAGGTCCGGGCCTTTATCGGTGGGGAGGCGGGTTTCGAGGACCCTGTGACCGGCAGTCTGAATGCGGGATTGGCGAAATGGCTGATCGGTGCCGGCCTGGCCCCGCACGCCTATATCGCCAGCCAGGGGACCGTGCTGGGACGGATGGGGCGGGTCCGGGTGACGCAGGACGGGGGTGGCATCTGGATCGGTGGTGAGGCCGTGACCCGGATCAGCGGGCAGGTCGTGCTGTAACCATGTTCCTGTGAAAGACGATTTTGCAAAGTCACCCTGCCGGGTGGCTTTGCGGATGGTCCCGTAGAGAGGCGTTTCAAAAGCTTCGATGGTGAGTGGAAGCGTGGCTGGCGGGGCTTTTGAAACAGCCTCTTATTTCGGCTCGTGCAGCAGCAGCACGCAGCCGAACAGGATGAACAGGGCGCCGCTGGTCCGCTGCATGCGCCGGCGCCAGGTGGCGCGGGACAGCACCGCGGCCAGCCGGGCGCCGCTGCCGGCATAGACCATGTACCACAGGATCTCGACCACCGCCGAGGTGGCGACCAGCAACGCATATTGCGGGGCCTGCGGGGCGGCAGGGTTGACGAATTGCGGCAGGAAGGACGCCGCGAAGACGATGGCCTTGGGATTGCTGGCCCCGACCAGGAACGAGGTGCGCAGCGAGGCATGCCACGCCAGCGGCGGCATGACGGCGCCTTCCGCCCCTGCCGCGGGCGCATGCGACAGCCAGCCGCGCACGCCAAGCTGGATCAGGTAGAAGGCACCGGCGAATTTCAGGATGGTGAACAGCAGTGGCGACGCCGCCAGCACGGCGCTGAGGCCCAGGGCCGAGGCCGCCATCAGCGCGACCAGCGACAGCAGGCAGCCCGCCATGTCGGGAATGGTCCGCCGCACCCCGTAGCGGATGCTGGCGGTCATGATATGCGTCATGTTCGGCCCCGGAATGGCCGACAGCAGGAACACGGCGTTCAGGTAGAGAAGCCACGATTGCAGCGTCATGTCGGGGCCCGGGCCTATGCCGCGTCGGCGGTGGCGAGCGCGCGCAGGTCGGCCACCAGCGCGTCGATGCGGGCGATTTCGGAATCCCACGCGAACATGAAGCGGGCGCTGCCGCCGATGAAGGTGTAGAACCGCCAGCCGCGCGCGTGCAGCCCGCCGATCAGGGCCGGCGGCAGTTTCAGGAACACGCCATTGGCTTCGACCGGGAACATGATCTCGACCTCGGGCAATCCCTCGACCTGTTCCGCGAAGTGGCGGGCGCAGGCATTGGCATGGGCGGCATGGGTGCGCCACGCGCCGGTTTCGAACATCACGGCCCAGGGGGCGGACAGGAAACGCATCTTGGAGGCCAGTTGTCCGGCCTGCTTGCAGCGATAGTCGAACCCTTCGGCCAGCGCGCGGTCGAAGAAGATCACGGCCTCGCCGATCGCCATGCCGTTCTTGGTGCCGCCGAAGCTCATCACGTCGACGCCGGCCTGCCAGGTCATCTCGGCGGGCGCGCAGCCCAGCGTTTCGACCGCGTTGGCGAAGCGCGCGCCATCCATGTGCAGCCGCAGCCCCAGTTCGCGGCAGGTGGCGGAAATCGCGCGGATTTCGTTCAGGCTGTAGACCTGCCCGGTTTCGGTCGGCTGGGTGATGGTGACGGCCTTGGGACGCGGGAAATGGATGTCGGTGCGGCCCAGCACGAAGGCGCGGATGGTCTCCGGCGTCAGCTTGCCGTTGGTGGTGCGGCCGACCAGGATCTTGGCGCCGTTCGAGAAGAATTCCGGCGCCCCGCACTCGTCGGTTTCGACATGGGCGATATCGGCGGCGATGATGCTTTCGTACGACTGGCACAGCGATGCAAGCGCCAGCGAATTGGCGGCCGTGCCGTTGAAGACGAAGAACAGCTCGCAATCGGTTTCGAATGTCCGGCGGAAGGCGTCGGCGGCGCGCAGCGTCCACGGATCGTCGCCATAGGCGGGGGCGGAGCCGCGATTGGCCTCTTCCATCGCCCGCAGGGCTTCGGGACAGATGCCGGCATAATTGTCGCTGGCGAATTGCTGTGTATGGGGCATCGCGATCGCGGCCTTTCCTCGCTTGCTACAGGCACCACGAGGATCGATGACACGAGGTAGCGGTCCGTTTTTTGCCGGATCGGCCACATCTTCCCGGAACGGGAACGCCACCTTGCTCGGATGCAGGTTGGTGCCGGGAAATCCCGGCTCTGGATGCGGCGCGCACCATATCGCAGCGTCCGGACGGCGGCAAGCGAGGCCCCCGCGCATGGCGGGGGGGCGTTTTGACGGGAGCCGTGCTCAGGCGCGATAGCGGCTGAGGGCCAGATCCTCGTGCGCGATGTCGGGCTTGCGGCCCGAGAGGATATCGGCCAGCACCCGGCCCGACCCGCAGGCCATGGTCCAGCCCAGCGTGCCGTGGCCGGTGTTGAGGTACAGATTGTCGATGTCGGTGGGGCCGATGATCGGCGTGCCATCGGGCGTCATGGGGCGCAGCCCGGTCCAGAAGGTCGCGGCCGGCACGTCGCCGGCGCCGGCGAACAGGTCGGTCAGCGAATGTTCCAGCGTGGCCCGGCGCGGGGCGCGGAGCGTGGTGCTGAAGCCCGCCAGTTCGGCGGTGCCGCCGACGCGGATGCGCTCGCCCAGCCGGGTGATGCCGATCTTGTAGGTCTCGTCCATCACGGTGGAGACCGGGGCGCGCGCCGCGTTGATGATGGGCGCGGTGATCGAATAGCCTTTCACCGGATAGATCGGCAGGGCGAGCCCCAGGGCGCGCACCATGGCGGGCGAGAAACTGCCCAGTGCCAGCACATAGGCATCCGCGTTCATCCGGCCCCGGCTGGTGTCGATGCCGGTGATGCGGCCGCCCTCGCGCTGCAGGCTGCGGATGGTGGTGTCGTACAGGAAGGTCACGCCCCGTTCCGCCGCCATCGCCGCCAGGCGCTGGGTGAAGATGTGGGCGTCGCCGGTCTCGTCGCCCGGCAGGCGCAGGCCGCCGACGAGCTTGTCCTGTGCCGCCGCCAGTCCGGGTTCGGCCCGCACGCAGCCTGCGGCGTCCAGCACCTCGTACGGCACCTTGTACTGGTCCAGCACGCGCAGGTCGTCGCCGATATGGTCCAGTTGCTTCTGCTTGCGGAAGACCTGCAACGTGCCCTGCTGGCGGTCGTCATAGGCGATGCCGGTGCTGGCGCGCAGCTCGCCCATGACGTCGCGGCTATATTCCGCCAGCCGGACCATGCGCCCCTTGTTGCGGTCGTAGGCGGCGGCCGTGCAGTTGGCCAGCATCTGCATCAGCCAGCGCCACTGGTGCGGGTCGGCCATCGGGCGGAAGACGAACGGGCGATAGGCCATCAGCAGCCAGCGCACCGCCTTCAGCGGCACGCCCGGCCCGGCCCAGGGGGAGGAATAGCCGGGCGAGACCTGGCCGGCATTGGCGAAGCTGGTTTCCAGCCCCGCCGCCGGCTGCCGGTCGATGACCGTGACCGTGTGTCCGGCCTGCGCGAGGTACCAGGCCGAGGTCACGCCGACCACGCCGCCGCCGAGAATGATGATCTTCATGATTGGGTATCAGGTCCGCTCAGGTGAGGGCCGCGCCGTCCGCGACATAGGCGCGGTGGTAGCGATGGCCCAGGGAGGTCAGGATCTCGTAGCCGATGGTGCCGGCGCCGCGCGCCACGTCATCGACGCCGTGTTGTGGCCCCAGCAGGTCCAGCATGGCGCCGGGGGCGGTGAGGGGTTCGGGCGCGTCGGTGATGTCGACGGCCATGGAATCCATCGAGATGCGGCCGACGATCGGCAGGGGCTGCGTGCCCAGCCAGGCGCGGCCGTCGCGCGCGGCGTGGCGCAGGAAGCCGTCGGCATAGCCGGCGGCGATGGTCGCGATCCGGCGCGCGCTGGTCGGGCGGTAGGTGAGGCCGTAGCCCACGCCGTCCCTGGGGCCGACGGTGCGGGTCTGGAGAATCCGCGCCTGCAGGCGCACCACCGGGCGCATCGGGTTGGGCGCGCTGTCATTGGGGGCCACGCCGTAGAGCGCGGCGCCGGGGCGCACGAGGTCGAAATGGAAATCGCGCCCCAGGAAGATGCCGGAGGACGCGGACAGGCTGAGCGGCGCGGCCGGCAGGCACGCGCGCATCGCCAGCAGGCGGTCGCGCTGCCGGGCGCTGGCCGGGTCGGACGGATCGTCGGCGCAGGCGAGGTGGCTCATGACCAGGCGGCGATCGATGCCGCGCCAGCCGTCGGGTTCGGCATCGATGGAGGCGAGATCCTGTTCCGACAGGCCGAAGCGCGACATGCCGGTATCGAGCTGCACCGCCGCCGGCAGTGTGCGGCCCAGCCCGTGCGCCAGGGTGCGCCAGTCCCGAATCTGCTCGACGCTGTTCAGCACCGGGATCAGGTCGTGCCGCACGCAATCGGCTTCGGCCCCGGCCAGCGGGCCGTGCAGGACGAAGATCCGGCTGGTGGGCGCGATATGGGGGCGCAGGGCGATGCCCTCGTCCACATGGGCGACGAAGAAGGTCCGTGCGCCGGCCTGTTCCAGCGCGGGGGCGACCCGCGCCGCGCCCAGCCCGTAGGCATCGGCCTTGACCACCGCCGCGCATTCCGCGCCGGCCGCCAGGCCGCGCACGGTGCGGTAATTGGCGCGAATGGCATCGAGGTCGATCGTCAGGGTCGCGCCCGCCCGGGCACGGGGCCAGCCGGCATCGGACAGGCGGGGGGCGGAGGTGGAGTGGGGCATGGGCGGCGCGGCCTCGACCGATCAGGGCATGGGGTGTGCTGAAGCAGCTTAGGACGGTTGGGCTGATATTTCCTGCCGAATGGTCGCACGATCTGTCTCGCGCGTGCCGAATGTGCAATTCTGTGCGCCAGAATGGCATGATCTGCCGGGATGGTTGCCGAAGCATGATAGATTCCGATTCGAAACAGAAAATGGGCCGGGCGACCGAGGCGATTCTGCGCCATCTGAGCCAGGACGGGCGCATGACCAATGCCGATCTGGCGCAGCGGGTCGGGCTTTCCCCCTCGGCCTGCCTGCGGCGGGTGCGGCAACTGGAACAGGCCGGGGTGATCCGCGGTTATCGCGCGATCATCGACGAACGGGCACGCGAGGGGACGACGATCGTGATCGTGCGGATCACGCTGGAACGCCAGACCGAGGAATGCCTGCGGCGGTTCGAGGCCCGGGTCAGGACCTGCCCCGATGTGCGCCAATGTTACCTGATGACCGGCGATGCCGATTACCTGCTGCATGTCGCGGTACGCGATGCGGCGGATTACGAGCGCATCCATAACGAGGAACTCTCGCGCCTGCCGGGCGTGGCACAGATCCAGAGCAATTTCGCCATCCGCCCCGTGGTGTGGCGATAGGGGAGGCGTTGGCGCATGGCTGATCGGGCCCAGACCATCATTCCGGACAGTCACCGTGCCATGCCGGTCGAACTGGAGCGAGACGATACCGTGCGCCGCGCGGTGGTGCGGATCGCCCGCGTCCTGCGCGACCATCTGGAGGCCAACCGGCCGGTGGCGATGGATGGGCGGAATGTCGAGGGCGTGCATCAGGTGCGTGTGGCCCTGCGCCGCTTCCGCGCGCTGATGGGCCTGCTGCGGCGGGATTATCCCAGCGCGACGCTGGACGAGGCGGCGGCGCGGGCGCGCATGCTGGCGCGCACGGTCGGAGAGGCGCGGGACTGGGATGTCTTCATGCTGGAAACGCTGCCGGGTCTCAGCCCGCTGGGGCGGGCGGGGATCAATGTGGCCGGGCTGCTGCCGCCGCTGGCCAACCCCTTGCGCGACGCGGCCTATGAGCGGGTTCGGCAGGTGCTGGGTGGCGAGGATGCAGAATGGATCCTGCACCTGATGGACCGTCTGGCCGAAGGGGCGTTGTGGGACGAGGCCCGGTCGCCGGCGGGGCTGAAGGCGCTGGAGGAGCCGGCGGCCGATTTCGCCGCCCGCCATCTGGCGCGGCTGCATCGCAAGGCACGGCGCACGGGGCGGGGTTTCACGCGGCTGACGCCGCCGGAACGCCACGGTGTGCGCCTGGCGCTGAAAAAGCTGCGTTATGCGTCGGAATTCTTCGTGACGCTGCATGCGCCGGGGCAGAAGGGAGGGGCCTTTCTGCGGCGCCTGGCGGCGGCGCAGGCCACCCTGGGCATGGATAGTGACGTGCTGACCACGGGGAGGCTGCTGGAGCGGTTCGACGGAGAGGCCGGCGGCGAGATGCGCCATGTCCTGGGCGCGGTCTCGGGATTTCTCTGCTGCCGCCAGGATGCCACCCGCGATGAGGCGCACAGGCAATGGCGCAGGTTTCGCCGGACCCCCGTTTTCTGGGCGTGAGGGCCCGTCTGGACATGCGCGCGGGCTCGGGGGTGGGGGCCTTCATCGGACCGTCATGAAGTCTTCATCGTGCCGTCGTTGAGTCCGGCCCGGTATCGTGGTCATGAACCTGCGTTTCTGCCGACAGGCCGCCATGGGAAGGAGAGCCATGTCATGATCAAATCCGAGGTCGTCGAGATCGACGGTGTGTTCGTCGGGGTCGTCATCCACTCTCGCCATGATGGAACGCGCGTATTTCGTGCCATTCATGAATGGCTGCGTCCGCTGAATGGACAGATCATGGCATCTCTCCATGATGCGCGGACGCTCGCGGCCGGCCTGTTTCGCCGGCAGCGGGTCGTGGCGGCCCTCGCCGCCGCCTGACAGCCTTGACTTGTCGCTGGGCGTCAGGACTGCCGGCAGCGCTGTTTCAAAGCGGTCTGCTAGACGCCCTGGACGATGACGACGCGGTATGACGCGCCTTTCCAGCGGTGCTGTACGACCGTCTGGTAGGCTGGGCTGTCGTACCAGGCGCGTGCGGCCTCGACGGTCGGGAATTCGAGGATCACGACCCCTTCCGGGGCGGTTCCTTCCAGCACTTCCTGGGTGCCGTAGGCGGCCAGCACCTTGAGAGGGTGCCCCTCGAAGGTGGGGGCGACCGTCTGCGAATAGGCGTCGAGTTCCGCCTGGTCGCTGGTGGATTCCCGTGTGAAGACGATATAGGCGGTCATGGCCTGTTCTCCTGTGGATGGGCGATGGTGCCATGGCCGCCGGGTTCCGGCCAGTGCCGTCGCGCCATTGTGGTGGAAAGGGAAGGCCGCGCGGGAACGGGCGCAGCCCGGACGAATGATCGCCGCATGGTGAAAAGACCCGATCAGGCATGCAGGCTTCACGCCGGCTTCAGGCGGGGGAATGGCGTGGCGCGCATGAGACCCGCGCAATCCGTGCCATACGCGGCGTGCCGTTTTCGCGCCATTCTGTCCGCAATCAGCTATTGCGGAAGGGTTTGCGGATATGGGCAGGGCTTCGGAGCCGTCGAGTCAGCGGGAGGGTGCGGGAAAAAGGCCCCTGGCGGCCCATATGCCGCACGTTCTGTCGCGCCTGCGCAGTCATCATGCGCTGGAAGAGCGGGGGCATGACAATATCGTGCGCGTGGGCCACGCCGACAGGGCGTGGTCCGATTTCTATCATCATGCGCTGACGATCCGCTGGAGCCGTTTCTTCTGGTATGCCCTGGCCGGCTATGTCGTGGTCAACGCCGCCTTCGCGCTGCTGTACATGATGGTGCCCCGGCAGATCGCCGGCACCCGGCCCGGTGTGTTCTGGGATTATTTCTTCTTCAGCATCCAGACCTTCTCCACCGTCGGCTACGGCGTGATGGCCCCGGTGGGCCCGGCGGCGCATGCGATCGCGTCGTGCGAGCTGCTGGCGGGCATGATCCTGAATGCGGTGGCCACCGGCCTGGTCTTCGCCCGTTTCGCCCGGCCGAGGGCCAGGGTCATGTTCAGCAACAGCGCGCTGATCCGCAAGGACAGCGAGACGTCGCACCTGAGCGTGCGCGTCGCGAACCAGCGCCTGAGCCCGATCCTGTCGGTCGATGCGGAACTGTTTCTCTCGCGCCTGATCGTCCAGCCGAACGGGCGGCTGGCCCGGCAGTTCGATCCGCTGGTGCTGGTTCAATCCCATATTCCGGTGCTGCGCTTTGCGTTCTCGCTGATGCATGTCATCGACGCGCACAGCCCGCTGAACGGCCTGACGGCCGAGGAATTGCGCAGGGAAGAGGCGGAAATCGTCACGACCGTGAGCGGAACCGACGAGGTCTCGGGGCAGAGCGTCTTCGCCCGCACAGCCTATGGGTTCGACAGGGTGCTGTACAATCATCGTTTCGTCGATATTATCGACACGTCGGCCGACGGGCGGATTACGGTCGATTACACGCGCTTCCATGCGACCGAGGGGGAGTGATCCGGAACATCAAGAGGCATCCGGATGCCATCGCCGCGAAGGCGGGCGGGCCGATCGTCAATGTCTTGCCCTCGCCGGCCGAGATATGGACCAGGCGGAACGGTTCGGACTGCGTCCATGGCAACATACATGATACGCTCGTTCCTCCCGTCATGGTCTGTCGGGCGTTCCTGCGGCTCCCGACGGGGTGTGAGTGATAATCATATCTATTATCATGCTGATATATATGTGTTTTTATGTTTGCAATCGGGGCGCGGCAGGGTGTAGGTCGATGATCGAAGCGTTCCAACCAAGCGGAGGCGGCTCATGGCCATCAAGGATCCCAAGGTTATCGAGCATCTGAACACGCAGCTCACCAACGAGCTGACGGCGATCAACCAGTATTTCCTGCACGCCCGCACGCTGCGCCATTGGGGGGTCACCCTGCTGGGGAAGAAGGAATACGAGGAATCAATCGAAGAGATGCGCCATGCCGACTGGCTGATCGAGCGCATTCTCTATCTCGGTGGCCTGCCCAACGTGCAGCGGCTGAACACCATCCTGGTCGGCCAGAACGTCCAGGAGATCCTGGAATGCGACCTCAAGCTCGAGGAAAAGGCGCTCGACGACCTGCGTGAGGGCATCGCCTATTGCGAGAGCGTGCGGGATTACGTGTCGCGCGACCTCCTTCTGAAGATCCTCGATAACGAGGAAGAGCATGAGGATTTCCTCGATCGTCAGTTCGACCTGATCAAGCTGGTCGGGATCGAGCGCTACATTCAACTGAACTCGGCCCCGGCCCCCGAGCAGGACTGAGACCCTGTCGGTCAATGCGCGCTGGTGGCGATCCGGCGCGCGTTTCCAATCAGGTTCCGAGCGTTCAGGACGCGGCGTGTTCCGGCTTTGTCCGGGGCCACAGGACGCGGGTCGTTCCGATATCCAGCCCGTGCCAGCGGGACATGGTCAGCAGGCAGGCGCCACCGAGAACCAGCCTTTCCTCCGCCGGCAGGTGTGGCCGCGTATAGGGGAGGTGGTATCCGGTGCTGGCCAGATACGCGCCCAGCATCTTCACCGCCGCCACGAACCGGGCATGGACCGAGGGACGGGAAATGACGCGGTGCAGCGCGGTGCCGATTTCCGGCATCCGTCCCTGCTGGGCGGCGGCCGTGGCGCGCAGGAAACTCTGTTCGGTCGCTGTGAGCCGGGCGGTGCCGGACGTGCCGACGGCCAGTCCCGGCAGGCACAGATGCGCCATGCGGCTGAACGCGTCATGGAAGGCGAGCGCCATGGTCGCGTGAGCGGCACGCGGTCGCGCCGGGGCGGGCAGCAGGGTGGCGTGTCTGATCGTGCCTTGCCCGGTCGTCCATTGTGCGGACAGGCGCCGGAGGAGTCGGACCGTCAGTCTCTCGCTGGGGGACAGGTCGTAAAGGCGGGGCATTGCGTCAGTCATGGGACACTCCCGATCGGCTGTTGCGCATCGTGCGTGGGGATGACCTTAGTTAAGAACGCCTCGCAATTGCAATAATAAACCGACTGTTTCATCATGCCGTCATGACGCGTGAGGACATGAAGGGTTTCCAGAAAACCTGTGGTTTTTTGAAGAAGAATCAATTTCATCAAGGGTAATGGACTTCTGTGCGTCCGGGGACGTCCATCACCGGCCGCCCCTATCACGCTTGCGTGAAAAGACGATGCCCCGGTTCCGTCATCCGAAATCGGGGCGCGCCATCCGTCCGTAAGCTTCTCAGGCTGGTGTCAGTTCATCGCCTGCAGCAGGGCGTCGGCCTCCTGCTGGTGGGCGCGCAGCAGGGCCACGTTGGCCGGGTTGGGGGTGGGGGCATGGGCACCCGCCGGCGGCGGCTGGCGGATCAGGGACTCGGTGATGCCGAACGCGCTGATCCCCAGCACGAAATCGCGGGCCGAGAAGCCGTGGGCCGACAGGATCTGGGACAGGCCCGGAACGGCGGCGGTCTGGTCGATGGTCTGGGCCAGCGACAGGGTCTGGGCATTCGGCGGGTTGATGCCGGCGGCCTGGATGGCGCGGAGAGTCGCCGTCATGCGCGGCAGGAAATCGGCGGGCAGCGGATATTGCACGGCCGTCTGCACGTCGCGCTGGAAGGCCGCGACCTCGGCCGGCGAGGGCTGGCGTGCCTGCTGGGCGGGCTGAGGCTGCGGCTGCTGGGCGAGTGCTGCGGCAGGCAGGGCGGCGGCCAGGACGGCCGCTAGGATCGTCAGTCGTGTCGTCATACTCTGTTGACCCATTCACCGTGTTTCATCAGGGGTTCGCGGGCGCCATCCTGGGTGATGGCGGTCACGTCGATTTCGGCCGAGCCGATCATCCAGTCGATATGGATGAAGCTGGTATTGGCACCTCGGGCCTCGAGCTGTTCCGGCGTCTGGCCCTCGGTCTCCACCATGCATTTCGTGTAGGCCTGCCCCAGCGCGATGTGGCTGGAGGCGTTCTCGTCGAACAGCGTGTTGCGGAACAGCACCCCGCTCTGCGAGATCGGCGAGGAATGCGGCACCAGCGCGACCTCGCCGAGGCGGCGGGCGCCGTCGTCGGTGGCCAGGATACGTTCCAGCACCGCCTGGCCCTGGGTGGCATGGGCCTCGGTGATGCGGCTGCCTTCGAAGCGCACCGCGATGCCGTCGATCAGCGTCCCCTGGTGGAACAGGGGCTTGGTGGCGCGGACGAAGCCCTCGACCCGCCGCGCATGCGGGGTGGTGAAGACTTCCTCGGTCGGGATGTTGGGATTGCACACGATGCCGTTGCGCGCGGGTTCCGACCCGCCGGCCCAGGCATGGCCGTCGGCGAGGCCCACCGTCAGGTCGGTGCCGGGGCCGGTGAAGTGCAGCGCCGCGAAGCGCCGGTCGTTCAGCCAGTCGGCGCGCCGGTGCAGGGTTTCGTTATGGGCGCTCCAGGCCGCCACCGGGTCGTCGACCGTGACGCGCGAGGCCTGGAAGATCGCGCTCCACAAAAGCTCCAGCGCCCGTTCCGGCGTCTCGTCCGGGAAGACCTGCGCCGCCCAGGCAGGGGTGGCGCAGGCGACGATGTTCCAGTTCACGGCGAAACTGGTGATCAGTTCCATCGCCGGGCGGCCGGCCAGCGACGCGGCCTTGTTGGCGCGCGCGACATGGTCGGGATTTTCCTGGCTCAGCAGCACGGGATTGCCGCCGGTAATGGCCATGCGCGCCGCACCCTGGCGATAGGCATTGGCCATGCCGTCATGCAGCCAGTTCGGCGCGATGTCGAATGCCGCGTCGGGCGCATGATGGAAGCGCGCCAGCGTGACCGCGTCGTCCGTATAGAACGGGGTCACGAGCGACGCGCCGGCCCGATAGGCATGTTCGGCGATCTTGCGTACCAGCGGCACGGCGTCGAGCGGCGCCGTGATCAGCACCTGCTGGCCCGGCGCGACGTTCAGCCCGATGCGAACCGCGACTTCGCCCAGCCGGTCCAGAAGCCTGTCATGGGACAACCCGTCAGGGGACGATGAGGATGTCATTGAAACCGGATATCCTGCTCATAGTGATCCGCGAACCCTAGCCTGATCGCTCCGGACCGGATAGGCAACCGCCCCGGAAGGATCGGAGCGGGACACAAATGGACGAGGATTGCGGCCGAAGCATGGAGGGCTGGGTGCTTCTGTGCGAAATGGAGGCGGCCCGCGGGGGCCCGCACCGGGTGGTTCTGGACGGCACGGGGCTGGTGGCGTGGCTGGCGGCGGACGGCAGGCCGCGCGTGTTCGCCGATCGCTGCCCCCATCGCGATGCAAGGCTGTCGGCTGGATATGTCGAGGATGGGCGCCTGATCTGCCCGTTCCATCTCTGGGCCTTCGACGAATCGGGCCATTATGTCGGCCCCGATGGCGTGGCCGACCCGGAATGCGCGGTGGCGCGCTATCCCGCCCGCGCGCAGGATGGCGGGATCTGGGTCAGGGACGTTCCCGCTCCAGCCACGTCCGGATGACCGTCAGGACGTAGGCGCGGCCGGTCGAATCCAGTGCCTGCCCCTTGGCGAATCCATGCCATTTCTCCAGGCAGCCTCGGCAGCAGGTGGCGGTGGCGTGCTGGGCTACGAAGACCGGGTGGCCGCGCCAGGGCGTCTGGCGGCCGTCGCGCGCGGGTTTGGCCGGGGCGAGGCGGCGGGCGATGAAATCCGCCGCATGTTCCATGATCGTGGGCAGGCCCCTATCGTCCAGATAGGCGCGATCCTTCGCATCCAGATGGAAGCGCGCGCGGAAGGCCGAGCGGGCCAGCGCCTGCCACAGCGCGTCGGGAATGGGCGGGGGCGGGCTGTCGTCGGCCCCTGTGTCCCCCGGCCCGGTCATCAGGCCGGCCGCACCAGCAGATGATGCTTGCGCCCCGATGACAGCTTGATCGCGCCGTCCACCAGGTCCGCCGGGGTGACCATGAGGGATTCGTCCTGAATTGCGACATCGTTGATTCGCGCGCCGCCGCCACGGATCAGGCGCCGTGCCTCGCCATTGCTGGCGGCCATGCCGCTTTCGGCGAACAGGCGGAAGGCGGGGATGCCGGCGGCCAGCAGGTCGGCCGGGATCGTCGTCGCGGGCAGGGCGGCGGGGGATTCGCCGTCCTCGAACGTGCGGCGCGCGGTTTCGGCGGCTTCCTCGGCGGCGGCCCGGCCATGGCACAGGGCGGTGACCTCGGTCGCCAGGATCTTCTTGGCTTCGTTGATCTCGGCACCGCCCAGCGCGGCCAGGCGGTCGCACTCTTCCAGCGGCAGGTCGGTGAACAGGCGCAGGAAGCGGCCGACATCGGCATCTTCCACATTGCGCCAGAACTGCCAGTATTCGAACACCGGCAGCCGCGCCGCCGACAGCCAGACCGCGCCGCGCGCCGACTTGCCCATCTTGGCGCCCGAGGCGGTGGTGAGCAGCGGCGTCGTCAGGCCGAACACCTGCTTCTGGTCGGTGCGGCGGACCAGGTCGATGCCCGAGACGATGTTCCCCCACTGGTCGGAGCCGCCCATCTGCAGCGTCACGCCCATCGTGCGGTTCAGTTCGCGGAAATCGTAGGATTGCAGGATGGAGTAGTTGAACTCCAGGAAGGTCAGCCCCTGTTCGCGCTCCAGGCGCGAGCGCACCGAATCGAAGGCCAGCATGCGGTTGACCGAGAAATGCACCCCGACATCGCGCAGCAGGTCGATATAGGACAGCCGGTCCAGCCAGTCCGCATTGTTCGCCAGCCGGGTGCCGGTGTCGCCTTCGAAGGTCAGGAACTGGCGCAGGCAGCCTTCGATCCCGCGCAGGTTGGCGGCGATCGTCTCGCCGGTCATCAACTGGCGGGCTTCCTCACGGAAGGAGGGGTCACCGATCCGCGCGGTGCCGCCGCCCATCAGGGCCACCGGCCTGTGCCCGTGCTTCTGCAACAGGCGCAGCATCATGATCTGGATCAGGCTGCCGACATGCAGGCTGTCGGCCGTGGGGTCGAAGCCGATATAGCCGGCCACCGGGCCGGCCATGAGGGCGGCGTCCAGTCCATCGATGTCGGTGCACTGGAAGATGAAGCCGCGGGCCTCGGCTTCCTGGAGGAATTCGCTTTTCGGCATGGTCGGGTCACTCTGGTCTCGTGGCGGCCCGGCCGGATGAAAGGGTGCCGGACAGGGAGCGGCGATGCTCTAGCATGCCCGCCCGGCGACATGAACCCGTCGTGAACCTGCCGGTGCGCCGGGCACTACGCCCGGCGCACCGGCAATTGAGGATCAGTCGGCGGCCAGGGCCAGCGCGCCGCGCGTCATGATGGTGCCCACATGGTCTTCCAGGGCTTCGGCCACCTGGTCGGCATGGTTGGCGAAGACATGGTCGGCGCCGGCGAAGATGCGATAATCCACCGAAACGCCCTTCTGGGTGTTCAGCTTGTCGACCAGCTTGCGGATGGCGGGTTCGGGAACCAGCTCGTCGGAATCGCCGGCAATCATCAGCCCGCCGCAGGGACAGGGGGCGAGGAAGCCGAAATCGTAATGGTTGGCCGGAGGGGCCACGCTGATCCATCCGGTGATTTCCGGCCGGCGCATCAGAAGCTGCATGCCGACGAAGGCGCCGAACGAATAGCCGGCGATCCACAGCCCGCCGGCGTTCGGGTTGACCATCTGCATCCAGTCCAGCGCCGCAGCGGCGTCCGAAATTTCGCCGATGCCGCCGTCATAGCGCCCCTGCGAACGGCCGACCCCACGCGAATTATATCGCATGACCGAGAAACCCATCTTCTCGAACGAGCGATACATCGCATAGGTGATGCGATTGTTCATGGTGCCGCCATGCAGCGGGTGCGGATGAAGGACCAGGGCGAGCGGCGCATTCGGCTCGCTTGAATGGTGATAACGTCCCTCAAGGCGGCCGTCGGGGCCGGCGAACATGACCTCAGGCATTCGTATCCCGCAATATGCTTCCCGCGCTCCCAGGCATGGCGTCGGGATCGTTACTGTGGCGGCCGGTGGACGACGATGCCCCGTCGCCTGCCGGCGGATATGATAAGGGCGGCTGAACTTCGCCCTGGACAGATGGGCGCGCGGCCCTTGCGATTCACGCTTGCTTCCTGGTCATACCGACAGCGCCGATCCGATCGGACGGGAGCACGCCGACATTGCATCATCGTTAGAGTGACGCAACGCGGGGGCAGCGCGAAATGCCGGTTTGTCAGGCGTGGATTGCATTTCCGGCAGTCATGGACCCCTTGGAGGGCCAGCTTCCGGCAGGCCGGTTGACTTCCTCCCTGGTGTGGCCATAGTCCAACATCCCTTCATTGCATCAGGGCGGCAGCCACCGTCCATGACATCCGCGCGGACGCTGCTGTTCGCCCGGCATTGACAATACTCATCGCGCTTTCGGCGGTTCATGGGCCGACCGCCTTGCTGTGGGGATGTATATAGCGATCCGGAATCACCAATTGCCACATAATTCGTGTTTACACTGGCAGGCGGGCGCCGCGACCGTCCGGTCGCGGGACAGGCGGGCAGCGGGGGCGGGGAGAAAGCGGCATGGATCGTGACGGGATCTATCGTGACTGGATCTATTTCGATGCCAACGCCACGGAGCCGGCACGGCCGGCGGCGCTGGAGGCCCTGGCGCGCGCGGCTGCGGCGACCGGCAATCCGTCATCGGTGCATCGGGCGGGACGGCAGGCCCGCGCGGTGCTCGAATCGGCGCGGGAGCGGCTGGCGGCCCTGTTCGGCGCCGGGGCCGGCAATTGCGTCATGACCTCCGGCGGGACGGAGGCCAATCTGCTGGCCGTCGCCGGATTGGGCGCCGGGCGGCGCGTGCTGGCCTCTGCCGTGGAGCATGACGCGGTGCGCGCGGCCGCCACGGCGGAGAGCATTGCGGTCGATGGTGACGGTGTCGTCCGGCTGGATGTGATGGAGCGGATGCTGGCCGAGGGGGATGGCCGGCCGGCGCTGGTCTGCCTGATGCTGGCGAATAACGAGGTCGGGACGATCCAGCCGGTGGCCGAGGCCGCGCGGATCTGCCGCCTGCATGGCGCGCTGCTGCATGTCGATGCCGTGCAGGCGGCGGGGCGGATCGCGGTCGATCTGCGCGCCCTGGGGGCCGACAGCATGGCGGTGTCGGGGCACAAATTCGGCGGGGTGAAGGGGGCGGGGGCGCTGCTGCTGGCCGGCGAGGCGACGCGGACGCTGCCGCCGGTCATGGCGGGCGGCGGGCAGGAAATGGGCCGGCGCGGCGGTACGCCCGCCCTGCCGGCGATTGCCGCGATGGCCGAGGCGGCGCGTGAAGCTGTTGGGGCATTGCCGGCCGAAGGTGCCGCATCGGCGATGGCGGGCTGGCGCGATGCGATTGACGAAGCGGCGGTGGCGGTGGGGGCTGTGGTCTGCGGTGGCGCGGCGCGGCGCCTGCCCAATACCACCTGTCTGGCACTGCCGGGGCGGGCTGCCCAGACCCAGCTTATTGCGCTGGACCTCGCGGGGTTCGGCGTGTCCGCCGGGTCGGCCTGTTCGTCGGGCAAGGTCGCGCGGTCGCATGTGCTGGAGGCGATGGGGCTGGGGCCGTTGGCGGGCGAGGCGATCCGGGTCTCGCTGCCCTGGACGGCGCGGGAGGAAGAGGTGATGCGGTTCATCGATGCCTATCGCACGATGGCGACGCGGCTGCCCGCGCGTCGCGCGACGCTGGAGGAGGCCGGGGCATGACACGGGATCTCTCTGACGCGGATATGCGTCCGCTCTATCTGGACTATCAGGCCACGACGCCTTGCGACCCGGCGGTGGTGGCGGCGATGATGCCATGGTTCGCCGAGGAATTCGGCAATCCGCACAGCGTGGACCACGCGATGGGCCGGCAGGCGCGCGATGCGGTCGAGGTGGCGCGGGCGGAGGTCGCGGCGCTGCTCGGGGCCGATGTGCGGGAAATCGTGTTCACCTCCGGCGCCACCGAGGCCAACAACATCGCCATCAAGGGCGCGGTGCGCCATCTGGCGGCGCGGGGCGATACCAGGCGGCGCGTCATCACCGTGGCGACCGAGCATAAATGCGTGCTGGAATCGGTGCGTGACCTGGCGGCGGAAGGGTTCGAGCCGGTGATCCTGCCGGTTAGGGCCGATGGACGGCTGGACCCGGCGGTGCTGCGCGCGGCGCTGGCGGTGCCGACCTTGCTGGTCAGCATCATGGCGGCGAACAACGAGACCGGCGTGTTGCACGACATGGCCGCCCTGGTGCCGGAGGTGCGTGCGGCGGGCGCGCTGCTGCATAGCGACCTGGCCCAGGCGGCGGGCAAGGTGGCGGTGGATGTGCGGGCGATGGATCTCGACCTGGCATCGGTCTCCGCGCACAAATTATATGGGCCGAAGGGCGTGGGGGCACTGTATGTCCGCCGGCGGCCGCGCGTGCGGCTGGCGCCGCTGTTCTCGGGCGGCGGGCAGGAGCGGGGACTGCGCTCCGGCACGCTGGCGACGCCGTTGCTGGTCGGGTTCGGTGTCGCCTGCCGCATCGCACGGGAGGTGCGGGTGGAAGAGGCGCGGCGGATGGCGGCGCTGCGCGACGGTTTTCTGGACCGCATGATGGCGGCCATCCCGGGCCTTGCGGTCAACGGCTCCATGACGCATCGGCTGCCGGCCAACCTCAACCTGCGTCTCCCCGACGTGCGGGCGCTGGACGTGATCGCGCGGGCACCAGACCTGTGCGTCTCGACCGGATCGGCCTGTTCTTCGGCCGAACTGGTACCCTCCTATGTGCTGAGCGCGATGGGGCTGGATGCGGGCGCGGCCGCGCGGAGCTTGCGTCTGGCAGTGGGACGCTATACCTCAGCCGCCGATATGGATCGCGCGGCGGCGATCCTGTGCCGGGCGGTGGCGGATGCGCGCGCGGCGGGGAACGCCGCCGCGCGCGCCGCTGATGATGACACGGCCAGGATAGCAGAATGCCGCATATGATTTTCATCGAGCATGACGGAACCCGTCGCGAGGTCGACGCCCCGGTCGGCCTGTCGGTGCTTGAGATCGCCCACAAGCATGGCGTCGATCTGGAAGGCGCGTGCGAGGGATCGCTGGCCTGCGCCACCTGCCATGTCGTGGTCGACCCCGAATGGGCGCCGAAGCTGGCCGAGCCGACCGAGGACGAGGAAGACATGCTGGATCTGGCCTTCGGGCTGGAAAAGACCTCGCGCCTGGGCTGCCAGATCGTGATGACCGACGCGTTGGATGGGCTGGTCGTGCGTCTCCCTCGCACAGCCTGAGTGTCGGCCCGGAAACGCGCGCTGGTGGCGATCCGACGCGCGTTTCCGGGGCCGACACGTGATACCAGAGGGGTATGATTGATGCGGATCATGGTCGCTATGTCGGGCGGCGTGGACAGCAGCGTGGTTGCCGCGCGCCTGGTGGCCGAGGGCCATGAGGTGGTGGGCGCGACGTTGCAGCTCTATGATTCGCGGGCCAGCGCGCGCAAGGGCGCGTGCTGTGCGGGGCGCGACATCCATGACGCGCGTCGCGTGGCCGACAGGCTGGGCATTCCGCACTATGTGATCGACGCCGAAAGCCGGTTCCGCGAGAGCGTGATCGAGACCTTCGCCGATGCCTATGCCGGGGGCGAGACGCCGGTGCCCTGCGTGGCCTGCAACCAGGGCGTGAAGTTTACCGACCTGCTGGGCATGGCGCGCGATCTGGGGGTGGATGCGATGGCGACCGGCCATTATGTCCGCCGGATCGAAGGGGCGGAGGGGCCGGAACTGCATCGCCCGGTCGATGCCTCCCGCGACCAGTCCTGGTTCCTGTTCGCGACCACGCGTGAACAACTGGATTTTCTGCGCTTTCCGCTGGGCGACATGCCGGACAAGGCGGCTGTGCGGGCCGAGGCCGAGCGGTTCGGGCTGGAGGTGGCGTCCAAGCCCGACAGCCAGGATCTGTGCTTCGTCTCCGACGGGTCTTATGCCGAAATCGTCGAGAAGCTGCGGCCCGAGATGGCGGGCAGCGGCGAGATTGTGGACGAGGCCGGCCGGGTGGTCGGCCGGCATGATGGCGTGACCCGCTTTACGGTCGGGCAGAGCCGCCGGCTGGGCAATGCCGCGATGCGTGACGGCGAGCGCCAGATGGTGGTCGGGATCGAGCCGGCGGCGCGCCGTGTGGTGATCGGGCCCCGCGCGGGCGGGGCCGTGCATGATCTGTCGTTGCGCAACATGAACTGGCTGATCGCCCCGCCTGAGGGTGAACTGCGCTGCATGGTGCAGATCCGCGCGCGGGAAGCGGTGCGGGCGGCGACCGTGCGGCGGACGGCGGATGGTGCCAGCGTGACGCTGGACGAGCCGGCGATGCCGGCGCCGGGGCAGGCCTGCGTGCTGTATGATGGCAGCCGGGTGCTTGGTGGCGGGTTTATCCGGCGGCGGGACCCCGCAGTGGCTCAAGCATCTTCTTTTTCTGAAGAAAAAGAAGCAAAAAGACTTTGATTCGTTAGGGGTATCGTATGCCCCAGGCACAAGGCTGCTGAACGGATCAGAAGTTTTTTGGTTCTTTTTTCAAAAAAGAACGATCTTTCGCGCGAAAGGGGACGCACCGTGGCTGACGGCAAACTGTATATCGGCACCAGGCGATATTCGTCCTGGTCGCTGCGGGGCTGGCTGGTGGTGCATCTGGCCGGACTGGATGTCGAGGATGTGGTGATTCCTCTTGCCGGGGGTGGTGGCACGACGGCGATCAAGGCTGTGTCGCCCAACGGGATGGTGCCTTATCTGGAGCATCGCGGCGCGCTTGTGTGGGAAAGCCTGGCGATCGGCGAATATTGCGCCGAGATCGCGCCCGCCCTGTGGCCGGCGGACCGGCTGGCGCGGGCGCATGCGCGCAGCATCGCCGCCGAGATGCATGCCGGCTTCCGGCCGCTGCGCATCGCCCTGCCGATGAATCTGGGCCGCCATGGGCGCGCGCTTGCGGGTGGACTGGCCGAGGATGTGAAGGCCGACGTGGCGCGGATCGATGCGCTGCTGTCGGAAACCCGTGCGGCCTATGGCCAGGGTGGCCCGTATCTGTTCGGTGCCGATCTGACGGTGGCGGATGCGATGTTCGCGCCGGTGATCGCCCGCTTCCTGTCCTATGACGTGAAATTGTCGCCTGTGGTGGCCGATTACGCGGTGCTCCTGCGGGCGCATCCGCTGATGGCGCGCTGGTATGAGGACGCGGCCGGCGAACCGGAAGCGTGGCATCTGGAGCGGTACGAAACCCTCGCCTGACCGGTCGGCGATGCCCATGGCGCCCGTCCTGACCGTGCTGCCGCCGCGTGAGCGGTTTGCGCCGGGGCATGCGGGTGCGATCAGCCTGCTGGTCCATCGGCTGGCGGCGCCCGGCGATATCGTGGTCGGCCAGCCGGTCGAGGCGCCCTTCGCCGATGTGGCATTCCAGGCGGTGCATCCCGCACGATGGGCGCTTTGGCCCCGTAGCGCGGCGGGTCGTTATGCGGTCGCGGTGGCGAAAATCGTGCGTGAAGTGCGGCCCGCGCTGGTCGAAATCCATAACCGGCCCGATATCGCCCTGGCACTGGCACGGCGCTTTCCCGGCCTGCCGATGACTTTGACGCTGCATAACGATCCGCGGGCGATGCGGGGCGCGGCATCGCCGGCCCAGCGGGCGGCGCTGGTGGGGCGCATGAAGGTGATCGCGGTATCGGACTGGGTACGCCGATGTTTTGCCGAGGGGCTGGACGGCGCAGTGGCGGCGGTGATGCCGAACTGCATCGACATGGCGTCCCTGCCGCCGCCCGTACCGGCGGCGGCGCGTGACCGGACGATCCTGTTTGTCGGCCGGGTGGTGGCGGACAAGGGGGCCGACGCGTTTGTCGCTGCCTGCGGTGCGCTGCTGCCGCATCTGCCGGGCTGGCGGGCACGCATGATCGGGGCCGATCGTTTCGGCGGGGATTCGCCCGAGACGCCGTTTCTCCGGGCGCTGCGGCCTGCCGCGCGAGCGGCTGGTGTGGAGATGGTGGGCTATCGGCCGCATGAGCAGGTGCTGGCCGCGATGGCGCGGGCCGCGATCGTCGTGGTGCCCAGCCGCTGGCCCGAACCGTTCGGCCTGACGGCGCTGGAGGCGATGGCCTGCGGCGCCGCGCTGGTCGCCTCGCCCGTTGGCGGGCTGCGGGAGGTCGTGGGCGATGCCGCGATCCTGGCGCGTCCGGACCCGGTGACGGAACTGGCGGCGGCGATCGGCGAACTCGCCGCCTCGCCGGAGCGGCGCGCCGCGCTGTCGGACGCGGGGCGGGCACGGGCGGCGTCGTTCGATTGCGCGGCCACGCGTGCCGGATTGGGCGATCTGCGCCGGGCCGTCATTGCAGCCCGTTGACGAGGCGGAGGCTTCCCTCACGCGGGGGGGGGGATGGGATGGCGGCGCCGGGACGCCTATATGCTGGGACGACTATCGACGATGGACAGGAGACGACATGTCTGAGACCCAAGCGGCGACCGGCGACGGGCTGGTGCCGGTCACGGTGCTGACCGGCTTTCTCGGTGCCGGCAAGACGACGCTGCTCAATCATATCCTGACGGCCGAACACGGGCGGAAATACGCCGTTGTGATCAATGAGTTCGGTGAGTTGGGCGTGGACAACGACCTCGTGGTGGATGCCGACGAGGAAGTGTTCGAGATGAACAATGGCTGCATCTGCTGCACCGTGCGGGGCGACCTGATCCGCATCCTGGGCAGCCTGATGAAGCGGCGCACGAAGTTCGACGGCATCATCGTCGAGACCACCGGCCTGGCCGATCCGGCCCCGGTGGCGCAGACTTTCTTCGTCGACGAGGATGTGCGGGGCAAGACGCGGCTGGATGCGGTGGTGACCGTGGTCGATGCGCTGAACGTGGTGCAGACCCTGGAAGAGAGCCCCGAGGCGGTGAACCAGATCGCCTTCGCCGACGTGATCATCCTCAACAAGACCGATCTGGCGGACGAGGCGACGCTGGAGTCCATCGAGGCCCGCATCCGCACCATCAACCCGGTGGCGCGCCTGCATCGTGCCCAGCGCGGCAATGTGGCGCTGGCCGAGGTGCTGGACCAGGGCGGGTTCGACCTGGCGCGGGCGCTGGAACACGCGCCGCATTTCCTGGAGGATACCAGCCATTCGCATGAGGAGAATGTGAGTTCGGTCTCGTACGTGGTGGAAGAGCCGCTGGATGCCGCGAAGTTCCAGGCCTGGATCGGCGCGGTGCTGCAGGAGCAGGGGCCGGATATCCTGCGGGCCAAGGGTATCATGAACTATGAGGGCGAGGACCGGCGCTTTGCCTTCCAGGCCGTGCACATGATGGCCGATGGCGGTTTCATCGGGCCGTGGAAAGAGGGCGAGAAGAAGGAATCCCGCCTGGTGATGATCGGCCGCAACCTCAACCGCCCGCGCCTGCGTCGCGGTTTTGAAAGCTGCCGCGCGCGATGACGGGGATGAGGACCGAGAGCGGGGCTCCGACCGGCCTGCTCGAACGACGGGGTGCCACGCGCACGATCGATGGCCATGTCATCGCCTGTGTGGCGTCGCGCGACAGCAACCAGTTCGCCTTCGCGACCGCCGAGGGCGATGTGGTGCTGGCGGCCCGCGACGATTTTGGTGATGCGGCGGCGTGGCAGGTGCAGACGGTGCATGATGGCGCGATCCTGTGCCTGGCGCCCGATGCCGCGCCGACCGGCTTCCTGACCGGCGGCGACGATTCCACGCTGCGCCGGATCGGCGCGGACGGTGCGGTGACCGACCTGGTGCGCGGCCGCCGGTGGATCGAGCATGTCACGACCTGGATCGACGCGAAGAGCACCCCGAAATCGGGTGTGATCGCCTTTGCCTCCGGCAAGCAGGTGGAACTGCGCGATGCCGCCGGCGCGACGACGCTGAAGGTGCTGGAGCATCCGTCCACCGTCAGCGGCGTGGTATTCGACGCCAAGGGCAAGCGGGTGGCGGCGTCGCACTATAATGGGGCGTCGGTATGGTTCGTGCAGGCCAAGGTCGACACGCCCCGGCGGCTGGACTGGAAGGGCAGCCATACCGGCATCGCCATCCATCCCGGCGGCGACGCGCTGGTGACCAGCATGCAGGAGAACGAACTGCATGGCTGGCGGCTGGCCGACGGACACAATATGCGCATGAGCGGCTATCCGGCGAAGGTGCAGTCCATGGCCTTCTCGCGCACCGGCAAATGGCTGGTGACCGGCGGGGCGGACAGCGTGGTGATGTGGCCGTTCTTCGGCGGCGGCCCGATGGGCAAGGCGCCCGTGGAACTGGCCGGGATGCCCGGCGTGATCTGCCGGCGGGTGGCGTGCCATCCGGTGCATGAGATCGTGGCGGCCGGCTTTGCCGACGGCACCATCCTGCTGGAGGACGCGGCGGCGCAGAAGGTCCTGCCGGTGCGTGGTGCCGGTGGCGGTGCGATCTCGGCGCTGGCCTTCAGCCCCGACGGCACCGGCCTGGCATTCGGGACCGAGGATGGAGCGATCGGGATCGTGGACCTGGCGGCGCGGTAGGCGTCGCCCATCGGGGCCTGAATGGGCCCCGGTCCGATTACGCGCGCTCGGACGCGGCCGGGGCGGGCAGGGCGCCGCTGCCGGAGCCGGAGGGCTCGGCCGGCGGCGGCGCATGTTCGACCACCGAGAGGAATTTCTCGGCCAGCGCGCTGTAGAGCGAGCGGGAGCAGATCATGCGCGAGACGCCGTAGGCGAGGAACGAGGTCGCCAGCAGCGCCAGCGTCACCTGCTGGTTGTCCGACATTTCCATCACGATCACGCTGGCCGTCAGCGGTGCCTGCACCACGGCCGAGAAATAGGCCACGGTGCCCAGCAGCACCACCGCGCCCGGCGTGGTGTGCGGCAGGAACTGCGCCACCCAGCCGCCGATCCCCGCTCCGATGGCGAGCGAGGGCGCGAACAGCCCGCCCGGAATGCCGGAGCAGTAGGACACGATGGTGGCGATGTATTTGAGGATGAAGAACGAGGCCGGGTAGTTGGTCTGCCCGGCGATGATCTCGCGCGCCTGAAGATAGCCCGTGCCATAGGTAATGCCGCCCGAAGCCAGGCCCAGAATGGCCAGCACCAGCCCGCAGCACGCGGCGAAGGCGATCGGCCGGTGCACCACGAACCGGCCCAGAACGCCCGGCAGGCCATATTGCGAGGTCCGGATCAGGATCGCCGAGAATACGCCGCCGCTGATGCCGCCCAGGATACCGCAGGTCAGTACCGCGATCCAACTGATGCCGATCGGCACCACGACGTCGGTATGGCCGAAATAGGTATAGTTGCCGACCAGCGCGATGGCGGTGACGCCCGACAGGATCACACCCGTCAGCATCGTGCCGCTGGTGCGCTGTTCGAAGGAATGGCTGAGTTCCTCGATCGCGAACACGATCCCGCCCAGCGGCGTGTTGAAGGCAGCCGATACGCCCGAGGCGCCGCCCGCCAGGATCAGCCCGCGACGGACGCTGACGGTGGACAGGTTCAGCCGCCGGCCGAAGGCATGCATGATGGCCGCGCCGACCTGCACCGTCGGGCCCTCGCGCCCGATCGAGGCGCCGGCCAGCAGGCCCAGCGTCGTCAGCATGATCTTGCCGAAGGCGATGCGCAGCGACAGCAGCCGGTCGACGATGGTGAAATTTTCCAGGTGCAGGGCGGCGATCGTCTGGGGAATGCCCGAGCCCTGGGCGCCCCGGAACCATGTCCGTGTCAGCCAGGTCGACAGTGCCAGTCCGGCCGGCGTGAGTGCCAGCATGATCCACGGGTCCCAGGCGATCAGCCGGGTGCGCAGCGCGGCGGCCGTGTCGGCGGCGGAGGCAAAGCCGACCGCGACCACGCCCACGAGGACCGCCGCCGTCCAGTAGACGATCTTGCGGCGCCATTGCGCCGTCGTAACCCGGGCGGAACGGCGCAGATGTCGCATATGGCGGATGCGCAGTTCAGTCAGGTCGGTCTTCATCGTCTTGTGTCCGGGACAATGGCGCCCCGGGCCGGCGGCCGGGGGGCGATTACGATATGTACCCGCCCTTTACTCCGTAAGGACCCGGCATTGCCACAGGAACCGCTCACTTATCCCCGACCGGCTGCGGATGCTGGGTTGTCCCTGAAACAACGGAACTTTTTAGACAGTTTCTTCAAAGGCATAAGGTGGGATCGCGATCCCGCAATGCTTGGCCTTGCGGTCCGGTTCGACGTGGATGTGAATCAGCGCATCGCCGATGCGGGCCCGCAGCGCGGCCTCGATCCGGTCGCAGATCTCGTGCGCGGCACTGACGCTCATGGCGCCGGGGACGACGAGGTGGAATTCCACGAAGGCCATGGCGCCGACGATGCGGGCGCGCAGATCGTGCGCCTCGATCGCGCCGTGCCCGCTGGCGGCGATGACCTGGCGGATCGCCTCCAGCGTGTCCGGATCGGGGGCCTCGTCCATCAGGGCCGCGATGGATTCGCGCATCATGCCCCAGCCCACCCGCAGCACGTTGAGCGCGATCAGGCCCGCCAGCAGGGGGTCGATCCACGGCCAGCCGGTCAGCGGGATCAGGATGAAGCCGCCTACCAGCCCGATGGTGGTCCAGACATCGGACATCACATGCTGGCCGGCCGCGACCAGGGTAGGCGAGCGCTTGGTCCGCCCGGCGCGCAACAGCGTCAGCGCCCAGGCCAGGTTCAGCACGCCGGCCGAGCCGTTGAGCGCGATGCCGGACAGGGGCGCGGTGGGCAGGCTGGGATGCTGCCAGTCGATCCAGGCCTCGCGGCCGATGGCCAGCGCGGTCATCAGCACCAGCACGCCCTCGGCCACGGCCGAGAGATATTCGGCCTTGTAATGGCCGTAGGTATGGTTCTCGTCCGGCGGCAGGCTGGCGATATGCAACGCCCACAGGCCGGTCAGGGCCGCGACGACGTTGATGATTGTCTCGATCGCGTCGGAATAGAGCGCGACGGAGTCGGTAACGCGCCAGGCCGCATATTTCAGGCCCAGCGCGGCGATGCTGACGCCCAGGCTGGTCCAGGCCAGCGCGGTCTTGTTGATGTCGGGCATCCTGATCGCGGCCATCGGGTCAGGGCACGCTGGCGTCGGCCAGCACGCAGCGCGCGGCATAGGAAAGGGTTTCGATCTGGAAGGTCGGGTGGCCGATGCCGAAGCGGGTCCGCAGTGCCTCGGTCGCATCGCCCAGCAGCATGTCGTCCGCCGGGGTGGCGCGAACCAGATGGACGGTCAGCGCGGTCTCGGTGGTGCTGATCGGCCAGATGTGCAGGTCGTGCAGGTCCTGCACGCCGGGCAGGGTGCGCAGATAGGCCTCCACCCCCGCGCGGTCGATCGTGCGGGGCACGCGGTCCAGCGCCATGTCCAGCGAATCGCGCAGCAGCGACCATGTGCTGGCGACGATGGCGCAGGACAGGACCAGGCCCATGATCGGGTCCAGCCGGGCCCAGCCGGTATAGAAGATGATCCCCCCCGCGATCACCACCCCGGCGGACATGACCGTATCGGCCAGCATGTGCAGGAAGGCGCCGCGAATGTTCAGGTCGCCGCCGCCCCGCGCGAACAGCAGGGTCGTGGCGCCATTGACCAGGATGCCCAGTCCGGCCACGGCCATGACCGTGCCGCCCGGCACAGGGGCGGGTGCGATCAGGCGCAGGACCGATTCCCAGACGATGCCGCCCGTGATCAGGAGCAGCGCCACGGCATTGCCCAGGGCGGCCAGGATGGAGGACCGGCGCAGCCCGTAGGTGAATTCTGCGCTGGGCGCGCGCTTCGACAGCGTGTGCGCCAGCCACGCCGCGCCAAGTGCCATCACGTCGGACAGGTTGTGCCCGGCATCGGCCAGCAGGGCCAGCGCGTGGGATGTGACGCCCCAGGTGGCCTCGGCGATCACATAGACCAGATTGAGCCCGATTCCCCAGGCAAAGGCGGCACCGAACGATGCCGGCGCATGGACATGTCCGTGCCCGTGATGTCCATGATGGTCATGGTCATGGTCATGGTCATGGTCATGGCCGCAGCCATGCGCCGTGTTCTGCCCTTCATGCCCATGCGCGGATGAGGGATCGTGCGAATGGGCCATGAATGCGGGGTCTCCTCGAATGGCGGCTCTCTGTATCAGAAGCATCGCGCCGGGGGCCAGTCCCGCGTTCTTTCGTCATGGCGGGCGGTCGTGATAAGGCACGGCGCGTGAACAGTCCCGTACCCCCGCACACGGATGCCTCGCCCCGCATGATCCGATTGACCGAAATCAGGCTTCCCCTCGACCACCCGCCCGAGGCTCTGGTGGCAGATATCGTGCGCCGGCTGGACATCGCGCAGGACGACCTGCTGGCGCATACGGTCTTCCGGCGCGGCTATGACGCGCGGCGGCGCGGTGCGATCATGCTGGTCTATACGGTCGATTGCACGGTACGGGACGAGGATGCCGTGCTGGCGCGGCTGGCCGGCACGCCGCATGTCGGCCCGGCGCCCGACACCGATTATCATTTCGTGATGCGCGACGGCGCGGCGTTTGCGGACCGGCCGGGCTATCGGCGCCCGGTCGTGATCGGGGCCGGGCCATGCGGCCTGCTGGCGGGGCTGCTGCTGGCGCAGATGGGGCTGCGGCCGCTGATCCTGGAACGGGGCAAGGTGGTGCGCGAGCGCACTGTCGACACCTTCGCCCTGTGGCGCAAATCGGTACTGACGCCCGAGAGCAACGTGCAGTTCGGCGAGGGCGGGGCGGGCACGTTCTCGGACGGCAAGCTGTACAGCCAGGTCAGCGATCCGCGCCATTACGGGCGCAAGGTACTGCATGAATTCGTCAAGGCGGGCGCGCCGGAAGAGATCCTGTACCTCTCCAAGCCGCATATCGGCACCTTCCGCCTGGTCTCGATGGTCGAGCATATCCGGGCCGAGATCGAGGCGCTGGGCGGCAGCTACCGGTTCGATACCCGGGTCGAGGATATCGTGCTGGCGACCGATGCCGACGGCATGCGGCGGGTGGCGGGGCTGCGCCTGGCGGATGGCGAGGAGATCGCGGCCGATCACGTCGTGCTGGCGGTCGGCCACAGCGCGCGCGACACGTTCACGATGCTGCATGCGCATGGCGTGGCCATGGAGGCCAAGCCCTTTTCCATCGGCGTGCGGATCGAGCATCCGCAATCGGTCATCGACGCGGCGCGCTTCGGCCCGCAGGCGGGCAATCCGCTGCTGGGGGCGGCGGATTACCGCCTGGTGCATCATGCCACCAACGGGCGGGCGGTCTATTCCTTCTGCATGTGCCCCGGCGGTACAGTGGTGGCCGCGACCTCGGAGGAAGGACGCGTGGTCACCAACGGCATGAGCCAGTATTCGCGGGCCGAGCGGAACGCCAATGCCGGCATCGTGGTCGGCGTGACGCCCGAGGCCGATTATCCCGGCGGCCCGCTGGCGGGCATCGCCTTCCAGCGCCATTGGGAGCGGCAGGCCTTTCTGGCGGGCGGCGGCGATTATCGCGCGCCCGCGCAGCGTGTGGGCGATTTCCTCGCCGGCCGGCCTTCCACCCATCTGGGCGCGGTCGAGCCCAGCTACCGGCCCGGCGTGACGCCGACCGACCTGTCGGCCTGCCTGCCGGATTTCGTGGTGCTGGCGATGCGTGAGGCGCTGGCGGCATTCGGCCGGGAGCTGAATGGTTTCGACATGGCGGACGCGGTGCTGACGGGGGTGGAGACGCGTACATCCTCCCCGCTGCGAATCCCGCGTGGTCCCGATGGGCAGTGCACCAATGTCGCCGGCCTGTATCCGGCGGGCGAGGGCGCGGGCTATGCCGGCGGCATCCTGTCGGCGGCGATCGACGGCATCCGCGTGGCCGAAGCGGTGGCCCTGACCATGGCGGGCCGGCCCGTGGACGGGCTGATCCGCCAGACCATGACCCGGAGCGCGCAGGCGCAATAGGCCGTACGGATCGGCGTCAGTCTTCCACACAGACCCTGTCGCGGCCGGTGTTCTTGGCCCGGTACAGCGCGGCATCCGCTCGTTGGAGCAGCAGTGCGGCGCTGGGCTCGCCCGGGTGGGAACTGACTAGCCCGGCGCTGAAGGTCACGCGCAGGGCGAGCGCGCCGCCCCAGTCCTTTTTCTCATGGAAGGCAGTGCGCAGGCGCTCGCAGGCGGCTTCGGCGTCCCGCAACGTGGTCATCGGCATCAGGAGCGCGAATTCCTCGCCCCCGATGCGGGCCACGATGTCGGGTGCGCGCGTGCTGGCCCGCAGCACATCGGCGATTCCCTGCAGCACCTCGTCGCCCGTGGCGTGGGAATGGCGGTCGTTGATCTGCTTGAAATGGTCGGCGTCGATCAGGGCCAGGCAGAAATCGGGCTGGCCGGCCATGATCCCCTCCAGCGCCGCGGCAAGCTGTTCGTTGAAGGCCCGGCGGTTCGGCAGCCCGGTCAGCGGGTCTTCCCGGGCCTGGCGCGTTGCCAGATCGGCCTGCTGGCGCAGGCGTTCGAGCAGGCGGGTCTTGTCGCGGTCGGCGGTCTGCAGCCGTTCGGCCGTCCGCGTCAGTTCTCCCGTCCGTTCCGCGATGATGCGCGACAGGAAACGCGCCTGACGCCGATAGTAATAGGCGATGCCGAGATACAGCGCGGCCAGCAGCACGCCCAAGGTCGCAAGGGCGCCGATCCACACGTCCCGACGCTGCCACCATCTGGGATCGACCACGATGGGCACGTCCATGTCGCGGGTGGACCATGCGCCGCCGGGATGGGCGGCGGAGACGCGCAGCGTATAGGACCCCGGCGGCAGGCCCATCAGGCGGATGCTGCGCGTGTTGCCCTGAAGGCTCCAGGATGGGTCCATGCCTTCGATCATGGTGCGGTAGACGATCCGGTCCGGCAGCAGATAGCTCAATGCCGCATAGCGCACCGTCAGGCCGTGACCCGCCGGAATGTGAACGGGCGCGCCGCCCGACGGCGCGGGAAGCGGATTGCCGTCGAGATCGAGCGAGCCGAGCGCCACCGGCGGCGGGGGCGGGCGCGTGACGAACATATGGACCTGGGCCGGATCGGCATGCGCGACGCCGGCGGCGGTGGCGATCCAGATCGTGCCGTCCTGGCGCAGGATCGCCGAAGGGGCCGAACTGCCGCTCGCCTGGCTGCTGAGCAGGCCGTCGGCCTCGTCGAAATGCAGGAATGACACGCGTGTCGCCCTGCCGTCGGCCACGGCCTCGATATCGGGCAGGGCCACGCGCATGATGCCCCGATTGCTGGTCAGCCAGACATGGTCCTGCCGGTCGGGCAGCATGGCGAAGATCGAATCGACGGGCAGGCCCTGTTCGCGCGCGACCTGCACGATCGTCCCCGCCCGGTCGCGGTACAGGCCCCGGTCGCTGACGAACCATATCTCGTGACCGACCGGCGTGAAGCCGAAGATCGTGTGCGCCCCTTGCTGGCCATGGAAACGGATCGACCGGATGGAGGCGCCGTGCACATGGCGCACACCATCCAGCGTGCCGATCCACAGCTCGCCGTCCTGTGCCCTCAGCGCCGTGATCAGGCCATGCGGCGCACCCGGCATGTCGAACGGGCGGAGCGTGCCGTCGCCAAGGCTGAAGACGCCATGCTGGGTCCCGATCCAGACCGTGCCGTCCGCGGCGACGCTGATCGCCCGGATATTGCCGGCCGGCAATCCTTCCATGGTGCCGAAATGGCGGCACGATCCATCCGGCAGGCGTTCGTACAGCCCCTGGGAATACGTACCGATCCACATATGGCCGTCCTTGCCTTCGGCAAGGCTGAGAACGGCCGGATGGTGGTCGTGTTCGGTGGACAGGGGCACGGCACCGATCGTGCCGTCCGGCCCCTCGCGCGACAGGCCGATATCCGTGCCGATCCATAGCCGGCCGTCGTGATCTTCCAGCACTGTGCGGGTGAAATCGTCGGGTAGGCCATCCTGCCGGGTGAGGGTGCTGAACAGGCCTTCGCGCAGGCGATACAGGCCGCCGTTCGAACCGATCCAGAGACTGCCCTCGGTATCTTCCATCAGGCTGAGGATTCGGCCGGAAGACGGTTCCGTGTGGTCGTGCAGGCGTTCGATACCCGAGGAGGAAAGCCTGAACAGCCCGTGATCCTCGGTGCCCACCCAGAGCGCGCCGTGCCGGTCCTGCACCAGGGCCGTGATGCGCCCGATGTCGTGCAGGTCGTATTGCAGGATGGCCCCTGCTTCGCTGATCCGGAAGATCCGGCTGCCCGCGACGATCCAGAACCGGCCATCCGGCCCGCGATAGGGCCATGCCAGCCCGGGCGGCAAATGCCAGTCGGCCGGTGCGGCGTGGACCTTTCCCCCCGCGTCCTGGACGACCACGCCGTCATATGTGCCCAGCCAGAGCGCGCCGGTGCTGTCGAACGCCATCCGGCGATAAACGTTCAGCATCGGCGATTTCGGGGGCGGCCGGACATAGCGGAAGGCGCCGTCCGCCGTCATGCTGCCCAGGCCGTTGCCCTCATAGAGCATCCACAGCCGGCCGGTCTGGTCGGTCTGCAGGGACTGGACGATGATCGAGGGGGCGTTCGCGGGATGCGGCCACAGACGCCAGCCTCCGTCGGCCGACCGCCGGCCGATATTGCCGCGGGAATCGCTGAACCACAGGGTGCCCGCCGGGTCGGTGACGATCGTCCCGATCCCGTTATCGAGCAGGGGAACGCGGCTGCCGCGATCATAGACGGTGAACTCTATGCCGTCATAGGAGGCCAGCCCTTCCCATGTCGCGAACCACAGGCGTCCATCGGGCGTCTGCGCGATGTCGCGGATCGAATTCTGGGGCAGGCCGTCCCGCGTGGTCCAGTGATCGATGACGTAGTTGGCCAGCGGGGGTGGAGGGAGGCCCGCCCGGGCCGGAAGCGGCAGGCTGACGATGCCGCACAGCAGGACGATCAGCACATGCCACGGCGCCACGCTTCCGGTGGAAGGCGAAAGGGGGGCGATGTGCCTCCGAGGCCCTGACGGTGGCATCGGGGAGGGCTTGCCGGAATCCATCGGCGTCAGCTCAGGACGCCGTTCACGATACGCATCGGGATTCAGGCTCCGCGTCCGACGAGATCCAGGATCTGCACTAAGCGCATGGCACAGATGTTCCATCATTGGGAGATGCGTCAAGACCACATCGCGCGGGCGCGTTCGCATTCCCGTCCGGTCGCCATGTCGATGGGTGATGGCGCCGTGTTTTCAGGCGGGCGTGAGCCTGCGCGGGTGATCCCCGGCGGCAGATTGGCCGGTCTCGCCCAGGATCGCGGCCATCAGGCCGGGGAAGCGCCGGTCCAGCATATCGCGGCGCAGGCTGTTCATATGTTCCACGCCCTGGCTGGTCGTGTGCAGCACGCCCGCGGCACGCAGGATGCGGAAATGGTGCGACATGCTCGATTTCGGACGGCCGAAGCTCAGGTCGCCGCAATTCATGGGGACGGCGCTGGCGGCCAGGGCGCGGACGATCCGCAGCCGGTAAGGGTCGGACAGCGCGTGGAAGATCGCCTCCAGGGATAATGTCCCCTCATCCGGATGAGAAAAGCCGCTTTCGTCTCTTGCCATGGCGCCAACTCTACCCGAGATTTCATTTGTTCGATAAGAATGGAACTAATCCTTCCCCCGCGGGGAAGGGCGGAAGGACAGGGAACACGGCATGGCTCATCTCTTTACGCCATACACGCTGGGCGACGTGACGCTGCGCAACAGGATCGCCGTTTCGCCCATGTGCCAGTATATGGCCCATGACGGCGTGGTGAACGACTGGCATCATGGACATCTGGGCGCGCTGGCCCGGGGCGGTGCGGGGCTGGTGGTGGTCGAGGCCGCCGCCGTCTCGCCCGAGGGCCGGATCACGCCCGGCGATGTCGGCATCTGGCGCGACGATCAGGCCGAGGCCCTGGCGCCGATCGCACGCGCGATCACCGCGGCCGGATCGGTGCCCGGTATCCAGATCGCCCATGCAGGGCGCAAGGCCAGTGCCAATCGGCCATGGGAAGGCGACGACCATCTGCCGCCCGGCGATCCGTGCGCGTGGCAGCCGATCGCGCCATCGGCCGTGGCCTTCGGCGCAAACCTGCCGCGCCAGCCGCGCGAGATGTCGATCGGGGACATTGAGCGGGTGCGGCAGGATTTCGTATCGGCTGCCATCCGCGCGCGTGAGGCCGGGTTCAAATGGCTGATGCTGCATTTCGCGCATGGGTATCTGGCGCAGAGTTTCTTTTCTCCCTTCGCCAATCAACGGACGGACGCCTATGGCGGTTCCGCCGAAAATCGGGCGCGCTTCCTGGTCGAAACCCTGCGCGCGGTGCGCGCGGTATGGCCGGAAGCCCTGCCGCTGTCGGTCCGGCTGGGCGTCGTCGAATTCGCGGGCGATGATGCCGCGATGCTGGCCGAGGCGCTGACCATGCTGCGCGTGATGAAGGAGGACGGGCTGGGCTTCGTGGATGTGTCGATCGGCTTCAATACGCCGATGGCGCAGATTCCGTGGGGGCCCGGTTTCCTGGGCGCGATCGCGGGGCAGGTCCGGCGCGAGACGGGTCTGCCGACGGCGACAAGCTGGAATGCCGCCAGTGCGCCGCAACTTGCCGACGCGATGGTGCGTCAGGGCGAGGTGGATCTGGTCATGGTCGGGCGCCCGCTGCTGGCCGATCCGCACTGGCCCTATGCGGCCGCGAAGGCGCTGGGCCGTGACGACGCGGCGTCGGTGCTGCCGCCGCCCTATGCGCACTGGCTTGCCCGCTACCGCTGAGAGAGGGGGTTCAAGGCATCGATGCCCGGCATCTTCGGGGCACCGGTGCCCATGGCTGGAGAACATTCCCGTGCCGGTGATGCGCGCCACGGAAAACCTGGAGACGGCGCTGCGTCTTCGCCCGCGCGCATTTCCGGTCAGGCTCCTCAGGTCTGGTCTTCCCGGATCGGGGGCGTGATCGGTGCGCGCACCAGCAGATAGGGCGGCTGGCGCAGATCCGTGCCGCCATTGAAGCCCGCAAGGCGGTTCCATTGGCCCAACGTGCAATAGACATGCGTACGGGTGGCGAAAATACCGTCCGGCCAGACGATGCGCGGGTCCCGGACCACGATCTCGATCGTGCCGTCCGGTATCCAGCGCATGATCGCATCATGCTCGCTCGCCGTCAGATAGATCCGGCCCTGGGCATCGGTGGCCAGCCCATCGGTCATGACTTTCTCGCCATGGTCGGTGATGCCGGCCGCAAGCTGTTCCTCGGTCGCGTCGAAATTCGACAGCAGCGCCGTGGGGATACTGTAGAGCCGGCGGCTGGTCAGCGGCGAATAATAGAGCAGCGAACTATCCGGGCTGAGCGTGATGCTGTCCACGCCGCCGATCGGGAAGGTCGGATGCTTGGGGTCGTAGCGCAGCGGGCGCCCTTCCAGGACGGTCAGGAACCCTTTCTCGGCGTGGATCGACGGATGATCGGCGAGGACCCGCCGCTGGCGGCCGGTGGCGATATCGACCACGACCAGCGCCGGCGAGGTGCCGAACGAGGAATCCGCCACATAGGCGGTGCCGCGTGCGCCATGGGTCAGGTCGACGCGCAGATCGTTCATGTGGCTGTCGGGCCGCATGGCGGGGGGATTCAGCACCACGCTGGCGATCGGCCGGTCGGTCGCGGGATCGATGCCGATGATCTTCGCCGCACCCGGTGCGATGGGGCGGCCGACGATCTTGCCGTCATCGATGGCCCAGAGCCGGCCACGGCTGTCCGTCGTCATGCCGTGGATCGAGATCAGCCTGCGGTCCGGCGCGGCGGATGAGGGCAGGCTGAGTGCCGCGTCGGGGTATGGGACCAGCACGTCGCCCTTCAGTTCGGCCAGGGTCGCCTTGCCGTGGTTTTCGGCATGGCGCGGAAAGCCGATGAAAATGCGGTTATCGGGCGTGACGGCGATCCCGGACGGTCCGGGACCATAGAATTCGGCAACGACTTCCAGCGATCCGGTGGGGGCCGTATCGCCCGATACCGTGCCGGCGCGTGCGGAGGCGGCCAGGACGGGCAGAAGGGTGGCGCCAGCGGCGGCGGCGAAAAGGTCGCGACGATTCAATGGAAATCTCTCCCGTGTGCGGGTTCAGGGCGGCTGGTGTCGGCGTGCCTCCTGACCTCATGCGGAAAATGCCGATCCGGTCGGCAGGCCATGCTTCACCAGACCGAAGGTGGTTGCAACTTTCGATGTCGAATATATTCTCGCCAGTCGCAACCCTTTGATCGTTGTCGCGTCTCTTGGAAAAATGGCTTATTTTTTCAAGAGAAAAATCATATATATATTGTGGATTGAATATACCATGACGGCCCTGTGTGCCGTTGGTCCGGGTCGCGGGTTTCGGATTGGTTCGGCCTTCCATCAGTCTCCTAGAGGAACGAGACGGGATCGATATCGACATCGATCCGCGCGCCGCGTTCCGGTGCCACCCGCTCCAGCCATTGCCGCACGATCGGTTGCAGCGCGATCTCGCGCCGCGCGCGCAGCAGCAGCCGCCGGCGGTGGCGGCCGCGCAGGATGGCCAGAGGGGCCGGCGCCGGGCCCAGGACCTGCATGCCCTCGCCGCGCGGGGCGCTGGCCCCCAGGGCGCGGGCGGTAGCGTCGGCGGCTTCCGGCGTGTCGGCACTGACGATCAGTGCCGCCAGGCGCCCGAACGGGGGCCAGAAGCCGGGGCGGCGCTGCTCGGCCTCCTGCCGCATGAAACTGGCGAAATCGCCCGAGACCAGGGCCTGCATCACCGGATGTTCGGTGCAATAGCTTTGCAGCAGGACCGTGCCCGGCGCCTCGGCACGGCCGGCGCGGCCGGCGACCTGATGCAGCAACTGCACCGTGCGTTCCGCCGCGCGCAGGTCGCCGCCGCCCAGCCCCAGATCGGCATCGACGACGCCGACCAGGGTGAGGTGCGGAAAATGCCAGCCCTTGGCCACGATCTGGGTGCCGATCACCAGATCGACCTCGCGCCGGGCGATCTGCGCTACCGCGTCGGCGGTCGCCGCGGGGCCGGGTAGCGTGTCGCTGGCCATGACCAGCAGGCGGGCATCGGGGAAGGTGGCGCGGGCTTCCTCGGTGATGCGTTCCACGCCGGGGCCGATCGGGGTCAGGCTGGCTTCGGCATGGCAGGAGGGGCAAGTGGGCGGTGTGGGTTCCTGATAACCGCAATGATGGCAGGTGATCACCCGGCGCGCGCGATGTTCCACCAGCCAGGCGGTGCAGTTGGGGCATTGCAGGCGATGGCCGCAGGTGCGGCACAGCGTCAGCGGCGCATAGCCGCGACGGTTGAGGAACAGCATGGCCTGTTCGCCGCGCGCCATCGTCGCCTGCATGGCCTCGGTCAGCACGGGCGACAGGAACAGTCCGCGTTCGGGCGGATGGGCGCGCATGTCCACGGTGCGCACCGCGGGCATGGCCGCCCCGCCATGCCGTGCGGTCAGCGCCAGATGGCGGTAGCGGCCGGCGCCGACATTGGCCAGCGTCTCCAGGCTGGGCGTGGCGGACACCAGGATGATCGGGGCGTGGTCCATGCGCGCCCGCACCACCGCCATGTCGCGCGCATGATAGGTCACGCCGTCTTCCTGCTTGAAGGCGCTTTCATGCTCCTCGTCGACGATGATCAGGCCCAGTTCCGCGAAGGGGAGGAACAGGGCCGAGCGCGCGCCCACCACCACGCGTGCGCTGCCCTCGGCCACCGCGTGCCAGGTGACGCGGCGCAGGCGCGGGCTCAGGTCGGAATGCCAGAGCGCGGGTTCGGCCCCGAAGCGGCGGGCAAAGCGGCCGGTCCATTGCGCCGACAGGGCGATTTCCGGCAGCAGCACCAGCACCTGCCGGCCGCGTTCCAGGCAGGCGGCGATGGCTTCCAGATAGATCTCGGTCTTGCCCGATCCGGTGACGCCTTCCAGCAGCGTGACGGAGAAGCCGCCCGCGCCGGCGAGGTCGCGCAGGCTTTGCGCCGCCTCCCTCTGGCCGTCGCCCAGGGTCGGCGGGCAATAAGCGGGGGCGGGCGTGGCGAATGGGGGGGCGGGTTTCAGCACCACGGCACGCAGCGCGCCGGCATCGGCCAGTCCGCGCACGACGCCGGCCCCAACACCTGCGCGCCGCGCCAGTTCGGCGCCCGGGAGCGGGCCGTCGCTGGTGGCAACGTCCAGTACCCGGCGGCGGGCGGGGGTTTCGCGCAGGTCGGGCGGCGCTTCGGCGGCGGCCCAGCCCGTCGCGGGAGTGATGGGGGTGGTGGCCGCGGTGCGCAGCGCCATCGCCAGTACCATGCCCGGCGGCGAGAGCGTATAGGCCGCGACCCAGTCGACGAAACGGCGCAGCGCGCCGGGCAAGGGCGGCTGGTCCAGGCGGGTGAGCACCGGTTTCAGCCGTCCGTCGGCGACGGGCTTCATCGGTGGCGGTGTGAATTCGGGCGGCAGGGCGGGGGCCGGGTCCCAGACCACGCCGGTTTCGGTCCGGCGGCCCAGCGGCACGCTGACGATGTCGCCCGGTTGCAGGTCGGCCAGCGCGGGGGGCACGGCATAGTCGAACGGGCCGGGAAAGGGCAGCGGCAACAGCACCGCGACGCGCGGTCGGCCGGCGCTTTCCGGCTTTCGCGCGGGGGGGCGTTTGTCTAGACTCGCGTTTACCATGAGGTTTTTTATCGTCCTGGCCGCCGGCTGTCTTGTCCCGCGATCGGCGCGCGCCGTGCGGCTGCGGTCATGACCGGCGCCGCATTGCGCGATGCGTTCCTCGACTGGATGCGCGACGAAAAGCGCGCCGCGCTGCTGACGATCACCGCTTATCGGGGCGATCTGGACCGGTTTCTGGCTTTTGTCGGCGCCCATCTGGGCGGCGAGGTGGATCTGGCGATGCTGGACCGGCTGTCCCTGACCGACCTGCGCGCCTGGCTGGCGTCGGAGCATGCCGGCGCCCAGCAGGCGGCCGGCCGCCGCGCGGGGAGCGCGGATCGCGCGGCGCGGACCCGGGCCCGGCGGGTGTCGGCCATGCGCTCGTTCTATCGCTATCTGGCGCGGCACCATGGCGTGACCAATCCGGCGCCTGGCTTGTTGGCCGCCCCCCGTTTCCGCGCGTCGCTGCCGCGCCCGCTGACGACGGAACAGGCGCTGGAGGTGCCGGACGGGCTGGGCGCCGTCGCCGCCAGCCCGATGGCCGAACAGCGCGACCGGGCACTGTTCCTGCTGCTCTATGGCTGCGGCCTGCGTATCTCCGAGGCGCTGGGCCTCGATATCCGGGATCTGGATCGGGCGTTGTCGGCGGGGGGCACGCTGCTGATCCGCGGCAAGGGCGGCCGGGAGCGGCTGGTGCCGATGGTGCCGGCGGTGGTGCGCGCCCTTGCGGAATGGCGGGCACGGCACCCCGCACCGCTGGCCGGCGCGCCGCTGTTTCCCGGTGTGCGGGGCGGCCGGCTGCAGCCGGCGGTGGCGCAGCGCGCCATGCGGGTCTGGCGCGACATGGCGGGCCTGCCCGATCATGCGACTCCCCATGCGCTGCGCCATTCCTTCGCCACCCACCTGATGGAAGGGGGCGCGGACCTGCGTGTGATCCAGGATCTGCTGGGACATGCCAGCCTGTCGACGACGCAGCGCTATACGCAGGCGGACGAGGCGCGGCTGATGCAGGTCTGGGCCGGTGCCCATCCACGCGCCACGCGGCCAGGCGCGTCGCGGGGCGAGGATACGATAACAACAACGGGAAAGAACGAGCCATGATTATCGCCGCCGGCCGCGCGCCCTATCCGCCGATCGAGCCCTTTCGCAGCGGCTTTCTGGACACTGGTGACGGGCACCGTGTCTATTGGGAATTATGCGGCAATCCAAACGGGATTCCCGTGGTGTTCCTGCATGGCGGCCCCGGCGGCGGATGCACGCCGTCGCACCGGCGCCTGTTCGATCCCGCGCGCTATCGCATCCTGCTGTTCGACCAGCGGGGCTGCGGCCGGTCGACGCCGCATGCCGGGCTGGACAACAACACGACCTGGCATCTGGTGGAGGATATCGAGCGCCTGCGGGTGCTGACCGGCACGGAACGCTGGCTGGTCTTCGGCGGCTCCTGGGGATCGACGCTGGCCCTGGCCTATGCCGAGACCCATCCCGACCGGGTGACGGGGCTGATCCTGCGCGGGATCTTCACGCTGCGGCGGTCCGAACTGCTCTGGTATTATCAGGAGGGCGCATCCTGGCTCTTCCCCGATAAATGGGAGCGGTTCCAGGCGCCGATTCCAGTCGCGGAGCGCGGCGACATGATGGCGGCCTATCGCCGCCGCCTGACCGACCCCGATCGGGCGGTGCGGGTCGAGGCCGCCGTGGCCTGGAGCCTGTGGGAGGGCGAGACGCTGACCCTGCGCCCGGCACCGGCGCTCTCCGCCCAGCATGCCGACGAGGAGTATGCGCTGGCCTTCTCGCGGATCGAGAACCATTATTTCGTCCATGGGGGCTGGCTGGACGAAGGACAACTGATCCGCGATGTGGAGCGGATACGGCATATTCCGGCGGTGATCGTGCAGGGACGTTACGATGTCGCTACCCCGATGCGCACGGCATGGGACCTGCACCGTGCCTGGCCCGAGGCCGATTTTCATCTGGTGGACGATGCCGGCCATGCCGTGTCGGAACCGGGCATCCAGACCGCGCTGCTGGATGCCACCGACCGTTTTGCCGCCGGCTGACGGCGCGTCCCGACGCGCGGCGGCCCGGCGGGCCAGGTTTGCGGCGCTGCTGCTGTGCCTGACGCCGGCCGCCGGGGTGGCGCAGGATCGGGCGCCGGTTGCCTGTGCCGTCACACGCGTCGCGCGGGTGCCGTTGCGCGATGACGGCGGGTATTTGTCCGTGCCGGTGTCGATTGCCGGCCGGACCGGGCAGGGCGCCTATAGTCTGGTGGTCGATACCGGCGCCGAAGGCGGGCTGCTCAGTGGCCGCGTGGCGGGGGCGCTGGGGCTGGCGGTCGATTCCGGGCGGCGCACCGTGCTGTATGGCACGGGCGGGGCCGGCAGCATGGTCCCGAACGTCCTGATCGACAATCTGCGTCTGGGCCCTGAAGGTGGACAGGGGCTGGATCTCGGCCCGCTCTCGGCACCCGTGGGCGAGTTGCCGGGGCAGCCGATGATCACGCCGCCGGTCGCGGGGCTGCTGGGGGGCGACGTGCTGTCGCGCTTCGAGCTGGAATTCGATGTCGCGGGCGGCTGGCTGTCCTTCTGGCGCATGCAGGGGGATGACGGCGCGTGTCGCGCGGCACCGGCCTGGCGCGGAGCCTACGATACCGTGGCGCTGCGGCGGGAGGGCCACCGGGTGGCGGTCACAGTGGAACTGGACGGACAGGCCCTGACCGCGCTGGTCGATAGCGGCGCGCGCTCCCGCATTCTCTCGATGGAAGCGGCGGAACGGGCGGGTGTGTCGGAAGGGCGCCTGGCACTCGATCCGGGGGGCGAGACCAGCGGTGTCGACGGCCGGCCGGTGCCGTATCACTGGCATCGTTTCGCCAGCCTGCGCGTGGGGAGGGAAATGGAGCCCGCACCCGTGCTGACGGTCGCGCCGCTGCGCGAGCAGGTGGACATGCTGCTGGGGGCGGACTGGTTCGCCCGGCACGATGTCTGGATATCCTATGCCACCGGCCGGATGTTCACGCGACCGGCGGGAAAATAGCGGGCATGGCGGGATGTGCCGCCATGCCCGGTCCGGTTCAGCCCTTCAGATGGGCATTGCAGACGCTGTAATAGCCGCCGCCCTTCTGGATCCATTTCAGGCCGCCATTGGCGTTGGTCGCCTTGTTGGCGTTGTACTGGTCCAGGCAGGTATGCATGCGGGCCTTGCCGGGGCTTTCGCTGGAATATTTCGGCGAAAGCGCGGTGGGCAGTACCGCACTGCCGGCGGCGGCGGTGGCCGCGATGCTGGCCGGATTCTTGGACGGCGTGACCGGCGCCTGCGGCGGTGCCGCGGTCACCGACGGGGTCGCCTGCTCGGCGGGTGTGGTGGCGGCCGGTGCGGCAGCGGCGGCGGCCGGTGTCGTGTCCGTCGCGCACTGTGCCGCCTTGAAGTCCTTGTAGGTCTGGCCCTTGATCGTGCCGGCTTTCCGCTCGGCATTGAATTTCTTGTAGCAGGCCTGCGCCGGGCTGTCGGCGTGGGCTGCCGGAGCGGCGAGCGGGATGGCCGGCGTGGCGAGAAGCAGGGCAGCGGCGATTCGGCCGCGAAGTGCGAGAGCCATGGCTAGGGCGATCCTTTCCGTTTTCGGAATGGCCCGATGCCGCGCCATGCGGCAGGGCCGTTCAGTCTGGACGGAATCCCATAACATCATGACTTGAATACGGAAAGAAAAAGGCCGAACCGCGTCCGCGGTTCGGCCTGAGAAGGCGGAGCGGACGGATCAGATATTGATCCGCTCGCCATGCTGGGTCATGTCCAGCCCTTCCTGTTCGTCGTCGCGGCTGACGCGCAGGCCGATGACGGCATCGATGATCTTCAGCAGCACGAACGAGACGATCGCGCACCAGACGATGGTGACGCCCACGGCCTCGGCCTGGGAGACGAACTGCGCGAACGAACCACTGATGCCGCCGGGATTGGCGTCGGTGGCCGAGAGCGGGCCATAGGCGAACACGCCGGTCAGCAGCGCGCCGATGATGCCGCCGATGCCGTGCACGCCGAACGCGTCCAGGCTGTCGTCATAGCCCAGCAGGTGCTTGAGCGAGGTGGCGGACCAGTAGCAGACCACGCCGGCCACCAGGCCGATGATCAGCGCGCTGCCCGGCAGGACGAAGCCCGCCGCCGGCGTGATGGCGACCAGGCCGCCCACTGCGCCGGAGATGATGCCCAGCACGGTCGGCTTGCCGCTGCGGGCCCATTCGGCCAGCATCCAGCCCACGCCGGCGGCGGCGGCGGCGATCTGGGTCGTGGCCATGGCCATGCCCGCGCGGCCGTTGGCGCCGACGGCCGAACCGGCATTGAAGCCGAACCAGCCCACCCACAGCAGCGACGCGCCGATGACGGCGTAGGTCAGGTTGAAGGGCGACAGATCGTCCTGCCCATAACCCTTGCGCTTGCCCAGCACCAGGGCCGTGACGAGGCCGGCGATACCGGCATTGATATGGACGACGGTGCCGCCTGCGAAATCGATGGCGCCCAGGCCGGCGACCCAGCCCAGCGGGCTCCACACCCAGTGGGCGATCGGTGAGTAGACCAGCAGCGACCACAGGACGGTGAAGACGCACAGGGCGCTGAACTTCATGCGCTCGGCGAAGGCACCGGTGATCAGCGCCGGGGTGATGATGGCGAACGTCATCTGGAACATCATGTAGATGCTCTCGGGGATCGTCATCGTGACCGCGTTGGGGGTGCCCGCGCCCAGCGTGAAGCCGATATCGGCGCCCTTGGCGATATGTGCGCCGATGCCGTTGAGCAGGACGCGCGACAGGTCGCCGATATAGGGGGTGCCGGTGCCGAAGGCCAGGCTGTAGCCGGCCACCATCCAGACGACGGTGACGATGCAGCAGATCGCGAAGGACTGCATCAGCGTCGCCAGCACGTTCTTGCGGCGGACCATGCCGGCATAGAACAGGGCCAGGCCCGGAATGGTCATCATCAGCACCAGCGCGGTGCTGACCAGCATCCATGACGTGTCGCCCGTGTCGATCGCGGGGGGCGCGTCGGCGGCGAGGGCCGGGGTGGACAGGCCGACCAGGGAGGCAGCCGCCAGAGCCGCGGCGGGCAGGCGGGGTATTGCGCGATAAGCGCCCGAAATGCTCACAGCGCGTCTTCTCCCGTTTCCCGCGTGCGGATGCGGATGACACTGTCGAGGCTGGAGACGAAGATCTTGCCGTCGCCGATCTTGCCGGTGTGTGCGGACTGCAGGATCACGTCCACGACCTGGTCGACGATGTCGTCGGATACCGCGACCTCGATCTTCACCTTCGGCAGGAAGCTGACATGGTATTCCGCGCCGCGATAGATTTCGGTCTGTCCCTTCTGGCGGCCGAATCCCTTCACTTCCGAGACGGTCAGCCCCTGGATGCCCAGGGGAGTCAGGGATTCCCGAACGTCGTCGAGCTTGAAGGGCTTGATGATGGCTGTGACAAGCTTCATCGCGCCACGTCTCCTTGTTTCATTGTGGTAATCCGTTCCCTGATCCGGATGATGATCCAAATCGCGATAAGGGCAATACAAAAACCGTGCCAACCACATGGATGGTTGACGGAGCGCGGCGTCTGGTGTGCCTTGCGCCTTTCGTGCGCGCCGATATCTGCCTGAATTGTGGGCGGGCGCATCCGAACGGATCACTCTTGCCGCGGGGCCGTCGGGCCGGCACGGCTATCACAGGACCACAGGCATGACCGCAGGCATGACGTCCCACCCCCAGACCGGCGCCGGGCATGACGATGTGGATGTCTGCATCGTGGGGGCGGGGCCGGTCGGCGCCACGCTGGCCTGCCGGCTGGCGGTGGCGGGCCTGCGCGTGGTCATTGTCGATCGCGCTTCCCTGCCGCCCATGGAAGACCCGGCATTCGACGGCCGCGCCTATGCCATCGCCGCCGGCCCGCGCCGGCTGCTGGAAGAGGCCGGGGTATGGGACCTGCTTCCCCTGGAGGCCTGTCCGATCGAGGAGATCCGCGTCTCCGACGGCCGGCCGGGCGAGGCCCCGTCGCCTTTGTTCCTGGAATTCGGGCGGGAGGATGCCGACCAGCCCTTCGGCTGGATGATCGAGGCGCGGGCGCTGCGTGTGGCGCTGAATCGGGCGCTCTATGCCCATGACCTGATCACGGTGCTGGCGCCCGACGAGGTGACGGTGACCCGCACGGAAGAAGGCGCGCGGGTGCGGACCCACTCGGGCCGGACATTCGGCGCGCGGCTGGTCGTGGCGGCCGAGGGGCGGCGGTCCGCGCTGCGCGACCAGGCACGGATCGGCATCACCCGCCTGCCATACCATCAGAGCGGCATCGTCTGCGCCGTGGCGCACGAACACCCGCACAACAACCGGGCATTGGAGCATTTCCTGCCCGCCGGGCCGTTCGCGCAGTTGCCGATGGCCGCGACGCCCGACCATCCGAATCTTTCGGCCATCGTCTGGTCCGAAAGCGACCAGCTTGCGCAGCGCATGGTGGGGCTGCCGCACGATGCCTTCGCCCATGAGATCCAGCGCCGCATGGGCGACTGGCTGGGGCGGGTCACGCCGGTCGGGCGGCGCTGGGTCTATCCGCTGTCCGCGCAATATGCCCAGCGTTATTTCGATACGCGGATGGTGCTGGTGGGGGATGCGGCCCACGGCATCCATCCCATCGCCGGGCAGGGGCTGAATCTGGGCTTCCGCGACGTGGCGGCGCTGTCCGATGTGCTGATCACCGCCCATGCACGGGGCGAGGATGTGGGGGCGCCCTCCCTGTTGCGCCGCTATCAGGCGCGTTGCCGGCCCGCCAACATGCTGATGCTGGCCGCGACCGACATGCTGGAGCGGCTGTTCGGCAACGACAATCCGGTTCTGCGCCGCGCCCGCGACCTGGGCCTGGCCGGGGTGCACCGGATGCCCGCGCTGAGGCGGGCCTTCGTACGCCACGCCATGGGCCTCTGAGCGTGGGCGGACATGCGCGCTGGTGGCGATCCGACGCAGGTTCCCTGTGCTCCGGTGCTCACGGCCAATAAGGCCGCTCCGCTCCGGTGCTCGGAAACGCACGCCGGGCGCGACCCTTTCGGGCCGCTCTCGCTCACCAGCCCACATGTCCGCCCACGCTTGGGATGATTCACTTGTCTCCACCGCCTCTGGTTGAGGAGACGGTGCATTCCCATATGGTTCCTTCTGCTGACAGGACCGGTTTCATGCCTGAACTCTCTCCGACTTCGCTGGCCTCGGCCCGGGGCGCGCGCGCCGTGGCCGATCCGACCTTGCTGCCCATCGACCAGGAACGGCTGTGGACCGATATCGCGGCGGGGTGCGAGGGCTGCGACGATCCGCTGGTGCGTGGATTGCTGGCGACCGGCATCCGCAATCATGCCACCTTCGCCAATGGGCTGGCCGCACTGATCGGGCGCAAGCTGGGCGACCGGTCGGTAGCCGATGACGCATTGTCGGAACTGGTGGCCGAGGCCTTCGCCGCCGATCCGGAAATCGTCGCCGCCGCCGCCGCCGACCTGGTGGCGATCCGCGAGCGCGATCCGGCGACGGCGAACTACGCGACGCCGTTCCTGTTCTTCAAGGGCTATCACGCGGTGCAGAGCTACCGCGTGGCTCACTGGCTGTGGAACAACGGCCGGCGCTATCTGGCGCTGCATCTGCAAAGCCGCACGTCGGAACTGTTCGCCGTGGATATTCATCCGGCGGCGCGGCTGGGGCGGCGCATCCTGTTCGATCATGGAACGGGAATCGTGATCGGCGAGACCTCGGTGCTGGAAGATGATGTATCGCTGTTGCAGGGCGTGACGCTGGGCGGCACCGGCAAGAATGTGGGGGATCGCCACCCGAAGGTGCGGCGCGGGGTGCTGATCGGTGCCGGCGCCAAGATCCTGGGCAATATCGAACTGGGCGAGGGCGCCAAGGTCGGCGCCGGGTCGATCGTGCTGGAATCGGTGCCGCCCTTCACCACCGTGGTCGGCAATCCGGCGCGCCCGGTCGGCACGCGCCACAGCGCGCTGCCGGCCTTCACCATGGATCAGATGCTTCCCCCCATCGACTACATGATCTGACAAGCCCGACCGGCGAACGCGCGCTGGCGGCGATCCAGCGCGCGTTCGCCGGGCAAGTCCTTGCGGCAGGGACCGGAAGTCCGAGCGCACCGGCCTGGAATGCGGGTCAGAAATGCAGGTAGGTCCGCTGGACGACCTCTTTCATGGAGAAGAACGTCCTGGTCATGCGAATCCCCGGAAGCGAGACCAGCCAGTCGCCATAGATCGCGTTGAATTCGTCGATCGACGACGCCCGGATCGTGACCAGGTAATCGAATTCACCGGACACGAGGTAGCACGAGACGACCAGCGGGTGATCGCGGATCGCGGCTTCGAATTCCGCGAAAGCCAGCTTATTCAGTCGGTCCAGGCAGACGCCCATGACGATGACCGCGCTTCGTCCCACCGCGGTCGGGGCGACGTCGGCCCTGAAGCCGGTGATGATGCCGTCCTCGGTCAGGCGCTGCACGCGCCGGAAACAGGTTGCGGTGCTGGTCACGGCATGGCGCGCCAGGTCGGTAATCGAAATCCGCCCGTCGATGCTGAGAACCCGCAGGATTCGCTTGTCGATTTCGTCTATGTCAAACTGTTTCACTTTTCAGTAGTCCAGGAAAAATTGGAAAAATCGTTCATTTGCACCTCCGCAACAACGCCATCCGCCTTCATTTTGATGTAAAAACGAATGCACCGATCATAACGGACTGGATATGTTTTGCCCTCCTATTTTGAGGGTCTGATATGCAAAAAACTGATGGCTCCGGTTTGAAGGCGACGATTCCCGTGCGGGCGGAAGGGGTTGCGCGCCCCGTCGACCGCCGTCGCCGGCTGATGCTGGCGACGGCCCTGGGGGCAATGGCGCTGGCACCTGTGGCGCTCCTGGATGCTCATGCGCAGGCCGCCCCACTGACGCCCACGCCGGCCCACGGCACGCGGGCCCCGGCGCGGCATGCGGCCGTAAAGCCGGCCGTGCGCAGCGCGCAAACCGCGGAACCCCGCTCGGCCGAGGCATTGTCAGTCGTAGGGTCGCACGAGACGTCCCACGGCATGGAGCAAACCGTCACGCGCAAGATGCTCAACCGCTTCGTGGCGGGGACCAGTCCGCTTCAGGTCCTGGGGGCGACGACGCCGGGCGTCAGTTTCGCCACGGCAGATGCGCTGGGCCTCGATACCTATGCCAATTCGCTCTACATTCGTGGCTATAACCAGAGCCAGTTGGGCGTCACGCTGGATGGAATTCCTCTAGGCGACCAGGGATTCATCAACACGAATGGTCTGGATATCAACGAGGCCGTCACGCCCGACAACATCGCGCGGATCGACATGTCCCAGGGCGGTGGCGCGCTGGACGTCGCGTCGACCGCGAACCTGGGCGGTGCGCTGCAATATTACACGCAGGACCCGCGCGACACGTTGGGCGCCGATGTCGCGCAGACCTTCGGCAGCAACAGCACCTATCGCACGTTCGGGCGGTTCCACAGTGGCGTGTTGAACCAAACCGGCACGAAATTCATGGCGTCCTATGCGCGTACCGACGCGCAGAAATGGAAGGGCCATGGTGACCAGTACGAACAGCAGGCGAATTTCAAGTTCGTTCAGCCCCTGGGCGAGCGTGGGCAGTTGACGGGATTTTTCGATTATTCGGAATTCAACCAGTATAATTATGGAAATATCAGCCTGGAGATCAAACGGAAGCTGGGATCGAGGACGGATTATTTCTATCCGGACTACAAGGGCGCCTATCTGGCTGCGCAGGGCATCTTTCCCGCCGGATGGGATCAGGTGTCCAGCCCCACGGACATTGCGTATTACGATGCCGCGCAGGATCAGCGGAATTATCTGACCGGGCTGAACGGGAATTACGACCTGACATCACGGTTGCGGCTGAAGAGCGTGTTATACGCGCAGGTATCCGGCGGGGACTATGAATTCACCAATCCGTACGTGTCGTCACCCAACGGCGCGCCGATGATCCAGCAGGCCGACCACCAGTGGTTCCGCCGCGTCGGCGGCACGTTGGCGCTGCAATACCGGCTGGGCCATCATGACCTGGAATCCGGTGTCTGGTACGAAAACAACGATTTCACATATTCGCAGCGGTTGTATAGCCAGCCCCTTCTGGGCGAGGGCGCGCCGCGCAAGGGCACCGGCCCTTACGAGGATTCGTTTGCCACGCGCTATGGTGTGCAGATGAATACCAATACCTTCCAGTACTATCTGCAGGATGCCTGGCACATCCTGCCCAGCCTGCGCCTGCATGCCGGATTCAAGTCGCTGCTGGTCACGACGGCGGGCGGCGCGTTCGAGAACAACGAGACCTATACCGGGCAGAGCGCGTTGCCCAGCGGCAGCCTGACGACGGCGGGCGCCTTCCTGCCGCATGTCAGCCTGAACTGGACGTTCCTACGGCATCATGAGCTGTTCTTCGACGTGTCGCGCGACATGCGCGCCTATTCCTATGGCGGGTGGAATTCACCGGTCGCCTGGGGTGTCGACAACCAGACCATTTTCTCGCAGCTGCGCAAAACGCTTAAGCCCGAGAGTACCTGGAATTACCTGATCGGCTATCGCTACAACTCGAAATATGTCGATGGCGTGCTGAACCTGTATCATTCGGATTATTCGAACCGCCTGGCGCCGATTACCAGCGGTACACTGGTCAACGCCAACCAGACCTTCCTGAATGTCGGGTCGATGGCGATGTGGGGTATCGATGCCGGAGTCACCGTCCGGCCCCTGCCGCATTTGGAAATCTTCAACAGCATCAGCTACAATCATTCGACTTATGGTCAGGGAATCTATAATGCGGGGGTCTATTACGATCTGAAGGGCAAGCTTGAAGTCAATTACCCGTCCGTCATGTACAAGTCGAACGTAGCCTATACCTACGGGAACGCGACGCTGAACTTCAACGTGTATTACATGGGACGACGGTATCTGTCCTACATGAACGATACGTCGGTCGACCCTTACTGGAACGCGAACCTGACGGCGTCGTATGATTTCAAGCATGTCCCGCATGTGGCGGATCTGAATTTCTCCCTTGGTATCTACAACCTGTTCAATCAGGAATATATCAGCTCGATCGGCGCCAATCCGATTTCGGGTGACCGGCAGTCCATGTTCGCTGGTGCGCCGCGCCAGTTCTTCGGAACGTTGCGCGCACGATTCTGATGAATGCGGGAACCGCGCGCTGGATCGCCCCCAGCGCGCACCCCAATGATCTGATCGCGAATGGGTTTCCAAGGGGCGATTGCCCTTTGGCGGCTCAAGGGCAAAGTCCTCGTTGACGATATCTCGCGCGTTGATCTCGCGGCGCATGGAAAAATGAGGTGGTGCCGGTCGCCCTGGCCAAGTGTAATGATAGACGGTCGATCTGGACATCCCGGCTATCGCACTGAACACTGTGCGGGACAGTGGAATAGGGGCAGGAAAGGGCGGCCGACATGAAGATCGCATCACGGATTGGCGGGAAGTGCGTCCGGTTCCGGACGGCTCCATTCTGGGCAGCCCTGTCGCTGGGGACATGGCTGGCCGGCGCCGCATCGGGGGCGCTGGCGGCGCAGCCCGTGCTGCTGGAACATGCGACGATCATCGACGGTACCGGCCGGGCACCATTGGCCGATGGCGCGCTGCTGATCCGCGACGGGCGGATCGTGTCTGTGGGGGCCGCGGGCACGGTGGCAGCGCCGGGTGCGAAACTGGTCGACCTGACCGGACGGACGATCCTGCCGGGCCTGATTTCCGATCATAGCCATACCGGGCTGGTGAAGGGCACGAAGAACGACAGCGCCAACTATACGCGTGACAATATCCTGGCGCAGTTGAAGCAGTACGAGCGCTATGGCGTGCTGACCGTGGTGTCGCTGGGCCTGAACAAATCGCCGCTGTTCGACCAGTTGCGGCAGGAACAGCATGCGGGGCGCAATCCGGGTGCCGACCTGTTCGGGGTCGATCAGGGAATTGGCGCGCCCGACGGCGTGCCGCCGCAGGGCATGTTCCATCTGGGACCGGACCAGGTCTATCGCCCCACCAGCGTGGCCGAAGCGCAGGCCGCCGTCGATCGCATGGCCGACGAGGGCACGGATCTGGTGAAGATCTGGGTGGACGATTTCCGCAATGGCGTTCCGGGGGCCAAGGGCTATCCCAAGATCGACCCGGTGATCTATCGCGCGGTGATCGAACGGGCCCATGCCCGCGGGCTCCGCGTCGCGGCACACATCCACGATCTCGCTGACGCCAAGGCGCTGGTGACGGCCGGGGCCGACATCATCGCCCACGGCGTGCGGGACCAGCCGGTCGATACCGATTTCGTCATGCTGATGGAACAGAAGGGGACCTGGTACATTGCCACCCTGGACCTGGACGAGGCGAACTATATCTTCGCCGAACATCCGGAATGGCTGGACGATCCTTTCCTCTCGGCGGGGCTGAATCCCGATCTGCGGGCGCAGTTCGCCGACCCGGCCTGGCGGGCGAAGATCCTGGCCGCCCCCTTGACGGCGGCGGCGAAGAAGGCGCTGGCCCTGAACGCGCGCAATCTGGTCACGCTCTACCGGGCGGGCATCCATATCGGCTTCGGCACCGATTCCGGGGCGTCCGCCACCCGCATCCCCGGCTTTGCCGAACATCGCGAACTGAAGCTGATGGTCTCGGCCGGCCTGACGCCCATGGAGGCGCTGGCGGTGGCGACCGGCAATGCGGCGGCCCTGATGCATCTGGACGACCGGGGGATTCTGCTGCCGGGCCGCTGGGCCGACCTGATGGTGGTCTCGGGCGATCCGGCGGCGGACATCAATGCGGTCGACAGGATCGAGCAGGTCTGGCATCGCGGTGCGCGGACCGAAGGGCCGTTGGTACCCCGTTGAGTCCGGCTGCCCTCGCGCGCCGGTTGGCCGGGAGCGCGCGAGGGAGCAGGAGCAGCATGGCCCATATCGTGGTGATCGGCGCCGGACCGGCCGGTCTGGCCGCCGCCGAGGCATTGGCCGCCGGCGGATGTGCCGTGACGGTGCTGGAGCGCATGCCGACCATCGGCCGCAAGATGCTGATGGCCGGCCGGGGCGGGCTGAACCTGACCCATTCCGAACCGCTGGACCTGTTCCTGACCCGCTATGGTGCCGCGCGCCCGTGGCTGGAAGACGCCGTGCGGGCATTTTCCCCCGATGATCTGCGGGCGTGGGCGGCGGCGCTGGGCCAGCCCTGTTTCGTCGGCAGCAGCGGGCGGGTGTTCCCACAGGCGATGAAGGCCTCGCCGTTGCTGCGGGCATGGGGGGCGCGGCTGGCGAAACAGGGGGTGACGATCCTGACACGCCATGACTGGACCGGCTGGGACGGGCCGGGACGGGTGCGTGTGGTCTCGCCGCAGGGTGAGCGCGTGCTGGTCGCCGACGCGGTGGTGCTGGCCCTGGGCGGGGCAAGCTGGGCCCGGCTGGGTGCCGATGGCACGTGGGCCGGCAGGCTGGCCGGGGAGGGGGTGGATCTGGCACCGTTCCGCCCGGCCAATTGCGGCTTCCGTACCAATTGGAGCGACACGCTGCGTGATCGTTTCGCCGGCACGCCGCTACGCGGCATCGCGCTGACGCCCCAGGGCGGCGGCCCGACCGTGCGGGGCGAGGCGGTGGTAACGGCGCAGGGGCTGGAAGGCGGGGCGGTCTATGCCCTGTCGGCCCTGCTGCGCGACCGGATCGTCGCGGACGGGCAGGCGCGGCTGCTGGTGGATCTGCGCCCCGACATGGCCGAGGCGGCGCTGGCCGAGCGGCTGGCGCGGGTGCGGGGGCGGGAGAGCCTGTCGAACACGCTGCGCAAGGCGTTGCGCCTGCCACCGGTCGCGGTGGCCTTGCTGCGCGAGGGGCCGGATGCGCCGCCGCGTGACGCGGCGTCGCTGGCGCGCCTGATCAAGGCAGTGCCCGTGACGCTGACGGCTCCCGATTCGCTGGACCGGGCGATCTCCGTGGCTGGCGGCGTGCGGGCCGATGCGGTGGATGCGCGCTTCATGCTGCGCGCGCTGCCCGGCGTGTTCGTGGCGGGCGAGATGCTGGATTGGGAAGCGCCGACCGGCGGTTATCTGTTGCAGGCCTGCTTCGCGACCGGTCGGGCTGCGGCGCGTGGCGTGCTGGACTGGTTGCAGGAGGGGGGCAAGGAACGGTATCCGTCCTGTCCATGACGGTTTCGATCACGATTGGGGATATGCGGGGTGGCGGCCCGGCGGTCATGGACCTGGCAGAATTGCTGTCCACGCGGCTGCTGGTGCAGGGCAATTCGGGTTCGGGCAAGTCCCACCTGCTGCGGCGCCTGCTGGAGCAGTCGGCGACGCTGGTGCAGCAGGCGATCATCGACCCGGAGGGCGATTTCGTCAGCCTAGCGGAACGGTTCGGCCATCTGGTGATCGACGGCGCCACCCATACCGAGGCCGAGTTGCAGGCGGCCGGCGAACGGATGCGCGTGCATCGGGCCTCGGTGGTGCTGAACCTGGAAGGCGCGGATGCCGAGGTGCAGATGCGCCGCGCGGCGGCCTTCCTGGGCGGGATGTTCGAGGTCGGGCGCGAATATTGGTATCCGGTGCTGGTGGTGGTGGACGAGGCGCAGCTTTTCGCGCCAGCCGCCGCGGGCGAGGTGACGGACGAGGCACGGCGTGCCTCGCTGGGCGCCATGACCAACCTGATGTGCCGCGGGCGCAAGCGCGGACTTGCGGGCGTGATCGCCACCCAGCGCCTGGCCAAGCTGGCCAAGAACGTGGCCGCCGAAGCGTCGAATTTCCTGATGGGGCGTACCTTCCTCGATATCGACATGATGCGCGCCGCCGATCTGCTGGGCATGGAACGCCGGCAGGCCGAGAGTTTCCGCGACCTGGAACGAGGATATTTCGTGGCGCTGGGGCCGGCGCTGTATCGCCGGCCGGTGCCGGTGCGCATCGGCGAGGTGGAGACCGAGAGCCGGTCCGCCGGCCCGTCGCTGCTGCCCATGGCGCCGGCCGCGCCGCCCGAGGATATTCGCGACCTGATCCTGGCCAAACTGCCGGAGCGCGAGAGCCTGCCGAGGCCGGTCCGGCCGGCCGCCCCGCCGCCGCCCGATATCCTGGCGCAGCTTGCGGCCCACGCGGCCTCGGCGGCGGTGGAGGCAGAGACGGAGGCGCCGGTAGTGGAAACGCCGGCCGACAAGGCCGAGCAGCGCCGCCGCTTTCTGGCGATCCTGACCGAAATCCTGCGTGACGAGGATGCGGGCTTCCGGCCGCCGCCCGTGCTGTACCAGGATTTCCTGGTCCGCTGCCGGATCGAGGGCATGGGGCGCGAGGCGTTGGACATGCCGCGTTTCCGCCGGCTTCTGGCGACCGCGCGGGCCGGTGTGGATGCCGAGACCGCCGAATCCGACCGCTGGATGCAGGCGGAACGTATGGCCGTCCCGCTGCCGGAGGATGTGCGGAGCATCTTCCTGCTGATCGCGCGCGCCGCGATGGAAGGCGAACCCTGCCCGTCGGACGCAGCGGTCGCGCGCGTCTACGGCACGCATTCGCTGGGTCGTGCCCGCCGCCAGCTGACCTATCTGGAAGAGCAGAACGTCATTGTCCTGCGCGTGGACGGCATGGGGCGGCGGAGTGCCGCCGTGATCGGGCCGGGATGGGAGACTGCTCCCTCGGACCCGAACGAGGCGGCATAATCCGCGCCGAATTGATGTCCCGTTGTTTCGCTTTAAATTCGAGGTTTTCAAACCTGTTTTAGAAGCGCGAAGGCGGACGCGTGCGACTTGCCGCTGCAACCGCGTCCGGACGCTCCGGCGGGCCAGCCCTGTTTCCGGCACGAATCATGCAAATATAAGCCCTGAAAAACACGTTCAAGAAGGCCGTCCTTTCCGGCCCGGATCGAAGATGGTGCGCCAAACGCATTTCATGCTGAAGTCTCATAAGTAAAATTTATCATAAGATATAAAGAGATAAGATTTTATTTTTATCTCACAATTATTTAGATGTTTGATCGAAATGACGTGATGGCGGGGCGGTGGCGCCCGAATTGATTCAATCGGAGGGAGGCGAGAGATGCCGCAGGGAAATCTGTTTTGTTCAACATTTCTAAGTCGAAATGTTGTCCTGCGCTCATGCTGCGCTGCGGTCGCGCTCCTGGGTATGCAGGCCCAGTCCTTCGCGGCAGCTTCGCATGGAACCGGTGGCAAGGCAAAGGCCAATGTCGCAGCAGGCAAAGCGTTGCCTTCCGTTCAGCCCGCTGGCGAAGTGCGGAAGGCTCGTCAGGCATCCGCTCCGATGATTGCGCGAGCGAATGAAGATATCGCGGTCCAGGGAACGCGTCTGGCCAATTCAGTGCTTTCTCCGTCCACGCGCGAGCATAGTACCGTACAGGTCTTCCGTTATGGCGCGGATCAACTCCGGGAAACGGGACAGACGAACATCCTTGCCGCGATCGCACAGATTTCACCGGCCGTCACGTCGTCCCCCTTTGGTGGAATTGGCGGAAACGGCCTGAACAAGACTATGCAGCTTCGCAATCTGGGAGCTGATCAGACGTTGATGCTGGTGAATGGCAAGCGCCGCCATGTCGATGCCAATTTCAATTATTTCCAGTCCGGTCCGAATTATGGAACAGATCCTGCCGACCTGTCTCTGATCCCGATCAGTGCCATCGACCATGTCGAGATCATTACCGAAGGCGCGACCGCGCTATACGGACAGGATGCCGAGGCCGGCGCGGTCAATATCGTCCTGAAGCGCGATACGAAAGGGGGCTCGATCAATCTCCAGAACAGCGGATATTATCTTGGAGATGGCCAGGCCTTCGACGGAAATGCCAATTACGGCCTCGCCCTTGGGCATGACGGAGGTTATTTTAGAGGCTGTTTGAAAAGCCTAAAAACAGCTTAAGAACTTGAGTCATACCAAGGTAACTTGGTCAGATTTATAATGTAACGAAATGTATCTTTCGTTAGTGCAGCTATCATGTTCTATGTTTGTTCACCATTGAGCCGAAGGCCGTTGTTGGGCCAAATAGCAACGGGGCCGGGTGTAGCAGCACCCGGCCCCGTTAGGGGAGAAGACTCCCCTGATGGATTCCACCCAACTCAATCACAGGAACCCAACCTCATGACCGCGAGAGACTTGGCCCAAGCGGAAATCGAAAGGTGCGCTGCCACCTTTTACGCTACAGGAAGAATTATCATTCCCAGCCCGAGCATAATACAGGCAGCACAACGCGAGGATATGCAAATGGCGGCTTCTCGCATTTTGAAAAGTCTTCAGAAATAATTTGCAGGGGTGACGGTTTTTCCGTCACCCCATTTTTACCAAAACACTATTAATTATCAACGAACCTCTTTGGGTTCAGCGAAAAATCTTGGGTTTCCGTACTGCATTTTTATGAGTTCTTTTGCATTGAACACATTACTTGCCGTCACAGAGACCTCTTGAATGCTACCGTTTTTCAGGACGATCTTCGCTTTGAAAAGCTTCTCAGCCATCTTTGTCACCGTGTTTCATTGCCCTGCCAAGGGCATAGCTACGCCACCGACACCTCCTGGCGTCGGGCGGTTGGCAGCGTGTGAAACAAGGTGAACGCACGCCCTGCCTATTTCCCAGACGATGAACAGCTTTCACCGTTCACCGCTGGACCATAGGTCCGGGTGTTGTATTCGGCAGGCCACCCGACATAGGGGCCGCCTTGTTTCAATCGCGCTGCCAAGCGCACGGGCAGCCTAGCACATGACCGGCCATGCGGCTACAGCACACGCTAATAGACTGATATATAACAACATTACAAAAATTTTAATTGATTTTTCTGCCCGATTTATTACCATTACGGAATGGTATTCGCGTTGTGCCCGTAGCCATGGCGTATGACACAGACCTCACTGATGACCAGTGGCGGTTAATCAGGCGTCATATCCCACGCGCCAAAAAGGGCGGCAGGCCCCGCGAAACCAGCATGAGGCGGGTTATTGACGCCATCATGTATGTGGTGACGCACGGCTGCAAATGGCGTGGGTTGCCCAAGGACTTCCCGCCGTGGCGCACGGTGTACGGCTATTTCTCTGAATTGCAGGAGCGTGGCCGGTGGCGACGCATACACTACGCCCTGTATGAGATGGTGCGTGATGAAGCAGGTAGGCAACCCGACCCTACTCTGCTGATTATCGACAGCCAAAGCGTGAAAACCGGCAAATGCGCCGAGGCTCCTACCAAGGGCTATGATGGTGGCAAGCGCGTCAAAGGGCGCAAGCGCCACGTTCTGGTCGATAGTATGGGCCTGCTGGTGGACGTGGCCGTCACCCCGGCCAACGTGCATGACACCAAAGGCGCCGTGAAGGTCCTCAAAAAGTATCAGAAACGGGTGAAACAACCCCGCGTGAGGAAGATCATCGGGGACAAGGGCTATCGTGGCGAGATGCTGAAAGGCTTCGTTCGCAAAGCGTTCAAAGCCGTAGTAGCCATAGGCCAGAACCACACCAGCACCGCCAACGGTTTCGTTCCCGACGAGAAGAGATGGCTGGTAGAACGTGGCTTCGCTTGGTTGGGCGACTATTGGCGCCTATCCATTGATAGAGAACGCCTCATGGCGCATAGTTGTGCCATGGTGAGACTGGCCTTCATCAGGTTGATGCTGAGAAGGCTAGTGCCTATGTAGGGATATAGGAGGGGGAAAGTAGTGAAGTTGGCAAATTTGATAAAACAAAATCATACGAATAATTTCATGGTTTCATTTAGACTTAAAAAAATAAGCCGTCCTGACTATAGTGATGTCTATGAGAATCTCCGAAAAAAACTAAAAGAGTACGACAATTTTAACCATACAACATCATGCTATATTATTAAGACCGAAGAGGGCATTTTTGACATTTCGTCAGAATTGAAAAAGTTTATTAATCCAGATATTGATAGAATAATCGTAAAGAATTTAGACGTAGTTGAAGCTACTTTTATTGGTCCGGAAAAATTTTATAAGGAGTTAATCCGATTTATCAAACATATCGAATGGGTATAAACCTACATCAATATCTATACCAAGCTGTTGAGCAACAAGAAATATAATTCTACATTTCCATTTATTGTTCAGCCATTTTAGCATTTCATCCTCCATTTGTGACAAATAGGGCGCAATTAGCCCACCCTAACTTTACCCAAATGGCAGAAATTATCTTCTTACCGGAAATTACCCGTGTAACGGTAAACCCACCCAAGTCGGCTTGTGCCGACTCAGGGTTTCAGCCCGTTTGGAGCCTTTTCAAACAGTCACTTAACGTCGCGGCACAGATCTCCAACCAGCTTTCTACGAATCGTTCGGGCGATTATCCGGGCAATCTCTATTTTTCGGGCGATCCCCGCAACAAGACGGCGAGCAAGGACGTGCAGCGCATCGCCGGCACGCCACGGACGTTGCTCGAGACAGTCAGCACCAATGCGGCCTATCCCGTCGGTGCCGGCTTTGAGGTCTATAATACGTCTACTTTCGCCCATAAGGACATGGTCCAAGCCCAGACCTATCGTGCGCCGTCGAACGATACGGTCGTGCGGGCATTGTATCCTGACGGAATGCAGCCCCTGGCCCTGGCTGAGGAATATGATTTTCAGGTCGATAATGGTATTCGGGCCCATAATTTTCTGGGAATGCAATGGGACGCCTATGTCAATTACGGGCGCGATTCTATGAAGACCCTCATTGCCAATACGGATAATCCCACCCTGGGCGTCGAAAGTCCCCGGACCTTTAAGACCAGCCTGTTCATTTCAACGGAACTTGCAGCCGGTCTGCGAGCGACCAAATTCTTTCATCCTTCGGCGCTCCCCAAGCCGCTGAGCCTGTCCTATGGTTTCGAATATCGTTTCGATACTTACCAGGTCGGTGCGGGCGACCTGGGATCGGTCATCGATGGCGGCATGCCGATCCTGGATGGCCCCAACGCCGGAAAGCCCGCGGCTGCCGGCGCGGTAGACAAGTTCGGTGTGCCCGCCATGGCAGGAAGCATCAACAATCGAGGTATCTACGACGGTTACGTCAATATGGACCTGTATCTGACGAAGCGGTGGGAATGGACATTCGGGGGGCATGTCGCCGGTTATGACGATGTCGGCATCCACCCGACCGGGTCCATTGGAACGCGTTACGATATCAATAGCAGGCTGGCCGTCAGAGCGAATGCCAACACAGGCTACCGAGCCCCGACGCTGGGTGAGGAGGCGTTCTTCGCCGAGACGACCTATCCGACCTATCGCACGGCGCAACTCCCGGTGAATTCAACCTGGGCGAAATCGCTGGGTGCCAGCAGGCTCAAGGGCGAGCAGTCGCGCAGCTTCAGCGTGGGCGTGGATGCTACGCTTCTGCCGGACTGGACGCTGACGGCCAATCTGTATCGTATTTCGATCAACGATCGCCTGTTCAATACATCCCAGTTCGGGGGCAACGAGATCGAAAATCTTCTGGCCGGCGCGGGCCTGCCGGGTGTCTATTATGCGTCTTATTACAGCAATCCGGTCAATACGACGACCAGCGGAGGCGATATCGCGACATCCTATACCTGGCGGACAGCGCGGGCCGGGACATTTCAATTCAGGTTTTCGGTCAATATCGGCGATACGCAGATCAGCCACTATAATGCGACGCCGGCTCTCCTGTCCGGGATGGGCCTGAGTACCTTCAATCGTACAAACGAGGAATATCTTCTTCACTCCTCACCGAGGAATGTCGAGAACCTGACCGTTCTGTGGAACAAGGGTCCTTATTCCATCAGGGTGGAAGAGCAGCGGTTCGGCGCCTACACCTGGGTTGCCTCGCCATCCCTGCAACAGACGCAATGGACTTACGCCGGCCCGTCCTACATCACCAACCTCGAAATCGGTTACGACATCTTCAAGAGATGGCATGTGGCTGCGGGCGCCTATAATGTCGGCAACCATTATCCGGCACGCGCCAATGCGGCCTCCAGAGCCGCGTTGCAGAATTCGTTCCTTTATGCCGGAAATTCACCCTATGGATTTAATGGCGGCATGTATTACGTGAAGACGTCCCTGCGTTTCTGATCCCACGTTTCTGGTCCAGGATGGCGGGCGCGCACGGCCGCGCCCGTCGTTTCGGACGGTCTCAATCTGGCGGAATTTTATGACAGTCCTGTCTTCCGAAGATCATATTGCCCGTCATTCCATGACGCATGTCGCCATTGCCAGCATGATTGGAACTGCGCTGGAATGGTATGATTTCATGATTTACAATACCATGTCAGCGCTTGTCTTCGGTCGGCTGTTCTTCCCGGCCAGTTCGCCGATGACAGGGACGCTGATGGCATTTTCCACATATGCCGTCGGTTATCTTTCCCGTCCTCTGGGGGGGATACTCTTCGGGCAGATGGGCGACAGGATCGGACGGCGCGCGGTCCTGACTTTGACGCTGCTGCTGATGGGGATCAGCACCGGACTCGTCGCGTTTCTTCCGACTTACCAGATGGCTGGTGCGCTCAGCCCCATCATCTTGGTGCTTCTCAGATTTTTACAGGGCATTGCATTGGGCGGGGAATGGGCCGGCGCGGTCCTGCTTGGCGTGGAGCATGGCTGCGCCGGTCGCCGCGGGCTCAATGCCTCCTGGGCACAGATGGGGCCGGGGGTAGGGACGCTTGCGTCCTCCGCCGTGATTGCCTCCGTTGCGACCCTGACGGACGGAGCGCAGTTCCTTGATTGGGGCTGGCGTATCCCGTTCGTCCTCAGTGGAGGCCTGGCGATCGTCGGGCTGTGGTTGCGGCACGGGGTGCGCGAAACGCAAACCTTCGAGACGATGCAACGGAAGGGGAGAACGCTGCGTTCTCCGATCCGGCACCTGCTGCGATACCACGGGCGCTCGCTGGTCATCGCCTCGTTATCGCGGATCGGCCCCGATGTGTTGTATGCACTGCTCGTCGTGTTCAGTCTTACCTATGTCACGCAGGTCGTCGGGCAATCCCGCGTCATTGTCCTGACGGCTCTTCTGGTCGGGTCGACCCTCAGCGTGCCTGCGACGCTCGGGTTTGCCCTGCTTGCCGACCGTATCGGCGTCAGGATGGTCTATCTTGGCGGTCTTTTCATGGCGATACCCTTCGCGTGTGTTTTCTTTCCATTGATGCGAACCGGACATGAGGCGGCGATCATCGCCACGGTCGCGGCGGGGCTGGTCGTTCACGCCTCGATGTATGCCGTTCAGGGAGCCTTCATCACCGCCTGTTTCCCCGCCGAGATTCGATATAGCGGCTCATCGATTTCTTACACGTTCGGCAGTCTGGCAGGCGGGGGGGCATTCGCTCCGTTGATCATGACGGTCCTTTACCGCACGACCGGTTCAACCCTCTCACTTTCGCTTTACGTCGTGGTGGCGGCAGCCATTACGGCACTGGCTCTCTTGCGGGCAGATCGTGCCGGCAAACAGGAATACTGAAGAATGGAACTGCAACTCAGCATCGACAGCACGATTTCGACGGTCATTATCGCCGGATGGGCCGGCCGGGATCGGGAGGACGTGGAGCATCATATACGCGAACTGGCGGCGCTTGGTGTGGCCCCGCCGTCGGCGACACCGCTTTTCTATCGTGTCTCCGTCGACCGGGTGACTCAGCAGGAGATGATCACTGTGGTGGGGGAAAATACGTCCGGCGAGGCGGAGCCCATTCTCGTCCGTACCGAGGACGGCCTGTTTGTGGGGGTCGGATCGGATCATACGGACCGGACATGCGAGAATTTCAGCGTGGCCTTGTCCAAACAAGTCTGCCCGAAGATCGTCGGGCGTCGGTTTTGGCGATATGAGGATGTGATCGACCATTGGGACGATCTTGTGCTGCGTTCCTACCGCCATGTCGGCACGGAACGCATCCTTTATCAGGAAGGTGCGCTTTCCTCGTTGATTCGACCGGAGCGGTTGATGGAGCAGGGACCGGCAACGGCGCCGTCGGATCGGCGATTGGCGACAGGCGCGCTCATGTTCTGCGGCACCACACCCGCGATCGGCGGAATCGTACCTTCGGAAGGATTGACGGTCTCGTTATCCGATCCTGTCTCTGGCCGGACCCTCACGCATGCCTATCGCGTGAATTGCCTGCCGGCCGTGGCATGAATGAACTGGATAACGCGCGCATGAAAGCGGCGGCATCGGCGGCCGAACAGATCTCATGTGAGCGGCGCGTGCATGAGATCATCGAGCGTCTGGAACGGGGGGCACGGGAGACCCGCCATGTCTTTCGCGTTGTCCATGCCGATACGGCACTGGAGGCGGCACGAGCCTCCGATCGGAGGCTCGCTGCAGGCTGTCCGCTCGGGAGGCTTGATGGACGAATCGTCTCGGTCAAGGATCTGTTCGACGAGAAAGGAAGTGTAACGGTAGCAGGTTCCCGAATTCTTGAAAATGCGGGTAAGCCTGCGCAGGCGGATGCCATGGCGGTGGGCCTTCTCCGGGCGGCAGGCTGTGTTGTGATCGGCCGGACGGCAATGTCCGAACTGGCCTTTTCGGGAGTCGGGATCAATCCACATTTCGGCACTCCCGATAATCCAATTGATTCATCCCGCATTCCCGGCGGGTCTTCATCGGGGGCGGCGGTCTCGGTAGCAACGGGACTGGCCGATATAGGTCTGGGGAGCGATACGGGAGGATCGCTGCGTATTCCAGCCGCTTTGTGCGGGCTGACCGGCTTCCGCCCTAGTTCTGATTTTGTTTCGACAAAAGGGGCATTTCCACTTTCCACCACTTTGGACACGATCGGGCCGATCGCGTCGGATGTCGTGACATGCCGAGAGGCGTTCGCTGTTCTCAGCAATTTGGTTCCGGCGTCGCATGACGGCATTGAGGGTGTCGCCGGCCGAAAGATCGGGCTGATCGACGATCCGCGCCTCATGGCCGAAATGGATGAGACGGTTTCGCGCGCTTACGCAAGAAGTTGCCGCCTGCTGCGTGACGCCGGCGCGGAATTGGTCGGGATTGATCTGGGGCCGTTATTGGACAGTATCGCCAGGATTGACGCGATCGGGCTTTTCCCGGGTATCGAACTCGCCGCTCGGCTCGGATCGTTGACCGACGCCGAATGTGAACTGCTTGATCCGATGATCTGGGAGAGGGTGCGCGCGGGATATGATGTCCGCGCGACCGGCTACCTGAACATGTGTCGCATGCGCGCCTGCGCGACCGAGCAAATGCAGGATCGCATGGTGGGCCTCGACGCGATCATGTTGCCGACGGTTCCGATTGTCGCCCCACGGCGTGATGCATTGCAGGATGCCGATGCATTCCGGCGGGCCAACGGATTGCTCTTGCGGAACACGCGGGTCGCAAACATGCTCGACCTTCCTGCCCTGTCGTTGCCGATACCTGGTCCCGGCCTGTCGGTGGGGTTGATGCTCTGGGGGCACAGGGGCGGAGACTGGCCGTTGCTCGCATTTGCCGAGGCAGTGGAGGGCATATTAAAGCATCAATGACCGGATCGGGTTTCTGATGCAACAGGGGTAGCCGGGCCAAGGAGCGGGCCCTCCGATTCCTTGGCTCCTGCCATTCTGGCCACAGTTCTCGACAGGTTCTGAAAGGATGCGTCGATCCAATGGATTTCAAGAGCCTCGAAGCGGTGATCTGGGTGGACCGTCTTGGCAGCTTCAAGGCTGCGGCCGAGGCCTTGCGCATGACGCAGCCAGCGGTCTCGGCTCGGATTTCCCAACTGGAGGCGATGCTTGATGCCCGAATCTTCTATCGTTCCGGTAAAAGAGTTTCCCTTACGCCCGTCGGTGTAACCCTGGTCAATTATGCGGAACGGATACTCTCCCTCCGGGAAGCCGCCGTCGCCACGATCAAGGGGCATAATGAAGAGCACGGAATCATCCGGATCGGTACGATGGAAACCGCCGTACATACATGGCTTCCTTCCTTGATGTGTGTTATTTCTGATAAATATCAGCAAGTTACAGTCGATCTTGATGTCAATGTATCCGATGAGATCCAGCGCAAGATTCTCAAGGGAATGCTGGATGTCGGCTTCTATATCGGTGCGACCAATTCCCCCATGCTGACAGAGACACATCTTTGCGATTTCGAGATGGCTCTGGTCTGTTCCGGCCATCTGGTTTCGGGTCAGGGTGGTCGGGTCGATTTGAAGACCATGCCATCCATGCCGATCATGACGTTCAGCCGCAATACGGTTCCTCATGCGATCTTGTGCAGCCTGCTGTCCCGTGAAGGAATCGTGCATCATCGCGTCTGTGCCATGAATTCGGTGCCGACCATCGTTGACATGATCTGTAAAGGGGGTGGCCTGGCGTTGCTTCCCGTCGAGGTCGTGCGTCGCCAACTCGAGCAGGGCGTGCTCCGGATCATGGATATTGGATTGAGGCTGCCGGCGATGGAATGTATCGCCGGACGCCTGGCCAAACACGGTTCCAACGTCGTTGAGGACATCGTGACGCTCGCTGGCGAGTTTATCGAACTGGCGGGAAGTGGAAGAGCGGTGGACCCGCTTCCGGGAAACGGAAAGTCGTCTTTGCTGTAAGCTGGCCGGCTTTCGGAGCCGATACCCGGTTGTCGGACTATTCCGACATCTCGCTGTCGACCTGGCCATCGGACAGCATGGCTGCCCCGCGTGCGATACCACGGGTCCCTGTCGCCGATCTACTGCCGTATCGTCTCATAATATGAGAACGAATATTACTTGCAAATATAAGCCGGTCACATCCATCTCGATTTCCGACCGGCCTGCAGGCTCGCGCCTCGCCAATCTGTTGGACGCGATTCGTGGGATCGGGTTATGCTGCCGTTGCAATGAAAACAGACGATAGACTGGATTCCCCGATCGCTGCGGTGTGCCGCGAGAAAGGGATGAAATTGACCGGACAACGGCGCACCATCGCGCACGTACTGTCCGAATCCGATGATCATCCGGATGTCGAGGAACTTTATCGTCGGGCTGTGGCGGTCGATCCGCGCATCTCCATCGCGACCGTCTACCGGACGGTCCGGCTGTTCGAAGAGAATGGCATCCTGCGACGGCGGGATTTTGGTGGGGGCCGGGCACGTTACGAGACGACCGACCACGGCGATCATTTCCATCTGATCGATGTTGATACCGGCACTGTCATGGAGTTCGACGACGAGGATCTGAAGGCGCTTCTGGCTGGAATCGGGGCCCGGATGGGCTATGAAGTCGCGACGACCCGCCTGGAACTTTATGGACGCCGGCTCAAGAAAAAGAGTCGCCAGGCGATCTGACGCCCCGCCGGTCTCACAACCTGGCACCCTGATTTTGTCAGCGCATGGTTGGAGGCATGGACCTGTCATTGTCCGGCTGGCCATGTCTGCGCGAATATGCGCAAGCATCTGGCTGCCGAGCGTGAACACGGCCGGGCGCGGAACCGGCACCGGCGGTATTTTCGTCGCACGAGCAGGAAACCTGCCTGGTCGGCTCTAACTGGATGCGATGAGGCAACTTTCGGCGCGTCAGTCCCGTTTCGGCCGGGTGGAGTTTGAGTCCATCGTGAACGCCATCGTCTTCAAGATGGTGCGGCACGCGGCCGATGAGTCAGCGCGTTGTCGGTGTCGTCAGGCAGCGGGCGCGCCTGTATGTCGGCCGATCGATCGATTCGCTCCAGCGCCCGAAACTGGCGGCCTGATCGAGCAGTGCCTCCCATGGTCCATGACCGCCTCACCGGCGGGGGGAGGGCATCAGATCGGCAGCGCGGCCTTGTCGGGCTCGACCCAGCGTGATCGTGCGTCGGGGCTGAATAAGGTTTCCTGATTCCAGTAGGTGAGCAGCCAGTCGCTTCTGCCGGAAGGTCCGGCCATCAGAGCGTCCAGGACGCGCAAAAGCGGCGTATTGGGCGGGTAGGTTTCGAGGAAGGACTTCGCGGTACGCATCGAGGCGATTGTGATCGTTTCGTGGTAGCCGCTGGAGGACGTATTGGCGGTTCCGGTTGCAGTGTTATAGGCGCGGATCAGGCTGCGCATGATGCCGGGTTCCGCGCATTCGGGCCGATGACGCAGCAACCAGAGGGCGACGGCGAAATGCGCCACATGCGTCCATTCGGCCTTGGGCAGGCTTCCACTCAGGAAACTCGCCACGAGGTCGTCGATCTCGGTATCGTCGGTATAGGTCGTCATGACTGCATGCTTTTGGAGGCTTATCTGGCTATGTGCGCCGGTGGTGCATCCTGCGGAGGCTTTCCGTTGTTCCAATGTCCGGCCATTCTCGCTATTCAGGCCCTGCCTTCAGGCTGTCCCAGGCAGGGCCGACCGGCAAATGAAACTCTTTTGAAAAAATCTCCGCTGGTTATCCGACGGCCCCCGGTTGCGTGAACGCGCTGCCGCCCTTGGCCGTCACGTCGTTCTTACGCCCTGTTTCTGGCCCTGTATTCGGCGAGATTTGCAGTGCTGGCCAGCCGAAAACGACTGACGAGTTGGGTCAGCTTGTCCGTCTCGCCTGCCAGGCGGCGGGACGCGGCGCGGGAATGTTCGGCAACGGCGGCATTGCGCTGCGTCACCTGATCCATGTTACCGACAGTGATGTTGATTTCGGTCAGGGTGGCGGACTGTTCCCGCGCCGCCGTCAGGATCTGATTCAGATTATCGCTGATTTGAGCAATGAAGCTGGAAATATCCTGGAGTGCCTTTCCGGTTTCGGTGACGCGCCGCGAACCGGTCCGGATGTCTGCCGTCGTGGTCCTGACCAGGGTGCCGATCTCTTTCGCCGCCTGGGCGCAGCGCAGCGACAGTGCCCGCACTTCGCTGGCGACGACGGCGAAACCCTTGCCCGCGTCCCCGGCCCGGGCCGCCTCGACGGCGGCGTTGAGGGCCAGGATATTGGTCTGGAACGCGATGACGTCGATCGTCTCGACGATGGCGACGATCTGCCTGGAACTCTCCTCGATCCTCAGCATGGCCGTCTGCGTCTGCTGCATGATGTCGGAAGAGCTGCTGGCAGACCCGCGCGCCTGCAGGCCGACCTTCTGTGCGTCGCTGATCTGCTGGACGGAGCTGCTGACGCTTTCGGTGATTTCGTTGACCGCGGCGGCAGTTTCCTCCAGCGATGCCGCCTGCTGCTCCGTCCGCTCGGCCAGGGTTTCGGCCTCCGTCGCAAGTTGCGCGGTGCCCTTGCTGATGCTGCGGCCCGCGCCGGCGATTGCGGACAGGGCCTCGGCGAGTTGGGACACCGACTGGTTGAAATTCAGCCGCAGGGGTTCGAACTCGGGCGGCAGGGGATTATCGATCTGGCAGGACAGGTCGCCCCTGGCCAGATTGTCCAGTCCTTCTCCCATGGTCCGGATGACGTTGTTGATGTTCCGGATCTTGGTTTCTTCTTCCTGCCTCGTCTTCTTCTGGAGTTGCTCGTGCTGGTCACGGGCTTCTGCCGCGCGGGTCTCGGCCTCCCTGCTTTTCTGGAGCGTCTTGCGAAAACCTTCCAGCCCCTGGGCGACCATGCCGATCTCGTCGCCCCGTTGCGTCCCGGACACCTGGTTGTCGTATTTGCCTCGGGTGAGGTCGGAAACCGTGTCGAGCAGGTTGCGGAACGGCGCCTTGATCAATTTTCCCGAGATGAAATAGACGGCGAGCACGGAAAGGATCATCAGCAGCACGCCTGAAATCATCAGGGCGATGACGTTGTTCTTCACCGGTGCGTCCAGCGCGGCGCGGGGGATGTCGACGACGAGGGTCCAGACATTGCTGAAGCCCGGGATCTGGAAGGGGACCAGGACCCGTTCCTGCTCCCCATCATGGAAACCACGGATAATCCGCACCTTGCGGCTGGAAATCGCCTGCGACAGCTCGGCCTTTCCGTCGTCCTTGTAGGGCTGGAGCAGTCGCTTCTTGTCGGGATGCGAGATCCAGACCATGTCTTCGGACAGGAGCGAAATACTGTTGCTGCCGAAGACGTCGGAATTGCCGAGAAGGGTGACGATCCAGTCAAGCGGGGTATCGATCCCGGTAACGCCGATCTTCTTGCCGTCGAAGGTGACCGGATAGGAAAACGAGACCATCTCCACCCCGCTGCCCTCGTCGATATAGGGCTCGGTCAGGATGCCGGTTCCACGCTCCATCGGCAGTGTGAACCAGGTCTGGCTGTAATGTTCGTCGACGGCATTGAAATCGATCGAACCGTCCGGCTTGCGCACGTAATAAGGATTGAGGATGCCGTGGCTGTTGGTCCCCGGGGCATTGAATGCCTTCTGGCCGTCGAACCCTCCGGGTATTTCCTCCATCCAGACGGCATAGAGGTTGGGGGACCGGATCTCGGCTTCGCGGAGCAGGCTGACGATTTCGGCCCGGCTGGCCGTTCCGGCCTTGTGGATTGCTTCTGCGGCCACCGAGTTGGCGCGTGCGATGTCGTTCTGGTCCAGCAATCGCCGTGTGATCTGGTCGACCAGGATCTGGCTGCGGGATGTCGCTTCGGAAAAAACGCTCTTCTCGACTTGGGACTTCATCATCCATGCCGATATCGTCACCGCCATTGCCTGTATGCTGATGAAGGCCAGCCCGCATATCAGAACAATTCGGGCGGACAGGCTGTTCCATAAGCGGCGTTCTGAATGACCTGACATGAAAGGGACTATCCTTAATTTGACTCTCATAATCTTCGATGGGAGAGAAATCACATTTCCTTCATCGGCATGGCGGCTGCGGGCATAAGGATGGCGCGGAAAGCTATCGGCTGCTTACCATGGACATTGTCGCGTCAGTCATGCCGAAAGATCAGGGCATATTCGGCGACGCCAGACAGATCGAAGCGCTGGCGGGATGTCTCCGGCCCTTAGGGGGAGGTCGGAAACCACCTGCCGCACCGGGCCATATCGTTTGCGATATGAGGGTATGTCATGGAGTGGTTTCGACATGACGATCCTGAGTGTTAACGGTTCCCTAACGTAACATATCGTTCGTTCATGTAAATGAAGTAATATGCATCGCGCTATCGAGCCCCCGCCGCCTCCGGGGCGTCCCGGTCGTGGACCAGTTGGCCGGCCACATAGGTTGCGCGGACGCTGCGGTCGTCTCCCAGCATCATCAATACGAACAGCAGGTCTTCGATCGTTTCGCACTGTTCTGCGCGCTGGGCCATCAGCGGCGTGGCATGTGGGTCGAGCACGCACAGATCGGCTTCCATGCCGGGGGCGATGGTGCCGATGCGGTCGTCCAGATACAGTGCATGGGCGCCCCCGGCCGTGGCCAGCCAGAAGGCCTGGGCCGGATGCAGGCGCCGTCCGGTGGATTGCGCGACCTTGTAGGCTTCGTTGAGCGTCTGCAATTGCGACAGGCTGGTGCCGGCGCCGACATCGGTGCCCAGGCCCACCCGCACCGGCCGGCGCGGGTCGAGCGCGTCGAAGAGGCGGAAGGCGCCGCTGCCCAGGAACAGGTTGGATGTCGGGCAATGCGCCAGCGCGCATCCGGCCGCATGGCAGGTATGGAATGTGTCTTCATCGACATGTACGCCATGGCCCAGCACGCTGCGCGGCCTCACCAGCCCGGCATGGGCATAGACATCCAGATAGGAGGCGCGCCGGGGAAAGAGGTGGCTGATCCATTCCACCTCGGCCAGGTTTTCCGACAGATGCGTCTGCATGAACAGGCCCTCGCGCTGGCGCAGCAGGCTGCCTGCGAGGTCGAGCTGCTCTTCGGTGCTGGTGGCGGCGAAGCGCGGGGTGACGGCATAGAGCTGCCGCCCATGCTGGTGCCAGCGCTCGATCAGGGCCAGGGAAGCGTCATAGCCGCCTTGGGGCGTGTCGCGCAGGTTGGCGGGTGCGTTGCGGTCCATCAGTACCTTCCCCGCGATCATGCGGGTGTTCAGCCGGGCCGATTCCGTGAAGAACGCATCGACCGACTGGGGATGGACGGTGCAGTACACCGCCGCGCTGGTGGTGCCGGCACGCAGCAGTTCCCGCAGGAAACGCCGCGCCACGCCGGCTGCGTAATCGGCGTCGGCGAAGCGGGCCTCGGTGGGAAACGTATAGCGCTCCAGCCATTCCAGAAGCTGTTCGCCATAGGCCGCGATCATGGGCAGTTGCGGATAATGGACATGGGTATCGACGAACCCGGCCGAAATGATGCCGTCGTGCCAGGTCGTGACCGGTGTATCGGGTGGCAGCGTGTCGTGCAGCGCGTCGAAGGCGCCGAATCGCGTGATGTGTCCATCCTCGATCAGGATCAGGGCATCGGCCTCATGCACCAGCGCCCGGGCCGGATCGTCCAGGAAAGGATTGGCGCCGAAGGTGATGGCGCGCCCCCGGAGGGCATGGCGGGCGGGGGCAGGGGGGAGGGACGGGATCATGATCGGGTACTCGGTCTGGCACGATCCGGCCAGTGTTGCCTGTTTTGCCACGATGGTGAAGGCGCGGCGCATGTCAGGCTGGCGGCTGGGGACGATAGGACCGGGAGGTGTCGAGAAACACGGCATTGGCATCCAGTTCGTTCGAAATGACCAGCAGGTAGGCGATGGCGCGGGTCAGTTCGATGCGGGCGCCGATATTGGGCTCGCGCGCCTCGATGGCGCGCAGGCTGGCGACGGCGGTGCGCGCCGCGCGCGCGGTGCGGCCGTGCTTGCCGGTCAGTTGCGCCATCCGCCGCAGGACCAGAAGCAGGGGGCGGCGCGCCTGGAGCGGCAACTGGTCGCGGGCCAGGACGGTGCGCACGCGGATGATGTTCAGCCCGATCGTCATGACCGACAGCGTGCCTTGCAGATAGGCTTCGATGGTGGGTGTGGGGGTAGGGCCGGCATGGCGGATCAGGCGGGCGAAACGGTCGGTGTTCAGCCCGATCCAGTCGCGGGTCTGCGGTATGGGCAGCGCCGAAGCCAGATGATGCAGGTCGTGCAGATTGCGCTCGCGCATGCGCAGGCGCTCCGCCTTGCTGCTGAAGGGCAGGACGATGCGGAAGATCAGGACCGAGAAGCCGATGCTGGCCAGCAGCGAAAGTGAGGAATTGAAATAGGCGATCTCGTTTAGTCTTCCCTGGTTCGATGGCCCGATCAGGTTGGACAGGAAGAGCGTATAGGATGCGGCGGCCCCTGCCGTGGCGGGGTTGCGGGTCGCCAGGCCGCCGGCAATCATCGGGAGTGCCAGGCAGGCGGCCAGGATTTCGAAATCCGCCGGGCGCGGCAGGATCAGGACGACCAGGACGAACGAGACCCCGACCGCCCATACCGCGCCGAGCAGGAAGTTCATGGTGGCCAGGACCGGGTTTTCGCGCGTCGCGAACAGGCCGCAGGTCAGGCCGACCATGATGATGAAGGCCAGTCCGCTTGGCCAGGCGGTCACTTCCCAGATCAGGCCGGCGGACGTGATCGCGACGGCGGCGCGGATGCCGTTATGGGCGGCTTCCTCGAGGTCGCGATGCGATTTCAGGCGGAAATGGAAGCGGTCGCCGCGAATGACGCGGTGACTGGCATCGAATTCCTCCAGTGCCTGCTGGAGTTCCGCCAGCAATTCCTCCAGCGCGCTGTGCAGGATGCGCCCATCCAGCAGTGCCTGGATCTCGGGGCTGTCGGGCGGGTGCCGGCCGTTGCTTTCCTCGGTCAGCGCATTGACGATCTGCTGGCGGCAGACGCCGCGCAGCGCGCGCAGGTCGGCCAGCACCGCCGGCAGGTCCTCGTCCTGTTTCAGGCGGGGCGGCAGGCCCTGAAGAAAGGTGCGCACCAGCAGCGAGGTTTCGGTAAAGCCCGGGTGTGCCGTGCCCAGCGCGCGCAGGCGCGCGGTCATGCCCAGGCCGCGCGACAGCAGCACCGATACCGTGGCCAGGGCGGCGCGGGCATGGTCGCCCTCGTGCCCGTGGGGGCCCATCTCGATCTCGCTGAACTCGATCTGGTCGTTGATGGTCAGGATGGTGCCGAACAGCGCGCGCGAGCGGACGAAAGCCTCCTCATTGCCGGCCAGCAGGTCGGCGATGGCGTGCGAGGTGCTGGTCAGGGCCGTCAGCAGTTTCTCGCGGATATTGCGGCGCGCGGTGTCGGCCAGGTTGTGGGACAGCAGGCCGGCGATCAGGCTTTCGCACGCAATGCCCAGCACGATGTAGGTCGAGCGCGACATGGCGATCATGAACACGTCGTTCGGGCTGCGCACCGCATCCAGCGCGATGATGGCGCAGGTATAGCCCGACAGCACCAGCGCGTAGGAGCGGAAGTTGCGCACCAGGGTCGCCACGCCGCAGCACAGGCCGATCCAGATGCCGATGGCGGGAAAGAACAGCCATGGTGCCTGCGGAAACGCCGCGACCAGGGCGACGGCGGATATGGCGCCGATGGCGGTGCCAACCAGGCGCCATCGCGCCTTCGACAGGCTTTCGCCGCGCGATCCCTGCGCCACGATCCACACGGTCATCGGCGCCCATTGGGGATCGTCCAGTTCCATCCACATCGCCAGGATCAGCGACAGGATGGCGGCGGCGGTGGTGCGCAGCGCAAAGCCGACCGCGTCGGCCTTGGGGGCATACAGCCAGCGCAGATGGCTCAGCCGTCCGGCGCCCGGCGGGCGCAGGGAACGGGGGCGCCATGACAGAAGGCGTTCCAGCACGGTGAGGGCAAAGTCAGGGAAGGCGGGCACGGGGTGTGGCGTTTCCGGCGGCAGGGGCTGTTACGCGACAGACTAGGTCAGGCATCTCCAGGACGATAGCCAGGCCGTGTATATCAATCATAGACATCGGAAGTCGCATGGCGGGGGCGCCGCACGGAGGGAAGGATGACCGACCGATATTCCGCAGCGCATTCATGGGCGGACCTGCGGAACCGCGTGGTGGCCGGGGACTGGTTCCATGCCCCGTCGCCCGGCCGGCTGGAGCGGATGGACGGCGGGCTGGTCGAAATCGGCGCCGACGGGCGGATCGTCGCCGTCTGCCATGCAGGCAGCGAAGGGCACCGCGCGATGGCGCGCGCGGCGGCGCGGGCAGGCCGGCTGGTGACGCTGGATGGACTGCTGATCCCGGGGCTGGTCGATCTGCATGTCCATGCGCCGCAATATCCGCAACTGGGCAAGGGGCTGGACCTGCCGCTGGAAGTCTGGCTGCAACGCTATACGTTCCCGCTGGAGGCACGCTATGCCGACCGCCTGTTCGCCCGGCATGTCTATCGGCGCCTGGTGTCCGACCTGCTGGCGGGCGGCACCACCACGGCGCTGTATTTCGCCAGCCGGCATGTCGAGGCCACCTGCGAACTGGCCGATGCCTGCATCGCGGCCCGGCAGCGGGCGCTGGTGGGGCGGGTGATCATGGACAATCCCGGCCAGTGTCCGGACTTCTATCGTGACGCTTCGGTGGCCGAAGGGCTGGCGGCCACCCGGGCGGTCGCGGCGCATATCGAATCCCATCCGGCCAATGACGGATGGGTGCGGCCGGTGGTGACTCCGCGCTTCCTGCCCTCCTGCACCGACGACATGCTGCGCGCGCTCGGGGATCTGGCCGGGGAATGCGGCTGCCATGTCCAGACCCATTGCGCGGAAAGCGACTGGGCGCGCGACTACGGCCAGGCCCGTTTCGGGCACAGCGATATCGAGACACTGGACCGTTTCGGTCTCCTGACCCGCCATACCGTGCTGGCCCATGGCAATTTCATCACCGGGGCGGACATGGACCTGATGGCCCGACGGGGTGCCGCGGTGGCGCATTGTCCGCTGTCGAACGCCTGGTTCGCCAATGCGGTCTTTCCGCTGCGCGCCGCACTGGAAAAAGGTGTGCGGGTCGGGCTGGGGACCGACATTGCGGGTGGCCCGTCGGCATCGATGATGGGGGCGATGCGCATGACGGTCGCCGCCTCGCGCATGCTGCGGGACGGCGTCGATCCCGACCGGCCGGCGGCGGAACGCGGCCGGCCGGGCAGCGATGTGGACATGATCACGGCTTTTCATCTGGCCACGGCCGGGGGCGGCGACGCGCTGGATCTGCCGGTGGGGCGGTTTGCCCCCGGCCAGCATTTCGACGTGCTGCGCATCGACCCCGATGCGCCCCTGGGCACCATGCGGCTATGGGGCGACGAGAGCGACGAGGATCTGCTGGCGACCGCGCTCTATACTGCGTCGCGGGCCAATATGACCCATGTATGGACCGGCGGGCTGCAAACAGGGCAGGCCTAGCCGGGCTGGGTCGCCAGCAGGTGTTCGACCTCGGGCCGGGTCGGGGCGGCTTCGGCGGCACCCTTGCGCGTCGTGGCCAGGGCTCCGCAGGCGGCGGCGTAGCGCGTGGCGCCCGCCAGATCCATGCCGGATGACAGCGCGACCGCCAGGCCGCCATTGAAGCAGTCCCCGGCCGCCGTGCTGTCGATGGGGGTGACGGCAAAGGGCGGCACGAAGCCGTGGCCGGATGCGTCGGAATACAGCACACCCCGCGCCCCCAGCTTGACGATGGCGCGCCGCAGCCCCAGCCGATGCAGCGTGTCGGCGGCGCGGCGTGCGCTGTCCGTATCGTGCGGGCGCAGGCCGGTCAGGCGTTCGGTCTCGGTCTCGTTGGGCGTCATCAGTTCGGCGAGCGCGAACAACTCGGCGTCCAGCCCGTCTTCGGGCACCGGCGCCGGGTCGAGAATCAGCCGCGCCCCGGCCTGAGCGATCGCCCGTGCGGCGGCGCGCAGCGTGTCCATCGGAATTTCGCATTGCATCAGCACGATCGCGCCCGGTGTCAGCAGGGGCGACAGGCGGGCGATATCGGTGGCGTCGATGGTCATGTTGGCGCCGCCCACGACGACGATCGTGTTCTCGCCGCCCGAGTCGGTGCAGATCATCGCGAGTCCCGTCAGGTCGGCCGCCGAACGATACAGGCCGTCTGGCGCGACACCGTGCCGCCGCAGCGCCGCTGCGGCGAAATCGGCCAGCGGATCGTCCCCCGTTCGGCCGACAAGCCCGACATCCGCGCCCAGCCGCGCCGCCGCCACCGCCTGGTTGGCACCCTTGCCGCCCAGGCCCAGCCCGGCATCCCGCGCGTGGAGGGTTTCCCCTGGAACGGGAAAGTGATTCAGCCGCGCGCTGACGTCGATATTGACGCTGCCGAATACGAAGATTGGGGATTTATTACTTCCTGTTACGAACACCGGCGCCTCGTTCCCGTTAAAAATTTAAAATGTTTTTGTAAGAATTATTTGTCTTCGCTATCTTTTCAAGATATTTATGATAATGAAGCGATGCGAATCGCTGACGTCGTGAGAAGTCATAATAACAGAATGGAATTTCGGTATGTCGGAAATCGAGCAGGGTGCATCTTTGTTGGAACTCACGGCGCAGATCGTGTCGGCGCATGTTTCGAACAACAGCGTGGTCGCCGATGGCGTGCCTGATCTGATCCGGCAGGTCTACCAGGCGCTGACTTCTCTCGGCCAGGCCGCGCCCGAGCCCGAGAAGCTGCAGCCCGCGGTGCCGATCAAGCGTTCGGTCTTCCCGGACTATATCGTCTGCCTCGAGGACGGGAAGAAGCTGAAGATGCTCAAGCGGCATCTCCAGAGCGCCTATGGCATGACGCCGGAGCAGTATCGCGAGCGCTGGGGCCTGCCGACCGATTATCCGATGGTCGCCCCGAACTATGCCGAGCGCCGCTCCACCCTGGCGCGGGAAATCGGCCTGGGCCGCAAGATCACCGCGACGGTGGAAGAAACGCCTGCCGACAACGGCGCGGCCGCCAAGCCGGCCCGCCGCGGGCGCAAGGCCGCGGCGCCGCAGGAGTAACGGTGCGTTTCGCGCCACGGCCCGGTCGGAGATCCCATGGCTGATCCCGATCTGGTGGTGGACCGGCTGCGCCTGCGTCGGCGGTTGCTGTTCTGGCGGGTGGGGGCGGTCGCCGCGTTCGTCCTCGCCTGGCTGGGGCTCGGCGGTCATGCGCTGTTCCATCATGGCGCCCTGGTCGGGGGTGACCATCTGGCGCGGGTGCGGGTGTCCGGCATCATCGGGTCGGACAATCGCAAGCTGATCGACCTGATCGACCGGGCCGCGAGGGCGGACTCGGTGCTGGGCCTGGTGCTGTCGGTCGACAGTCCGGGCGGTTCGGTCAGCGGCGGCGAGGCCCTGCATGATGCGGTGGCCCGTTTCGCCGCGCGCAAGCCGGTCGTGGTGACGATGGGCGGCGTCGCGGCGTCGGCGGGCTACATGATCTCGGTTCCCGCGCAGCGCATCTTTGCCAGCCAGTCGACCCTGACCGGATCGATCGGGGTGATCATGCAGGCGCCGGATGTCTCCGGCCTGCTGGAGCGGGTGGGCGTTCGCGTGGACGAACTGGTTTCCGGCCCGATGAAGGGGCAACCTTCGGTCGTTCAGCCGCTTTCGCCCGAGGGGCGGCAGATGCTGCAGGGCGTGGTGGCGGATCTGTTCGACCAGTTTGTCACGATGGTGGCCGACGGGCGGCATATGCCGGTCGACCGGGTGCGATCGCTGGCCGATGGCCGGCCCTATACCGGCCGGCAGGCGCTGCCGCTGGGATTGATCGACCAGATCGGGACCGAACGCGATGCGGTGACCTGGCTGGCGCGCAAGCAGCACCTGTCCGAGACGGTTCCGGTTCTCGATCTGAAGGTTCCGACCGGCCGGGACTGGATTCCGCGACTGACGCGCAGCATGCTCGGCGTCATTCTTGGTGAGGAATGGGCGGGATCTGTGGTATCGCAAGGTGTTGCGCTCGACGGAGCGGTTGCGCTCTGGAAACCTTGAATCGAAACGGGACAAGACGGATGACCAAATCGGAGCTGATCGCCGAACTGGCTGCGGCCAATCCGCATCTTCTCGGCCGCGATGTCGAACTGATCGTTCAGACGATTTTCAGCGAGATCAGTGCGGCGCTGGCCCGGGGCGACCGGGTGGAACTGCGCGGATTCGGCGCATTCACGGTCAAGAAACGCGATGCCCGTACCGGCCGTAACCCCCGCACCGGCGAAATGGTGGCGGTGGACGAAAAGGTCGTCCCCTTCTTCAAGGCGGGCAAGGAACTGCGTGAACGCGTTAATGGCGGCGTCGAGCCCGGCGCCGACTGATCGTTCCGGTCCGGTGTTCGCGGGACGTGGGGTCCTGGGTGCCGGATAGAATGTTCTTGATATGTTCCGATCGCGGCTGCTACGAATCCTTCTCCACGAGCGGTGCCGGACCGCGGAGGTGTGTAAGGGTGTGGTACGTAATCTCTGGATTTCTCGTTGTATGCGTTGCGGTGTCGTGTGTTGCCCTGCCGGCATGCGCCGGCACGCGCCATGCGTCGCATCATCATCACCGCACGGGGCTGGCGGCCCATCTCTGCGCGTCTCATGACGCTGTGATCGGCACTCATGGCCACAGGCTGCGGATTATCGGCCACCGGCAATATTTCGCCCCGATCGGGCAGGCCATGTATTATCGTGACAAGGCGCACCGCTGCCAGCTTGGCCGCACGGGCCGCCGACATAGCTGATCGGGTCGGGCAACCTGCGGCCTGGACGTTCATCTCGTAATGGACAACTCCGCCACGCACAAAATCGCCGTGACGAAGACCTGGCTGGCCCGTCGGCCTCATTGGCATGTTCATCTCACGCCGACATCGGCTTTCTGGTTCAATCAGGTAGAGCGCTGGTTTGCCGAGTTGACATGCAGGCAACTCCAACGCCTGCATCGCTCCACGACCGATCTCGTCGCGTTCATGGACGCGCATAACGAAAATCCCAAACCATATCGGTGGGTCAGATCCGCCGATCAGATTCTCGCATCCATCAAACGCTTCTGTCACAAGACAATGAATCGAACCTCGGATTCGGGTGGCTAGGTTGGAATGTGAACATGAAACGTATGAAGAATCTTGAGTATTGCTGCCCGGTAATCATCAAACATAGTTGCTATGCAAATGGAAAAATAGAATGAAACAGCAAAGAAATATGGTTTATGTGCCATGCACCGTAAGAAAAACGAATTTACTTTTTTATTGACGCAGAGCGGCCTGGTCAATGTGACGCAAAATATGCCTAGAGCTGCCCCTCCAATGACATCGCTCGGAAAATGATAACCAAGATAGATCCGACCGAAATCGAAGATAAATGCAAGTATATAGGCTAAAGCTCCGGCGGCGGGATTGACGGCATTAACTGTGCAGGCGAAACCAAAAAAAATCGTGGCATGATCGCTCGGGAATGATGACCAATGGCTAAGAGTGCCAGGTGCGACACCATTTGGAAGTCGGAAATTCAGCGCCGGATCATAGAGGGGCCTGACATGCATCGGTAGGTTAAACTGCAATATGCGGCTAATCACACCTGCTCCGAATGAAGTCAGAGTCCCTATAAAGACGCTGATCTTTTTTGCGTTTGTGTCTGAATAAAACCATGCAAAAACAACAATAGACATCATCAACATATTTGAAAAGGCATTTAGTCCAGTAATTATGCCCACAACAACATCAATCAGGTCTCTGCCTTTTCCAATGTAACTTATATATCTCGAAATGCTGTAGTCAAATATGTTAAAATTAAATACAGAAATTAATATCATCGATATTAATACTATAAATGAAGCTTCTTTTATTTTATTTGCTATAAGCAGTTTGCTTATATTTATAAATTTCACGCTATTCGCAGGTATTGTCCTCATGGCATCTTAACCCATCCTGAAGAGAGTGGTCCTGGAAATTGGATGACGCGACGTGATTAGGTGGTGCGATGTGAGTTGGCATCGGGTATTGCAGTCGCGTTGACGAATGCGACCCCTTTTATGGGGCGGCTCAGCACGAAATATTTCAGCGTAACCGGTTTGTAATGTTTTAAAAAGAAAAAACGCCGAGCATACACATGCTCGTGTTTGAGACAGGCTATCTGCCGGGCTGGATCGAAACGCCCGGGCGGCGTAGGGTCGACAATCGACTGTTCGCGGATGCGATCTTGCGGATGGCCGCCAATGCGGCATGCCGGCGTGACCTGCCGGTCGTGTTCGGCGGATGGACCGTGGTCCACGCCCGTTTTCGACCTTGGTCACACCCGGTCGTCCGGAAAAGGCTTTTCCATACCCTGGCCAACGTGTCGGACTTCGCATATGTCCCCGATCGACAGCACCCTTTCGACAGTTCATGCCGATATCGCCTGCGATGGGAGAAAACGCTCCCGGCCTCCAAGGGTTTCGTACATTGGGAATTCGCAATGATCTGGCTGAGTCGAATGCAGGCAGCACCCGGTCACCTGGAATTGAAATATACTTCATTATATTCTGCTCTTGTTGCGGAGAGCGGAAGTGCAATGATGGTGGGATGCTCCTGCTCTGCTGATGGTTTGCAAAGCAGGGAGGTCGCCGCACGTTCGGGCGTACGATAGCGCGGCCTCACTGTTCGCAGCCCTCGGCATCGCGACGGGTGCGGTGACCGGCAAATGCTGCAAATGGCACCGGGCAGCCGGGTTCCTGGACTTTACTGAAGCGTATCGACGCCGGGATCGCTGACGGCCTGGACGTCTATCTCGTAATGGACAACTCCGCCACGCACAAAATCGCCGTGACGAAGGCCTGGCTGGCCCGTCGGCCTCATTGGCATGTTCATTTCACGCCGACATCGGCTTCCTGGTTCAATCAGGTAGAGCGCAGGTTTGCCGAGTTGACATGCAGGCAGCCCCAGCGCGGCGTGCATCGCTCCACGACCGATCTCGTCGCGTTCATCGAACCGAACTTCAGATTCAGGTGACTGGCGGCACGGCCATCCTGTGTTTCCAAGCATTGGAGAGGAGCCTCGATGGCCGGGGGCACCGAAGCGCGGGAACGCGGGCCAGATCGCCGCCAGTGCGCAATTTCCGGTACGGTCTCAGAGGGGGCGGTGGGCGCGTTCGATCAGCCGTCGCCACACCGAGCGGGCCTGGGCCAGCACGGGGTTGGGCTGCGCGGCAGGGGTGGAAGCGGCCTTGCGGGCATCTTCCTTGCGGGCCAGCCAGTTATCGAGGCTGACCCCTGCCTTCGCGGCCCGGCGGGCTTCGTAGGCCTGTTTTCCCGGTCCGCTTGTCGGTTTGTCGCGACTGCTCATCGGTGCTGCGGTTCCTTGCGGGCGTTGCACCGCCTAGTGGCGAGCATTGATTTCCGACAGCAGGAAATCGCGGAACACGGCAACGCGCTTCGATGTCCGCAATTCTTCCGGATAGACGAAATAGGCGTCGACCGTCGGCAGCGGAACGTCGGGCAGGATCTTGACCAGGTTCGCATGCGGCTCGGTCGCGTAAAGCGGCACCGAGCCAATGCCGACCCCGGCCGCGATGGCCGATGCCATTGCCGGCAGGCTGTTGACCTCAAGCCGCGCACCCCGCTTCTCGTCCGACGGCACGCCGGCTTCCGCCAGCCAGTTGATGTGCGGCACGGGCGGATGATAGCCGCCGAACAGTACCAGCTTGTGGCCCGACAGTTCGTCCAGGGTCTTGGGAGTGCCGAATTCTTCCAGATAGCTGGGGGAAGCGTAGATCGGCAGCGGGAAATCCGCGAGGTGGCGCTGGATCAGGTCGGGCTGGCGCGGCGGATGCATGCGGACGGCCACATCGGCCTCGCGCATGCCCAGATCCAGGTCGTTATCTTCCAGGATTAACGTAATTGTGATGTCCGGATTGGTTTCCATGAAGCGATGCAGGCGCGGCGTCAGCCAACAGGTGCCGAAACCCGTCGTCGTGGTCACGCGCAAGCGGCCGGCGGCTTTCTCCTTGCTCTCGGTCAGCAGGGACTGCGTCATCGCCAGCTTCGAGAAGACTTCCCGCACCGTCTGGTTCAGGGTCTCGCCTTGTTCGGTCAGGATCAGGCCCCGGGCATGGCGGTGGAACAGCGGAACCTGAAGTGCTTCTTCCAGAGCCGAAATCTGTCGCGAGACGGCAGACTGGCTGAGGTTGAGTACGTCGCCCGCATGCGTGAACGAACCGGCTTCGGCCACCGCATGAAAAATACGGAGTTTGTCCCAGTCCAATGTACGCTCCGATCCTGACAGGAGAAATTGTGAAACCAATGTTACTTTTGGTGACCGAAACGGGCCGTCCGGTCAAGGATTTGATGGGGAATCAGCCCGGGATTCCAGCCAGGAAACGTTCCGCTTCCAGCGCGGCCATGCAGCCGGTGCCGGCGGCCGTGATGGCCTGGCGATAGATCTTGTCCTGGACGTCGCCGGCCGCGAAGACGCCGGGCACCGATGTCCGGGTTCCGCCGGGGTTCGTGACGATATAGCCCTCGTCATCGGTCTCGACCTGGCCACGGAAAATCTCCGTGTGCGGCGCGTGGCCGATGGCGACGAACACGCCGTCGACCGACAGATCTTCATGCGCGCCGGTCGTGGTGTCGCGCAAGGTGATGCCGGTGACGACGGGCGGCTCGCCGTCCGCGATAATCTCCTCGGCCACGCGGTTCCACTTCACCGTGACCTTGGGGTGCGCGAACAGCCGGTCCTGCAGGATCTTCTCGGCGCGCAGGCTGTCGCGCCGGTGGATCAGGAACACATGTTCTGCATGATGGGTCAGGTACAGCGCTTCCTCGACCGCCGTATTGCCGCCGCCGATGACGGCCACGGTGCGGCCGCGATAGAAAAACCCGTCGCAGGTGGCGCAGGCCGAAACCCCGGCGCCCTGATATTGGGCCTCGCCGGGAATGCCCAGCCACTTCGCCTGTGCCCCGGTCGCGATCACTACCGAGCGGGCCAGGTAGACATCGCCCGAATCGCCGACCAGGCGGAAGGGTTCGCCCGCCTTGCGCCCCACCAGCGCGCATTCCGTGATGATGTCGTGGATGATCCGCGTTCCGACATGGGCGGCCTGGGCGGCCATCTGTTCCATCAGCTCGGGGCCCTGGATGCCGCGGGCGAAGCCCGGATAGTTTTCCACGTCCGTCGTGATCATCAGTTGGCCGCCGGGCTGGAGGCCGGCAACCAGAATCGGCTTCAGGTTGGCGCGGGCGGCGTAGATGGCGGCGGTGTAGCCGGCGGGGCCGGCCCCGATCACGAGCAGGTCGGTGGAATGGGTATGGGTCATGGACTCGGCACAGGTCTGTTCAAGCTGCATGGGATATGGCCGTGCGGCGCGCCAGGCACAAGCCATGTGGGGATCGGGATGCTCTTTTCGGCGCGGGGCGCATGCCGTATCCTGAAGGCTTGATATTCTGGGACGGGCAAAACTGACGTGATGGATCTGGATGCGATTGACCGTCGGATCGTAGCGGAACTCCAGGCGGATGGCCGCATGACCAACGTGGAACTCGCGCGTCGGGTCGGCATTTCCGCCCCACCATGCCTGCGGCGCGTGCGCCGGCTGGAGGAGGAAGGGCTGATCCGCGGCTATCATGCCGACACCGACGCGGCCCTGCTGGGATGGACGATCACGCTGTTTGCCCTGATCGGGCTGGATAGCCAGAAGGAGGCGGTCCTGACCGCCTTCGAGTCCCAGGTTGCCGGATGGCCGGAGGTACGGGAGTGCCACATGATCCGGGGCGGCGGCGATTTCCTGGTCCGGCTGGTGGCGCGCGACGCCGCGCACGAAAATCAACTGACCCGGCGCCTGACCGAAAGCCCGCATGTCAGCCGGGTCCAGACATTGCAGACCATCCGTACCTCCCTCAGCCGCGCCGGGGTGCCGGTGCAGCCACTGGCCCAGCCCTTCGGCGATACAGACGGCGCATGACCCAGGTCCGGGGCCGGGCCGGCCCCGTGTGGGGGGATGACACCGGCGCTGCGGGCGGGGCCGGCCAGGCGTGTCCGGCGGCGGACATCAGCATCGTGGTGCCCTGCTACAATGAGCGCGCCAATGTGCGTCCCCTGGTCGCGGCGCTGTACCAGGCCCTGGCGGGGCGGGCGTGGGAGGTCATCTTCGTCGATGACAGTTCGCCCGACGGCACGATCGACGAAGTGCGGGCCATGGCGGAACGCGATGGCCGCGTGCGCGGATTGCTGCGTGTGGGGCGGCGTGGCCTGTCGTCAGCGGTGATCGAGGGCGTGCTGTCGTCCTCGGCGCGGATCGTCGCCGTCATGGATGGCGACATGCAGCACGACGAATCGTGCCTCGGACGGCTGATCGACGCCGTGGCGCATGACGGGTACGACATCGCGGTCGGCAGCCGCCATGTGGCCGGCGGCGACAATGCGGGGCTGGCCAATGGCTGGCGGACCTTCCTCTCCGACTCCGGCATCCGCCTGGTGCAGATGATCCTGCCGGTGCGGCTGGGCGATCCGATGAGCGGATTCTTCGCCATGCGCCGCGATCTGTTCGAACGTACGGTGCCGCGCCTGTCGGGCACGGGCTTCAAGATCCTGCTGGATGTGTTCCTGTCCGCGCCCCAGCGGCCACGGGTGCTGGAGGTGCCGTTCGTCTTCCGCCCCCGTGCGGCGGGCGAGAGCAAGCTGGATATCCTGGTGCTGATGCAGTTCGTGGCGATGCTGGCGGACAAGATCTGCCGGGGGTTCCTCCCGACCCGGTTCATCGCGTTCTCGCTGGTCGGGCTGGTCGGCATTCTGGTCAATCTGGCGGTGCTGGATATCGGGCGGCGTTTCGGCGCCGATTTCACCACCGGCCAATGGCTGGGTACACTGGTTGCCATGGTGACGAATTTCTGGATGAACAACGCGCTGACCTATCGCGACCGGCGGCTGCGCGGCGGGCGGATGTGGCTGGGGCTGGGGCTGTTCATGATCATCTGTTCGGCCGGCGCCGTCGCCGATGTCGGCATCGCACGGGCGATCTTCAGTCGTGACGGGGAATGGCGCCTGGCCGGGGCGGCCGGGGCGGCGATCGCGGTGGTGTGGAATTACGCCGTTTCATCGACCCTGATCTGGCGCGTGCGATGACAGGCGCCGTGGGACGGGGCGGGCCCGACCTGTCGCGATGGGGCCTGGCCCTGGTCGGGGTGACATTGCTGCGCGTGATCGTGGCCGCGTGGACGCCCCTGTCGCCGGACGAGGCCTATTACTGGGTCTGGTCCCGCGCGCTGGCACCGGGCTATCTGGACCATCCTCCGATGGTGGCGCTGTGGATCCGCGCGGGTACGGTCCTGCTGGGGGATGGCGCCCTGGGCGTGCGTCTGCTGGCCCCGCTCTCGGCGGCGATCGGTACGCTCTTCCTTGCTGTGGCGGCGCGCGACCTGGGCCAGGGCGACGGGCCACCGGCCGGCCGGATGGTGCGGGCGGGGCTGCTGCTGAACGCCACGCTGGCGCTGGGCATCGGCGCCGTGACCATGACCCCGGATACGCCGCTGCTGTTCTTCGTGACGCTGGCGCTGTGGGCGCTGGGCCGGCTGCTGGTCACGGGCCGGGGGACGTGGTGGCTGGTGCTGGGGGTGGCACTCGGCCTGGCCTGCGACAGCAAATATACGGCGGTGCTGCCCATTGGCGGGCTGGCGTTGTGGTGCCTGTGCAGCCGGTCGGGCCGGGCGTGGCTGCGCACGCCCTGGCCCTGGTGCGGTGTGGTGCTGGCCGCGATCCTGTTCCTGCCGGTCATCGGCTGGAACCACGCGCATCATTGGGCCAGCTTCGTGCGTCAGGGCGGCCGGGCAGGGGATTGGCGGCCGGCGCGGGCCGTGCAGTTCCTGTCGGAGCTGGCAGGCGGGCAGATCGGCCTGATGACGCCGCTGATCGCGCTGGGATTTGGCGGCGGAATGTGGCGGGCCTGGCGCCGTGCCGGCCGCGACCCGGGGGCGGCGGTGCTGCTGTGGTGGATCGTGCCGTCGGCGCTGGTGTTCGTGCAGCACGCGCTGGGCGATCGGGTGCAGGCCAACTGGCCGGTGCTGCTCTATCCCGCGCTGGCCGTGCTGGCTGCGTCACCCGCCTGGCGCCTTTGGCGCGCGGGGGCGGTGCTGGGGTTTGCGCTGACGCTGCTGGTTTATGCGCAGTCCACCCTGGCGCCCGTTTCGCTGTCGCCGCATCTGGACATCACCCTGCGGCAGATGGCCGGCTGGCAGGATCTGGCGCGGGACGTCGATGCTCTGGCGGCCCCCGGCGACATGGTGGCGGCCGATGAATACGGGCTGGCGGCGGAACTGGCCCTGGCGCTGCCGCGCCGGACCGTGATCGGGATCGAGCCGCGCTGGGCACTGTTCGACCTGCCGCGCCCGGCGGGGGGCAGCGGTATCTTCCTGTGCAGCGTCCGGAGGCTGCGCGACCTCGATCTGTCGCCGTTCAGCAGCGCCACGCGGATCGGCACAGTGGAGCGGGCGCGCAAGGGCAGGGTTGCCGAACGTTATGCCGTCTTCCGCGTGACGCTGGCGCCCGGCCCGCTCGCCGGCGCAGCCCGCCTGCCGGCTGGGGAATAGGGCGTCGCTATTTCGCCGTGCTGTCCAGCGTGCTGCGTACCAGCTCCATCAGTGCGCGGACCCGGAATGGCTTTTCCAGCGTCGGGATCGGCGTGAGGGTGGCCAGGCGCACCGGGTCACCGCTGATGGCGATCAGGGGGATGCCCCCAGCCTTCAGTTCGGCGATCAGGCGATCAGGCGGGCCGTCGGGCAGGGACAGGTCGATGATAGCCAGGTCGACCGGCCCTTGTTCCACCGCGTTCACGGCCGATTGCACGCCCGGGCAGGCGGTGACGCGCAGGTCGGATGCCTCCAGCGCGGTGCGGATCAGGTCGGCGATGGCGGATTCGTCCTCGACCAGCAGGATATGGCGGCCAGATGTCATGATGCATGGTCCTGTGCGGGGATGAGGCGACGAGGATCGCCCCAGGGGACGGGCCACGGGGCGGGCCCTCGTTCGGAAAGCGCCAGGGTGCCCAGTTCCAGCAGGCCGGGGCTCATGCGCTCCGGGTTGGCCCGGATCTGGTCGAGGGTGAACCAGCCTGTGGCCACCGCGTCATCGGCAGCCTGGATGTCGGTCTGGCCGGAATCGGCGCAATGCACCACGGTGATGACGTAATGGAAGCGCAACCGCCCGTCGGGTGCCCGGTCCAGCACGTCGAATGCCGTCAACACGCCCTGGGCTCGGGTGACGAACCCGGTTTCCTCGCGCAGTTCGCGTTCGGCCGCCTGGAACAGGGTCTCGCCATGTTCGATCCGGCCGCCGGGGAAGCCCCATAGCCCCTGGTCTGGCGGGTTGGCGCGCCGGATCAGCAGCAGGCGCGCGTCACGAACAACGACGGCCAGGATGGCGGCGGACACGATGGAAGAAGCAGTCATGCGGCGATCTTAACCGCATGCCTGCCCCCGGCGCCACCATACGGCGTCCCCTCAATGCCTGGCTGGGCAGGCTGTGAATGCGGGCGGCCTTGATGGCTGCCCGCGTGTTTCCCGTCAGGCTTTAGGGAACGACCGGCAGCCAGATGGCCGTCGACTGCTCACCACCCCGGTGAATGGTCTGGGTGGCGGTCACATAATCATGCGGCGTGGCACGCAGCACGTTGGGGACGAAGGTCTGCGGGTTGCGGTCGTAGAGCGGGAACAGCGAGGACTGGATCTGCACCATGATCCGGTGCCCCGGCTTGAACACGTGGTTGACCGCCGGCAGCGTGAAGCGGTAGCGCGCCGTCGCATTGGCCACCGCGGCCACCGAATGGTCGAACCCTTCGCGGTAGCGGCCACGGAAGATGTCCATCGACACCGCCAGTTCGTATCCGCCCATTTCCGGCCGGTCGCCGTCGGTGGCGGGCATCACGTCGATCAGCTTCACCACCCAGTCGGAATCGGTGCCGCTGGTCGCCGCGAACAGGTCGGCCACCGGCACGCCGCTGACGCGGATGGACTTGGTCAGGACCGGCGTTTCATAGGTCAGCACGTCCGGGCGGCTTTCGGCCTGCCGCTGGTCCTGGACCAGCCAGGTCTTCCAGCGCGGTGAATCCTCCGCGAAATTGAACGGACGCTGCACGAACGGCACCGGATGCGCCGGGTCGGACACGTAGGAATCCTGCCCGGTGGCGGGGTGGTCGAACGACAGGCTGTAGCCGGCCTGCAGATACAGCGGCTTCAGCTTCTGGTCGCAGCTCTTGTCGTCACACGCCAGGGGCCAGTGCGGGAAGCGGTCCCAATGGTTCTCGCCGGAATTGTAGATGATGGCTTCCGGCAGATGAACCTCGGGCGAGCCGGGGCGCAGATACTGGTTGAAGAAGGGCAGCAGCACCTCGGCGCGGAATTGATGCGCGGTGTCTCCGTTCCAGTGCAGCGGGCCCAGTTCCGACCCGTCGTAATTGACCTGGCTGTGGCGCCAGGGGCCCATCACCAGCACGTTGGGCACGTTCGGGCTGGTCGCCTTCAGCGCCTGCCAGGAATGGATGGCGCCCCACATGTCTTCCTGGTCCCACAGCCCCTGTTCCCAGATGGTGGGGACGGTCAGCGGATGGCGGGTGATCAGCTTGTCCAGCGCCTGGTCCTGCCAGAAGGAATCATAATCCGGATGGGCCAGCATGCGCTGCCACCACGGAAACTGGTCCAGCCCGGCGGCGGAGGCGAACTGGGCGGCCGAGCCCGCGCGCAGGAAATTGGTGTAGTCGTCGCGATCGACGCGGGGAATGGAGGAGCCGGAGCCGCGCACCGTCATCTGGTCGGTGAAATAGTCCAGCCCGCCCTGGCGGAAGGCGCCGTAATGGTACCAGTCGTCACCCATCCAGCCATCGACCATCGGGCTTTCCGGGGCCGCGACCTTCAGCGCCGGGTGCGGGTTCAGCAGCGCCATGACGACCGTGAAGCCTTCATAGGACGAGCCCAGCATGCCCACGCGCCCGTTGGACTGCGGCAGATTGTGGACCAGCCAGTCGATCGTGTCCCACGCATCGGTGACTTCGTCGGTATGGGTGGGGTTCAGCGGGCCGCGCACCGGGCGCGTCATGACGTAATCGCCTTCCGACCCGTATTTGCCGCGAATGTCCTGGAACACGCGGATATAGCCGGATTCCACGAACACATCGTCGCCCTGGGGCAGCAGCGCGCGCATGGTCGGCGCGTCCTCGACCCGGTTGAGGCGCTTCGATGCATGATAGGGCGTGCGCGTCAGCAGGATCGGCGCATCATGGGCGTCGCGCGGGATCACGATCACCGTATGCAGCTTCACCCCGTCGCGCATCGGGATCATGATCTCGCGCTTGACGTAATCGCGCGCGGCGGTGGGGAAGGTGACATGGGCGGGGATGTCGCTGCCCGTCTGCACCGTCAGGGACGATGCGGCCGTCGGCGCCGCCGGAGGGGCGGCATGGCCCAGGCTGCTGATCAGGCCGAGGGCGGTCGCAAAGGCGATCGCCCCGCCCGGGCGATGGAAGGGAAGGGTCAAACCAGGCGCTCCTGCTCTATCCGTCATGCGGAAATGTCATGCTTTTCGCGTGGTCGACCATGTCGCAACCGGATGGATCAGGCAACCGGCCATCATCCTGATGCAGGGCGTCCGGCGGGCCGTTTCAATGGCCCAGGAAATGCTCCATGGCATGGGATTGCGGGCGGGTCAGGACCACATGGGCGCGGCAGCGCGGCGTGCCGTAGGTGCCATGGATCTCAGCTCCTTCGGGCGTGCCTTCGAATACCATGGGAAAGGGCTTGTGGTTCATGTCGCTCAGCACGAGCTGGGCGTGGAAATGGCCCGGTGTTGCGTCGCGCTGGCCGCGCAGAGTGTGCGCGCCGTCGGCGGGGGTGAAGGCAATGCGCTTGCCTTCGATCTGCAAGGTCGACGGGGCCCGCGTCTCGGGGCAGATGCCACGGTCGGCGATCAGCGTACCGGTCCAGGTCCCGAGTGGATCGCGCGCTGCGTCCTCGGCCGCTCCGGCAGCCCGCGACAGGCCGCCCGTCGACAGGGCAAGGATGAGGGCGCCGATAATCGTCGCGCGTCCCACGTTGGGGGGACAGGGAGGGGGCAAAGGGCGGTCCAGTCGGAAGAGGGACACGTTCGGGCTCCGTAACACCTTGGTCTGCGACCCTATATGGCGGCGGCCGGCCCGTTGGACCATAGGGTCCCGCCCGCTCCGGGCTTGCACTATATTCTGCGTCGACGCATATCCGGCTCCTGCACGGCCCGCCCGGTCGCGCAGCGCGCCCTGCGACCGTAACGCCGCGACCGAAAGAGCCACGATGAGCGACGATGTGAAGACCGCCGGTTCCACCCAGACCCTGCCCCAGGATACGACGGCGCTTGATGCAACGTTGCATCAGGACCGGATTCTGATCCTGGATTTCGGCAGCCAGGTCACGCAGCTGATCGCCCGCCGCGTGCGCGAAAGCGGCGTCTATTGCGAAATCTGGCCGTTTTCCACCGATGCGGCGCGGATCCGTGCCTTCGCCCCGCGCGGCATCATCCTGTCGGGCGGCCCCGCCAGCGTGCTGGACGAGAACGCGCCGCGCATCCCCGATATCGTGTTCGCCCTCAACGTGCCGGTGCTGGGCATCTGCTACGGCCAGCAGGCAATGTGTCTCCAGTTGGGCGGCGCGGTGGAAACGCACGCGCATCGTGAATTCGGCCGCGCGCATGTCGATATCGTCGAGGATTGTGCGCTGTTCCGTGGCACCTGGACGCGAGGCGGGCGCGAGCAGGTGTGGATGAGCCATGGCGACCGGGTGACGAAGCTGCCGCCCGGTTTCCGTGCGGTTGCCGTCAGCGAGGGCGCGCCCTATGCCATCATCGCGGATGAGGGGCGGCGCATGTATGGCGTGCAGTTCCACCCCGAGGTGGTGCACACGCCGCACGGTGCGGCCCTGCTGCGCAACTTCACGCACGGTGTCGTGGGCTGTCAGGGCACCTGGACCATGGCCGGGTTCCGCGACATGGAAATTGCCCGTATCCGCGAGCAGGTCGGGTCGGGCCGGGTCATCTGCGGCCTGTCGGGCGGGGTTGATTCCTCGGTGGCGGCGGTGCTGATCCACGAGGCGATCGGCGACCAGTTGACCTGCATCTTCGTCGATCCCGGCATTCTGCGCGCCGGCGAGGCCGAGGAGGTGGTGAAGACCTTCCGTGGCCGCTTCAATATCAAGCTGATCCATCGCGACGCGTCGGACCTGTTCCTCTCCGCCCTGGAAGGCGTGACCGACCCGGAGGTGAAGCGCAAGACGATCGGCCGCCTGTTCGTCGAGGTGTTCGAGGAAGAGGCCGCGAAGCTGGGTGGGGCGGAATTCCTCGCCCAGGGCACGCTGTATCCCGACGTGATCGAAAGCGTCAGCTTCACCGGCGGCCCGTCGGTGACGATCAAGTCGCATCACAATGTCGGCGGCCTGCCGGAACGCATGAAGATGCAGCTGGTCGAGCCGCTGCGCGAACTGTTCAAGGACGAGGTTCGGGAACTGGGCCGCGAACTGGGGATTCCCGAGGCCATCGTCGGCCGTCACCCGTTCCCGGGGCCGGGCCTGGCCATTCGCATTCCCGGCGCGATCGATCGCGACAAGCTGGCGCTGCTGCGCCAGGTCGACACGATCTTCCTGGAAGAAATCCGGAGTGCTGGCTTGTACGACGCGATCTGGCAGGCCTTCGCGGTCCTGCTGCCGGTCCGCACCGTCGGCGTGATGGGCGATGGTCGTACCTATGACTATGCCTGCGCCTTGCGCGCGGTCACCAGTACCGACGGCATGACGGCCGATGTCTATCCGTTCGACATCGGCTTCCTGAACCGCGTCGCCAGCCGCATCGTGAACGAGGTGCGCGGCATCAATCGCGTGACCTACGATATCACGTCGAAGCCGCCCGGGACGATCGAGTGGGAGTGATCTAGGGTCGTTTCAGACCATCTCGCGCCGTGCCGATAATTGCACGATGTCTTTGACGAACAAGGATTATTTTTCCTAACCCGTATCTCTGCGTATCACCCCGGCCTGGCCGGTTTGTTGGTACTGGTGATGGTATCGCGCAGGATGGTCGAGAAACGGGCTTCCGATACCATCAAGCCCTTTTGATGGTATTGTCCGCCCTCGACCGGATGCGGATTCATGGGGCAACTCACTGATAAAGAACTGAAAAACCTCAAGCCGAGAACCAGGCTCTACAAGGTGGCGGACCGCGACGGGATGTTCGCGGCCGTCACGCCGACCGGCATTATCTCTTTCCGTTATCATTACCGGGTGAACGGGCGGCAGGAGGTCTTGACCATCGGCCGCTATAGTGCCGAGGCGGCGCGCAAGCTGACGCGGGCGCCCGAGGCTCTGGATTACGGAATGGACGTATCGCTTGCCGAGGCGAGGGCGCTGCTGGCCCGCGCGCGCCGTCAGGTCGAGCGGGGCGATTCGCCGTCGAGAGCCAAGGCGGAGAAACGCACCGCGTCGATCGAGGCGTTGACCTTCGGCGGATGGGCGGAAACGTATTTCAGGCACAAGGCCGATCCGAAATCCGGGGCCGAGAGACTGGCTGACAGCACGCTGGCAATGCGCCGATCCGTCTATGACCGCGCCATTGCGGGCGCGTTGGCGAAGCTCAAGCTGGCGGAGGTGACGCCGCAGCGCCTCAAATCTCTTTGCGACGAGGTGAAGGAGAAGCGCGGGCCGGCCGTCGCCGTGCATGTGCGGGAGGTCGTGTTGCTCGTATTCCGCCATGCTCAAGGAAGCGGGCTGGATATAAGCAATCCCGCCGAGCAGATTCGCACCAGCGCGATCGCTACGTTCGAGCCGCGCGACCGCGCCTTGTCGCCGTCCGAAATTCGTATGGCTCTGGCGGCTCTGGATCATGTGGCGGCAGCGCCCACGCTGCGCCAGGCTGTGAGGTTCGTCCTGCTGACCGGCGTTCGCAAGTCGGAGTTCATTGACGCGACATGGAAGGAGATCGACTTCTCCGCCGCGCGGTGGAACATTCCGGGCGCGCGCATGAAGGCGGGCAAGCCACATGTCGTCCCGCTGAGCGATCAGGCACTCGACATTCTGACGGCGTTCCGCACCATGTTCGGCACCAGCCGATATTTGCACCCTGGCCGGTATGACGGCGAAACACCCATCAGCAACGCCACGCTCAATCGTGTGCTCGATACGGTGGTCGAGCGCATCCGGCAGGATAACCCGGATTTTCAGAGCTTCGGCGTTCACGACCTGCGCCGCACGTTCTCGACAGGGCTGAACCGCGCCAAGTTCGACGATCGCTGGATCGAGATGAGCCTCGCCCACGCGCCCCGGAACCGGATCGCGGCCGTCTATAACGTGAACCGCTATCTCACGGAGCGGAGGATCATGCTTCAGTGCTGGGCGGATATGCTCGACGTTTGGATGAAGGGGGAATCCGCGAAGGATCTGATCGCCGACGCGAAAAAGCGCGCCGCCGAGGTTCATGACGACGAGCTGGATGACGATCTCTGAATGATCGGTCAAGGCCCACCGTGGGTGGGTCTCCATTTCACGGGATCGGCGACCCATCGGTCGATGTCGGATTCGTGCCATCCCGCGCCGTTGATGCTGATTCGGATCTGGGACGGAAAGGTGCCCTCGGCGATCTTTCGGTAGATCGTGGAGCGGGACAGGCCGGTTCGGGCGAGGACGGATTTCAGGCGGACGATACGCTCTGGCGTGGACATGGTTGTGCTGCCTTCTGCCGGGATTTTTTGGGCTTCCGACACAGGACAGAATAAAGATTTCTCGTTATGCAACAGATATTTAAGGTCGTAGGGTTCTAGCGTGTAATCGGCGGTAAAAGGGTAGGATCAGAGCCCGAGGCCGCGTTCCCTGCCGAGGTCGAGACCGTGATTGAAGGCCAGTTCCTGCCCGAGTCGGCGGCCCGATTCGATGGCGATGCCGAGAGCCTGCTTGCGGTTAGCAAGGATGGATTCGAGCTGCGGGTCGCGTTCGAGGCTTTTGGCTATATCGCCCATCGCTTTCTGCGTGGCCTTGTAGCCGGACATGTCGCCTGCCTGATATTGGCGAAGGCTTGTCCGTTCCAGACCCTGCCAGCGTTCGACGAAGCGATCCGCGCGCTGGCGATCGGTGCGGAGTTCGGTTTCGATTTGCAGGGCGCGGATGGCGTTGTTGACCCGACTGCTCGCGGCCTCCACAGCCAGTTCCGGGTTTTTCTTATAGGCGGCTTCGGCGTCGTGCGAGCCGTAAGGCCGCACCGCCTCGAATTCCTTGCGCGCGTCGCGCAGTTCCGTCACCTGTTCCGGGTTGGCCTTGCCGCCGCGTTCCTGCGCCTCGAAGATCGCATCGACCGCGCGGGCATGGCGGATGAGCGCGCGGGTGCGCGCGCGACGCAACACCGCTTCCGGGTCGTCTGTCGCTCTTCTTTCCGGCGTCGCTCTTTCCGGCCCCTGCCCGCCAACGGCGGGCAGGCTCGGCCCGTCGAAGAGGGTACGAACCTTCTCCGGGACGATCTTGCGCGTGATCTCGGCAACGCGCTCGCGGAAGGTGATGCCGCGCCGTTCGGCAAAATCCCGCGTGGGCTCATAATCGGAGGCCATGTCCTTCGCCCGGTCGCGCGACAGCGTGCGGGCCAAGCGGTTTTCATCGGTGAAGTCGTCATGGCCGTAATGCAGGCTTATCGCGTCGCGGTGGCGCGAGAGGGCGACATAGCTGGCATGAGCGTCAAGGCCTGGCGTGGCCAGAATATAGGTGCGGTCCACCGTCATGCCCTGCGCCTTGTGAATGGTCGCCGCATAGCCGTGGTCGATGCGGTTGTAATCCTTGAGGTCGAAGGAGACGTTGCGTCCGTCGTCGGTGCGGACGCTCATGCTCTGGGTATTGGCCAGTTCGATAATCCCGAGCGTGCCATTCTTTACCCCGAGCCCGCGCTCGTTTTGCAGGAACATGACGCGATCGCCCGTGGCGAAATACCGTTCGCCGCGTTCGACGGTCAGATGCACATCGTTGCCGAGATTGCCTGCTTCCCGCATCTTCTCGCGCGCGGCCTTGTTGAGTTCGCGCACTTCCGCGTTGGTGTGGGTGAGGATGATGCGGCTCTTATCGGGCGATGCCTGCCGGTCACGGTCCCAGTTGTCGATCAGATCGCCGCGCGCCTGCTCGCGTGTCTCAGTGGGATGAACCATCCCATGCGCGTCATAGGCATGAAGCGCCTCGCCCGTTCGGCCGGTCGCCAGATCGCGCGTGGCGTCGCGCTGCCAGTCCTCGCGCTGGCGGCGGACCGTGCCGATCTCGACGCCGCCGTGACGCTCATGAAGGGAGCGGAACGCCGCCCCCGCCTCGATGGATTGCAATTGCTGCGGATCGCCGACCAGCACCACCTTCGCGCCCACATCGGCGGCGTGTGACAGCACGCGCTCCAACTGGCGCGTGCCGACCATGCCCGCCTCGTCGATCACCAGAACGTCGCGGGCGGTGAGAAGGTCACGGTCCTGCGCCCATCCATGCTCCAGGCTCGCGATGGTGCGCGAGGCGATGCCCGATCCGCGCTCCAGATTCTCGGCGGCGATGCCCGACAGCGCCGCGCCCCGGACCTCGTAACCCGCCGTCTCCCAGGCGTCGCGCGCCACGCCGAGCATCGCGCTCTTTCCCGTCCCGGCATAGCCGACGACGATGCCGAGATCGCGCCCCTCCGTGACATGCGCCAGCGCGTTTTCCTGCTCGCCGGAAAGAGCCAGGCCACGTTGTTCGGCACGCTCCAAAGCCGCGCCGCGCTCCCTGTCGCTCATTTCATGGCGTTTGCGCTCCGCCATGAGTTCGGCGGCGCGATGGAGACGCTGTTCGGCCTCGATCATGTCGCTTGTGGTGAAACGGTCCTCGCCGCGTCCGTCCTGACCCAATTCCACCAGCTCGGGCGAGGCGCGCATCGCGCCCATGACCTCGTTGAACTGGTCGATCCCGTCGCTGTGCCGATGGGCGAATAGTGCCATGTCGCGGCGCGTGAAAGTCGCTTGCTGATGCGTGATCGCGTCGAGGGCGATGGAAGGATCGGCGACGATCCGCGCGCCGTTCTCTCGCGCGATGCGCCGATGCTCCTCGGCGCGGTCGGCCTCCTTCCCTTTGGCTTCGATGCGCTGTGCGGGCGCGCCGATCTTCGTCTGGGGCTCCAGCCCGATGCCGCGTGCCTCAAAGCTGCGATGGTCGATGCGCGCGTCGATGTCGAGTTCTATAAGCCGTTCGTTGGCAAGCTCGGCCCAGCGTTCCCGCCATCGCTCGACCCTCTCCGTGCGATTCCATTCGCGCGCCTTGGAACCGAAGCCATTCTCATCCACGGATCGCATGGTCAGCATGACATGGGCGTGGGGCTTGGGCGTCCCGTCCTCGGCGATGTCCCAATGCACATTGAGGTCGGCGATCATGCCCTGATCGACGAACGCTTCCTGCACAAAGTCGCGGGCGAGTTCGATGCCCTGCGCCTGCGTCATCTCGCGCGGCAGGGCGAACTCGACCTCTCGGGCAAGCTGCGCGTCCTTGCGGATTTCGAAGGCTTCGACGTCGTTCCAGAGCCGTTCGCGGTCGCTCCATTGCTCCGGCGCGTTCTCGGGCAGCATGATCCCGGAATGGACGACGCCGCGCTTGTGGGAAAAGTCGTGACTGCGCTCGAGCCGCTCGTCGCGTAGCCGCGAGCCGGAGCGGTAGGCCGCCGACGCCACCGCGCTGCTTCCGGCCTTGCGGCCGATGATCTTGACGTGAAGATGATAGATCGCCATCGCGATCAAGAATTGGCACGGCCAAGCGCACGTCGGAACGACGTATAAGCGCGCCCTCCCTCGAAAAAATCTCGGGAGGGATCGGTCCGTGTCAGAGCGTCCCGGCAACATAGAAGCAATCAGGCGTGCGCTCAACTATCATGACCTCATTGAACGCCAATGGAGGACATGATGCGCAAGCCACGGGACTTCGACGCGGACCTGAAGGTTCTGGAGCACAAGGCGCGAGCGTTGAAAGCGCGCAAGGTGCAACAGCTCGGCGAGTTGGTCATCGCGACCGGCGCCGACGTCCTCAACGCCGACGAACTGGCGGGCGCTCTGATCGTCCTCGCCGAGACGAAGGACGCCGGAAAGAGGGAGGCATGGGCGAAGCGAGGTGCCGCCTTCTTTCAGCGCCGGATTCGGCGGACTCCGCAAGCGCCTGACCGCGACGCTGTCAGCGCTCAAACGCAACCGGGCGGCGCGCAATCGCCACCAGGCAGCCCAAGCGAGACATGACATGCGCGATTGGCAGATCAAGCGCCGCATCCGCACGCACAGGTTGATCGAACTCGGCGGCCTCGTCGTCAAAGCCGGGATCGTGGACCTCACCAACGATAACCGCGCCATGATCTACGGCGCGCTGCTCTGGATGGCCGACAAGCTCCAAAGCGACGACGCCCAACGCGCCCGTGAACTCTGGGCCGAAAAGGGAAGAGCAGCTTTCAAGGCGGAACGCGACGATGCGAATCCCGCCGTCATACAGGAGCGGAATGACGGGATGTGAGATTGGGACGGCGGGCGGTCAGGGAAAGAGCACATGCTCCAAGGCCTCGGTCAGTTCAGCCCGCTTGGTATTGGGCAGCTTGGCGAGGTTGCGCTGCTTCCACATGACGGCAGGCAGATGCCGCGCCTCCGGTATTCCGAGAAGCGCCCAATCCGGTTCGCCCTTTTTGAAGCCAATGAGGAAGCGTCGGTGATCGTCCGGCATGTCGGCCACCATCGCGGCGATGATCGCTTCCCGCGCAGCCTCAAGCTCCGCAAGCGCGACAGGCTCCTGCGTCATGCCGGCGAAGCCCCGCACGAACTCCTCGCGCAACGGCTTGCGAGTCGGGGCAAGAACTTCGGCCATCGGACGGTTGTGGCTGATGAGGTAAACCAGAAAGGCTTGACGCAACGCATCGTCGACTCCTTCGTTTGCCAGCAGGGCACGCACATCGAAAAGATCGCGAGGATGCTGGCGGTCGAGCGCTGCTACGATCTTGCCCGCATAGAGATCGGCAAAGGACACGACCTGCATCTCGGCGAAGCCGAAGGCGTCTTCGACAGCAGGAACCACGCTCATCACGACGGGATCATAGACTGCGCCGCGAAGCACCGGCGTCACCTCGATCTTGATCTGCACGCCATTCGCCCGAACGATCAGCTTGGTGACGATATTCTCGTCGGCGGACCGCGAGGCGTTGACCCTCACGGCGGGGATGCCTCGCTCGATCCGTTCCTTGATCCGCAGCATTGCGGTGTCGATTGCTGTGAGCGATGTGGCCCGATCTTCAACCGGCAGATAGGTCAGGTCGATGTCCACGGAGAGGCGTGGCATGTCGCGCACGAACAGGTTGATCGCTGTGCCGCCTTTGAGTGCGAAAGCCCGCTCCTCCGCCACGAAAGGAAGGGCACGAATGAGAAGGGCAACCTGCTGCCGGTATGTGTCGAGGAAGGCCATGAAATTCACGGGCCTCCAAGGTCAGACGGCACGGTGATGTTGTAATTCGGATCGAGCCTGCCACCTTTGACGAGAACGCGCTTGCCCGAACCCAGATCGACGCGGGATATGTCGAGTCGGGATCGCCACGCATGGCGGTGGCGGTCGGCGAAGAAGAGGAAGAGTCGCTTCACCTTCACGCTGGCGCAGGCCTCAAGCAGCGTTTGCAGGCGGCGGGGGCTTAAATCGCTCATCCCTTCCATCAAGGCATCGACCTGATGGAAGCTCTCATGCTCGGGCAACTCGTCGAGCAATTCGAGAACGGCGCGCTCCTTGCTGGAATAGCGGAGTGGCAGGGTCAGTCCGCCGGGATTGACCATGACGGAACGTGGTTCAGGCGGCGCGTCGGCATCGCCGGGAAACAGCCGCAGGCTGTTGTGCCAGTGAAAGGTCACGTCGAGCGGCAGGCTCGCCAGCCAGGTCGGCGGGCGCTTCGGTCCGTAAAGGTGAACCTCCCGCGTCGCTGTCGAAAGATAGTGGGCGTAACCCTGCTGTTCGAGCGCCGTGCGCCCGCCGGCGGTCAGCGGAAGGTCCAGCACTTTCTGAAGCGAGACCACCACCTGCTGCCAGGTCAGCGTCGTGCGCGAGCGGCGATAGACTCGCCGGGCCGGGCTATCGAGCCAGCCCGCGCGAACATACTGGCTGCGTAGCGCCGACGAATAGCCGTGGGCCTCCATCCAAGCGGCATCGGCCAAGAGTCCCTCGGGGAGTTCCTGCTGGAGTTGGTTTAATTTTCCGCCAGAACGCATATCCATGCTTAGTATTCTGACAGAATTTCAAACCTGTGTCGAGTTCATATTTATCGACATTCGCTAAGCCAAGCTTTATTTTTCTTGCAATATATAAACCAGCCCTGAAGGTCAATGAGAGGGTCACCTGCGTCGGGTCGTCCTCAAAAATCCGCTTTCAGAGCGGAATTTTCAATATGATGCTGCGGCGGTTCCGCCCCACGCCGCCGGAGCTACACGCTGGCGACCTGTTAACGACAGGCGATTTCCCTATACATATCGGCCCGCACATGCTGAAGAATCTTGGTATTTTTAACATATACCGACCGACACGTTAAGGTTGAGCTATGCAATACGGATCGCGCACGACCAGATCGACACGCGTCTTGAGGAGAGGGGCGCACGCCGCACACATCTCAGCGTCGCCCAGCCCGCCCCATCTGCTATTGCCAAAAAGAGCTATTTCATTCCAAATGGCCACTTTGGAATCGGTGAGATTCGGGCCATGAAAACCATGTCGGCGCGCGATGCCAAGAACGGCTTTGGGTTGCTGATCGACACAGCGCGCGCCGAGCCTGTCACGGTCGAAAAACACGGACGAGGCGTGGTCGTGGTCATGTCGGTTGAAGAATACGAGCGGCTGAAGGCGGCGCAGCAGCCCGCATCATCGCCAGAGCACAACACAGGGCCAAAAGCCTGACGGACCTTGGGGGACACTGAATTGAAAAGCCTGCTGGACCAGCTTCCCGCCATCGTCGCCGACGGCAAGAGGGAAGCCGAGCGCGTGATGGAGCGAGCCGAGAGCAACTATCGCCTCGGGCTGCAAACCCGCGAACTGGTCATTCCGTCGCGTGATACAGATTCGGCTGACATGCTGCGCATAGCCGATCGCGCCAGCCACGACCTGAATTCGACCGAAATGAACAGGCTGATTTACGGCGATAACCTGCTGGCAATGTCGGCATTGCTGGCAGGTGACGAGCCTTCGTCGTCCATGCGGGGCAAGATCGACCTTATCTACATAGACCCTCCTTTTGATAGTAAGGCTGATTATAGAACTAAAATTGATTTAGGAACGACAAATTTAGAACAAGCCCCAACAATTTTAGAGCAGTTTGCATATTCCGATACATGGGTTGACGGGGCTGCATCATATATGAGGATGATTGTTCCGCGTCTAATTCTTATGCGCGAACTTCTAAAAGACTCCGGTTCTCTATTTTTTCATATAGATTGGCGGATGGGGCATCATGTCAAAATAGCCCTAGAAAGTATTTTCGGATATGAAAACTATAGAAATGAAATAATATGGCAAAGAACATCCGCTGGAAAACCGATTTATAACAACCTTCCAAAAAATGCTGATTATATTATATGGTTTACAAAATCAGGATCTTACAAATTCTTCCCGGTTATTAAAGATCTGAGTGAGAATGATATTTCCACGTTCACCATGGACGATGGAGATGGTCGAGGGGCATATAACACACAGCCCATCATTAACCCCGCGCCGCGACCGAATCTACAATATACCTATACTGATAATAAGGGACGGGCGTGGGCGTCGCCAAACAATGGATGGCGATTCAATGAGAAAAGGATGCGAGATTTAGAAAATGAAAATCGCTTGCATTTCACGGGAAAGACAATACGGGAAAAATACTACTTATATGAGCGCCTTGAAAAAGGAAAACAAGTTCCGAATATATGGACAGATATTAATGGAAATTCAGTCAGGTATAGCAGCGAAAATATCGGATATGCAACGCAGAAACCAGAAGAGCTGTTGAATAGGATAGTAAAAGCTGTCACGGTTACGGGTGATTTAGTTGCGGATTTTTTTGCAGGTTCCGGCACAACGGCGGCCGTAGCCGAGCGGCTCGGTCGTCAATGGATTGTGTCCGATCTCGGCAAGCCAGCCTGCATGATCACGCGCAAACGTCTGATCGACCAGAACGCGAAGCCGTTCCTCTATCAGCACATCGGCGACTATCAGGTGGAACAGATGCGTTCGACAATGGGCGCGAGATTTCGCATCGGCGACCTCGCTGAAATCGTGCTTGGGCTCTACGGAGCATTGCCACTCCCCATCGAGGAAAATCCAAACAAGAACATGGGTCGGCTTAAGGGGAGCAAAACTCTTGTGCTGGCCGATAGCCCGAACAAAATGACCGGCCTTGCCACGCTGCGCCGCGCGATCGAAATCCGTGACAACCTCATGGGCGGCTGGGACAAGGTGGTGATTCTCGGCTGGAACTTCTCGACAGAGATCGGACGCGACATTGAGGCGTTGGGGCAGGGGGATCGACTCGAAGTGCTGGTGATCCCGCCAGACCTGCTCGACCGGCTCAAAAAGAAGGGCCACAAGCTCAAGGCTGACGAGGTGCGTTTCTCGTCGCTGCAATATCTCAAGCTGGGCTCAGTTTCCTGCCAGAAGGATGGGGAGCGCGAGACTCTTTCTGTGGAGATTGCCAATTATGTGCTGCTCTCGCCGGAGGCGCTGAATCTCGATGAGGCGAACCGGGACAAGCTGCAAAAGATTATCAATTCGGACCCGCTGGCGCTGATCGAGTATTGGAGCGTCGATCCCGACTATGACGGCGAGGTGTTCCGCTCTGTTTGGCAAGATTATCGTGGCAATACGGATAACGATGGCGACCCCTATCGTGTGGTCAGAGCGGCAAAACTTGTCGGATTGCCGAAAAAGAACGGTCCGCGCCGCATCTGCGTGCGCGTGGTCGATGTGTTCGGCTTCGAGGCCGAAGCGACGGTCGAGGTGGTGTGATGACGAGCATCAACGACCTTTCCCTTGCCAAGGGCCTGACGGCCAAGGTCGAGGAGGCCTGCGTCGGGCTGGAAAATGGCAATGCTCCGATCCTCGATCAGGTCTCCGAGATCACGGCGGAGTTGCTGAAATGGTGGTTTGAAGAAGATTTTAAGGACATCCGCACCTTCAATTTCCACCCCGGTCAGCAGCAAGCCTTGCTGAATGTCATCTATGCCCATGAAGTTCTGGGCATTTCGACGTTACAGGAGCTTTATCAGTTCGCTGCGTCGGAGGTGATGCTGACCAGCACGCGGGACTCCGAGACCATCCGCGCGCCGAAGAACGCCTATCCCAAATACTGTCTCAAAATGGCGACCGGCACGGGTAAAACATGGGTGCTGCAAGCCCTCATGGTCTGGCAAATTCTCAACGCTGCACGCGCGCCGGATAGTCCCCGCTTCACCCGGAATTTCCTCGTTGTTGCCCCTGGCCTGATCGTTTACGACCGACTGCTCGACGCCTTCATGGGCAAGGAGCGCGACGGCAAACGCGACTTCTCGATCTCCGATTTGTCGATTTTTCAGGAGCTGTTCATTCCCGACGCCTACCGGGATGAGGTATTCCGCTTCGTCCAAGGCGCGGTCTGCCCGAAGGAGGATATCGGCCGGAAAGTGACGGCTGGCGGCATCATCGCCATTTCTAACTGGCATGTTCTCTCGGAAGAAGGCGAACCGCCGGAAGACGAGGAGATAGAAGCACCCGGCGCAGAGATTGATCCGAAGGCAGTTGTGCAAAGCATCCTGCCGCTGACGCCGGGTACGAGCAAAGGTAACGACCTGAACGTGCTGAACCGCCGCTACGAGCGGGGCGGTATTCTTGACTATCTGAAAGAACTACCCGCCCTGATGGTCTTCAATGATGAGGCGCATCATATTCACGAATTCAAGCGTGAAGGTGAGGTAACAGAAGTTGAATGGCAAAAGAGTCTCAACCTGATCGCCGAGCCGAAAGGCCGCCGCTTCGTTCAGGTGGATTTCTCGGCAACGCCCTATAACGAGGTCGGGACTGGACGAAATAGCCGGAAGTCCTATTTCCCGCATATCGTCGTCGATTTCGACCTGAAGACGGCCATGCGGGCGGGTTTGGTCAAATCGCTCGTGCTCGACAAACGCTCCGAAATTGGGGCGCTCAGCCATGAAGAGCTGGATTTTAAGGCTGACCGCGACGAGAACGGCAATCCCATGCTGTCGGAAGGGCAGCGGATCATGCTGCGCGCCGGCCTCACCAAGCTTCGCAAGCTCGAAGCCGATTTCGCGGGGCTTGATCCCGACAAGCATCCGAAGATGCTGGTTGTCTGCGAAGACACCACGGTCACGCCTCTTGTGTCTGAATTCATGCAACTTGAAGGACTGGCCGACGACGAGGTGTTACGCGTCGATTCAAACCGCAAAGGCGAGCTGAAGCCCGACGAATGGAAGGTGCTGCGCGAGCGCCTTTTCGATGTGGATCGGCACAAATCCCCGCGTGTCATCGTGAGTGTGCTCATGCTGCGCGAGGGCTTCGACGTGAACAACATCTGCGTCATCGTTCCACTGCGCGCGTCGAGCGCCGGTATCTTGCTCGAACAGACGATCGGGCGAGGCCTGCGCCTCATGTGGCGAGGCAACGAATACGACGACATCAAGCGAGAGAACCGCCAACTCATTCGTGCTGGCAAGACGCCCACCAACATGATCGACATTCTCTCGATCGTTGAGCATCCGGCTTTCCAGAGCTTCTACGACGACCTGATCCAGGAAGGCCTGGCGGCGGAATCCGACGATGATGATGATCGGAACACCAGCGGCACGGGCGACCTAATCTCGGTCGGGTTGCGCTCCGGTTTCGAGGAATACGACTTCGCCATCCCTTTCATTCTGCACGAACAGGTCGAAGAGCTGGAAGACACGCATATAGAGCCGGCCAGCCTTGAACCTTTCGGGGCTTTCACTCTTGACCAGCTTAAGAGCCAGCTAGGACACGGCGAACGGTTCCATTCCGAGGATGTGCAGGCCCGGACCCGCTTTGGGGACTACCGCGTGCATGGTGGCGTCATGACTGCCACGGGATACAATGACTATCTGGCGCGGATCACGCGCCGGATCACCGAAGCCGTCACGTTGACCGACACGACCGGCAGCGCCAAGGCTTTCGCCAACGCGAGCAAGTTCCCCTATATCCAGATCAACCGCGCCGAACTGGCTGAGGGCATCGACACCTTCATCCGTCATTACCTTTTCCGAGGCGACATGGATCCGCTGGCAGATGAAAACTGGCGCGTCTTGTTGATCGACCCGGTGACGGATCACGTCATCAAAGTCTGGGCGAGGGCGATCCTCGGAGCCGAGGATAGCGTGATCGTGGCCGATGCTGAGGTCGCGCATCGGCGGCTGTCGGAAGTGCCGAAGCTTGCCATGCGCGAAAGCGCCTCGCTCGCGGTTGAGAAGGCGATCTACCTGCGGCTGCCCTATCCCGCGCGGAACGGCGGCCTAGAACAGGCCTTCATGGAAACTTGCGAGCGCGACGCTAGCGTGGAGGCCTTCTGCAAGATCAACGAGCAAAAGCACACCTTCGCACGGCTGCGCTACATCAAGGAGGATGGGCTGCCCGCCTTCTATTCGCCCGACTTCTTCGTGCGGGCTGGCGGGGCGGTCTACCTCGTCGAGACCAAGGCGCAGGGCCAACTTACCAGCCCGAACGTGCTGCGGAAGCGCAAAGCCGCCGTTGCCTGGTGCGACCGGATCAACGGATTGCCGGCCGAAGCACGCAGCGAGGCGGATTGGCATTATGTCCTACTCGGTGAAGACACCTTCTATGGGTGGCGCGACAAGGGGGGCTCGATCGCCGAATTGCTGGCCTATGCTCGGCTGCGGCCGGTCGAGGACCGGGGCCAGGCGAAATTCGCATTCTGACGGTTGGTACAACTGTCTTGGAGGAGAGGTGCCGCTCTTATGATGAAGCTTGTACGTGATTCTAGGACGCTAAAGGAAAAAGCCGTCGCTTCGCTCAAAATCGCCATGACGACCTTCAATTCCTATGAAGAAGAGGGACGTATCACTTCAGTCCTTCTTCACCTTCAGCACGCCAGCGAAATGCTACTGAAGGCGGTCCTTGTGCAGAAAAAGGCGGCCGTCTTTGACAAGACAACAGGGAAATCTATCGGCTTTGAGAAATGCCTGCGTCTTTGCCAGTCCAGTCATGGGATGAAGCAAGAGGAGGCAGGCGTCATGCGCGCCGTCGATGCACTGCGCGACGCCAGCCAGCATTGGTTTATCTTCGTATCAGAAGACCTGCTTTACATGCACACGCGGGCGGTGATTTCGTCTTTCGACGATTACATGAAGCGCTCATTGGAAGCCGATCTCCATACATATATACCACCGCGCGTTCTGCCTGTGTCATCGAAACCCCCAGGAGATTTCGAGTTCCTGATCGACCGTGAATACAAGCTGATTGCAGAGTTACTGCGCCCCGGCAAGCGCCAGCGGGACGAGGCGCGAGCACGTATCCGTTCCCTGCTCGCCATGGAAGCTCTGACGACCGACGAGGTGGAGATCAGCGAGAAGGACATCGACAGAATCGAAAAGGCAGTCAAGGCAGGAGCGGAGATCGGCAAAGTGTTCCCACGCCTCATCACCGTTTCGACCGAAACCTCTGGTGAAGGCGTAACGCTTAAGGTTCATTTCTCAAAAAAGGAAGGAGCACCTGTCCGCTACGTCAGCGGCGATGATTTAGAAGAGGCGGCTGCTGTGCGCGAAGTCGATATGCGCAAGAAGTTCCACATGCGGGCAGCCGAACTGGCGAAAGCCTTAAAACTGAATACCCAGAAATCAAAGGCTCTCCGCTGGCACCTTGGCATCGACGATGACAAGGATTGCCACCATATATTCGAGTTCGGAAGAAGCACCTTCTCATGCTTCTCCGACAACGCGACAAGAAAGATGAAACAGGCTCTTGCTGAGGGGCTTGACATGAATGATGTCTGGAAAAAATATCGGATAAGAAAATAGCACATATTGTTAAAAAGGTTATTGGGAATGATTCAAATTGTTGCCCGTATGTGGTGACGCTTTTCCCTGCTTTCTCCCGACGTTCGTTTATGATGCGCGCGGGTTTGTGGCGGCAAGCACCGTGGAGACAATCCGCGATTTCAGCCTGCTGAATTTGATGGTATCGCTGTTGGTATGGGTTTTGAACGCGGGCGGAAAGCATCGCGATTACAAAGCACACTCGAACCGCTTGACCATCGAGTGGGAGTGATTCCGGCCCATCCAAATACCGCCGAACTTACGCCGCGGCACGGCGTAAGTTCGGCGACAAAGGATACGCCTCCAATGCTTTTCGGGAGCATATCCGGACCATGGGAGCGCGGCCAGCGATCCCGCCCAAACGCCGGGATGCCGCCGTCGCCTGCCCACAATGGGCTTATCGCAACCGGCATCTGGTAGAAAAACCTTTGGGTCTGTCTGAAGGAATGGCACGCCGTCGCAACCCGATACGAAAGACCGCCGTCTCACTCCTCGCTGTCTTTCGTCTCGCCGCAGCCGCAGATTGGATCAAGATCGAGCAGGCTCTTGGACGGGGCGATTGTGGATTGTCTCGTTAGAAACTGCGCCAAATCATATAGGTGGCTACGCAGAAGATCACACCGGAGAAGAAGACGGTCAGGGCGCCGGTGGTGCCGGCCATGGCCTTGGCCGCGCGCATCCCACCGAAACTGCCGACGATGCCGCCGACGATGAACAGCAGGGCCAGGTTCCAGTCGATCAGGCCGGAGACCATGTAGCTGATGGCCGTGCTGGCACCGAAGGCGGCGACGGCGACCAGCGAGGTGCCGATGGCATTGAGGATCGGCATGCCGGTGGAGGCGATCAGCGCCGGCACGATCAGGAACCCGCCGCCGATGCCGAAAAAGCCCGACAGTACGCCGGTGCCCAGACCATAGGTCATGACGCGCCCCACGTTGCCGCGATTGCAGGCAGCCCCCGCGCATCCCTGGTTGCGCCGTCCGCGCAGCATCAGGACACCCACCACGATCATCAGCAGCGCGAAGCAGAGCAGCAGCCGGCGCCCGTCCATCGCCTTGCCCAGCGTTGCCCCGACGAACGCTCCCACCACGCCGCAGCCGGCGAAAATCGAGGCGCAGCGCCATTTGACCGTGCCGAGGCGCGCATGCTGCGCCAGCCCGGCCAGTGCGTTGACCGCGACGGCAAGGGCGCTGGTGCCAATGGCCACATGCGGGTTGGCCACGCCGACAACATAGACCATCAGCGGAACGGCCAGGATTGACCCCCCGCCACCGATCAGCCCCAGCGTGAAACCGACCAGCGCGCCGGAGAACACTTCCAGCACCAGATGTGTCAGGTCGGCCGACATCTCACGCTCCCGGAGCCTTCTGGGGGGCGGCCATCAGTTCATGCCCGCGCAGCATGCCGCGCCAGTAGAGCAGGGGCATGATCTTCTCCTTCAGGAACCATGCCAGCCGCGTCGGCTGTGTGCCGCGCAGCAGCCAAAGGGGCAAGGTCGGCTCCAGCTTTCCGCCATAACCGAATTCGGCCAGCACGATGCGTCCGCGCTCGACCGTCAGCGGACAGGCGCCATAGCCGTCATAGGCCGCGACGGGGGCCTTGCCGTCCAGCGCCGCGAGGACGTTCACCGCTACCACCGGGGCCTGCTTGCGTGCGGCGGCGGCGGTCTTGGCATTCGACGTGCCGGCGACGTCGCCCAGGGCGAAGACGTCGGCAAAGGTTGCATGACGCAACGTTGCGGGATCGACGGCCACGAACCCGTCGGCGCCGGCCAACAGGCTGGACCGGACCACGGCCGGCGCCACTTGGGGCGGCACCGCATGCAGCATGTCGAACGGCTGCTCGACCTGCACGGAACCGGCTTCCGTCGCGCGTTCGAAGGTCGCCACGCGCCGTGCGCCATCCACCGCCACCAGCTTCGAACGCAGGTGCAGGTCAATCCCGTATCGTTCGATATAGGTCATCAGTGCGGGCACGAAGGCCGCCACGCCGAACAGGGCCGGGGTCGCGGTGTCGAATGTGACCGATATATCCTTCAGCACGCCGCGCCGCCGCCAGGCGTCGCAGGACAGGTACATCGCCTTCTGCGGGGCGCCTGCGCATTTGATCGGCATGGGCGGTTGGGTGAACAGGGCCCTGCCGCGCGACAGGCCCTGCACCAGTTGCCAGGTATAGGGCGCAAGATCGTAGCGGTAGTTGGAGGTGACGCCGTTCCTGCCCAGCGTTTCCTCCAAGCCCGGAATCGCCGCCCAGTCCAGCGTCAGCCCAGTCGCCATCACCAGAACATCGTAGGACAGCACCGTCCCGTCGCCCAGTGCGACCTCGCGCACCTCCGGCAGGAAGCCGGCCACCGGCTGGCGGATCCAGGTCGCCCCTGCCGGAATCAGCCCCTCTTCGGAGCGGCGCGTCTGTTCGGGCGTAAAGATGCCGCCCCCCACCATGGTCCATCCCGGTTGGTAGTAATGAGTGGTGGAAGGGTCGACGATGGCCAGCGAAATGCCGGGCCTGCGGCGCAGGATGCTCGCGGCCGTGGCGAGGCCGGCCGCGCCGCCGCCCGCGATGACGACGTTGAAGCGCCGCGCGCCTGCCCGCTTGGCCGCCGGCTGCGGCGCATGTGGCGCGGCGTTCAGGCGGTCGCCCAGCGCGGACAGGTCGATCCCCGCCGTCCGGCCGGCGGCCAGAATGCGATCCGCCGGCATGTGGCCCGCCTGCGCCAGCGCCCAGAGCCGCGCCGCCCTGTTTCCACCCTGGCAATAGGCCAGGACCGGACCCGGCATCCGCTCCAGTGCCGACCGCATGGCCTCCACCGCCTCGTCGCCGGGCAGGCTGCCCGAACGAACGGGAATGGCGAGGAACTCCAGGCCCCGGCAGCGCGCCGCCTGCTCGATTTCGGCGGAAGGCGTCTGGTCGGCACCCTCGCCGTCGGGGCGGGCGCAGATGATGGTCCTGAAACCGCCCGACGCCGCCGCATTCACGTCGGCGACGGAAAGCTGGGGCGAAACGGAGAATGCGGGGGTCAGCGAGCGAAAGGACATGGGGCGGGATTCCCGGTCGGCGAAGGATAAGGAAAAGGCGTGCGGAAGGCGGGCGTCAGAGTGTGTTGATCGGGATCTTGATGTAGCGGGTGCCGTTCTCTTCCGGCTCGGGCAGGCGCCCGCCGCGCATGTTGACCTGCACCGAAGGCATGATCAGGTTGGGCAGCGACAGGGTGGCGTCGCGCGCGGTCCGCATCGCGGCGAAGTCATCCTCGCTCACCCCGTCATGTACATGGATATTGCCCTGGCGTTCGGCGCCGATCGTGGTTTCCCAGGCGAAATGGTCGCGGCCGGGGGCCTTGTAATCGTGGCACAGGAATACGCGCGTGGCGTCAGGCAGCGCCATCAGGCGCCGGATCGAGCGGAAGAGCTGGCGCGCTTCGCCGCCGGGAAAATCGGCCCGCGCGGTCCCATAGTCGGGCATGAACAGCGTGTCGCCGATAAACGCGGCATCGCCGATGACGAACGCCATGTCGGCGGGCGTATGGCCGGGTACGTGCAGGGCGATCGCCTCGATCCCCCCGATCGAGAATCGGTCCCCGTCCCGGAACAGCCGGTCGAACTGCGAGCCGTCACGCGCGAATTCGGTGCCGGCATTGAATATCTTGCCGAACACCGACTGCACGCGCACGATCTCGGTCCCGATGGCCAATCTGCCGCCCAGTTGCGCCTGCAACCACGGGGCTGCCGACAGATGGTCGGCATGGGCATGGGTTTCGAGCTGCCATTGCACCTCCAGTCCCGCGTCCCGCACGTAATCGACCACCTTCTGCGCCGTGGTATGACTGGTCCGGCCCGACGCGGCTTCGTAGTCCAGCACGCTGTCGATGATGGCGGCCTGCCGAGTGGCGGGGTCATGCACCACATGCGTGGCGGTAAAGGTCGCCTCGTCGAAGAAGGTCCGGACCACGGGGGCTGGGGCCAACCCCTGCTCGACTTTCTGGACCTGGGCGATGGCGGTTGCCAGTGCGGAATCGGACACGGCGAACTCCTATTCGTTAAGAATATATCTTAACTAATGTATATTAATTTATTTAACAATGAAACATCCTTGCGTCAAGGTCGGGGGGCGATTTATGAAGGAGGCATGACCGATTCCTCTTCGACGGCCTGCGCCACAACCCTCGCGGCTCCGCCCAAAATCGGCGACGAGGCGCCGGATTTCATCGCCCGGACCACGCATGGGCGCCTGCGGCTCAGCGACCTGCGGGGGCACTGGGTGCTGTTATTTTCCCACCCGGCCGATTTCACGCCGGTCTGCACCAGCGAATTCCTGGCCTTCGCGGCAGCGTTCGAGCGGTTCCAGGCCCTGGATTGCGCCCTGATCGGGCTTTCGGTGGACAGTCTGCCTGCGCATCTGGCGTGGATCGAGGCCATTCGGGCCCAGTTCGGGGTAACCGTTCCTTTCCCGATCATCGAGGATCCATCCATGGCGGTCGCCCGCGCCTACGGCATGCTGGACTTCACCGCGGAAAGCAGCGCCACGGTCCGCACGGTGCATGCCATCGACCCGCAGGGCGTCATCCGGGCCATTACCTGGTATCCGATGCAGGTCGGCCGCTCGGTAGATGAATTGCTGCGTCTGGTCGCAGCCCTGCAGAAGGTGACGACGGAAGGCGTGCTGACACCGGCCGACTGGCGGCCCGGCCAGGACACGGTCATGCCCGCAGTGCAGACCCAGCAGGACGCGGCCGCGGCAGGGCCTGCATGGTTCATGCGCACCCGGCCGGACATGGGCGCATGAGCGTTCTGACGGCGGATGGCGCAAAGGAACTGGCCGAGCGGCTGAAGCTGTTCGCCCAGCCGCAGCGATTGCTGATCCTGGTGCAGCTGCTCGATGGTCCCCGCGCCGTCAGCGCACTGGAAAGCAGCACAGGGATCGGCCAGCCGGTCCTCAGCCAGCAGCTCGGCATCCTGCGCCGAGCGGGCATCCTGCGCACGGAACGCGAATCCCGCACGATATTCTACAGCTTCGCGGATACCGAGGAAGAGAAGTGGGTGCGGTTGCTGCTGGGCATGCGATATGCGCAATCCAGCATCGACATCCAGCTCCGACCCGACATCGGCCGCACGCCCCGCATCGCGCACGAAGAAGCCGGGGCGGTATTTGCTCGCGTTGGCATGACAACGGACGGGGAATAACGCCCCCACATCCCGACGGAAGCCTGCATCCGTCGACGGGATCGTCCTGAAAAGCGCCGGGTGACACGTGCCGCATTCGGCAGGCGTCGAATATGCACGGCAGCGCGCGCTCCCCTTGGTCCGAACCTGCTCGCCGCGGCGATCATGCCCGACCTGGCCTCGCCCGATATCGTCACGCTTCGGTCGCAGTCCCTCATGGGCGCAATCACGGTCCCTTGACCGCATATAATTTCATAATTATATTAAATGATACTTTCATAGTATATGAAAGTATATTCAGCCCTGCCATATGGGTAGGTGAAAGTGCGCAGTCGATGCGGACGGGGGACAGTGGCCTGACGGGATTGGCATCGCGCGCCGGTCGGTGGCTGGGCGTGGCGGTCGTCCTGAATGGTGCGGCGGCGGCCATGCTGGTGCTGCAACTGATCGTCCTGGCACGCATCGTCGCCGATCTGGCCTTTCAATCCCATGGGTTCGGCGCGGAAGCCGGCCGTGCGGGCTGGCTGGCGGCCCTGCTGGCCGGCCGGGCGCTCCTGGTCTGGCTGGCCGACATGGCGGCCGCCACGGCAGGGATGAAGGTCGCGACCGCGCTGCGCGCCGACGTGCTGGCCCATCTGCTGCGGGTCGGTCCTCTGGGCATGGCGGGCCTCGGCGCCGGGGAGGCCGTGACCACCCTGACCGACGGGATCGATGCCCTGGAACCTTATGTGGCCCATTACCTGCCGCGCGCCGCGATGATGGCGGTCATGCCGCTGATGATCCTGGCCTGCGTGGCGGGCCTGGACGGCTGGAGCTTCGCGATCCTGGCCTGCACGGGGCCGCTGATCCCGCTGTTCATGGCGCTGGTCGGCTATCGCGCGCAGGCGATCATGGACCGGCAATGGACCCAGCTCCTGCTGCTGGGCAGCAGCTTTCTCGATTTCCTGCAGGGCATGACGACCTTGCGTCTGTTCGGTCACGCGCGCCAGGCGGCGGCGGCCGTCGCCTGCATGGCCGACGATTACCGCCGGACCACCCTGTCGGTCATGCGGGTGGCGTTCCTGACCTCGGCGGCGCTGGAATTCTTCGCCAGCCTGTCGATCGCCCTGGTGGCGGTCGTGTTCGGCGCGCGCCTGCTGGCCGGCCATGCCGATTTTCGCACCGCCTTCCTGGTCCTGCTGCTGGCCCCCGAATATTTCATGCCGTTACGGGCCTTTTCCGCCAGCTATCATGCCCGGCAGAATGCGACCGTCGCGATGCGGCGCGTTGCCGCCCTGCTGGCATTGCCCGAGGCTCCGGCCGCGGTTGCGCCGGCGGAGCCCCTGCGGGGAGCGGTCGCAGCCATCGCGTGCGCGGATCTCTCGGCCGGCTACGATGCCGGCGGCGCACCGGTTCTGGAGCATGCCTCCTGCCAGTTCCTCCGCGACGAACTGACGGTGGTGGTCGGCGAAAGCGGAGCGGGCAAGACAACCCTGATGCGCCTGCTGCTGGGCCTGCTGGCGCCGTCGGCGGGCCGCGTCGTCGCGCTGGACGAAGGGGGGCAGGCGGTCGCAGGTCCCTGGCGCGACCGGATCGGCTGGGTGCCGCAGCGTCCCTGCCTGCCGTTCGGCACCGTTGCCGACATCCTGCGCCTGGGCGCTCCGGACGCGGATCTGGCGCGGCTGCGCGCGGCGGCGGCCCAAGCCGACGCCCTGGCGTTCATCGAGGCACTGCCCCAGGGTTTCGATACACCCGTCGGCGAACGCGGCGCCCGCCTGTCCGGCGGGCAGGCGCGGCGCCTGGCCCTGACGCGGGCCCTGGTGCGCGATCCGGCCATCCTGATCCTGGACGAACCGACGGCCGACCTCGATCCTGAGAGCGAGAAGCGAGTCGCAGAGGCCATCCGGCACGCCGTACCGGGGCGGATCGTCATCGTCACGACGCACCGGCAGGCGGTAATCGCACAGGCCGATCGTCTGTTCTCGGTCGCGGGCGGTGCACTCCGCCCCCTGTCCATCAGCGAGAGGGCAGCGGCATGAGACGGCTTTCGTCCCTGGTTGCACCGACGGGGCCGGTCGGCCGCCGGATGCTGGGCGGGCTGGCCCTGGCCTGCCTGGCCGCGCTGGCAAATTTCGGCCTGCTGGTACTGTCCGGCTGGCTGCTGGCGGCAGCGGCCGCCGCCGGACTGGCGGGGTCGGTCGCAGCCCATGCCTTCAACATGGCCCTGCCGGCGGCGGGCGTCCGCTTTCTGGCGACGCTCCGCATTCTGGCCCGGTACGGCGAACGGGTCGTGACCCACGATGCGACGCTGCGCCTGGTCGGCCAGTTTCGGGCCTGGAGCTTCGGGCGGCTGGTTCGGCAGCCGCCGGCGCATCTGTCGCGCCAGCGCAGCGGCGAACAGCTTTTCCGCTTCGTGTCGGACACCGAGCGCGTGGGCCACGCTTATCTGGATGTCGGGGTGCCGTTCGCGGCGGCGGCGGTCTGCGGGCTCGTTTATGTCTGCATCATCGCCGCCTTCGTTCCTTCTGCCGGAATCGTGCTGGCGGCGGGGCTGCTGGCATGCGGCGTGGCCCTGCCGCTGGCGGCCGGCCACCTGTCGGACCGGGCGACCGCCCGGATCGCCGCTCATCAGGACGCGATGCATGGCGACCTGGTGGACATCCTGCAAGGCCTGGACGAAATCGCGTTCCTGGGGGCCGGGGATGCGATGTGCCGCCGCCTGGATGCCCGCCAGACGACGATCCGGCAGGCCCGCCTGCGTCTGGCGGCAATCGAGGGCGGCGCGCGGGCACTGGTCGGCGTGGTGGCCGTGCTGACCGCGCTGGGGGTGCTGGCCTGTGCGTCGGCGGCGCGGCATGCCGGCCTTCTGTCCGCCGCCTGCCTGCCGATGCTCGGCCTGGGGGCGCTGGCTGCGTTCGAAAGCGTGGCCCCGCTGCCGGCGGCGCGGCAGACGGCGCGCCACGCCCTGCTGGCCGGCCGGCGCGTGCGTGCGGCCTGCGCCGTACCACCCCTGCCGGCCAGCGGGTCGCTGTCGCCGGCCGCGCCGCTGGACCTGGAAGTGCGCGATCTCGGCATGCGGTACGCCCCGGACGAAGACTGGGTGTTGCGTCATGCCGGCCTCACGATCCGCCAGGGCGAACGTGTGGCCCTCGTCGGGCCATCCGGTGCGGGCAAGAGCACGGTCGCCGGCCTGCTGTTCGGTTTCCATGGCTATCAGGAAGGCACAATCCGCTTCGGCGGGGTCGAGGCCCGCGCCTTGGCCCCGGACGCACTGCCCGGCCTGGTGGGCGTCATGGCGCAGGACGCCCACCTGTTCCAGGGCAGCATCCGCCGCAACCTGGCCATGGCATGCCCCACGGCGGACGAGGCCGCGATGTGGGCAGCGCTCGAAATCGCCCAACTGGCAACCTTTGTGCGTGAGGCTTCTGCCGGCCTGGACACGCTGATCGGCGAAGCCGGGCTGCGCCTGTCCGGCGGCCAGGGGCGGCGGCTGGCACTGGCATGCGTGGTGCTGCGCCGTCCGCGCTGGCTGATCCTCGACGAGCCGACCGAAGGACTGGACGCGGCGACCGAGCAGGCGGTGATGGCCGGTCTCGTGGCTTCCCTGCCGCATGATGCGACCCTCCTGTGCATCACGCATCGCACGGCCATCCTGCCCTTTCTGGACCGGACGGTAGAGATCGCCGATCGCCGCTTCCACGAGGTCGCGACATCTCGCGGGAGGCCGCGATGACATGACGATGGCTGCGTGTCGCAGGACACGACAATGACGTCCGCGCCCACGCCGCGCGGGCCAGACTGCAAAGATCAGGAGAATTGATCGTGGAGCTTATCAATCCTGGGGTCGTCGACTTGTCGCGATTCCAGTTCGCGCTGACTGCGCTGTACCATTTCATGTTCGTGCCGCTGACATTGGGGCTGACCTTCATGCTGGCGGCGATGGAGACGGTGTACGTCGTCACCGGCCGGCAGATCTACAAGGACATGGCCCAGTTCTGGGGCAAGCTGTTCGGCATCAACTTCGCCATCGGCGTCGCCACCGGCATCACGATGGAATTCGAATTCGGCACCAACTGGTCGATGTATTCCCGCTTCTTCGGCGACATGTTCGGCACGCCGCTGGCCATCGAAGGCCTCATGGCGTTCTTCATGGAATCCACTTTCGTCGGGCTGATGTTCTTCGGCTGGGACCGCCTCAGCCGTCCGGCGCACCTGGCCGTCACCTACCTGGTCGCGCTGGGCTCGAACCTGTCGGCCCTGTGGATTCTGGTGGCCAACGCCAGCATGAACATGCCCGAGGGTGCGCATTTCGACCCCGACACCATGCGCATGCAGTTCGACAGCGTGGTGAAGGTGATCTTCAACCCCGACGCGCAGGCCAAGTTCGTCCATACCTCGGTGGCGGGCTACATCTCGGCGGCAATGTTCGTCATGGGTATCAGCGCGTTCTATATCCTGCGCGGCCAGCACAAGGCTTTCGCGGCGCGATCCTTCCGCATGGCGGCGCTGTTCGGCATCATCTCCACCGTCGCCGTCATCACGCTGGGCGACGTGCTGGGCCGGCTGGACTATGAACACCAGCCCACCAAGATCGCCGCGATCGAAGGGCTGTGGCACACCAGCAAGCCGCCGTTCGAACCCTGGCTGGCCTTCGCCCTGCCCGATGACGCGAAACAGGAAAACCATCTGGAAATCGGCGTGCCCTTCGTGCTGACGCCGCTGGTCGCCCACAGCTTCGACACGCCGATCACCGGCATGACCGAACTGGAAGAACAGGCCGGCCCCCGCATCGTTTCGGGCATCCAGGCCCTGTCGGCACTACGCCGCTACGGCCAGGGGCACGACCCGGCGGACCTGGCGCAGTTCAGGGCGCATGAGGCCGACATGGGCTTCGGCTTCCTGGCCATGCGTCATGCCCCCGGTCAGGACGTGACCGCCATTTCCGCCGCCGAGATGGACAGCGTGGTGCGGCAGACCGAGCCGGACATCCTGCCGAACGTGTTCGTCACCTTCTGGTCGTTCCGGATCATGGTGTTCCTGTCGCTGTGGTTCTTCGCCGTCTTCGCCCTGTCGGCCTATGTCAGCCTGAAGAACCGGCTGGAACGCAACCGGCTGCTGCTGAAACTGTGCATGTGGTCGATCCCGCTGCCGATCCTGGCCACCGAATTCGGCTGGATCACCGCCGAGGCCGGCCGCCAGCCCTGGACGGTCTTCAACCGCCTGCCCACGTTCCTGTCGGCCTCCAGCCACAGCGTCGGATACATGATCTTCTCCCTGGCCGGCTTCGCGCTGCTCTACTCCGCCTTCATCGCCGCCGAACTGTTCCTGATGTTCAAATACGCCCGCCTCGGCCCCGATCACGGCGCGCATGGCGCACACGGGTCGCACCTGACGGTCGCGCATGATCGGAAGGATGCGTTTTCCATCGTGTCCTCCCTGTCCTCATAAGGGAAAGTCGTCAAAATGGATTCGTACGCAATTCTGAAACTGCTCTGGGCCGCCATTCTCGGCATCCTGTTCATCGGGCTGGGCGTGATGGTCGGCATGGACATGGGCGTAGGCACGCTGCTGCGCTTCGTCGGCCGCAATGACGGCGAACGCCGTACGGCGCTGAACATCATCGGCCCGCACTGGGACGGCAACCAGGTGTGGTTCATCCTGGGCGGCGGCGCGATCTTCGCTGCCTTCCCCACGCTGTACGCCACCTCGTTCTCGGTCTTCTACGTCGTCATGATCCTGCTGCTGTTCAGCATGATCCTGCGGCCGGTGGCGTTCGAATACCGCTCCAAGGCCGACAGCCGGCATTGGCGCGCCAGCTGGGACGTCGCCTTCCTGGTCTCCGGCGCGCTGCCGATGTTCATCTACGGTGCCGCCTTCGGCAACGTGCTGGAGGGCGTGGGCTACCATTTCGGCTGGACCGGCCAGTATTACCAGGACGAATCGTTCCTGTCCTACCTGGTCAATCCGTTCGCGATCCTGTGCGGCCTGATGTCGGTCGCCCTCAGCGTCTATCAGGGCGGAGTCATGCTGATGCTGCGCTCCGAGGAACCGATCCACGGTCGCGCGCGGCGCTATGCGATGCGCGGCGGCATCGCCGCTGCAATCCTGTTCGCAACCGGCGGCGTGTGGATCAGCCGCCTGAACGGCTTCCGCCTGACCGATGCCGATCCCGGCATGCCCGCCAATCCGATCCAGGGCCAGCATGTCACCGTCAGCGCCGGCGGCTGGCTGGAAAACTTCCAGGCCCACCCGGCATTGTGGCTGATCCCGCTTCTGGGCGTCGCCTGCATGCTGTTCGGCACGCTGATGGTGCGCGCCGACCGTCCGGTCCTTGCCTGGTGGACCGGTGTGGGGTCGTGGATCGGCACGATCGGCACCGTCGGCACCGCGATGTTTCCCTTCCTCATGCCCTCCGCCACCACGCCGGACCAGAGCCTGACGATCTGGAACAGCACCGCCAGCGCCTACGGGCTGGCCTGCATGCTGGTGGTGGCGGCGATCTTCGTGCCGATCATCCTGTCCTACACATCGTGGTGTTATTACGTCATGCGCGGCAAGGTCCGCACAGCCGACGTCATCCACGATACCCACAGCTACTGAGGATCATGTCATGAGCATCATGCGCCTGACCGGGCTGGCCGTCGCCCTGGTCGTCTCGCTTCTGTTCGCCGTCTTCGTCGGCGACCAGGGGCCATGGTATTTCGCCTGGGTGGTCGGCACGGTGATGATCATCCTCATCGCCGGCGCCGGCGCCATCCTGCTGGATGCGCAGGATGAACAGGCTTCGGAACGGGAGATCTGACCATGTTGGGCGATCTGGAACGAATCATCTTCTTTATTCCCGCGCTCTATCTTGCGCTTTACCTGCTGGCCGTCGCCTGCGCGCGCCGCCTGCTGCCGTGAGCACAGGCAGGAGGAGACGCGCATGAACTGGGCGCATGACATCCAGGCGGCTTGCGGAGGCATGCTGATCGGCCTCTCGGCGGCGCTCTTCCTGCTGCTCGACGGGCGGGTCGCCGGCATCAGCGGCATTCTCGGCGGCCTTCTCGGGCCCCGGAACCGCGCGACCGCCGGCAACGCCGCTTTCATCGCGGGGCTCCTCCTGGCCGGGCCGCTCTATCGGGCCTGTACCGGGAGATGGCCGGCTGTCCATATCGCCGCTTCCTGGCCCGTGCTCGTGCTGGCTGGGCTGCTGGTCGGTTTCGGTACCCGGCTGGGATCGGGCTGTACCAGCGGGCACGGCGTCTGTGGACTGGCTCGCCTGTCCAGGCGTTCGGCGGCGGCCGTCGCCACCTTCATGATCACGGCGTTCATCACGGTGTTCGTCACCCGGCACCTGATGGGCGGTGGATCGTGAACATCATCGTTGCCCTTGGCTGTGGTCTGCTGTTTGGCTTCGGCCTCGCCCTGTCCGGTATGGTCGATCCGGCGCGCGTGCTGGGATTCCTCGACCTCGCCGGAGCGTGGGACCCAAGCCTGATCTTCGTATTGGGCGGCGCGGTCTCGGTCTCTTTTCTGGGTTATCGTCTGTCGCGCAGGATGAGTCGGCCCGTCTGCACCGAACATTTCGACCTGCCCACCCGAACCGCGATCGATCGCCGCCTCATCGGCGGGGCGGCATTGTTCGGGATCGGCTGGGGGTTGGCGGGGTTATGTCCTGGACCGGCTATCGTGTCACTGGGGCTCGCGCAAGGTGACGGCGCGGTGTTCGCCGTTGCAATGATGGCGGGCATGTTGGTCGAATCATTGCCTTGAGCGGGTGTAGCGACGTTTTCGGGCATAAGGCATGTGAAGGCGGCGACCCGGAGGCCTGCGAGCCTGCGGGTCGCCCATGCGACCTCTCATGTTTCAAGCCCGGTTATTGAGTCGCGCCAGAACCGATGCGAGATCGTTGATTCCCCAATGTTCCGCATACTGCCCCTGTTCCACGCGAACGATGTCGATGACGTTGATGGTGACAGGCTTGCCGGTCGCGGGAACACCCATGAAGGGGCCGATATGGACGCCATTGATGGTCTTTCGCGTCGTGACCTCGTCCCCTTCGGCGACCTGGTCGTGTATTTCCACAGTCAGGTTTCCCAATGCCGGCCGAAGAATATGTTCGAAGGTGTTCCACATGCTTTCCGGACCATTGGGCGCGCCGGGCGGGGCCGAGCGGTTGACGAAATCTCGTCTCATAAGCGCATCGAAGGCGTCCCTGTTTCCCGCCACGATCACCTGCATGTTGAAGTCGAGTACGACCTGTTTGTTCTTTTCAATCAAAAAATCGTCCCGCATTTCCATTTCCCTCATCGTGGTATTTTTAGTATTGGAGCCGGACTGGCCGGTTGCTCCATCAATTACTCGACCGCGATGCCGTAATTGACATCGGACCACAGCATGTCGGCGTGCCGGCGGCCCGCCATCGTGTCTGGCCGCGACGCACCTGAAGAAAGAATGCGGGGCAGAACAATCCGTACCATGAGGCCGCATGGGGTCGCATCGAGCAGCGCCATGTGTCCCTGATGTCGGCGAACGATTTCAGCGACGATCGGCAGACCGAGACCAAGATGTCCGTCGCAATCGGCGCGCTCCGGAACCTTTCGCGTGTCTCCCGGCAGTGCCGCCCGCCGTTGCCGTGAAGGCATGCCAGGGCCATCGTCGCTGACCTCCAGGATGATCTCGGAATCGTCTTCGCGCAGAGTGACAGACACGTTATGCGCATGCCGACATCCGTTTTCGATCAGGTTTCCGAGCGCCCGCGTCATGGCCAATGGTTGGCAGCGCAGGAGGATCGGGGATTCAGCCAGGTTCCGCACCGAGCGGTCCACGGCGGCGAAGTCGGCGCTCACCTCCTGCGCGAGGGCCGCGAGGTCGACGACTTGCCAGTCTTCCGTCTCGTCATAGCCCCGGAACAGCGACATGGCATCGTCCAGCATGCGTTTCATAAGGCCTATGTCCCGTTTCATACCCTCCCTTCGCGTATATTCGTCACCCATTTCCACCCGTAATGCGAGGCGCGTCAGGGGCGTGCGCAGATCATGCGCGACGCCCATGAGGGCACAGATCCGTGCTTCACTCGATCGGGCGAGACGTTCCTGTAGCGCATTGAACGCGCGGATGACGCCCCGGACCTCGGATGGCCCCGTCTCATCGATCGGTGCGGGTCGATCCTGAGCTTCGTACTGCGATACGGCGTCCGCCAACAGTCCCAGCGGACGGCGGATAGACCATGCCGACCATAACAGCAGCACAGCAGTACCGGCAGCAATCGTTCCGATCCAGAGCGCAAAGGGCAACGTCGCCAGCATCATGCCCGGTCCGCTGACCCGGGCGTAGTTGCGGACGAGAAAAGTCGCCCTCGGGACGTCGAAGCTGACATGGGTAAATCCCGGCCGCCAGGCGTCACTGGCGCAATTCATGACGAGGGGGGCCGTCATGGCAGGCATCTCCAGTGCATAGAGTGCGCGCCGCAGTCTTCGTGTCGCGAAAGCGTCCGTTTCCGGCCGACAAGGGGTGTCGGTGTTCAGGACGACGACCAGGTCCGGCGTGGAGAGCGTCGACGCGATAGCGGACTGCTCCGGCGCCGGAACCGCCTTGATCGCACGCAACGTGGTGGCGATGCCGATGGCGTCGGGCCACGGACCGGGCGGCGGCATTGGTTCCTCGGTGCGCAGAGTCAGGAACGCCGCCGCCGCCATCGCCAGCATGACGACCGAACTTCCGCCGAGCAGAAGTGCCATCTGCCCGCGCAGGGATACTGGCCGGGGAAACCTCATGCGGGGGCACTCCAGCCCATGGCCCGGTAACAGGCAAGAACTTCGCGCGTGATGGCACCCGTCGCGTTGCGCAGATCGGCGTCCGTTCCCTCCCGACGGCCGAGCAGCAGGTTGAGGCCACCCCCGATCGCCATGTGGATCGGGACGGCCGTTCCGAGCGTTACCGCCGCGGTCGCGATCAGTCCGGGCTTGCGGCCGCTGTGGCGGTGGCTGACCGTGGTGCCTGCACAGCCACCGAGGAGCAGCAGCGTCAGCATGCTGGCGACTTTGGCGAATGTCGTGCCACGGATCACTGAGGTGGGATGAGCGTGTGTCATGCCATTGTTACGGTCTGTAAGGCTTGCTCCCCCGGTTCCAGCGTAAAAAAAGCGTGGCTGGAGAATTTTGGTCCGCTGGCGGGGGATGGTCGATCATCCGCCGTATCATCGCCAGCATCGGACACGGCGGAATGGCATGACAGGATGGCGCTTCAGCAGGATGATCGGCGTGCAGCTTGCCGAATGCGCGGCTCCAAGCCACAGAGGGGTGGGGTATCGGTCGATGGCGGATGAGCGTCGGCGCTATGGCGAGGCGTCCGATGACGATCTTCTGCGCTGGTCGGGAATGGGGGATCGTGACGCATTCGATCAGATCGTGCTCAGGCATGGTCCGTATGCGCTGCGTACGGCCTGTCGCCTGACCCGCAATGTCGAAGCGGCAGAGGATCTGGTGCAGGACGCCTTCGTGCGGGCATGGAGTCACGCGCGCGATTTCGACGGTTCGCGCGCTCGGTTTACCACCTGGCTCTACCGGGTCATCGTCAATCTCAGCATCGATCTTGCCCGCCGGAAGCAGCCGGAGCCGCTGCCTGAAGGATTCGACATGATCGATGATGGGCTGTCCGCTGAAAGCCGTCTGGATGCGATACAGGAACACCAGGCGCTCGTCACCGCGCTTCAGGCCGTACCGCCCAGGCAACGGGCGGCGATGGCTCTGGTGTATGACGAAGGCCTGTCCGGCGCGGAAGCGGCACGCCGCATGGGGCTTTCGGCCAAGGCGGTGGAACGGCTGCTCGCGCGGGGACGCACACTCCTGCGGGAGGCGCTGGGGAGGGGAGGGCACACGGAAAGGGGACAAAGCTCATGATGACGCAGAAAAAATTCCGTGCTCTGGCGGAATGCTACGGCGCGGATCTCTCCCGCTGGCCTGCGGCCGATCGTGGACTGGCGGAAACGCTTCTTGCACAGTCTCCGGAGGCCCGTGCCGTCTTGCGGGAACAGCAGGACATGGATGCTGTCATTGCTCGTGCGTTCGATGCCCAGGACGCGGAGTTGCATATCCGGAGCGCCCATGAAGACACGCATGCCGCCCTGACGCGCCTGCGCGCAGGCGTGGCCGGGCGGATCGCTGAGCAAAGCGGGAAAATGAGCCCATCGCGTGGATGGCGGCGCTTTATTTTCCATCGGCCACGCGCGCAGCCAGCCTGGGCGATGACGGCAGACAGCCTTGTCGTCGTCCGTCGCGCGGGATTGGTACTCGGCTGCGCCTTTGCCGTAACAGGCGGTCTGTGGCTGGGATGGGTGCAGTCGTCCGGCGGGGCGGGCGACCTGCTCAATTCGCTTCTTGTGATTCCAGTAAGTGGTGGCGGATCATGATTTTTTACGACGCGAACGGCGGGCCTCGCCGATGGATGCTGGCCGGTTCGCTCCTGCTGAATCTCTTTCTCGTTGCCGTCGTCGGCGGTCAATATCTGCGCCATCGTGAGGGTAACGCACCTGTTCTCATGCGTGTTCTGCAGCATGTGACGTCCCGGCTCGATTCAAAGGACGCGGAGGCTTTCCGCACGGTATTGCGCCAGGAGGCGCCACGCTATGCCCAGGCACAGGAAAACCTCGCGCGGGCCCGCGCGGAAATCGACCGTCAATTGCTGGCGCCGCAATTCGACCCGGTGGCGACCCGCGCCGCCATGCAACAATGGCGGGCCGCGTGGAATGTCTTCGTCGGCACGTTCAGTGACGCTCTGGTCGAGGCCATGGGCCGTCTGTCTCCAGCGGGGCGCCGTGCGCTGGTCAGTGCCGCGCCACACCAGCGGCCGGATCTCTGATCCATTTTTTGGCAAAGCAGGATACCGCTGAAACGCCTGATCCGGGGGACGCCGATCCGTCATCCGTAGAACGCATGGTCGCCAGCGCGACCATGCGTTCTACCTCAACCCTGGTGGGTCAGGCTTCATGTTTCAAAGACAATTCTCCACGCGCACGCCACTCTTCTTCTTCGGGCGGACCGTGATCCCCCTGCTTGGCGCTCTTACGCTTGCGGCGTGCACGTCGCCCGCTCCGGTCGCACCAAGTTTCACGATCATGCCTCGTCCCGATGAAAATTTCGCGACGTTCCAGAAGAATGATGCCCAATGCCGTCTCTACGCACAGACGCAGACGGGCGAGACGCCGTCGCAGGGTGCTGCATCGAGCGGCCTGAAAGGCGCCGTTCTCGGCACTGGCATCGGCGCCGCTTCGGGCGCTTTGCTCGGAAGCGTGACCGGCAATGCCGGGAACGGCGCAGCGATCGGTGCGGGAAGCGGCCTCCTGCTCGGTTCGGTCATCGGGGCGGGTCGCGCGCGGCAGACCGGCCAGACGCTCCAGTATCGTTATGACGGCGCATATGCCCAATGCATGGTCGGCCATGGCGAGCAACTGCCTCCACCACCGATGGCCTATGGACCGCCGCCCGTTATCGCCTATCCGCCACCAGCCGTGATCTACCCGGTGCCTGTCGGTCCTTGAAAAATTGCGCCGCCCCCGTCGTATTCCAGTCCTCCGTCCGTAACAGCATTGGACAACCGAACGGAGGTCAGCATGTCCGACGCTTTCAAAGAATTCGCGATCAGGATCGGAGCTTTTGTCCTTCTTTCGCCGCTCATCCTGGGCACGGTCGGACCGGCTCTGAGTGACATGGCGTTCGCGCAGGACGGTTCCGGCGACCGACGCATGGCGAGTTTCCAGGCGGCTGACGCGAATCACGACGGGCGCGTCTCGCAAGACGAATTCGAGGCGTTTGCCAGAGCCCGGATGGCGTCGTCCGGCGGCATGCGCGCCGCCATGTTCAGCCGGCTCGCGCCCGAGGACCAGAAGGCGCGGCTCGACGAAAAATTCGCCCAGATGGATACCAGCGGCAAAGGATATCTGACGCCCGATGACTGGCATCCGCAATCCTGAAGAAAAATAAACAATTCCTGAATTGGAGGCGAAGAATGTCAAAAATTCCTCATGCGCTTGGTGGCGCCATCGGCATCGCGGCTTTCATCGCATTTGCCGCTCCGGCCGGAGCCGGAACGGCGACCTGGTGGGGGCCACATGGCGGCGTGGCTGCGGTGCATGCGCCCGGCCCGTATGTTCACCCGGTGCCCGGTCCATGTTGCTACGCCCCCTGGCGCGGGGCGGGGGCTGTTGCGGCCGGCGTCGCCGCAGGTGCCGCGATCGGTGCGGCAGCGCATCCTTATCCCTATCCTTACGGTTATCCTTATCCGGTCTATGTCGCACCGCGCCCGGTCGTCTATCCGCCTGCGGTCATCGTGGCGCCCGCTCCTGCCTACGTGTATCCGGCGCGCCCGATGCCATGACGCCGTTCTTTTTGAAGGGCCGCTCCACGGTGGTCGCAGGAAAAATCCCGGCGATCGGAGCGGTTCTGCTCCTCACGTCCTGTGCCGGCGCTCATGTCCAGAATCCCGTGACCATGACCGATAGACAACCTGTCGCCCCGGTTGCCGTGACCGTGACGACCAGCATGCCCCGAACGGCGCAGAATGCACCGCGCCTGGATCGCAACATGCAGGCTCTGGCCGCCGGCCTGGCGAAAAGCCTGGAGAAGGCTCATATCGTCGCGTACCCTGCCGACCCATCGGAGACGACGCCTCATGCGAACGGTCGTGATCTTGCGCTCGTGGTCGATATCGGCACACTCCAGACCGGCAGTGCCTGGACGCGTGAACTGGTCGGTTTCGGGACAGGAAAAAGCCGCCTGCAATCCCATGTTATATTATATGATGAACGTGGAACGCAATTGACGGATCTTCTGGACTTTACCGTCAAGGCCGATAGCGGCTCCATGCCTGGGGTCATTGTCAGCGCCTGGAATCCGATCGGGTTTGGCATCCACAGTGCGCGCGCCATCACGAAGGAGGCGTTGAGCGACGGCCATGAAGACGCGGACAGGACCGCAAAAGCTATCGTCAAGAAAATGGTGGAATACTATCGGACGAACGGATGGCGACCATCTGAAAATGTAGGAAACGAATAATTCCATTGCCTCAGCCCTTTTGCATAATGCTCAAGTCGGCCACGCGCTGTCGCAGGCTCGTCAAGGACTACGAAAGATACGCAACCGCCGCCTGCGCAGCAGGTCGTTGACAGGACGGACCAGATACCAGACAGGCTCTGAGGCCGTTGGCGATAGGAGCATTACTCTCCTGCGGCGCCGCTACGCACAGTTGGTTCTGTTCGTGGTCCGTGATGCGGCCATTTTGACACGGGCTTGGCCTGCGGATGAAATCGTGTTCAAGAACATCCTTTCATCGGATGAACAGCACCTGATTGAGCGTCTGCACATGACCCGTACGGCTTCCCTCGTTCGTCTGCCCAGGCCGTCCCTCGTCGCGTCGGCGCTCGACGCCATGCGCGACCAGATTGCCACGGGTGCGTGGCCTGTGGGCGAGCGGATCCCGCGCGAAGCGGAACTCGCCGAGATGCTGCAGATCGGGCGCAATACCGTGCGAGAGGCCGTCCGCGTTCTTTCGCACGCGGGGGTTCTCGATGTGCGCCAGGGTGACGGAACCTATGTCAGGACGGTCGAGGATCCTGCCAGCATCATGCAGGCGATCAGCCGGTCGAGCCTGCGCGATCATTTCGAATTGCGCGCCGTACTGGAGGTCGAAGCCGCGCGACGCGCCGCCGAACGCCGATCGGCGCGTGACCTCCGTGCGATGGAAAAGGCGCTCAAGGCGCGCGGTGACTGGAGCGAGGGACGCGATATCGACGCGTTTCTGGAGCACGATGCCGCATTCCATCTAGCCATCGCCGAAGCCGGACGGAACGGCGCACTGGCGGAGCTTTATCGCTACTTTCTGACCGTCGCGAGGCAGGCGGCGCGTTCCGCGATGATCGAGCATGATGTCGCGGAACCTGGTTTGGCATTGCATGAACGCCTGTTTCAGGCCATCGAGGCCCAGGATAGCGCACAAGCCACGCGAGCGGCCAAGGCCGTGCTGCGCCCCCTGATCAGGACGCTATCTTGAGGTGATGATGCCGTCGTGAATCCGGCCACTCTCGCCCTCTTCTCGCACATAGGAATTTCCATGATCGCCTCCTGAAACCGGGCGTTAGCGAGTCTTGGACAAGATGATGCAATCCCGAGGGGTATTGCCGGTATTGGGATGGACAAGCCATCTCCGGAGAAGGCCCTCACGTTGAAAACCCGCCTTCTCCATGACCCGGATCGAGCCCACGTTATCAACATCCACGGCAGCATGGCCTGAGCATCGCTCGCGCGGACCGGACGCAAAGCCAAGCCGGGTTGTTACGAACTGATCGGGGAACATCGCTTCATCTCATCTGGGTTGGCGCCCAACCCGACCCAACTTCATGCCTGGATCGAACGCTTGACGTCGTCGGACACTGACGGTCCATCGAACAACAGCGGACGTCTCTGCCCCATGATCTGGACGACCTTCTGTCGAAGCCATTGATGGACCTGATCGGTGTCGTGTCGCGGATGCCAGGCCTGGAAGATCGTCACCGGCTCCAGATCGAGCGGCAGCGGAAAGCCATAAAGACCCAGCCGGTCGAGCATTGCCGCGTCGGTCAGGATATCCGGCGCCGGGAGGATCAGATCGGTCTGCGCGAGCCCTTGCAGCGCGGCATAGAAGGAGGTCAGCAGCAGCGCGACACTACGTTCGAGCCCATGCTGATCGGCAAGGACCTCGTCGATCGGTCCCCGTCGCCGCCCCCGGCGCGAGACGGCGATGTGATCGTAGACCACCAGCGCCTGGGGCGTGATATCACCCAGCAGAATGGGATGACCGGCCCGCACGACCCCGCGAAAGCGGCTCTCGAACAGGGTCTGGCGCATGATTTCGGGGCGCAGGAATGCCGTGGCGCCGATATAGAGATCGATCCCGCCCTGCCGCAGGAAATCGCTGTCGTCGCTGTTCGATTCCGCTGTGAAGATCAGCGTGGTGTCCGGACAGTCGGCGCGCAGGGCGCGCAGCAGCGCCTCGGCGTATGGGCCGATCACCACATCGGCGGCCCGGATACGGAAGGTCGGCGTCAGGCCCGTGAAATCCAGGGCATGCCGTGGACGATACAGGTCGCTGATCGCCGAGAGGATCTGGCTGACGCGCGGCTGCATCTGCAGGGCGCGCGGCGTCGGCACCATGTGCCGGCCCGACTGCACCAGAATGGCATCGTGAAACGTCTCGCGCAGGCGGGACAGGGTGCGGCTCATGGTCGCCGCACTCACCTGCAGCCTCTCGGCCGCGCCCGTGACGCTCGACTCCTCGACCAGAACGTTCATGGCCTGCAGGAGATTGAGATCGTAGCCGCGCGCCACGTGTGCCATCAGGTCTTCCCTTGCCATGCGGGTCGGGCTCCGAAATGGCTGATAAACACCCAATCATAGGATGAATATATGGCGAGGAGCCTCCGCCTCGGCCAACGCTGGCAGAGACATCGTTGCGTCGCAACCGGAATCTGACATCCGACCGTTCCATATCTGCTTTCAGACGATTTCATAATTGAGCGTTCCCAAGCGTGGGATGTTTATCCGAGACTGCCGCCACGAGATCAAACGATGCTGTTGCGAGGTGTCCTATGGACCACGCTGATGCGCTGACGCGTCCGCACTCCGATATGCTGCCCGCGCCCGTTTCCATGCAGTCGGAACCACCTCCGGCGCCGCCGAAGGCGCCGGTCTTCGGTCCGCGCCTGGCGACGGGGCTGGCGGGCGTGCTGCTGGCGGTCCTGCTGGCGGGATTCAACGAGCACACGACCGAGGCGGGGCTCGCCGATATTCGGGGCGCGTTCCATCTGGGGCACGACGAGGGAACCTGGATTACCGCTCTGTTCGAGGCTTTCAACATCGCCGCGATGGCGTTCGCACCCTGGTGCTCGGTGACGTTCTCGATCCGTCGTCTGACGATCGCGATGACCGCTCTCGCCGGTGTGCTGGGCATGATGGCACCCTTCATGCCGAGCCTGTCGTCCCTGCTGCTGCTGCTGCGCTGCGTGCAGGGACTGGCCTGCGGCAGCCTGCCGCCGATGCTGATGACTGTGGCGCTGCGCTTCCTGCCGCCCAACATCAAGATCTACGGCCTCGGCGCCTATGCCCTGACCGCGACCTTCGGGCCCAACCTGGGCGGTGCGCCGCTGGCGGGATTCTGGTTCGAGTATGTCGGCTGGCCGTTCCTGTTCTGGCAGATCGTGCCGCTGTGCCTCGTTTCCATGGTGTGCGTGGCATGGGGCCTGCCGCAGGACCCGATCCGACTGGAACGTTTCCGTCAGTTCGACTGGCGCGGCCTGCTGACCGGGTTGCCCGCGATCTGCATGCTGGTGATCGCGCTGGAGCAGGGGGACCGGCTCGACTGGTTCCGCTCGCCGCTGATCACCCATCTGTTCTTCGGTGGCGGGTTCCTCTTCGTGCTCTTCGTCGTCAATGAATGGTTCCACCCGGTGCCGTTCTTCCGCATCCAGTTGCTCAAGCAGCGCAACGTATCCGCCGCGCTGTTGACGCTGGCGGCGGTGCTGGTGCTGGGCGCGGTCACGGCGGAGATCCCGACGGTCTATCTGGAGGAGGTGCGCGGCTATCGCCCGATCCAGATCGCGCCGGTCATGCTGATCCTCGCGGTGCCACAAGTGCTGGCGCTGCCGCTGGTCTCCGCCCTGTGCAATATCCGCCGCGTGGACTGTCGTCATGTGCTGATGGCCGGGCTGGCGATCCAGGGCCTGTCCTATTTCCTGGGCACCTGGATCGATGCCGACTGGGTGCGCGAGAACTTCTACGCCATGCAACTCCTGCAGGTGGCCAGTGAGCCGATGATGGTCATTGCGATCCTGATGCTGGCGACGATGGGCCTGGGCCCGGCCGATGGGCCGTTCATCTCGGGCATGTTCAACATGACCAAGGGACTGGCCAACGCCATCGCGGCCGGTGTCATTTCGGCCTTGCTGCGCCGGCGCGAGCAATTCCATTCCACCATGCTGCTCGACACCTATGGCACCAACCATAACGCGCTGCAGTCCTGGGGTGACCCGGCGCAGGCGCTGCTGGCGCCGCATATAGCCGATCCGGCCCGACTGGACTGGAACATGACCGTCCTGCTGCACGGCGAGGCGTCGGAGCAGGCACTCATTCTGGCCTGCGCGGACATCTACACGATCATGATCGGCGTCTGCGCGGCCCTGTTCGCTCTCAATCTGGTTCTGCCGCAACGGGTCTATCCGCCCCGCGCGCCATCCACCACCGCTCCTGCGCGCTGACGGGGGGACAGTATGTCATGTGAGAATAATATGAAGACCAGTTCGTATCGGGATACGCGCCGACTGCGGCACCCGGACATCCGATCATCGGATCGAACGGGCAACGCAACAGCGCCGGGATGGATGCTGCGCGACCGGATCGAGGGGTATTTCGTGGCCCTCGTCGTGACGCTCTACCTGAAGCTGACCTGACGGTCCCGCGCATCTGCGACAGACGATGCGGCCACCGGGGCCGCCAGAAGGAATATTCATGAACGGAACAACGAAGGCGCTGCTGCTGGCGGCCGGCGTGGTGGTGCTGGGGGCCGCGGCCTGGGGCGGCGACCGCCTCGTGCTCGGAGACGGCGTGCGGGTCGAGACCAATGACGCCTATGTGTCGGCCTATTCCTCGGTCGTCGCCCCCAAGGTCGGCGGCCGGATTGACGCGGTCATGGCGCAGGACAACGAGCAGGTTCGCAAGGGCGCGGTGCTGGCCCATATCGAGGATGACGACTACCGCGCGGCGCTCAAGGTGGCCCAGGGCAATGTGGTCGCCGCGCGCGCCGACATCGCCAACTTGCAGGCGACGCTGATCCGGCAGGATTCGCTCATCGCCGGCGCCTGGGCCGCCGTGCTGGCGGACGACGCGCAGCTCGCTTTCGCGCAGCAGGACGAGGCCCGGTACCGCAACCTGGCGGCCGGCGGCGCCGGCACGATGGAGCAACGCCAGCGCACGGCGGCCCAGACCCGCGAGGCCACGGCCGCGAAAGCCCGTGACGAGGCCGCCGTGCAGGCCGCCACCCGGGAAAAGGACGTGCTCGCCGCCCAGATCGAACGCGCCAGAGGCAATCTGACCCGCGCCGAAGGCGAGGAACAACGGGCGGACCTGGATTTATCCTACTGCACCATCCCGGCCCCGGTGGATGGCGTGGTGGGCGCGCGCGGGGTGCGCGTGGGCAACTATGTCAATCCCGGCAGCGCGCTGATGGCGATCACCCCAGTGCAGGACGCCTTCGTGGTTGCCCATTTCCAGGAGACGCAGCTCACGCACGTTCTGCCGGGGCAGAAAGCGACGGTCTGGGTCGACACGTTCCCGGGTCAGCCGTTCCGCGCCCATGTCGACAGCATCCCGCCGGCGACCGGCGTCGCGTTCGCGCCGATCCAGCCGGATAATGCGACCGGCAATTTCACCAAGGTCGTGCAGCGTCTGCCGGTGCGCATCACCTTCGATCCGGGGCAGCCTCTGGCGACGCGGGTCAGGGTCGGCATGTCGGTGGAAGTCAGGATCGATACGGCTTCCCGTCCCGAAGGCCCGAAGGCGGACGACCCCCGCTATGCGTGGCGGTGAGGGACCGATCATGACCGCAGTCCTCAACCGCCGCATGCTCGCTCTGGCAAGCGCGCTCTGGCTCGGCGCCTGCACGGTCGGGCCCGACTATCACAAGCCGGATCTCGCCAGCGCGCCGCACTGGCATCGCGGCGTGGCGGATGCCGAAAGCCACCCGGTGGAAAGTCCCGCCGACCCGCAATGGTGGACGATCTATCGCGACCCGGTGCTGACCGCGCTGGAACAGCAGGTCGCGTCCGCCAATCTGGACCTGCGCGCGAGCGCCTATCGCCTGGCGGAGAGCCTGGCCGAGCGGCGGATCGCGAGCGCGGCACAGTTCCCGCATGTGGAGGGGAATGCCTCCTACGCCCGCGAGCGGGCCAGCACCAACGGTATCCTCGGCCTGCTCGGCACGCTGGAGCGTGCCGGCGCGGGCGATGTCGCCAGCGGCGCGCAGGGTTTCGGCCCCGTGGCCGTGCCGGGCACGGTCGGCAATCCGTCCTTCAACCTGCCGCAATACGGCATGAGCGCGTCATGGGAGGTCGATCTCTGGGGTCATGTCCGGCGCCAGGTCGAGGCAGCCAACGCGGCGGTCAAGGCGACGCAGGACATGCAGCGGGATGTCCTGGTTTCCTTGATGGCCGAAACCGCGCAGGATTATCTCGATCTGCGTGGCGTGCAGGCGCAGATCGCCATCGTCGGCCGCAATATCGACACTGCCCGGCACAGCGTGGACCTTACCAGCCTGCGCTTTGCGCAAGGCGCCTCCACCCAGCTCGACGTGGCGGATTCGCGTGGGCAGCTCAGCGAATTCCAGTCGCGCCTGCCGATCCTGCAGAGCCAGGAAGTGCATCTGATCAACGCGCTGAGCTTTCTGGTCGCGCGCGAGCCGGGTGCGCTCCGGGCGCAACTCGGCACGCCGGCACCGATACCGCCGGTGCCCGACGCCGTGCCCGTCGGCCTGCCGTCGGAACTGGCGGAACGCCGGCCGGACATTCGCATGGCGGAAGAGCGGTTGCATGTCGCCACCGCCAGCATCGGCGTGGCGGTGGCGGATTTCTTTCCGCGCGTGACACTCTCCGGCAGTCTCGACGTGCAGGCGCTGCAATTCAGCGGGCTCGGGTCCTGGGCGTCGCGACAATACGGGTTCGGTCCGACCATGACGCTGCCGCTGTTCGAGGGCGGTCGCCTCACCGGGCAATTGCGCCTGCGCCGGGCGCAGCAGAAGGAAGCGGCGATCACCCTTCAGCGCACCATCCTCAAGGCATGGCAGGAGATCGACGATGCCATGGCCGATTTCTCGGCCGCCCAGCGGCAGCGCGACCGGCTGAGGGACACCGTGGCCCAGAACGAAACGGCCGTACGTCTGGCCCAGCAGCAATATGTGCAAGGTGCGTCGGATTTCCTGAACGTGCTGACCTTGCAGAACACGCTCCTGGCCAGCCAGAACCAGCTCGTGCAGTCGACGACAGCGGTTTCGGTCTCGGTGGCCCGGCTTTACCGCGCGCTCGGCGGCGGCTGGGAGGTGCGCTATCCGGTCGCGACGGCCCAGCGGGCAGAGCAGGGGGGGCGACAGGGATGATCAAGGTACGGCATCCTTCCGAGTTGGGTCATCTGGTCCAGGATGGCGTCAGACTCGACTGTCATTTTGCGTTCCGGGACTATGTCGACCGCGCCCCTCTCCATTGGGGACGGCTGCGGGTTCTCAACCGGGTCGAACTGGAGGCCGATGCCGCTTTCAGGCTGGACCATGAAAGCGCGATCGAAATCGTGACTCTCGTGCTGGATGGCGTGGTCGCGGCGCTGGTGGATGGTCTTGGCGACAGCCTGCTGAAGCCGGGCGACTGTCATGTCGTCAGCGCCGGTGAGGGCGTGGCCCTGGCGACGTGGAAAGCCGGGGGTGCGCCGGCATCGCTGCTGCAACTGTGGCTCCTGCCCGAGGAAGAGGGGGGAGAGCCGGAAATCGGCCTGTGTCGCAATGGGGACCGCTTCGGGCATCAGCATGCCCTGCTGGCCAGCGGCTTTCCCGCTGACGATCCGGAGGAAACGGATCAGGGACGCTCAGGCGATCCGCTACCTTTGAAGGCCAGCGCCCGTGTGCTTCGCCTCATGCTGCCGGCCGGCGGACAGGCGGTCGTCCCGACCTATGCGGATCGCTGCGTCTACGTTCTCGTCGCTGCGGGACATGTGGAAATCCTTGGGCATGACGCCGACGCGGGCTGCGGTGTCGCGATTACCGGATTCGAAACGATCATCTTGCATGCGTTCGAGCCATCGACTCTCATCGTCTGCGATTCCGACTGAACGAAAGGATACATGCATGAAGCTGTGCCGTTACGGCGAACCGGGACAGGAGCGTCCGGCGCTGATCGATCGGATGGGGGGCCTGCGCAGTCTGGCGGGCGTCATCGGTGACCTGTCGCCGGAGGTTCTGGCACCAGCGCGTTTGGCTGCTCTGGCGGCGATCGACCCGTTGACCTTGCCGCCTGTGGATGCCGGGGCGCGGCTGGGCGTGCCAATCGCGGGGATCGGGAAATATGTCTGCATCGGACTCAATTATCGAGACCACGCCGAGGAGGCCGGCCTGCCGGTGCCGAAGGAGCCGATCGTCTTTCTCAAGGCCACCACGGCGCTTTCCGGGCCGGACGATCCGATCGTGGCGCCGGTCGGCGCGACATGCCTGGACTGGGAAGCCGAACTCGCCGTCATCATCGGCATGCGCGCGAAGAATATCGCAGTGGGCGAGGCGCTGGATCATGTTGCGGGCTATTGCCTTGCCAACGACGTCTCCGAACGTGCCTTCCAGATGCAGTCCAGCCAGTGGGACAAGGGCAAGGGTTGCGACACGTTCGGGCCGCTCGGCCCGTGGCTGGTGACCCGGGACGAGGTGCCGGACCCCCAGGATCTGGATATCTGGCTCGAGGTGAATGGGCGCCGGATGCAGGCCGGGAATACGCGCACGATGATCTTTTCAGTGGCCGAGGTCATCGCCTATGTCAGCCGTTACATGACGCTGATGCCGGGCGACGTCATCGCCACCGGAACCCCTCCGGGCGTCGGGATGGGGATGCGGCCGGAGCCTGTCTATCTCCGGTCCGGCGACGTCGTGGAACTCGGCATTGATGGGCTTGGCCGGCAGAGGCAATGCGTGGCCTGATGCGCTCCGCGCCCGCAGCGGATCTGGATGAACCGAAGGAGAAAGCAAGATGAATGAGATTCTGGATACGATGCTCGCGCGGCGCGCGACGAAACGCTTCGACGCCAGTCATGAGATTCCGGACGAGACTCTGGCCGCCATCCTGCATGCCGCGCGGACAGCGCCTACCGCATTCAATATCCAGAACTGGCGGTTCCTGGTGGTGCGCGACCCTGTCGTTCGTACCGCGATCAAGGAAGTGGCATGGCACCAGCCGCAGATCGAAGAATGCTCGGCACTGATCGTTCTGTGCGCGGACATGCATGCCTACGCGAAGGACCCCGGCCGTTACTGGAAGGACGCGCCGGAGGCCATGCGCGAAAAATATATTTCCATGATCACCCAGTATTATGAAAACAACCTGACCATGCAGCGCGACGAGGCGTTCCGTTCCGCTGGTATGGCGGCCTATGCCCTGATGATGGCGGCAGCGGCGCACGGCTATGACACCTGCCCGATGGACGGATTCGATTTCGAACAGGTAGCGGAAATCATCCGCCTGCCCAAGGACCATGCGCTGGTCATGTTCGTGGCGGTTGGGAAGGGAGTGGCCGAACTGCCTCCGCATGGGGGACGGATTCCGGATGCCGACGTCATCGCCTATGACCGATTTTAAAAAATCATTCTACCTGCATGTAACTCGACGGGGCAATGCTCTGGACTGCGATTGAGGGCGACACGAATCCTCTTGATATGCGGTGGACGCCGCCCTTGAACAGGTGGGACGAGAATCATGCAGAGAGCAAAGAGCCTACACGTACCGCAACGGCGAACACGAATGGCCGGAGGAATATCACTGGTCGACGCTGGTGCTGGGGCTCATAGAGCCTGTTTGGAAATGCGCGCTGGTGGCGATCCGACGCGCATTTCCGGTCAGGCTCTGAGGTGAACATAAGCGCGTTATGGCATGTGGTTACGAACCGGTCGTGGATCTGCGGTCTTTCTGTTCCACCAGCCACCCCCGAGAGCCTGAAACAGGCCGACCGTATCGGCCAGCCGGCCGGATTGCGCCTGGGCCAGGGTCAGGCGCGTCTGCATTTCGGCCTGCTGAGCCATGAGGAGCATGAGCGTGCTCTCGTCTCCGTAATGATTCCCGATACGCGCGAAGTCCAGGTTCTTCCTGGCTTCATCTTCGGCTTTTGCAGCCGCGACCAGCGTGTCCGCGTCATTGCCGACCGCGTGAAGCGCATCCGAGACATTCTGTATGGCGAGAACGATTGTATTCCGATAGTCCTCGACCGCCATCTTGTAGGTATTTCGGGCGGCCCGCTCCCGGTGCAATAACGTGAATCCATCAAAAAGTGGCTGCGTGATCATTGCCGCCAGGGTCCAGGTTCCATATCCCGGTGTCGCAAACTGGCTGAATCGGTTGGCTGCCAGTCCCGGCGTCGCGACAAGGTCGAGGTCGGGCAGGCGGTTGGCGATGGCGACTCCGATCTGGGCGCTTGCGGCATGCAAGGTTTCTTCCGCCGCGCGGATATCCGGACGCTGGTCGATCAACTGCAGTGGAAGGGAAACCGGCAGTTCCGTCGGCAGATGGAAATCGGCAAGACGGAAATCCGGCGTTGGCACATCCGACCCGTCGCCCGTCAGCGCGTCGATGAGGTCATGCTGGGCGGCCAGTTGCTGGCGCAGAGGCGGCAGGGTCTGTTCGGCCTGGGCCAGCAGGACCCGCTGCGGCGTCACGTCCCGCTCGCCCATGTCACCGAAGCGCTTCTGCTTCTCGTTGATGCCGAGGATGGCGCGCGCCGAAGCGATCACCCCTTCGGTCGCCTCGATCTGCCCCTGGATGGCGGCATATTGGATGGCGGCGTTCACCAGATTGCTGGTCAGTGACAGATAGGCCGCATCAAGCTGATAGCGCGCCAGGGCACGCTGTGCGTCACTGGCCTCGATCTGCCGGCGGATGGAGCCCCAGACGTCCGGCATGTAGGAAATATTCAACTGCAGGGTATGCAGGTTGTAGAGATAACTGTTGAAACCCTGCACACCCATGCCCTGCGAGATCTTGTTGCGTGTCGGGTTGAAGAAGCCGCTGACATTCGGCCACAGCGCTCCTTTCTGCGCGGCGACGCCCTCCTGCGCCGCTAGCAGGGCCTGATGCGCCGACTCCAGGCTCGGACTATGATCGATCGCGTGGGATACCAGCGTGTTCAGGGCCGGGCAGTGAAACAACGCCCACCATTGAGCCGGGATATCCTGCCCCGGCCGGAAGGATTGCGCGGCGCCCGCCACGCCGCCGGTTTCGGCGGTGCGGGGCGGCAGGGGCGCGGGCGTATAGCGATTGTCCACCGGCAGGGCCGGGCGATGGTAATCGGGACCGACGGCGCAGCCAGCCAGCGCGATCATAGCGAAACTGCCCGCCAGCCGGGATATGGTGCGGCGCGGCGTCATGATGACGCCTCCCCGGGCGTACGGCGCATTGGCCGTCCTTCCAGCCGTTTTTCCAGTTCGTAATAATAGGTCGGGAGAATGAACAGGGTCAGCACGGTGGCGATGCCCAGCCCGCCGACCACCACCGTCGCCAGCCCACGCTGGACATCGGTGCCGATGCCGGTCGCGAGCGCCGCCGGCAGCATGCCCACGCTGGCCACGGTGGCCGTCATCAGGACCGGGCGGAAACGCTGGCCCGCGCCGTCCAGCACAGCCGTCCGCAGGGCTTCGCCCTCGGCGCGCAGGCGATTGAAGTTCGAGACCATGATGATGCCGTTCTGGATCGCGACGCCGAACAGGGCGATGAACCCGACGGCGGTTGCGATATTCAGCGTCTCGCCACGTGCATGCAGCGCCACCAGGCCGCCGAGTGTCGCCATCGGCACGACGGCCAGCACCAGCACCGCCTGGCGCATCGCGCCGAACTGGCAGAACAGCAGCACCAGCATGACGGCGAACATGATGCCAAGCGCCACGGTCAGGCGCGCCTGGGCGCGTTGCGCCTGCTCGAACGTGCCGGCCCATTCCAGGCTGTAGACGGAGGGATCGAAATGGACCTGAGTCGCGATACGGGCCTGCGCATCGGCGAGATATTGGGAGAGCGGCCGCTGTCCATTGTCGAGGCGGATCGTGATCTGGCGCTGGTTGCGCTCATGGGCGATCGTTCCCTCGCCGGTCTGCAGCGAGACATGGGCGACCACGCCCAGCGGTATCCGCGCACCCGACGGTGTGGTCAGCGGCAACTGGCGGATGATGTCGAGATTGCTGTTGATCGCGCGTGGGATGTGGACGGTCATGTTATAGACGCGGTCTCCGGCATAGACCGACGAGACGGGGGTGTCGCCGATCATGTTCTGGACCACCGCCAGGATGTCCGTGCCGGCCAGTCCGTAGCGCGCGGCTTCCTTGCGGTCCACGGCGACATCCAGTTCGGGTGTCGGCGGCTCCTGGAAGATCGAGGCCGCTGCCGTGCCGGGAACCTGCCGCATGATATCGACGATCTGCGTGCCGATCCGGCGCAGTTCGTGGAAATCGTCCCCATAGACGCGCAGAACCAGCGGCGAGTGCGCGCCGCCGACCAGATCGTTCATGTTGTCGGCGATCGGCTGACTGATGCCGAAGCTGATACCCGGGATCGTCGCCAGGCGTGTGCGGAGGCGGGCGACGAACTGGGCCTTGGTCTCGCCATGCGGCCATTCGTCATAGGGATGCAGCCCGACCGGCACCTCGATATGCGACGGTGTCCATGGATCGGTGCCGGAATCGCTGCGGCCGAGCTGCGTGACGGCGAAGCTGGTTTCCGGGAAGGAACGGATCGCGGTGCGGATCTCATCAGCCATGGCGCTGGCTCGCTCCAGCGACAGGCCGGAGGGAAGCTGGACCTGAACCCACAGCGCACCCTCATCGAGATCGGGCAGAAATTCGCGTCCGGCGCTGGCGCCGAGCCATGCCGTCAGGACGAAGGCGGCGATCCCCCCGGCATAGGCCAGGAACGGACGATCCAGACTGTGGGCCAGCAGCCGGTGATAGAGCCCGTGCAACCATTCCAGCGGGGCATTATGGAACAGCCGGTGTGGTTTACGCAGGACCAGGAACGCCAGCGAGGGGATCAGCGTGATGGCGCAGAGCAGCGCGCCGAGCAGGGCGAAGCTGACGGTGAACGCCATGGGCCGGAACAGCTTGCCCGATGCCCCCTCGAAGGCGAACAGGGGGCCGTAGGCGATGATGATGATCAGGGTCGCGAAGAAGATCGCGCGCGCCATCGTATCGGTGATCTCAAGGATGTCCCCGGAAATCAGTGTCCTGTCCGGATGGTCCTCACGCAGGCGCAGGATGGCTTCGGTCACCACGATCGCGCCGTCCACGATCACGCCGAAATCGATCGCGCCGAGGGAGAACAGGTTGGCCGGCATGTGCAGGCCCATCATCAGCACGAACAGGGTGGCCAGCGACAGCGGGATGGTGACGGCGGCGATGACGGCGCTACGCGGACTGCCGAGGAACAGCACGAGCACGACGAAGACCAGTCCCATGCCTTCCAGCACCGTGTGAGCCACCTTGTCGGTGGTCGCGCGAACCAGATTGTCTCGGTCGATATAGGGCACGATCCGCGCGCCTTGCCGCGCCAGGCGCCTGTTCAGCAGATCCACCCGCGCGTGGACCGCGGCCAGGACCTGCGAGGGATTCTGGCCGGTCAGCGTTGCGACGATGCCTTCGATCGTGTCCGGATTGCCGTCCATCCCCAGGATGCCCTGCCGGACCTGATGTCCGAACTGCATCTGCCCCAGGTCGCGGATCAGCACCGGCTTGCCGTCATGCGCGACCACGCCGATATCGCCCATGTCGGCCAGGGTATGAACCATGTCGATCCCGCGCACGATATAGGACTGGTCGCCGCGCGTGACGCGATCGCCGCCGACATTGACATTATTGTTCTTCAGCGCGGCCAGGACGTCGTTGATCCCGATATGGTACCGGTTCAGGGCGTCCGGATCGAGCAGGAGCTGATATTCCTTGGTGAAGCCGCCGAAATTGCTCACCGATGCCACCCCTGGGATTTGCATCAGCGCCGGGATGACGACCCAGTTCTGGATATCCGACAACTGCATCAGGTTCAGACTGTCGGAGCGCAGCGTGTAACGATAGATCTCGCCGGCGGGTCCCGTGACCGGGCCAAGGGCCGGCGTGACGTTGGCCGGCAGGCTGGCCTGGGCGATCTGTTCGGTCACGCGCTGGCGCGCGAAATAGACGTCCGTTCCGTCGCGGAAGATCAGCGTGATCAGCGACAGGCCGAACGTGCTGCTGGACCGGCTGTCGATCAGGCCCGGGACGCTGGCCAACTGTCGCTCCAGCGGCGTGGTGATCTGCTGCTCGACCTCTGCGGCAGCCAGGCCGCCCGCCTGCGTCGTGATCACGACATTGACGGAGCCGAGGTCCGGATAGGCCTCGACCGCGATATCCCGCCACGCCAGGGCACCGAAACAGGCCAGCAGCGCCATGATCATGAAGACGACGCGGCGCTGGCGCAGGCACAGGCCGATGAATTTGTTAATCATCGTTCAGCAGCACCGCGCCCTGGGTCACGACCCGGTCGCCCGCGGCCAGCCCGCTCAGGACCCGGCTGTTCGTTCCGTCATCATAGACGATATCGACCGTCCGGCGGCGGAAGACGCGGGGCCGCACTTCCACGAACACCGTGGTCGCGTCGTTGTTCATCAGGATAGCCGTCTGCGGAATCGTGATGTCCGGCGGCTGCGGCACGGCGATGGCAACATGGGCATAGAGGTGGGGCAGCAGGGTGCCGGTCGGGTTCGCGACTTCGAAATGTACGGTGCGCCGGCGCGTGTCCGCCTGCAGGGCGGGGCGCAGCCCGTCGATCATGCCGCTCACCTGAAGGCCGGGCAGAACCGGAAACGTGGCATGCGCGGTCATGCCGGCCTGAACGAGCGGCGCCTGATCTTCCGCCAGGTCGGCGGTGACCCAGAGCATGCGCGTGTCGAGCAACGTCATCATGACGGCCGTCGGATCGGTGACGTTCATGCCCGCCGCGACCGAGACCGTATCGACCACCCCGTCGATCGGCGCGGTCAAGGGGACCAGGGAGCCGGCGTGGGCGTCGGTCCCGGCCTGTCCGTCGCGGCCGAGCGCCGCGAGACGGTCGCGCGCACGATCCAGTTCGGATCGGGCCTGCGCGTAGGCGGCCCGTGCACTTTCCAGATCCTTGACCGCACCGCCTCCGGCGCCGACGACATGGCGGGCGCGTTCATATTGATCTCCCGCCAGGGTGAAGGCGGCGCGGGCTTTTTCCTCGTCCGAACTGGCCTGTGCCATATCGCCTGACGCGATCAGGGCCAGGAGCTGGCCGCGTTTGACGGGGGTGCCGGGTGCGACATCCAGGCGGACGATATGGCCCGCCACGGGCGGCAGCAGAGAGATGGTGCGCGCGGGTTCGGCGACGATTTCGCCTGGCGCGTCGATCGTCTTCGGCCGCTCCTCGACCCTGACGGTTTCCACTGCGAGACGCGGCAGGAGTGGTGAATCCGCGTCGACAGTCACATCACCGGCCTGGTCGCGGTGCATCGTCTGTGCAGTGGACGGGTCGACCCTGCCTGTAGCGAGAAAGCCAATTGCCAGAAGGGTGGGGAGAGAAGGTCGTGTGACCTGCTTATGGCGTTTGCAGCGCGTCATACGTATTGGGCTCGAGAACATCCAGGATGGGTAGAAACAGGCGCCGCGGCTGCGATTGCGGGGCGCGCTATGGCTTCGTACGTGGCAGGAGCGTTCCAGCAGGCAGCATGCGAGCCAACACGTGGTCCCTGATGACGAATTGGTGAAAGAGGGCGGCGGCGGCGTGGCCGGTCGCCAGACCGACGATCAGCCACGCGTTCCAGGAATGCAGAGTCTCGATCCACCAAATTGTTCCGGATGAAAAAGGGGTGAAGGGGGAGGGAAGCAGGAGTCCGAGGAAGCTTATTGCCTGCCCCGCGCCCCAGCGCCAGGCATAGCCCAGGCCGATTTCCGCCAGCAGCAGCATATAGAGCGTGCTTTCCATGGCCAGGGCGCAGAACCGGTCGACCGGAGAGAGAAGGGAGGCCAGGCGACGCCCCCGGGTGATCCGCCAGCCGATGCGAAACAGGATGATGGCGGTCAGGACCATGCCCGCCGTCAGATGCGTGACGACCATGAGATGGTGGACGGGCTTTGCAGGCCAATCCCACATTTCCCCGAGGGCAAACTGAATCACTACCAGGAGGGCCGTCGTCCAATGCAGGAGGACAGTGCCACGATCATAGCGCAGCTTGTCCGTGGCATTCGCAACGGCTTCGGTCATGCTCGGTCCCCAGGAAGATGGACCGTGGCCTAGCACATATTCCTGACGAGAACCTGAACGAAATAGGCGGGCGTACAATAATTAAAATTGCCCAATGCTTCTCAGGAAATTACGGATTGTGAGAGGAGGGGCGAGCGCGAAGGTCACAGGAAGGCCCTGCATTCCATCTCCATACTCATGCCACGCCTTCGTTCGCACGTTGAACATTGCGTTGTCGAATGGAGCAGGTCGGCTTCGTGCCCGATAACGATATGCGGCACGCCTGTGCCGTGCCTGAAAACGGAAAGGATATGATCGCCGTTCCATTGACGACGTCAGCTCCGCTGGGTGATCGCGATGTCCCCCGATTTTCTGAACAGAACGGATAGCTTTTGCGGCCGCAACCGCGACTGCGCCGGTGACCTGCAGCCGCCGCCAGATCTTCACCCGGAAATAGGCCGGCTTCGCCGGCAACTGGTGGAGCAGGAACAGCCGGGGCTGCCCGGTTCGGGAGGACTCCGCGCTCATGAGGTTTATTTCAGGAATGCCCCTTTCCGGGTGCAACCGCTGTATCATTTGTCAGTTCTGGTGCTGCAGAAGCGTGATGCAGCCCCCTGCCAGGGGAGGGCCCATGAAATGGGTTACGCGCGAACGGCCGGTGATCGACCGGAAGGCCGCATTCCTGTTCATCCTGCCGGAACAGGTTCGGCCAGTCGTCGGGGCGACCGGTGCGATCTTCTTTGACGGTCCGGGAGGTCAAATTCGGGCATGCCGGAGAGTGCCGCAGCTTCGACGCCTTCGTTGCCCAATACGGTCTCGATCGTGATCCGGCCATTTCAATGGTCGCGGCGATCATGTGGGGCGCGGACACCGATCGACTGAATTACCCCAATCGGCGGGACGGCTGGCGATTTTCCGGGGGCTGCGGACGATCACGCCCGGCGATCACGAGATCCTGCGGCGTGGCGTCGTCCTTTACGACGCCCTTCGGGCCCGGGCCGGGAGCGGGCAGGCCATGCCGGTCAGTACCGCCACCGATCAAGGAACCGATCAAGGAGAAGAAAAATGCTGAGACGATTCATGGCGGGCGCGGCGCTCATGGCGATGTTGTGGGCCGCCCCTGCTTCTGCCGCGCCCGATCCCTGGGCAGCCGTGGGTGAGACCCTGGGCAAACCCGGCATGGAATTGCCCGGCAGCGTCTATCGCGTGGCCCTGCCGCGCTCCGACCTCAAGGTCACGCTCGATGGCGTCGCGATCAGGCCGGCGCTGGCGCTTGGGTCCTGGCTGGCCTTTCTGCCGATGGGCAAGGATGCCATGGCGATGGGCGACCTGGTGCTGACCCAGGATGAGGTCGAGCCGGTGATCAAGCGCCTGATCGAGGGCGGCTTCGAGATCACCGCCTTGCACAACCATCTGCTGCGGGCCGAACCGATGACGATGTACATGCACATTGACGGACACGGAGACCCCGTGAAGCTGGCCCAGACCCTGCACGCGGCGCTGCTGCTGACAAAGACGCCGCTGGGTGCTCCTGCGAGTGCGCCCCCCTCGAAACCGCTCGATCTCGACACCGCGATGCTGGATCGGATTCTCGGGCAGACCGGCAAGGCCAATGGCGGGGTCTATCAGTTCACCATTCCACGGGCCGAAATGCTGATGAGCGACGACATGTCGCTGCCGGTTGCCATGGGAACGGGCATCGCGATCAATTTTCAGCCGACAGGCGGCAGCAGGGCGGCGATCGCAGGGGATTTCGTGCTGATTGCGTCCGAGGTCAATCCAGTACTACGCACGTTGCGAGACCATGGCATCGCGGTCACGGCGCTGCATAATCACATGCTGAATGATCAGCCCCGGCTGTTCTTCATGCATTTCTGGGCGAATGACGATGCGCGCCGGCTGGCGCAGGGCCTGAAGGCGGCGCTCGATCAGATGGACCTGAAGAAAGGATAAGGGAACGCGCGTCGTCCGGCTGCTCCGGCTGCCGGTATCGCGCCGTTCCCCCGTGAGGCATGCCCATGAAACTCGATGCCGTCACCCAGGATCGCCAGTCGCTGCTCTATATGGAGCGCTATGTCGGCCTGGGTACGAAAACGTATAGTCCACTGGCGGCACGAACAGAGGCAGCGTCGGCCTATCAGCCGGAAAGCGAACTGGCATCGTTCGATCTCGTCACCGTCACGGTGCCTCGGGAGCAAGTCTCCGTGTTCCAGGCGGCGCCTGCCGGACATCTGGCCGAGCAGTATCTGCGGCCGGAAGGTATCCGGTTTGCGATCCATCCCGCGACATGGGCCATGGAGGGAATTGCGCATATCGAGGAACTTCGTGCCCTGCCGCGCGGCACGCCGATCCTGGCCGCGCCCACGGCGTCGACCCGCACCGTCCTGGCAGTCGGTCCGGAAGTGGCGCCGCATTGTCTCAAGCTCCATTATCCGGTGCGGATCTCTCGCTTCAACCGCGGGCTGCTGCGGCGCAACATCCAGAACAGCGTCGCCATCACGGCGGAAATGGCGCAGGTGCAGTCGGAGCGGTTTGCCTATCTGCCCGATACGCTCGGCTTCGCTTTCGGCACCGACGAGAAGGCCTGGGGTTTCCTGGTGCGGGAAGTCATTCCCCGGCCGCTCATCGCCGACCGCTCTCTGATTCCGTGCTTTGCGCTCTATGGGCGCGATATCCATGCCCCGGATGATCCGCCGCTGCTGGTGCAGATGATTGCGCAGTTGCGCGTCGATCCGGCCGCGTTCGTGATCAACGCGATCATCATTCCCATCATTGCGGCCTGGTGCTGGGGCGCGCGTCGTGGCTTGTTGCTGGAATCCCACGCCCAGAATACGTTGCTTGAGATTGATCGCGATTTTCGGCCCACACGGATCGTTCATCGCGATTTCGATATCTGGATTGATACGGAAACACGACGTCGCGCCGATCTCGGCCTGCCTTTTCCCGGAGTGGGCCTGGTTCCGGATGCCGGCCAGTCGATGGAACAATATTACAGCATCGTCTACGACCGCTTCATCGGTCATAACTTCTTCGACTATCTGCTCGACCTGTTGCGGCGCTTTTATGATGTGGAGGAGGAGGCCATTCGGCAGCGGGCGCGGGCAGCCTTCCACCAATTTTTCCCCGAAGCGCAGCGTTTCTTTCCGAAGGACACGGTATTCTATTTCTCGCAAGACGTGCCGCCCGGCCGTGAGTTCATGATCGAAGATCTGCGGCAGATGCCAGAATGGCGGTAGCGCAAAAAGAGGCTCAAGCAATGTCCCGGAGACGACCAGGAACAGTCCGTCCTCATGCTCGTGATGGTGCCAGTCGAACGACCCCTTGAATTTCGCCAGCCTGATCTTTGACGTGTTGATGTCGCCGGCCATACGGAGGCTCCAATAGTCGGAAAAATCGCGAAGGAATGGCCACGGTTTATTTTTTTATTGCTTGCATATCCATCAGAGTTGCCGAACGGTGGTCTGGACATAGGCGATCTGCCGCGCCAGATCGGGCGGTGCTGGAAACGCCCCGTCGAGAACTGCCGTGCCGACCGTGAAACCGGCGGCACCGGCCGCGGCAGCCGCCCGGATACGCTCCGCCCGATCGAGCGAGCCGGCGACAATGACGGGTTTGTCCGCCCCGGCTTTGCAAACCCGTCGCATCAAACTCGGCACGTCCCCCGTGAACCGATAGGCCAGCAGATCCAGCCCATGCACGCCGGGCCGGGAAGCGAGATCGACCGCACTGCGCACGATCTCGGCTTCGGTTCCTTCGAGAATGCTGGGATGCCCGGTGATCCGGCCGGGGAAGGGGAAATAGCGGATCGTCGTGCCTTCCAGCAGCGGCAGAACATCATCGACATGCGTGCCGCCCAGCAGGTAATCGACGCCCAGAGCGATCCCGGCCCGCACCGAGCGAAGCTCGCTCTCGCGATCGAGCGAGACGACTTCCAGATAGATCTTCGCCCCGACCTGCCGGATGGTACTGGCAAGAGCCTGAAGGGCTGCAAACGGCAGGCCGATATCCTTGAACCCGATATGGCAGACCCCCGCAGCTCGGGCGGTTTCGATCAGATCGGCCGCATTCTCCACCGTCCGGTCGTTGCGGGTCAGCATGAAAATGAAGTCGGGTCGGGTCATGTCGCGGCTCCGGTGAGGCGAAGGGCGTAATCGAAAGCCGTCTCCAGGCTGGACGGATCGGCAACGCCGCGTCCCGCGATATCGAAGGCGGTGCCGTGGTCGGGACTGGTGCGCACGAAGGGCAGGCCGAGCGTGATGTTCACGCCTTGCGCCAGGCCCATATATTTCACCGGGATCAGCCCCTGGTCATGGTATTGCGCCACCACGACGTCGAAGCGCCCCTCGCGCGCCTGCATGAACACCGTGTCGCCGGGCCATGGGCCGGACGCATCGATGCCCTCCCGCCGCGCCTGTGCGATGGCGGGCGCGATGATGCGGGCTTCCTCGTCGCCGAACAGGCCGCCTTCTCCGGCATGGGGGTTGAGACCCGCCACGGCGACGCGCGGACGTTCGATGCCCAGTGCCCGCGCGCCCGCGTGGGCCAGCCGGATCGCCGCCATCTGCGCGGGATGATCGGCGCGCCGGATCGCATCCCGCAGCGAACAATGGATGGTCACCAGTACGACGCGGATATCCTCGTTCGCCAGCATCATGGCGACACCTGCGCCACCGGCCTGTTCGGCAAGGATTTCGGTGTGGCCGGGGTAATGCAGGCCGGCGGCGGCGAGTGCTTCCTTGTGGATCGGCGCGGTGACCATGCCCCGGACGGTGCCGGTCCTTGCCAGCCGGACGGCGGCAATGATTGCCGCATAGGCGGCGCGGCCGCTCTCGGCGCTGATCCGGCCTATGGGCGGCAGGGAAACGCCTTCCGATGATGCCAGGACATTCAGCACGCCGTCGTCGAACCGGGCTTCGGCCGATATCGTGATCCGGCGCACGCGCGCCGCCGGATCGAGCGCGGCCAGCGCATGGCGCATCACCAGCGGATCGCCGACCACCATCCAGTGCCGTTGCACCGGTCGCCGCAGGAACATCCGGGCCACGATTTCCGGCCCGATCCCCGCGGGATCGCCCATCGTGACGGCCAGCGGCCGGGTGTGGCAGGAGGATGGTGCGGTCATGATGGTGAGAATAGCGGAACGGTGCGGGAGGAAAATCGATATGAACTGACCTGTTCCGGTGATAAAAACTGACCAATGAAGCGATCCGACATCCCGTCGCTGGACGATCTGCGCGCCTTCGCGGTGGTGGTGCGACTGGGCTCGGTGCGGGCGGCCGCCGTGGAACTGGCTCTGACGCATGGGGCGGTCAGCCGCCGGGTGTCCAAGCTGGCCGCCGGATTGAACCTGACATTGCTGGAACCGGACGGACGCGGCGTGCGGCCGACCCGGGACGGCGAGCGGCTTGCCCGCGCGGCGAGCGACGCGCTGGGCGGGATCGCGGCGGCGCTGGCCGAGATCAGGTCGTCCGCCGCCGCGCCGCCGATCGTGCTGTCCTGCGAGCGGTCGCTGGCCATGCGTTGGCTGATCCCGCGCCTGTCGGACTTCCAGGATCGGTATCCCGGCATCGACGTGCATCTTGCGACCGGTGGCGGGGCGCTGGATTTCGCGCGGGAGCGCATCACGCTGGCGATCCGGCGCCTCGATTTCCCGCTCGATCCCGACTGGGCCGTCACCACGCTCGTGCCGGAATCGGTCGGGCCGGTGGTGCGGCCCGACATGGCGGAGCAGTTCGCGGGCGGAGATTATCTGGCGCTGGGGTCCCGGACCCGGCCCGAGGCGTGGAAGAACTGGTTGGCGTCCCGGCCCGGCATTCCGGCACCGCGCGACATCCGTCTATACGACCATCATTTCATGATGCTGGAAGCTGCCGCCAGCGGCCTGGGCATCGCCCTGTCGCCCCGGATCATCGCGGCGGACGATGTCGCGAACGGGCGGCTGCTGGCGCCGGCCGGATTCGATGCCGACGGGACGTCTTACGGGCTGATCCGGCCCAGGGGCGCGCAGATGACGGAATGCGTGGAGATTCTCGAAAGATGGCTTACGCAACAGGCCAGGTCATCGATTTGGACGAAACCGTGAGATGAGAACGCCCTGAAGACTGGAGTGGCAGCTTTCCCCGTATCTGTTCTTTGCCGAACTTTGGCGGCCCATGATAATACATGCCTGTCCAGCCTCGTGCCGCACGGCTTGCCTCGGCGATGCGCCGCCCGCTCGCCGCGCTCGGGCTGCCGCCGTGTCGGCATGTTCCGGACCATAAAACACATTTCCGTCAGCTCTCCGGAATCGCCGTCACCGATCACCTGACGATCTGCTGGCGGATTTTGCGCAAAAAGCGATGCTTGGAACGATCGGTGGGCTCGGTCATCTGCATGACAAACACTGTTCGCCGACGGGCGATCAGGGACTGATCCTGCCGCCTCGCAGGCCGACGTCACGATAAAGTCACTCTCCACGCGCATCCCAACGGTGATGATATCGTTCACATCGCCGGTTGCGGGTCGCCATGGTGACGATTCCGCGGACATGCGGACAATGCGCGGGAGGGAACGGCATCATGGCGGAACCGGCCGGGACGGGGATTGCCGGGGGAGACCATTCGTCACCGGCGCGCGACCTGGAGCGGATCGCCCGGCAGGAGCGCGCGCTGATCCTGCCGGGCCTGACAGAGGATGATGCCTGGCGTCTGGGGTGCTGGCTGCGCCAGGCGGCCAGCACGCATGGCTATCCGATCGCGATCGATATTCGCCGGGGCGAGCAGACGCTGTTCAGTGCCTGCCTGGAAGGGGCAACGCCCGACAATCTGGGCTGGATCGCGCGCAAGACCCGCCTGACGGCGCGCTTTCACCGGGCCTCGTACGCGATCGGCCTCCAGCTTGGGCAGGAAGGCAAGACGCTTGCCGAGCGGTTCGGCCTGTCCGAAGCCGAGTATGCCCCCTTCGGCGGGGCGTTTCCCCTGCGGGTGCGGGGGGTGGGGGTGGTCGGCACATTGTGCGTTTCCGGCCTGCCGCAGCGCGAGGACCACCGGCTGGCGGTCGAGGCCCTGGCGGCGTTCATCGACATGTCGCCGGAGGCGATCCAGATCCCGCCCTGAATCGGAACGGATGATCTTGCAGTACACAGATACGAATTTGTGAAGCGACCGAAAGGAAAAGTTCTTGCCTGGCCGGAGATGACGGCCTCTATGATCGGACCTTGTGCCCTGCCGCGCTTGGCGAAGACGCTGCGCGGACACGGGCGGATCGTCGGGCCGTCGTCCGTTCTGACGGGACATGCCGATGGAACATCGTTCCATCCGCGCCGTTCCGTTTCGCCGTGCGACGTCCTGCAGGTTTTTCATCCGATCTCTACGACAATCAATAAGACGAACAAGGGCCGGAATCTGTGGCTCGGGAGGAGGGCGGAATGACGCATCCAACCGGATGGGGTCTGATAGGAGCAAGTAATGTCGCGCGGGAATGGATCATCGATGCGATCCGTGCCCAGCCCGGCGGCGAAGTTCGCGCGGTACTCAGCAGCGATGTCGGGCGCGGGGCGGCATTCGCCCAGGCCAATGATATCGCCTGTCACACGACGTCGCTACAGGATCTGTTGTCCAGGCCGGACATCGACGCGGTCTATATCAGCACCGGCAACCGGTTGCACTTCGAACAGGCCATTGCAGCGGCACGGGCGGGAAAGCATGTCATGTGCGAAAAACCGTTGGCCCTGTCTGTGGAAGACGCAAGCGAGATGGTGCGCATCTGCAACCATGCGGGCGTCGTCCTGGGGACCAACCATCATCTGCGCAATGCCGCCACGCACATGGCCATCCATGGCCTGATCGAGGACGGGCGGATCGGCGGGCTGATCGCGGCGCGGGTGTTTCACGCCAATTTCCTGGCTGCCGCCCTGCAGGGATGGCGCGTCAACGAGCAGGATGGCGGCGTGCTCCTGGACAGCACGATCCACGATATCGACACGCTGCGTTTCCTGTTCGATGAAAATCCCGTCAGCGCCTTCGCCATGACGCAGAGCGGGCGCCTGGCGCGGGACGGGATCGCCGACGGCATCATGGCCATCCTGCGTTTTCCCGGCGACGTGCTGGTGCAGATTCATGGCGGCTATACCACGCCGTTTTCGCCCGGCGGCATCGAAATCATGGGCGAGCGGGGCATCATCATCGGCCGCGACTGCATGAGCCAGCGGCCGATCGGCACCGTGTCGGTGCGCGATGCCGATGGCGAGCGTGAAATCGCCTTGAAGCATCATAATCTTTACCATCGCGCCTTCGGCCTGTTCACCAGTGCCATCCATGGCGATGGCCGACCCGCCGCCAGCGGCGAGGATGGCGTCGCCTCGCTTGCCATCGCGCTGGCCCTGCGCGAATCCGCCCTAACCGGGCGCGAGATCGGGATCAATGTGCCATGAAGCAGCCAATTTTCGCCGGCGCCGCCCATGGGGGCGCCTCCATTATCCGGTCGCGCGCGCCGCAACGCGAGGCGGTGCTGTCCAGCCCTGAGATCACCGTGGCGGACCTGCGCCGCGCGGCATGGACCAGTTCGCTGGGCAGTGCACTGGAATATTACGATTTTGCGTTGTACAGCCTGGCGTCGGCGCTGGTATTCGGCCCGCTGTTCTTTCCGCACCAGAGCAGGAGCGTCGGGTTGATCGCCAGCTTCGCGACGTATTTCCTGGGATTTGCCGTCCGTCCCATCGGCGGTGTCCTGTTCGGCATGATGGGCGATCGTTTCGGGCGCAAGCTCGTCCTGCTGATCACGGTGACGCTGATGGGCGGCGCCAGCACCGCCATCGGCCTGATCCCCACCTACGCGAGCATCGGCATCTGGGCGCCGGTCATGCTGATCATGATGCGCCTGCTGCAAGGTCTCGGCGCCGGGGCGGAACAGGCCGGGGCCGCCGTGCTGATGACGGAATATGCCCCGACGGGCAAGCGGGGTTTCTATGCCGCCCTGCCGTTCCTGGGCATTCAGATCGGCACGGTGATCGCCGCCATCGTCTATTTCGCGCTGCTGTTCCATGTGACCGACGTGCTGGGAAGCTGGCTGTGGCGCCTGCCGTTCCTGCTCAGTTCCGTCATCCTGCTCGTTGCCCTCTATATGCGTCTGACGCTCAAGGAATCGCCGACCTTCGCGGGGATCGAGGAGGAGGAACGCGCCCGATCGATGTCCCTGCCCGAGGTGGTGCGGGAATCGTGGAAGACGATCCTGCTGGGCATGGGCCTGCGCATGGCCGAAAATGGCGGGTCTTCGATCTATCAGGTCCTGGCCGTCAGCTATTCGGTCAACGTGGTGGGCATGCGCAATGCCACCGGCGCGCTGTCGCTGCTGTGCGCGGCCGTCGTGGGGGCCTGCGTGATCCCGGTGGCGGGCATGCTGAGCGACCGGTTCGGGCGCATCGTCGTCTATCGCGGGTTCGCCATCCTGCAACTGGTGGCCGCCGTTCCGGTCTGGTACGCGCTCAGCTTCGGCTCTCTGCCGCTGACGATCGCGGCGCTGTCGCTGGCGCTGGGCTGCGCCACCTGGGGCATGTTCGGCACCCAGGGCGCGCTGCTGCCGGAAATGTTCGGCGCGCGCCATCGATATCTGGGCGTTTCGCTGACGCGCGAGGTTTCGGCCGTGCTGTCCGGTGGGCTGGCGCCGCTGGTGGGGTCCGTCATCATCGCGATGGTCAGCCGCCATGAGGCCGCGTCGGCCCATCCCGGCCTGATCGCGTGGCTGCCGCTGGCGCTGTATGTGATGGTGCTGGCAGCCATCACGATCGTGGCCACCCTGTTCGCCCCGGAACCGCGTAACCGCGACCTGCTGGACCGGCGGGACCTGATCAATAGCTGATCTCCATGGATATCGGGCGTGCATGGGCAGGAAATACTGTCTTGAGGAGCATGGCGTGAGCGTTTTCTCCGGTCGGTCGACCGACCTGTTGACCGGATCGTTCCTGCGGGTCCGTGCCGGCGCGCCCCTGCTGGAGCATGTGCCCGACGGGTGCGAGGTGCCTTCGGCGGACGCGGCCTATCGGGTGCAGCATGCGACCATTCACGCCTTGGGCGGGCGGATCGCGGGGTGGAAGGTCGGCGCCCGCACGCCGGAATCCGAACCGTTCGCGGCCCCCATCCTGGCCGCGACGCTGTTCGATGGTGGCACCATCCTGCCGCCCGGCCTGTGCCGGCATATCGGGGTCGAGGCCGAAATCGCCTACCGGTTCGGACGCGCCCTGCCGCCGCGCGCCGTACCCTATACGGCCGGCGAGGTCTGCGACGCGATCGTGTCGGTCCATACCGCCATCGAGATCATCGATACGCGCTTCGCCGTTCCCGGCAGCCAGCCCGCACTGGACCATCTGGCGGACCAGCAGAGCCATGGCGCCCTGTTCGTGGGCCCAGGCATCACCGACTGGCGGCCCCTGGTGCCGCTGGAGGAACGGGTGACCCTGACCGTCGGCGACCGGGTGGTGGCGGATCATGTCGGCGGCAATTCCGCCGGCGACCCGATCCGTACCCTGGTCTGGCTGGCCGGGCATGCGGCCCGTCATGCCGGGGGGCTGGCCGCCGGTACGATCGTCACGACCGGATCGACCACCGGCACCCTTTTCGTCGACCCTGGCACGCATGTCCGCGCGACCTTCGCGCATCTGGGCACGCTGTCGCTGACCTGTGGCTGATCCTGGAGGCTTTTGAAGCTGCCCCTTAATTCCACCTGAACCGGAGAGCCTGAATGAAACCTGCCATTCTCCTGATCGAGCCGATGCTGCCGCAGATCGAAAAAGCCCTGGACGACGCCTATGTCGTGCATCGTTTCACCGATGTCGCGTCGCTGGCGGACGTGGCCGGATCGATCCGCGGCATCGCGACCGGCGGCGCGACCGGCGTGCCCCCCGATGTGATGGCCGCGCTGCCCGAACTGGGGATCATCGCGATCAACGGGATCGGGACCGACGCGGTGGACCTGAACAGGGCGCGCGAGCGCGGCATCCGCGTCACGACGACGCCCGGCGTGCTGACCGCCGATGTCGCCGATATGGCGCTGGGGCTGATCCTGATGGCCTGCCGGGGCCTGGGCACCGGCGACCGCTATGTCCGTGCCGGATCGTGGGGCAGGGAACCGATCGCGCTGGGTCATGCGGTGACGGGGAAGCGGCTGGGCATTCTGGGCCTGGGGCAGGTCGGGCGCGCGATCGCCGCGCGGGCCGGGGGCTTCGACATGCCGGTCGCCTATCACGACATCCGCGAAATTCCCGAAAGCGGCCATACATATTTCGCCGACCTGGCCGAGTTGGCGCGGCATAGCGACATCCTGGTCGTCGCGGCATCCGGCGGCGCGCAGTCGCGCAACCTCGTCGACCGGACGGTGCTGGAGGCCCTGGGCCCCCGCGGCGTGCTGGTCAACGTCGCGCGCGGCAGCGTCGTGGACGAGGATGCGCTGGTCGCGGCATTGCAGGCCGGCACGCTGGGCGCCGCCGGGCTGGATGTGTTCCAGCACGAGCCCCATGTCCCCGAGGCGCTGATGACGATGGACAATGTCGTCCTGCAACCCCATCGCGCCAGCGCCACGGTGGAAACGCGCCTGGCGATGGGCGACCTGGTGGTCCGCAACCTGGCGGCCTGGTTCGGCGGGAAGGCGCTGCTGACCCCGGTCGTGTAGCCGTCATGGTGCTGCCAGGCCCGGCATGTCCTGCCGGGCCTGGTGGGCGGACGGGATGGGGATATCGTTTCCATTGTTCCAGGTGATCCGATGGACCGGCGCGGCGGCGAAGCGTCGGCCGCGCCGATCCGCATGGCGTTCATCCGATCAGAGAAAAAACAATGCGCTCCTCAATGTCGCATGCGTGCCGCTACCTTGCGCGGCCTATGTGGATCGTGGCGGCCCTGGCCGTCCTGTGCTGCCATCCGGCCCGCGCGCAATATCGTGGTCCGGTCGCCCTGACGGCGCCGTCCTTCTCGCTCGACACGCCCACGTCCTATGCGAACACGCCGTTCACCCCGCCGGTCGAGCATATCGTGCCGGCCTGGGGCAGCATCATCCGGAACCTCAATCGCAAGGGGATCGGCCTGGTCATCGACTATACCAGCGAAAGCGCACTGGCGCTCGATGGCGGCCATCCCGGCGACGCGGGTTATGCGCACCAGATCGGCGTGCAACTGGACGTGGACTGGCAGAAGCTGGTCGGCTGGCGCGGCTTCGTGACCCATGCGGTCATCGTCAATCGCGCCGGTCACAACATGGCCGCCGATTTCGGCGACAGGTCGCTCAACGGATTCCAGGAGATCTATGGCGGCGGCGGCAATACCGCCGTCCACCTGGTCTACGTCTACGGCACCCAGAACCTGTTCCATGACCGCGTGCAGGTCGCGATCGGCAAGATGCCGGTCAATATCGATTTCTCGGCGTCGCCGCTCTTCTGCACGTTCATGAACAAATCCATGTGCGGCAACCCCAAGTCGCTGACCCGCGGCGCCGCGGGGTTCGGTACTTATCCGGGTTCGACCTGGGGGACGCGGGTGCGATACTGGCCGATGCACGGGGTCTACGCGCAGGCGGGGCTGTACGGCGTCAATCCGTACCTCAATACCAACCGCTACGACCGCACCGGCTTCAACTTCAACACGAACCTCTATACGGGCATGTATATTCCGGTCGAAGTCGGCCTGATTCCATCCTTGGGAAAAAACCAGCTCGTCGGCCACTACAAGCTGGGCATCGCCTACGATTCGTCGAATTATGCCAATAACTACTATGACATCAACGGCAATCCGCTGGCGCTGACACGCAAGGCCGCGCAGATGGACAACGGCAAGACGCAGATCTGGCTGGAAGGCGACCAGATGCTGATCCGCAACGGTCATGGCCCGCTCAACGGGTTCTACCTCATGGCCGGTCTGGTACGCAACACGCCGGAAAGCGGCCCGTATCTCTACGAATATTATTTCGGGCTGGTGGACCGGGGTTTCTGGCGCGCACGTCCCGACGACACGTTCGGCATCGAGGTCTCGCGCACCACGGCCAGTCCCGAACTGGTCGCAACGCAATGGCTGGATTACGATGCCGGGCGTTCATTGCCCGCCAACGCAACCTATCCGCAAAGCCATATCAGCGTTCTGGAAGCCACCTATAACATCCATGTCTGCCAGGGGCTTTCGATCCAGCCCGACTATCAGCGGATCATGCGGCCCAACCTGCAACGCAACAAGCCCGCGATCGACGCGATCGGCCTGAAGATCCACGCGACGCTCTGACCGTGGCGGAGCGTGACCCGGAACATGAATGGCCGCCGGGAGACCGGTCACGTCTGGCACGCACGGCCGAGGCGGATTGTCCCTTGCAATGCGTCGGGCTCACCCGGCTGGACGACGGTCCCGCTTTGCTTTCGAATGCCGGCTGGATGTGATGAGGCGCTCATTCTGGCGGAGGTGCGACCGTGGCTCATGAACTCAATCGCGGGCGGGTGTCGCCGGCGATCCTGCGCAATGCCGATCTCGACACGGAAGAGATCTGGCGGGCCCGCGTGGACCTGGCCGCCTGTCTGCGGGCGGCGGCGCGGCATGGACTTGAAGAGGGGATCTGCAATCATTTTTCCGCCCTCGTGCCGGGACATGCCGATCTGTTCCTCGTCAATCGCCTCGGCTGGGCTTTCGGGGAGGCGACCGCGTCCAGCCTGCTGATCTGCGACTTCGACGGCAACGTCCTGTCAGGCGACGGCGAACCGGAGGCGACGGCCTTCTTCATTCACGCCCGGCTGCACAAGGCGGTGCCGCGTGTCGGCGCCGCGTTTCATACGCACATGCCCAATGCGACGGCGCTCGGCATGATCGAGGGTGAACCGCTTCTCTGGGCCGGGCAGACCGCGCTGAAATTCTACGGGCGCACTGTGGTCGACGAGGATTATAACGGCCTTGCGCTCGATGAGCGGGAGGGTGATCGCATAGCCGCCGTGCTGGGGGACAACGACATTCTGTTCATGAGGAATCATGGTGTCATGGTCTGCGCGCCGAATGTCGCGGAGGCCTGGGATGATCTCTACTATCTCGAGCGGGCGGCGGAAGTGCAGCTCAAGGCCATGAGTGCCGGACGGCCCCTGGTTCCGGTCAGGCCGGAGGTTGCCGCCGCCGCGGCAGGACAGATGCGGGCAGGCGATCCGGAAAGCGCACGCCTGCATCTTGAAAGCATCAAGCGCGTGCTGGATGCCCAGGCACCCGGCTACAGACTTTGAACCCGAGATAGGCGAGGGGCTGCCGTCATGATGCGGCCAGCGTCGTGGCAACGGCCTGATCGAGATCCGTGTGCGGCTCCGTTCCCAGAAGTGTGACAAGACGGGAATTGTCCAGCCGCACGGCATGGTTCCAGAACGGGCGGACTTCCATGACCTCGCGCGGGAATCCGCCGAACGGCGAGAGCGCGCGCATCAGCCACCAGGGAAAGCGACGGACGGGCAGACGTGGCGCGTGGGCAGCCCGCCGGATCGCGGCGGCCATGTCTGAACCGTCCGCATCCCAGAATCCGGCGAACTGGACACATTCAGCCGGCTGCAGGCGGCCGGCCGGTAATTCCAGCAGACGTACGATGGCCTCGGCCAGGTCCGGAACATAGGCCCAGGCGTGACCGATGCCGGGTGAGCCGGGATTGATGATCCGCCTCAGGGGCGGCTTTGCCATGGCCTGGGCGAACCAGCTCTGCCCGACATCCGGCCCGAAGAAATCGCCGGCCCTCGCGATCAGGCTCGGAACATCAGGCGCCGCACGGGTAAGGCGGCTTTCGAGTTCCACCCGGATCGCGCCCTTCTTGCCTTTGGGACGCTGCGGGGTCTCGCCATCGACCAGCGAGATTTCAGCCGGGTCGTAGTTGTAGATCGTGCCCGGCAGCACGATGCGCGCGCCTCCTGCCGCCCGTGCCGCGGCAATCGTGTTGTCGATCATGGGCAGGACCGTATTCTCCCAGTCCCGGTAGCCGGGCGGATTGACGCCGTGAAAGATGACGGAGACGCCCCGCGCCGCCCGGGTGACGTCGTCGCGCGACATGGCGTCCCCCTTGATCCAGTGCGGAGCCTGCGCGTCCTTCCATCCCGTCGCTGCCCGGTCGGGCGTGCGGACCAGTGCGCGCACCTGCCACCCCCGTTTCAGCATCGCACGCGTCACGGCGCCGCCCACCCCGCCGGTGGCACCGAGAACAAGCATTGTCTTCGTCATGTTGGAGACTCCCGTGTTTTCGGGAAGGATCAGTGATTCCGAGCCTGGTGGAAATTGACAGAAAAAATCATTCCGCTCATCAGAAAACGATGAGCAATGCGACACCGAATTGGGAAGACCAGCGTGCCTTCCTGGCCGTTCTCGACACCGGCAGCCTGTCGGCGGCGGCGCGATTGCTCGGGCTGACACAGCCGACTGTGCGTCATCGGATCGAGGCGCTGGAACAGGCCGTGGGGCAGCCGCTCTTCGTGCGCGGCGTGAACGGCCTGACGCCCACCGAAAACGCGCGGGACCTGGCAGGCTATGTCCGCCGCATGGATTTCGCTTCGGCGGCCTTTCATCGTGCGGCGGCCGGCGTTGCCGGAGAGGTGGCCGGAACCGTACGGATCAGCGTGGCGGAATTCATGGGCATCGAGGTGCTGCCGCCGATGCTGATGTCTCTTCGCGCACGCTATCCGGCGCTCGCCATCGAACTGGTGCTGAGCAACGAAACGGCCGATCTTCCGAGCCAGGAGGCGGACCTGGCCATCCGCATGCATCGTCCCCGGCAGGAGGCGCTGATCGCGCGACATGCCGGCCGGATTCCTCTGGGCTTCTTTGCGACGTCCGCCTATCTGGAGCGGCACGGCACGCCCCGCGGCACGGCGGATCTGGCCCGTCATGCCCTGATCGGGTCCGACCGCGCGCAGGCGGATCGGGCTTTTGCCCGTACGCTGGAAGAAAGGTTGGGCCAGACATTGCCCTTCACCTTCCGGACGGACAGCCATCCCGCGCAACTGGCGGCGATGCGCGCCGGCCTGGGGATCGGCGTGACGCAGATCCCGATCGGGGAGCGCGATCTCATTCGGGTGATGCCGGACCTGGTCGTTGCCGAACTCGATACCTGGATCGTCGCGCACGAGGATCTGCGTCACAGCCGCCGGGTTGATGCGGCGTTCCGGCATCTCGCCGGGGCTCTTGCCCGCTATTGTCGAGATGGCGTGGTGTCGTGATCCGGTCGATCAGGGCGTGCAGGGATGGCGCCCCCGGGGGCACGGCGGTCTGCGCGGTCGCGGCCATGATCGCCAGCGCGTCAGCGGAGTTGATCGATATATTCGACGTGTTTCTCCACCTCGGCGCGCGTCAGCCACAGGTCGCGCAGGGTCTTGTTGCTGAGATAGGATAACTGGTCGGTGTGATGTGGCGAGCCCGGCTGGCTGGAATTGCCGTAGCTCAGCAATCCCTTTGCCCTCATCGGGGTGGAGAAGCTGACGAGAGACACCCAGGTTTCGCCATGGAACGGTGTCCGCTCACCGTCTTTCATCGGCCCCCAGGTGATGGTGCGGAAGATTCCGGTGTTCCCGAACCCTCCGTTGCCCGGCAGGTTCACATTGTCCAGATGAAAGCGCGAGACCTCCCCCAGGGGCCGATCGATCGCACCATAAAGCCGTCGCGTCTCAACGGCAGCCTGTGCGAGCAGGTCCACGGCCTGCGCCGGGTTCTTCAGGCCCGACGGGGTGTGGATCGGGTCCTCCAGCGACCATGGCGTTGCGAAGTTCCGGAGGTCGGAAAGTTTCGGGCCCATGAACAGGCGTGCCCAGGTCTCGAACAGAAGGGCGCCTTTGCTGTCGGCATCATCCGCGCCATCCCAGGCACTCAGGACCCGGACGGCGTCCCTGACGTCGCGGCGATTATCGTGCGCGGCGGCCGCCAGAAGGTCGGGCAATACGCGCTGCGCCATAAGCGCGTGCGTATTGAGCTTTTTCGACACGATATCATCGAACGACATCTTGTCGTTGCCCGCCAGCATCGTCGCCGACATCTGGGCACGGAACGTCATCGGTCCCGTCACGGCGACATAGGCCGGATAGGCCTGAGGGTATAATACGCGCGGATAGGTTGCCACCCACGGCGGGTCGTTGGCATTCTGGACGAAACCGGTCGACGGATCGATGATTTTCGGAAGGTCTTCGTAGCCGACGATGCCCTTGGGGATATTATCGGATGTGTCGCCGCGAACGTAGCCGTTCCAGTCATTGAAATCCCCGCTTTCATGCTTCGGCAGGATTCCATTGTCCAGATACATGATATGGCCGTCGCGATCCGCATAGACGATGTTGAACATCGGAATCTGCAGCGTCTTGAGCGCGGTCTGGAACTGGTCGAAATTATGCGCCAGCGCCATGTCCCAATATTGCCGGAGCATGCCGGGGCGATCGAGGCCGGCCACATAGAGGGCGAAGGAACTGCCATCGGCCCGCTTGAAAACCGGCCCCTGCACGGCGTAATGCTGCGCGAAGCTTTTCGTCGCAACCGTTCCATCCGGCATCTTCACTTTGTAGGACAGGGTCTTCGTCGTAAAGGCGTGCTTCCTGCCATCCAGACGATAGCCGTCGCCATCGGGCGTCAGCGTATAGCGGGTGGCGCCCAGGATCGTATTGACGGTGTTGGTGAAGGCGACATCCCGGGTAAACGCGAAGCGCAGGATCGGCAGCCCCACCTGTGTCGCGCCGTAAATGCTGAATCCCGGGCCGCTGATCTGGGCTTCGTAATAGGTGTAGAAGGCCGTGGCCCACGGCAGATGCGGGTTGGCCAGCAGGACCGCGTGACCGTCGGTGGTACGTGAGGGGGCGATGGCCCAGGCGTTCGATCCGCCCGCCGCGCGCGCCGGCGGGTCGGGCAGCATCTTCTCTTCGGCGGCGATATAGACGTAATTCATCAGGCGAAGGGCGTGGGCAATGACATCCACACCGCTGACCGGCAGGACGGGTTCGACGTCGCTGGCGATTTCGTTCGGGTGGCTGGCTGCGTAATCGTTGATTCCGCGCGCGAACGCATCCATGTCCTTGCGGAAATCGGGTGTCTGCTGCGTGTACCAGGTCTTCGCGCGGTCATAGACGCCATTGGCAAGCAGCCAGCGGTCGGACTCTTCCTCTTTCGGCCCCCAATATTCCGCCGCCCGCCCACGGGCCGTTCCGTAAAGGCGCAACAGGATGTCGGCGTGGCTATGGGCCTGCGCCCATCCGAAACCGTAGAAGGCCCCGGCCTGGGTGCGGGCATAAACATGCGGGACCCCGAACGTGTCCCAGAGAATCTCGCCCTGGCCCGTTCCCGTCGCGGGGGCGGCCAATCCCCGGCCGCCCATGGCCAGGGACGAGCAGACAGCACCGAGATAGAGCGCGGATTTCCACTTTTTATGGAGGGAAGGCACAAATATGCTCCTGAACATCATCTGCATGCGTCGTCTTTTGTGTCTGTCGGCGGCAACCCGGAATGGCTGTCAGAAATTCACCCCGACGCCGTCGTAACAATATCCTCCGGTGGCGTGGAAAGGAGAAAACCCGGTATACTGGTCCCGGCCCGGCAAGGCATTGAAGGTCCCGTTGGCCGCGAGATACTGGTTGAAGAAAGCGTTGGCACCGATCCGATACTGACAAATGTATTGAGATTCAGGGTGATGTCCATATCGGCGATCGGCCGGCGCCGAGGCGCGTCTGGAGCGGCACGCCTGCGCGGCGATCCGCTCGGGCGGCCCGCAACGCTTGTCCGCCCTGGTGCGTTGGGCTGGTGTCCATCTGGACAGGAGGATGTGGCCATGGCTCCGCGGGCAAGCTGGAAGGGCGCGCTCAGGATCGGGAAGCTGACCTGCCCGGTTGCGCTCTTTGCGGCGGTGTCGACGTCCGAACGGATTGCCCTGCACCTGATCAACCGCGAGACGGGGAACCGGGTGCATCGGCATTATGTCGACAGCGAGACCGGTGACGACGTGGATCGGGACGATCAGGTCAAGGGATACGAGACGAAGAACGGCGACATCGTCCTGCTCGATCCCGAAGAAGTCGCGGCCGCCGTGCCCGACAGCGACAAGATGCTCGCAGTCTCCGCCTTCGTCCGCTGCGAAGAGATCGACGACGTCTATCTGGACCGGCCCTATTACCTCAGCCCTGCCGACCCTGCGGCGGAAGAGGCGTTCGCGCTGATCCGGGCGGGCCTCGATCAGCAGAAGGTCGCGGCACTGGCCCAGACGGTTCTGTTCCGGCGTGTGCGCACGCTGCTCATCAGGGCCTATGGGGACATCCTGATCGCGACGACCCTGAACTTCGATGACGAGGTGCGCTCATCCCAGGACGCCTTCAAGGACATTCCAGACCACCATATGCCCCAGGAGATGCTGGATCTGGCGGCGCATATCATCGACACCAGGAAGGGCCATTTCGACCCGTCGGCATTCGAAGACCGGTACGAGGCGGCCCTCGCCGCACTGGTCGAGGCCAAGCTGAAAGGAAGGAAGCCCGCGCCGCCGCCCCGCCCGGCCGAGGGCAAGATCATCAACCTGATGGACGCCCTGCGCGAGAGTGCCGGCGCGGCACACCCCCCTGCCGGGAAAAAGACCCGATCGCGCTCCAGGCCCGCGCCGGGCCGCAAGGCGGGCTGACCCTATGGCACTGGAGACCTACCGCCAGAAGCGCGACTTCACCCGGACCCTGGAGCCGGCGGGGGAGGGCAGCCGGGCCGAGGGGCACCGTTTCGTCGTCCAGAAGCATGACGCGCGGCGGCTGCATTACGATTTTCGCCTTGAACTGGGCGGCGTCCTGAAAAGCTGGGCGGTGACCAGGGGGCCGAGCCTGATTCCGGGCGAAAAGCGCCTGGCGGTCCATGTCGAGGACCACCCGCTGGATTATGGGGATTTCGAGGGCACGATCCCCAAGGGCCAATATGGCGGCGGGACGGTGGCGGTGTGGGACCGCGGGACCTGGACGCCGCTCGAGGACGCGGAAAAAGGGTTGTCCAAAGGCCATCTCGACTTCGAACTGCACGGCGAGAAACTCGCCGGGCGCTGGCATCTGGTGCGGATGAAAGGCCGGCCAAGCGACAAGCGCGACAATTGGCTTCTGATCAAGGGCGACGACGAGGCGGCCCGGAGCCCCACCGATCCGGACATCCTCGAAGAGCAGCCCAATTCCGTCAAAACGGGCCGGACGATCGCCGAGATCGCCAACGGCGCGCCGCCAACCGAGCGGACGAAGACAGCGCGAAAAGCAACCGAACCGGCACCGAAAGCGCAGAAAGATGCGCCGTCCACCATTCAGGACCCGCAGCAGATCAGGGGGGCAAAGCCCGGCGATCTGCCGGCGTTCGTCGAACCCGCCTTGGCCACCCTGGTCGCCAGACCACCCTCGGGGCCGCGCTGGATTCACGAAATCAAGTTCGACGGCTATCGGCTGGAGGCCCGGATCGAGCAGGGCGTGCTCAAGCTCCTGACACGGAGCGGCCTGGACTGGACCGCGAAATTCGGTTCCGCCGTTTGCGACGCGCTGGCGGCGCTGCCGGTCCAGACGGCCCTGATCGACGGCGAACTGGTGGTCGAAATCCGCTCGGGCGCCAGCGATTTTTCGGCGCTGCAGACCGATCTCAGCGAAGGGCGGACGGACCGTTTCGTCTTCTATGCCTTCGACCTGCTTTACCTGGACGGGCAGGACCTTCGTGCGGCGACATTGACCGACCGCAAGACCGCGCTGCGCCGCCTCATGCCGGAAACGCCCGGCATCCTGCGGTTCAGCGAGGATTTTGCCGATGATGGCGCGCTGGTCATGCGCCATGCATGCCGCCTCGGCCTGGAAGGTATCGTGTCCAAACAGGCGGACGCCCCCTATCGCTCCGGTCGGGGCAGGATCTGGGTCAAATCGAAATGCTCCGCGCGGCAGGAATTCGTCATCGGCGGCTATGTGCTTTCGACCACAGGCCACAAGAGCGTGGGCTCCCTGGTGCTTGGCGTGCATGACGCGCAGGGACTGCGCTATGTCGGGCGCGTCGGCACCGGGTTTTCGGCCCCTGTGGCGGAGGATCTGTTTCGCGCCCTGGACGCCACCAGGACGACCGGAAGCCCCTTTGTCGACCGGCTTTCCGCGGCGGAAGCGCGTGGCGTGCGCTATGTGCGCCCCGAGTGCGTGGCGGAAGTGGAATTCCGTGCCTGGACGGCGGATGGCCGGCTTCGGCATGCGTCCTTTCGTGGTATCCGTGACGACAAGCCAGCAGCGGAGATCGTACGTGAAATGCCCGTGCCGGACATATCGCCCCGCAAAGCCGGAGCAGAGCAGAAACGCACCGTCGCACTGACCCATCCGGACCGGGTATACTGGCCGGATGCCGGCGTCACGAAGGAAGGGCTGGCCGATTACTATGCCGCCATATGGCCGCGCATCGCGCCGTTCATCGTCGATCGGCCCCTGGCGCTGCTGCGGTGCCCGGAAGGGGTCGAGGGGCCACGCTTCTTTCAGAAAAACGCCTGGAAGGGCATGAATGCCCATATCCAGGCGCTGGACGATCCAGCCAGTGAGGAGGAGGAGCATCTGATCGGCATTCACGATCTCGATGGCCTCATGGGGCTGGTGCAAGCGGCGGTGCTGGAAATCCACCCCTGGGGCGCATCCTGCCGCGACTGGGAAAGACCCGACGAACTGGTGATGGATCTCGACCCCGGCGAGGGCGTCGCATGGGCGCAAATCATCGCCGCGGCGCGGCAGGTGCGCGAGCGCCTGGAGGCGTCGGGCCTGACGGCCTTCGTCAAGACCTCCGGCGGCAAGGGGCTGCACGTGGTGGCCCCCCTGAAACCCGAGGCGGACTGGGAGGCGGCCAAGGCCTTCTCCCGAACGCTGGCGCAGACGATGGCCGCCGATCATCCGGACCGGTTTATCGCGACCATCACCAAGTCGAAGCGTCACGGGAAAATCCTGCTCGATTATCTGCGTAACCAGCGTGGCGCGACCTCGGTGGCGCCTTACTCCACGCGCGCGCGCGCCGGCGCCCCCGTCTCGATGCCGCTGGCCTGGGACGAGCTGGGGGAGATCACCGGATCGGCGCAGTTCACGGTGGGCAATGCGATGGCGCGGCTCTCCTCGCTGCGTACCGACCCGTGGGAGGGGTTTCACGCGGCGCGGCACCCGCTCGCGTAACCGGCCCTAGGCTTTATGGCCTTTCGCTGATTTCAGGCTCGCCTTGAGCGCGTCCATGATGTTCACGACGTGATCGGCCGGCGCCGTAGCACTCCGGTTGATCGGCTTCTTCGGCCGGGCGCGCCTCTTGGCGTCGATAATCCCTTGCAGGCGCGCCTGTACCGGGTCGCGGATCATGTCCGGGTTCCAGGGCCGCATGCGCTCGCCAATCACTTGCCCGAGCAGGGTGACATCCTGCCGGTCCGGCTCCGGCATCTTGTTCGCCGGCACATAGTCGCCCGGGTCGCGAACCTCCTCGCCATAGCGGAGCGTCCAGACCACGATCCCCTTGCCGCGCGGCTCCAGCAGAACGGCATGCTCCCGCCGATACAGCACCAGTCGGGCGATGCCGACCGTGCCCGTATGGCGCATGGCATCGCGAATGACGGCAAACGCTTCCTCGCCGACCTTGTCGTCGGGCATGAGGTAATGGGGCGTATCGTACCAGATCCAGCCGATCTCCCCGGCATCGACGAAGCGTTCGATATCGATGACATGCGTGCTTTCGAGGGCAACGGAATCCAGTTCCTCATCCTCCAGCAGCACATACTGGTCGCCCCCGCGCGGGTAGCCTTTCACGAGGTCCTCGTCATCGACCGGCTTGCCGGTCGCGGCGTCACCATATTGCACGACCACACGATGGCCGGTCCTGCGGCTCATCATGTGAAAGCGGATGCGCTCCGTCTCGGTGGTGGCAGGGGTCATGGATACGGCGCAGGTCACGAGGGAAAGCTTCAGATGGCCGGTCCAGAAGGGTCTCGGTGCCATGGCTCGGTCCTCATTCACTGGTTTCCACCACGGGATTGCCCATATCGGAACGGAGGCCACGGCATGCCCGCCTGCGGAAAGGAGCCGTTCCATGACCGTCCGGAAGACTGCCGACCATCCCGCGAAGACGGCACGCTGGTCGGCAGAGGTGACCCACCACAGCGATGCGCTGGACCTCGAGCCCGATCTCTTCAAATCCGACGACCCGCACCGCATTGCGGAATCCCTGAAACAGTCCGCCGAGGCCAGCACGCGCCGCAAGGCCACGCCCTTTCGTTCTGCGATGTCGATGCTGGTTTTCTACATCAACAGGGCAGGGCGCTCGCTTCCTCCCGAGAGGCGCCGGGTTCTCGACCGCGCCAAGCAGGAACTCCGCCGGGTATTCGGACGCCAAGGCTGAACCCGCACCGCTTCAGTTCTCCATGCCCTATTCCTGCGCGTTCTTCCTGCGCGTCTCGGCAGCCTTCTTCGCGGACGCCGAGCGTTCCTCGGCCGACCGGTGGGCGGAGGCCGCACCCCCCAGTCTGCCCCCCTTGCGAGACGGCTCATGCGTCACCTCACGCCCCCGTCCCGAGCCACTCTTCTTGCCGCCACCGGTTTCCTTGTTGACGGTGGCCCATGCCCGGCGCTCGGCTTCCTCCTCGCCGACGCCGCGCTGCTCATAGCTCTGCTCGATATGCTCGGCCTGTCTCTTCTGCTTGTCCGTATAGGCGGACTTATCGCCACGCGGCATGGTTCATGCTCCCGCTCGCAACAGATCGCTGCCGCCTTCTGCCCTTCGGTCGGGACGAGACGACGTCTGGTGACAAGGCTGGAGAGCGGGAAAAGTTCTCTCTGCGGCCGTCGCAGGATGATGGATCGTCCATTCTCCATCCGATCTGGTAATGATCGAAATATCGGAGAAGGGGAAGGTCGATATAAAATATTTTACAATAAAAATGAACTATTTCATTATACAATAAAAGTATTTAAATGACGAAATATTGAGCCGATATAATTTCGGAACCTCTCTCCCCACTGTGCGTAGCAGGAGGACGATGTCGGGCGTGGGCGGTCGATCTCCCGGACCGGCGATCCTGACACCCCGTCAGCAACGGCGGCGAGGAGAGGGCTCATGACCAAGGGTAAGAAGTCGGGAGACGTGCCGGTGGCGAAACGCATCAGGTAGCGGGCGGAGACGTCGTAACCCTGACGACCGCAAAGGGCGCACCGGTCGCCGACGACCAGAACACGCTGCGCTATGGCGCCCGCGGCCCCGCGCTGCTGGAGGATTTCCATTTCCGCGAGAAGATCTTCCACTTCGACCACGAACGCATTCCCGAACGTGTGGTCCACGCCCGCGGGCGACCCGGCATGCCCTGCCGCGACCCCACTATTCTGTCGCGATCGAGGCCGGATGTTCGATCGGCGAGTTGACCCGGCTGCTGTCGTGGCGCTGCGATCGCGCCATCGGTCTCGATCTTTCCGCCGTCGCGCCGGACGAAATTCGAGATCTCACGCAGCGGGGTCGCGACGAACTGGTCCCCCGGCGGCGACTGTGCACTCGTCAATTATCTCGGACCAACGGGGGAAAGTCTGCAAGGCGACGAAGCTGCCGAGCTTTTCATCACATCCATGAAGGCACTCGCCGGGATCCGGCAGGGGAATGGGCCGTGATGGCCCTGCCTTCTCTCCATGGACAATACAGATCACGGGTTGCTGTTATCCCATCGGTCCTGATCAGGCTCCGCGATCTTTCCAGACGCTGACGGCATCAATGCCGGTTCTCAGCAGTTCTGCCGCACGGGCCTGCGTATCGGCCTCGACATAGACGCGCAGTTCCGGGGCGTTGCCCGACGGACGCAGGTGGATGATCTCGCCATTGGCGAAAGTCATGCGCAATCCATCCGTCTGGTCGACATGCGCCAGATCTTCGGGCGTCCGGATAAAGCCCAGCGCCATCGCGCCTTCGGCGGGATGGCTGGCGAGCTTTCCGATTTCCGCCAGACTTTGCGCGGTCGGCATGTTCTCCAGCCGGTCGCTGAGCGTGAAGCGCGGCGGCAGCGTGGCGACGAGGGCGGCAAGGCCGGTCTTTTCCCGGCGGGCTGCGACCAGGGCGCACAGCATCGGCAGCACGGCGTCGCGCGTCGGCAGCGCATGCAGCGTCCGGCCGTCCTTCCCGATATCCGTCGCCAGCAGGAAGCCGCCATTGGCCTCATAACCGACGGAGGGCGTGATGCCGGCCTCGGCGGCGTCGGTCATGGCGGCGACGACGAACGGCGAGCCGATGCGGGTGCGCCGGACATCCCGCGCGAAGCCGCTCTTCTCCAGTGCCGTATTGCTGCTGACGGGCGTGGTGACGGCAGCGGCGCCGAGAAAGCGCGCGGCCAGGATACCCAGCACATCGCCGCGCAGCCAGTTGCCCTGGGCGTCGGCCAGCAGGGGACGGTCGGAATCGCCGTCGGTCGTCAGGATGGCATCGAGCGTGCCGTCCGCCGCCCAGTCGCGGGCCAGGGCGGCATCCTCGGGGCGCACGGCCTCGGTATCGACGGGGATAAAGCTCTCCGCACGGCCCAGGGGCACCGCCGTGCCGCCCAGGGCCTCGACTACCCGTACCAGCACATCGCGGCCGACCGCGGAATGCTGATAGACACCCAATCTCAGGCCGGACAGCGCATCCGCGCCGAAGAATGCACGATAGCGCGCGACATAGCCGGGCACGACATCGGTCAGCTCGGGCAGTTCGACCGGTGCGACCAGGGCGCCGTCAGCATCGAACCAGCCTTCGGGCAGGTCCACGTCCAGCGTGCGCATGGCGGCTTCGTCTGATTTCAGGAACTCGCCGCGCGCGCGGTTGAACTTGATGCCGTTGCGGTCGGCGGGGATATGGCTGCCCGTGACCATCAGGGACGGATATCCCTGCGCGAATGCATGCAGGCACAGTGCGGGGGTGGGAACATACCCGCAGAAGACCGGCTCGCCCTCCATATGCCGGATGGCGGCCACGCAGGCGCGCAGGATGCGGGGCGTGCTGGGGCGCAGATCGCCCGCGACCGCGACCGGCGTGCCGGGTGCAAACTCGCCGAGCGTTGACAGATGCCGAAGATAGCCGACCGTATAGGCGAAGCAGACCGCATCGGTCATCGCGGTGACAAGGCCCCGGGCGCCACTGGTGCCGAAGGCAACACCGGACTGAGTCATCCACTCGGCTATCTTCATGAGACACTCTTTCGCAAGAGACGATGATCCATCATCTCATCTTGAGGGAAAACCATCTCCGGCAAACGCGCGGCACGGTCTACGTTTCCATGCGTCGTCAGGGTGGTTAAGCGTTCCAAAACAGTTCCGTGGCCCCTGTACCATCAGCATCGAAGATCGTCCAACCCCGATGACCCGGCGTCTTCCCGTCCCTCGCGCAGCCGGGGGGGGAAGTCTTCAGGGTTCTCCTGACCCGGCTGTGGGGCGGGGAGGATTGAGGGCCTGGGCGGCGACATAGCCGGCCGTCACGCTGGCCATGCCCAGCGTGACGGACAGCACGATATTGAGCAGCGCCCGCCCGGGCGCCCCGCCGCGCAGCAGGTCCAGCGTCTGGAGCGTGAAGGATGAAAAGGTCGTGTATCCGCCGCAGATGCCCACCATGAACATCAGCCGGGCGGTATCGGGCACCTGGAAGCGGGCATTGCCGACCGTCAGCGCGCCGAAGAACGCAATGGCGAACGATCCGGACAGGTTGATCAGGATCGTTCCCCAGGGAAGGCTCTGGCTGATGCGCGCGGTCGCCAGACCGACCCAGTAGCGCATCAGGGTGCCGCAGGCACCAGCCAGGGCGATGCCGAGAGTCGTCATGATGTTGGAATTCATGCGATAGGGTCTTCGATACCGTGATGACAGGTCAGGATGGGCAGCGTGGCGTGGGCGAGCAGATCGCGCGTCGGGCCGCCGAACAGGAATTCCAGGAAGCGCGAATGCGTATAGGCGCCCATGATCAGCAGGTCGCCCCGCGCGGCCAGCGCATGGGTGCGGATCTCCGCGCCGATCCTGTCACGAGGGGCCGCGAAACGGTCGATCGTGACCGGCACGCCGCGATCGGCCAGCATCCGGGCCCGGTGCGGCGGCGCTTCGGCCGTGTCATGTGCCGTGCCGATCAGGAAGGTGACATGTTCGGCCGCGTCCAGAAGCGGCTGGGCCGCGTCCAGGGCCCGGTCGAGGGCGGGTGAGGGATGCCATGCGACGACCGGGCGCCGGCCGACGGTATCGCAGGCCTGCAAGGGGGCGATCAGGACCGTGGCACCCGCATCGTACAGGGCGCCGGAAAAGGCCTGGCCGATCGTCTGCCGGTCATCCGCACATGGGCGGCTGATGACGGCCAGATCGGCCAGTCGGGCCTCCCGGGCCACGATCTCGCGGATATCGCCGGCCATTTCGACCCATTCCACCTTGGCGGCGCTCGGGTGGCCGGCCGCCCCGATCCACTGGCGGGCAATGTCGTGCAGCCGCTTCGCGCGGCTGGCGACCTCGGCGGCGAAGGCCCTGCGCTGGTCGGGGGTGGGGATGCCTTCGTCCGGCGCCTGGAAAGCCGGGTCGATCGCCGGCTTGGGATGAAGCAGGCGGATGTCGTGCCCATCCAGCCGCCTGGCCAGTTCCCCTGCGGCCTGAAGCGTGGACAGGGCGGTCTCCGGCCGGTCCAGAATGGCAAGTATGCGCATCGCGGCCCCTTCCGTCAGAGATTTCGGACCGGGACGATATGTAACCCATGCCGGCCATGGGCGCGAGCCAGAGGCGAGGTCACGGGACCATCGTGGAATGAGAGCATCGAGAGCATATGGACGGATTCCTCCCTTCACGCCCTGTCGGGCCGGGTAGGAATCATCAGCCTCGGCGGCGAGGCGGTTCGACCCCCGAAGGGTCAGGCAGAATCCATTGCCGTCCCCAAGAGAGGCATCGGGGACGGCTTTGTGTCAAGCGCGCGGGCTGGCGGCGCACGCGTCCGCCAGCCCGCGCGGGTCAGAAACGCTGTTCGATGCCGGTCAGGATGGTGCGGCGCAGCCCGTATTGCGGCGCACCGACGCCGATGCCCGAGCCGCTGCGCAGTTCGTAGCGTTTGTCGAACAGGTTGATCACGTCCAGGCGCAACTGGGTGCGCTTCAGGAACGGGATATGGAACAGATCCCGGAACGACTGGACGGCGGACAGGTTGAACGTCGCATATTGCGGGATCACGCCCCCGTTGGGAATGTCGCTGTCCTGGCGCAGGCCGCTGCCATAGACCATCGTCGCCGACAGGCGCAGCGGGTGGCCGGTTCGGTAGAAGGCCGTGTAGCTGCCGCCGGCCGACGCCGTCCAGCGCTGGTCATGGTCCAGATGGACCCAGCGATGCTGGATATAGGCCAGGTCGGCCGGGTCGAAATTCCATTGGGCGGTGTCGATGTCCTTGCCGATCGCGCGCGACCAGGCAAAATTGCCGTAGACGGTAAAGGGCCCATGTTCGTAATCGGTGGCGAATTCGTAGCCATGGACCTGCCCGCGCCGGTAATTGAAGGCGGACAGGATGATGGGCGACCCGAACTGGCCTTCGTCGATCAGGTTCTTCGCCAGCTTCACATAGGCGTCGAACGAGGCATGCCAGCCGGGCAGGATCTCCTGGGCGAAGCCGGCATCGAAATAATGGTCGCGCTCCGCCTTGACGGTCGTATTCTGGAAATTGGCCGGTGCAGCCGACGTGTTGGCGAATTTTCCAAGCTGCGCGCCGCTCAGGAGTTCGAACGGGGGAGGGGTGAAATAGCGCGAGTAACCGGCATGGAACGTGCCGCCATGCCAGGGCTGATAGACGATGTTGATGCGCGGGCTGACCTGCTTGGAATGGGTATATTCATCCACCCCGTCGAAACGCAGCCCGTAATTGATGGTCAGGTTGCGCACGGGGCGCCATTCATCCTGGGCATACAGGCCGTAGAGCCATCCGGTGCGGCCATTGCCGTCATGGATGGAGACAGGCTGGTCGCCAAAGATCGCGCTGCCGTCATCATCGATGCCGGTCTGCGGGTAGACGGTGGAATCCGTCTTGGAGATCGTGCGTTCGACATAGATCTGGTAGCCGAAACGGACCGTGTGCTGCGCATCGGCATGCCACGTCACGTCGGTCTGCGAACCGGACGAGAAGACCGAGCGCTGGGCGCGCTGGGCGATGCCGTTATAGACCAGGTCCCCCAGCGGATCGGGGGAATAGCCCAGTGAGCTGTAGCGGACCACGGCCGAACTTTGCAGGCTGATACTGCCGATATCCTTTTGTAGAGACAGGATTCCGAAATCGGTGATCTGCTTCTGGCGTTCGTTCAGGCTGGCGCTGTCGACGCTGCCGTACAGATTCTGCGACAGCGCGCTGTCGAGGAAGGACGGGTTGGCAAACTGCCTCTGCTGTCCAGGATTGTTCGGAAGCTGATATTCGGCGTTCGATACGCCGGCCGTCAGGCTGATGCGCGTGTCGTCATCGGCCGTATAGCGCAGATGGCCGAGGAAATGGTACTGGTTCGTCAGATCGTGCAGGGCATTGAAATCCGGCGTCGGATTTTCGACGCCCACGCGATCATGCACGAAATCGGCGGTCGCGAAATAATCCCATCGTCCGGCATGGCCGCCATATTGCAGGGACGGAAAGAAGTAATCGCGTGCGCCACCATAGATCGACACGTCCCCGCCCGGATCGGCGCTGCCGGTCTTGGTGGTGATATCGATCACGCCGGCCTGCAGGAAGCCGTATTCGCTGGGCAGCGCACCCGTCGTCAGCGACATGGAATGGGCAAAGCGCGTCATCAGCGTCTGGCCGAAGACGCTCATGCCTTCGGGCAGCTCCACGCCGTCCAGGCGGAACTGCACTTCATTATGGTCGCCGCGAACATGGATCTGCCCATAACTGTCCTGCGCGACGCCGGGGGCCTGCAACAGGACGGAATTCAGCGGCGCGTTGTCGCCGCCGGGAATGGTTTCGATATCGCGCCGCGTGAAACGATAGGTGGTGGCGCCCGTGGATGATTGGAGTGCCGCGCGCGTCACGTCGAGATGCGCGTTGACCAGGATATGTTCCTCGTTGGCGGCGGTCGCCTCCACGCTGCCGTCGGGCAGGATACGGTCGGTCGCGGGCGTGGCGGTGAAGGAGGACCGGGACGATGTCCCCTTTGGGGCGGTCGTGTCCGATGTCTGGCCGGACGGAGCGGAAGGTGGGGACTGATCCGGGGCCCCCGCACGGGCTGCCTGCGGCAGGGCCAACGCGGTTCCTGCAAGCAAAACGGCCATGCGAAGCGCAGGTCGAGACGGGGTCATCAAGGCGATCCTGTTCGTATGAAACTCCTCTCAGCCTATAAGTGGTATGTTATAATGTTGCAATTCATGGGTGGGAAAAGAGCGAACAGCCGAGCAATATGTTGTATATTTGCAACGGAAACCGGTCTGACAATGTGGGCGCGGCGGGCCCGACGGCGATCTCAGCCGGTCGATGACGTGCCGATCGTCCTGGCGACGCTGCGCGCGACACTGTCGCGCCAGAAGGGCAGACGGATGCCAAACACGTCGTGCAGGCGGGTGCAGTCCAGGCGGGAATCCTGCGGCCGGGCGGCGGGCGTCGGCCAGTCGGCGGTCGCGATGGCCTGGACCTCCGGCATCGGGTGGCCGGCGCTTGCCGCTTCCTGCAACGAGGCGACCGCCAGGCCATGCCAGGTCGTATCCCCGCTGCCGGCGGAATGGAACAGGCCGGCATATTCATCGCGCCAGCCCTCCCGGCCGATCGTGTCGGTGATCGCCAGAATGGCGTCCGCAAGGTCATCGGCGCTGGTCGGGTTGCCATGCTGGTCGCCCACCACCCGCAGGATCGGATTCTTCGCTCCCGCATTCAGCATGGTGCGCACGAAGTTCCGGCCATAGGGCGAATAGACCCAGGAAGTGCGCAGGATGATCGCGCGGTCGTGGGCGGCCAGGATCGCGCGCTCACCTTCGGCCTTGCTGCGTCCGTAGACCGTGCGGGGCGAGATCGGATCGGTTTCGACATAGGGCGCGCCCTTGCTGCCATCGAACACGTAATCGGTCGAGACATGGATCAGCGGAATGCCGCGTTCGGCGCATAATTGGGCCAGCATGGCCGGACCGTCCCGGTTGGCACGTGCGGCCCCTTCGGGGTCGCTCTCCGCCGCGTCCACTGCCGTCCAGGCGGCGGCATTCACGACCAGGGCGGGGGAGAATGCGGCGAACGCGGCCGCCAGCGTCTCCGGCCGGTCGAAATCGAGATCCGGCCGGCCCACGCAGCGCAGACCGGGACGGCCGGAGCGCGCCAGGGCGGTCGCAAGCTGTCCGGACCGGCCGATGACGAGAACCGGGGCGACCGGGATCGGGGCGCCGGTCATCAGAACCAGTCCCGCACCGTGGAGAAGTCCGGCGCTTCGGCGTCCTTGTCGGACAGGATCGCAGCACCCGGTGCCACCGGCCAGGCGATGGCCAGTTCCGGCGAATCCCACCGTACCGACCGCTCGCTGTCGCGATCCCACAGGTCGGTGCATTTATACTGCACTTCGGCATCGTCGGTCAGGGTGCAGAATCCGTGCAGGAAGCCGGGGGGGATCCACAATTGCGATCCATTCTCCGCACTCAGTTCGGCCGCCACCCAACTGCCGAAGGTGGGCGAGGCCTGCCGTGCGTCGACCGCCACATCCCAGATCGCGCCGTGGGTGCAGCGTACCAGCTTGCCCTGGGGGTGCGGGGCAAGCTGGCAATGCAGGCCCCGGATCACGCCACGCTGGCGGGACAGGCTGTGATTGTCCTGCACGAAGGGCTGGGTGATTCCGGCCTCGGCCATCGTGCGGACATTGTAGGTTTCGCAAAAGAACCCGCGTGCGTCGGCAAAACGACGTGGCGTCAGCAGCAGGATATCGGGAATGGCCAGGGCTTCGATTTTCATCGTCCGGCCTCCCCGTCCGCCATGTTGCGCAACAGGCGGCCCAGCTCGGTCTTGTGGACTGTCCTGGCGATCTCGCGCAACTGCTCGGCGTCGATGAAGCCCATGCGGAAGGCGACTTCGGCGGGCGACCCGACCAGCATGCCCTGCCGGGACTGGATGGTCTGCACGAACATGCCGGCCTGGAGCAGGGCGTCGGGGACGCCGGCATCGAGCCACGCGCAGCCCCTTCCCAGTTTTTCGACCTGGAGTGAGCCTTCCTCGAGATAGATCCGGTTCAGGTCGGTGATTTCCAGCTCGCCCCTGGGCGACGGGCGGATCTGCCGGGCGAAGGTGCTGACGCGGGCATCGTAGAAATACAGGCCGGTGACCGCCCAATGCGAGACCGGATGGGCGGGCTTCTCGACCAGGGTGCTGGCGCGGCCTTCGGCATCGAAGGTCACCACGCCGTAGCGTTCGGGGTCGCGCACCTGGTAGGCGAACACCGTCGCCCCGCTGTCGCGCCTGGCCGCCCCCTGCAGCAATACGCTGAGATGGTCGGCGAAGATCAGGTTGTCGCCCAGCGCCAGGGCGCAGGGGGCGCCGGCCAGCCAGTCCTCGGCGATCAGGAAGGCTTGGGCGATGCCGTCGGGGCTGGGCTGGACGCGGTAGCTGAAGCGCACGCCATATTGCGTCCCGTCGCCCAGCAGGCGCTGGAACTGCGGCAGGTCGTCGGGCGTGGAGATGATCATGATGTCGCGGATGCCGGCCAGCATCAGGGTCGACAGCGGGTAGTAGATCATCGGCTTGTCATAGACCGGCAGCAACTGCTTGCTGGTCGCCAGCGTCATGGGGTGCAGCCGCGTGCCCGATCCGCCGGCCAGCAGGATGCCCTTCATCGCTGCCTCCGCAAACGGCTTTCCTACAATCATGCTCATCGGGTGCCCTCTGCCGGGGCAATCCCCAGACGTTTCGTGCTGTCATGCCGGGCCTGGAGCGCCGTCCACCAGTCCCGATGCTCCAGATACCATCGCACGGTGCGGCGCAGGCCGGTTTCGAAATCGTGGCGGGCGCGCCAGCCCAGCGCGGCTTCGGCGTGCGAGGGGTCGATCTCGTAGCGGAAATCGTGCCCCGGCCGGTCGGTGACGTAGCGGATCAGCCGCGCATGCGGCCCCGCCGGGTCGGGGCGCAGTTCGTCCAGGATCGTGCAGATGGTCTGGACCACCTGAATGTTGGTGCGCGGCTGGCGGGCGCCGATGGCATAGGTCTCACCCGGCCGGCCGCGCTCCACCGCCAGCACCAGCGCCTCGGCATGGTCGTCGACAAACAGCCAGTCGCGCATGTTGCCGCCATCGCCATAAACGGGCAGGGGGCGCCCGGCGATGGCGTTGATCGTCACCAGCGGGATCAGCTTCTCGGGGAAATGCCAGAACCCGTAATTGTTGGTGGTATTGGTGACGAAGGCCGGCAGGCCATAAGTGTGCTGCCAGGCCCGCACCAGATGGTCCGACGCCGCCTTGGACGCCGAATAGGGGCTGCGCGGGTCGTAGGGTGTGGTTTCGGTAAAGGGCGGATCGCCCGGCTGCAATGTGCCGAAGACCTCGTCGGTCGAAATATGATGGAACCGGAACGCCGCCTGGCGGCGTGGGTCCAGCCCCGACCAGTATTCCCGCGCGGCTTCCAGCAGGGTGAAGGTGCCCAGCACGTTGGTCGTCATGAACACGCCGGGGCCGTCGATCGAGCGGTCGACATGGCTTTCGGCCGCCAGATGCATCACCGCGTCCGGCTGATGGGACGCGAAGATCGTCCGCATCGCCGCTCCATCGGTGATGTCGGCCCGTATATGCAGGTAGCGCGGGTCCGCCGCGACATCCGCTGTCGAATCCTGCGTGGCGGCGTAGGTCATGGCATCGACATTCACCACCGAATGGCCAGTCGACCCGATCACATGCCGCACGACCGCCGAACCGATGAAACCGCATCCACCTGTTACGAGTATGCGCACACTCTTGCCTCGTCTGTTGGTATGGTCATGCTACAATCAAAAAAACACGGCGCAAGGAAATAAATCTTATGGGATGTCCCGTTATTCTATATCTTATTATCCAATCATTATTGTTTATTTAACATCTGTGTGAAGCCGAGTGCATCGCATCGTCGGGCTCAGGGATGGTGGGTCTCTTCTTCCCCCATGCCTGCAACGGTTCCGGCGGAGCCGAGTTGCGAAATCGGAAAAAGTCTAGCGAAAACAGCTTGTTCCAGGGCGGATAATTACAGGGTGCACCTATCCGCGCAGCCTGTCCGGCAGCGGGATATGCTCCTTCAGGCATCCGGCGAGTGCGCGGCCCAACTGGTCGACGCGAATGTCGTCGCGTGGGCCGGCGGGGCGCGTGCGGTCCAGAATGAAATAGTCGGTCGAGGCGCCGATATGCGCGCCATCGTTGAGCAGAACCGGCAGGCTGGGTTGATGGTCGCCATAGAGTGCGAAGATGCCGCCATCTTCGTTCAGCCACCGGGAGGCGGCGAGCTGGCCGATCATGCGATCCGTGCCCATCAGACTGTCCAGGTAGCCGCCCAGCATGGGGGCGAACGGGCTGTCGGTTTCCGCCTGGGCGGCCCACGGGCCGTGGTTGGCGACCGTGATGGCGAATACGAAGACCGGCCGTGTCTCGCGGGCGATGAAATCGTTGATCCAGGCACCCAGCACTTCGTCGGGGACCAGTTGGCCGCGCCGGGAGTCGAATGCCTCGCCGCCGATGAAGTGGTCGAAGCCGAGATTGGGCATGACCTTGTGCCGGCCATAGAACCGGCGGTCATAGGGATGCACGCACACGGTCAGGTAGCCGGCCCGGCGCATGCGGGCGGCCAGCGTGTCGAGCGGCCGGCGCGCGAAGGAATAATAGGGATTGAAACGGTCCAGCCCCAGGTCGGACGGTGCCGCCCCGCTGATGGCGGCGAATTCGCTGCGGGTGGTATTGGCCCCCCACGAATCGACATCGAGGCGGCCATGGCGCCACGCCTGGGCGCGGCAGGCCTGGTATTCCGTCAGCGGCGACGGCAGGCTCGGGTCCAGCCGGCCGATATCGAAGAATGATTCGGCCTGGACCAGCACGACCGGGGGCTTGTCGGCCGGCACCGTCACGATACCGAAGCTGCAGGCAGCCTGGCGTGCCGGCCGTTCCTGGCGCGAGCAGAGCGTATGGGCGGCGAAGCTGCCCAGCATGCCCAGCGTCTTCGCATCCTCGACCGGGTCGCCGGTCGGCCGCAGCCGGCGGATCACGCCGGCCATGACGTTCAGCGACGGCCGCCAGAAATAGGCGGCGATCGGCACGATCAGCAACAACGCCCCGATGAGCCGCGACAGGACCGGGCCGCCCGGCATGGAGGGCGGCTCGACGGAAAACAGCCATGCCGTCGCCCCCACCAGCAGGCCGCCGATACCGTAGAAGACGGCCGGATGGACATAGGGCAGGTAGAAGCGCGGGTGGGTAAAGACCAGCAGAAGCTCGCTGGCATCGGCAAACACGATCGGCTCGCGCAGGACTTCCCGCTTGGTATGGTCGGCCAGCAGCAGGCCTGCGGCCAGCACCACCCACAGCAGGGCCGACGAGGCCGGACGACCGGTCAGCAGCGCAAGCGACAGCCACAATATGAGGGCGACCGCCACATCGGGCAGATCGTTCCTGAGCGGCCTGAAGGGTCTGCCGCCTGTTATCCTCAGGATGACAAGCGCCACGATCGCGAGGCCCGATACGGCGGCAATGGTCCAGCCCGGCATCCTATCCCCCTGTTTTCTGTGCGTCGTGCGCCACGGCTGGGTGTCGCGTCTTGGCAGTCGGGATCGTGCTCGGCAAAATTCCGGTTCTCGTCGGCAGGTGATCGATGGGGCATGTCCATACAGAGAAGAGGGAGTTTTTGCCATGCCCGTACCCATGCCGAAGATCTGGCTGGATGCCCGCAACACGAATCGGGCCGGCGGCACGGGGGTGGCCCGCTATACCGAGGTGATCGCGGAATGCCTGGCGGATGCCGGCATGCCACCGACATATCTGACCGATTACGCCCCGGGCACGGCCCCGGCCAACCCGCATGCCCCGGGCCGGCAGATATGGCGCAGATTGCAGAGCATGCGCCCGCGCTATCCTGCGGCCCTGCGGGGGGAAGGGCCCATGCCCTATGCGGTCTGCCCCGACATCTTCCGGATCGCCCATGTCAAATTCACCCATCAGGGCAGGCTGGCGCGGGTCGGCACATCGGCGCCGCCGGACATCATGCACTGGACCTATCCCCTGCCCATCCGGCTGGAAGGCGCGCGGAACGTGGTCACGGTCCACGACGCCGTTCCGCTGACCCACCCGGACCTGACCGGCATCGATCCCGAGCGCTATCGGCGCCTGATGCAGGCCCTGGCCGAGAGCGCCGATGCGATCGTGACGGTTTCGGAGACCGCGCGACAGGATATTGCCGCCCAGTGCGGCATTTCGCCGTCACGCATCCACAACCTCTCCCAGGCCGTCGCGTTCTCGGACGAGGAATTGCGGCTGGCGCGCGCTGCCCGGCCGCCGGCGCCGCCCGGCTATTTCGTGCATGTCGGCCGGGTCGAGCAGCGGAAGAACATCTGTCGCCTCGTCGCCGCCCATGCACGCAGCGGAACGCGCCGGCCGCTGGTCCTGATCGGCCCCGACGGGGATGACAGGCCGGATTACGAGTCCTTGGTGGGGGATGTGCCGGTCATACGCCTGCCCTGGAGCGATCGCGCCACCCTGATCCGGACGATGCAGGACGCGCACGCCCTGCTGTTTCCCTCGCTGGCCGAAGGGTTCGGCCTGCCGATCATCGAGGCGATGGCGCTGGGCACGCCGGTTCTCACCGCGCGGGGGGGCGCGACGGGGGAAGTCGCCACGGAAGATGCCGCCATCCTGGTCGATCCGCTGGACGTGTCCGATATCGCGGAGGGAATCAGGCGATTGGATGGCTGGGGTGAGACTGATCCGGCCCGTCTGGCCCTGATCGGCAGGGGAGCGGCGCATGCGGCCCGGTTTTCGCCCGACGCTTATGTCGACCGGTTGCGTCGGTTCTATTGTTCGCTGATGTGACCCGCGCCGTGGCGACCTGCCCATCCGTGGGAGGTGGTGTATAGACCTCCCGATATGTTGGTCCGGGACCGTCCGGCCAGGCCTGGAATGGCTTGTCCTGGGTCCTTCTGGGAGGTTCCCGATGCGTGTTCTCGTGACCGGCACCGCTGGATTCATCGGGTTTCATATTGCCAGGCGGTTGCTGGAGGAAGGATACACCGTCATCGGTCTCGATGGCATCACGGACTATTATGACGTCTCATTGAAACGCAGGCGCCACGCCCTCCTGCATCGGTTCGAAAATTTTTCGTCCCATGAATTCATGCTGGAGGATGCTCAGGCACTGCATGACGTGTTCGCGCGGCGGACACCGGATATGGTCATGCATCTTGCGGGTCAGGCGGGTGTTTCCCACAGCCTGGATGCTCCCGGCACTACGTCGATTCCAATATCGTCGGAACGTACACGCTGCTGGAGGCGATGCGTCGGAACCCGCCCAGGCATTTCATGATGGCATCCTCGTCCTCGGTCTATGGGGCGAACACGGTTCTGCCCTTTTCCGAAGCGCATCGTTGCGATCATCCGCTGAGCCTGTATGCGGCGACGAAGAAAGCGGCCGAGGACCTTGCGCATTCCTATGCCTGCGTCTGGAAAATTCCGACGACGGTCCTGCGTTTCTTCACGGCCTATGGTCCGTGGGGGCGGCCGGACATGGCGCTTTTCCGGTTCATTGCCAGCATATATGCCGGCAAGCCGGTCGCGGTTTACAATAACGGCAATATGGAGCGCGATTTCACCTATATCGACGATGTGGTGGAGGCAATCTTCCGGCTCTCCCGGGCTGCGCCCGAAAAAGCGGCAGAGAACGATCCGGGGAGCAGCCCCGCGGCGCCCTATCGCGTGGTCAATATCGGGAACAGTCAGCCCGTCAGCCTGACGGCATTTATCGAGGCGATCGAAAAAGCGACCGGCCGGTCATGCGTGCGCCATTATCTGCCGATACGGAAGGGCGACGTACCGCGCACCTGGGCTGACTGTTCCGCCCTCAAGGCCCTGACCGGCTTTTGCCCCTCGACGCCGCTTCAGGTCGGCATCGATGCGTCCGTCGGCTGGTACAGGCGCCATTACGCAACGGCCTCCAGCCCATGAACGCGCTGGCGATCATCGGCGTCGTGGCTGTTGATGACATTTTCCGTTCAACGGGAAGCGACTGATCCTGTTCCGTCTTTTTCGTGATGGCGCATCCTGTACCAGGACCGGAGTTTTTTTCGTGCAGGAACATGCGTGCTAAGAAGCTGTCCTACGCGTTTTCGACCGGGGAGGGGTAAAATGCTGGCAGGAAAGGTCCGGGAGGCCACGATCGGGTCCATTGTCCGGTCGATCGGTTGGCCCCGTCCATGACCGGATTGCTGCGGACACCGCCTTTCCATCGGTCGGTGCCCATCCTCGCCCGTGCATGTCGGCATGCGACGCCAGCCTTCCCCGTAGCGGAGTCGGAGCGGGAGGAACTGGCCGGCCGGATCGTGCGCGAGCGGGTCGGCGGACGTTTCTGGGCGCCCGATCCGGGGCAGCGCCGCCCGGTCCTGGTCGTTCTCTCCGGGAAAGGGCCCGAACGAAGCCGCCTGGCGACCATGCTGAAACAGGTGCTGGCGGTGCATGCCGCGCGGGACGTCATGCTGGTCCGGCGGGGGGCGAGGCAGCCGGCAGCCGGCCTGGCACGCCGGCTGGGCATTGCGCATGTGCCCTGGGAGAGCGACCCCCATGCGCTGCTGGACGGCGCGGTGCGCGTCTATGCCGATGCCGTGGGCGATATCGCCCGGCTGGCGGCCCTGCGCGGCCTGCCTGTTGTCCTGCTCGGGCCGGAGGGAGGGCGCGAGGAGCCCTTCCTGCGCACTGACGTGCTGGCGGATCTTCTGGATCGCACGGCGTATGTGTGCCCCTTCACATCCTCTCCGATATCCTGTGCCGAGGCGATCGCGCTGCTGGCCGGCTGGCGCCGCACGATCATGGCCAATCGCCAGATCGGCGCCTGCCTGGCCATGTCGCGATGGAAACGGCGGCGGATCGCCGATTTCCTGGCAACGGCGCCCGGCGCGCCACCCTTCATCGAGGATTTTCGTGCCGGGCTGCACGGGGCTCTCGCGGTCTGGGCGACACGCCAGCCGCCGGGCCTGGCTGAGGCCGCCCGCAGGAGCGGAACACCCGTCTGGCGCGTGGAGGACGGCTTCGTCCGCTCCATAGGGCTGGGCAGCGCATTGATGCCGCCATCGTCGATCACCATCGATACGCGCGGGATCTATTATGATCCGGCGCGGGAAAGCGACCTGGAACATATCCTGCAGACCGCCACCTTCGACCCTGCGCTGCGTGCCCGGGCCGGAAAGCTGGTCGAATCCCTGGTCCGGCGGGGCATTTCCAAATATGGCGCGGGTCGCGCGGTGGCCCTGCGCGAATCGTGGGACACCGGGGGGCGGCGGACCATTCTGGTGCCCGGACAGGTGGCGGACGATCAGTCGGTACGGTGCGGAGGCGGCCGGATCGGTGGAAACCTGGAACTGCTGCAGACCGTCCGGCGACATAATCCTGACGCGTTTGTCGTCTACAGGCCCCATCCGGATGTCGAGGCAACCCACAGATTGGGCCACATGGATGATTCCATTGTCATGCAACTGGCTGATCGAATCGATCGGGGCGGTGCGATCCTCGATACGATCAGCCGGGTCGACGAGGTACATACCCTGACGTCCCTCGCCGGGTTCGAGGCGCTTATGCGCGGACGGCGGGTTGTTACGTATGGCGCGCCGTTCTATGCTGGTTGGGGACTGACGGTTGATCTGGGGGACGTGCCTGCACGCCGGACACGGCACCTGTCCCTGGAAGAACTCGTTGCCGGAGTGCTGATCCTGTTCCCGCGCTATCTCGATCCGGTCACGCGCCTGCCGTGCGGGCCGGAAGTCCTGATCGACCGATTGCAGACCCCAGATCTCTGGCGCCCCACCCCATGGATGCGCGCATTGGCCGCGCAGACGGCCCTGCGCAAGGCATGGGCGCGCATCCGGGCAGCTTGGACCTCATGATCGACGGCCAGGTTCAAGCTTCGCGACGGCGCGCCGATATCATGCCCCGTCCGGTCCTGCTGGATATCTCCCGCCTGCTGTCGCGCGCCGGCAGCGCGGTACCGACGGGGATCGACCGCGTGGAACTGGAATATGCGCTGTATCTCATGCGCTTTCCGTCTTCGCGGGTCATGTTCGTGGCCTGGCATCCGATCGGGCGGATCGGCATCCTGCCACGCCGCCTGACGGATTGCTTCCTGCGGATTCTGGCGCGGGCCTGGGCAAGCGGGACGCGGCCATCGCGCGCCGCATCGCTGATGGCCGGATTACTGCTGCAGGCGGCAGCACTCGGGGCGGTCGGCAATACGAAACAGCGTCGGACATATCTTCTTCTTTCGCATCATCACCTGATGCGCCAGGACGTGATCGAGGCGTTCCTGAAACGCGCGGATGCCGGGATGGCGGTCATGGTCCATGACCTGATCCCGATCGAATATCCCGAATATGCCCGTCCCACCGAACCCGACCGCCATCGCCGGCGCATGGATACGGTGGGGCGGCTGGCGGAGGCCGTGATCGTGCCGTCCCGGCCGGTCGGGGAGTCCCTGCGGGCCTATCTGGCCCCGCACGGGCACTGCCCGCCGGTCAGCGTGGTGCATCACGGGTGCCTCGTCCCCTCCGATGTCCCTGCGTCCGTCGGTAGCCTGGCGCCGGATGCGCCCTATTTCGTCATCCTGGGGACGATCGAGCCGCGAAAGAATCACCTGCTGCTGCTGAATCTCTGGCGCCAGATGGCCGCCGAGGGCGGTTCCGCCCCGCTGCCGCATCTGGTGATCATCGGGCGGCGCGGATGGGAAAATGAAAATATCCTGGACATGATCGAGCGATGCCCGGCTCTGCAGGGGATCGTGCATGAACATGCCACCCTGTCCGACAAGGCTGTCGCCGGTCTGGTCCATGGCGCGCGCGCGCTGCTGTTCCCGTCCTTCGCCGAAGGGTTCGGTCTTCCGCTGCTGGAGGCCCTGGCGATGGGTATCCCGTGCCTGTGCAGCGATCTGCCGGTTTTCCGCGAGATCGCCGGAGACCTGCCCGTCTATCTCGACCCCCTGGATGGGCCTGGCTGGCGGCGTGCGATCCGGGAACTGAGCGCGGATGACAGCGCGGCGGGCAGGGTCGCCGCACCGTCATTCGCCGACTGGCCGACCCAGGTGGTCGCCGGACTGACCGCCCTGGCCGTACTCGACGGCAGGGATGGGGGATAGCGGGCATGCGCGCCATGGCGCGTTCACGTGACGGATAGGAAGGTGGAGACGGTTTGCTGAGTTTTCTGATGCTGCAGGGGAATGCCACGCCGTTCTTCTCCGAACTGGCGGTGGCGCTTCGGGCTGCCGGTCATCATGTCCGCCGCATCGCCTTCAATGGCGGGGATGTCGTCTTTTCGCACGATGTCACGTGGTTTCGTGGACGGCAGGATGCCCTGCCTGGCTTTCTCGAAAAGATCGTCGATGAGGACAGGCCGGATGCGATCATCCTGTTTGGTGACTGCCGCCCGATCCATCTGGTGGCGACCGACATCGCACGGGCGCGCGGCATCGCCATCTGGGTGTTCGAGGAAGGATATCTGAGGCCCGGCTGGATCACGCTGGAGCCCCATGGCGTCAACGGATTTTCGGCCCTGCCGCGCGATGCCGCGGCGATCCGCGAACGGGGCAGGGCGCCATGGCCGCCCATGCGCTACAACCCGCATTCGGATTTCCTGCGGCGCGCCGTCTATGATGTGTCCTACCATGGGCTGCGCGTGGCCATGACGCCGCTGTTTCCCCACGCGCGCTTTCATGCCGTGATCAGCCCGTTCGTGGAATATGCGGGCTGGCTGCGGGACTGGGCGGGGCAATTGCTGCGCAAGCCGAAGGAAGCGACCCTGCCCGACGGGCCGTTCATGCTGGTGCCCATGCAACTGGATGGCGATTACCAGTTGCGGGTCCATTCGCCGTTCCACAGCATGGCCGAGGCGCTGGAGCGTATCCTGGTCTCCTTCGCCGGGCATGCGCCCGCATCGCTCTCCCTGGTCATCCGCCGGCATCCGCTCGATCCGCGCCTGACCGATTGGGAAGGGCTGATCGGCCGGCACGCGCGCGCGCTGGGCATCGCGCAGCGGGTCTATTTCATGGCCGACGGCCCGCTCGATCCCGTTCTGGACGCCAGCGAGGGGATTGTGACGGTCAACAGCACGGTCGGGTTGCTGGCGCTGCGGCGCAACAGGCCGGTCAAGATCCTGGGCGAAGCCATCTACGATGTCGAAGGGCTGACGTTCCAGGAGCCCCTGGACCGTTTCTGGCAGGAGGCGAGCAAGCCGGACAGCCAACTGCTCGATGCGTTCTGCCGCATGCTGATCCAGGAAGTCCTGGTCGAGGGCGATTTCTTCACCCCCGAGGGGCGCGCCCTCGCGGTCGAGGGCTCGGTGCGGAGGATTCTGTCGGCCTATTCCGACAGGGCCCGCATGGCCTGACCGACCAGGGATACGGTCTGTTCGATCTGCCCGGGCGTGTGCGATGCGCTGACGAAAAAGCGCAGGCGCGCCGCCTTTTCCGGCACTGCCGGGTGGATGATGGGCTGGACGTTAAGGCCCCGTTCGAACAGGGCCTGCGACAGGCGGCCGGCCAGCAGGGAACTGCCGGTGACCAGCGGCACGATGCCGTAGCCCTCGGAGGTACCGGTATCGAACCCGGCCTCGCGGAACAGGCGCAGCAACTGGGTTGAATTCTCGCGCAGGCGCGCGATGCGCCACGGCTCCTCGCGAATGATGTCCAGCGCCGCCATAGAAGCGGCGGCATTGGTCGGCGGCAGCCCGACGGAATAGACGAAGCCGGCGGCAGTACGCTTCAGGTAGGTAATGATATCGGCGCGGCCGGCGATGTAGCCGCCGCAGGAGATCAGGCTCTTGCTGAGCGTGCCCATCCATAGATCGATCGAGTCCGGGGCAACGCCTGCCTCTTCGGCAATGCCATGCCCGCGCGCGCCGAGCACGCCGGTCGAATGCGCCTCGTCCACCAGCGTCATGCAGTCGAACTCGCGGGCCAGCTCGACGAAGGCCGCCAGGTCGGGGATGTCGCCATCCATGCTGTAATGGCCTTCAAGGACCAGCAGCGCGCGCTTGTGGGCCCGGCGATGCATCCAGAGCTGCTCGCGCGCCGCCGCGACATCGTTATGGGTAAAGGCGATGCGCCGCGCGCCCGACAGGATCGCCCCCTGGATCAGGCTGTTATGGGCCAGCGCATCATGGATGATCAGGTCGCCCGGCCGCATGAGCTGCGCCAGCGTGGTTACGTTGGTGGCGTGGCCCGACACCATCACGACGCAATCTTCGGCGCCATGCCATTCGGCCAGGGCGCGTTCCAGCTCCCGATGGAACGGACGTTCGCCCGAGACCATGCGGCTGGCCGAAACCGTTGTGCCGAAGCGATGGAGCGCCTCCTCCACCCGGCCGATCACGCGCGGATCGCCATTCAGGCCCAGATAATCGTAGGACGAGAAATTGATGTATTCGCGCCCGTCGATCAGGGTCGTGGCCGCCGCCAGCCCGTCATGCTGGCGGAAGAACGGATCGGAGACGCCCAGCGCCGCCGCCCGCTTCGCCATGAACTCCATTTCCTCCACGCCCGGCAGCGACCAGCCGCGCGTGCCGGTCTCGGCCGGCGCGGTGCCCGAGAGGCTGGCGAGGAGCTTGATGCGCTCGCCCAGCCGCCGGCCGAATTTCGGTCCCGTCATCGGATGGTTTCTTCTTCGTTCGAAAGAGCAGGCTCGGGGGCCTCTGGTGCTTCGGCGGTCTCGGCCACGACATGCCGTTCCTCATCCGACAGGTGGCGGGCCATCACCGCCTCGTCCGGCGTGGCGGCGGGGGCATCCTGTCCCTTGTTGCCCAGCAGGGTGGACACCTGGCGCGCAACGCGCCGGACCGTCATTTCCTGCCAGGCGAAGCCGGGCAGCGACACGCCCAGCCGGCGTTCCAGCCCCAGCGCCAGTTCGACCGCCGTCAGCGAATCCATCCCCAGCTCGGCCAGCGGCTGGTCCATGGGCAGGGCCTCGCGGTCGGTCTGCATGATGCGGGTCAGTTCGCCCAGGATCAGGTCGGCGACGATTTCCTCCCGCCGGTCCTCGCTGGCCGTGGCCAGCAGGCTCATCAGGTCGCCGGTATCGCTGTCCTCGTCGCGGCGGCGGGCCACGGCGCCGAACAGCGGCTCGCTCAGGATCGGCAGGCTGCCGGTGGCCTGCCAGTCCATTTCGGCCAGGACGGGCCATGGATCGGACGAGGCCAGCAGGTCGGGCAGGGCATCCAGCGCGGCCATCGAACGCATCGAACGCGCGCCCAGCCGCCGGTCCAGCGCCTCGCGCGCCGCTTCGTTGCGTTCCAGGAAGCCGGCATCGGCGATCGGCCCCCAGCGGACGGCGCAGCCGGGCAGGCCCGCATCGCGCCGGCGCTGGATCATGGCCTCGACCGCCGCGTTGGCCGCCACATACGCACCCTGGCCCGGCGCGCCGAGCGTGATGGTGGCGGACGAGAAGACCAGGAACAGCGACAGCGGATCGTCGCGCGTCAGCGCGTCCAGCGACAGGGCGCCGGCCAGCTTGGCCTGGACCGATGCCATGACCTGCTCCTCGGAGAGGGTCGCGACCAGCCCGTCCGCCACGGTGACGGCGGCATGCACGATCCCGCCCAGGGGCGGCATCGTGGCACGGATCTCCGCGAGCAGGGCAGCCAGGCGCGCATGGTCGGTCACGTCGCAGGCCCGGACCTCCACCGTCCGCGCACCGGCCTCCAGCAGCGTCTCGCGCAGCGCCGCGACGCCTTCGGCCGCCGGCCCACGCCGGCTGAGCAGCACCAGGTGGCGGGCCCCACGGGCGACGAGCCACCGCGCGGCGCGTGCGCCGAAGCCGCCGGTGCCGCCCGTGACCAGCACGGTGCGGTCAGCCGGGACATCCAGCGTCGGCGGCACATGGACCGGCCCCATCGTCAGCACGATCTTGCCGACATGGGCCGAGGTCCGCATCAGGGCGAACGCGTCGGTCGCGGCGGAGGCCGGGAAGGCGGTATAAGGCAGCGGCCCGATCGCACCGTCCTCGAGCAGGGCGTGCAGCCGGTCCGTCACGGTCGAGACCAGATCCGGGCGATGCCGCACCAGCGCGTCGACATCGATCGCGTGATAGCTGACATTCTGCCGCATCGGACCGATGCCGACCCGCGTATTGGCCAGGAAGTCGCGCTTGCCCAGTTCCAGGAAGCGGCCGAAGGGGCGCACCAGCTCCAGGCTGCGCTCCATGGCCTCGCCGCTGAGGGCATTGAGCACCACGTCCACACCCTGCCCATCGGTGGCAGTCAGGACATCGGCCCCGAAACGCAGCGACCGGCTGTCCAGGACGGTCTCGATCCCCAGTTCGCGCAGGGCCGCCCGCTTGGCGGGCGAACCGGCGGTGGCGATGATGCGCGCCCCGACATGGCTGGCATATTGAATCGCGGCCAGGCCGACACCGCCGGCGGCACCGTGGATCAGGATCGTCTCGCCGGCCCGCAGCGCGCCAACGGTCTCCAGCGCATACAGCACGGTCAGATAGGTGACGGGAATGGTCGCGCCGGCCGCGAAGGACAGCCATTCCGGCAGCGCGAAGACGCTGCGCCGGTCGGTGACCACACGGCTGGCATGCGCGGCGGCGGCCAGGGCCATGACGCGGTCGCCGGGGGCCAGGTCGGTGACCTCCGCCCCGACGGCCAGCACGGTGCCCGCGCATTCCATGCCCAGCGTCGCGCCGGCAAAACCGTCCAGCAGCAATTCGTCGGGCAGCATGCCGATGGCCGACAGCACATCGCGATAATTCAGCCCGCTGGCCTGGACGTCGATCACCACGTCACGCGGGCCGGGCTCTGTCCGGGGCTCCGGCATCCAGCACAGGCGGTCGAGCGGACCGGGCACGGGCTGGATCAGCCGCACATCCACCGCCGCCGCCGCCGCGCGCGCCGGCAGGCCCTCGCGCAGGCGGCGGACCAGACGGCCCTCTTCCGTCCAGCGCACTTCGCGCTCATCGTCCGTGGCGTTGCGCTCCGCATCCAGGGCGGCCGCGATCGCAGTCTCCGACAGGGTGGCGGAGAGGTCGATCCGGCGACAGCGCAGGGCAGGGAACTCGTTGGCGATCGTCCGGCCCAGGGCCATGCGCGCGGCCTCGTGCGGCGTGGTGGCCGCCTCACGGGTCACGACGGCCAGATAGTCTCCAGCCTCGGCCGCCGCGCGGGCGTCACCGGCCAGGGCCAGCATCGCACGGGCGGTGAGGGTGGCCTCATCCGCGCCCTCATCATGCGCGGGCGTATGGGACAGGCGAATCGCGGGCGGCGCGGACACGCTCTCGGCGGCGGCTTCGGCAACCTCGGCTTCGACCGCGACCGCCGCCAGCACGGCGAGCGGGAAGGGCGCCTGGGCGGGCACGCTTTCGGCCACCGCGCGCAGGCGGTGCGGCAGGTCGCGCCAGGCGGCAATCGTCAGCAGCGGCTCGGGCGACAGGTCGCGCAACGTGGCCCAGCCCGCATCCTCGGCCGCCTCGGCCACCAGGATCAGCCCCCCCGGCGCAAGGCGGTCGGCGTGGGCGAGCGTCGTCGCCGGCACCATGCCGTGCAGGCCGGGCGCATAGGCGACCAGCACGTCATAGGCACCCTCGGGCACGGTCTCGGCCATGACGATGCCGGGCAGGTGGGCCAGCACGGTCGGGCGCAACCGGGCCTGTCGCTCGCGATTCGGCTCCAGGATCGTATAGTCCAGCCGGCCCGGCAGGCTCGCGAGGCGCGGGGCAAGCGCGCGGGTCAGGGCCGCACGGTCGGCATGCAGTTCCAGCACGCGGAGCGGCCGGTCCTGCGGCCAGTCCTGCATATAGGCGGCGATGGTGGCCGCGATCTGCTCGGCCGCCAGTTCCACGCTGCGGCCGGAGAGCAGCTGCCGGAAGGCGATATCGGGGAATGAATCGTCGCCGCGCGCCGCATCGGGGGCTGTGCCCGCGCTCTTCCGTTCCTGTACCCAGGCCAGCAGCAGGGCCGCCGGCAACCATTGCGGCAGGTCGAGGAAAAGGGTCTGCCAAAGACGGGCAAGGTCCGGCGCATCCTCGGTGGCCGGAGCCTCCGAGGCGCGGAGTCCGGCGAGGATCGTATGGGCCAGCAGGCCGGCATCCTTGTCATCCGCATCGCCGGCCGGCGTCTCCATGGCCGGGCGCAGGCCCAGGAACCGCTCGTCGGACAGCGGGGCCGACGCGACAGGCGCCGGCAGCCAGATCTCGTGGAAGCTGCGTTCGGCGACCGGCACCGGGCGTTCGCCCGGCATGCGGGTGAACCAGCAGCCGGTGGCCGACAGCACGGCGCGGCCGGTGGCATCCAGCATCACGATATCGGCCTCGGTCTCGCGCGGGCCGGAGGTCGTGACCACCGCCTGGCCGCGTGCGGGCGTGCCGGCGGTCAGGTCCAGCCGGATGATGCCGAATTTGCGCGGCAGCGGGGCTTCGGTGGCATCGGTATGGTTGACGGCCAGCCCGACCAGGGCCTGGAACGTGCCGTCCAGCGCCGTCGGGTCCAGGGTCAGGCCATCGAGCGGCGCCTCGCCGGTCAGGGTGGCCTCCACCCGGTCCGTAGCCATGGAGATCCCGCCAACCCGGCGGAAGGCCGGCCCATAGGCCAGTCCGGCAGCGCGGGCCGTGGCGTAAAGCGCGTCGCCCGTCATGTCGGTATCGGTGGCGGCCGACGGCAGGGCGGCCGGGGCAACCGGCGACAGCCCGGCGCGGGCGGTGGCATGGCGCGTCCAGACCGCATGGGACAGCCGGGGACGGCTGTCGATGGTCACGGCGCCGTCCGCCGACAGCCGGACCCGGATTTCACGCAGTTGCGTCTGTTCGATGATGACGGGGCGCAGGATCTGGAAATCGCGCAGTTCCAGCATCTGCGCGTCCGGCCATGTCGCCCGCGCGGCCGTAAAGGCGAATTCGATCAGGCAGGCCGCAGCCAGGACGATCGTGTCGCCAACCTTGTGGTCGGCCAGCCAGGGCTGCACCGCGCCGTCCAGATGCGCGGTCCACTCGCTTGCATCCGTCTTGCCGTGGTCGCCCAGCAGGGGGTGCGTGCCCTGCTGGTTCCACAGCACCGCCAGGGCTTCCTCGGTGGGTTCGTACCAGTGGCGCTCGCGCTGCCACTGCACGCCTGGCAGGCCCCGGACCTGGGCCGGACCGGCGAAATGCGACGCGGACAGGATGTCGCAGCCCGCCGCAAAGCACGCCAGCGCGGTGCGGGGGAACGGATCGGTCGTGATCTTGGCCGGGACCGCCGGCATGACGCGGGTTTGCGCGTCGCCACCCTTCAGGATGTCGCGCAGATAATGTTGCAGGACCGGACGGGGACCGATCTCGACGAAGACCGTGCCGCCTTCCGCCGCCGCCTGGCGCACCGATTCGGCAAACAGCACCGGCGCGCGGACATTACGCCACCAGTAATCGGCATCGGGCAGGGTCGTGAAGGACTGGCCGGTCACGGTCGAGATCATCAGCCGTTCCGGCAGGCGCGCGGTGATCTCGCCCAGATCGCGGATCAGCGCGTCCGCGATCCGGTCCATATGGCTGCTGTGATAGGCATAACCCACCTTCAGGCGGTGGACCAGCAGCGAGGAACCACCCTTCGCCGCCTCCAGCCGATCGAGCGCTTCGGCCTCGCCAGCCACGGCCAGGGCATTCGGCGCATTGAAGGCCGCGATTTCCAGGGTCGGCGCCGCTTCGGCCAGCAGACGCCCGGCCTCTTCGACATCGCCATGCAGCGCGGCCATGCCGCCGCCGGGTGCCGTCGCCTGATGGCGGCTGCGCAGGGCGACGATGCGCGCGGCTTCGTCCATGTCCAGCATGCCGGCATGGACCCCGGCCGCGATTTCGCCGACGCTGTGGCCGACGACGATATCAGCCTTGAGCCCCTGCCGCTCCAGCCCGCGCAGAACGCCGATCTGGAAGGCGAACAGCATGGGCTGCGCGACGTCGGCCGGATCGGCCGACCAGTCGCCCGACCGCATCGCCTCCAGGACCGACCAGCCGAGATGCGGGCGCAGGGCAGCGTCTGCCTCCCCCACCCCGGCAGCGAAGACAGGGCTGATCTCCAGCAGATCCTGCCCCATGCCCGAGAACTGGCTGCCATTGCCGGAAAACACGAAGACGGTGCGCGCCTGGGCGAGTGCCTGACCGGTCACCACATCCGCATGGGCGTGCGTATCGACCCACGCGGCCAGCGCCGCGCGCATCTCCGCCGCGTCTCCCCCCGGAACGCCCAGGCGATGAGGCAGGTGTGCCCGGCGGGTCGCCAGACCGCGCAGCTCGGCATCGGTCCACGCCCGGGTGGACCAGACGCGTGCAAGGCTGGCCAGGCCGGCTTCCGAGCGGGCGGACAGCAGCAACGGCACCGCGTCATCCGACGGGGTCGCGACGGGCGGCGCGGCAGCGGGCGCAACCGGGGCGCTGGCAAGGATCACATGGGCATTGGCGCCCCCGAAGCCGAAATTGTTGACGCCGGCGATCAGCGGGCCATCCGCGAGCGGCCGGGCCTCGGTGACGACTTCCAGGTTGAGTTCGGCGAAGGGGATGGCCGGATTCGGATTCGTGCAATGCAGCGATGCGGGCAGGCGCCGGTTCTGCAGCGCAAGCATGGCCTTCAGCATGCTGACCAGGCCCGACGCCGGTTCCAGATGCCCGAGATTGGTCTTGACCGAACCGATCGGCAGGGGCGTATCGCGCAACTGGCCCAGTGCGGTGCCCAGCGCATTCGTCTCCACCGGGTCTCCCGCCTGGGTGCCGGTGCCGTGCGCCTCGACGAAGGCGACCTGGTCCGCCGAGACGCCGGCCTTCCCGTAGACCTCGCGCAGCAGCTCGGCCTGGGCCTGGGCGCTGGGGAATGTCAGGCCCGGCGTCCGGCCATCGGCATTGATTCCGCTGGCCATGATCACGGCACGGATGTCGTCGCCGTCCCGCTGTGCGGCCGACAGGGGCTTGAGCAGCAGCATGACGCCGCCTTCGCCCCGGACATAGCCGTCCGCATCGGCGCTGAAGGCGTGGCACCGCCCTGTCGGGGACAGCATGCTCGCGGCGCAGAAACCGATGAAGGGGTACGGCGTCAGCAGCATGCTGACACCGCCGACCAGGGCCACGCCCGTCCGGCCCGCACGCAGGTCCTCGCACGCCTCGTGAAGGGCGAACAGCGAGGACGAGCAGGCGGTATCGATGGTCATGCTCGGCCCATGCAGGCCCAGAGCGTAGGAGACGCGGTTCGAGAAGATGCTCAGCGTGTTGCCGGGCATGAAATAGGCATTGCCCGATGACGGGTCGGTCAGGCGGAGGTTGGCATATTCCAGGCCCGACGCGCCGACATAGACGCCGGCCGACGCGATGCGGTCCGCCGTCGTGCCCGCGTCTTCCAGGGCTTCCCAGGCCAGTTCCAGCAGCAGTCGCTGCTGCGGGTCCATCTGCCTGGCCTCGCGGGCCGAAATGCCGAAAAAGGCTGCATCGAACAGTTCGATTTCATCCAGCGTCGACGCCCGGGTGGCATAGAACTTGCCCGTCTCGCCGCGACGAGGGTGCCAGAAATCCCGGAGCGGAAAACGATTTGCCGGGATCGGGCGCACGCTTTCGCGTTCCTCGTCCAGCAACTGCCACAGGCTGTTGACGTCCGGCGCCCCGGGAAGGCGGCAGGATGCGCCGATGATGGCGATGGGCTCATCCCGAGTAGTGGTATTCGGCTCGGACGTCGAACTGTTATGCATGAAGAGATATGTGTCCCAATGCGATGATCGGACTACGATGTAACGCGGTCGGGTCGGGGGGAAAAGCCATATCGGCGTTGAAAAAATAGTTCAGCTGGTTTCATGAGACACACCGTCCGGAGAGATGGGGGCAAGGCCGGCCGGGCCGCTTGATATCCTGCGCGAAGCATATGAGGGAATTTGGAACTGCCCCCATCTGGGCCACAGCGCGCGGCGGGCGACTGGTCCCACCGTGCCGCATCAGTGCAGGACTATTCGGCAATCATTCAGACGATGGCTGTGATTTTCTTTCGTGCTTCCGGACGCCTTTATCGAAGGTACATATAACCTCTTGGCTGCGGACCTGTTATCCGTCACCCGATTACTGACGAATAACCGGCATCGTCTGTGGTTTTTTTATGTCTTTCGACGCCTCGGGCATAAGAATGTCACCGCCATGCATGCTTGCCGAAAACCAACGGCTGCCCCGCTCGAGCAGCATGGCAATCAACAGGCTGACAGGGTGCGACGCATCTGCGGCGTCTTGTGGTGTCCGCGGCGGGATTCGAACCCACGGCCCCAGGATTCATCCCACTTCGGCTTTCGCCGCCGCCATCCGGAAATGGCGTTCGTGGTCTGGACTGTCCCTTCACCCTGGGCCCGAAGGCCGACAGGTGCCGCCCGTCCAGTCTCTACACCGTCCCGGCAAGGCCGGGCTTGGCTCGGGATCGGCACGACACAGCGTGTCAGAGCGTTCCCCGAATTTGAGCGGATCCGTCATGAGGTTTCCCGCCATGACGCCCAATTTGAAAACCAGGAATCCTGTGCTCTATCCTGCTGAGCTACGCGGACACACAGCCTGTTTCTAACCGAGCACGGAGATTCGGGCAAGCGCCCCCGAAGGGAAAGGGGACGACGCGTCAGCGCTCGCGGCGCAGCATCGTCGCGGTCGCGGCCAGGCGCGCGATGTGACGGCGGCACAGCGCGAGGTCCGGCGCACCGGTCTGCTTGCACTCTTTCTCCAGCGCCTGGGTCTGCTCGGCGGCGTCCATCAGGCGTTCTTCCGTCCACAGCGACAGGGCCTGGCCAAAGGATTCAGTCCGCTTGAAGAAAACCGGCGGGCGCAGTCCGCGCATGGCATCCGCCCGGCTTTGCCCCGAATCCATCGCGATTCGCGCCCGGCGCAGCCGGTGCAGATGCGACAGCAGCGCCCGCGCGACGGCAATCGGGCTGGTGCCCTCGGCCAAAGCCCGCTCGATGGCGGTATCCGCGCCGGCCCGATCGCCGACAGTGGCGGCAAAGGCCGCGTCTTCCAGCGATACGCCGGCGGCATCGCCGATGCAGGTGCGGACATCATCCAGCGTCAGATGCCCGCCCCGACCGGCATAGAGAGCCAGTTTCTCGACCTCACCGCGCATCGCGGCACGATCGGGACCCAGCAGGCCGGCGAACCAGGACAGCGCATCGGCGTCGATGCGGATGTCCTCTTCCCCCAGGCTCTGGCGGATCGTGCCCTCCAGGGCCCGCCCTTCCTCCGGGTAGCAGCCGATCGCGGCGCAATCGACCTGCGCTTCGGCCAGGGCACGCAGGCGCGAGCGGCTGGCGAGGCCGGGCGCTTCGATGATGACCAGCGTGTCGGAATTGCGGGCCAGGCTTGCCTTCAGCGGCGCCGTCAGGCTGTCGCCGCCGTCACGCACCCACACGACCCGTCGCCCGCCGCTGAGGGAAAGCGCGAAAATCTCCTCTTCCAGCCGATCCGCCGCCTCGCGATCCAGCACCGCGACGCGGAACGGATCGTCCAGTTGCGGCGCGATGGCGGTGGCGGCCAGGCGCGCGCGCTCGCGGATCAGGCCGCTATCCTCGCCATGCAGAAGGATGGCCCGCAGCGTACCGGGGTCGCGCAGGATGCGGGCGACCGAGCGGGCATCGACCTTCACTGGTTGTTGACTGTTCCGTTGCCCGGCTCGCTTCCCGCCGTGCCGGAAGGATCGGGGGAGGAACGGCCGATCGCCATGCCGGGCAGGCCGTCCTCACCGACCGACTGGCGCGGGATTTCGGTGCTGGAATTGGGCATGACGTTCGGGTCGACATAGGTAGCCTGCGGCATCACCGTTCGCTGGGCAGGCGCGGCGCGGGTCCTGAACCAGATCGCGAGCTGCTGGGTAATGCGCTCGGCGACAGCCTGCGCGACCCGACGCGCGAGAGCCGCCTGATTCAGGTTCTGGGCGAAATATTGCTCGAACGTCTCGTTCTCGCCATCCATGACCTGCGTGTCGCCCTGCGTCACCAGCACCGGGGTCGGTGCGACGGTATAGAGCATCCAGTGCGCATGGGCCGTGGCCCGGGTGCGGCCGGTCGTGTTGTCCGAATGGATGTCGATCGCCTCGTTCATCACATAGGAACTGACGCGCAGCGTATAGCCGGTCGGGTCTTCCTGCTCGGCCCCGGCCAGGTTCTGTTGCAGGAACAGCCGCAATTCCTGCCCGTACCGTTCCGGAATGCTGGCCACGTAGATCTGGCGCAACTGGTCGGGGATCGTCCCGCCCGCGGCAGTACTGCCCGCGGGCGATCCGTAAAGGGGCTGGAAGCCGCACCCGCCCAGCATCGTCACCATGGCCACCAGCACCGCCCGGCGGAGCGGACGATACGAACGGGGCGCGTCGGAGTGGGGCAGGTGCGGCATGCGATCAGCCCGCAATCACGAAATTGACGATGCGGTTGGGCACATGGATGCGCTTGACGATGCGCTTGCCCTCCAGCAGGCGCGCCACATTGGGCTCGTTTTCCGCCAGGGCGATCACCGTTTCGGCCGGCGCGTCGGGCGGCGCGGCCACCGTGCCGCGCAGCTTGCCCATGATCTGGACCGCGATGGTCAGCTCGCGCGCCACCAGCAGCTCGGGCTCGGCCACCGGCCAGGGGCGATCGACGGCCGGCGCCTGGCCCGGTTCCAGCAGGGCCAGCATGTCTTCCGCCTGATGGGGAACCATCGGGGCGGCCAGCAGGCACAGGGCGAGCGCGGCCTCGCGCCGCGCATGGTCCATGCCGGCATCGGCCGACGCACGCTCGGCTTCCGCCAGGGCGGAGGTCAGCTCGTGCAGGCGGGCCACCGCGACATTGATCGCGAAGCTTTCCAGCGCCTCGCTCACGGCCGCGATGGCGCGGTGGGTGGCACGGCGCAGCGTATCGGCGGCTTCGGACGGCGCGGTCTCGGCAGGCGCGGCGGCCGGGACGGTCTCGGCCACCGTCCGCACCACGCGGTAGAGCCGTTGCAGGAAGCGCGCGGCGCCGGCAACGCCGGCCTCGGTCCATTCCATGTCGCGCTCCGGCGGGCTGTCCGACAGCACGAACCAGCGCGCGGTATCGGCACCGAACCGCTCGATGATCGCCACCGGCGCCACGGTGTTGCGCTTGGATTTGGACATTTTCTCGACCCGGCCGATCGTCACCGGGGCACCGGTCTCACGATGCACCGCGCCGTCGCCGCGCCGCTCGACTTCCTCCGGGTACAGCCACAGCCCGTCTGCGTCGCGGTAGCTCTCGTGATTGACCATGCCCTGCGTGAACAGCCCGTCGAACGGCTCGTCCAGCCCCAGATGCCCGGTCTCGCGCATCGCCCGGGTAAAGAAGCGCGCATAGAGCAGATGCAGGATCGCATGCTCGATCCCGCCGATATACTGATCGACCGGCAGCCAGCCATTGGCGGCCGGAAGGACGGTCGGCTCGGCGGCATGCGGGGCGGTGAAGCGGGCGAAATACCACGAACTGTCGACGAACGTGTCGAACGTGTCGGTCTCGCGCGTCGCATCCGCGCCGCAGCGCGGACAGGCCACATGCTTCCAGGTCGGATGGTGGTCCAGCGGATTGCCCGGTCGGTCGAACGTCACATCCTCGGGCAGCGTGACGGGCAACTGGTCGTCGGGCACCGGAACCGGGCCGCAGGCGGCGCAATGGATGACCGGGATCGGGCAGCCCCAGTAGCGCTGGCGCGAGATGCCCCAGTCGCGCAGGCGCCAGTTTTCCACGCCCCGGCCGATGCCCATCCCTTCCAGGCGGCTGATGGCCTCTGCCCGGGCGGCCCTGGTGTCCAGACCGTCCAGGAAGCCGGAATTGATCAGCGTGCCGTCACCGTCCCACGCCTTGGCGGTAATGGCGAAGGTCGAGGCATCCTCGCCCGCCGGCAGGATGACCGGACGGAAGGGCAGGTGATAGGCATTGGCGAAATCCAGGTCGCGCTGGTCGCCGCACGGGCAGCCGAAGATGGCGCCGGTGCCGTACTCCATCAGCACGAAATTGGCGATCCAGACCGGAAAGCTCTGATCGGGCATGAAGGGATGCGACACGCGCAGGCCGGTGTCGAAACCGCGCTTCTCGGCCTTCTCGATCGCCTCCTCGGAGGTACCCAGGCGGCGGCATTCGGCGATGAAGGCGGCGGCCTCGGGATTGTTTTCCGCGACCTTCGCGGCCAGCGGATGGTCGGCCGCAACCGCCAGGAACGCCATGCCGAACAGCGTGTCGGGCCGGGTGGTATAGACATCGACCGAATCCAGATCGGTGTCGAACCCCTCGGGCGGCGTATGCAGCGCAAAGCGCACGCGCGCACCGACCGAGCGGCCGATCCAGCGTTCCTGCATGATGCGGACCCGCTCAGGCCAGCGCGGCAGGTGCGACAGGCCCTCCAGCAGCTCAGGGGCGAACTTGGTGATGCGCAGGAACCACTGCGACAGTTTCTTCTTCTCGATCAGCGCGCCCGACCGCCAGCCGCGCCCGTCCACCACCTGCTCGTTCGCCAGCACGGTGTGGTCCACCGGGTCCCAGTTGACCCAGCTCTCACGCCGCTCGACCAGATCGCCCCGGAGCATGTCCAGGAACAGCTTCTGCTGCTTGCCGTAATATTCGGGCAGGCAGGTCGCGATCTCGCGGTCCCAGTTGAACGAGAAGCCCAGCCGCTTGAGCGTGCCGCGCATGGCGGCGATATTGTCCAGCGTCCAGGCCTGCGGATGCACGCCCCGTTCCCGCGCCGCGTTTTCCGCCGGCAGGCCGAACGCGTCCCACCCCATCGGGTGCAGCACCGAAAACCCCCTGGCCCGCTTGTAGCGCGCCACCACGTCGCCCAGCGTGTAGTTGCGGACATGGCCCATATGGAGCTGCCCCGACGGATAGGGGAACATCTCCAGCACGTAATATTTCGGGCGATCGGCCGGCGGTACGTCGGGCACGTCGAAGGCGCCCGCCCGCTCCCACTCGGCCTGCCAGCGCGGTTCGGCCGTGCGGAAATCGTAGGAAGCGGGGGTCATTTCAGTCATGGCAGGGTCCAGGAGCATGGGCCGGAGCGTCGCGGTCTGTCACGACCGGCCGATACGAAGAAGGGATGCCGGGCCGCAGCCCGGCATCGTCCCCGGCGCGGTGCGCCGGGGGGAGGGGCTTACTTGCCGCCGCCACTGTCGGCGCGAAGCTGCCGCGCCCGGGTCAGGATTCGGGTCGTGATGTCCGACACCGTGTTCGGGGCGACCGGGGTATCGACCCACTGCCCGTCGGTCAGCGCCTGGCGGAAGACGGACACGCGCAGCGCGTCCGAGCGCAGGTTGCGCGACAGGACATAGGCCGTGATCTTGAAACGCTCGTTCCTGGTCGCCGGCGGCGTGTACCAGTCGGTCAGGATCACGCCGCCGATCGCGTCGGCCGAGGCAAAGGGCATGAAGGACAGCGTGTCGATCGCACCGCGCCACAGATAGGCGTTCACGCCGCTCTTGCCGATCTGGTCGTCACCGCCGCTGGCGGACCGATCCTCGGTGATCAGGTGATTCTGCGGCATCGCCAGCCCCGCATCGGCGCGGCGGTGCGACGAGGAACAAGCGGTCAGGCCCAGGAGCGACGACAGCGCCAGCCCGCCCAGCAGGCGGGCCGATGGCGAAAGACGGTGAATGGCGAATGGCGGTCGAACGGTCATGTTGCCCCTGTGGTCCCCTCGGGTCTGGCCCCGCTGATGGATCGGCGGCCGTGGCCTGTCCTGCCCGTCCGGGGCCTGCGGTCGGGCCTCGGTTCAGCCGGTTTCACTGCCATCTTCATATCCCGGCCCGCCATCCCCGCCAAGCCGGCCGGTGATTTTCTCCGTGCCGCCCGCGACGGCGATCGGTACCGGGGCACGAATGGGGGCGGCGATGGCGATCCCAAGCCTTGCCTTCCCTGTGCCCGGCGGTTTGAAAATGGCCATCATACGGGGCCGCGCGAGGAGTCGCCGCGCGACGGGACGAAAGATCGGAGGGGCGGCGTGGCAGGCATTGCGGGCAGGCGGACATGGCGGCGGTCCCCTGGGCGGCTCCACGGGCAATGGCGGCGCGTGGCCTCTCTGGCGGTCCTGTCGCTGCTGGCGGCCCCGCATGCCGGCGCGGCCGACCGGCCGGCGCGGGGCACGCTCCTGGCGGCCCGCCTGACCCAGGCCGAGAAACTGATGCTGGTCCGGGCGGATGTCGTGCCCGCGCCCGCGCCAGCCGAAGGCGTGTCGATCGTAACCCTGCCCGGCATCCCGCGCGCCGGTCTGCCGGCCCTGCGCATGGCCATGGTGGATGGCGAGGCGGGCCAGTCCTCCCCGCTGGCGCTGATGGCGACCTGGGACCGCGATCTGGCCCGGCGGGCGGGGCAGGCCCAGGCCCGCGCAATCCGGGCCGGCGGGCGCGCGCTCGCGGCGGTCGGCGGAATTGGCCCGCTGCCGGCGGGGCGGGCCTATGATGGCGAGGACCCGCTGCTGGCCGGCCGGATGATGGGCGAGGTCGCATCCGGGCTGATCTCGGGCCATGTGCTGCCGCTGTTCGGCGGCCGTGGCCGGCCCGGCGCCGACGGCATGTCCGAGGACCGCATGCTGGCGCTGTCCATCGCGCTGGGGCAGGCCAGGGGGGCGGGCATGCTCTGCCGGGTCGCCACCGTGGGGCTCCGGCCGTGCGGGGGCCTGGACGGCATGGAGCGCACGCTCCGCGATGGATGGCGCTATGGCGGCATGATCGCCCTGCTGGCGGACCATGCGACGCCGGACGATCCGCCGGCCCGTCGCCATGCCCTGCTTTCGGCACTGGCGGCCGGCGTCGACGTGGAGGGCGAGCCCGGACCCGCCGACACGGGTTTGTTCGGCGCCACCCTGCGGCAGGCGGTGACGAAGGGCGGCTTCGTGCCGCCCGTCCGGCTGGATCGCATGGCTGCCCATGTCATGCAGTCGATGGACGAAGCCGGGGTGACCGAGCATCCGCCTCCCTTCGGCGCGCTGCGCGCGCCCACCTCCTACCGCGACCCGCTGGCGGAAGAGATGGTGGCCGAGGGGGCGGTCCTGCTGCGGAATGAAAACGCGGTCCTGCCGCTGGCCGGCACCCCAGCCGAGCCGATCCTCGTCCTGGGCGCGGGGGCGGCCCGTACGGCGGCGCGGGCGGTAATCGATGCCCTGAGCCGCACGGGACGGACCGTGCGACTGGCCGATGCGCCCGAAAACGGGCCGCTGCCGCCCGATATCGCGCAGGCCAGCCATATCGTGATCCTCTCCGCCGGCCCCGAGGACGACCGGCTGATCGGCGCGGTGGCCGATAATGGGGGGCACGTGGTCGTCGTCCTGCTGTCGGACGATCCCGACCGGCGCATGCCCTGGCTGGATCTGGTCGACGGGCTTGTGCAGGCCTGGTCATGGCGCGACGGCGGCGAGGATGTCCTGGCGGAGCTGCTGATCGGGCAGCGCGATTTCTCCGGGCGGCTGCCGGTGACCTTTACCGGCGGCATGGCGCCGCCCCAGGAGCATCTGGCGGGCTACAAGGCGTTCGACCGGGCGCATGTCGCGCCGCTGTTTCCATTCGGATACGGGCTGTCGGCCCGCGCGCGTTTTACCTATGGCGACCTGAAGGCGACGCGGGACGGGTCTCGGCTGCTGGTCGCCTTCAGCGTGACCAATCGCGGCGCCGCGCCCGGGCGCGACGTGCCGCAGATCTATCTGGACCTGCCGGAAGGAAGCGGCGGGGCACCCAAGCGGCTGGTCGGCTGGCGCCCCGTACAGCTCGCCCCCGGACAGACCACGCATCTCACCCTGGCGGTCGATGCACGGATGCTGGGGCGATGGAATCCGGCCACGCTGGAATGGATGGTGCCCGCCGGCGATTACGGCGTGTCGCTCGGCGGCCATTCCGCCAATCTGGTCCGGCAGGTGATGATCCACCTGCCGGACCTGCACGCCCCCGGCGCGTTGCCGGATGGTGACAACGGATAGAAACCTTCACGGCGGACGCTCAGGGCGGCGGTTCGCCTTCCTGCGGCGTAAAGCCCAGATGGGTGATCAGGTCGCGCGTCGCTTCCGCCGCTGCCAGCACGGCATCGCGGTCCAGGCCCTTGCTGACCAGGGCGACGCCCCGTCGTCCATCCGGCCGCCGGAACGGATAGGACCCGATATCGAGGTCCGGATGATGGTCCTGAATCTCGGACAGGCCGGCGGCCAGCGTGCCCTCATACAGGTCCAGCGCGTACCAGCTGCGCGAGGTCACGGGTGTGCCGCGCGGCAGGCTGGGGGCCAGGGAATCGAACATCGCCTGCATGATCCGCGGCACGCCGGCCAGCACATGGACATTGCCGATGCTGAAGCCCGGCGCGATCGAGACGCTGTTGGTGATGGGGGTCGCCCCCTGTGGCAGGGTGGCCATGCGCTGGCGGGCGGCATTGAATTCGCCCGGGGCGAAATGGGCTTCCAGCGCGCGGAAGGTTTCGGGGTGAATGGTCCACGGCACGCCAAACGCCTCGGCCACGCAGGGCGCGGTGATGTCGTCATGGGTCGGGCCGATGCCGCCGGTGGTGAACACCATGTCGAATCGGGCCCGCACGTCGCACAGCGTGGTCACGATAATTTCGCGGCGGTCGGGGATGATCCGCACTTCGGACAGCGTGATCCCCAGTTCGGACAGGCGTCGCGCGATATATTGCACGTTGACGTCCTGCGTCCGGCCCGAAAGAATCTCGTTGCCGATGACGAGAATGCAGGCTGTCGGGTTCATGGCGGCAGGTCTCTGTCCGATGGCATGGACCATCATTATGGGCCCGGAATCCGCTTCCGGCCAGACGGGAGGAATGGGCGATGAGGGAAGGACCGATGTGCGGCGTGCCGCGCTGCGTGTGGGAGCTTCCAGCCATGCTGGGCGAAGGCCCCGTCTGGTCGGAAGCCGAGCAGGCCCTGTATTTCGTCGATATCGTCGGAAAGGCGATCCACCGCTACCGGCCGGAAAGCGGGGAGCGGACATCCTGGGCCGCGCCGGACCGGCCGGGCTTCCTGGTACCGCTGGCCGACGGCACCTTCCTGTGCGGGCTGCGTGACGGGCTGCACCGGTTTTCGCCCGCCACCGGCCGGTTCGGCCTGGACCTGCCGGTCGAGCCCGACCAGCCCGGCAACCGGATCAATGACGGCCATGTGGACCGGTTCGGCCGCCTCTGGTTCGGCACCATGCATGACGCGGAAACCGACCCGACCGGCTCGCTCTATTCCGTCCGCCAGGATCGCGGCGCGCTGTCGATCCGGCGCGAGGATACGGGCTACGTCGTCAGCAACGGCCCGGCCCTCTCTCCCGACGGGCGCACGCTCTATCACAACCATTCGCCCGCCCGGACCGTCTACGCGTTCGATGTGGCGCCCGACGGCAGCCTGTCGAACCGGCGGGTCTTCGCCATCCTGCGCGACGGCTATCCCGACGGCATCGCGGTAGACAGCGCGGGCTTCCTGTGGATCGGCGTGTGGGATGGCGGCCGGATCGAGCGCCTGGCCCCCGACGGCACGAAGGTCGAACCCATTCCCATGCCGGCCCGCAACGTCACCAAGGTGGCCTTCGGCGGCGCCGATTACCGCACCGTCTTCGTCACCACCGCCCGCAAGGGCCTGTCGGCGCAGCAGCTCGCGGACCAGCCCCTCAGCGGCAGCCTGTTCGCCTTCGGCACCAGCATCGCCGGGCAGAAACAGGCCACCTTCACGCTCGACACCCCGTTCGCGCTGTAGGGGCAGGTTTGAAAGTCGCCTGCGGCTAAGCGCGGCTTTGCAACCGTCTCTCAGACCAGATCGCGCAGTAACGGCACCAGCGGCAGATCGGCCTCGGGCATCGGATAAGCCGACAGATCCTCCCCCCGAACCCACGCCAGGGTCTGGCCCTCACGCGGGCGCGGAACGTTCTTCCAGCGCCGGCAGACATAAACGGGCATTAGCAGGTGAAAATGCCCGTAATCGTGCGACACGAAGGTGTAGGGTGCGAGGCACGAACGGCTGACGTCCAGCCCCAGCTCCTCGTCCAGTTCGCGGATCAGCGCCGCTTCGGGCGTTTCGCCGGCCTCGACCTTGCCGCCGGGGAACTCCCACAGACCGGCCATCGGCTTGCCTTCCGGCCGCCGGGCCAGGAGGATGCGCCCGTCGGTATCGATCAGCGCGACGGCGGCCACCAGTACCACGCGCTTCCGTTCCGCCGCCAGGGTGGAAGAACCCGCCGATGGCGCATTCATCGCCATGTCCGCCCGCGTCGCTTCGAACAGCAGGACCGGATGCTCGCCGCCGCGCGAGACGAATTCCTGGTGCCCGGTGCCCGTTTCGCGAAAACCCAGCCGGCGCAGCACGGCGATCGAAGCCGGATTGTCATGCGCGACGGCAGCCGCGACGCGGTCCACCGGCATGTTGGCCAGCGCCCAGCGCGTGATCCGCCCCACTGCGCTGGTGGCGACCTTGCGGTTCCAGTAGGGGCGGCCGACCCAGTATCCCACGGTCGCCGAACGGCGCCCGCGATCGACCTGCAGGCCGATGCAGCCGATCAGCGAATCGGGCGTCTCCGATTCGGGGTGGGTAATGGCGAAATGATAGGCTGCCCCCCGCCGCGACAGATCGGCGGTCGAGGCGATCCACTCATCCGTCAGCCCCCGCGGATAGGGAAACGGGACACGGCTGAGCATCCGGATGACGCTCCAGTCATTGACCAGCCGGTGCATCGCACCCGCGTCCGAGGACAGGAGGGCCCGCAGCCGGAAGGGCCCGGCCTGCAGGGTGGTATCCGTCCGTTCGTCGCTCATGGATGTGACGACACCCTCAACCGGCGGTGGGGGCGCGGATGCCGCATTCGGCCAGAAGCTGACGCAGGTCGCGGATCACCGGGAACACTTCCTGGTTGTGATCGCCACCCAGCTCGTTCCAGGCATTCTGCTCCAGTTCCACGATCTCGCGATCCTCGCGGAAGATCCGCTCGGTAAAGGCGACCAGGAACGGCCATGCCAGGTCCAGCACGCCCGGCAGCTTGGGGCGCTTGATCGACAGCAGCCCGAAGACGCGGTTGGTCAACTGCTCCTCGTCCTGCGGAACGTAGGCGATCCACAGATCCATCACCGCCTCGCCGCCGGTCGGCTCGATCTTCAGCGTCTGGTACGGATATTCGGTACGGATCGTCATGACGTCGCGATGGGCGAATTTCGCGCTGTTGTCGCGCTTCTGCCCGAATACCAGCGCCTCGCCGATCGGCTGCTTGCCGCCGGTGCGGGCAAAGGTATAGCGCGCCTCGATCATGCCGGGCCCGCGATCCTGGCCCAGGAAGCGGGGCTTCATCTGGCCCATCTGCTTCATGTGCATGAACTGATGGTTCATATCCATCAGGTTCTCATGCATGAAGCTGTAGTGGCATTTCACATGCCGGCCGAAGCGCCTGGTCTTGTATTCGGGATTGGCGACCTGCGACAGCTTGGGCAGCGGCACGGACCCGGCCTTCTCGGCATCACCGGGAAAGACGAAGATCAGCCCGTCCTGTTCGCGGCAGGGATAGGTGCGCACGCCATTGGGCAGCTTGCCCTTGCCCAGATAGGGCACGTCGATGCAGCGGCCCGACCGGCCATACGCCCAGCCATGATAGCAGCATTGCACCGCCTGGCCCTTCACGGTGCCCTTGCTCAGCGGCACCTGCCGGTGGGCGCAGCGATCCTCCAGCGCAAAGACCTCGCCTTCGACGGGGCGGACCAGCGCGATCGGCAGGCCCGCATAGCGGGTGCCGATCGTCTTGCCGGCCTTGAGTTCGTGCGACCAGGCCACGGGGTACCAGAAATCGGGATCACAGCGAATGCGTCGCAGGTCCTCTCCCAGGGTCAGGGCGGGGCGGGGCATGCTGTCCGTCGAAAAGATCTGGTTCATCGTCTCTCTATATGCATATGCTCGGTCGCCTGCTTCTGTCCGGCGGGCCGTGCGGTACCAGGACATAAGCCGCACACATTAAAGAGGCATCTCATCGTGTCGTGCAATTGATAACGCGTATCAATGTTTCGGAACGATGCCGGCCCGGTTTCCCCCTCCTGCCGGCATGGCGGAGGGCATCAAGATATCAGGGATGGAATCGGTCGCCGGCCTTGATCCGGATCAAGGACATGTCGATTCCCCAACGTGCGGCGCGGTGGCGAGTTCGGCGGTCAGGTCCTCGACGAACTGCCAGGCGACACGGCCGGACCGCCCGCCCCGGGTGACGGACCACGCATTGGCGCGCCGGGCCAGATCCTCGTCTCCGATCGCCAGGTCGCGGGCTCTTGCATAGGTCCGCACCATGTCCAGGAAGATATCCTGGGCGCAGTTGTGAAAGCCGATCCACAGCCCGAACCGGTCGGACAGCGAGACCTTCTCCTCGACCGCCTCGGACGGGTTGATGGCGGTCGAGCGCTCATTGTCGATCATGTCGCGGGGCATCAGGTGCCGCCGGTTGGAGGTCGCGTAGAACAGCACGTTCTCCGGCCGGCCGGAAATGCCGCCATCCAGCACCGATTTCAGGGCCTTGTAGTCGGCATCCTCGCTCTCGAACGACAGATCGTCGCAGAAGACGATGAAGCGGCGCGGGCTGGTCCGCAGCAGGGCCAGCAGGTCGGGCAGGGTGGCGAGGTCCTCGCGCTGGATCTCGATCAGCACCAGCCGGCCCGCGCCCGGTTCGGCCGGCGTGCCATCGATCTGGTTGGCCTGGGCATGGGCGGCCTTGACCAGCGATGACTTGCCCATGCCGCGCGCCCCCCACAGCATGACGTTGTTGGCCGGCAGGCCACGGGCGAAATGCAGCGTATTGTCCAGCACCAGCCGGCTCTGGATCTCGACACCGCGCAGCAGGCCGATATCGACATGCGCCACATGGGCCACCGGCGCCAGCCGCCCCTGGGCGGGATGCCAGACGAAGGCATCGGCCGCATCGAGGCCCGCCAGGCTCGGCGGCGGCGGGGACAGCCGCTCCAGCGCCTGGGCGATACGGTCGAGAACGGGCAGCAGAGGGTGGGACTCCATCGTCGGTCCTGTGGCTGGGTGGCTGGGAAAAGCGCCGCTACCGGCGAACCGACGCCTTGACGGGAAACGGACGAAAACTATGGTCCACTGCCTCAGCCCGCAACCCACTAAATGACGGCCGGAAACGCGACATGACCTCAGTTTCGGATTTCCTTGTAACCCCGGCATACGCCCAGACCGCCGGAGGCGAGGGAGGATTCCTGAGCGCCGGCGGCCTGATGTCGATCCTGCCCTATGTCGCGATGTTCGCGATCTTCTACTTCCTCCTGATCCGCCCGCAGCAGCAGAAGCAGAAGCAGCTCCGCGCCCAGCTCGCGGCGCTGCGCCGTGGCGACCGGGTACTGACGGCCGGCGGCATCGTCGGCGTCGTGCAGAAGGTGCGCGACGATTCGAACGAGCTTGAGGTCGAGATCGCCCCCAACGTGCGGGTGACGGTCCTGCGCGAGACCCTGACCTCGGTGGTCACCAGCACCGCCAAGCCGGCCAACGACGCCGCCCCCAAGGCCGGCTGAAGAGCCTGACCGAACATGCGCGCCGGCGGCGATCCGGCGCGCATGTCCTGCGCTCCGGTGCTCTCGGCCATCAGGGCCGCTCTCGCTCGCCAGCCCACATGGTCGGTCAGGCTCTGGGCGTACCTCCTCGGCACGGACGGCGAACCGGCGGCGTCGACCGCCGTTATGTCCGTTCGGGGGAGGGGGAATGACGCTGTACGGAGAACTCGACGCGATGAAGGCCGGGCGCTTCGCGGCCACCAGTGCACCGGGCCGGGCCGGCGTGGCCTCGGGCCTCGCGGCGGTGGCCGGCCTGATGTTCGGCCTCGATATCGGCGTCATTTCCGGCGCCCTCGCCCCGATCGCGCGGGAATTCCACGCCAATCGTCTCCTGCAGGAATGGATCGTCGCAGCCATGATGCTGGGCGCTGCGCTGGGCGTGCCCATTGCGGCGCGCCTCTCCTTCGGCTGGGGGCGCAAGCACACGCTCTTCATCGGCGCGGTCCTGTTCGTGGCGGGGTCGCTGTTCTGCGCCATGGCCGGATCGGTGGGGATGCTGATCGCGGGACGGGTGATGATGGGGCTGGCGGTCGGCATTTCGACCTTCACCGCGCCGCTCTATATCGCCGAGATCGCCGATCCCCCGCACCGGGGCGCCATGGTGTCGATCTATCAGCTCATGATCACCCTCGGCATCATGGCGGCCTTCGTCTCGAACGCGCTGTTTTCCTATTTCGATACCTGGCGCTGGATGCTGGGGATCGTGGCGTTTCCCGGCATCGTCTTCATGATCGGCGTCGCCTTCCTGCCGTCCAGCCCCCGCTGGCTGATGATGCGCGGCAAGCGCGAGGCGGCGCGGCGCACGCTGCAGGACCTGCGCGGCCAGGGGCACAGCGTGGCCCGCGAACTGCGCGAGATCGACGCCCGCCTGCATGTCCGCACGTCGGGCTGGGCGCTGCTGCGCGCGGACCGGAATTTCCGCCGCTCGGTCTTGCTGGGGGTGACGCTGCAACTCGTCCAGCAATTCACCGGCATGAACGTGGTCATGTATTACGCGCCGCGCATCCTCGGGCTGGCCGGTTTCATCGACCATGCCCGGCTGTGGGGCACCGTCAGCGTGGGGGCGGTGAACGTGGCCGCCACCTTCCTGGCGATCGGGCTGGTCGATCGCTGGGGCCGCCGGCCCCTGCTGATCTGCGGGCTGGTCGTGATGAGCATCGGCATGGTGCTGCTCGGCCTTTCGCCCTCCGCCGAGGTGCGGGAGGCGACGGCGCAGGCGCTGACCATCGGCGGAATGGTCTGCTTCGTTTCGGGGTTCGCGTTTTCGGCCGGGCCGATCGTCTGGGTGCTGTGCGCGGAAATCCAGCCGCTTCAGGGCCGGGAATTCGGCGTCGGCTGTTCCACCGCGGCCAACTGGATCGCCAACATGATCGTGGGCGTATCGTTCCTCACCCTGGTGGACCGGCTGGGCCTGTCCGGCACCTTCTGGCTCTATGCGGGGCTGAATGCGCTGTTCGTGGTGCTGGTCGCGCTGTTCGTGCCCGAGACGAAGGACCTGACGCTGGAGCGGATCGAGCGTGACCTCACCGCCGGCGTGCGCCTGCGCGATATCGGGCGCGGGCCCCGGTAACAGGCGGCCCGACATGAAAAACCCGGCCCCAAGGGGGCCGGGCATTCCAGAACCTGCGCTGCCGTCGGCCGATCAGGCGGCCTTGAGCTGCGCCTCGGCGAACTCGTAGTTCGCCAGCTTGTCCAGATAGTTGGTCACATAGTCGGGGCGACGGTTGCGGAAGTCGAGATAGTAGGAATGCTCCCACACATCCAGGCCCAGCAGCACCTTGCCCTGGCCTTCGGCCAGCGGGTTGGAGCCGTTGGCGCTCTTGGTCACCTTGAGCTTGCCGTCGGAACCCAGGACCAGCCACGCCCAGCCCGAACCGAACTGCGACGTCGCCGCCGCCTTGAAATCGGTCTTGAACGTGTCGACGCTGCCGAAATCCTCGGTGATCTTGGCCGCCAGCGCGTCGGGGATCACACCGCCGGTCGGCGACAGGTTCTGCCAGAACAGGATATGGTTCCAATGCTGGCCGGCATTGTTGAACACCGGCGCCAGGGCCGCATCGCCCTTGACCGCCAGGATGATCTCTTCCAGCGACTTGCCCTGCAGTTCGGGCTTGGCCTCGACGAAGCCGTTCAGCGCGGTGACATAGGCCTGATGGTGCTTGCCGTGATGCAGCTCCAGCGTTTCCTGGCACATGCCGCGCGCCGCCAGCGCGTTGGTCTGGAACGGAAGAGTGGGCAATTCGAAAGCCATGGACGTTCTCCTTGGAATTGCAGCGGCGGAAACGCCGCCCGTCAGAGCTATGAGGGCGGGGAAGGGGCGTCAAGTGACGGAACAGGGACGGCCGACCCGCCGGCCGAAACTCTTGCGCCACGCCGTCGCGCGCGGCAAGTCGTTGTCATGACAATCGCTGCCAGGCCAGCCCCCCCCGAAAGACGCGCCGCCGGAGCCGGAGTTTCCCCCGGCGCGGCAGCCGCCCGTCGGGCCGATCCCGACCGCTTCCTGTGCGCCCTGTTCCTGCCGCAGGCAGCGCGCGAGGACGCCTTCACGCTGATCGCGTTCAATCACGAAACCGTTCGCGCCCTGGGCGGCATGCAGTCCCGCGCGGTCGCGGGGCCGATGGCGGGGCTGATTCGCCTGCAATGGTGGCGCGAGATCGTCGAGGGCGCGGGCCACCCGCACGCGGTCGCCGGGCCGCTGCGCGCGCTGATCGCGACCGGCAGGGTAAAGGTGGAAACGCTGCTGGGCATTCTGGACGCGCGTGAGGCCGAACTGGACGGGCTGGCGGACTGGCCCGCCTGGCGCGCCGCGATGCTTGGCGGTGCCGGCGGCGTGCAGGTCGCGATCGCCCAGGCGGCCGGCGTGACCGACCCCGATCTGCTGAAAGCCGTCGAATCGCACGGTGCCGCCTATGGCGCGGGCGGCTTGGTGCGGCATCTGGAGATGGTGCTGGCCGGTGGCCGATGCCCGGTGCCGGACTCCGCACTGGCCGAAGCCAGCCTGTCGGGCGACGCGATTCGCGACGGCGCGACGCTGACGCCGGACATCCTGCGGGGCCTGCGCGCCGCCCTGTGCCGCGAAGGCGCGGCTTTCCTGGCCGAGGCCGGGCGCCCGCGCCTGCCGCGCGCGGCCCGCGCGGCGGCACTGCCCGGCATCCTGGCCCGGCGGGACCTGGCCCGGGGGGCCGCCGACGCGCCGGTCGGATTCGCACCCCGCGGCCTGGGCGACCGGCTGGCGGTGATGGCCGCGATGGCGTTCGGCTGACCCGGCCGTCCGGCCGGGCCCCCAGTACGTCTTACGGCGTGCGTCTTACGGCGTGTTGGCCACCGTGCCTTCCAGCACGGCGAACAGCGCGGAATAATCGTCGTCCGGGTGCAGCCGCCGCGTCAGGGACAGCAACTGGGTGGTGGCGGCCATGGTCGGCACCGGGGCCGCCACGCGGGCAGCGGCGTCCAGCAGCAGCCGCATGTCCTTCTGCATCAGGCGGGTCGGGAATTGCGGCCGGAAATCGCCGGTCCGCGCCGCCTTCAGCTTGCGCTTGTGGTGGGGCGAGATCACCGCGACCGAATCCAGGGCCTCGAACAGCATGTCGCGCTCCAGCCCGGCGGCCAGTCCGTAGCACATGCCCTCGGCAACCGCCGCCAGGCCCACGCCCATGATGCCGTTGATCACCAGCTTCAGCTTCGAGCCGCTGCCCGCCGGCCCGGCATGGATCGTCGTCTTGCCGATAATGTCGAAGATCGGCTGGGCCCGCGCGACGCTCTGCGCGTCCCCGCCGACCAGCACCACCAGCGCCCCGGCATCGGCCTCGGGCGTGCTGCCGGATACCGGGGCATCCAGCGCGGCGATCCCGCGTTCCCCGGCGGCGGCGGCCAGCGCCAGCGACGCCTCGGGCGATACCGAACTGGTGTTGATCAGCAATTGTCCCGCCGCCATGCCCGCCAGCGCGCCATCCGGCCCGTACGCGGCACTGGCCAGCGCCTCGTCGTCCGGGACGCAGAGAATGACGGTCCCCCCGGCCGCTTCGGCCAGCAGGCGCGGCGAGGGCAGGAAGCGCGTATCGCCGTCGCCGCCCTTGCCGGAAGGGGTGTAGGCCACGATCTGGTATCCTGCGGCCTGGAGATTGCGGCCCATGCGGCTGGCCATGGCGCCGAAGCCGACAAAGCCGACAGTGCCGGCCGTGCCGTGCTCAGAGGAATCGGGCATGATGCTGCTCCTTTTCTTTTCCGTCCCGTTTCCGGCAGGGTGCCGGACGATCCCGGCGGTGTCACCTCCCCCAGGCGGCCCGCCGGCCCGGCCCCGCCCCGCTCCAGAAGGCGTCCAGCATGCGTGTCTTCCGCTACCCTTCTCCGCCATCCTCCTCCATCACGCCGCACGCTCTCTGGCTGTCGCGGCGCGACCTGCTGGCGGCGGGTGCCGCCGCCGGCCTCCTCGGCGGCATCCTGCCCTCCCGCTCGGCCAGGGCGGTGGATCTGGCGGCGCAGCCTGGCCCCCTGTCGGGCGAGGGGCTGAAGCCCACACCGCTGCGCGATGTGACGCACTACAATAATTTCTACGAATTCGGGCTGGAGAAGACCGACCCCGCCGAGCGCTCGGGCGACTTCCATCCGCGTCCATGGACCGTGCGGGTCGAAGGCATGGTGGCCAGGCCGCGCACCTATGACATCGACGCGCTGCTGGGGCGCAAGCTGGAAGAGCGGATCTATCGCATGCGCTGTGTCGAGGCGTGGTCGATGGTCATTCCGTGGATCGGATTCGCGCTGCGCGATTTGCTGGCCGAGGTCGAACCGCTGGGCAGCGCGAAATATGTCGCCTTCGAATCGGTGGTGCGCCCGTCGGAAATGCCGGGACAGGGCGGCGTGCTGCCGGTACTGGACTGGCCCTATGTCGAGGGGCTGCGCCTGGACGAGGCCATGCATCCGCTGACGATCCTGGCCGTCGGCCTGTACGGCCAGACGCTGCCCAACCAGAACGGCGCGCCGGTGCGGCTGGTCGTGCCGTGGAAATACGGGTTCAAGGGCATCAAGTCGATCGTGCGCATCCGGCTGACCGACCGGCAGCCCCATACCTCGTGGAATGTCCGCGCACCCGACGAATACGGGTTCTACGCCAACGTCAATCCCGCCGTGGACCACCCGCGCTGGAGCCAGGCGAGCGAGCGGCCGATCGGTGCCGGCGGCGGGTTTTTCGGTGCCGGGCGTCAGCCGACCCTGCCGTTCAACGGCTATGGCGAGCAGGTGGCGGGCCTGTATGCCGGCATGGACCTGCGGCGCGACTTCTGATGGCAGCGCGGCGCGTGCGATCGGCCGGCCCGATCCGGCTGGCGCTGTATGGCATCGGGCTGACGCCGGCGGTGGTCTCGTTCGTCCTGGGGGCGACGAACCGGCTGGGGGCCGATCCGGTCAATACGTTCGAGCGCACGCTGGGCCTGTGGGCCCTGCGGTTCCTGATCCTGTCGCTGTGCATCACGCCGCTGCGGGACCTGGCCGGGGTCAATCTGCTCCGCTACCGGCGGGCGGTGGGGCTGCTGGCCTTCTGGTATGCGCTGTTCCACCTGTCGGCCTATGTGGCGCTCGACCAGGGGTTCGACCTGCACACCCTGCTGGCCGACGTGACCATGCGGCCCTTCATCATCCTCGGCATGGTCGCCTTCACCATCCTGTCCGCGCTGGCCGCCACGTCCAATGGCTGGGCCATCCGCAGGCTGGGGCGGCGCTGGAAGGCGCTGCATCGCTGGGTCTATGCCGCCGCGATCTGCGCCGCCATCCATTTCATCCTGTCTTTCAAGGTCATACGGGTCGAAACGCTGCTCTATGGCCTGGTCGTGGCCGCCCTGCTGGCTTTCCGGGTCTATCGGGTCATGCCCCGCCGCGTGAAAACGCCGTCAGTCTGAGCGTCCCGCATTGCGGCGGGCGGTTCCCTTGCCATGATGCGGGAAAAGCCTGACAGTCATGCGGTAATGGAATGGACAGAAGCGCCACTCCGACGGGGAAGTCCGAAAAATGGAAGAAATAAAAAGGAAGAGGCGGAATCTGTATTCATTCGCCGCTTGCCGTGGCGGGCAAGGCGGGTCAGGATCGGCTCGCGCAGAGATGATGCCTCGGAAAACCGGTTCAGATGGCAAGAGGTTGAGGCGTTCCGGTGGACCGGACCGGGTGATGGCTGTGCGATACCGTATGTGCGATGTGCGGACTGTCCGCGACGGTACGGCCCGCATGGCACCTGGTTCAGGTTCGTCCGGTTCATGGACGATCACCCTTTCCCGCCTTCGGTCCGCCGCGATGGGACCGGCGGCCCAGACCGTATTCACAGGCCTCGGCCTGCGCGCCTCGTTCCGGAGAATGTCATGACCTCGCATACGACCCGAACCGAATCCGCCTATGACGTCGTCCTGATCGGCGGGGGGGTCATGAGCGCGACGTTGGGCGCGCTTCTCAAGCTTCTGCAGCCGGACTGGTCGATCGGCATGTTCGGGCGGCTGGACGACGTGGCGAAGGAGAGTTCCAACGCCTGGAACAATGCCGGCACGGGCCATTCCGCGCTGTGCGAGCTGAATTACACGCCGTCGCGCGCCGACGGCACGATCGACATTTCCAAGGCCGTCGGCGTGAACGAGGCCTTCCAGCTTTCGCGCCAGTTCTGGGCCTATCTGGTCGAGTCGGGCGTGATCGCCTCGCCCCGCGCGTTCCTCAACCCGATTCCGCACATGAGTTTCGTCTGGGGCGACGAGAATTGCGATTACCTGCGCCGCCGCTACGAAGCATTGAAGGATCACCCGCTGTTCAGCGGCATGCGCTTCTCGACCGACCCGGCACAGCTCGCGCAGTGGATGCCGCTGGTGATGGAGGGCCGCACGGCCGGCCCCAAGCTGGCCGCGACCTGGATCGCGTCGGGGACCGACGTGAATTTCGGTGCGCTGACGCATCTGCTGGTGAATTTCCTGTCGGGTCAGCCGGGTTTCGACCTGAAACTGTCGCATGAGGTCGAGGACCTGAAGCAGGACGCCTCCGGCGCCTGGCGCGTTTCGGTGCGCGACCTCACGACGAACGCCACCGTGCCGGTGGCCGCGCGCTTCGTCTTCATCGGCGCCGGCGGCGGCGCGCTGCCGCTGCTGCAGAAGACCGGCATCCCCGAATCGAAGGGGGTCGGCGGCTTCCCGGTCAGCGGGCAGTTCCTGCGCTGCACCAACCCCGATATCGTCGCCCGTCACCATGCCAAGGTCTACGGCAAGGCATCGGTCGGCGCGCCGCCCATGTCGGTGCCGCATCTGGATACCCGCGTGATCGACGGCAGGGAGGGGCTGCTGTTCGGCCCCTATGCCGGCTTCTCGACCAAGTTCCTGAAGCAGGGGTCGCTGTGGGACCTGCCGAAATCGATTCGCATGGACAATCTGGGCGCCATGCTGGCCGTGGCCCGCGACAATATGCCGCTGACCCGCTACCTGGTGCAGCAGGTCCTGCAATCCAACGAGACGCGCCTGAATGCGCTGCGCGACTTCGTCCCGAACGCCCGGGCCGAGGATTGGGAACTGATCACCGCCGGCCAGCGCGTGCAGGTGATCAAGAAGGACGAAAAGAAAGGCGGGGTCCTGCAATTCGGCACCGAAGTCATCACCGGCGCCAACGGCACGGTCGCGGCGCTGCTGGGGGCCTCGCCGGGGGCTTCGACCGCCGTGTCGATCATGCTGACCGTCATCCGCAAATGCTTTGCCGGCGAGCTGCCGCGCTGGGACGCGAAGCTGAAGGAAATGATCCCGTCCTATGGCGGCCCGCTGGCCGACCGGCCCGAATTGTGCGCCCATGTGCATGACTGGACGACGCGGGCCCTGCAACTCGAGGGCTGAGGCCCGACAGGACACGGGCCGGGCAGGGCGCCGCGTGCGGCCTTGCCCGGCTCCGGTGTCCGTCAGTCTTCGTCGTGGTCCAGTTCGCTGAACTGGTCCGCCGGGTGGCGGACGGGGGCCTGCTGCTGGCGGGTCACGCGGGCCTCGCTCTGGCGGCGGGTGAACTGCGCCGCGATGTCGGCGAGTTCGATGAACTGGTCCGCCTGGCGCCGCAGATCGTCGCCGATCAGCGGCGGCGAGGTGCGGACGGACGAGACGACCGTGGTCCGCACGCCCTGACGCTGGACGCTTTCCAGCAGGCGCCGGAAATCCGCATCGCCGCTGAACAGGACGGCATGGTCGATCTTGGGAGCCATCTCCATCATGTCGACGGCAAGCTCGATATCCATGCTGCCTTTCACGCGCCGCCGCCCGTTCTGGTCGACGAATTCCCGTGCCGTCTTGGTGACGAGCGAATAGCCGTTATAGACCAGCCAGTCGGTCAGGGGCTTGAGGGGCGAATATTCCTCGCTTTCCAGGATCGCGGAATAATAATAGGCGCGGATGATGTGACATTTGGAACGGAAGAATGTCAGCAGATTGCGGTAATCGACGTCGAACCCCAAATGACGGGAAGCCGAATAGAGACTTGAACCATCGATAAAAAGACATGTACGTTCGTCGGGTTGAAAAAACATGGGCCTTGAATCCTTGTAGTATGGCCTGAGCTGGAAATGTCGCGCGGATTGATTGCCGCACTTAACAATATGCCCACCAGGCGGAAGGGTAGAGCCGCCGTGGGCAAATTGATATGGGCGAATAAGGCATATGATGTTCCTTTTGCAAAACGCTGAAACGCCACCGCCATCGGGTGGACTCCATGGAATTGCGGCGCGGCGGCGGGTCCGATGATCCTGATCGCGATCGGGGCCAATCTGCCGCGCGAAGGGGGCGGCACGCCGATCGAGACCTGCCGCTGGGCGGTCGGGCGTATCGCCACCATTCCCGGATTGCGGGTCACGGCGGTCTCGGCATGGTATGAAAGCGCGCCGATTCCGCCGTCCGGCCAGCCGCCTTATGTCAATGGCATGGTGGCGGCGGAAGGGGAGGTCGACCCGGCAACGCTGCTGGCCGCCCTGCAGGCGATCGAGGCCGAGGCCGGGCGGCGGCGTACGGTCGCCAACGCCGCGCGGCCGCTCGACCTGGATATCGTGGCGATGGGGGATTGCGTGCGCGATGCCCCCGATCCCATCCTGCCGCATCCCCGGGCCGAGGAGCGGGCGTTCGTCCTGCTGCCCTTGCGCGATGTGGCGCCGGACTGGTGCAATCCCAGGACCGGGCATGGTATCGGGGCGTCGATCGCGGCCCTCGCGGACCAGCAGATCCGCCGCCTGGAAGGCGCGTGACACGCGGACCTTGCGTTTGACGTTCGTTGTGGATAAAATTGTTTTTTTAACTAATTTACTCCGGAGGCCTGCCTCATGGCTCGCGTCACCGTCGAAGATTGCGTTGAACGGGTTCCCAATCGCTTCGAGCTGGTTCTGCTGGCGGCGCAGCGCGCGCGCGGCCTGTCGCGTGGCGAGGAGCTGACGATCGACCGCGACAACGACAAGAACCCGGTCGTTGCACTGCGTGAAATCGCGGACCAGACGATCGAACTGGAACAGATCCGCAGCGACCTGGTCCGTTCGCTGGCCCGCGCGCCCGAGCCCGAGCCGGCGGATGAGGAAGTGATGGACCTGATCCCGACCGAGCAGAATATTTTCGGTCTTCAGGACGTTTCGGCCGAGGAAGAGGCGGCCCACGGGGCCGGCATGTCGGCCGAGGAACTGGAGGCCGCGATCGAGGCCGAGCTGGGCGGCCGTTCGCGGCGATAAGCCCATGGCAGCGGATGCGGCCGGCCCTGCCGACACGGTACCTGTCGCCGCTCAGGCGCCGGCCTCGCCCGCGTCCGCGCCTGAACCGGAAGAGGGTGAACCCGCCGGGACCACACAGCCCCCCGCCCGCGTCATTTCCTGCGAAGGGCTTGTGCGGCGTGTCCGCGCCTATGCTCCGGATGCCGATCTCGACCTGATCCGCCGGGCCTTCGCCGTGGCGCAGGAAGCCCATGCCGGGCAGGTCCGCGACAACGGCGACCCTTACATTACCCATCCGCTGGCGGTGGCCAGCATCCTCGCCGGCTTCCATCTCGACCCGTCCTCGATCGCAACCGCGCTGCTGCACGACACGATCGAGGATACCGGCGTCACGCACGAGCGGCTGCGCGCCGAATTCGGGCCGGCCATCGCCGACCTGGTGGATGGCGTCACCAAGCTGACCCGGCTGGAGCTCCAGTCCGACCGCACCAAGCAGGCCGAGAATTTCCGCAAGCTGGTGCTCGCGATGTCCAAGGACATCCGGGTACTGATCGTCAAGCTGGCGGACCGGCTGCACAATATGCGCACGCTGCATTATGTGCAGCGGCTCGACCGGCGCCAGCGCATCGCGCGCGAGACCATGGAAATCTATGCGCCCCTGGCCGGGCGCATCGGCATGGACAAGGTCAAGACCGAACTCCAGAACCTGTCCTTCGCGGAGCTGGAGCCGGAAGCCAACGCGACCATCCGCGCACGGCTGAACTATCTGCGCGGCCAGGGCGCCGACGTGATCGAAGAGGTGCGGCGCGAGCTGGTCCGGTTGTGCCGCGATGCCGGGCTGGGCGAGGTCGAGGTGTCGGGGCGTGAAAAATCGCCGTTCTCGATCTGGGAAAAGATGCAGAAGCGCAATGTCGCCTTCGAGCAGCTTTCCGACATCATGGCCTTTCGCATCATCGTGCCGACGCGTGAGGCCTGCTACGTGGCATTGGGGGCGGTCCATGCCGCTTTCCCCGTCATCGTCGGCCGGTTCAAGGACTACATCTCCACGCCCAAGGCCAACGGCTATCAGAGCCTGCATACGGGCGTGACGCTGCGCTATCCGCGCAACCAGAAGATCGAGGTGCAGATCCGCACTGCCGAGATGCACGACATCGCCGAGAACGGCGTGGCGTCGCACTGGATGTACAAGCAGTTACCCGGCGCCGGCGGTGCCGCACAGGTCGTCACCGGCCTGCGCTGGGTGCAGGACCTGCTGGACATCCTGGAGGACTCGGCGGCACCCGACGAATTCCTGGAAAACACCAAGCTCGAACTCTACCAGGATCAGGTCTTCTGCTTCACTCCCAAGGGGCAGCTCATCTCGCTGCCACGGGGGGCCACGCCGGTCGATTTCGCCTACGCGGTGCACAGCCAGGTCGGCGATACCTGTGTGGGCGCACGGATCAACGGGCGGCTGATGCCGCTGCGTCACGAATTGCAGAACGGCGACCAGGTCGAGATCATGACGGCCCGCGGCGGCACGCCGTCGCCGTCGTGGGAGCGGTTCGTCGTCACCGGCAAGGCGCGGGCGCGCATCCGCCGTCATGTCGCCGCCCAGCAGCGCGAGGCCCATGTCGATGGCGGCCGCGCCGCCTTGGCCAAGGCCTTCCGGCAGGAGGGCGTGGACGGGTCGGAAAAGGTGCTGGAGAGCATCCTGTCCGACCTGAAACAGGCTTCGGTCGAAGATCTGTACGTCGCGGTCGGCAACGGCAATATCGGGCCGCGCGACGTGGTGCATGCGGCCTATCCCGCACTGCGCCAGACGCCGCGCGCGCCGCGCATGGTGCCGGGCATTCCCATGCGCGCACCCACGCGCACCGGGCGGCCCAAATCGGGCGGCGGCATGGCGCTGGCCGGCATCGGCCCCGGCATCGCGGTCCATTTCGCGGGCTGCTGCCATCCGCTGCCCGGGGACCGGATCGTGGGGATCGTCGCGACCGGCAAGGGCATCACCATCCACACCGCCGGCTGCCAGACGCTGGAGAGCTTCGCCGCCACGCCCGAGCGCTTCATGGACGTGGACTGGGATTACGACGTGATCGCGCGGGGCACGAGCGAGCCGCATATCGGACGGCTCAGCATCGTCGCCGCCAACGAGCCCTCGATCCTGGCGACCCTGACCAATGTCGCCTCCAAGCATGACGGCACCATCGTCAATCTGCGCATCGTCAACCGCCAGCTCGATTTCATGGAGATCCTGGCGGATATCGAGGTGCGCGACCTGCGCCATCTCTCGTCGCTGATCGCCGCGATGCGCGCCTCCAGCAGCGTCGTCCAGGTGGAGCGGGCGAAAGGATGAGTCTGCTCGGCATCGGGTCCGACCTGTGCGATATCCGGCGCATCGAACGCGCGCTGGATCGCCACGGCGAACGGTTTCTGGACCGTGTCTTCACCGAAGCCGAGCGGCGGCGGGCCGACCGGCGGCAGGGGCAGGCGCGGCTGGGCGCCTACGCCAAGCGGTGGGCGGCGAAGGAAGCCTGCGCCAAGGCACTGGGGACCGGATTTTCGCTCGGCGTGTTCCATCGCGACCTGGGGGTCGACAATCTGCCGACCGGCCAGCCCGTCATGGTCCTGACCGGCGGGGCCCGGGCCCGGCTGGATGCCCTCCTGCCGCCCGGCGAGGCCGCGCGGATTCTCCTGACCATGACCGACGAATATCCCTATGCGTTCGCGCAGGTGATGATCGACGCTGGTCCAGCTCCCTAGGATCGGGCTAAGGTCGGCGCGCCGGGTGGGGATGGTCCCCCTCGCTTCATCCGCGGGCTTGCCGTCCGGCCCCCTCGGGCGGACCCCTCCGCATCACTTCCGGATTCAGACATCATCCCTATGGACGACCCGCACAAGACCCACATGTCCCCCCTCTCCTCCGGGGGTATTCTTCCGGCCTTGCGTGGCGTCTGGGACCTGGTCCGCACCATCGTCATCGCCGGCGCGCTGGCGATCGGGGTGCGCACCGTGCTGTTCGAGCCGTTCAACATACCGTCCGGATCGATGATTCCCACCTTGCAGGTCGGGGACTATCTCTGGGTCGCCAAATACAGCTACGGCTACTCCCATTTCTCGCTGCCATGGTCTCCCGATCTGTTCAGCGGGCGAATCTTCGAAAGCGTGCCTCATCGCGGCGATGTCGCGGTCTTCCGTTTCACCAGGGACACGTCGATCGACTATATCAAGCGCATCGTCGGCCTGCCGGGTGACCGCGTGCAGGTCCGCGGGGGCGAGCTCTACCTCAACGACGTGCTGGTACCCCGCGTGGCCAAGGGCGATTACGTCGCGGTCGACGAGCATCGCACCCGCATGGAAGGCCAGCGCTTCCGGGAAACGCTGCCGGGCAGCGCAGGCGCGCCGCCGGTCGAGCACGATATCCTGAAGCTGACAAACGAGGGATTCCAGAACGATACCCCTGTCTATGTCGTGCCGCCGGGCTATTTCTTCGCAATGGGCGACAATCGCGACGACAGCGCCGACAGCCGCTTCATGGGCGATGACCCGGAAGATCTGGGCTTCGTGCCGATGGAAAACCTGATCGGCCAGGCCAAATGGATCTTCCTGTCGCTCGACGCGCGCTATCCGGTATGGGAATTCTGGATGTGGCCGGCCGAAATCCGCTGGAACCGTCTCTTCATGGGCGTGAGATGAGCGGAGAAGGTCTCCTGGATGATGGTGCGCCGGGCGCGGACGTGAAGGCGGTCGAGGCGCGTCTGGGCTATCATTTTCGCCGAACCGACCTGCTGCGCGAAGCACTGACCCATCGCTCGGCCGCGCACCAGCGCAGCGCCGGGGCGGGGCGCCGCAGCCGCCAGCCGGCATCGCGGCGTGGTGCCGGATCGAACGAACGGCTGGAATTCATCGGCGACCGCGTTCTGGGCCTGCTGATGGCCGAATGGCTGCTCGAGCGCTTCCCCGACGAGCAGGAAGGCGCGCTCGGACCCCGCCATGCCCATCTGGTCTCGCGTCCGGTCCTGGCCGCTATAGCCGGCACGATGGACCTGACGCAGGCCCTGGACGTGGCTGAACACGAGGCCCGCGCCGGCGTGCGGCAGATGGCCAATGTGCTGGCCGACGCGGTCGAGGCAATTCTGGGTGCGATGTATCTGGATGGCGGGTTGGAACCCGCGCGCCGCTTTGTGCGTGCGGCCTGGAACGATGCGATCATCGCCCAGGCCCGCCCGCCCAAGGACCCCAAGACCGCCTTGCAGGAATGGGTGCTGGCCCGTGGGCAGCCGCTGCCATCCTATCGGACGGTCCTGGTTGACGGGCCGTCGCATGCCCCTCGGTTCGTGATCGCAGTGACGGCCGGTGGCCAGTCGGGCGAAGGCGAGGCCGGCAGCAAGCGTGCTGCCGAAAGCGCAGCGGCGGCAGACCTGCTGCGGCGGATCGGATGACGGATTATTGTGGCGAGGGGACGACCTCGCTGGAAAGGGTACAGGATATGACCACCCGCTGCGGCTTTGTCGCTATCGTCGGTGCGCCGAATGCCGGGAAATCGACATTGCTGAACCGAATGGCGGGGGCGAAACTCTCCATCGTCAGCCCAAAGGCGCAGACGACGCGCTTTCGCGTGCTGGGCATCCTGATGCGTGGCGTCAGCCAGATCCTGCTGGTGGACACACCAGGCATCTTCAAGCCCCGGCGCAAGCTGGACCGCGCAATGGTCGCGGCGGCGTGGACCGGGGCCGAGGACGCCGACATCACGCTGTTGCTGATCGACGCGCGTCGCGGCCTGTGTGACACGGTGCGCCCCATTGTCGAGCAGTTGGCCAAGACGCGCCGTCGCGTCTGGCTGGTGCTGAACAAGACCGATCTGGTGGACCGTCAGGCGCTGCTGCCGCTGACGGCCGAATTGTCCGGCCTGCTGGACGTGGAGCATGTCTACATGGTCAGCGCGCGTAGTGGTGACGGGGTGGACGACCTGCTGGACGCGCTGGGTGCTGCGGTGCCCGAGGGACCGTACCTCTATCCCGAAGACGACCTGACCGACCTGCCCGATCGCCTGCTGGCGGCTGAACTGGTACGCGAGCAGATCTTTCTTCAGACGCACGAAGAAGTGCCCTATGCCGCGACCGCCGAAACCGAGAGCTTCCGCGAGCAGCCCGACGGTTCGGTGCGGATCGAGGTGACGATCTATGTGGCGCGAGCGGGGCACAAGGCGATCCTGATCGGCGAGAAGGGCAGCCGCATCCGCTCGATCGGCGAAAAGGCGCGCAAGGATCTGTCACGCCTGCTGGGCAGGACATGCCATCTGTTTCTGAACGTGAAGGAGCGCGCCGGTTGGGACGAGGAGAAGGCACGCCTGCGCGCCATCGGACTGGACGACGCCTCTTGAACCGGGAATGATTTCGAGACGACGAGCGTGCTTGTGACCGATCCTAAGGGGGGATAAGAGGATCGGCGTAAGTATGGGCCGGACGGGGGCTACCCCGTGAGGAGCCATCATGTGAGCAATCGGGGGACCTCGTGACGGATCGTGAAGCACAAGACGTTCAGGGTTACCGCCGTGTCCTGCTGAAAATTTCGGGCGAAGCCCTGATGGGCGACGGCTCGTACGGCATCGACCCCGAGATGGTGGATACCATCGCCAGCGATGTGGCCACCGTGGCCCGGGCTGGGGTCGAGGTCTGCCTGGTGATCGGCGGCGGCAATATCTTCCGCGGTGTCGCGGCTGCCGCGCGGGGCATGGACCGCGCGCAGGGCGATTATGCCGGCATGCTGGCGACCGTGATCAACGCCTTGATGGTGCAGAACGCACTGGAGCGGCACGGCGTGCCGACGCGCGTGATGTCGGCCATCCATATGTCGTCGGTGGCGGAACCTTATATCCGCCGGCGGGCGGTCCGCCATATGGAAAAAGGCCGTGTGGTCATTTTCGCGGCGGGAACGGGCAATCCTTTCTTTACCACCGACACGGCAGCCGCCTTGCGCGCAGCCGAAATGGAGTGCGACGCCCTGCTGAAGGGCACGCAGGTCGACGGCGTCTATTCGGCCGACCCGCGTAAGGTCGCGGACGCCACGCGCTTCGAGACGCTGACCTATCTCGACGTGCTGGCGCGCGATCTGCATGTGATGGACGCCGCGGCTATCAGTCTGGCGCGCGAAAACCGGCTGCCCATCCTCGTGTTCAATATCCATGCGCCGGGGGCGTTTCCCCAGGTGATGCGGGGTGAGGGGCTGTATACCAAGATCGTCGAGGCATCCTGACAGCTTCGCTGACCCGGCGCTCACGCGGCGGGATATGATATGTTGTGACGGGCGGCCGCTCCGGCGGCTGCCCTGCTTGAGTGTGGAGGGCCATTGTGGCTGCTGATCAGAAGACACTGCTGGATGACCTTGTCCGCCGGATGGACGGCGCGCTGGAGAGCCTGCGCCGCGATTTCGCTGGATTGCGGTCGGGACGGGCCAGCCCCGCCCTGATCGAACCGGTGCGGGTCGAGGCTTATGGTGGTGAAGTGCCGTTGACGCAGGTCGGGTCGATCGCGGTGCCCGAAGCCCGGATGCTGACCGTGCAGGTGTGGGACCGGTCGCTGGTCGGCGCGGTGGAGCGTGCGATTCGCGATAGCGGGCTTGGGTTGAACCCGGCTGCGGACGGGCAGACCGTGCGGGTGCCCATTCCGCAGTTGACCGAGGAGCGCCGAAACGATCTGGCCCGCACCGCCGGAAAATATTCCGAGAACGCGAAGATCGCGGTGCGCGGCGTGCGGCGTGACGGCATGGACCAGACGAAGACGCTCGAAAAGAAAAGCGAAATCAGCCAGGATGACGTGAAGGTCTGGTCCGAGGCGATTCAGAAGCTGACTGATCAGTATGTGAAGCGAATCGACGACATGCTCGCGGAAAAGGAACGCGAGATCAAGCAGGTCTGACCTCGCTGTGACTGTGGGCTCCGTACCCGGCCCGGCGGCTGGGACAACAGACGCGCAGGCACCTCCGACGCCCCCGCTCCCTGTGGTGGGGCGAGGCGATGGTGGTGCCGTTCCGGCCCCGCCGGAGCATGTCGCGTTGATCATGGACGGTAATGGGCGCTGGGCGATGGCCCGCGGGCTGCCTCGTGCTGCGGGGCATAATGCGGGCGCCGAGGCAGTGCGGCGTTGCGTCCAGGCTGCGATCAAGCGCGGAGTCAGATATCTGACATTATATGCCTTTTCCTCGGAAAACTGGCGCCGGACGCCCGACGAGGTGGCGGACCTGACATCTCTGCTTCGCTATTATCTGCGGCATAAAGTGGCAGAGTTGTCGCGCGAAGGGGTGCGGATCCGCATTATCGGTGATCTGTCGCGTTTTGACGTCGAGGTGCGAGCCGAAGCAAAGCGGGCAGAAGAGGCAACAGCCGCTAACCGTCGGCTGACGCTGGTGCTGGCATTATCTTACGGCGGACGGGCCGACATCATGCAGGCAGCGAAGCATGTGGCTCTGGCCGTGCGTGATGGCACGCTGGACCCAGACCGGCTGGACGAGGCCCTGTTCGGGCGTTTCCTGCTCACAGCCGATCTGCCCGACCCGGATCTGATCATCCGGACCAGCGGCGAATGCCGCTTGTCCAACTTTCTGCTCTGGCAGTCGGCCTATGCTGAGTTGGTGTTTCTTGACACGCTCTGGCCGGATTTCAATGAGCAGCATTTCGACGCTGCGCTGGACATGTTCGCCCGGCGTGAAAGGCGATTCGGTGCTCGACCCACGCTCTGAGCCTCCCGCCATTCCAAGTAGGGGTAGGAACTGGAAGGACCTTCGTGCTCGTTTGATTTCTGCCGCCGTGCTGGTCCCTATGGCGGCGCTATGTATATGGGCGGGAGGAACTGCTTACGCCGTGCTCGTCCTGCTGGCCACGGCGGGCATGGCGGTGGAGTGGGGGCGCCTGTTCGGATTGCACGCTTGGTCCTGGCGCGGCGCACTATATGTCGCTTGGCCGGTTGCCGCCATGGCGGCGGCGTTGGGCGGACATTGGCTAGAGGCCTTCCTGGTCATTGGCGGAGCATTCGTATTTGGTCCGGCGCTGTGGAGCGGCCAGGTGGTGATCGGCTGTGCAGGGCTGGCGCTGCTGTGGCTGCGGCTAATGACAATGCCTGGTGCCGGCGTCGTGCTGTTCGTCATTACCTGTGTCGCGATCAGCGATAGCGGGGCCTATCTGGTCGGCCGCCTGATCGGTGGGCCCAAGCTGGCGCCTGCGATCTCGCCAGCCAAGACATGGTCCGGATCGTTGGGAGGGCTAGCCAGTGCCATGGTGGCCGGAGGACTGGTCTGCGCACTTGTGTCCGGACCTGATGCGTGGGGGCGTGGGGTGGCTTTCGGTGCGTTGATGGCTGTCGCGGCCCAGATCGGCGACCTGGCGGAAAGCGCGTTGAAGCGAGCGCGTGGGGTCAAGGATTCCGGCGCGATTATTCCGGGGCATGGCGGGCTGCTTGATCGTTTCGATGGGCTGCTGGTTGCAGCACCGCTGGCAGCCCTGCTGTCTCTGGGGGCGGCGGGTGGCGGGGCGTTCTGGTATGTGACGCCCGCCGGTCTGGTTTCCGCCCTGTTCGCGGCGCACGCGGATGTAGTGCCGCACGCGCTGGACGGCGGGCGTACGCTCGGATTGGGATGATGGCGTGTCAACGCCGAACGGCAGGGAAGAAAGAGGCATGAAGTCAGTCACCGTTCTGGGCAGCACCGGTAGTATCGGGTGCTCCACGGTCGATCTGCTGTTGCAGGCACCGGAGCGTTTTCGCGCTGTCGCTCTGGTCGGCGGGCGCAATGTCCAGCGCCTGGCCGAGCAGGCCCGGGCATTGCGGGTCGAACATGCCGTCATCGCTGACGAGGCCTGCTTGCCGGAACTACGCACATTGCTGGATGGGACGGGCATTGCGGCATCAGGCGGCCGGCAGGCGGTGATCGAAGCTGCTGCGCGACCGGTGGACTGGACCATGGCTGCCATCACCGGGGCGATTGGGCTTGAGCCCACGCTGGCGGCGGTAAAGAACGGTGGTTCCGTCGCGCTGGCGAACAAGGAGGCCCTTGTCTGCGCGGGTGACGTCATGCTGCGTGCGGTGGAACTGGCCGATGCCACGTTGCTGCCGGTCGATTCCGAACACAACGCGATCTTCCAGTCGATGGCCGACCGTCAGGTCTCTGAAGTGGAGAAGATCGTATTGACCGCCTCGGGTGGGCCATTCCGCCGGTCTACGCTTGCCGAGATGGAAAAGGCGACGCTGGAAGCGGCGCTGAGGCATCCGACATGGACGATGGGCGCCAAGATCACCATCGATTCGGCCACCATGTTCAACAAGGGGCTGGAGGTGATCGAGGCGGCGCGCCTGTTTGCGCTAACCGAGGACCGGATCGGGGTCGTGGTACATCCGCAATCGGTGGTGCATGGTCTGGTCCAGTACAGCGACGGTAGTATCGTGGCCCAGATGGGATCGGCCGACATGCGTATCCCGATCGCCCATACCCTGGCCTGGCCGGCACGCATGGCGACGAACTCGCCCCGCTTGGATCTGGCGGCATTGGGACGGATGGATTTCGAGGAGCCCGACGAGGTGCGTTTTCCGGCACTGCGGCTGGCGCGTGAATCCTTGCGTGCGGGCGGTGCCGTCCCCACTATTTTGTCGGCGGCAAACGAGATTGCGGTCGAGGCGTTTCTGGGGGGCTCCATCGGATTCCTCGACATCGCGCGGGTGGTCGAGGACGTAATGTGGGCTCTTGGACACCAGAGTGCCGATTCGTTGGAGGAGGTGCTGCATTGGGACGAGGAAGCCCGTCGCGCGGCACGCTTGCGTACGACATCGCTTGCTGCCTGACTTATGCCCGGGTTCGTGTGTCCCGGGGATATGGAGCGGCAATATCGTTATGAGGAGCTGACCCATCACTATGCCCGAGCTGCTTCGGACCCTTCTGGCCTTTGCCCTCGTTTTGGGTGTCTTGGTCTTCATTCACGAACTGGGCCACTATCTGGCTGCCCGCTGGCGGGGAGTGCATGTCGAAGTCTTCTCGATCGGCTTCGGGCGGCCCCTGCTGCGCTGGCACGACCGGGTGGGAACCGAATGGCGGCTTTGTCCCGTTCCGCTAGGTGGATACGTTAAGCCGCACGGATTCGAAGGGCCGGAAGAAGCGACGCCGGAACAGGTGGCCGCTTGGCTGCCGGGGCGCACCTTTCATGACAAGCCGGTATTGTCGCGGGCGATCGTGATTGCCGCTGGACCGGTGTTCAATTTTCTTCTGGCCATCGTCCTGTTCGCCGGCTTGTTCATGGCGACGGGGCGGCCGGAGATTCGCAATGTCGTGGGGCAGGTCATGCCGGGCAGTGCGGCTGAGGCGGCCGGGGTGAAGCCGGAGGACATGATTGTACGTATAGGCACTCATGCGGTCTCTGGCGTCGCAGATATCCAGGCCCGCATCACCGCGGAGCCAGGTGCGCACACCGAACTGGGCGTCCGGCGAGGCGATCAGGTGGTGACGTTGCCGGTGACCGTCGGAATTGTGACGGACAAGAACGGCGGTCGGACCGGCCAGCTTGGAGTGATGTTCACCGCGACGATCGGCAAGCCGATGGCGCCACTGGCGGCGCTTGGTGCTGCCGTACAGGAGACGTGGCGCCTGACGGTTCAGACGCTGGATGGGCTGTGGCAGATGCTGACTGGCCAGCATAGCGCGAAGGATCTCGGTGGACCGCTGCGCATCGCGCAGATGTCGGGGCAGGTCGCGCAATATGGGGTGGCGAGCCTAGTGTCGTTCATGGCGCTCTTATCGGTCAATCTGGGTCTGATCAACCTGTTCCCGATTCCCGTGCTGGATGGCGGGAGACTGGTGTTCTACGGGCTGGAGGCTCTGCTCGGCCGCCCGGTTTCGCGCCGGGTGCGCGATATCAGTTTCCAGGCGGGGTTTGCGGTCATCGCGGGATTGTTTCTGTTTTCCACATTTAATGATTTGTCCCATTTCGGCCTGTTTCGCTGGGTTGCGTCGCTGAGCGGTTGACGCTTCTGCATGTTGCGGCATGCGGGCGCTTGCGCGAGGGGGGGGATTTCGGATACGTCCGCCAAGCGGATATGATCGATCTCGTGCCCGGCGACTCTGTTCGCATGGCGTGGTGTCGGGGGCCGCGGAGCGTCTGGTTTGGGGGAAACCGAATTTGCCGACTAAACGTTCAACGCTTCTTGCGTCGGTTTGCCTCGTGCCGTTGTTTTTTGCCGGGACCGCCGAGGCTCGGCGCGGCGTTGCAGCGGCAGGTCATTCCTCGGCGACGCAATCGGTCCGGTCCGGTGGTGTCATCGAATCCATCCAGGTCACCGGTAACGACCGGATCGAGACCAGTACCGTCCTGTCCTATATGGTGGTGCAGCCGGGGGACCCGTTCAATCAGGACGAGCTCGATCGTTCGCTGAAGACGCTGTACGCTACGGGTCTCTTCCGCGACGTGACGCTGCATCGTGCTGGTAACGTGCTTCAGGTGCGCCTGGCCGAGAATCCGATTGTCAATCGCATCGTCTTCGAGGGCAATCACGCTGCGAAGGACGAGGATTTGCGCAAGGTGATTTCGCTGCGGCCGCGCGCTGTGTTCTCGACCCAGATCACAGCGGCTGATCGCCAGAAGATCTTGGAGGTATATGCAGGCAAAGCCCGCTATGCCGCGACTGTGACACCTCAGATCATCCGCTTGGCCCATAACCGGGTCGATGTGGTCTTCCTGATCAATGAAGCCCAGCAGACGCTGATCCACAAGATCTCATTCGTCGGCAACAAGGCGTTCAGCGAGGCCCGACTGGCACAGGTCATTTCGTCGAAAGAAACGGCTTGGTACCGATTTTTTGCGTCTTCCGACGAATATAACCCTGAGCGTATTCGCTACGATTCGGAGCTGCTACGCCGGTTTTATCTGCGCAACGGATTCGTCGATTTCCAGGTACGCAACCAGACCGGCGAGTTGTCTCCGGACCGCAAATCCTTCTACGTGACCTTTACGGTAGACGAAGGACCACGCTACCGGCTGGGCAAGGTGAATATCCGTTCGTCACTGAAACATGTCAGCGCGGCGTCGATGCGCAAATATATCGAGTTGTTCGCGAATCAGTGGTACGACGGCAGCGCGGTGCAGCATAACGCGACCGACATGCAGGAAATTCTGCAGGGCCAGGGTTATCCGTTCGCCATGGTGCGGCCTGAAATCGCCCGAAACCCCGAACGTCACGTTGTGGACCTGCTGTTCGATGTCAGCGAAGGGCCGCGCGCTTATGTCGAGCGGATCGACATCAACGGCAACACGATCACGCAGGATGCAGTGATTCGTCGCCAACTCCCAATGTCTGAAGGCGACCCGTACACGCCCACCGAACGGAAATACGCCAAGGCGATCCTGCAGGATCTTGGCTTCTTCAGCACCGTTTCGGTTGATCAGACCACCGGCTCCGCCCCGGACCGGACGAACGTGGCGATCAATGTTGTTGAGAAGCCGACAGGTGAATTCTCGCTGGGCGGCGGCTATTCGACCGATGTGGGTATTCTGGGCAATATCGGCCTGAAGCAGCATAATCTGTTGGGGTCGGGCGTCGATGCCGGTATTTCGGGCACGATGGCATATTACCAAAGGCAGGCGGATATATCAGTCAGTGATCCGTATTTCCTTAACCGCAACCTGGTGGCCGGCGTCGACCTGTTCGTCATCGAGAACAACTACCAGACCTATCAGAACTATTCGGAGGGGCGGTACGGCATCACGTTACGAATGGGGTATGCCTATACCAACCGTCTGTCCCAATCGTGGAGCTACACGCTGACGGATCGTCATGTCGACAATGCTTATAGCGACGCGTCGTGGTATGTTCTGGATCAGACTGGCTGGTCGTTACTCTCGCAGCTCAGCACCACCCTGACCTACGACACGCGTGACAACCGGATGCAGCCGCATAGCGGCTACGTGGTGCGGCTCGGCGGTGATTTCGCCGGTCTGGGCGGCAATGAACGTTACGTGCGCGGCAAGGTGGATCTCGGCTACTATATTCCGATGGATGACCTGACGGGCAACCATGATTGGACGCTGGCACTAACGGCTGGCGCGGGTGAGATCGCCAACTGGGGTGGCGGCCGCAGCGACATCATCGATAACTTCTATCTGGGCGGTAACACGCTGCGCGGTTTTCTGGACGGTGGTGCCGGGCCGCGCAGCATGGGTATCCCTGCTTATACGTGGAACGGCCAGTCCTATGCGATGCATTCGCAGGAGGATTTCATCGGCGGCCGCTTCCTCTACACCGCCTCGGCTACCCTTAATTTCCCGATGCCGTTCGGGGCCGATATGGGGATTCGCGGCCGCTATTTCGTTGATATGGGTGGACTGGACGGGTTGCGTGTATCGCGGCGCTATACATCCTATCCGCAGGACATGCCCCGTTACACGCCGGTTTATGGCGACACATTGACGCCCCGCGTCAGTACCGGTGTCGGGTTTGCGTGGAAGAGCCCGTTCGGCCTGATCAATATCGACCTTGGTATTCCGGTCCTGAAGCAGAAGCATGACCGGACCCAATTGTTCCGCTTCGGCTTCGGCCAGCAATTCTGAGGTGACAATGCTTCGTTCACGTGGCGTATCCGCTTTGGTCGCGGCCGTCGTGCTGTCATGCGCCGGCACCTCCTGCGTTCCGGCCTGGGCGCAGGGAGCCGCACCTGCCGGCGGAAATGCAGGCTGGTTCGTGCCCAAGACCGCCCAGCCGGCGCCGGCGGCTTCCGCCCCCCGTGGCCCGGCGCGCACGGCCCCCGTTTCTATGCCCGCGGCTCCCGCCGATGGCGATGAGACCCAGTCGCAGACCCCGCCTGTGCTGCCGCTGCCGCCCGTCCCACCGTCGCCCGATATTCCGCGCGGCGTCGCCCCGCCGGTGCCGGTGATTGGTGTGATCAGCGTGCCTGACGTGATGCGTCTGTCGACTGCAGCGCAGCAGGCCGAGCGTGTGTTGGGCGGCCGGCGCGACGAACTGGCGCGCGACGCGCAGAAGGAGCAGGCTGGCTGGCGGGACGAGCAGCAGAAGCTGCAGGCCCAGGCGAAAAATATGGCCTCGGACCAAATCCAGCAACGTGAGCGCCACTTGCAGGAGCGCGTGATCAGCGCCCAGCGCGACTTCCGCAACCGCAACCGGATCGTCCAGGAAGCGGCCCAGGTCTCGCTGGGGCAGATCGAGCGCGAGTTAGTTCAGATCATCCGTCAGGTTGCGAGCAGCCGGGGGATGAACCTGGTTCTGCATCGTGAACAGGTGGCCTTGAGCCAGGATGGGCTGGACATCACCCAGCAGGTCGCCGACCAGTTGAACAAGGTGCTGCCGACGGTGTTCATCCCGGCGGCGAATGTCGATCCCGAAGTGCTGGCGAAGTCGGGCACGATGCCGACCACTGCCGATGTCGAACGCCAGCAGCAGGAAGCTCCCGCCCCGGTGGTGGCGCCTGCGGCGGCCGCCCCCGCGGCGGCGCATCACTGAGCGGGAGCGGCACGCGATGGAAGGGCAGGTCGGCATCGCCCTGCCGGGTGACGGACGGTTCTTCGAGCGGAGCGGCCCGTTTCCGCTCCAGAAGCTTGTGGAATGCGCCGGCGCGCGAACCGTGGGGGATGAGGGCTCCGATCCAGACACGCTATATGCTGGCATAGCACCGCTGCAATCCGCCGGCCCGCAGGATGTCAGTTTTCTGGACAACCGGCGCTATGCGCCGTTGCTGGAGCAGACTCGGGCTGGCGTAGTACTTCTGGCCCCCGCTTTCGTTGATCGGCTTCCCAAAGGGACGATCGGTTTGGTCTGCCAGACGCCCTATCTGGCCTGGGCGCGGGTGGCCAGCCTGTTCCATCCGTTGCCGGCCGTGGTGCCGGGCATTCATCCGACCGCCCTAATTGGTGTGGACGCCGTCATTGATCCTTCGGCGCAAATCGGTCCCTTTGTGGTGATCGGGGCGAGGGCGTTCGTCGGGGCGGGAACCCGCATCGATTCGCATGCGGTGATAGGCGACGGGGTGCAGGTCGGTGCACGTTGCCGGATCGGCGCTCAGGCTTGCGTGTCGCACGCTCTTCTTGGCGATCGAGTGACGCTGCTAGCCGGAGTGCGGGTTGGTCAGGAAGGGTTTGGGTTCGCAGTCGGCCCCGACGGTTTCGAGACCGTTCCCCAACTGGGACGTGTGATTCTGGAGGATGGGGTGGAAGTTGGGGCGAACTCCACTATCGACCGGGGATCGTCACAGGACACTGTGATCGGCGCGGGCTCGCGGCTCGACAATCTGGTGCAGATTGGCCATAATGTTCGCTTGGGGCGCTGTTGTATCGTGGTTTCCCAGGCTGGGATATCAGGGTCTACGGAACTTGGCGATTTCGTTACCGTTGCTGCCCAAGCCGGCCTGATCGGCCATATTCGTATTGGCGCCAAGGCCCGGATCGGGGCGCAATGTGGCGTGATGTCGGATGTGGATGCGGGGGCTGATGTGATCGGCAGTCCTGCGATGCCATTCCGGGAATTCTTCCGGAATGTGGCGGTGTTGCGGCGTCTGGCAAAAAAGGCGCCGCGCGAGGGAGGAGGCGAGGCCTGAGACAGCAGGCCCCCGGAATTTAACCGGGACAGGTGGGTGCTCGTATGAAAAGGCGCGTGGACCTGCAGTCCTGAGCAAAATGGTCGGACGACGTGAATAAAGAAGTAGAGGTTCCCTCGGTGGGCGACAGCCCGACCAGTATCGAATCGATTGACGTGATGCGGATCATGGAGGCGATTCCTCATCGCTATCCGTTCCTGCTGATCGACCGAATGGTCGATATCGTGCTAGGGTCTTCGGCGGTCGGCATCAAGAACGTCACGGCCAGTGAACCGCATTTCCAGGGGCATTTTCCGTCCCGCCCCGTAATGCCCGGCGTGCTGATCATCGAGGCGATGGCGCAGACAGCGGCGACTTTGGTCGTGCTGACTCTCGGGACGGCTTTCGAGGGCAAGCTGGTCTATTTCATGACCATCGACGGAGCCAAGTTCCGGCGCCCGGTGGAACCTGGGGATCAGCTACGAATCCATGTCGAGAAGGAGCGCAGCCGCGCTAATGTCTGGAAATTCAAGGGTGTTGCGCGTGTGGACGGCGTGTCTGTGGCCGAGGCGACGTTCAGCGCGATGATCATGGGCTGAAGCCGCCCCAGAATCGGATTGAAACGTTCTGTTGCGGGACGGCAGTTCCTCGTCAGCGAAAAATGCGATATCTGGTATGAGGCCGCAGCGACCCCAGAGGGGTTGCTGCGGCATGTGTGAATACCGGCATGCAAACGGTTCCGGCGTTGGGCCCAGCCATGGGAGAGCATATTGACCGATTTGGCACAGATGGACTCCGTAAGCCGGGCCCCTGAGATTCATCCCTCTTCGATCGTCGCCGACGGGGCCCGGATCGGACAAGGGGTCCGGATTGGTCCCTGGTGCTCGATCGGTCCCGACGTGGTGATCGAGGATGGCGTCCACCTGATCGCCAACGTGATCGTCGAAGGTCATACGCGGATCGGCGCGGGCGTCGTCTGCTATCCTTTTACAACGATCGGCATGGCGCCCCAGGACCTGAAATACAGGGGTGAGCCCACGCGTTGCAACATTGGGGCGCGGACGGTGATACGCGAGCATGTGACGATCCATCGCGGCACGGCGACTGGCAGCGGCGTGACGCGGGTGGGTGATGATTGCCTGATCATGGCGAATTCTCACATTGCGCATGATTGTACGCTGGGGAACAGTGTGATCATCGTGAATAACGTCGTTATGGGTGGCCATGTCACGATCGACGATCAAGCGCGGATCATGGGAGCGGCGGCGCTGCATCAGTTCGTGCGAATCGGCCGCGCGGCGCTGGTCGGTGGCGTGTGTGGCGTCGAGGCGGATGTTATCCCCTATGGCAGCGTACTGGGAAATCGTGCCCGGCTGGTGGGGCTGCATTGGATCTGGCTGAAGCGCAATGGCGTGCAGGCCGCTGAGATGCATCGCCTGCGCCGCGCGTTCCGTGCCCTTTATCCTCGTACGATGGAAGAGGAATCGACCGCGTTCAGCAGACGTTTGGCCGCGGTGCGGGCGGAATATGGCGATGAGCCTAAGGTGGCCGAGATCTTGGCCTTCATCGAGGCCTCTAGCCATCGCGGGCTGGTGCGCGTGGCTGGCGGTGGCGCGGCATCGATCGAATCGGACGGTGTCTAGGGGGCCGTCTTCGGTATGACTGTCGGCGGCGGTCCGCGCCTAGTAGGAGATTGTGTAGGCATTCTGGCCGGTGGTGGGCCTCTGCCCGGCCAGGTGGCGCGCGCCGTTGAGGCGCTGGGGTTCCGTGTTTTTATCGTCGGGTTCCAGGATTTCGTCGAGCCGCGGGTGATCGGCTCCTGGCCTCATCGATATATCCGGCTGGCTGCTGCCGGCGAGATCCTGGCTTGTCTGCGGGCGGAAGGCTGCCGGGATCTGGTCATGATCGGACCAGTGCGCCGGCCGTCTTTTTCCGATCTGCGCCCAGACGCGGCAGGTGCACGGATCATGGCGCGAATTGGGCGTGCGCTGTTCTCGGGCGATGACGGGCTGCTGGCGGCGATCGTGCGCGTGTTGGCGGAAGAGGGATTTATTATTCACGGTGCTCATGAATTCCTCTCCGGTTCGGTCGGGCGTTCCGGTGTTCTAGGGCAGATTCGGCCCGATACTGGAGCTCTGGCCGATATTCGGCGCGGGCAAGATGTGGTCGAGGCAATCGGGCGGCTGGATATAGGGCAGGGCTGCGTGGTGCAGGATGGGCTGGTGCTGGCCGTCGAGGCGATGGAGGGCACCGACGAGATGCTGCTGCGGGCCGGGGAATGCCGGCAACCAGGCCGGCCGGGCGGTGTTCTGGTCAAGATGCTCAAGCCCGGACAGGATCGCCGCGCCGATCTGCCGACGATCGGGCCGGATACTGTCCGGCGCGCGGCAGAGGTCGGACTGCGTGGTATCGCCTTTCAGGCCGGTGCCACTCTGATGACCGATCCGGCGGCCTGCATTGCCGCCGCCGATGAGGCTGGTCTGTTCCTGATCGGGATCGGTGACGGGGCGATGGGCATGCCGGCCGCCAGAACAGGAGAATGACGATGGCTCTCTATCTGCACACGATGGTGCGTGTTCGCAATCTGGATGCCAGCATTGCTTTCTACAAGCTGCTGGGCATGCATGAACTGCGTCGGCGCGAAGTGCCCGAGGGCGAATATACCCTGGTCTTCATCGGCTATGCTGATAACGCGGCCGGCCATGCGGAAATCGAGCTGACCTACAATTGGGGCAAGGATGACAGCTACGAGGTCGGAACCGGATTCGGCCATTTCGCAGTTGGTGTGCCCGACGTGGCGGCGATGGTCGAGGCTGTGCGGGCCGGTGGCGGCAAGGTGACGCGCGAGGCGGGGCCGGTGAAATTCGGCGTCACCATCATCGCCTTTGTCGAGGACCCCGATGGGTACAAGATCGAACTGATCCAGCGCCCCTGATCGGGTGTTTCTAAGCGCGGGCTGGCGAGAATCCGGCGTGCGTTTCCTGTGCTTCGCTGATCGCGCCCCTATGACCGTTCCCGCTGAGGCTGAGAACGCGCGCGCCGGGCGCGTTGCTCAATATTCCGGCAATTGGCCCTTCACGGGCACCGAGGTCGGAACGCCTGGTGTTCCGGCGTAAGTGATCAGCAGGACCGTTTGCGTGTCGCCGGCCTGTCCGTGGTGGACATCGTCGACCGATTCTCCGAACGCTTCACCGGCATGATAGACGTGCGACTTGCCGCTTTCCCGGTCGGTGATGGTCAGCGCACCTTCCAGCACATACACCGCATTGGGGATCGGGTGCTTGTGCCACGGCAGGGCCGAGTGGGCGGGAATTGTCAGCCGGATCATCGTCAGTTCCGGCTGTGCCGTCGGATAATGCGTGTAGGGCACGCCATTCCAGGAATGATCGGTCTGCCAACAGGATGTCGCGATGGCCTGAGGCCACGGTTTGGGCCATTGCCGATGGCGCGATTGCTGCGGCCGATAGAGAGGCGGCAATCAGGGCCGTGCGGATTGAGATCATCATGGCTCGTCCTCCTTATCGGCCGAGGGTGATACAGGACGCCCATCCATGTTCATGAAAAGGTAGTTTAGGGTTGAGGCGCGTAACGGCCGCGCGTGAAGGCGGGGGTGACGGATCTATCTGACCGGATATAGTTCCTTGTCGAATAGAGGGCCGAGCATGAGACGATACGATCCACGCGCCACCATGGGGATTCTTGCGGCCGTTTCCTGCATTGTCTGGCCGGCCATCGGGCAGGGACGGACGGTGGTGGACATGGCTGGACAAAGCGTGGCCGTTCCGGATCACCCGGCCCGGATCGCGGATCTGTGGTTCGCGCACAATGCCGTGACTATCATGCTGGGTGCTGCTGGCCGGATTGTCGTGACCAATGACCTGCCGACGACGCGGCCCTGGATGTATTGTGTGGCGCCGGATCTGTATCGGGCGGCAGGGGTGACGGGGGCCGTGCCGAATGTGGAGATGCTGCGCCATGCCGGGGTGGATGTGGCGTTCGTCTCCAGCGGTTCGCCAGCTCTGGAGCCGATGCGGCGGATCGGGTTGCCGGTGGTGCAGGTGGGATTCACCAATGAGGCCTCATTGCGGAGGGCAGTGACGCTGACGGCGGAGGTGCTGGGTGATCCGCGCGCGCATGAGATTGCCGGGCGCTATGTGGTCATGCTGGATGAGACGCGGGGCCGCGTCGCGGCGGCCGTTGCCGACATACCAGAGGGCCACCGGCCGCGCGTGCTGCATATCCAGTCACTGGTTCCGCTGAAAATCGATGGCACGCACACGATCATTGATGACTGGATCACGCAGGCCGGAGGGCGGAATGCGGCTGATATTCCAGGCAACATGCATACGGTTTCAGTGGAACAGATTGCCGCATGGGACCCTGACATCATCATTCTGGGCGGCGATGCGGGGGTGTTCGATCCTGCCGCAGTCCAATGGGCGGGGCTGCGTGCCGTGCGCGCGGGGCGGGTCTATCGCAATCCGGCGGGCGTGTTTCCGTGGGATCGGTATGGGATCGAATATCCGCTCCAGCTTCTGTGGACGGCGCGGATACTGTATCCGGACCGCTTCGCGAGGGTCGACATGGAAGAAGAAACAATAAGGTTTTACCAGGATTTTTTCGGATATAATCTGTCTGCCTCCGATGCCGCGCGCATCCTGGCGGCCAGGGAGCCTGATAGCGCGCCATGACCGCGTGGCGCGAGCGCGCGCTGTGGGCCGTGGCGCTGGGAAGCCTGCTGCTCCTGATGGTGGTGTCACTTTGGCTTGGCCGGTATCAGGTGCCGCTCGGGGATCTGGTGGGGGTGCTGGTGGGGCGTGACGGGGGGATGCCTGAGGAACGACGTGCCCTGCTGCATTCCATTGTGCTGGGCACGCGCCTACCGCGCATTGCCGGTGCGGTGGTTGTCGGGGGGGCGCTGTCGGTTTCGGGGGCTGGCTTCCAGGCCGTGTTCCGCAACCCGCTGGTGTCGCCCGGATTGCTGGGGGTGCTGGCCGGTGCCGGGTTCGGTGCCGCGCTGGGGATTGTGGCCGGGGCCTCGCCCATGGGCATGCATCTTCTGTCGTTTGCGGGTGGGGCGGTCGCGGTTGCGGTAGCGGTCGGTGTGGCGCGGCTGTTCGATGCGGCGTCGATGCTGATGCTGGTCTTCAGTGGGCTGGTCAGCACCGCACTGTTCACCGCGCTGCTGTCGCTGCTGAAATATGTGGCCGATCCCGATCGGCAATTGCCCGATATCGTCTTCTGGCTGCTGGGCAGCCTGACGCAGGTGACGGGGGCCGATCTGGGCATGATGGCGGTCCCGGTGGCGATCGGGATCGGAGTGCTGACGCTTTGTGGGCGCATGCTGGATGCGCTGGCGATGGGCGATGACGAGGCGCGGACGCTGGGCGTGCCGGTTGGCGTGCTGCGCTATGGGGTGATTGCGGCTGCGACCGTGCTGTCGGCGGTGACGGTTTCCGTGGCGGGGATGATCGGCTGGATCGGGCTGATCGTGCCGCATGTCGCGCGGCTGCTGGCCGGGCCGTGCAATGCTCGGGTGCTGCCGCTGAGTGCCTGTCTGGGCGGGGCGTTCCTGCTGGTTTGCGACGATCTGGCGCGGTGCGTGTCGGTCGAGGAAATCCCTGTCGGGCTGATCGCGGATCTGCTGGGGGTTGTCGTCTTTTTGGGCGTGTTGCGGCTGATTCGGCGCGGGTGGGTGGAATGACCGGGCTGGTGGTCGATTCCCTGTCATTCGCGCGGGGCGGCAGGACGATACTGGACGGGGTGTCGTTCGCGATGCAGGCGGGCGAGATGGTCGCGCTGCTGGGGCCGAACGGGGCCGGCAAGACGACGCTGCTGCGGCTGGTGCTGCGGCTGTTGCGGCCCCGGTCGGGGCGGGTGCTGCTCGACGGGCGGGCGATCGCGGGCATGACGCGGCGCGTGCTGGCGACCCATCTGGCCTATGTGCCGCAGGGGCATGGGGTGGTCTTTCCCTATCGGGTGCGGGATGTGGTGGCACTGGGGCGGCTGGCCGGTGGGGCGATGCTGGCGCCTGTCGTGCCGGCGGCCGATCGTGAGGCCGCCGCGGAAGCGATGGCGCGGCTTGCGATCGGTCATCTGGCGGACCGCTCCTATGCCGCGCTGTCGGGAGGCGAGCGGCAGGCGGTCTTGATCGCGCGGGCGCTGGCCCAGGGGGCGCGTCTGCTGGTGCTGGACGAGCCGGAGACGGGGCTGGATTACGGCCAGCAACAGCGCCTGTCCGGCCTGCTGCGTGGGCTGGCCGGTGAAGGGTATGGCATATTGGCCACGACGCATGACCCGCTGCGCGCTGCGCGGAATTTCAGCCGTGCGATCTTGATGCGCGAGGGCCGGCTCGTTGCTGACGGGCCGGCCGCCGAAATGCTGTCGGCGCAGGCGATTGCAGGTCTTTACGGATTTACGGCCGTTTCGGCTCCGCCTGCATGACGAAGCGCAGTTCGCCGCCGTTGAGGATGTCCTGCTGTCGCAGGTGCAGCAGGTCCTGCGGCTTGCCGTTGAGGGTCACGGCCGCGACATAGGGATGGGCGGCATCCAGATGGTCGGCCACCATGGCGAAGGTGCGGCCATTGGGCAGGTGGATCGCGGCCCTGGGCACGAACGGGCGGCCGATCGTGTAGTCGTTGCTGCCGGGTGCGACGGGATAGAAGCCCAGCGCGGTGAACAGGTACCACGCCGATGTCTGCCCCAGATCGTCATTGCCGGCCAGGCCGTCGGGGCGGCCGCTATATTGGCTGTCCATGATCTGTTTCAGGCGCTGCTGCGTCTTCCACGGGGCGCCGGCATAGTCGTAGAGATAGGCGATATGGTGGCTGGGTTCGTTGCCGTGGGCGTACCAGCCGATCAGGCCGCTGATATCCTCCACATTCTTGAACTGCGCGGGATCGACCCTGGTATCGAACAGGGTGTCGAGCCTGGCGATGAAGGGCGCATCGCCGCCCATCGCCTCGATCAGGCCGGGGACGTCCTGCGGCACGAACCATAGATATTGCCAGGCACTGCCCTCGGTATAATCGCTGCCATAGGCCGCGGCGGTGGGATCGAAGGGCGTGTGGAATTGGCCGGTGCTGAGGCGCGCGCGCATGAAGCCGGTTTGCGGGTCCCATTCATTGCGCCAGTTGCCGGCGCGTTTTTCGAATTGCTCCGCGATGCGTGTCCGGCCCATCGCGCGCGCCATCCGTGCCAGGGACCAGTCGTCATAGGCGTATTCCAGCGTCTTGGAGCCGGCCTCGGCTTCCTTGTCGATCGGGACATAGCCGAGCCTGATGTAATCCGTCAGGTCGCCATAGACGGGCGAGGTGGCGGAGGCGACCATCGCGTTCAGCGCCGCGTCCGCGTCGAAGCCGCGCACCCCGGCAAGATAGGCGTCCGCGATGATCGGCACGGCGTGATAGCCGGTCATGCACCATGTCTCCAGCCCCTGGTAGGACCAGACCGGCAGCACGCCCACCGGGCTGGCCTGCTGTGCCGCGATCAGCGACCGCACGAGTTGCGTGCTCATGTCCGGGCGCAGCAAGGCCATCAGCGGCTGCTGGGCGCGATAGACATCCCATGTGGACCAGGTGGAGTAGAAGCCGAAGCCCTGCGCCTTGTGGATATCCTGGTCCGGGCCGCGATACTCGCCGTTGGCATCCATGCTCAGGGTCGGAGCCAGCATCGCGTGATAGAGGGCGGTGTAGAATTGCGTCCTCTGGTCCGGCGTGCCGGCGACGTCGATCACCGACAGGGTCCGGTTCCACATGGTTGTGGCCTCGGCGCGGCGGGCGTCGAAATCCCAGCCCCGACCTTCCTGGTCGAGATTGGCGATGGCGTTCGTCTCGCTGACGGGGGAGATCGCGACCTTTACCCCCAGTGGGCGGTCCAGCGTGCCGAAATCGAATACTGCCTGTACCGCCCGGCCGTTCTGTACATTCTGGTCCACCGGTGCGTTGCCCGGCCCGCGAAAGCCGCGATAGGGGACATTGGTTTCCCGGTTGTACAGCGCGCGTCCGGTCATCGGGCGGGAGAAGCGCATTGCGAAGCAGAGCGTGCGCCCCGGGGCCCAGCCGCGCGTGGTGCGGCAGCCTGTGACCGTGCCGTCCTCGCGCACCCGCAGGCGCGTCCAGAGCACCTTGCCCGGATAGTCGTAGATGCTGGGCCGCAGATCCAGCAGCACATGGGCGGGCTTGCCCGCGGGGAAGGTGTAGCGGTGCCAGCCCACGCGCAGACCGGCCGTGAGTTCGGCGCGGACGGCGTAATCATCCAGCGTGACAGCGTAATAGCCGGGATGTTCGACTTCGGTAGCGTGGCTGAAGCGCGACCGGTAGCCGCTTTGCGGTTTGGCCGGGTCGCCGGGTTCCATCCGGACATCGCCGGAGATGGGCATCAGCAGCACGTCGCCGAGGTCGGAATGTCCGGCGCCGGAGAAATGCGTGTGCGAAAACCCCATGATGGTGGGGTCATTGTACTGATAGCCGCCGGCCCAGCCATAGGCGTGGTGGAATTCCGGCATTGCGGTGTCGGGGGAGGGCTGGATCATGCCGAACGGCACCGTCGCCCCCGGAAATGTATGCCCCGGTCCGCCGGTGCCGATGCGCGGGTCCACCATGGCGGCCGGGCCCCCGGCCGTGTCCCCGGCGGCGTGCGCGGGGCCGGGGGGCAGGGCGATTGCGAGCGCCAGCGTGGCGGACAGGCAGTACAGGGGCGGGCGACGCGTCATGAAGGGACCTTGGTTCCGGCGATGGTTCGTTCTGGCGGCGGAGTGTCGCACATCGTGCGGCGTTTCCTAGACCCTCAGCGTCCGGCGCTCGGTCTCGTCGATCCAGCCGAGATCGAACATGTCCTGCGTGATCCATTCGAAATCGGATTGCGTGACGTCTTCCGCGATGAAGGTGACGGGTTCGGGCGTCGTCTTTTCGTCCAGTGTCGCGACGGTCGCGCGGAGAGGCAGGGCGAGGCCGCCTTTCCCGGGTGGGCGCGCGAGGTCCTGGGCGATGGCGTGCCGGTTGTCCGGTGCCCGGCAGTAGGATACGGCGTCGCGCAGGGCGGCCTGGAGGGGGGCGGTACTGCTGGCGATTGTGTCCGAAATAACAAGGAGTTTTTCTAAATGGGACGGCATGATGGTGGATGAGCCGCCGACCAGGAAGCCGAGGCCGCGCAGGCAGGCCTCGGTGCCCCATGAGGGACCGACGCAGCCGCCGTCGATGGTGCGATCGGCCAGTGCGGTGATCATGTCGGCGGGGGGCATGACGACGAGTTCGATTCCGCTGTCCATATCCACCCCGATCATCGCGAGGAAGCGGCGCAGGATGAGCAGGTGGGTGGAATACATATGGACCACCGCGAGGCGCGGACGGCGGCCCAGCGTGTGCCGCCATGCGTCGAAGGCCTGCCGCCCCGCCGTGCCGGGCGGCCAGGCCGTGCCGAGCGGGTTGGTGCCGCGCAGGACCAGCGTGTTGCCGCCGCGACTGAGCGTGCAGAGCGGGCGCAGGGCGGCGGCATGGCCGCGCCGCCCGAGTGCGGTCATGATGGCGAGAGGCGGAAAGATGATGGCGGCGTCGAGCGTTTTCCAGGCCAGGCCATCGGCGATGTTGGACCAGGAGGGGGAGACTACGACCTCCGGCGTGAGGCCGTATTGTGCGAACAGGCCTTGATTGCGGGCGATGATGACCGGTGCGCTGTCGGTGAGGCGCAGCAGGCCGATACGCAGGGGGCGGGTCATGGCGCGTCATCCCGGGCCTGGGCCGCGAGATAGTCGGCGGCGACGGCGGCGATGCGCTGGGAGGTCTGCATGGCGCGGCGGCGGAGCCAGCGATAGGCCTGGTCCTCGGTCGTGTTCTCGTTCTTCATGAAGAGTCTCTTGGCCTGGTCGATGATTTTCTGTTCCGCCAGTTTGCGTTGGGCCTCTGTGAGTTCGCCGCGCGTGCGCTGGAAGCGGGTATAGAGGGCGATCGCGGCGCGCAGCAGGGGTTTGACGTCGTCGGGCGGGGTATCCAGGACATTGTAGGAACAGATGCCGATATCGAAGGCGGTTTCCATCAGTTCGACATCGTCGCGGTCGACGAACAGGGCCACCGGGCGTTCGAGCGCGGGCTGGGACAGGGCGCGGATACTGTCCAGCGCGTCGCGGTCGGCGCGGCCCATGTCGACCAGCACCACGTCCGGCTGGTATTGGCGCACCGCGTCGATCAGGGCCGTGCCGGCGGGGATGGAGAGCACGCGCAGCGAGGGATCGGCCCGCAGATCGTCCGACAGGGCCCGGGCGCGGCGGGTGTTTTCGTCGGCGACGAGGACGGTCAGCGGCGGGCGGGCCGTGCGGCCGGGGCTGTGGGCGGCGTCATCAATACACATCGCGCAGATAGCGGCTCTCCCGCGTCAGGCCGGTCACGAAATCGGCGGCGTCGGAGGCCGACAGGCCGCCATGACGGGCAATGATCCTGTGCAGGGCGGCATCGACATCCCGCGCCATGCGGGCGGCGTCTCCACAGACATACACGAAGGCGCCGGCGCGCAGCCAGTCCCAGAGCTCGGCCCCGGCCTGTTCCATGCGGTCCTGCACGTAGAGGCGCGTGGGCTGGTCGCGCGAGAAGGCGGTGTCGAGCCGGGTCAGACAGCCTTCGGCGCGGAAGGTGTCGAGGTCCTGCCGGTAATAGAAGCCCTGTTCGGCATGGCGTTCGCCGAAGAACAGCCAGTTGCGGCCGGGTGCCCTGCGGGCTGCGCGTTCCTGCAGGAAGGCGCGGAAGGGGGCGATGCCGGTGCCGGGACCGATCATGATGATCGGTGCCGCGTCATCGTGCGGCAGGTGGAAATGGGAGGTCGGCTGGATGAAGACCGGGACTTCCTCACCTTTGGCCAGGGAGGCGAGCCAGTTTGAGCAGAGGCCGGGCCAGGGGGCGCGATTGACGCCCATGGTCAGTTCCACGACGCGGCCCGAGATGCGGGGTGACGACGCGATGGAATAGAGGCGCGGTTGCATGCGCCGGAACAGGGGCGGGATGTCCTGTGCCGTGACCGCCAGTGCCGCGTCGCGGAGCAGGTCGGGGAGGAAGCCGCCCTCCGTCCGGCCCAGGGCGGCGAGCAGGGCCGGGTTGGGGCGGGATAGGTCGAGATGGCGGCGCAGGGCCTCGCGCAGCCCGACCGGGCCGTGGCCGCGCAGGACGATGGTCGTGTCCTCGGGCAGGCGGAGCGCGGCGAGGGCGGTTTCGACATGGGCCGGCGGATTGCAGGGCCAGATGCCCAGCGCGTCGCCCGGCTGCCAGGCGAGGTCGGTGGCGCCGAGGTCGAGGCCGATGCGGCGGGTGTCCTTGTCCGCTCCGGGGCCGCACAGGCTCTGGTTGAGGACCAGGCGGGCGATGGAAGGCGTGTCCCGGGTGCCGATGGTGGGAACAGGTCGGGGGGCGGGCGGTTCGGCGGCCGTCTGCGGGCCTGCGTGGGGGGCGAGGGCGGTCAGCAGGGTGCCGCGCCAGGCCTCGACCGTGTCGTCGAAATCCGGTTCGCAATCCGTGCGGTCCAGCAGCATGGTGGCGCCGAGTGTGCGCAGGCGGTCGTCCAGTGCGCGGCCGAAGCCGCAGAAGCTGGCATAGGAGGAATCGCCCAGCGCGAGGACGGCGCAGGTGAGGTCCGGCAATGGGGCCTGGCGTGCGCGCAGGGCGTTCCAGAACGGGGCGGCGCAGTCTGGCGGGTCGCCGTCGCCGAAGGTGGAGACGATGAAGATGGCTCGGCCGGGGCCCGGATCGCCGGATTGGCAGGTGTCGAGGCAGGCGTGGGTGACATTGTGGCCGGCCTCGCGCAGCCAGGTGGCGATGGTGGTGGCCAGGGCTTCGGCGCGGCCGGTCTGCGAGGCCCACCAGACGCGGATGGCGGGGGATGAGAGGGCCGGGGCGGGGGTGGCGGCGGGCGTTTCCCGACTGTACAGGCCGGCCAGCAGGCCGCTGACATGGGCGCGGACCAGCGGGGCGAGCGGTGCGTTGGCGGGGATCAGCGGGACGGTGCCGGGTTCGGGTGGGGCGAGGCGCAGTGCTTCGAAAAAGCCGGACAGCCAGGCTTTGGCTTCTTCATCGAGCGCAGGCGGTGCGGGCGTGGCCAGGCCGAGATGCCGGGTGAGCTGTCCGGAGGGCATGTCGTTCTGTCCTTCCTGCGGGGGGGCGGGGGCCGCGACGCGTTCCAGCGCGACGGCGCAGAGTTTGAAGCCGGGCTGGAGGGAGATGGGATCGACGGCATCGGAGGTGATGGCGTTGACGGTGATGTCGCCGCCGAACCGGTCGTTCCAGTGGAAGGGGGCGAAACAGGTGCCGGGGCGGATGCCGGGTGTAATGCGCGCGGGCAAGGTGATGCTGCCCCGGCGGGAGGTGATGCGGACGGCGTCGCCCGGCGTGAGGCCCAGCGTGCTTGCGTCATCGGTGGCGATTTCGACGAAGGGGCCGGGGTTGAGGCGGTTGAGGCTTTCGACGCGGCCGGTCTTGGTCAGCGTGTGCCACTGATGTTGCAGGCGGCCGCTGTTGAGCACGAAGGGGAATTTTTCGTCCGGCCATTCTTCCGGCTGCATCCATGGGCGGGCGTGAAAGACGGCGCGGCCGTCGGGGGTGGCGAAGACTGGCGGGCTGCCCGGCGTGGGCAGGTAGCGGATGGGGTGGCGGGGGGCGGTGTCGCCCTTGGGGGCCGGCCACTGGACGGGGCCGGTGCGCAGGCGGTCGTGGGTGATGCCGGCGATGTCGTAGCCGGTCTGGGGGTTGGTGAAGCGGCTGGCTTCGGTGAAGATTTCGGCGGATGAGGTGAAGGAGAAGCCCTCCGTGAAGCCCATGGCGCAGGCGATGCGGGCGATGATCTGCCAATCCGCCATCGCCTCGCCGGGTGGGGCGACGGCCTTGCGGGCCAGGGTCAGGGTGCGGTCGGAATTGACCTGCACGCCGTCGGCCTCGGCCCACAGCGCGCCGGGGAGCAGGATGTCGGCGTAGCGCGTGGTTTCGCTGTCGGCGAAGGCGTCCTGCACGATCACGCATTCGGCAGCCTGCAGCGCGCGGATGACGTGATTGCGGTTGGCGATTGTGGCGACGGGGTTGGTGCAGATGACCCAGCAGGCGCGGATGGCGCCGCGTTCCATGGCCTGGAACATTGCAATCGCGCCGTTTCCGCCGGCCTCGCGTAGCGTGCCCGGGGGGAGGCCCCATTGCCGTTCGGTGAAGGCGCGGTCGGCGGCGACCAGGGCGCTGCGCTGGCCGGGCAGGCCGGGGCCCATATAGCCCATTTCGCGCCCGCCCATGGCGTTGGGCTGGCCGGTCAGCGAGAAGGGGCCGCAGCCGGGGCGGCAGATCGTGCCGGTGGCCAGGTGCAGGTTGCACAGGGCGTTGGTGTTCCAGGTGCCGGTCAGGCTCTGGTTGAGGCCCATGGTCCACAGGCTCATCCATGCGCCCGCCTCGGCGATCCAGCGGGCGGCGGTCAGGATGTCCGCGACCGGCAGGCCGGTGATGTCCGCCACGGTTTCGGGCGGGTATGCGGCCAGGAAATCGGGCATGGACTCCCAGCCGGTGGTGGCCTGGGCGATGAAATCGCTGTCGATGGCGCCGTCGCGGAGCAGGAGATGCAGCAGGCCGTTGAGCAAGGCGAGGTCGGTGCCGGGGCGGATGGGGAGATGGAGATCGGCCTTTTCGGCCGTTGCGGTGCGGCGGGGATCGATGACGATCAGCTTTGCACCGGCCCGTTTGCGGTCCATCAGGCGCAGGAACAGGATCGGGTGGCAATCGGCCATGTTGGCGCCGATGACGAAGAACAGGTCGGTGCAGTCGAGATCCTCGTAGCTGCCGGGTGGGGCGTCGGCGCCGAGCGAGAGCTTGTAGCCGCTGCCGGCGGCGGCCATGCAGAGGCGGGAATTGGATTCGATATGCTGGCTGCGGACATGGCCCTTTGCCAGCTTGTTGATGAGATATTGCGCTTCCAGCGACATCTGGCCGGAGACGTAGAAGGCGATGGCGTCGGGGCCGTGTGTGTCGAGGATGGTGCGCAGGCGTTGCGCGGTGGCGGTGATGGCCTGGGAGAGCGGGACGGGCGTGGCCTCGGTGCCGCGTTCCGTCCTGAGCGCGGCGTGGGCCAGGCGGTGGGGCGAGGACAGGGGCTGGTCGCAGGAACTGCCCTTGGTACACAGGCGGCCGGCATTCGACGGGTGCGCGGTGTCGCCGCGCACCTTGGCGATGGTGCCGTTTTCCACTTCGAGGATGATCCCGCAGCCGACCCCGCAATAGGGGCAGACCGAGCGGATCTCTTCCTTCGCCATGATGCGTCAGGCGGGGACGAGATCGGGCATCGCCGGGCGTTTCGCCCGGATCTGCACCTTGCCGTCCTGTAGCCGGGCGTCCCATGTCTGCAGGCGGATGGAGGGATCTTCCAGGCACGCGCCGTCTTCCAGCCGGAAATGCTGTTTGTAGAGCGGGGAAGCCACGATGCGCTGCCCCTTGAGGTCGCCCATCAGGCCGCGCCCGATGACATTGGCGCTGGAGAAGGGGTCGTGATTGTCGATGGCGTAGACATGGGCGGGTGCGCCGTCCGATTGCGGCAGGTAGAACAGGGCGATCTGGCTGCCGTCATGCCAGGCCACGACGCCGGAGCGGGGGACCAGATCGGTTTCGGCGCAGAGGTCGGTCCAGTCCGTGGGGCCGGCCTGGGTCGTGGTTTCCGGCAGGTTGTCGGCAGGGCGGGTCTGGTCGCGTTCCGGCACGGTGCGGACGTTCGGGTCCGGACGGGTGTCGTTGACGAAGGTGCGGAAGCGCTTGAGCTTGTCGCGGTCGTTCAGCGCGTCGCGCCATTCGCAATGATAGTGATCCACCACCGACTGCATCTGGCGTTCCAGTTCCGCGCAGATGCCCAAGGAATCGTGGATGATGACGTCGCGCAGGTAATCCAGCCCGCCTTCGAGAGTCTCGCGCCAGACGGAAGTGCGCTGGAGCCTGTCGGCCGTGCGGATATAGAACATCAGGAAACGGTCGATGTAACGGACCAGGGTTTCGGCATCGAGGTCGGTCGCGAACAATTCGGCGTGCCGGGGGCGCATGCCGCCATTGCCGCAGACATAGAGGTTCCAGCCATTTTCGGTGGCGATGACGCCGACATCCTTGCTCTGGGCCTCGGCGCATTCGCGCGTGCAGCCGGAGACCGCGAATTTCAGCTTGTGCGGTGAGCGCAGGCCCTTGTAGCGGTTTTCCAGATCCAGCGCCTTGCCGACACTGTCCTGCACGCCGTAGCGGCACCATGTGCTGCCGACGCAGGATTTGACGGTGCGGGTCGATTTTCCGTAGGCGTGGCCGGTCTCGAAGCCCGCATCGAGCAGTTCGTTCCAGATATCGGGCAATTGGTGAAGCTGGGCGCCGAACAGGTCGATGCGCTGGCCGCCGGTGATCTTGGTGTAGAGACCGTATCTTTTCGCGACCTGCCCCAGTGCAATCAGCCTGTCGGGCGTGATTTCGCCGCCGGCGATGCGCGGCACCACCGAGTAGGTGCCGTTTTTCTGCATATTGGCCATGAACGTGTCGTTCGTGTCCTGCAGTTGGATATAGAGCGGGTCGGTGATCGGCTTGTTCCATGCCGAGGCGAGGATCGAACCGATGGCGGGCTTGCAGATGTCGCAGCCCAGGCCGCCATTGCCGTATTGTGCCATCAATTCTTCGAAGGTCTGGAGTCCGTGGACGCGGACCAGGGAATAAAGCGCCTGCCGTGTATAGGAGAAATGTTCGCACAGGCTGCGGTCGACAGTGATGCCGCGGGCTTCCAACTCGGTCTCGAACACGCTCTTGAGCAGCGCCGTGCAGCCGCCGCAGCCGGTGCTGGCCTTGGTGTCGCACTTGAGGGCGGCGAGATCGGTGCAGCCGCCGTCGATGGAGGCGCGGATCGCGCCCTTGGTGACGTTGTGGCAGGAGCAGATGGTGGTGGTGTCGGGCAGGGCGTCGGCGCCCAGCAGCTCCGCGCCGTCGCCGCGCGGCAGGATCAGCGCCGCAGGGTCGGCGGGCGGCTTGATGGCGTTCTGTACGTATTGAAGGATCGTGTCGTAATAGGAATTGTCGCCGACCAGCACTGCGCCGACCACCCTTGTGCCGTCGCCCGACAGCACGAGGCGGCGGTAGGAGCCGTCGGCCTCGCCGATGAAGCGATAGCTGCGGCTGCCCGGTGTGGCGCCGTGGGCATCGCCGATCGAGCCGACATCGACGCCCAGCAGCTTGAGCTTGGTGGACATGTCCGCGCCGCCGAACGCGGCCTCCTCGCCGGCCAGGAGGGCGGCGACGGTGCGGGCCATGGCGTAACCCGGTGCGACCAGGCCGAAGACCTGCCCGTTCCATGCCGCGCATTCGCCGATGGCGAAGATGGCGGGATCGGAGGTGCGGCATGAATCGTCGATGACGATGCCGCCGCGCGGGCCGATGGCAAGCTTGCAGTCGCGGGCCAGCCGGTCCTGCGGGCGGATGCCGGCGGAGAAGACGACCAGATCGGTTTCGAGAATGCTGTGATCGGCAAAGACCAGGCGGTGGCGGCAGGTTTCGCCGGCTACGATCTCCTGCGTGGCGTGGTTGGTCAGAACCGTGATGCCCAGTGCCTCGATCCTGTGCTTCAAGGCCTGGCCGCCGGCATCGTCGAGCTGGACGGGCATGAGGCGCGAGGCGAATTCGACCACCGAGGTGGCCAGCCCGAGCCCGGCCAGCGCGTTGGCGGCTTCCAGCCCCAGCAGGCCGCCGCCGATGACGACGCCACGGGACGCGCCGTCGGCGGCGGCGCGGATCAGGTCCAGATCGTCCAGCGTGCGATAGACCAGCCCGGCGGTGCCGCTATTGCCGGGCACCGTCGGCACGAAGGGGGTGGAGCCGGTCGCGATGATGAGTGTGTGGTAAGGCAGCGTGCCTTCGGCGCTTTCGATGGTCTGTGCCGCGCGGTCGATGTCGGTGACGCGGACGCCGCGATGCAGGGTGAGGCCGTGGGCGGTGTGGAAATCCTCCTTATGCAGGGCCAGGGCGCTGGTGTCCTGGCCGGCCATGTAGGCGGTGAGGTGTACGCGGTCATAGGCGTCGTGCAGTTCCTCGCCAAAGACGTGGATGGCGTGGTGTTGGTGCAGGCCGCGCATGACCAGTTGTTCGGCGCAGTAATGGCCGACCATGCCGTTGCCGATGATGACGATGTTTCCGGTGCTGGTCATGGTCGTTTCTCGCTCGATATCGTTCGTCGGATCGTGGTCCGGGGCGGGATGCTGATGGATCTGTCGCGCGTCGCGTCAGATGGATGCGGGGATTTCTTCCATGCCGGCTGCCTGTGAAGGCGTCGCTGCTTTCCAGCGCCGGTGGCAGACCGACACGCAGAGGAGGGCGAGCAGGGCGATGCCGGCGAAGGCGAGGAAGCCGGGACCGTACGACCCCGTTGCCTGCCGCGCCGCACCGAGCGACGAGGCGAGATAGAACCCGCCCACGCCGCCGCTCATGCCCACCAGCCCGGTCAGGATGCCGACCTGATGGGGGAAGCGTGTCGGCACGATCTGGAACACGGCGCCATTGCCCAGCCCCAGCGCGAGCATGCCGGCGAAGAAGGCGGGAAAGGCCAGCCAGATGGTGGGCAGGCCGCAGCCGATCAGGGCGAAGATTGCAGCGGCGAGTCCGTAGAGGACGCACAGCGCGCGGCCGCCGCCGACACGGTCGGCCAGGGCGCCCCCCAGCGGGCGGACGAAGGAGCCCGCGAACACGACCAGCGCCGTGCAACTGCCCGCCACGGCCGGCGACAGGCCGTATTGATCGTTGAAATAGATGGTCAGGAAGGAGGCGAGGCCGACGAAGCCGCCGAAGGTGACGCCGTAGAAGAACATCAGCGCCCAGCAATCGGGCTTTCTGAGCACTGGCAGCCAGGCGACGAAGCCGGCGCTGGGGCGGCGGGGTGGCTCCTTGGCCAGGAACAGGAAGGCGGCAAGCACGGCGGCCAGCGGGAGCGTGGCCAGGCCCAGCACGTTCACCCAGCCATAGAGCACCGCCAGACCGGGGGCGAACAGGGCGGCGAGCGCGGTGCCGGAATTGCCGGCGCCGGCGATGCCCAGCGCCGTGCCCTGATAATGGGGCGGATACCATCCGGAGGCGAGGGGAAGGGCGACGGCGAAGGAGGCGCCGGCCACGCCCAGGATCAGGGCGACGGGGAACAGGCCGGGATAGGAATGGGGGGCGATGAGCCAGGTCGCGGCCAGGCCGGCGATGACCAGAAGCTGCAGGGAGATGGCGATGCGGCGGGGGCCGAAATGATCGACCAGCGCGCCGGCGGCGACGCGGAACAGCGCCCCGGCCAGCACCGGTATGGCGACCAGGAAGCCTTTCTGCCCGGCATTGAGATGCAGGTCGCGCGAGATCGCGATTCCCAATGGGCCGAGCAGCACCCAGACCATGAAGGAAACGTCGAAATAGAGAAATGCGGCAAGAAGCGTGCGCGGATTGCCGGCTTTGAAAAATCCCTTGTCCACGGTGCAGCATCCAGCGCCCACCCTGCATCAGGGGGACGCGCCCTAGGCGGGCATGAAAGCCGTCTTTGACTTCCCGGTGTCTCGTCGTGTTGCTTCGACCGCTCCCGGTTTATCCGCCGCCGTTGGCGAGAACCGATATGGAGTGGGATCTCTAGCTCATTGTGGGGCAAGAATGATATGGAGTCAAAATAATAGTCCGCCGGAAAGTTCTGCGCCGGATCGCCGCCAGCGCGTGTTGCAGGCTGGTTCTACAGGCTCAGCAGGAATGCGGTGTGCCACGGCGTGTCGGGGCGGGGGGGCTCCAGGGTGAGCGAGCCGCCATGGGCCAGGGCGATCTGGCGGGCGAGGCTGAGGCCGATGCCGTTGCCGTTGGGTTTCAGCGAGAAGAACGGGCGGAAGATCGCGTCGCGATAGGCGTCTTCGATGCCACTGCCATTGTCGCGGACGGCGATGACCATGCCGGTCGATGTGGCGTGGCCCTGGAGCCAGACGGTGGGGCCGGCGGCGTCGCTGGTGGCGAGGGCGGCTTCCGCCGCGTTGTTGAGCAGGTTCAGCAGCGCCTGTTCCATCTGCGCCGCGTCGAGGCGGACGATGACGCGCCGGGGCGGGACGCTCGTCTCCAGATGCACGCGGCCGTTCCAGCGGGCGTCGAACAGTGCGCCGAGCGCGCGCAGCAGGTCGTGCAGGTCGGTCGGGCGCAGGTCGGGGGGCGGCAGGCGGGCCAGGTCGCGATAGCCCTGCACGAAGCGGTCCAGCCCGCGCGTGCGGCGCAGGATGGTGCCCAATGCCTCGCGGATCATGTCCGCCGCCGGCGGGTCCATGGGATGGTCCGCGACCTCGTGGGCCGTTTCGGCCAGGGAGATGATCGGGGTCAGCGAGTTCATGATCTCGTGGCCGAGGATCTGGAGCAGGTCGCGCAGGGTGCGCGCGTCGGCGGCGTTCAGCTCCGCCTCGATATCGGTCAGGGCCAGGAAATGCGTCACCCCGCCCGCGCCGCTGCCTTGGGCGATGGCGAGCGCGAAGGTGCGGGGCGGGGCGTCCGGCATGGTGGGGATGCGCACGATGCGGCGTTCGGGCGTGGGGGGGCCCAGCAGGGATGCCGTGTCGGCGGGCAGGCGGTCCTCGGTGGCGAACAGGCGGCGGGCGGCGCGGTTGGCGGCGTGGAAGGCGCCGTCGCCCGTGCGGTAGAGCAGGGGGATGGGCGCATGGTCCAGCAGGGCCCGGTTGCGCAGCCGCTCGCGGTCGCCGGGCCGGACGAGGGAGGCTTCCACCCTTACCGGGCGGCGCGACAGGCCGGCCAGTGTGGCCAGGTGGATGGCCGCCGAGCCCAGGGCCGCCAGCGCCAGCAATGCGGTGGTGGCATACAGGCCGGCTGCCAGCGCGCGTGGCGCCAGCAGGCAGGCGCCCGCGACCATGAGGATGCAGACCGCGAAGCTGCGGATGGCGCGCATCTACAGGCCGTAGCGCGCCATGCGGCGATACAAAGCGGGGCGGGTCAGCCCGAGGTCGCGTGCCGCATGCGAGACATTGAAGCCGTGCCGGCGTAGCGCGGCCTCGATCAGGGTGCGTTCCGACTGGGCCAGGGTGGGGTTGTCGTGGGCGCGTTCGTCATCGGCGGAGAGAGGGGTGGTTGCGTCGCCCAGAACCACCATCCGCTCCATGGCCGCGCGCAGTTCGCGGACATTCTGCGGCCAGGGGCGCAGGCGGAGGGCGTCGAGGGATGCCGCATCCAGCACCGGTTCGGCGAGGCCGTGGCGGATGGCGAAATAATGCAGGAAGTGGGCGGCGAGTGCCGGAATATCGTCCGGGCGCTCCGTAAGGGGTGGCAGCGATATGCGGACGGCCTCGATCGGCAGCCACAGGCGGGGGGGCAGGCGGGCGGCGAGTTCCTCCGGCCCCAGGGCGGACAGGGCCAGGACACGGGGCGGGGCGGTGCCGTCCAGCCGGTCGGCCAGGGCGCGCTGGAGCGGGGATGTCAGTGCCTCGATACCGCGCAGGACCCAGGTGCCGTGTCCGGGCGGCAGGGCGGACAGGCCATCCGCGTCGAGCAGGAGCGGTGGCTGCGCATCGCCCGACCGCGCATGGATGCGGCGGGCCAGCAGGGTCTTGCCGCTGCCGGGTGGGCCGGAGAGCAGCATGTGCGCGCGGGTGGGGGCGATGCGGTCGGCCAGGGCGATCGGCGCGCGCATCTGCTGCGACACCGCGATCAGGACCGGTTCGCCCGTTTCGGCCTGCGGCGTTTCGGGGCGGGCTTCGCGCCGCTGGCGGTCCAGCGTGTCGTGCAGCAGGGTGACCAGCCGTTCGTTATGCCACGGCTTCATGACGAAATCGGTGGCGCCCTCGCGCATCGCGGCGACGGCGATGGCAACCCCGCTATGGCCTGTCACCACGATGACCGGCAAAGCGGGGCGCAGCGCGTGCAGGTCGCGCAGCAGGGCCAGCCCTTCCGCCCCGGTGGTGGCGCCGGGGGCGTAGTTGAGGTCCAGCAGCACCAGGTCGATCGGGTCGGCGGCGACGCGGGTGAGGGCCTCTGCCGCGTTGTGTGCCGCGAGTACGCAAAAACCGCGCCGCGTCAGCAGCAGGCGGGCGGCGGACTGGATGTCGGCATCGTCATCGACGAACAGGACCGTTGGCTGGCTGGCCGGGTCCGTCATGGTGTGGTCGCTCCCGATTCGTTTCGCAGTCGTCCGGATACCGTCTTGACATGTCCAGGGGACTGTCCGGTTTCGGACAGTTTGTCCGCTGGCGGACAGGGTGAGGCGGTGATGCGGAAAACATCGTTTTCTTACAATGGGATAAAAATCCGTCCGGGTACCATACACTGTTTGCGAACGAGGGAAACAGAGCATGGACCGACCGATTTCATCCCCCGGCGCGGTGGCGTCGCCAACACGTCCGATCCCGGGTGGCGGGATGGATCGGGCCGTGCGCCGTCCGCGCCATCATGTGCTGATGCGGCGTGCGATGCGCTGGGGTGCTGCGGCGGCCGTGGTGATGGCTGGCGTGGTCGTGTGGCGGATGGTGCCGGCGTCGGGCACGCTGTCGGTCCGCAATGACCAGTTGACGATCGAGACTGTCCGTTCGGCGCCGTTTCTGGATTATCTGCCGGTTCGGGCCAGCGTGGCGCCGCTGCATGTGACCTATATCGGGGCGGTGCAGGGCGGCGAGGTGTCGGAGGTCGTGGCCCGTGACGGCGCGCTGGTGGCGAAGGGCGATATTCTCGCGCGGCTGACCAACCCGCAGCTTCAGCTCGATGTCACGTCGCGCGAGGCGCAGATTGCCAGCCAGTTGGGTGCGGTCAGCGCGCAGCGGCTGGCGTTGCAGCAGACGCGGACCGGCGAGGAAAGCCAGCTTGGCGAGGCGCGCTACAATCTGTTAAAGGCCCGGCGGGAGCTGGAGATTCACGAACAGCTTCATGGGCAGGGGTTCGAGTCCGACGCCAATCTGCAAAGCTATCGCGACGAGGCGGAGTATGATGCCAGCCGCGTGGCCCGGCTGGATGCGGCGCGGGCGCAGGACCTGGCGGTGGCGGCGCGGCAGAGCGACGAAATCGACCGTGAGGCGCAGCGGCTGCGCAGCAATCTGGAAGTGGTGGAGGACAGTCTGAACGCGCTGGTGCTGCGCGCGCCGGTGGCCGGGCGGCTGACGAATTTCGATCTTCAGCCGGGGCAGTCGCTGAAGGCGGGCGACCGGATCGGGCAGATCGACAGCGAGGGCCAGTATCGGCTGGATGCCGATATCGACGAATTCTATCTCGGCCGGGTTTCGGTCGGGCAGCGGGCGGATGCCGAAATGGGGGATGTGAAGGTCGCGATGACGGTGGCGCGCGTGCATCCGCAGGTGACCAACGGCCAGTTCCGCGCCGAACTGACCTTTGACGGGGCGATGCCGGCCGGCCTGCGCCGGGGCGAGAGCGTGGATGTGCGGATCACGCTGGGGGAGACGCATCCGGCGCTGGTGTTGCCCAACGGCGCGTGGCTGGAAGCCGGCGGCGGATCGGCGGCCTTCGTCATGACGCCGGACGGGCATGGCGCCGACCGGGTGGCGATCGCGTCCGGGCGGCGCAATCCGGAACAGGTGGAAATCACGGGCGGGCTGCACGCGGGGGATCGCGTGGTGGTCTCATCCTATAATTCCTACAAGAATTTCAATCATCTTTCGATCCACTGAAATCGACGGGGCCATTGAATAAACGGCCACTGAACGAACGGAACGCAACGGACATGCTGATCGCCCTTTCCCACATCCAGCGCCTCTATCGTTCCGACGAGGTCGAGACGACGGCGCTGCTCGATATTCACCTTGGCATCGAGGCGGGTGAATTCGTTGCCATCATGGGCCCTTCGGGCTGCGGCAAATCCACGCTGCTGAATATTCTCGGCACTATCGACCGGCCGACATCGGGTTCCTACCAGTTCGGCGGACAGGAGCTGACCGCGCTGGGCGAGGCGGCGCTGGCGGCGTTTCGCCGGGAAAATCTTGGTTATGTCTTTCAGAGTTTCAATCTGATCGACGAATTGACGATCGAGGAGAATATCGAGCTTGCGCTGATCTATCGCCGGATGCCGAAGGCCGAACGACGGCGCCGGGTGGCCCACGCCATGGACCATGTGGGGATTGCGCATCGGGCGCGCCATTATCCGTCGCAGCTTTCGGGCGGGCAGCAGCAGCGCGCGGCGATCGCCCGGGCTATTGTGGGCGAGCCGCGCCTGATCCTGGCGGACGAGCCGACCGGGAACCTCGATACCGAAAACGGCGCGCAGGTGATGGATATTCTCCAGCGCCTGAATGACGAGGGGGCGACCATCGTGATGGTGACCCATTCGCCCAGCCATGCCGACCTGGCGAAGCGCCGCGTGGACATGCTGGACGGGCAGGTCGTGATCTCGGTCCGCAATGCCATATAGGGAGCGGCGGCGATGCTGACGACCATCCTGCGCGGTGCCCTGCGGCAGGCGCGGCGCCATCCGGTCTATGTCGGGCTCGACCTTCTGGGTCTGGCGCTGGGGATCGGCGCGTTCCTGAGTCTGGCGTTGCTGGTGCGGTATGAATACGGTTTCAATGCCGGGCTGCCGGGTGTTGAGCGGCTGGTGCGGGTGGACGAACATTGGACGCTGGCCGGGATCGCGCCGATGGAGGAAGCGGATCTCAGCTTTCTCGCCCTGCCGTTTCTGCGCCAGGATTTTCCGGAAATCGAGGATGCCGCGCGGCTTCTGCCGTCGGCACTCCGTACCGAACAGGGTGGCACCTTTACGAAATTCGACGGTTATGAAACGGACCCGTCGTTCTTTCGTGTCTTTGGAATCGCCTTGTCGCGCGGGGTGGCGGACGATGCGCTGTCGCGGCCGGACGGGCTGGTGCTGTCGGAAGCGGCCGCGATGAAGGCATTCGGCACGCGCGATATCCTGGGCCGGCGCGTTGAACTCAACAAAGCGGGCGTGCGGTCGGTTCATGTCGTGACCGGTGTCATGGCGCCCATTCATGGGCCGAATCTTCTTGCCCGTGCCGAGATGATCGTGCCCATTCCCGGCGAGGAAGCGCGGACGCGATCGTGCTTTCTGTATTGGGGATCGGCGTGCGGCGCGATCGTCCTGCGTCTGAGGACGCCGGAGGATATCAGTGCCATGCGCGCGCGGCTGCGTGATTTCGTCATCCGCCATGCCTCGGGCGCCGATGACGATCGTGTCGCCATCGGCCCGCATCCGGAGAAGATCTATGAAATGCGGCTGGTGCCGCTGCGTCGCCTGAATTTTTACGATGTGGGCGTGGTGGATAGCGATGACGGTGTGGACCGCAATGTGGTCAACGCGATCGGGCTGATCGGATTTCTGGCGCTGGTGCTGGCGTGTGCCAATACGGTCAATCTGGCCACCGCGCGGGCCGGGCTGCGGGCGCGGGAGGTCGCGGTGCGCAAGACGCTGGGTGCCACGCGCCGGGTGCTGTTCGTCCAGTTCATGGGCGAGGCGCTGGTCGTCACCGCCGTTGCGGGGATTGTCGGCCTGGTGCTGTGCGAGATCCTGACGCCCGAGATCGCGAGCCTGACCGGGGAAGGGGTGACGGTTTCATACGGGTTCGTGCTGGCGGTGCTGCCGGTGGTGGTCGTGGTGGCCGGCCTGGCCAGCGGGTTTCATCCGGCCACGATCCTGTCCGGCTATCGGCCCGCGGCCGTGCTGGCGGCGGCGCGCATGCCCTCGGGCGGGCGGGGTGCCGCGCGGCTGCGTAATGCGCTGGTCGCGGGGCAGTTCGCGATCGCGATCGCCATCGTCATCTGCACGCTGGTGATCGACCGGCAGACCGCGTTCATGCGCGATGCCGACCGGGGATACAGCAAATCCGGCCTGCTGATCGGCCAGCAGGTGCTCGGCGGCGACCTGGAGCAGGAGCGCAGGATGCTCGATACCCTGCGGGCGGTGCCGGGTGTCTCCGCCGTCGGGTTTGGCGAACTGGAGCCGGCGCCCCATGCGATGTCGCGCTCGGATTATAAATATGCCGGGCCGAACGGCCAGGTTTCGATCCAGATGCTGTTCGACCGGGTCGGGCCCGGTTATTTCGAGGTCTATCGGCCGCGCCTGCTGGCGGGGCGCTGGTTCGACCCCGAACGCGGGCAGGACGAGGGGCCGGATGCCGACGATCTTCTGAAGAGCAGGGGAAGTTTCAATGTCGTCGTCAATGCCAGGACGACGGCGACATTGGGCTTCGCCACGCCCCGGCAGGCGATTGGCCAGGTCCTTACGGCGGATGGGCTGAGAGCGCGGATCATCGGGGTGGTGGACGACATGCGCTTCGTCTCGCCACGGGAGGAGGTGGCGCCGGAGATCATCTTCTTCGACACGTTGGCCCGGGTGCCGTTCGTCGATCCTGTTCCGGCCGTGCGCTTTCAGGGTGTGGCGCGGGCGGAGATGGCGCAGCGCCTCGACCGGGCCTGGGCCTCCGTCCGGCCGGAACTGGCCAGCAATTTCCAGCCGGCCGACGAGCGGATGGCCGAACTGTTCGTGGGCGACGAGCGGCGGGGGCATATCTTTACCGTCGGCGCAGTGGTGGCGCTGCTGATCGCCTGCATGGGGCTGTATAGCCTGGCGGCTTTCTCGGCGATCCGGCGGGTGCATGAGATCGGCATCCGCAAGACGCTGGGGGCGTCGGGCCGGCAGATCGTCAGCCTGCTGCTGCGCGATTTCCTGCGGCCGGTGGCGCTGGCCTGCGTGCTGGCCTGCCCGGTGGCGTGGGTCGTGATGCGGGCGTGGCTCTCGGGCTTCGAACAGCGCGTGCCGCTGAGCCTGCAGCCTTTCCTGGTCGCGGTCGCGGGGGCGTTGCTGATCGCGACGCTGACGGTGCTGGGGCAGACGCTGCGTGTCGCGCGTGCCGAGCCGGCGCGGGCGCTGCGGGCGCAGTAGGCGACATGACGGCATCCGTTTTCATTCCGGTCGTGCTTCCCGCCCTGGCGGGGAGGGTGGCCTTGCGCCCTGTGGCGGCCTGGGGAGGCATTGCGTGCTTGCTACCATCCTGAAAAGCGTCGTGCGTCAGATTCGGCGGCATCCGCTCTATGTCGGGCTCAATGTCTTCGGGCTTGCGTTGGGGATCGGCGTGTTTCTGACGCTGGCGCTGCTGGTGCGCTACGAATACAGTTTCAACGCCGCGTTGCCGGATGTGGACAGGCTGGTCCGGGTGGACACCCATTGGGCGATGCCAGGCACCCCGCCGTTCGAATTCGCGGGAAGCACGTTTCGCGCTCTGCCATTTCTGCGCGAAGATTTTCCCGAGATCGAAGCGGGTATCCGGTTGGAAAACACCGAACTGCGCACGGAGCGGGACGGGGCTTTTTCCTCGTTCGTCTCCGGCCTGACCGATCCTGCCTTCTTCAGTGTTTTCGGACTGAAACTGCTGCATGGGACGCCGGACCAGGCGCTGGCGCGGCCGGATGGGCTGGTGCTCTCGGCTCGTGCCGCGATCCGGCTGTTCGGGACGACGGACGTGATGGGGCGGATGGTGCCGCTCAACCGCGATGGGGTGACGGTGACGCATATCGTTACCGGCGTGCTGGCGCACCGGACGACGCCGGACTTTCTCTCCGGCATCGAGATGCTGGCGCCGTTTTCCTCGGGGGACATGACGGCCTTGCCTTGCTTCCTGAGTTGGGGGAGCGATTGCGGCAATATTTATCTCAAGTTTCGCAGGACGGGGGATGCCGATGCGGTGAACGCGCGGCTGCGCGATTTCGTCATCCGCCATGCAGCGGGAGCAGAGAGCGATTCCAGCGCGCTGGGGCGGCATCCCGAGAAGATCTTCGGGCTGTTGCTGGCGAAGCTGGGGGAGGCGCGGTTCAATGATTTCCACGTCCTATATGCCGAGGACGGGGTGGACCGCACCGTTATCAATAGTATCGGGCTGATGGGTTTGCTGGCTCTGGCGCTCGCCTGTGCCAATGCGGTCAATCTGGCTACTGCACGGGCAGGTCTGCGCGCCCGCGAGGTGGCGATCCGCAAGGCGCTTGGCGCTTCGCGGCGGGTGCTGTTCATCCAGTTCACGGGGGAAGCGATGCTGGCGGCCGCCATTGCCGGCGTGCTTGGCCTTGCCCTGTGCGAGATTCTGGTGCCCGAGGTCGCGAGCCTGACGGGGGAAGAGCTTGTGGTGTGCTACGGGCCGGTCGCCGTGGTTCTGCCGCTGATCGTGCTGGTCTGCGGATTTGCCAGCGGGATCTATCCTTCCATGGTCCTGTCGGGCTATCGCCCGGCCGCCGTGCTGGCTGCCGCACGGATGCCGTCCGGCGGACGGGGGGCGGCGCGGCTGCGCGATGCGCTGGTGATGGGGCAGTTCGGCATCGCGATCACGATCGTGATCTGCATGCTGGTGATCAATCGTCAGACGGACTTCATGCGCACGGCCGATCCCGGCTATGTACGCTCGGGATTGCTGATCGGGTCCCCGATGCCGGGCAACGACCTCGCTCTTCAGCGCAGGATGCTGGATGCGCTGCGTGCCGTGCCGGGAGTGGTCACGGTCGGTTTCGGCGAACTGGCGCCGCGCCCAAACACAAAGAACTTTGGGACATACAGTTATGACGGGCTGGCCGGGCCGATACGCGTCTCTCTGCTACAGGATATTGTGAGTACCGGCTATTTCGAGGTCTATCGGCCGCGCCTGCTCGCCGGGCGCGGGTTCGATGCTGCCCGCGGGCAGGACGACATGCCGTCGCGCGACGAAATGCAGACCCGTACGGCCAGCGTCATTCTCAATGCCAGGGCAGTGTCGCGATTCGGCTTTGCCTCGCCGGACCAGGCGATCGGCAAGACCATCAGGAGCGGCAAGAGGATGGCCCGGGTCGTCGGCGTGATCGACGATGTACGCTTCGAATCACCTCGGCAGGCCGTCTATCCTGAGATCGTCTTCTTCGACACGCTTTCGAAGCAGCCATTCAACGAACCCATTCCCGCCGTCCGGTTCCAGGGGGGCGCGGAATCCGACATGGCGCGGCGTCTGAATCGCGCATGGGCGGGTATTCTTCCCGACATTTCCGGCGATTTTTCGGCTGTCGATGCACGGATGGCGGCCTATTACAGCGGCGACGAGCGGCGCGGGCGGATCTTTACGCTGGGGGCGGTGGCGGCGCTGCTGATTGCCTGCATGGGGCTGTATGGGCTGGCGGCGTTTGCGGCCGCGCGGCGGATGCATGAGGTGGGCATCCGCAAGACGCTGGGGGCCACCGGGCGGCAGGTCGTCGTGCTGCTGCTGGCGGATTCCCTCCGGCCCGTGGCGCTGGCCTGCGTGCTGGCCTGTCCGGTCGCCTGGATGCTCATGCGGCGCTGGCTGGCCGGGTTCGACGAGCGCATCGCGCTGACGCCGGCGCATTTCCTGATCGCGGTGGCGGGGGCCTTCGCCATCGCCATTCTCACCGTCCTTGGACAGACCTTTCATCTGGCGCGCGCCGAGCCGGCGCGCGCCTTGCGGGCGGAGTGATCGTCATGCGTGTTTTTCTCGCGGCGCTTGGACTTTACTGCGCCGCCATGTCGCCTGCCGTCGGGCAGACGCTTCAGGAATCGCTGGCGATGGTCTATCGCGGCAATCCGACATTGCTGGGCGAGCAGGCGAACCAGCGCGCCGTGACCGAGAATTCGGCGCAGGCGCGCAGTGGCTGGCGGCCGACCGTGTCGGTCAACATGGATGCGAATTACCAGCAGGGGCCCTATACCAGCGCCTTCGCGCTGGGGACCTTCACGTCGAATTATGCGGAAGGATATGTCTCGGCCAAGCAGACGCTTTATTCCTTCGGGCATGTCGCCAATCAGGTGCGGGCGGCGGATGCGCGGTCGCGGGCCGAGGGGGAGACCCTGCGCCTGACGGAATCGCAGGTCTTCACCAGTGCCATCAGCGCCTACATGGATGTGCTGCGCGACCGGTATGTGCTGGATGTGCGGGTGGCCGATCTGGAGATGCTGGCGCGGCAGGTGCGGCTGATCACCTCGCGCTACAATCTGGGTGGCGCGCCGGGCGAGCAGGTGACGCGCACCGATGTGGAGCAGGCCGAGACGCGCCGCCGTTCGGCCGAGGTGGCGCTGGCGCAGGCGCGGGCGACTCTGGCGGCGTCGGAGGCGAATTTCCGGGCGGTCATCGGTGTCATGCCGGCGCAACTGACCATGCCGGACGGGTTGCCGGGCCTGCCGCCCTCGATCGAGCAGGCCGTGCGGCTGGCGGTCGCCGCCAATCCGCAACTGGCACAGATGCGCGAAGTGAAATCGGCGACCGAGGCCGATATCGATACCGCGCGGTCGCAATGGGGGCCGCAGATCCAGGCGCAGGGGCTGTTCGGCACCGTGGGGCCGGCGGCGCCGTTCCGGGGGCGTGAATATGCCGAGGAGATCGGCGGGACGGTGTCGCTGGTCCAGCCGCTCTATAACGGGGATCTGTACAATTCCCAGATCCGGCAGGCGCGCGACAAGGATGAGCAGGCGCGGCAGAATCTGGAGCAGGCCCGGCGGGCGGCATTGCAGGATGTCGTGACCAACTGGCGGGCGGTCGAGAGCGGCCGGCAGGCGATCCAGGCCAGCCTGGCGGAAGTGCAGTCGGGCGAAACGACGCTCAAGGGCTATCAGGTCGAATATGGCTATGGGCTGCGCAGCACGACCGACGTGCTGTACGCCGACCAGAACCTGCGGGCGGCGCAGGTGGATCTGGCGACCAGCCGGCATGACACGATCGTGGCCGAAGCGAAGCTGTTGGCCTCGATCGGGCGGTTGCAGGCCCGCGATCTGCTGCCGGGCACCCGGCATTACAACAGCGGGGCCGCGTTGCAGCGCGCGCGGACGCGCGGGTGGGAGCCGCTTCAGACGCCGATTGCCGCCCTTGACCGGGCGGGCTGGTAGAGATGGCGGATACGGGAGGGCGAATGATGTTTGCGTCCGGTTTCAGAATCCTGCCCCGGCACGGGCTTTATGGTGCGATCAACCTGCTCGGCCTGGGGCTGGGGGTTGCCGTCTTTCTGACGATGATGCTGATCGTGCGATACGAATATGGGTATGACAGCTACCTGCCCGGTGCGGCGCATATCTATCAGGTCGACGATGATTTTCGTCCGGCCGGGCGGGCGCCCTATCAATCGAGTTATCTCAGTTTCGTGCCCGTTCCTTTCATGGAGCAGGATTTTCCCGAAATCAGCCAGGCGGTTCGCGTTTTCGAAAGTCCGGTGCCCGTGCGGGCCGGGGAGGTGCTGGGACGCGACGTGGTGACTTTGACCGACCGGAATTTCTTCTCCGTCTTCGACCTGCCTCTTCTGGAGGGAAATAAGGCGACGGCGCTCGATGGCCCCGGCAAGGTGGTGCTGTCGGCCACGATGGCGCGGAAGTATTTCGGCACCCTCCACGCGGTCGGCCGACGGATGCGGATCGACAATAGCGGTGACGAGAATGTGGTGTCGGCCATTGTGGCCGACCCGCCGCCCAATGCCACCGGCGACTTCAGGATCATCACCGTTTTTCCCAGTTCCTGGATGGATAAATGGCCATTTCGCAACTGGGGCAGCCTGTGGGGGCATGTGTGGGTCAGGATCGACGATGCCGGGGCCGTGCCGCGTATCGCCGCCGGATTGCGCGGATTTCCGTATCGGCATCCGGGAAACTGGAAGGAAAGCCTGATCCGTTTTACATATGGCGATGGCGGGTTGGTGCTGGTGCCGCTGCGCGCGGTGCATTTCCATAATGCGTCGATCGGCGAGGGAGGGGCCAGCCGCCGGCTGATCGATATTCTCGGGCTGGTCGGGTTGGCGGCGCTGGCGACCGCGATCGTGAATTACGTCAATCTCGCCACGGCGCGATCGGGGCTGCGGGCGCGTGAGGTGGCGATGCGCAAGGTGCTGGGGGCGACCCGTCCGGCGCTGATCGTGCACTTCATGGGCGATGCGATCATGCTGGTGGGGCTGGCAGTGCTCGTCGGGCTGGCGCTGACGGAACTGTCGCTGCGCTGGGTCAACATGCTGGGCGGGTGGAATGTCGGCTTCGACTGGGGCTTCGTGCTGCCGGTGTCGGTGCTGGTCGTGTTGGTGGTGGGGATCGTTGCCGGTACCTATCCCGCGCTGGTCCTGTCGTCGTTTCGGCCGGCGGCCGTGCTGGCGGCGAGCCGGATGCCGGCGGGCGGGCGGATCGAGAGCATGTTGCGCAGCGTGCTGGTGGTGCTGCAATTCGGGTTCGCCATCGTGCTGGCGGTCTGCACGATCGTGATGACTGATCAGGCGGCGTTCGTGCGCGTGCTGGATCGCGGGATCAGCAAGGAGGGCGTGATCGTCATCGATGCGCTGGCGGATTCCAGTCTGGCGGCGCGGCAAGAAGAGATTGTGCGCCGGCTGGGCGAGGTGCCGGGGGTGCGGATCGCCGCGCGATCGGACATGTATCCTCATCATACCATCGACAGCGACAATTTTCGCCTTCCGGGTGGCGATCGTCTGATCCCCGTCTGGTGGGGCTATGCCACGCCCGGATATTTCGAGGCGATCGGGGCGAGGCTGGTCGCGGGACGCCTGTTCGACGCGCATCAGGGCAATGATTATCACGCCGCCCGGGAGAAGGAGGTGGCCGGTACCAGCATCGTCATTTCGCGCCTGGCGGCGGAACGGTTCGGCTTTGCGTCGCCGGAGGCGGCGGTAGGCCAGGAATTGCGGCAGGATATGGCTGCGCGAACCTATCGCATCGTCGGGGTGATCGACGATATCCGGTTCGGCGGCGCGCACGAGCCGATGCGTCCGTTGCTGTATTACGGCCGCTCGGGATCGTTTGACGAGGCAGGTGCGATCATCCGTTACGAGGGGGCGTCGCAGGCCGAGGAAATGGCGCGTCTGCGGTCGGCCTGGGCGGGCATCGCGCCGGATGTTCCGTTCTCGGCCCAGGGCGTAAGCGATATTTTTGCCGAGGATTTTCGCAGCGACCAGAATTATGGTGCGCTGTTCGGCATCGGCTCCGCCGTTGCGATCGGCATTGCCTGCCTGGGGCTGTTCGGCCTTTCGTCGTTCAACGTGTCGCGCCGCCGGCATGAGATCGGGGTGCGCAAGGTGCTGGGGGCGGATCGTCGGCAGGTCCTGGCCCTGCTGGCCGGTCAGTTTCTCCGGCCCGTGCTGATCGCGAACCTGATCGCGTGGCCGGTCGCGTGGGTGTTCATGAGCCGGTGGCTGTCGGGATTCGATCAGCGGATTGCGCTGACGCCATGGCCGTTCGTGATTGCGGCCGGCAGCGCGGCGCTGATCGCGCTGCTGACCGTGATTGGACAATCCGCCAAGGCGGCGGCCGATCCGCCGGCTTCCTCGCTGAGGGCGGGGTAGGGGGAACTGCATGGCGGACACGGGGCGCGCTTGATATGATTTGGAAAAACTGACCGCTATCGGGCGCCGATCTGCTATTCTCCCGCCTTCGGGCGGGAACGGCGGGGTGGTCGTTGCGTCTAGATCTGGGGCGGTTGGGACCTGTGGCCGTGGCGGAGAGGGGTGCATGCGGACAGTTTTTCCGGTGGCGGTTCCGGGGATGGGAGCCGGCGCTCTGGCGTTCCTTTTCCTTCTGTGCGCGGCCGATGCCGCTTGGGCCGATCCGATGCCGCTGCTTCCGGAGGCCGTTGTGCCTCCGCCCGCGCCGGTGGGGGCGTCTGCCGGTCAGGCTGCGCCTGCCCTGGATATTCCGCCATTGCCGGCGCTGGATGACGACGCCGCCAGGAGCGAGGCCCGGCATCTGCTCCAGGCCATGCAGCGTGAGGTGCCGCATTTTCAGGTGGCCTCGCCCGAGGATGCGGCCCGCTGGATCATGTTGGCGCATGCGCAACTGGCCCATGCCAATATCACGATCGACCGCGCGCAGGTGCTGATGGTGGTCGATCGCAATCCGCGGGTGCAGCGTGTGTGCTTCGTGCTGGCGCTGCCTGGCAATGAGGAATGGCTGGTGCTGGGTGGGACCCGGGTTTCGACCGGGCAGGCCGGGCGCAAATATTATTACCTGACCCCGACGGGCGTGTTCATCAATTCGCCCGACCGGCTGGGCTATCGCGCCGAGGGCACGCGCAACGAGCATGGTATTCGCGGCCTGGGCGCGCGCGGGATGCGGGTGTGGGACATGGGCTGGCAGTGGGCCGTGAAGGGCTGGCGGCCCGACCGCGAGCAGGGGCAGATCCGGCTGGAAATCCATGCCACCGACCCGGATTTTCTGGAGGCCCGCCTAGGACGCCCGGCCTCGGAGGGTTGCGTGCGCATTCCGGCGGCGCTGAACCGGTTCATGGATCGTCATGGGCTGCTGGACGCGCAATATGAGCAGGCGGCCAGCTATGATGGCCGTTTCCGCGCCCTGCTGCCGCGTGATCGTACGCCCTCGCCCATCGCGGGGGATGCGATGGTGGTGGTGGATTCCTCGCCTGGCGAGGGCATGACCTGACGGCATCCGTTCGCAGCGTATTGCTTTTCAAAGCGTCCGGCTTCGCTCATGATCATGTGATGAGAACATCCGGATTGCTCCCTTGTCTTGCCCTGCCGGCCTTGCTGCTGCTTTCTCCGGCCCGGGCGGCACCGGCGGCTCAGGGGGCGCCGACGCCCGCCGGCGTCGCGGCGGCGATCCAGGCGGATGGGGCGGCGCAGGCGCTGGGGGCGCTGGATGACGCCGATACGTTCGATACGGTGACGGACGGGATCGCGGCGGCCGATCCGGCCTGGCTGGCGCTGGTGCCGGCCATGGGGCCGGGGCTGGATTCCGACAGCGGCCCGGCGGTGGCGGCGGCGCTGGCGCTGGCATTGCCGCAGAAGCCGCGCCTGGTCCTGCCGCTGCTGGATGAGGCGACGCCGGCGCTGGACCCCGCCCGGGTCTGCGCCCATCCGTTTATGCATGACGAAGTGCCGGACCTGAAAGGGTATGTCCGGCGCACCCGCGCTGCCCTTCGCCGCGTACGTGACGAGGGGTTGCGTGCGGTGCGGGATCGGTGCCTGGCGGCGCTGGGGATGGCGAAACCGGTCCCCTGAGCGCCTGCCGGAATCAGTGCTGGGCGGGTGTTGCGACTGATTTCCAGGCGCGCAGGGCGGCCAGGGTGCCGCTGATATGGCCCTCGGGCGCCATGGCGCTGTAGGCATAGAGAATATGGCCGTCCGGCGCGATCACGTATGAGGTCCGGTTGGCGTAATGCAGCAGTGGCATCTTGGAATCGTAGGAACTGGCGATCTTGCCCGCCGGGTCGGATGCGACGGGGAAGCGGCTGCGGCATTCGCTGACGGAAAAACGGTCCAGCGTTTCGATCTTGTCCATCGACACGCCGATGACCGTGGCGCCCAGCGCCTTGAACTGGTCCATCGCGTCGGCGAAATCATGGGCTTCGATCGTACAGCCGCGCGTGAAGGCCGCCGGGTAGAAATACAGGACCACCGGCCCCTTGTGCAGGGCCTCGGCCAACGAGAAGCTGAATTGCTTGCCGCCGAGGCTGGCCGGTGCGTCGAACAGGGGCGCCGTGCTGCCCAGCGGCAGTGCCGCCCGGGCCGATGAAAAGGAAACCAGCGTCACGCCCGCCAGGGTCGCGGCTACGGGCAGCACCATGCTCAGTCTGGTGACGCGACGAAGGAGATTGGAACGGAGCATTGGCGAACCTTTCGGCCGGAAGCGCGCGGTCAGGACCGCGAGTCAGGTGAAATGATGACGCAATTGTCCGATCCCGTCGACAGGCGGTGGCAGGCCTCGACCGCCGCGTCATGCGACAGGCCGGTCAGGCGGGCGCGATAGAGCATGCCGTGCGGTGCATGGACGCCGGCAACCAGTGGGCGGGCGCTGCCCAGAACGGCGGCGGCGCGGCTGCGCGCATGGCCGGCCGCCTGCGATGCCAGCGATGCCGTGCCGAAGGCCCCCACCTGAATTGCCCAATCATGCTGGGCCGGGGCGAGGCTGCCGCGTCGCAGCAGAGGCGCGGGCTCGGCCATGGCCGGGGGAACGAACTGGAAGCCATGGCCGGCTGCCGGCGCGGGGGGGGGAGGCGGGGCCGCGGACGCGATGGCGACGGGTGCCGAGGGCCGGGCGCTGTCGGCGTCGTCCGGCCGTGCCCGGGTGGCCCATGCGGCGCGGACCGCGTCGGCCGACGTGCCCTGGCCGGCGGGGGCGACATTCTTCCATGCCGTATAGGCCGGTGCCGGGGTGGGGCTGGCTTCCGCCGGGGCTTCGGCCACCTGGATCGGCTGGCTGTCGTTGCTGTCCTGATGGTCGGTGCGGTGGGCCCAGGCCGCGCGGACGGAACGGGTTTCGGCGCTGCTCTGCGCGGCGGCGTAGACGCGTCCGCGCGCGACGTCATGGGCTTCGACCATCAGGTCGGCCTGGGAGCGGACATTGGGGGTGATGCCGGCGATCTGCGGCCCGATCGCGGCGACGTAATTACGGGTTTCGCGCGGCAGCGACCGGTTGTGCAGCAGGAAATCGTCCAGCCGCCCCGGCCCGGTATTGTAGGCGGCCAGGAAGCCGGGGGAGCCGTAGATATCGTACATCTGCCGGATATAGGCGGTGCCGGCCATGATGTTGTCGCGGGGGTTGAACGGATCGTCGCCGAGCCCGTATTCGCCCTTCATTTCGTCATAGGTCGGCGGCATGAGCTGCATCAGGCCCATCGCCCCGGGAGCCGAGGTGACGAACTGACCGTTGCGGAAGAGCTGGCCGCCGGATTCGCGCTGCATGACCGAGCGAATCCATGTATCGGGCACGTCGAAGCGCTTCGAGGCTTCCATGATATAGGGGCCCCAGGGATCGTCAGGCGGTCCGGGGGGGGCGTAGAAGGATTTGGCGTGGGCCCGGTATTCCGCGGCTTCCTGCATCACCGGGGCATGTTGGCCGGGCTCGGTGGCGCAGGCCGCCAGCAGGCTGGCCAGCCCGACCGCGCCGGCGACGCGGGCCGCGATCCGGCCGGATGGCGATTGCGGCAGGTCGCATGCGCGCTCCGTCGTGCGTCGGGACGGACGAGGGGGGCAGGCCTGCTTCTGTCGGGTCATCGGGCGTTCATCCGGGACGGGCGCCCGACCCGTGAGGGAGGCGCCGGGGCAAAGGCAGAAATTTGGCGCCGATTATGGCGAAAATAGGGACCGGGCCCGGTTTCGTACGGCGGATTGGCCTTCGGCATCATGATCGCATCCCGGTCCTGGGCGGAAGTTCAGGTCAGAGAGGAGGAATCTGTCGTAAATCTTTATAGAACGACGTACTTCCATGCAACATGATCACGCTGTCGCAGCGACTGCGCCCACGGGTGCGGGCGCGCCGCCGCGGGTGGGTGTCAGTTGGTGATCTGGACCTGGATGGACTGGGAGCGCTGGACGACGTTGATTGCCACCTCGTCCTCCACGCGGACCAGGCGCACCGTCACCTTGTCGCCGCCGACTTCCAGATTGTACAGCGTCATCTGGTCCAGGAAATCGGGCAGGCGCGGACGCTGGAAATGTACGGCTACTTCCGCCGGATCGAAGCTCAGCCCCAGGGTGGACTGAATCAGCGCCGGCAGCGTCGCCGCCGCCCAGGCCTGCGGCGAACAGGCGACCGGGTAGCGCACCGGCCCTTCCGCACGGTTGCGGGCGAAGCCGCAGAACAGTTCCGGCAGCCGCCGCAGGTCGGTATGGAACGCGGCGTCGAACATGCCGCGGAACAGGCGCGCGGCCTCGTCGCGATAGCCGTGGTGGGCCAGGCCCAGCCCGATCAGGGCGTTGTCGTGCGGCCAGACCGAGCCGTTGTGATAGGCCATGGGGTTGTAGCGGGCCTCACCCTCGGGGATGGTGCGGATGCCCCAGCCCGAGAAGGACGAACGGTGCATCAGCCCGGCGACCAGCCGGGGCACGCGGTCCGGCGTCGCGATGTCGGTCAGCAGGATATGGCCCGCGTTCGACGACCGGACGCGGCAGGGCTTCTTCTGGCCGTCCAGCGCCAGGGCGAAGGTGCCCAGTTCCTCGATCCAGAACCGGGCGTTGAAGGCGACGCGCAATGTTTCGGCCAGATGGTCCTGGCGGTCGGCATAGGCGGTCCTGCCCAGGCGGCGGCCGATGGTCGCGGCGGCGCGGCGCGCGGCATAGACATAGGCTTGGACCTCGCACAGTGCGATCGGCCCTTCGGCCAGGGTGCCGTCGGCGTGGAAGATGCTGTCGTAACTGTCCTTCCAGCCCTGGTTGATCAGCCCGTCCTTGTTGCGGCGGCCATATTCGACGAATCCGTCGCCGTCGCGATCGCCATAGCGGTCGATCCATTCGACGGCGCGTTCGATGTTCGGCCAGATCGTGGTCATCAGCGCCACGTCGCCGGTGCGCTCCAGATACTGGCCCGCCAGCATGACGAACAGCGGCGTGGAATCGATCGAGCCGTAATAATGGCGGAACGGGACCTCGCCCAGTTCGGCCATTTCGCCGTGGCGGACCTCATGGAGGATCTTGCCGGGTTCGGCATCGGCGGTCGGGTCCTCGGTCTGGGCCTGGTGGCGGGCCAGGTAGGCCAGCACGCCGCGCGCGATCTCGGGGTCCAGCCACAGGGTCAGCATGGCGGTGATCAGCGCGTCTCGGCCGAAGGCGGTGCTGAACCAGGGGACGCCGGCATAGGGGTAGGGGCCGGTCTTCTTGTCCGTCAGCAGCATGTAGATGTCGCAGATGCAGCGGCGGATGGCCTCGTTGAAAATCTCGTTGGAGGTGGCGATCGCCGCGGCGCGGGAGGAGGACAGGCGCAGCGCCCGCCGCGCCTCGACCGCGCCGCGCAGGAAGCGGCGGTTCGGCTGGGTTTCGTGTTGTTCGGTGGGGTCGCATTCGACCTCATAATGGATCAGCACCCGCTGGCCCGGCGGCAGATCGAAGCGGTAGGCGGCATGTTGGGCCGTCAGTTCGGCCGGCGGCGGCCAGAAGCGCAACTGGGTGGTGCGCCGGCGGGCGTCCAGCCCGTCATAGGACAATTTCACCTCGGCATCGCTGATTTCGGGCGCGCGCATCGTGCCACGGCGGGGGCGGGTGGAACCGCGCGCCTCGAACAGGTCGGCGAAATCGGCCAGGAAGCGGATGTCGAGCACCGCGGTACGGGGCTCGACATCGAAATTGCGGATCTCGACCCGTTCGTAGCACACCCGGTTCCACAGGAAGCGCGACCGCCGCACATGCAGCAGGTCGTGGATCATGCGCTGCCCCTCGGGGCCCTCGATGTCGGTGTTGGTCAGGTCGACCGACAGCATCACGTTGTTCTCGCGCACCGTCGAGGACAGCAGGATGGGCCGGGTGCCCTGGAGGCTCATGGACAGGCCGGACAGGTAGCGTGTGTCGTGGAAATACAGCCCGTCCGCGATGCCGTCGCCGTACAGGATATCGCCTGTCTGGTCGAAGACCCCGAACATGTCGCCCTGCTTGAGCGTGTGGAGGCGGCGTTCCGACAGCAGGGATTTTGCGGCGACGGGGAAGCCGTCGAGGTCCCCGGCGTGCGTCTGGGTTTCGGCTTGGCTGTCCATGACGGGGGTCCTTCGCTTGAATGGGCGCTTGAATGGATGATCGGAGTCCGGCGGCGGACAGGGTCAGAGCAGCCTGGTGAATTTCAGCAGCAGCCAGGCAATGACCATGAACAGGAAGCACACGCCGCCGGCTTCTACGGTGCCGAGGGGGCCGGTAGCCAGGAACATGCCGCCGGTATTCATGCCGAAGAATCCGGTCACGAAGGTCGCCGGCAGCATCAGGGTGGTCAGGACCGAAACCGTGTACAGGCGCCGGTTGGTTTCTTCCGCCTGGCCCGAGGCCAGCTCATCCTGCAACGATCGCGCGCGATCCTGCAATGCCATCAGATCGTCCAGAGACGCGTGGATCTGGCGCTGCGAGCGGTCGCGGATATCGTCCTCGGCCCAGTCCGGCAGTTCCAGGTCCTCGTTGTGGAAGATCCGGTCCACCGGCGAGATCACGCGGCGCAGTTCGGTCGAACGGCGCCGCACCTTGCCGATCAGGCCGCTGATGCGGCCGAAATCGGTATGCTGGTCCAGGGTCAGAAGCAGGTCCTCGGCCCGGTCGAGCTGGTCGTCCAGCATGGCGATGTTCCGCCGGACGCTGTCGGCGAATTCCAGCAGCGTGCGGTCCACGATTTCGGCCGGGGTGCGCGGGACCTCGTCGCGCTGCAGCCAGCGATAGGCGGCGCCCAGCGCGGGGACCGGGTGGCGGCGGGTGGTAATCAGCAGGTCGGGCAGCACCGCGAAACGCCAGGCCGAGACGCTGGTATCGTCGTCGGTCATGCCGTCGTCGAAGCCGGGCAGGGCGCCGTAGACGATGTCGCCTTCGGCTTCCAGCCTGGTGCCCCGGTCGGTGCCGGACAGGGTGGTGCGGGCTTCCTCGGGCAGGCAGGCGATCGCCTCGACCCGGGCCCGGCTGGCGGTATGCACCACGTCGTAATGGAGCCAGACCCAGCCGGCAGGCCGTTCCTCGGCCGTGGCGGAGAGCGCCTCGGCATCCTCGGAATGCGCGGGGCGGCTGTTCAGATACTCGGCCGCCTGCTGGGGGGAGAGCTGGACCGGCCGCTGGCCGGGTATGCACGAGACCGCCCAGACCAAGCCATCCGCCGCATCGCTCTGCGGCGTATCGGCAAGGGACATTTCGGTCTGGGCTATCGTATCGGGCATCGTGATATCCGGGACCGCTCGGAATTCAAGCGCACACTTGGCATGGGTGCCCGTTCGTTGCAATCCCACGCGTGCCAATGAGGGGCGGGCGGATTCAGCCGGCCGGCGTGGCGTCGCACCAGAAGCCGAGATGCGGCCCGGCGGCCTCTTCCTCCAGCAGCGGGCCCAGAACCGTGACAGCGTGCTGCCCGCGCGCGAAGACCTCGCGGCAGGGCAGGGAGAAGGTCGGATTTTCCGGGTGCGCGCCTGTCAGGCCCAGCAGGGCGTGCTCCGACAATCCGTACACCACGCGGCGGATGTTGGTCCAATAGACGGCCCCGGCGCACATGCAGCAGGGTTCGGCGCTGGTATAGAGCGTGCAGTCGACCAGCGTTTCGGGCGGGAGGATGCGGGCTGCCTCGGCCACCGCCCGCAGCTCGGCATGCTGGGTCGGGTCGCCCTCGGGCGGCATGGAATTGTTGATGGCCCGGCTGACCACCCGTCCGTCCGCATCGGCGACGAGTGCCGCGAACGGGTGCCGGCCGGCTGCCCGGGCTTCCGCCGACAGCGCGATGGCCTGGCGCAGCATGTCGAGGTCCATCGGCGTGGCGTTCTGGGGGAAGGGGGCGTCATGCATTGTCGTACCCTGCCGGAAAGCGTGGACGGGGCGGGATCGCCCCGTGCCGTGGATCATTTCAGATCGTCGGGGACCTTGCCGCCGTTTTCGGCCAGTTTCTGCATGACCTGCCGGTGCAGCCAGACATTCATCGACGCGCTGTCGTTGGTGTCGCCGGTATAATGCAGCTCTTCGGCCAGTTGCTTGCGCGCGGCCAGCGAACTGTCGAGGCCCAGCAGCTTCATCAGATCGACGATCGACTGTTGCCAGTTGAGCTTCTGCGGTGCCTTGGCGGCCAGGTCGGTCAGGATGGCGGCGACATCCACCGGGGCGGACGGCGCGGAGGGCGCGACCGGCGCCGGCGTCTGTCCCGCCGGGGGCGCGGCCGGTGCCGTGCTGGCGGGAGCGGCCGCCGGGGTGGTGGCTCCGGCATGGCCGAAGATCGTGGACAGGATGGTGCCGAGGATGCTCATGCGCGGATTCTCCTTGCGGCGGGGCCGCCCGGGGCACGTCGTGTCCCCGGGCGGCGCTGCGCCTTAGTAGCGGTACAGGTCGTTCTTGAACGGCCCGTTGACCGGAACGCCGATATACTCGGCCTGTTTCGCCGACATCTTCGACAGCTCGGCGCCGACCTTGGCCAGGTGCAGGGCCGCGACCTTCTCGTCGAGGTGCTTGGGCAGGGTGTAGACCTGACGCTCGTACTTGCCCTCGGGGGCGGTCCACAGCTCGATCTGCGCCAGCGTCTGGTTGGTGAAGGACGCCGACATGACGAAGGACGGGTGGCCCGTGGCGTTGCCCAGGTTCACCAGACGGCCCTCGGACAGCAGGATCAGGCGCTTGCCGTCGGGGAAGATGACCTCGTCGACCTGCGGCTTGATGTTGTCCCACTGGAAGTTGCGCAGCGCCTCGACCTGGATCTCGGAATCGAAGTGCCCGATATTGCAGACGATGGCGCGGTGCTTCATCGCGCGCATGTGGTCGACGGTGATGATGTCGACATTGCCGGTGCAGGTGACGAAGATGTCGCCGCGCGGGGCGGCGGCTTCCATCGTCACGACCTCGTAGCCTTCCATGGCGGCCTGCAGGGCGCAGATCGGGTCGACCTCGGTGACGAGCACGCGGCAGCCGGCATTGCGCAGCGAGGCGGCGGAGCCCTTGCCCACATCGCCATAGCCGGCGACGACCGCGACCTTGCCGGCCATCATGACGTCGGTGCCGCGGCGGATCGCGTCGACCAGGCTTTCGCGGCAGCCGTACAGATTGTCGAACTTGGACTTGGTGACGCTGTCATTGACGTTGATGGCCGGCACGGCCAGCGTGCCCTTCCTGGCCATTTCCCACAGGCGATGCACGCCCGTCGTCGTCTCCTCGGACAGGCCGCGCACGTCCTTCAGCATCTCGGGATACTTGTCGTGCATCAGCACGGTCAGGTCGCCGCCATCGTCCAGGATCATGTTCGGCGTCCAGCCGTCCGGACCGGTGATGGTCTGCTCGATGCACCACCAGAACTCTTCCTCGGTCAGGCCCTTCCAGGCGAAGACCGGCACGCCGGTCGCGGCGATCGCGGCGGCGGCGTGGTCCTGGGTCGAGAAGATGTTGCACGAGGACCAGCGGACCGTGGCGCCCAGCGCGGTCAGGGTCTCGATCAGCACGGCGGTCTGGATCGTCATGTGCAGGCAGCCGGCGATACGCGCGCCCTTCAGCGGCTGGCTGGCCCCGAATTCCTCGCGCAGCGCCATCAGGCCGGGCATTTCGCCCTCGGCGATCGCGATTTCCTTGCGGCCCCATTCCGCGAGGGCGATGTCGCGTACCTTGTAGTCCGTGCTGGCGGTCATGTTCCGTCCTGTTTCGGTTGGTGCAGAATTCCGGCGGGTATAGACGCTCGGGCGCGTCAGGGCTAGCTGCCAGGTTGTTGCGATGCCATCCGGCCGGGGATCGAAGCCGGCGAACGGACGCTCAACTCCCGATGTCGCCATTCTGTATGGCGGTCCGTATGGCCTGCGCCGTGGTCGACGCCCCCAGGCGCTTGCGGATGCGCCGCAGGTGGTTCTCGACCGTGCGTTCCGAAAGGCCGAGGATTGCCGCGATATCGCCCTGGCGGCGCCCGGATGCGGTCCAGGACAGTATCTCGCGCTCTCTTTCGGAGAGCCGGACGGCGATTCTGTCGCTCGGGCCGTCGACCAGCCTGCGCACCGTTGCGAATGCGGTGCCCGCGACCATCGGCAGCGCAAGGCGCGCCGCCGGAGACGCATCGATGCGCGTACCGCCGAGGCTCATCGCCCCTTCGAGGCCGAGAGGTCCGAAGATCGGGACCTGGATGCCATGAATACCCTTTCCATGGGGCGTATCGACCATCCGATAGCATTCGCCGGAGGCGCCGGAGGTCTTCGTCCAGAAGAACGGCGCATGCGCTTCGAGCATATGATGCGTCACCGGGCAGCGGCGGACATAGCTGGTGGCGTCGACATGCCTGCCGTCGCCGAACCAGTCGCCTTCGACCCAATAGATACGATCGACGATGTCTTCCCGCGCCGATGACGCCGCGAAAAGCACGAAGCGGTCATAGCCGAGCATGCGCCCGAACGACCGTATCGCGTCCTGGGCCGTTTCCGGTGCTTCCGCCCGCATGATCGCGGTCGCGGTAGCGAATGCCGCCTCGGCGATGGAGCCGCTCATGACCTCGTTCCATGGCCGCCTGTCCCGATCGTCATCGTGCCACCTCCATATGAACCGTCAGGCCAGCATCTTCCTGCCCAGCATGGTGAACCATGCGGCATTGTCCCAGTAGGCGGTCATCCGGTCGATGGCTCCATGGGCATCGCCGGTGATGATGCGGGCGTGCGGCCGCGCGTATCTTCACCTCGGCCGTCACGGACCGGCCGTCGTCGCCGGTGTAGAGAGCCGTGATCTTGTTGGTCGGATCGGGGAAGACATCCATCAAGGCTATCACGCGGCTGCCGGCATGTACCGCCCGCAGCCGCGTGTGGGCCCGGATTTTATCTGTCGACGGCTGCGAGCAGGGTTTCGGCCGCCAGCTTGCCGAGATTGTTCGACGCCAGCGGGCTGTCACCCGTCAGCAGGTGGCGGTCGCGATGCACCTGGCCCGTGATGCCCGTGTTGAGGATCTTCACGTTGTATTTACGCAGGCTTTCGCCGACCAGCCACGCCATCTCGCCGGGGATGTAGCCGATCTCGATATTGGCGCCGGTATCCAGACTGTCCGGGAAGACGCACATTTCGTAGCCTTCGAACGCGAACGTGCCGCCATCGGCCGCCGTCGCCAGGAGGCTGGCCGGCCCATGGCAGAGCGAGATCGTGAAGCGCTCGTTGGCCTGGGCCCAGCGCAGGATGTCGCCGACCTGCCTGCTGAAGGGCACGCCATTGAGCACGCCGTGACCACCGGGGATGAACACGCCCAGATAGGGCGTCTCGGCCGTAAAGCCCTCGCCGATCACGTCCGCGAGCGCCTTCGGCGCCTTGAGCTGCTTTTCGTATTTCCTGTAGATCGATTTGACGGCTTCGTCCTCGTGGGGGAACGCCCACCACTCGAACTTGACCGGATCGCCGGAAATGGTCGCGATGTCGATCTCGAAACCCGCCGCGTCCAGATGATACATGGGCAGGAGCATCTCCACCGGATGATTGCCGGTCGAGAAGAACGCGCCGCCCTTCATCATCAGGTACCGCTCCTGCGAGCCGATCATCAGGATCTTCCACTTTCCGCCCCGGTAGGGCTTCGGATAGGTCGTGCCGTCGAAATCGGTCTTCGAGGACGTGTATCTGGTCAGGGAGTATGCCGACGGGAAGAATGCATTGTCTTCCGCCCGGTCGGGAACGGGGGCGCGGCTCGGCTGTTCATCGCTCATTGGTCTTCTCCTGGCGTCCAGCCCGTCGCCCTGCGATCAGCCTGCGATGAAGCTTCGGCCTCGCTCCCCCCTGGCCGGGGGATGGCGACGTGGCGTGGATCGGTTTGTAGACCTCTCCGGGAAGCAGAAAAATGAGGGAAATCCCTCAATGCCGGTGCGGGAGATACGCCGCCTGCCGCACGTCGCCATCGTCGAGAACGGCCGTTCAGCCGGCGGCGACGGTCTCGGCCGCGCGAAGCAGGCGCAGGAAATTGCCGCCCCAGATCGCGGCGATCTGGTCGTGGTCGTAGCCGCGACGGCGTAGTTCCGCCGTCAATGCCTGGCTCTGGGCGGCGTCGCGCCAGCCCTCGATGGTGCCGCCGCCGTCGAAATCGGACGAGATGCCGACATGACGCACGCCGATCCGGGCCGCCACATAGTCGATATGGTCGACATAATCGGCCACGCTGACCGGGCGCTGGGCGCGGATTTCGCGCGGGCGGAGGAAGGCATCGACGGCCGTGATGTGGACCACGCCGTCGCAGTCGCGCAGCGCGTCGAGCTGTTCGTCATCCAGGTTGCGCGGATGGTCGCACAGCGCGCGGACACAGGAATGGGTGGCCAGGACCGGACTGCGCGACAGGCGCACCGCCTGCATCATGGTGCTGCGCGCGGTGTGGGAGATGTCCACCATCAGGCCCAGCCGGTTCATTTCGGCGATGGCTTCCCGCCCCAGGCCGGACAGGCCGCCATGGCGGATTTCGGGATCGTTCAGTGCGGGCATGGGGCGGGCGGAATCGGCCAGCGCGTTATGGCCGTTATGGGTCAGCGTCATGTAGCGGGCGCCGCGCGCGCGGAACTGCGCCAGCAGCGACAGGTCCTCGCCCATCGCATAGCCGTTCTCGACCGCCGGGACGATGGCGGTGATGCCCTCGTGGAACGCGGCCTCGATATCCGCCGCGAGGGGACAGATCCGTGCCGGGCCGCCTTCGACCCCCCGGTTGATCGCATCCAGCATCGCCAGGGCCTGGCGGGAGATGGCGGCGTGGGCGGTCGGGTCGATGGCGCCCTGTCCGACATAGGCCACCAGGCAGGCGGCGGCGATCCCGCCCCGGCGCAGCTTGGGCAGGTCGACATGGCGATAGTCGGTATCCTGCGTGAAATCGCCCCGGTCGGGCCAGGGGATGTCGATATGCGTATCGACGGTGAGCAGGGTGCTGTACGGTCGGTCGGTCATGATGAGGCAGTGTAGGCCGGAAACGGCCGGTCCGTAAGGGACTCACCGGCTCTGTTTGTCCGAATGAAAGGACCCCGCGCCTCCGGGGGAAGGGCGCAGGGAAGGGACGATCGCAGGTCCGTTCAGGCGGGAGCGCCCGTGACGTGCCGGGGGGCCTGCGGGGCGGGCAGGCCGGCCGGCAGGATGGGATGGCCGAACTGGGCCTCGATCACTTCCGCCATGGCGAGATAGAGGGCGGAGGCGCCGCAGAGCAGCCCCTCATATCCCGCGATGCGGGTGATCGTGACATTGCCTGTCCACTCGCCCAGCGCGAGCAGGAAGAACAGGAGCGTCAGTGAGGAGAACACGAACTGCAGCACACGGTTGCCGCGCAGCGTGCCGATGAACATGAAGCCCGTGAAAACGCCCCAGAGCGCGAGATAGGCCCCCATGGCCGGGGCGGTCGCCGCCGGGATCAGGCCGAATTTCGGCAGGATGACGAGCAGGACGAGGGAGATCCAGAACGCGCCGTAGGCCGTGAAGGCCGTCAGCCCGAACGTATTGCCCTTGGGATATTCAAGCAGCCCGGCCAGGATCTGGGCCCATCCGCCGAAGATGATCCCCATGGCCAGGACCGACGAATTGAGCGGCAGGAAGCCGGCATTGCAGAGATTGAGCAGGATCGTCGTCATCCCGAAGCCGGCGAGGCCGAGGGGCGCTGGATTGGCGAGAGGGTTCATGACGGGAATCTCCATCGGTCGCGGGGGCTGTCCGACCAGCCCGAAACGCGGTGACCGTTGGAATTTTTCTCGTCCTTTTTATAGAAAGGAACAATAACAAATATATGTTAGGTGAATAGGTCGCGGTCACAAGGCGGTTATCCTCCGCAGGCTCATGATCGTGCGGGAGGCGATCCGGTCTTGCGACCGATGGTCGGTCGGCAGGACCGGGTCGGGCGTCATCCTTCTTCGGTCGTCAGTTTTTCCCGGGGCGTGGCGTTACATTTCTGTTCCTCGATGATCGTGATGATGGCCTCGCTCACGGTCTGCCAGCGTGCGGCACGGACCTCGTCGCCGGCATCGCGCGCCTGGGCGAGATGTGTGCGCGCGATCAGCAGGGCGTGGGAGCCGTGATGGTCCACCAGTTCGATCGCCTCGACCGGTATCAGCTTGTGCAGGGTCCGCATGTCCGCCTCCTGTATCGGACGGATGTCGGAAGATGACGTGGCGCGTGCCGGGCCGCCCTGCAAGCGGGTATCGGGGATGTGATCGGCCTGTTGTCACGTTTTTTGAAAAGAGTGTGACATTAAAAGGAAAGAATGGGTTTCGACGGATGGCCTCGCCGGTGGGTGGCGGCGGCCCTCGCGCCGCTGGGGGGGAGCTGGTATACGGGCGGGCCGTCATTCCGTGGCAGGCAGGACTGCCACGGACCGACCATCACAGCGTGAAGAGCGGCTGCCGTGCCCCAGGAAAATGGATTGTCCCGTCAGAAAACCGTCATCGTCAGCGGAGCGACCGGTGGAATCGGACAGTTTCTGTGCCGCCGGCTGCGCCAGGACGGTTATCGGATCATCATCCTGTCGCGTCGCGCGGGCATGCCGCCCGATATCGAGGCCGATCTGGCCGTGTGCTGTGACCTGATGGATGCGGGCGCGATCGCGGCGGCGGGGCAGGCCATTCGTGACGCGTGCCCGGCGATCGACCTGTTCATTTCCTGTGCGGGCACGATCTCGCCCCAGCCCGCGGGCGCCCTGGATGGCGAGGATGTCCGGCGGCAGGTGGACACCAATCTGACCGGTGTGATCCTGCTGACCAACGAGGTGCTGCCCAACATCGTGGCCGGTGGGCGGGTGCTGTTCGTCAACTCGATGGCGGGCGTGTTTCCGCTTGCGGGCAGTGCCGTCTATACCGCGTCGAAATTCGGGTTGCGCGGTTTCGCACGGGCCCTGGCGCTGGAACTCAGGCCCCGGCGCATCCGTGTCACGTCGGTGTTTCCCGGGAGCGTGGATACGGCCATGTTCCGCGAGGAAATGGCGCAGGGCGGATCGCTGCTGAACTTCATGTCCTGGCCGCAGGCGCCTGAGCGGGCGGCGGACTGGATTCTGGGGGCGGCGCGGGGCGGGAAGGAGGAGCATTTCCCGTCGCTGATCGACAGGATCTTTCCCCCGCTGTTCTTATGCTCGCCGGTGTTCCTGCGCCTGTGCCTGCCGGTCATGATCGTGTGGTCGCACCTGACCCGATGGTACTATCTGCGGCGGCAGGCGCGCGGCTAGGCGGGGCGTCAGTTTTCCTCGGCGGGCAGTTCCTGCACCCGCACGGCCTTGCCGGTGCGGTCGTAATAGAAGATCGCGTTGCCGCGCCGTTCGGCATAGCCGTCCGGCGTGCCCTGCGGTGTCCAGAACAGCAGGCGGTTGGCGTCGGACTGTTCGACTACCCTGTCGCCGGCGGGGCGAAAATGGAACTGGCTGAAATCCTTGTGCGCGCTGGGTACCGGCGGGCGGGTGGCCAACTGGTGCATCGACGGAGCCTTGGCCTCGTCATCTTCCTGCGCCAGTGCCAGCGCCGGCGCGCCCGTGGCGGCGAGGCAGAGGGATACCGCCAGAATACGCAGTGTTCTGTCCTGCACGACCGTATCCTCCTTCGTCCTGTGGTCCGGCGTCCTGTGGTCCGGTCGGCGGGAACATCCTCCGTTTTTCTCTCGGGCGCAACCGGCCGTGTTGCCGGGCAGTGTTACTGGAAAGGCAGGTAGCGGAAATCGAAGAAGATCTGGCTGACGCTGGTGGAGGGGGCGCCGCCGATGCCTTTCCAGGTCTGCAGGCGCGAATAGGCGAGCTGGGTTCCGACCTCGACCGTGCCATACCGGCCCTGGAGGAAGCGCCACCAGGCGCCGAGGGTGAATTCCTGCACCGAGCGGATGCTGGCCGTGCAGGCCAACGGCGACATCTCCACCTCGCATCCCGCGTTGGAGGACATGGGGTTGCCGTAACCGTAGGCCGAGCCGCCGGAGGAGAAATAGCTCCGGCCGGAACGCTGCATGCCGTAATAGCCATAGACGTCGATCCGCGGGTCCGGATGGGCGACGATGCCTGCCGTTGCCTGCGCATCGGGCAGGGGTTTCGGCTTGCCCTGGGCATTCAGCGTGACGTCCGGCAGCAGGACCGACCCGTAGCGGCCGACCCCGACTCCCGCGAGCCCGGACAGGTGGATTTCGACCCTGTGGGGGATGACCGGCAGCACCGCCGACGCGCCGCCGCCGCCGGCGATGGCTGTGTTGTTGTGGCCCGTGCCGTTCGCGAAGACGCGATCATGGGGGAAGCGGACGATTCCTTCGGCCTCGTAATGGCCCCAGGCCGGGTCCCACGCGACCTTGCTGATGACGTCGGGCGCGATTTCGTCGGAATAATTGGTGGTGAATTCGGTCAGGCCGGTGCCGTTGGCACCGATGGTGGCCGTGCCGCCATTGGGCAGCGCGACCGTGCCGTTATCATTGTCGAAGCCCGTGGTGTCGTAGATCGTCGCGGGATTTTCGATCGACAGGCCGAGCCACAGCCGGTGGTGCAGCATGTCGTGGACGAAGCGGGCCTGCCATTGCCGGGTCCAGGTCTGGCCGGCCAGCATGGAGGATTCGATGGTCTCGGGCAGGCTTTCCTGCCGGGCGACGATGCCGACGCGGCCGGGAGTCAGCAGGCTCCAGGCCTGACCGACCAGCAGGTGATTGCCATCCTGCGTGTCGTCATAGCTCAGATAGGCCTGGCGCAGGCGTGGCACGTAGGCATTGCTTTCGTACGGGTTGGTCGTTTCCGCGCCGGCGCCGAAATCGGTTTCGACGAAGCCGGAGACGGTGGTGTGGGAATCGATATTGGCGCGGGCCATGAGCGAGAAGCGGCTGTAGCGCGGACTGCCTTCGAAGCTGTTCTCGTGATAGTTGGCGCTGCGGGGGAATGGCATGGCCGTCCAGTAATTGAACGTGCCCGATGCGATATGGCGATTTTCCAGAACGGCCGAAGTGTCGAAGAAGCCGCCGAGGATGACCGTGACCGGCCCGACATGGAACACGCCGTGGTCGCCCAGCGCACCGGCGGCCTGCGCGCCGGCGGTCTCGCGCGGGTGGGGGCCGACATTATTGTCGGCGATGCGGTTGACCATGTCTTCGTCGCGGTGGCGGACCACGGCGGCGTAGGTTGGCGTGTCTTCGCCGATCGTGGGCGCGGGGACTTCGCCGGGATAGAGAGGGGGATGGCTTGCCGGGCCGGGGGCGGGCTTTCCGGTCGTGCGGGCCAGTTGACGTGACTCCGCCGCGCCGTGCCCGGACGAGGGATGGTCGCGCGTGACTGATTCGGTCGCGGTGGCCGTGTGGGCCAGGTGCAGATGGGCCCGATGCTGCGCCAGTTCGCGGCGCATCGCCATCAGGTCCCTCTGCAGTTCGAGCTGCTGCTCCTGGATGCGGGAGATCTGGTTTTCCATCGCCTCGATCGCTTCGGCTTCCTCCGGCCCCTGGCCCTGGGCATGGGCGGCGGCCGGTACGAGTGTGGAGCAGCAGAGCAGGAACAGCGGGAAAGGCCGCTTTATGCGCAGGGAGGGCAATGGCATTCGGGACAGTCGCATGAAGGCTGATGAAGTTTCTGGAATTATGTCAAAGCATTTCTTGGAAAAGGTAAATAATAATTTCTTTTAGTTTTGCTTCATTATGAAATATACTGAATAAATTCTATTCAATTTTAGAATTAATTGATGCCAGATGCCCGTTCCAGCGCGGCCGGTGGCCTGCATCGGAGGCTCAAAGCCTGTCTGGAAATGCGGGCTGGACCGTATGCCGCCGGGGCCGATATGTCGCGCATGGAAAGACAGGCGGGGAAGGAGCCCGAAACGATGGCGAAGCTGATCCATTCCATGATCCGGGTGCGGGACGAGGCGGCGTCGCTGGCCTTCTACGAGCGGGCCTTCGGCCTGACCGTGGCCGACCGGCTGGTGTTCGACGGTTTCACCCTGATTTACCTGTCCAACGCAGAACAGGACTTCGAGCTGGAACTGACGGTCAATCACGATCGCGACCGGCCCTATGAGCTGGGGGACGGGTATGGGCATCTGGCGGTGTCGGTCGAGGATGTCGATGCCGAGCATGCCCGTTTCGTCAGCGAGGGGCTGTCGCCGCTGCCGGTGAAGCAACTGGCGCTGGGGGATCGGGTGGTCGGCCGCTTCTTCTTCGTCGTCGATCCGGACGGATACAGGATCGAGGTGTTGCAGCGCGGCGCGCCCGGTCGTTTCCTTTGATATAAGCGGGGCGCGTGGCCTATAAGGCGCGCATGATGATCCCCTTCAGCAAGATGCACGGTCTGGGCAACGATTTCGTCGTGGTGGACGAGCGCGTGGAGCGCCATGGGCTGACGCCTGCGCGCATTGCCGCCCTGGCCGACCGCCATCGCGGGATCGGGTGCGACCAGTTCGTGGTGCTGCGCCCGGCCTGCCGCGATGGGGCGGATGTTTTCGTGCGCTTTTTCAATGCCGATGGCAGCGAATCCGGCGCCTGCGGCAACGCGTCGCGCTGCGTGGCCGACCTGCTGTGGCGCGGAGACGGGCGCCGGGAGAGCGTGTTGCAGACCCGGGCCGGGCTGCTGCCGGCCCGGGTGGGTGAGACCGGGCTGGTGACGGTCGATATGGGCGCGCCGGCGCTGGAGTGGCGCGACGTGCCGCTGGCGGAGCCGGTCGATACGCTGCATCTGCCGCTGGCGGGCGACCCGGCGGCGGCCTCGATGGGCAATCCGCATGCCACCTTCTTCCTGGACGATAGTCTGGACCTCGACCCGCTCGTGGCCGGGCCGCTGCTGGAGCATGATCCGCTGTTTCCCGAACGGGCCAATATCGGCTTTGCGCAGATCATCTCACGCGAGGCCATGCGGCTGCGCGTGTGGGAACGGGGCAGCGGGCTGACCCTGGCCTGCGGGTCGGGTGCCTGTGCGGCGGTGGTGAATGCCGTGCGGCGCGGGCTGGTGGAACGCACCTGCCGGGTCGAGATGGATGGCGGTGCCTTGTCGATCACCTGGCGGGAAGCGGACGGGCACGTGCTGATGACGGGGCCGGCGACCTCCAGTTTTGTCGGGACCTTCGACCCCGAGGCCTATCCGTCATGAGCAGGCCGCCCGAGATCCTGACCTTCGGCTGCCGGCTGAACACCTATGAGAGCGAGGTGATGCGCGGCCATGCGGCGGGGCTGGACGATGTGATCATCGTCAATACCTGTGCCGTGACCGCCGAGGCCGAGCGCCAGGCGCGGCAGGCGATCCGCCGGGCGCATCGGGACCGGCCGGACGCGCGCATCGTCGTGACCGGCTGCGCGGCGCAGATCGACCCCGGCCGTTGGGAGGCGCTGCCCGGCGTGGCCCGCGTGCTGGGCAATCGCGAGAAGCTGGACGCCGCGAGCTGGACCCCGGCGGCGCTGGGGGAAGGGCGCGCGGTATCGGACATCATGGCGGCGACCGAAACGGTGCCGCATCTGGTGACGGAGTTTGCCGGCCGGACCCGCGCCTTCGTCGAGGTGCAGCAGGGGTGCGACCATCGCTGCACCTTCTGCATCATTCCGTTCGGGCGGGGGCCGTCGCGCTCGGTGCCGGTGGGCGCGGTGGTGGAGCAGGTGCGCGCGCTGGTGGCTTCCGGCTATCGCGAGGTGGTGCTGACGGGGGTGGATATCACCTCGTGGGGGGGCGACCTGCCGGGGCAGCCGAAACTTGGGCAGCTTTGCCGCCGGTTGCTGGTGCTGGTGCCGGAGCTGGAGCGGCTGCGCCTGTCTTCGGTCGATCCGGTGGAGATCGACGAGGATCTGTGGCGCCTGCTGGAAGGCGAGCGGCGCTTCATGCCCTATCTGCACCTGTCGCTGCAGGCGGGATCGGACATGGTGTTGAAGCGGATGAAGCGGCGGCATCTGGTGGCCGATGTGGCTGGGGTGATCGCGCGGGCGCGGGCCTGCCGGCCGGATCTGGGCATCGGCGCGGATGTGATCGCGGGCTTTCCGACCGAAAGCGATGCATTGTTCGACGAAACGCTGGAGTTCGTGCGGGAGCAGGGCCTGCCGTACCTGCATGTGTTTCCCTATAGCGAGCGGCCGGGGACGCCGGCGGCAAGGATGCCCGCCGTGCCGGTGGCGACCCGGCGCGAGCGCGCGGCACGGCTGCGCGCGGCGGGGCAGGAGGCGGCGCGGGCCTATCACACCGGGCTGTTGGGGCGGACGCTGAACGTGCTGCTGGAGACCGCGACCAGCGGGCATTCCGAGGAATTCGCACCCGTACGTCTGGCGGCGGGCGAGGCCGAAGCGGGGCGCATCGTGGCCGTGCGGCCCACGGCGGTTGACGAAAACGGTCTGGTGGCGGAAATCCTCTGACATGGCACTTGGCTTCTTTTCCCGCCTGAAGGCGGGCCTTTCCCGATCGACCCAGAAACTGGGTGGCGGGATCGCCGCGGTCTTTACCCGCCGCAAGCTGGACGACGCCGCGCTGGAGGAACTGGAAGATCTGCTGATTGCGGCCGATCTCGGCCCCAATGTCGCGGCACGGGTGATCGAATCCTTCCGCAGTTCGCGTTTCGGCACCGAGGTGACGGACGAGGAGATCCGCAATGCCCTGGCGACGGAGATCGCCCAGGTGCTGGAGCCGGTGGCGGTGCCGTTCGTGCCCGACCCGACCCTGAAGCCGCATGTGGTGCTGGTGGTCGGCGTGAACGGCAACGGCAAGACCACGACCATCGGCAAGATGGCGCGCTTCTATGGCGAACAGGGGCTGAAGGTGATGATGGTGGCGGGGGATACGTTCCGCGCCGCCGCCGTCGAGCAGCTTCAGGTCTGGGGCCAGCGGGTCGGTGCGCCGGTGATTTCCGGCCCGCCCAATGCCGATGCCGCCGGGCTGGCGTTCGATGCGCTGAAGCGCGCGCGGGCCGAAGGGGCGGACCTGCTGCTGATCGATACCGCCGGCCGCCTGCACAACAAGGGCGCGCTGATGGAGGAACTGGCCAAGATCATCCGCGTGATGCGCAAGTTCGACGAAACCGCGCCGCATTCGGTGCTGCTGGTGCTGGACGCGACGACCGGCCAGAACGCGATCGAGCAGGTGCGGGTGTTCAAGGAACTGGTGAATGTCACCGGGCTGATCGTGACCAAGCTGGACGGCTCGGCGCGCGGCGGCATCGTGGTGGCGCTGGCCGATACGTTCGGCCTGCCGGTGCATGCGGTGGGTGTGGGCGAGCAGGCCGAGGATCTGCGGCCGTTCTCGGCCGAAGCCTTTGCCAACGGGCTGGTCGGGCCGTCGATCAAGCTGTCCTCGCCGGAAGGCGGAGAGAAGAAGGATGGCGAGGGCGACCCGGCCTGAGGCCGGGCCGCCGCCCCATGATCAGAGCGGGAGAATCCGCTCGGACAGTTCGCTGAGCGCCTGGATGCCGGGAAGGGTCTTGCCCTCAAGCCATTCCAGGAACGCGCCGCCGGCGGTCGAGGTGTAGGACATCTCGTCCGCCACGCCGGCATGGCGCAGGGCCGAGACCGTGTCGCCGCCACCGGCCACGCTGGTCAGTTGGCCAGCCTGGGTGCGCCGCGCCACTTCGGCCGCGACCAGGTTGGTGGCGGTGTCGAACGGGTGCAGTTCGAACGCGCCCAGCGGGCCGTTCCACACCAGCGTCTTCAGCCCGACGATCTTTTCCGTCAGCAGGCGCACCGTCTCCGGCCCCGCATCCAGGATCATCGCGTCGGCGGGGATTGCGTCCACCGGCACCGTCTTCGTCGGCGGGTCGGCACGGAATTCCGTGGCCGTCACCGCGTCGACGGGCAGGATGATCTCGCAGCCCTGGCTGGCGGCCTTTGCCATGATGGCGCGGGCCGTGTCGTGCATGTCGGCTTCCTGCAGCGACTTGCCGACGGCGACGCCCTTGGCGGCCAGGAAGGTGTTGGCCATCGCGCCGCCGATGATCAGCACGTCCACCCGGTCCAGCAGGTTGCCGATCAGGTCCAGCTTGGTCGAGATCTTGGCGCCGCCGACGATCGCGCCGACCGGACGGACCGGGTTTTCCAGCGCGACGTTCAGGGCGTTCAGCTCCGCTTCCATCAGCCGGCCGGCGAAGGAGGGCAGGAAGCGGGCCACGCCTTCGGTCGAGGCGTGGGCGCGATGGGCGGCCGAGAAGGCGTCATTGACGTAATCGTCGGCCAGCGCGGCCAGGGCCTTCGACAGGTCGGGGTCGTTCTTTTCCTCGCCCGCGTGGAAGCGCGTGTTCTCCAGCACCAGCACGTCGCCGTCCTGCAGGCTGGCGACGGCCTGTTCGGCCACCGGGCCGATGCAGTCCTCGGCGAAGCGCACCGGCCGGCCCAGGGTTTTGCCCAGGGCGGCCGCGATCGGTTCCAGCGACATGGCCGGCACGCGCTGGCCCTTGGGACGGTCGAAATGGCTGACCACGATCACCCGCGCGCCCTTGTCCGCGAGTTCGCGGATGGTGGGCGCCAGGCGTTCGAGGCGGGTCAGGTCGGTGATCTGTCCGTCCCGCACGGGGACGTTCAGATCCGCGCGCAGGAGCACCTTGCGCCCTTTGGGCTGCAAGGCGTCCAGCGTCTTGAAGGACAGGGCGGCCATCAGAGCGCGCCGAAGACCGCGGCCGTGTCGGACATGCGGTTCGAGAAGCCCCACTCATTGTCGTACCAGCTGCAGATCCGCACCAGCTTGCCGCCGTCGATCAGCGCGGTTTCGGTCGCGTCGAAGGTCGAGGAGGCGCTGGAGTGGTTGAAGTCGGAGCTGACCAGCGGCGCGGTATTGTAGGCCAGGATGCCCTTCAGCGGGCCTTCGGACGCCGCCTTCAGCATCGCCTCGTTCACCGCCTCGACCGAGGCGGGGATGCGCGTCGGCACGAAATCGAGCGACACCAGCGAGACGTTGGGCGTGGGCACGCGGATGGCGGTACCGTCCAGCTTGCCCTTGAGGTGCGGCAGCACCAGGCCGACCGCGCGGGCGGCGCCGGTCGAGGTCGGGATGATGTTCATCGCCGCCGCGCGGGCGCGGCGCGGGTCGCTGTGCAGCGTGTCCACCGTGCGCTGGTCGCCGGTGTATGAATGGATGGTGACCATGTAGCCGCGTTCGATGCCGAACGCCTCGTCCAGCACCTTGGCGACCGGCGCCAGGCAGTTGGTGGTGCAGGAGGCGTTGGAGATCACGGTCATGTCGCTGGTCAGCGTGTCCTGGTTCACGCCGTAGACGATGGTGGCATCCACATGGCTGGCGGGGGCGGAGATGATGACCTTGCGCGCGCCGGCCTCGATCAGGTGGGCGGCCTTTTCCTTGTTGGTGAAGCGGCCGGTGCATTCCATCGCCACGTCCACGCCTTCGAAGGGCACCTTGGTCGGGTTGGCTTCGGCCGAGACGGCGATGGGCGCGTAGGTGCGGCCGTTGGCCGTGATGATGATAGTGTTGCCTTCGACGCGGACTTCGCCGGGGAAGCGGCCGTGAATGCTGTCATAGGTCAGCAGGTGGGCGTTGTCGGCCACGCTGCCCAGATCGTTGATCGCCACCGGCACGACGTCGGTGCGTCCGCTTTCGATGATGCCGCGCAGGACGAGGCGACCGATGCGCCCGAAGCCATTGATTGCGACTTTGACAGCCATTCTATTTCTCTCCCGAATATCAGCCTCCGGCCGAAAGATCGGCCCAGGCTACGTGGTGCCTCCGGCAACGGACCGTGCACGATGGCCATCCGCTTTCTGCCCGGAAGGCGATTGAAAGTCACGTCCCGTCTCGTTGACAAGGCGGATCGCCGTTTCGTGTATGCGTTCGGCTGTAATGCCCAGGCGGCGATACAGTTCGCCCGATGGTGCGGCTTCGCAGAAATCCTCCATGCCGATGAAGGCGCCATCCGGGCCGAGCCATCGGTCCCAGCCGAAACCCGAGGCGGCTTCGATGCCGATGCGCGGCGCATCCCCCAGCACCTGCGCGCGATAGGCGGCGTCCTGCCGGGCGAACAGCTCCCAGCAGGGCAGCGACACCAGGGCGGCGCTGATGCCGTCGCGCACCAGCAGGTGCTGGGCCTGCCGGGCGATGACCATTTCGCTGCCTGTGGCGATCAGGGTGACCTGGCGCGGGCCGCGTGCCTCTTCCATCACATAGCCGCCGCGTGCGCTGCCGTCGCGCGGGCGGCGCTGGCGCAGGTCGGGCGGGGCGTTGGCGTCGGTCGCCATCGGGGACAGGGTGATCAGGCTGGGGCCATCGGCGCGGCGCAGGGCCAGTTCCCAGCATTCCATCGTCTCCCGCCGGTCGGCGGGGCGAAAGACCAGGACGTTGGGCATGGCGCGCAGGCTGGCAAGCTGTTCGACCGGCAGCCAGCCCGCCCCGTCTTCGCTGAGGGCCAGCCCGTCATCGGTGAGCAGGTAGATTACCTGCTGGCGCATCATGGCCGCGAAACGCAGGGCCGGGCGCATGCGGTCGATGGCGACGAAGGTGATCGCCCCGCACGGTACCATTCCGCCATGCACCGCGATCCCGTTCAGCAGGGCGGCCAGCCCGTGGACCAGCGTGCCGCAATCGGGCAGCGCCTGGTCGGCCGGCATGGCCTCGGTCCGCTCGCGCCCGCGACGGGAGGACAGGCAGAGCATTTCCGGCACCAGGTCGCGCAGGATGTCCAGCCCCTGGCGGCCGTAGCCCAAGGTTGTATCGGCCTGAATCGTGTCGGGGTCCGGCAGGATCGCGGACAGTGAGGCCGTGTGCCATGCGCGGAGCCAGTCCTCGCGCCAGAAGGAGGGGAGGCGCCGCGCCGCGATGCGTTCGAATTCCGCGCGGAGCCGGTGCTTGACCAGCCGGCGCAGCCAGGAGCGCCGGGCCGATGCCCCACGGCGGGCCGCCCGGGCCCATAGCAGCGTCGAATGATCGGGCATCGGCCCGGTGGCGGATGCGACGGGGCGGGGCGGGGCGGATCGGGGTGTGATGGAGCAGGCGAGGACCGAGGGCTTGCGCGAGCGGACCGCCGCCGACAGCGCGGCCTGCACGGCGTCGTGGTCGTCGGCGGCGACCTTGCGCACCATCCATCCGGTCGCGGCGTAGCGGGCCAGCGTGTCCTCGGCCTCGTCCTCCTCGTGCGAGGCGATCTCGAACAGGACGGTGACGCGGTCCAGCCGCATCCGCGCCGCCAGGGACGCGGCTTCCATCGCCACGCCGGTGGCCAGTTCGGTGCCGCAGGAGAGGGCCCATATGCGGTGATTGACGATCGAACGCCCGAAGCGTGCCGCGAGCTGCCGTTCGGCCAGTGCCATACCGATCGCGGCCCCCAACCCCTGGCCGCTGGGGCCGAAGGCCATTTCCACTGCCGGATGGACGCCATATCCGACCACGCCGTCGGGCGCCACAGTCTGGCCGGCCAGGCGCATCAGCGCATCCAGCAGCGGCCGGTGCCGGGTGGACGAGACGATGAAGCGGTCACGATCGGGCCAGTCGGGGCTTGCGGGGTCGAAGCGCAGGAACTGGTTCCACAGCACGCAGGCGGGGACCGCCATGGCCCCGGCCTGGGCGGCCTCCGCCGGATCGCCCAGCCGGACCTCGATAACGGCGCGAACCGCGTCGCGCAGGGCGTGGATCGTTTCGCGCGTCGCCGGTTCGGCCAGGGCGTCGGAAGGCGGGGCCTGATCGGGGGGCGCGTCCGGCCTGGGGGCGATATCGGTCTGCGCGCAGAACATGGGGGCAGGGCGTCCTGAAGGCCGGCCGGTGTGCCGGCAGCGGCAAAACTGTCGCTGTTGGCTATAGGATCGTGCCGGATGCTCCGCAAGCGCGATGCGATGGGCGGGGGTTTCGGCGGCTGTTCGGGGCCGGTACTCTTGCTCCATGGCGTGGATGCTGTAACCGTGGCGGCCCATGTTGCATCGTATTCGTTCCGTTTCGACCCTGATGGCCGTGTCCGCCCTGTGCGTGACCGGGATGGCCGGCTGCAATCTGGTGGACCAGCGGACCTTCGATCCGCGCGCCAGCCGGCCGCCGGTGCCGCATTATCCGCCCGCGCCGCCCGCGCCGCGCCCGGTGCCGCCGCTGGTGGATATCCGTGCCGGCACGCCGGACAGTGCGTGGCGGCCGGCGCTGGAAGGCGCCGTCAGGCGGGCGCTGGCGCGCAAGCCGAACGTGCTGTTCGTGGTTCGGGTCGTGGTGCCGGCCGGCCCGACGCCGGAGCAGGAGGCCCTGGCCATGCGGCATGCCGTGACCACGGATGGCCAGGCGGTGGCGGCTGCCATCGTCGCGGCCGGCGCGCGGCCCGAACAGGTGGAAATGGCGGCTATGTCGGATTCGTCGATGACCGCCGGTGCCGTGCGGGTGTATGTGCGATGAAACAGGATCGTGGTCCCCGCGCTGTCGGTGGCCCGTGCTGTAGGTGGATAGACCGTAACGGCGACGGCCGTACGGGCCGGCGGGCCCGCACCGGCGTCGCGGGAGAATGACAGAGTGCCCAGTATCGACGTGGATCGGCATCCTTTCTACCGTTTTTGCCGGGACTCTCTGGACGGTATCCGCGAGCAGGGACGATATCGCCGCTTCACGCCGCTGGCGCGCCAGGCCGATCGGTACCCCGTCTATGACCATGTGACCGGCCCTGCCGCCGAGCTGCCGGCAGGGCGGGAAGTGGTGGTGTGGTCGGCCAACGATTATCTGGGCATGGGCGTGGAGCCGGCGGTGGCCGAGGCCGCGATCGCCGCGATCCGCGAACATGGGGCCGGCGCGGGCGGCACCCGCAACATTGCCGGCACCAGCCCGCTGCACGCGGAGCTGGAGGCCGAGCTGGCCGACCTGCATGGCAAGGAGGCCGGGCTGCTGTTCGTGTCCGGCTATGTCTCGAACCAGGCCAGCCTGCAGACGATCCTGACCAGCATGCCGGGCTGGATCTGCTTCTCCGACCGGCAGAACCATGCCTCGATGATCGCCGGCATCAAGGGTGCGCGGGGTTCGTCCTGCGTGATCTACGAGCATAACGATCTGGCGGACCTGGAGGCCAAGCTGGCGGCGGCGCCCAAGGATGCGCCCAAGCTGGTGGCGTTCGAGAGCGTCTATTCGATGGATGGCGATATTGCCGATATCGGCGCCACCTGCGCCCTGGCGCGCAAATATGGGGCCATGACCTATCTGGACGAGGTGCATGCCGTGGGCCTGTACGGCCCGCAGGGCGGCGGGGTGGCCGAGCGTGACGGGGTGGCCGACCAGGTGGACGTCATCGAGGGCACGCTGGCCAAGGGGTTCGGCGTCCATGGCGGTTACGTTACCGGGTCGGCGGAGCTGATCGACTATCTGCGCTGTGCCGCGTCGGGCTTCATCTTCACCACCGCGCTGCCGCCGTCGGTGGTGGCGGCCGCGCTGGCCAGTGTCCGCATGGTGCGGCGCGAGGGCTGGCGGCGCGAGAAGATGTTCGAGCGGGTGGCGACGTTCCGTGCCAAGCTGACCAAGGCTGGAATCCCGTTCATGTCCACGCCCAGCCATATCGTGCCGATCCCGGTCGGGGATGCCGATCGCTGCAACGAGATCAGCCGGCGTCTGCTGTCGGAGTTCGGGCTGTATGCCACGCCGATCAACTATCCCACCGTTCCGCGCGGGACGGAGCGGCTGCGGCTGACGCCGGGGCCGCATCACACCGACGAGATGATGGACGAGATGGTCTCGGCCCTGACGGCGCTGCTGCGGATCAATGCCCGCCACGAGGAAGAGGCGGCCTGATCCAGCCGCCCGTTCGCGGGCGGGATCAAAGGCCGAGGAAGCGCCGTGTGTCGGAGTCGATCGGTATGCCTTTAGTGGCCCGGTGCCGGGCCGTCGTCCATTCGCGGTCGCCCGGCGCCATGATGGGGTGTTCGGCATCCGTGGGCGGGACGGCGCGGAGTCGGCGCAGATAGTCGGCCATCGCCCGGTCGTAGGCGGCGCGACCCACGAAGCGCGCGGGGTCGATCGCCAGGCAGAACTGCCCCACGTTGCGCGCCGTCGTCCGGTCGTCCGTGTCCGTCATCGGGATCATGGCGGGATCGGTCGCGGCCCCGGTCAGAACGGCCGACAGGATGGTGACCATTCCGGCCAGTGCCGCGCCCTTGAACCCGTAATCCGGGCCGCCCAGAGGCAGCAGCATGTGCGCGTCATGCGCGCTGGTCGTCTCATGACCGTGCATGTCGGCTGCCACGCCAGCGGGCAGGGGGCGGTTCAGCGACCGGTAGAGCCGAACGCGATTGAAGGGAATGGACGAGGTCGCGATGTCTAGCAGCCACGGAGCCTGCCCGGCGACGGGGGCGGCCATGGCGATCGGGTTGGTGCCGTGGAACGGCAGGCTACCGCCGAAGAGCGTGACATTCGCGTCGGAATTGCTGGTCACGATGCCGATCATGCCGGCCTCGGCGGCCTTCAGGGCGTAGGCGCCGGCCGCGCCGCAATGCGATGAGCGGACGATGCCGACCGCGCCCACCCCCGTTTCGGCTGCGATCTCGACGGCCAGGTCCATCGCACGGTAGCAGCCGTAATGGCCAAGCCCGTCATCGGCATCCAGCATGGCTGTGGCCGGGGCGGTGCGCCGGATTGTGAGGCGCGGTGTGCGATTCAGCCGTCCATGCCGCAGCATGGTGGCGTAATGTGCGGCCAGTCTGACCCCGTGGCTGTCGATGCCGGTCCGTGAGGCATGCATCAGCGCCTCGGTAGCCGCGGCGGCGGAGTCGGGCGAGGCGCCGGCGGTCAGCAATGCGGCCGTGACGCGGGATGCCAGCGTTTCGGCGTCGACGAGGATGGTGTCGGTCATGGCCGCCCCAGGATCTCGGCCGCGCGTTTGCGGTCCAGCTTGCCTTCCCAGGCGCCGATCACGACCGGCGCCACGCAGTTGCCGGCCAGATTGCCCACCGCGCGTGCGATGCCGACGAACCAGTCCACCGCCAGCAGCATGACCAGGCTGGCGACGGGGATCGAGGGGATGGCGGACAAGGTAGCGGCCAGCACGACAATGGCAATGCCAGGTACGCCATGTGCGCCCTTGGAGGTCACCAACGCGGTCGCCAGCATGATCAGGATCTGCCACGCGCTCAATACCGTGCCCGTCGCCTGGGCCAGGAAGATGACGGAGAGGCCCAGATAGATCGACAGGGCGTCGAGGTTGAAGGAATAGCCTGCCGGTACCACCAGCCCTACCACCTGACGGTCCACGCCCATCTGTTCCAGCTTGGTCATGACGCTGGGCAGCACTGCATCCGAGGCGGTAGTTGCGAAGGTGATTGCGAATTCCGTGCGGAAATAGCGGAAGAAGCGTATCGGGCTGACCCCCGACAGGCGCAGGCAGAGCCCCAGCCCGCCGATGACGAACAGGGTGATGACCACGAAATACAGGAGAACGAAGGCGGCTAGATGTCCGATCGCGTTGAGGCCATAGCGTGCGGTGGTGGTGGCCATGGCGCCGAACACGCCGAGCGGTGCCAGCGCGATGATGAAGCGCATCATGCGCGAGAACAGGACGGACAGCGCATCGATCAGGCGGACGATCGGTGCGCCGACCTCGCCGATCTGGCTGAGGCAGCAGCCGAACAGGATGGCGAAGAAGAGAATCTGCAGCACATTGCCCTGCGCGAAGGCGTCGGCCGGGGTGCGGGGGATCAATGCCAGCAGGAAGTCCGTGATGCCGCCCTCATGCATCACATGGGCGTTGTGGGCGTAGGACGCGATCATGCGGGTATCGTCGGACGTGGGGGCGAACACGATGCCCCGGCCCGGCTGGAGGAGCAGCGCGATGCCGACGGCGAAGAGGAGGACCAGCGTGGTCATCGCCTCGAAATAGAGAAGCGCCTTGGCGCCCAGCCGCCCGACGGTGCGCAAGGAGCCGGCGCCGACGATCCCCGTTACCACGATGCAGAACAGCAGGGGGCCGACCGCCATCACGATCAGGTGGAGGAAGAGGTCGGTCGCCCAGCGTGTCTGCGCTGCGAGGTCGGGTGCGAAGACGCCCAGCGCCAGGCCCAGCAGGGTGGCGATGACGACCTGGAGGAACATGCCGGGGCGTCCGGTCCGGCCGGCATGTGTCGCGGGAAGGGTCGTCTCGCTCATCCGATGGGTCCTTGGCTGCTTTGGGGGGATGTGGGCCCGGCTCAGTAGGTCAGGTTGATGCGTGCGCCGACGAAGCGCGGCATGCCCGGGATCACGCCGTAGAATGTGGCCTGCGTGCCGGCCGAGAGCCAATAGCGGCGGTCGGCCAGGTTCTGGCCGTAGACGGTGACCGACCAATGCTGCTTGGGCGCCGCAAAGGTCAGGAACGAATTGACCAGGAAATAGGCCGGCGAGCGGTAGATGCCCGTCTGGCCGATATATTGCGGCTGGGTCTGGCGGCCGCGATAGGAATAATCGACATCGAACGTCATCCGGTAGTCGCGGAAGACATTCCATGTGTAGGTCGCGGCACCCGACAGGGTCAGGTTGGCCAGCCCCATATTCACGTTGTCATAATTCGTGTTGATGGCCCGCCAGAGGCCGGTCGCGGCGAAATTGGCTGTGGTGGCCGAGCGGTTGAGACTTTGGAACTGCGTGTAGACACCGTTCTGGTAGCCGAAATTCTGTGTCAGGACCATGCCGTGGAACGGATGGGCCTCGGCGTCGAATTCCGCGCCGTAGATATAGGAGCGCGGGGCGTTCACGTAGCCGCCCAGCACGCCGTAGGGCGGGACCAGGACCGTGCCCAGAAGCTGCTGGTCGCGGTAATCATAATAGAACCCGGCGGCATTGAGGCGCAGGCGGCGGTCGAACAGCATGGTCTTGAAGCCGCCTTCATAGGTCAGGATCTGTTCGGGCTTGAAGGGGCGGAGCTGGGCTGCCTGCTGCGTGATGTTGGCCGAGAACCCACCCGGCTTGAAGCCGCGGCTGAACATGACATAGCCCATGATGTCGTGCGTGAACTGATATTGTGCACCCACACGGCCGCCGAACTGGTTGCTCAGCGCGCCGCTATTGCCGAAATTCGTCGGTGTGCCGACGACGGCACCTGTATTCAGATTGTAGTTCGTGCTGGTGACGTTGAGCATCTGGCGGTCGTCGGATTCATGCAGGATCGCGCCGATCAGGCGCAGCCTGGGTAGAACGCGGTAGGAAAGCTGCACGTACTGATTGAAATTCTGCTGATCCTGCCGATAGTTCGTCTCGTTCAGCGGCGTGGTGCCGGGGCGATCCGATGAATCGTACCAGAAGTTCTGCGCCATGCGCGACCGGCTGTAATACATGCCGGTTTCCCAATGGAAGCGCGCGTTGGGGTCGATCGATTCCAGTTTCACTTCCTGCGAGAACACGTTCGTCTGGTTGTTGCGGAACATGTTGCCATAAGAGAGGATGGAGTCCGTCTGGTTCGTCAGTTCGTGCTCGTCGGCCATTTCATAGGCGCTGATGCTCGACAGCCGCCCCCAGGAGAAATTCTTCGTATAGCGCACGTTCGCGCCCCAGAAGATATTGTCTTCGCGGGGCTTGGTGTTGCTGCCGTCGATGCCGATGATCTTGGCGAAACGCGGGTCAAGGCCCCATTCCGTCTCGTAGATGTCCTGTGTCACCGGGACATGGTAGGAATTGTAGAGATTGTGGCCCGATGCGTATTCCGACTGGTCGGTCGTCCAGTGGCCGCCGATGATCAGGTTCGACGTGTCGTCGATATCCCATTTCAGCTTGGCGCGCAGGGCGCCCAGATTGGCGTTGCCGAAGCCCCGTCCGGCCGCGTTATGCTGGTATCCGCCGCCGGTCATGGATTGCCCGGCAATGCGGAACGACACTGACCGGGAGATCGGGCCGGAGACGTAGCCCTCGACGCGGTTGCGGCCGTAGCTGGCGATATCCTCGGTCAGGCCCGCGTGGAACTGGTGCGTCGGGTCGGCGGTGTGGAAATCGATTTCGCCACCCGTTGTCGCCTGGCCGTGCGTGTAGCCCGACGGCCCGGCGGCGATGGAGATATCGTCGAGGTCGAACATCATGCCGGTCGTCATGATCGAAACCGGCAGTGCCACGCTATCCAGATACGGCATGGTTGAGGGCGTGTTGTTCTGCGTGAAATCCATCAGGCCGACGCCGCGCAGCGTGAAGTTCAGAGCGCCCGATCCGAAGGACGGCTGGATGGTCAGGTTCGGTGCCACGCGCTGGATATCGGTCATGACGCGGATATTGCGATTGGCCAGTTCCTGGCGAGAAATCACCGTTTCCGAATGGGCGTCGTGCTGGCCGGCGCCGGTCGCGCCCCGGCGTGCGGAGACCGTGACTGCCTCGGTTTGTGCCGATGCCGGAGCAGGGGTTGCGCGGGCGGGGGCTGTCCGCGATGGCGTGTTGGCGGCTGGCGCCTGTCTGGTGGCATCGGCCAGGGCCGGCAGGGGCAGAATAACGCTGGCCAGAAAACTGGTCATGATGGCCTGCCTCCGGAAGGAAAGCTCGGCGCGGCACGGGAGGAGCATGTCTGTCTTCCTTGTCTCGTCGTAATGGCGGCAGGCGCGACCGGCCCATGGTCGGGGTCCTGGCGATGGGATGAGGTCATGTCGGTTCGGCGATTCAGTCGCAGGGCAGCGGCCCGGCGACTGAGGAGTGTCGTCAGGTAGGCATGGCTTCTATGATTTCATCTGTGAAATGGTGTTCTAGGTTGGTCTACAAATTCGATAATTCGTGAGGTTCAATGTTGCATACAAGATGTAAAACAATCCGAAACGAAACGCTCTCGAAAAATGCGTGTGAATTAAAATATGACAAAAAATTCATAAAATGAATTAGTGTATTGATTTTGCACTGTAAAAAATCGCACCTTCGTTCGAAGGTTTTTAGGTATCCCTTTGCCTGCGCAAGATTTGTTCATTTCGATAGGCAATTGAATAAAGAATCATCGAAGCCGGACGCTTTGTCGGGAGCGTTATCCGGCGTGGTCCAGCATCATGGCGATTGCCGAACCGCGCCGCTCTGCGCATACTTCTTGTATGCGAGATAATGCCGAAAAAGATGCACACAAGAATCCGCACCTGATCGAGGATCGCATCATCCATGCGGCTCTCTCGGGGCGTATCGCACCGGGCGAACGCTTGGGCGAGAAGGAATTGTCCGAGATTTTCGGCGTGTCGCGCACGCTGGTGCGTGAAGCGATGATGCGCTTGCAGGCGCGGGGGATCGTGGAAGTCTCCGCCCGGCGGGGCTGGTTCGTCATTGAGCCGTCGGTTGAGGAGGCGCGGCATACGATCGATGCCCGGCGCGCGCTGGAGGTGGGGATGCTGGTCACGCTCGACCGGGCGAGTCCGGCCATGATCCGGACGCTGCGCGACCATGTGCGGGCCGAGCAGAAGGCGATTGCCTGTGGCGATCGGGCGGAGCGCAGCTACCTGCTGGGGCATTTTCACGTCTGCCTGGCCGAAACGCTCGGCAATCCGGTGCTGGCCTCGCTGTTGCAGGACCTGACGACGCGTACGGTGCTGATTGCCGCCCTGTATCAGTCGACGCACGACGCGCATGAATCCTGCGGCGAGCATGGCGGGATCATCGACGCGCTGGAGCAGGGAAACGCCACCGAGGCAGCGCGGCTGATGGACGTTCATTTGCGGCATGTCGAAAAGGCGCTGAACTATCGCAGCGTATCCAGCCGGCTGGAGCATCTGAAGGAAGCGCTTAAAGGATCGGGTGGGTAGGACGCGACCGGGCGCGACGAGTGGGATTGTGTCCTCAATATCCTTGTATACAAGAGTGTGCGTGCCCTGGCCGCGCTGACGGAAGAGGAGGAATAGAGGTGTTTGGACAGATCGACCCGCCGCAGCGGCTGTTGATGGGGCCTGGGCCGGTGAACGTGCCTCCGCGGGTGCTGCGGGCGATGTCGGCGGACATGCTGGGTCA
>NZ_JABEQD010000005.1 GCF_014174395.1 Gluconacetobacter aggeris
TGCGGGGCTGCGGGCGATGGGGCTGAGCCTGTATGGGCAGGATGCCTATCGCATGACCAACGTGACGGGGGTTTATATTCCCGACGGCGTGGATGGCGAGCGGGTGCGGGCACGGATGCGCGGGGAGTTCGAGATCGAGATCGGCACCGCCTTCGGGCCGCTGGCGGGGAAGGTCTGGCGGATCGGAGCAATGGGCTACAATGCGATGCGGCACAAGGTGCTGATCACGCTCGGTGCGCTGGAGGCCGTCCTGCGGGCCGAGGGCTACGCGCCGCCGCCCGGCGCGGCCATCGATGCGGCCCGCGCCGTTTATGAGGCCGCGTGATGACTGTGCCCTATCCCCGTGACCTTGTCGGCTATGCCGGCGACCCGCCTGATCCGCGTTGGCCCGGCCAGGCGCGGATCGCCGTGCAGTTCGTCATCAATTACGAGGAAGGGGCCGAGAATTCGGTCCTGCATGGCGATGCGGGGTCCGAAGCCTTCCTGTCCGAGATGGTCGGTGCGCGATCGGTGCCTGGCGCGCGGGCGATGGCGATGGAGAGCCTGTACGAATATGGCTCGCGCGCCGGGTTCTGGCGTCTGCGCCGGCTGTTCGTGGAGCGGGAGGTGCCCGTGACGGTCTTCGGGGTTGCCGCTGCGATGGCCCGCAATCCCGACGCGGTGGAGGCGATGCTGGATGCGGGGTGGGAGATTGCCAGCCACGGCCTGCGCTGGATCGATTACCAGGATATTCCCGAGGCGCGCGAACGCGCGCATATCCGCGATTGTATTGCGCTGCACACCCACCTGACCGGGTCGCGCCCGCTGGGCTGGTACCAGGGTCGCACCAGCCCGAACACCGCCCGGTTGATCGTCGAGGAAGGTGGCTTCGTCTACGATGCGGATTCCTACGCTGACGACCTGCCTTACTACGACGACCGTTATGGGCGGCCGCAACTGATCGTGCCCTATACGCTGGATGTGAACGACATGCGCTATGTGGCGCTGAATGGCTTCACCGAAGGCGAGCAGTTCTTTCGCTATCTGCGCGATACGTTCGATACCTTGTACGAGGAAGGTGACGTGGCGCCGAAGATGATGTCCGTCGGGTTGCATTGCCGCATCGCCGGCCGTCCTGGCCGTGCCCGCGCGGTGGCGCGCTTCCTGGACCATGTTCTGGCCCATGAACGGGTCTGGGTGGCGACGCGCCTGGATATCGCCCGCCACTGGCTGGAGGTCCATCCTGCATGAACCTGGTGATGCAGCGCGTGAACGAGATGGAACCCGCGCGGTTCGTCGAATGGTTCGGCGCGCTCTACGAACATTCGCCCTGGGTGGTGGAACGTGCGGCGGCCTTGCGCCCGTTTGCGGACCCGGGCGCGATGCTGGCGGCGATGACCGGTGTGCTGGACCGGGCGACGGTGGAAGAGAAGCTGGCACTGGTGCGTGCGCACCCCGAACTGGCGCGCCGGGCGGGGCTTGACCCTGACCTGACCCGTGCCTCGCAGGCCGAACAGGCCTCGGCGGGGCTGGATCGGCTGACGCCGGAGGAATATGCGCGGTTCAACAGGCTGAATGACGGCTATGCCGCGCGTTTCGGCATGCCGTTCGTGATCTGCGTCCGCCTGTCGGACAAGGCGCTGATCCTGTCGGAAATGGAGCGCCGCCTGGCCCAGGCGCCGGTGGAGGAACTGGACACCGCGATCGTGGAAATCGGCAAGATCGCGACCCTGCGCCTGACCGATGCGTTGGGCGTGCTGGCACGGGAGGAGCCGGGATCATGAGCAGTCTGTCGAGCCATGTCCTCGACCTGGTCTCCGGCCGGCCGGCGGCGGGCATGGAGATCGTGCTCTGGTCCGGGGATGCCTGCCTGTTCCGTGGCCGGACCAATGACGATGGACGGTGCCCGGATCTGGCCGGGGCAGGGGAATTGTCGCCGGGAGCCTATCGGCTGGAATTCGCGGTTGCCGCCTATTTCCGGGCACGGGGCGTGGCGCTGAGCGACCCGCCCTTTCTGGACGTGGTGCCGATCGCGTTCGGGATTGCGGCTCCGGGGCCGGATGGTAAGGGCGGCCATTACCATGTGCCGCTGCTGGTCTCGCCCTACGGGTTTTCGACCTACAGGGGAAGTTGAAAAACGCCCCGCCGAGGCGGGGCGCGGGGCCGCCGGTTCCGAGGGGGGAGCCGGCGACCGGGATCAGACCAGGTGCTGCTTCAGCGCTGCCGTGAATTCGCGCGTGCCGTTATTGCCGCCCAGGTCGCGGGTCAGCAGTTCGCGCTTGGTGATCACGGCGCGGATGCCGCTTTCGATGCGCTTGGACAGGTCGTCGCGGCCGACATGCTCCAGCATCATGTTCGCGGCCAGCAGCAGGGCCAGCGGGTTGGCGAGGTTCTTGCCGGCAATGTCGGGGGCCGAGCCGTGGACGGCTTCGAACACCGCCGCCTTCTCGCCGATATTGGCTCCCGGGGCCATGCCCAGGCCGCCGACCAGGCCGGCCGTCAGGTCGGACAGGATATCGCCGAACAGGTTGGTGGTGACGATGACGTCATACTGCCAGGGGTCGATGACCAACTGCATGGCGCACGCATCGACGATGCGCTCGTTGCATTCCACGCGGCCTTCATATTCCTTGGCGACCTTGCGGCCCTCTTCCAGGAACAGGCCGGTCAGCAGCTTCAGGATGTTGGCCTTGTGGACCAGCGTCACCTTCTTGCGGCCATGCTTGACGGCATATTCGAAGGCGAAGCGGACGATGCGGTTACATTCGGCGCGCGAGTTGTAGCCGGCACCCGTCGCGATCCCGTGCGGGTCGTCGCCCACCGGGATGTAGCTTTCCATCGCCGCGTAGTACCCTTCCAGGTTTTCACGCACCAGGACCAGGTCGATCTTGTCGAAACGGCCGCCCGGAACGAACGTCCGCGTCGGGCGCAGGTTGGCATACAGCCCGAATTCCTGGCGCAGGGTCACGTTGATGGACTTGAAGCCGCCGCCGACGGGGGTCGTCAGCGGGCTCTTCAGGGCCAGGCCGGTGTGGCGGATGCTGTCGATCGTCTGGGGAGGCAGCGGATTGCCGGTCGCCTCAACCGCCGCCATACCCGCGAGCTGCTTGTCCCAGGCAAACGGCGCGCCAACCGCGTCCAGGATCTCGGTCACGGCATCCATGATTTCCGGGCCGATCCCATCGCCGGGGATCAGGGTAGCCGGAATGGTCTTTTCAGCGGACATTGTCGAACGTCTCCCTCTGTGCTTTGTCAGGCCCGACCTGCCGACCGTGCGTTCGCGAGGCGGGGCAGCCGGGCCGGAACCCGTATGGTCCTAAGCCTGTGGCAGACGGGTGACAATTGCACTCGCCCCCGTCGCAGGGGCTTTCGCAGTCACATTATCTGGCGCTGTCCGGGGAGGTTTCGCGCTATTCCGCCGCGATCGGGGCACAGGCAGTCGCCAGCCATGCACGGGCGTCTATATCCAGTTGCGGCGCGATAAGATCAAAAACGCGTGCATGGTACGTATCCAGCCATGCCGCCTCTTCGCCGGTGAGTAGCGCCGGGTCGATCAGCCGCCGGTCGAACGGCGCGAGGGTCAGAGTCTCGAACCCCAGGAAGGTCCGTCCGGCCTCGGCCGGGACCGGGTGGACCAGCAGCAGGTTTTCCAGCCGGATGCCGTAGGCGCCCGGCCGGTAATAGCCGGGCTCGTCGGACAGGATCATGCCCGCCGCGACCGCCACCGGCCGGTGAACGGGCGAGATCGAGCATGGGCCCTCATGCACCGAAAGGTAGCTGCCGATGCCATGGCCGGTCCCGTGATCGTAATCCAGCCCGTCCTGCCACAGCGCGTAGCGCGCCAGGGCATCCAGCGCGTGCCCTGTCGTGCCCACCGGAAAGCGGGCCCGCGCCAGGGCGATATGGCCCTTCAGCACGCGGGTGAAGGGGCCGCGCACGCCGTCGGGCCCCAGCCCCTTGCCGGTCCACAGGGTGCGCGTCACGTCGGTCGTGCCGAACGGATACTGGCCGCCGCTGTCGATCAGATAGACTTCGTCGGCACCGATCGTGCGGGCGGATTCCGGGGTGACCCGGTAGTGGATGACCGCGCCGTTCGGGCCGGCCCCGGAGATGGCGGGAAAGCTCTCCTCGCGGTAATCGGGGCAAAGCGCGCGGAAGCCATCCAGCTTTGTCGCGGCCTGGAGTTCATTCTGCCCGACGCCCTGTGTATCGACCCAGTGGAGGAAACGGCATAGGGCCACGCCGTCGATCAGGTGCGCCTTGCGTGCGCCGTCCTGCTCCACATCATTCTTGCAGGCGCGGGGCAGCGCGCACGGGTCCGTGGCGCGGGCGATGGTGGCACCGGCGGCTTCCAGCGTCTGGATGAACCAGATTGCCGTGCCCACCGGATCGACCCGTATCGTCTGGCCGGCCAGTGCCGCCAGGGCCGCGTCGAGCCCCGAGGGAGGCACGATCCGCACCTGTGGACCCAGCCAGTCGGCGGCGTCGGGCGACACGCGCGCCGGCTCGATGAACAGATCCACCCGCCCGTCGGCATGCAGGATGGCGAAGGCCAGGCAGGCCGGGGTGTAGGGAATGTCGTTGCCGCGGATGTTCAGCAGCCAGGCGACCGATGTCGGGTCGCCCACGATGGCCGCGTCCTGGCCGGCGGCACGCAGGATGGCGGCCATGCGTGCCCGCTTGTCGGCGCTGTCCTCGCCCGCGAACGACAGGGGGTGGGGCTGGCAGGGCGTGCCGGGGGCGGCCGGCTGGTCGGTCCAGATCCGGTCTACCGGATTGGTCGCCAGCGGCACCATGTCCAGCCCGTGGGCGAGGTAAGGCTGCAGCCCGGCCTCGCCCACCAGACGGGGGTCGTAGCCGATCCGCAGGCCCCGGCCGCCCTGTGCCGCCAGCCATTCCGCCGGTGGGGTGTCGCGCATATGCAGGCGGGCCCAGGCCGTGCCGTCCACCTGCTGGTCCATCTGCGTGATGTATCGGCCGTCGGAGAATACGGCCGACGGACCGTCGCGCAGCACGACGGCCAGGCCGGCGCTGCCGGTGAAGCCGCTGAGCCACGCCAGGCGTTCGGCGTAGGGGGCGACATATTCGCCCAGATGCTCGTCGCCGCGCAGCAGGACGAAGCCGTCGACATCCATCTCTTCCAGAACGCGGCGCAGCGCGGGAAGGCGGGCTTGGATCTCGGGCATTGTTATCGTCCTTATTGCTTTATAAACAATCTATTCTATCGTTTTTCTGTGGCGACGTACGATCTGTCAGGCGCCGGCGGACCCGTCGGGGCGGCGCAGGACGAGCGTCGACCAGTCGCCTTCGGTCAGGTGCCGTTCCAGGACCAGACCCTGCCGCCGGTGGGCTGCGACCACCATCCGGGCCTGGCTGTTCAGCAGGCCGGCCAGGATGGCGGTGCCGCCGGGCGCCAGATGCGCCGCCAGGTCCTTCGCCATCAGGCAGAGCGGGCGGGCCAGGATATTGGCGAAGATCAGGTCGAAGGGGGCATGGCGCTTCAGGCCCGGTGTGCCCCAGCCATTGCCCAGCCGGGCCGTCACGAGTGCCGACAGGCCGTTCAGCGCGGCGTTCTGCCGGGTGGTGCGGACGGACCATGGGTCGATATCCACCGCCAGGACCGGGCGGTGCAGCAATGCTGCGGCGGCCATGGCCAGGATGCCCGAGCCGCAGCCCATGTCCAGGATCCGGTGCGGCCGGCGATGGGCTACCTGTTCCAGGGCGCGGAGGCAGCCGCGGGTCGATCCGTGCTCGCCCGACCCGAAGGCCATGCCGGCATCGAGGGTGATCGCGATGCGACGCGAGGTGGACGGACCTTCCAGATGGGTTCCGCGCACCACGAAACGCTTCCCGACATCCTGCTCGGGGAAGGATTCGTAAGTGCGGGCCAGCCAGCCTTCGGCCTCGGTCCGTGTGCGTTCCAGTTCGGCAGCGTATCCGCTGACGGCTGCGGCCAGGGCCAGGGCAGCCGTCAGTTCGGCCTCGCCGAAGCCGAGATCGCGCACGCCTTCGACCCGCCACAGGATCTGGGTATCGTCGACCTCGAAGATCCCGATTGTGGAACAGACGACCGAGAGCGCGTCCTCGTACGCCATGACGGCGTCGGCGGGGACGGTGACGGCAATGGTTTCCAGTTCCGTCGCGTGGCGACGGGTCAGACTTGTCATGGTGCTTTCTCGACAAAACTGTCCAGGAGACGTTTCGGTCCCGCCTTGTCGAAGGCGACTTCCAGCCGGTTGCCCTCGACGGACGACACCGTCCCGTATCCGAATTTCTGATGGAAGACGCGCGTGCCCACCGGCATCGCCGCTTTGGCGGGGACCGCCGCGTCGCCCGCATCGGCCGCGCGCGGCCGGCGCGCGGTGATGGGGAAGGCGCTGGAGAAGGCCGGGGTCTGGCCTAAGCTCCGGCTGCGCGCCTGGCTGGCGGCACCGGTCGTGGTCACGTATTCGTCCGGCAGTTCCTCGATGAAACGGCTGGGCATGGCCGATTGCCAGTTGCCGTAGATGCGGCGGCTGGCGGCATGGCTGATGATGGCCCGATGCCGCGCCCGGGTGATGCCGACATAGGCCAGGCGCCGTTCTTCCTCCAGCCCCTTCTGGCCGCCTTCGTCCAGGGTACGCTGCGAGGGAAACACGCCTTCCTCCCAGCCTGGCAGGAACACGGTGTCGAATTCCAGCCCCTTCGCGCCGTGGAGGGTCATGATGCTCAGGCGTTCGGTGCCCGCGCTTTCCTCGTTTTCCATCACCAGGGCGACATGTTCCAGGAAGTGGCCCAGGCTTTCGAAATCGGCCAGCGCGCGCACCAGTTCCTTCAGATTGTCCAGCCGGCCCGGTGCCTCGACCGAGGTATCGGCCTTCCACATGTCGATATAGCCGCTTTCCTCCAGCAGCGTGTCGACGACCACGACATGGCCCTCGCGCGGCAGGGCCTCGCGGCCTTGTGCGAGGCTGTTCAGCAGTGCGGCCAGGCTGTCGCGGGCCTTGCCCTTGATCTCGCCGCGTTCCAGCATGATGCTGATTGCTTCCGTCAGCGGCACGCCGCCGTCGCGGGCGGCCTGATGGAATTTCTGCATCGCGACGGCGCCGATACCGCGCCGGGGCACGTTGATGATGCGTTCGAACGCCAGATCGTCCGCCGGCTGGTTCAGCACGCGCATATAGGCCAGCGCGTCGCGGATTTCCGCGCGTTCGTAGAAGCGCAGGCCGCCGACGACCCGGTAGGGCAGGCCGAGTGCGATCAGTCGCTCCTCGAACGCGCGGGTCTGGAAACCGGCGCGGACCAGGATGGCGATTTCCGACATTTTATGCCCGCCGGCACGCAGGCGTTCGACTTCTTCGCCGACCAGCCGGGCCTCGTCGTCCGAATCCCAGACGGAGGCCACGCGGACCTTCTCGCCCGACGCGTCGTCGCGGCCGGGGCGCAGGGTCTTGCCCAGCCTGCCGTCATTATGCGCGATCAGGCCGGAGGCGGCGCCCAGGATCTGGGCGGTGGAGCGATAATTGCGTTCCAGCCGGACGATGGCGGCGCCGGGGAAGTCGCGCTCGAAGCGCAGGATGTTTTCGACCTCCGCGCCGCGCCAGGAATAGATCGACTGGTCGTCGTCGCCGACGCAGCAGATATTCGCCTGCTGCCCTTCGCGCTGGGCCAGCAGGCGCAGCCAGAGATACTGGATGGTGTTGGTGTCCTGGTATTCGTCGACCAGGATGTAGCGGAACAGGCGGTGATATTGCGCCAGCACGTCCGGCCGGGTGCGCAGGATCTCGGTGACATGCAGCATCAGGTCGCCGAAATCGCAGGCGTTCAACTGGACCAGCCGCGCCTGGTAGCTGGCATAGATCGCCCGGCACTGGCCATTGGCGAAATCGCAATCCTCGGCCGGGGTGACGCGCTCGGGCGTCAGTCCGCGATCCTTCCAGCGCTGGATCACGCCCAGGATACCCTGGGGAGGCCAGCGTTTGCTGTCGATGCGCAAGGGCTCGATCACCTGCTTGAGCAGGCGGAGCTGGTCGTCGGTATCGAGGATGGTGAAGCCCGAACTCAGCCCGACATATTCGGCATGGCGGCGCAGCATGCGCGCGCAGAGGGCATGGAATGTGCCCAGCCACAGCCCTTCGACCGGTTCGCCCAGCAGGGTGCCGATCCGCTCGCGCATTTCGCGCGCCGCCTTGTTGGTGAAGGTCACCGCCAGGATCTGGTAGGGTCGCGCGCGGCCCGACAGCAGGATATGGGCGAAGCGGGTGGTCAGGACGCGGGTCTTGCCCGTGCCGGCGCCGGCAAGGACCAGCAGCGGGCCGTCGGTTGTCTCGATCGCCATCCGCTGTTCGGGATTGAGGCGCTGGAGATAATCCGGAGCGTCGGGGGTGGGGGCTGGGGTCTGGTTCACGGTTTCGGTATAGGGCGTCGCGGGACTATGACCAAGCATTGCGACGACGCGTTGCGGACTGATTCCCGCGCCGGGGGGGGACTGGTCCATCGGATACGGGAGACAGGCAGCGTCATGACGCGGGTGGGCAGGAGCGGCGGAAAGGGCGCGGGGCAGGCAGTTCCCTTCAGGGAAACCGGGCCGAGCGGGCACCGGGCGCGGATGCGCGCGCGGGTTCTGGCCTCCGGCGCCGCGTCGCTCGCGGATTACGAGATCGTGGAGATGCTGCTGTTCATCGGTGTGCCGAGGCGGGACACCAAGCCGCAGGCCAAGGCCCTGCTGAACCGATTCGGCAGCCTGGGTGCGCTGCTGTCGGCCTCGGCCGATGTCCTGCGGGAAGCGGGCCTGTCGGATCGGGCGGCGGCGGCGCTGGGGTTGCCGGCTTCGGTGGCCGATTGCCTGTCGCGTCCCGATCCGTTGACCCGTACCCCGATGGGGGACTGGGATGCCGTGCTGACCTATTGCGACACGCAACTGGCCGATGCGCCGCCCTGCCAGCTGCGTGTTCTCTTCCTCGACAGCATCAATCACATCATCGCGGACGAAGCGGTGGACGACATATGGGATGAGGGTAAACATGAACTGACCCAGCGCCATATCCTGCTGCGCGCGCTCGACCTGCATGCCACGGCGCTGGTCGGCGTCCGCATCGCGCCCTCATGGCCGCCGCCGGTTGCGATGATCGAAGGGGACGCGGTGCTGATGCAGGCCATTTCCTACCACGCGCAGAATCTGTCCCTGACGATCCAGGACCATGTGTTCCTGCGGCAGGGCCAGTGGCTCAGCCTGCGTCAGCAGCGGCGGCTCTAGATATTTTACTCCAGATATTTTACTCCGCTGGATGGATGTGCGCTGCCGCGAGCTGGCCCCGGATGGCGGCCATCAGTTCACCGGGATCGGTCACCAGCGCGTCCGCTCCGGCTTCGGTCAGTTCTTCCTCGCCGCCATATCCCCACAGCACGCCCAGCCCCCTGATATGGTTGGCATGCGCCCCGCTGATATCGAACCGGCGATCGCCCACCATGATGGCGCGGTTTTTGGCGATCTGGTGTTCTTCCAGCAATTGCGCGATCAGTTCGGGCTTTTCCGCGCCGGTATCGTCGGGCCGTGCGCCGTACAGAGCCGTGAAATAGGGGGTCAGTTCCCGCAATTCCAGGATCGCGCGCGCCAGGTGAACCGGTTTGGAGGTTGCAAGGAACAGGCGGGCGCCTGATGCCGTCACGGCCTCGATCACCTCGCGCATGCCGGGAAAGACGGGGCTGCGATGCATGCCGCGCCGTTCGTAATGATAGCGGTAGCGGCGTACGGCTTCTTCGGCGCGGTCATCGCCATAATGCGTCAGGACGCGGGCCACCAGATCATGCAGGGGCGGGCCGACAACCCAGGTCAGGTCTTCCGCCGGATCGGGTTCATGGCCAAGATCGCGTATCGCGTCATGCAGGGAACTGATAATGCCGGCGCGGGAATCGATGATGGTACCGTCGAGATCGAGAAGAATCGCGTCGTGATGGCTGAGAGACGACAGAACATTCATACCGGCGATGGTCCTTTTGGCTCCATGAAGACCCCTTATAGCCTCGCCGCAGCCGCTTCGCGACCATTGCCGGCCTTCCTTGCGGGTGGCCGGGGGCGCGGGACGGCATGAGCGCCGCCGCGACCATCGCGGAGGATGCCGCGCTGCTGTCCACGATCCTGGCGCTGATCCTGCCGCCGGGGGCTGATCCGACGGCGCTGGCGCAGGCCCTCCTGAAACGATTCGGGACGGCCGGTGCCGTCTTCGCCGCCGATGCCGACGAATTGTCGGCGGTTGCCGACGGACGCCTTCAGGTGGTCGTCACCTTTCCGCTGCTGCGTGAGGCGGCCATCCGGCTGATGCGTACGCGAATCCGGCAGGGCAGCCTGCTGGCGTCACATGATGCGCTGATGGCCTATCTGCAGGCCGTTCTGGCGCGCGAGACGCTGGAACAGTTTCGCGTGCTGTTCCTGGACCGGAATGCCCGCCTGATTGCGGATGAGGTACTGGCCCAGGGCACGATCGACCAGACGCCCGTCTATCCGCGCGAGGTCATGCGGCGTGCCATCCGCCTGAAGGCGAGTGAGCTGATTCTGGTCCACAATCATCCTGGCTGGAACCCCATGCCGTCGCGTGAGGACATCATGATGACCCGGCGGCTGGAACAGATCGCCACCGTGCTGGGGTTGACGGTGCGCGACCATGTCATCGTGGGCAATGGCGGCGCGACCAGTTTCCGGCAGGCCGGGCTGCTGTGAGAGCCCGTTCAGGCGCTGTCGGCTGGCTGTGAGGTGAGGGTGGCGTCGGCGATCATCAGCCGGTTGCGGCCCCCTCTCTTCGCGGCATAGAGCGCCTGGTCGGCGCGCTCGATCAGTGCCGCATGATCTTCGCCGGGCTGGTGGCTGGCGATGCCCATGCTGATGGTGACATGCAGGATCGGGCCCGACGGGATTGCGATCGAATCCGACGAGACGGCGCGGACGAGGCGGCGCGCCAGGCTGATCGCCTGCTCCGGGTTCCGGTTGGTGATCAGGACCGCGAATTCCTCGCCTCCGATCCGGGCGACCATGTCGCCGTCGCGCACCGAGGCCAGCACCGTGGACGCCACCCGCCGCAGCACCACGTCCCCGACCGGATGACCGTAGCGATCATTGACCAGCTTGAAATGATCGAGGTCGAAGATCGCGACCGCTATCTTCGATGGGCTCTCCGCCAGGCAGGCGTGGAGCGTCTGGAAGAATGCGCGCCGGTTGGGCAGGCCGGTCAGATCGTCGGTGTTGGCGGCATGCTCGTTGGCTTCGGCGATCTGACGGTTCTGCTCGTCCTGCGTCAACTGGTCGGTCACGTCGCGGATCAGCCCGCCATAACCCAGATCTTCATCCAGGCGGTGGGCCAGGATCTCGACATGTCGGATCGTGCCGTCGCGACGGCAGATGCTGACGATCTGGCGCAGATCTTCACGGCTGCCCGATACGATTTTGGCCAGCGCACGGCTGAGCGCCACGCGATCCTCGGGGATGACGCTTTCCAGCATGTGCTGGCCCAGCCGGTATTCGACCGGAACCCCGAATAATTGCTCGGACGCCGGGTTGAGGTAGCTCCACCGCCCGAATGCATCCACCCGGAACAGCACGTCGCCCACCCGGTCGGCCAGGTGACGGAAATCGCGCAGCCGCCGTTCGGCCAGTACGGCCTTCTGGTCGCGCTGGGTCAGCACGGCCCCCAGGGGCAAGGCACAGAAGAAGATCGTCGCCAGGTCGAGCTGGAAAATATAGACCCGTAGCGAGTCCGGCCCATGAAAGGGCATGACGGGACCGACGTCGGTGAAGATGAAATAGCTGCCGATCATGCCGATGATCGCAACGGCCAGCGCGGCGCCCTTGGCGTAGAGATGGTAGGTGGCCAGGACCAGCGGAGGCAGGAGAAGGAACTGGAACGGATAATGTGACTGGCGATAGACCACGATCGCCGCACCGGCGACGAGCGCCATCAGGCCGATGACCACCAGTCGCGAGGGGGCATCATGGTCTGCGCTCCCCTTGGTATCGTAGGGGTTCAGGGCCAGAAGAACCGGAACGGTGATCAGCAGGCCGGGCAGGTGAGCCATCGTCCAGGCCATCGCGCCGCCCAGCCAGTCGCGTCCCTCGCTGAGGTAAAGCACTTCCGCGGCGATGGCCGCAGAGCAGATCACGGCCGATACTGTCGCGATAGCGAAACGAAATGCCCATCCGGGATATTCGAAAAAGCCGGATATGGGGCTGAAACGGCGGGTCAGAAGAACGGCGAACAGGATTTCGATCAGATTGGCGGTGGCGAAGCCGACACTGGTGACCCATGGGCGATGGTCACCCAGATTGACCATCGTCGACAGGACCAGCAGCAGCGGGGGAAACAGCCACCAGTTGAAATTCCGGACGCATAGGGCCGCCGCCACCAGGATTGCGTTGGCGGGCCAGATCATCGAGGAACTGCCGCCATGCCGGGTCCATCCGACGCTGATAATGGCGACAAGGCACCAGACCGCGCAGGTCAATATCGTCGACAGACTGCTCCGACCCGCCAGGATTTCCGTCATATTCCGCGACCCGTCCACTCTTGTAATTTCAATTACCATCACCGGGCAGTCGATGGACAGACGGCAAGAGCGCCAGCGGGCAGTCAATCGTCGTTTTCGGCGGTTCTGGTCTGGCGCTCGACATATTTCTGGACGCTGATCTTCGATGCGACCGGGAGGCGGCGGTAAAGAGCGATGAGATCGTGTTCATCCACCGAGAGATCCATGCGGAATGACTGCTCCGTCATGCCGCTGAGGAAGAGTTCCATGGGCACCTGGAACAGTTCGGCCAGTCTGGGGATATGGATGCGTGCGCTACTGCGGCCGGTTTCCAGGGCCGCTATGGCGGAGCGGCTCAGACCGAGTGCCGTGGCCAGTTCGGACTGGCTCATGCCGCTGGCCAAACGCAGGGTGGCGATTTTCTTGGCGAGTTCGGCAGAGGGGGAGGCCTTCTCACCGTCATTGCCGGCCAATGTTGCGCTGTTCTCCCTGATCCATTTGCGAAAGAGCTGTTGGGTGACCAGATGTTCGCCATCGTCCGCCGAAGGCGAAACCTGGGTGTAGGAGAGCATGCCCCTGGGGAAATCGCGTACCCGGCGGGCCGGGAGGGATGGATCTTCCGGGCTCCAGATCTGTCCGGGCTGGAGGAGAATTCTTTGCGCCATGGATGGTGGATAAAGCAGAAGCCCTGCCCCCGTGAAGGGAGCAGGGCCCGGTCACGAAACGACCGTGCCAGGATTGTCAGGCCATTCGCTCCGACGCGGCCCCGGCCGATCCGGTGGAGGTGACGTAAAGACCGGATTCCCGGACCTGAATGGCCAGCAGGGCAACGCCATTGGGGTATCGCTGGCCGAGCGGCAGCAGCGCGTTGCCGTCGGTCCAGCGCCGGTCAGCCTGTTCGAGCGCATTCCAGCCGGACAGGGTCGTGTCGACCAGATGTGTCGTGATGTTCTGGGCATGATTGCCTTCGAACAGCATGATCTCGCCGACCGAGACGCCGAACTGGCGGCGGTCGTCGACGAATGGGCCGATCGTGTCGCTGGGGCGGCCGGAGCGAGAGACCAGGCGCACCGATGCAACCCCGGTCGGGATCATGAAGCTGATATAGCCGTTCGCCTCGCGGACCGGGCGGAGGGTCTGCCCCCTGTCGGTGACGAGATGCAGGTCCGGGTCGGCCGTCAGGGGCGGTGCCTCGGCACGGTTTTCCAGGGCGGCCTGCGTCGCACGGCTCTCGATCCGGCGGAACAGGGGCTCGGCGAAGCTCCGGTCGACGCCGAGGGGGGCCGCCGCGTCCTCGGCCCAGTTCTTCGCGCGGCCGCCGATCCTGAGGACTGGCCCGTTCTGACGGAATGTGCCGCGATTGCCCGTGTCGAGATAGGTTTCGGTCAGAACGCCGTCCGCCATGATCACGGCGTGTTCATCGGTCTCGATATGGTAATAGTCATAGGTGGTAAAGGACTTGTCATAGAAAATCGATCGTCCGTTGACGAGCATGCGGGCCGGGATGAACTTGCCATCAAAGAACAGGCAATGCTCGGCCGTGATCAGCATGTCCTTATAGGGCATGCCATCGGCGAGCGCGTCCTTGAGGATGCGGATCGGGTAACCTGCCTCGTCATCCGGCAGATCTGGATCGACAGTCGTCGTCCTGCTGCCGGCCCAGATTACCTTGCGGGTGATCGTCGTGTCGTTCTGCCAGTCGAAGACCGATACTTCGTCGCCGATACGCATCTCTTCGATCGCACGGTCACCGTCCGGCATCCGGATCATGGAGCCGGCGAGATAGCAGACACCGATATAGGTATTGCCGCTATTGTAGGTAATTTTCAGGGGATTGGTCGCGGTATCTGTCGTCGCCAGGTTATTGTAAGTTCCGGCGGGAAGGTATGCACCTGCTGCGGGTGTTGCAGTGTAAGTTGCAATCTGTGTCCCGTCGCTTCCAAAAAGTGTAATTGTTTTGTCTGTTCCCGAATTTGCTATGGTATAACCAGAAATGGGGGCGACAGTATTCTGTAGTTCTATGGTATCGTACTGCGGGTCGTATCCGGTGATGTTTATGTTGGAAAGGTTCAGGAAGACGTTGTTCCCATTCAGGACAAGAGTGCCGCCTCCTGTCATGAACCGGATATTCGTTCCCTGAAGAAGGCTGACGAGCTGCGTCGAGCCGTCATACTCCCCACCGTAACCGATGTTGATGTTCGAACCGGTGAGGGCGCCGGCCAGGATGCCACCAGAGAATGATGCGGTACCACCATAAATATTGACGGTCGCTACCGTCGCGGCGTTCGCAACAAAATTAATATCTGTCGTTCCGCCAATCGTGAATGTGGGAACAGACAAAAGGCCGAGAAGAAAATCGATGGTTCCGCTGGAGCCGGGGGTGGAGACCCACGCCCCGCCAAGAACGGACACAAGGCTACCGTTGGTCGCATTCGTTCCTGTCTGAATATTTTCAGCCAGAAGATTGTCCGGGACGCCGTTAATTGTAGAGATCGTCTGTCCACTTGCGTTTTTTATGACGATATTGGAGTTTCCGATGCCACCATTAAAGATGGTTCCATCAGTAATGGTCCACGTAGTTTCTACATGACCTGCTGCATCGTAAGTGTAGTACGTTCCTGCGCTCGACATGGTCGTGCTCCCCCAGAGATTGAGGCTTCCCTTCGAAGACCGGAGTTTCAGATTGTCATATAAAAGTTAACAAACGCCCCATATCGCGGGCGGCACGCGCGGCGGCCATAAGAAGCCATGAATCCGGGCCTGCTGCAGGCCGGGGAACCGGTCATGGCGGCAGGGCAGGCCGAATGACGATCCTTGTTGGATCGAAACCTTGCCCGTCAGAATGAGGACGTTTGAGGGGAAAACGCTGGAATCGCCTGAGACGCGGTCCCTGCGTTATTGCCCGTGGGAGGAATGAGGGGATTTCTGGTGCCGGGTGAGGGATTTGAACCCCCGACCTTCGGTTTACAAAACCGCTGCACTACCGCTGTGCTAACCCGGCGGCGATGGGCGCTGCACCATCGTTTAGGCCATTCCACGACATCGTTGCCCGTCTGGGACCCACGTCGGAGACTGTCTGCTTTTGCCTCTGTCTCCCTGACGGGTCAAGAGGGGAGGGGGCGGAGATATCATGGCCCCCGCCACCCTTTTCCGGTCAGGGCTGCTGGTACAGCAGGCGGGCGCGGATCGTGCCCTTCAGGTCGCGCAGGCGGCGCAGGATGCGGTTGTCCTTGTCGGTATCGCGTCCCGTATCGGCCTCGACCACCACATAGCCCAGTTCGCCGTCCGTCTGGAGATACTGGGCCGTGATGTTGCTGTTCTCGGCCATGAAGATCTCGTTGATCTGCAGCATGATGCCGGGAACGTTGCTGTGGACGTGCATGAAGCGGGTGCCGCGCGGGCTTTCGGGCAACTGCACGGTCGGGAAATTGACGGCGCCCAGGGTCGAGCCCACGTCGGAATATTCGATCAGCTTCCGCGCGACCTCGACGCCGATCCGCTCCTGCGCCTCGGCGGTGGAGCCGCCGATATGCGGGGTGAGGATGACATTATCCAGCCCCTGGAGCGGCGAGGTAAAGGCATCGCCCGCGCCCTTGGGTTCGGTCGGGAACACGTCGATCGCCGCCCCCAGCAGGTGGCCGTCGCGCAGGGCGTCGGCCAGGGCGGCCAGGTCCACGACATTGCCGCGGGCGTTGTTGATCAGGAAGGAGCCGGGCTTCATCGCGCGGATCTGTTCGGCGCCGATCAGGTTCGCGGTGCTGGGCAGTTGCGGCACATGGAGGCTGACCACGTCGCTCTGCGCCAGAAGATCGTTCAGAGAATCGACCGGGGTGGCGTTGCCGTGAACCAGCTTGTCGATCACGTCGTAATAGATCACCCGCATGCCGAACGCCTCGGCCAGGACCGAGAGCTGCGAGCCGATCGAGCCGTAGCCGACGATGCCGAGCGTCTTGCCCCGGACTTCCCAGCTATTGGCCGCCGATTTGTTCCAGCCGCCTTCATGGCACTGGACCGAGCGGGGGAAGATCCGCCGCATCAGCATCACGACCTCGCCCATCACCAGTTCGGCGACCGAGCGCGTATTGCTGAACGGGGCATTGAATACCGGAATGCCGTGGCCGCGCGCCGCCGTCAGGTTGACCTGGTTGGTGCCGATGCAGAAGCAGCCCACGGCGATCAGCCGGTCGGCGGCGGCAATGACCTCATCGGTCAACTGGGTGCGGGAACGGATGCCCACGATATGCACGCCTTCCAGCGCCTCGCGCAGGGCCGCGCCTTCCAGGGCGGTCTTCAGGCGCGTGACGTTCTCGTAACCGTTGGCCTTCAGCAGCGACACGGCGCTGTCATGTATGCCTTCGAGAAGCAGGATGCGGATCTTGTCCTTGGGGAGGGACAGGTGGGAGGTGGCTTCGCTGCTCATCTCGAATACTCGCGTTTATTCGGTGAAGATGGTGCTCCTATCCGATCCGCGGATAAATGGATAGGGGAAGGATGGCATCGGTGCCATGTGCCGGCCGGGCGGTCGCGTGGGTCAATGCGCAGGCAGGCCGGTATTCAGCAGGGAGACGGCATCCGCCAGGATCGCCTGATCGCCCACGGCCAGCACCGTGCCGTCGCCCTCGGCCCGCAGCGGGCGGCCGTGCCAGTCCGTCACCCGGCCGCCGGCACCTTCGATAATGGGTACCAGGGCGGCCCAGTCCCAGACCTTCATCGTGCATTCCGCGATCACGTCAACCTGGCCGAGCGCCAGCAGGCCGTAGGCATAGCAGTCGCCGCCCCAGGTCACGCGGCGGGCGGCGCGGCGCAGTGCGTCCCAATGCGGTGTCGGTGCGCCCTCGATCATCTCGGGCGAGGTGCAGGAGAGTTCGGCCAGTTTCAGGTCAGTGCAGCGCCGGGTGCCGATGGCGCCGGGAAGGCGGGATTCGTAGCGGGTTGGCCGGCCACGCATGCCGATCCAGCGTTCGCCGGTGATCGGCTGGTCGATGATGCCCAGCACCGGGACCCCGTCATCCAGCAGGGCGATCAGCGTGCCGAAGGTTGGCCGGCCGGTCACGAATGCCCGTGTGCCGTCGATCGGGTCGATCACCCAGCACCAGCGGGAGCCCGCGCGTTCCAGCCCGAATTCCTCGCCCAGAACCGCGTGTTCGGGCAGGCGTTCGGCCAGGATTGCCCGGATGGTGCGTTCGGCGGTGCGGTCGGCGACGGTCACCGGGCTCTGGTCGCTCTTGTCGTCCACCACGACCCCGGACCGGAAGAACGGACGGATCACGCATCCGGCGGCATCGGCGGCGGCGATCGCGGCTTCCAGCAGGCGATCGGCATCGGGGAGGGGGATGCTGGCCTGGGGCGTGTTGGACAGGGTCATGGAAGGTGTCCTCCGTCGGACAGGGTGTGCAGATAGGCGATGATCGCCGCGCGGTCGCGGATATCGGGCAGGCCGGGGAATGCCATGCGGGTGCCGGGCGCGAAACGGGCCGGGCTTTCCAGCCACGTCGAAAGGGCTTCGTCGGTCCAGAGCTCCGACCGGTGTGCCGACAATGCGGGGGAGAAGCTATAGGCGGGAATGCCGGCGATGGGGGTGCCGGCGACGCCGAACAGGTCGGGGCCGACCGTTGGGGGCGCGTCCTTCGTGAAACTGTGGCACATTGTGCAGGATCGTGCCGCAAGGGCCTGTCCCGCCTTGGGATCGGCATGGGCAAGTGCGTCGGCGATCGACGGGCGGGCCGCGCCGTCAGGTGGTTCGGGCAGGGCGAAGGCCGGACGGAGCGGGATGGCGACGGGGACGGCCAGGCGCCCGACCCAGACACTGCCCGCGACGGCCAGTGCGGTCAGCAGGATCGCGGCGCCGATGCGATTGGCGTCGTGGCTGTCCATTCGGGATACGATGCTCCATCCGTGTTTCGGTTGCATGCGGGCCAGTCCTTACCTAGACTGCCGGCCGCCTTGTGTGAAGCAGCGTGGGATCGTGCCGATGGGCCGGAGCGCGTATCCGCAGCGGCGTTTCCCCGGCCGGACGTTTCCGCCGCTTTCGTGTGTCAAGGCCCCCTGCGTGTTCGCATGAATCCAATCGTCATTATTCCCGCCCGCATGGCCTCGACGCGCCTTCCGGGCAAGCCGCTGGCCATGATCGGCGACCGGCCCATGATCCTGCATGTGCTGGAGCGTGCGCGCGCGGCCGATATCGGACCGGTCGTGGTTGCGGTGGCCGAACCCGAACTGGCGCAGGTGGTGGCCGACGCGGGTGGCACCGCGGTCCTGACCGATCCTGCGTTGCCGTCCGGCTCCGACCGGGTCTGGCATGCGCTTGCGACCATCGACCCCGATGGCCGGCACGACGTGGTGGTGAATCTGCAGGGCGATCTGCCGGGGCTGGCGCCGGAGACGCTGGCCGCTGCGTTGCTGCCGCTGGCCGACCGGGCAGTGGATATCGGCACGCTGGTTGCCCCCGTCACCGAGCCTGGCGAGGCGCAGGCGGAATCGGTGGTCAAGGTCGCCTGCGCCTTTCCCGACGGCGCCCCGCAGGCCGTGGCGCGGGCGCTGTATTTTTCTCGGGCGGCTGTTCCATGGGGCGAGGGCGCGCTGTGGCATCATGTCGGGATTTATGCCTATCGCCGTGCGGCGCTCGCGCGGTTCGTGGCGCTGCCGGAAGCGGCGCTGGAGCGGCGTGAGAAACTGGAGCAGCTCAGAGCCTTGGAGGCCGGAATGATCATCGGATGTGCCCGGATCGGAGTCGCGCCGTTCGGCGTGGACACGCCGGCGGACCTGGAACGCGCGCGCCGCATCCTGGCAGGCGTGGCATGAGCGGCGCGCCGGCCATTCCGCCGACGGGGATCATCGCTTTCCAGGGGCGGCCGGGTGCCTATTCCGACCTGGCATGCCGGCAGGCTTTTCCGGGCTGGATCACGCTGCCGTGCGAAACCTTCGCCGACGCGATTGCGGCGGTGCATGACGGGCGCGCGGATCTGGGCATGCTGGCCTGCGAGAACAGCCTGGCGGGCCGGGTGCCGGATATCCATGCCCTGCTGCCGCAGGCGGGGCTGAACATCGTCGGCGAGCATTTCCAGCGGGTCGAACATTGCCTGCTGGGTGTGCCCGGCAGCACGATCGCCCAGGCCCGGCGGGTGCATACCCATCCGGTCGCCATGGGGCAGATCCGGGGTGTTATCGAGACGCTGAACCTGACCCCGGTGGTGGAATTCGATACGGCGGGCGCGGCCGAGCTGGTGGCTCGCTGGAACAATCCCGAGGACGTGGCCGTGGCGTCGGCCCTGGCGGCGGAGCTGAACGGGCTGGTGGTGCTGCGCCATAATGTCGAGGATGCGGCGCATAACACCACCCGCTTCTATATCACCTCGCGCGATGCCATTCGGCCGCCGGCGGGGCAGAAGGGGACCGTGACCACCGTGCTGTTCCGTGTCCGCAACACGGCGGGCGCGCTGTACAAGGTGCTGGGCGGGTTTGCCACCAACGGCGTGAACATGACGCGGCTGGAGAGCTACATGCTGGACGGGTCGTTCGCCGCCACGCAGTTCCTGCTGGATGTCGAAGGGCATCCAGAGGACAAGCCGCTGGGGCGGGCGTTGGCGGAGTTGGCCTTTTTTTCCGAAACATCCGCGATTCTGGGTGTTTATCCGGGTTCGCCGTTCCGTGAGGACGCGGCGTCGGGCCGATGATGGTTGCCTATCCCCCGTACCCGGCATTAACAGGATAGATCAGAGGCTGACTTTGCAAACAGCCTCTTAACAGAACAGGCAGGATCAGCACCCTGCCGGGCCGGCCCGAGGAGGGCGGCCCATGTCACAGCCTGCGAGATTCGAGTGGAAACGACTATGTTCAAGGGTTCGATCACAGCCCTGATTACGCCGATGAACGATGACGGATCGCTGGATTTTCCGGCCTTGGGCCGATTCCTCGACTGGCAGGTCACCGAAGGATCGTCGGGCGTCGTGCCGATGGGCACCACGGGCGAAAGCCCCACCCTGACCCATGACGAGCACGCGCGCGTGGTCGAATATGCGGTTCAGGTCGTGGCGGGACGGGTGCCTGTCATCGCCGGTGCGGGTTCGAACAGCACCGCCGAGGCCGTCATCATGGCGCGCCACGCCAGGGACGCCGGCGCCGATGCCGTTCTGGTCGTGGCGCCTTATTACAACAAGCCGACTCAGGAAGGGTTGTACCGGCATTTCATGGCGGTTGCCGACGCGACCGACCTGCCGTTGATCGTCTACAATATTCCCGGCCGGTCAGTGGTGGATGTCTCCGTCGAGACCATGGCGCGTCTGGCGCGGCATGCGCAGATCGTCGGCGTGAAGGACGCCACCGCCAATCTGCTGCGGCCGATCCAGGTTCGCCGGGCGATTGGCCACAAGCCATTCAATCAGCTTTCGGGCGAGGATGGTACTGTGGTCTCGTTCCTGGCGGCCGGGGGCGATGGCTGCATCAGCGTGACCTCCAATGTCGCGCCGCGCCTGTGTGCCGAGTTGCACCGCGCATGGCAGGATGGGCGCGTGGCCGATGCGATGGCGCTGCAGGACCGGTTGTCGCCGCTGCATGACGCGCTGTTCTGCGAAAGCAATCCGGCACCGGTGAAATATGCCGCCAGCCTGCTGGGACTGGCGGGCGAGACCTGCCGGCTGCCGCTGGCGCCGCTGACCGAGGATTCCCGTGCCAAGGTTCGCGAGGCGATGGCCGCTGTCGGCCTGCTGAACTGACGATCATGGCTGAAAAAAACAAGAGCGGCATGATCTCGCACGGTATCGCGGCGCAGAATCGCAAGGGCCGGTTCGATTACACGATCCTGGAAACGGTCGAGGCGGGGCTGGTGCTGAAGGGGCCGGAGGTCAAGAGCCTGCGCATGGGGCGCGCCACGATCAACGAAGCCTATGCCGGTGATCGGAATGGCGAGATCTGGTTGTTCAACAGCTATATCCCCGAATATCAGGGTGGTGTGCTGTCGCGCTTCGAACCCCGCGCGCCGCGCAAGCTGCTGCTGCACGGCAAGCAGGTGAACAAGCTGCTGGGGGCCGTGGCGCGCGAAGGCGTGACGCTGGTGCCGCTGGATATCCATTTCAATGCCCGCGGTCTGGCCAAGGTCACGCTGGGCATCGGCGAAGGGCGCAAGAAGGCCGATAAGCGCCATGCGATCGCCGAACGCGACTGGCAGCGCGACAAGGCGCGGCTGATGCGCAACAAGGGCAAGGAATAGGCCCTTCGACAGCGTCTGGACGCGCTATCGCGTTGTTTTAAGGCGCATCGTCATGCGGGCGGACACTTTCGTGCCGCCAGTGGTCGGCTTTGGATTGAACGGCGCGGAGCGAAGGTGCGGGGAAGAAGTCCCCCCAAACAAAAACAGGGCCACCCGAAGGCGGCCCTGCTTGTTGATTCGGCTGATGCCGGATCAGTCGACGCTGATGGAGGCAGCCTCGGGGCCCTTCTGGCCCTGGACGACCTGCACGTTCGCCGTCTGGCCTTCCGTCAGGCCCGTCAGGCCCGAACGCTCCAGAGCCGAAGCGTGGACAAAGATATCCTTGCCGCCGGTTTCCGGGGTGATGAAGCCGAAGCCCTTCGTGGCGTTGTACCACTTCACGATGCCGCGCATATCCTGCGCCTGCGACAGGTCGGGGGCCGGGCGGGCCGGACGGCCGCCGAAGCCGCCGGGGGCACGCGGGGCGCCGGGGCCGGCGCCGAAGCCGCGCGGACGCTCCGGCTGGGCGGTGCTTTCGTCAACCGAGCTGACCGACGCGACCTGACGACCCTTGGGGCCCTGGCCGATGCGGACGACCAGCGTCGTGCCCGGCGACACGGAGCTGTGGCCGCTCTGCGCCAGCGCGTTGGCGTGAAGGAAGACATCGCCCGAACCGTCTGCCAGCTCGACGAAGCCGAAGCCCTTCTCGCTGTTGAACCACTTGACGGAGGCGCTGATCTCCGGTCCCGAGGCGATCACCTGCGAGGGGGCGCCGCCACCCATGGGGCGACGGGGAGCACTGCTGCCACGATCACCAAACGTCGGCGGCGACATGAAATCGTCGTCAAATCCGCCGCGGCGCGGGGAACGGGGGCTGCGGTCGGTCCTGTTACTTCTCAACGGTCGTAATCCCGAGGTCTAGTTGGCGGGTCCTGTCCCAGGAGCCACCGGATGAAGAAATTTTGCTGGATCAAGGCATTACACAACCGTTCTCCGAACCGCCTGAGCGGCCGTGGCGGACAGCATCCTTTCCCCGCGCGGACCCTAGCACGAATGCGTCGGCATCCAATACAGATAAGCATAACTTCGGCTCACGGTTCCATCACCTCGTCATCTTTAATGTGACCAACGATTAATGTTGGCGCGACTGCGGTGGGTGGCCTGGATGCTCGTCATGGCGGCCGGCCGGACTGGACCGCTCGATCACGAAAAACGTCCATGGGCTTTCTCGAAACGCCGGGACGTTTTAGACAGTCGATGAGCGCGGTAGACATGGCGTCGCGCAGGGGAAAGGGAAGCTGATGGGCCAGACAAAGACGGAAAGAACAGCCCTTTGGATGGCGCGGGCCGGTACGCTGGCTGGAATGGGGTGCCTCGCGGCAATCATCTGCGCCCCGGCCCGGGCCACGCCGTTGCAGGACCCGTACGGAACCTGGACGCTCCAGGGGGAGAACGACGCGGTCAGCACCCTGAAGGGCACGTCGGACCAGTATTATACCAGCGGCCTGCGCATCAACTGGACATCGGGCACCGACAACCAACCGGCCCCGATCGAGACGATCAACCATGCCATCATGGGCGCCGGCGTCACCCGCATCAGCCTGGGGCTGCAACAGCTTATCTATACGCCGACCGATACGCAGACCAGCGTGCCGTCATCGCGTGACCGGCCTTATTCCAGCCTGCTGCTGGGGACCGTCAACCTGATCAACGATACGGATCTGTCTCGCTCGGTTTTCGGTATCCAGGTCGGTGTCATGGGGCCGGCGGGTCTGGGCCGGCAATTGCAGAATGGCTTCCACGGCGCGATCGGCGATACCAAGAACCTGGGCTGGAAGCACCAGTTGCAGAACCAGCCGATCTTCCAGGTGCAGGCGGGACGGACCTGGCGGCTGCCGCTGGCTGACGTCTATGGCATCTCGATGGACATGCTGCCCGCTACCTCGGCCGCGATCGGTGATTACCGCATCTATGGTTCGGTGGCGGATACGTTCCGTATCGGCCAGGGGCTGAACAGCGATTTCGGCACGCCCACCATCGGGCCGGGCGCCGACGGGACCGACGCCTATCGCCTGAGCCGGCCGGTCGCATGGTACGTCTTCGGCAACGTGACGGGCTATGCGGTCGGGTATGACGCCACGCTGCAAGGCAACACGATGCGCAGCAATTCGCCGCATGTGCCGGTGAAATGGGATGTGGGCGAGATCCATGCCGGTGTCGCGATCATGTGGCATGGCATGCGCCTGTCCTACAGCCAGGTGTGGCAGACCCAGCAATTCCAGGGTGCGCGCAGCGGGTTGTTCAATTACGGGTCGCTGGCCCTGTCCGCCAAATTCTGACAGGCCGAACGGAAATGCGCGCCGGTGATGATCCGGCGCGCGTTTCCTGTGCTTCGGTGCTTACGGTTCATTACTTCTGGTCAGCCTCTTCGCAGCAAGGAGAGGAAGACCTAACCGGATCGTAAGGTTCTGGCGGCATCGTGCCTGTCGAATAATTCCACGGCCAGAGCGATTGCGCCCCGTCTTGCCTCGGCGCCGCCTTCGATGATGCGTTGCGCATCCTGTGCGGCGATCGTCACCAGCAGATCCAGCCGGGCGCCGGTTGCCAGTCGCAGGTCGGGCAGGCCGGACTGGCGGCGGCCCGTCAGGTCGCCACCGCCCCGCAGGCGGAAATCCTCGTCGGCGATCAGGAAGCCGTCCTCGGTATCGCGCAGCAGGGCCAGCCTGCGCCGCGCCGTCTTGCCCAGCGCGTCGTCATGCAGCAGCAGGCAGAACGATTCGGCACCGCCGCGACCCACCCGGCCGCGCAACTGATGCAATTGCGCAAGGCCGAACCGCTCGGCGTGCTCGATCACCATCACGGTGGCAGCCGGGATGTCGACCCCGACCTCGATCACCGTCGTTGCGACCAGGATCTGGGTTCGGCCGGCGGCGAAATCGGCGATTGCGGTCTCGCGCACCGCGATGTCCTGCTGGCCGTGGGCCAGGCCTACGACAGGCCCGAATCGCTCGGCCAGCACAGCAAAGCGTGCCTCGGCCGCTGCGATGTCCAGTGCCTCGCTCTCGCTGACCAGGGGGCAGACCCAGAACACGCGTGCGCCCCCCGCGATGGCGCGGCCGATTCCATCCAGCAGGTCGCCCAGTGATGCCATGGCGTGCAGCGAGGTGCGGACCGGCAGCCGCCCCGCCGGCTTTTCGTCCAGGCGGCTGACCTGCATCTCGCCCCACTGGGTCAGCAGCAGGGTGCGCGGAATCGGGGTGGCGGTCATGACCAGGATGTCGGTCAGGTGCCCCTTTTCGCCCAGCAGAAGCCGCTGTTCGACGCCGAAACGATGCTGTTCGTCGATGACCGCCAGTGCGAGGTCGGCGAATACCACCTTCTCCTGGAACAGAGCGTGCGTGCCCACGACCAGCGGTGCGCGACCGGTGGCGATGTCCTCCAGCACGTCACGCCGGGCCCGACCCTTGACGCTGCCGCTGAGGAAGGCGACCGGGACGGGCGCCAGCCTGGTGAAGGTGGCCAGATGTTGGCGGGCCAGGATTTCGGTTGGCGCCATCAGCACGGCCTGATGGCCGGCCTCTACCGCGCCCAGCATGGCCTGCAAGGCCACCAGTGTCTTGCCCGCACCGACATCGCCCTGCACCAGGCGCAGCATCGGGCTGGGGGAGGCCAGATCGGCATCGATCTCGCGCAGGGCGCGGGTCTGGGCGCCGGTGGGGGTGTGGCCGAAGCGCGCCAGCGCCGTGGTGCGCAGTGCCCCTGTCGGCACGACCGCGCGGCCGGGGCGGTTGCGGTTGCGCCGTCTTGCCTCGGCCATCGCTACCTGTTCGGCCAGCAATTCGTCGCAGGCCAGGCGCAGGCGCGCCCGTTCGGACGCTGCTGCGTAGGCTTCGCCCTTCAGCAGCTCGGGAAATTCATCGGGGCAATGCAATTGGCGCAATGCGGTTTCGAAATCGGGCCAATGCCGCCGGCTGACGAGCGTGGGGTCCAGCCATTCGGGCAGGGCGGGGAAACGCAGAAAGGCCTGGCGCAGCGCATTGCGGATGTGGCGGGGGAAGAGGCCCGCCGTCAGCGGCCAGACCGGGTCCAGCATCGGAATGCGGCCGATATCGCCGTCCGGCACGATATGATCGGGGTTGGCGATCGAGAGCCGGTCGCCGAATTCGTCCAGCATGCCCGAGACCGCGACCTCGCTGCCCACCGTCATCTGCCGTGCCTGGTAGGGCGAGAAAAAGGCCAGGTCGATCGTCCCGCTGCCATCCGACAGGCGGACCCGCCAGGGCTGGCGCCTGCCGCGCGCGGGTGCGTCCACCCGCTGCACGCTGCCATGCACCGTACAGATCCGCCCCGGAATGGCGTCGCGTATCAGGGGGCGATAGCGACGGTCGATCACGGACTCGGGTAGGTGGAACAGCAGGTCGGCCACGCGCGTGCCGCCGGTCGCGCGCGCCAGCAGTTTGGCGGTGGCGGTGCCGACCCCGGGCAGTGTGGCAAGCGGGGCCAGAAGCGGGCCGAGGAGGTCCCGTGAATCGTCCTGGATGATGATGTCGGACACGGTGGGCTCGATCGTCCTCAATTCCCCGGTTCGTTCTCTGCGGGGGCCGTTTCTCCGGGCCGGTGCGACTGCCGGGCTGACAGGACCCTGACGGAGGGCTATAGGACAGCAACGCGAAGGAACAAAACGAAACCATATCCGGGCAGGTACCATGTCCCTCGACACATCGGACTTTTCGACCCTTGATCCGCGCCGTCGCCGGATTTATTTCCGCGCCACGCATCGCGGTACGCATGAAGCGGACATCCTGATCGGTGGCTTTGTCGCCCCGCGCCTGGCTGCGATGTCGGATGCCGAAATGGATGCGCTGGAAGCGGTGATGGACCTGCCGGACGCCGATCTGGCGGATTGGCTGAGTGGCCGCAAGCCGGTGCCGGCCGAGGTCGACTGCCCGATGATGCGCGCCATCATCGCCGATGCGAACGATCCCGCCCGGCAGGCCGCGATCCGGGGAGAACGATGACAGCAGAGGGAAGGGACCACGCCGCTGCGGCGTCCGCCGGGCATGCCGGCTGGATGAACGTCTGGGGCGTGCCGGACGGGTACGACGCCTTCCTCGTCGCCCGGCGCGCGCGCGAGCATGACGGGCCGGTGCTGCATGTGGCGCGCGATGATGCAGGCATGGCGCGGATCGGCGATCTGCTCTCGTTCATCGCGCCGAATGCCGAAATCCTGCGCTTTCCGGCATGGGATTGCCTTCCCTACGATCGGGTATCGCCCAATCCGGCGATCGTTGCCGAGCGGGTTGCCACCCTGACGCGATTGCTGGAACCCGCGAAGGGCCCGCGCATCGTGCTGACCACGGTTGGCGGACTGGTTCAGCGGGTGACGCCGCGCGCTGCCTTTCGGGGCCAGTCGCTGACAGTGACCACCGGCGACAATCTGGATCAGGAATTCCTGATCGAACTGCTGGTGACCAACGGCTACAACCGCACCGATACGGTGATGGAACCGGGCGAATTCGCGACCCGGGGCGGTATCTTCGACATTTTCCCCTCCGGCGAGGCTGAGCCGGTGCGGTTGGACCTGTTCGGCGACGAGGTCGAGAATATCCGCCGCTTCGACCCCGCCACCCAGCGTTCCTCCGACCGTTTGGACCGGTTCGTGATGCGGCCGGTCGCCGATTTCAGCCTCGATCAGGCCAGTATTTCGCGCTTCCGCACCGGTTGGCGCGACCTGTTCGGGCCTGCCGCCGCCGGCGATCCGCTCTACCAGCATGTCTCGGACGGGCGACGCCATGCCGGGCTGGAGCACTGGCTGCCGCTGTTCTACGAGCATCTGGAAACGCTGGTCGATTACCTGCCGGGGGTCGCGGTGATCATGGCCCATCAGGCGGACGAGGTTCTGTCGTCGCGGCTTGAAATGATCGCCGACCATTTCGAGGCGCGGCGCCAGCCGGTGCGCGAGGGCGAGGTTCCGTACCGTCCGTTGCCACCGCACCTGATGTATCTGGACCGCAAGGGGTGGGACGGGATGCTGTCCGGTCACCCGGTGGTGGTATTCAATCCCTTTTCGCGCCCGGATGGGGCCGAGGGCATCGATGCGCTCGGTCGGCCGGGAATCCTGTTCGCCCGGTCGGTCGGGGACGGATCGCGCGAAAACGTATTTGCCATGCTCGATGCGCAGGTTCGGCAATGGGCCGAGACCGGGCGGCGGGCCTATCTCTCGGCCTGGACGCGTGGATCGCGCGAGCGGATCGCGACGCTGCTGCGTGAGCATGGCATGCGGGCCGAGACGTTCGAGACCTGGACCCAGGCGCAGGATCTGCCCGCCGGTACGGTCGGGCTGCTGACGTTGGGGCTGGAACGCGGCTTTATCGCCGATAATCTGGCCTTCGTCTCGGAGCAGGACCTGCTGGGCGAGCGGATTTCGCGTCCGCCGCGCCGCCGCAAGCGGGCGGACCAGTTCATCGCCGAGGCGTCGGAGATCGCCGAGGGCGATCTGGTGGTGCATCAGGATTACGGCATCGGCCGCTATGACGGGCTGGAGACGGTGGCGGTCGGCAGCGCGCCGCATGACTGTCTGCGCCTGGTCTATGACGGCAACGAAAAGCTGTTCCTGCCGGTCGAGAATATCGAACTGCTGAGTCGCTTCGGCTCCGATCAGGCCGGGGTGTCGCTGGACAAGCTGGGCGGGGCCTCCTGGCAGAACCGCAAGTCGCGGATGAAGCAGCGCATCCGCGATATGGCGGGCGAGCTGATTCGCACCGCCGCGATGCGGGCCTTGCGCGAGGCGCCGAGCCTGACCCCGGCCGAAGGCCTGTGGGACGAATTCTGCAGCCGCTTCCCCTTCGCAGAGACCGAGGACCAGGCGCGCGCCATCGCCGATGTGCTGGACGATATGGGTTCGGGCCGGCCGATGGACCGTCTGGTGTGCGGCGATGTCGGGTTCGGCAAGACCGAGGTTGCGCTACGCGCGGCCTTCGTGGCCGCGATGTCGGGCGCGCAGGTGGCGGTGGTGGTGCCCACCACGCTGCTGGCGCGGCAGCATTTCCGCACCTTCTCGGCCCGGTTTGCCGGGCTGCCGGTCACGGTGGCGCAATTGTCGCGTATGGTCACGGCGAAGGACGCGGCGGCGGTGCGCAAGGGGCTGGCCGACGGCAGCATCAACATCATCATCGGCACGCATGCCCTGCTGGCCAAAGGTGTGCAGTTCGCCGACCTGGAACTGCTGATCATCGACGAGGAGCAGCATTTCGGCGTCGCCCACAAGGAGAAGCTGAAGGCGCTGCGCGAGGACGTGCATGTCCTGACCCTGTCGGCCACGCCGCTGCCGCGCACGCTGCAACTGGCGCTGACCGGCGTGCGGGAGATGAGCCTGATCGCCACCCCGCCGACTGACCGGCTGGCGGTGCGTACCTTCATCATGCCTTTCGACAGCGTGGTGATCCGCGAGGCGATCCAGCGTGAGCGGTTCCGGGGCGGCCAGATCTTCTGCGTGGTGCCGCGGATCGAGGACCTGGACCGCATGGGGGCCCGTCTGCAGGAAATCGTGCCTGATGCACGGCTGGTGCAGGCCCATGGACGCCTGACCCCGACCGAGCTGGAACGGGTGATGACCGAGTTCAGTGACGGCAAATATGATATCCTGCTTTCCACCAACATCGTGGAAAGCGGGTTGGACATGCCGGCGGTGAACACGCTGATCATCCATCGGGCCGACATGTTCGGCCTGGGGCAGCTCTATCAATTGCGCGGGCGTGTGGGGCGCGGCAAGCAGCGCGGCTATGCTTATCTGACCTGGCCGCAGACGCATGTGCTGTCGGCTGCCGCCGAAAAGCGGCTGGAGGTCATGCAGACGCTGGACACGCTGGGCGCGGGCTTCACGCTGGCGTCCCACGATCTGGACCTGCGCGGCGCGGGCAATCTGCTGGGCGACGAGCAGTCGGGTCATATTCGCGAGGTCGGGATCGAGCTCTATCAGCAGATGCTCGAAGACGCGGTGGCCGAACTGCGCGCCGAAAAGGGACGGCGCAAGGCTGAGGACCGGGATTGGACGCCAAACATCATCCTCGGTCTGCCGGTGCTGATCCCGGAAGACTATGTACCGGACCTGCCGGTGCGGCTGGGGCTGTATCGCCGCATCGCCGCGCTGGCGAATGATGCCGAAATCGAGGCGATGGAGGCCGAACTGGTCGACCGGTTCGGCACGCTGCCTGATCCGGTGCGCAACCTGCTGGATGTCGTCACGATCAAGCGCCTGTGTCGCGAAGCGGGGGTCGAGAGGCTGGAGGCCGGGCCCAAGGGAATGGTGATCCAGTTCCGGGGCAATCATTTCGCGAATCCGGCTGGGCTGGTCGCTTGGATGGCGACACAGAAAGAGGGCAATGTCCGACTGCGCCCCGACCATAAGCTGGCGTTGGTGCGGGAAATGACGAACGTACAGCGGATTCGGCTGGCAAAGGATACGGTCCAGGCGCTGGGCCGCCTGGCGGAACAGGAGAAGGCGGCCTGACGACACACCCCGCTTGTGGTGACGGACACGCGGAAGGAGGAAGCGGAATGAAAATCGATCTGGCAGGTAAAACGGCGATCGTCAGCGGCTCGACCGCCGGGATCGGGCTGGCCATCGCGATGGCCCTGGCCGAAACCGGGGCGGATGTCATCGTCAACGGCCGCAGCCAGGGCAGGGTGGATGAGGCGATGGCCTATATCCGGACCCGCATGCCCACGGCGCGGTTGCGCGGCGTGCCGGCCGACCTGGGAACGAAAGAGGGGATCGACGGATTCGTCCGCCTTGTTCCCCAGGCTGATATCCTGGTCAATAATCTGGGTATTTTCGAACAGAAACCGTTCCTTGAGACCCCTGACGAGGACTGGCAGCGTTTCTTCGACATCAATGTCCTGAGCGGTGTGCGCCTGACGCGCCATTATCTGCCGGGCATGGTCGAGCGGGCTTGGGGCCGCGTGGTGTTCGTCTCCAGCGAATCGGCACTGAACATTCCGGCGGACATGGTCGCCTATGGTTTTTCCAAGGCCGCACAGGTCGCGATTGCCCGAGGCATCGCCGAGAGCATTCCCGGAAGTGGTGTGACGGTCAATTCGGTGCTGCCGGGGCCGACCCGCACCGAGGGCGTGATGGAGATGTTTGCCAAGGCGGCGCAGGAGAGCGGCCGGCCGATCGAGGAGATCATGGCCGAATTCGTGCCGCAGCATCGCCCGGCCTCGCTGATCCGGCGGCTGGCGGAGCCGGAGGAGATTGCCAGCATGGTCGCCTATGTCTGCTCGCGGCAGGCCTCGGCTACCACCGGAGCGACCTTGCGGGTGGAGGGGGGTCTGCTGCGCCATCCGGGGTGAGGGGCGGCTCTGCCGGGTTTGCCGATGACCCGATGCGGGTTTCCTGTGCTGCGCTTTCTGGTTGATGGACGGTTTTTTTAACTACTGTCTGAGCGGGCATATGGCGCGGCTCTGGGCATTGTGCGGACACTTTTTCGTCACAAAGCAAGTCCCGGAGAGGGCGGCCCTTTTCGTATTGTCGTGCCGGATGTTAAGAATAGTGACAATGCAGGAAGGGAGCGATTCATGCCTGAGACCGAGGATCATGCGCCCCAGACCCCGCTACGCGACGTGTTTCAGCTTATGGGTGCGATTCTGTTCGTCATGGGCATGATTCTGGTCGGTTGGCGGGCGGCTTTCTTTTCTGGCGTCTGGCCCGCCTGAACTGGCTCCTTCTGCTTTCCCCTAGCGGGCGCGCGCCCGGTAACAATGTTCTGACCAGGCGGCATGATGGCCGGCCGGCGATGTCCGTCATTGCTGTGCGTCTGCCGATTCCGGTGATAGTGCGGCTGTGATCGCGTTGCGTTCCTCGGCCGTCAGCGGGCGGGCGGCGGCGGTAACGTTGGCCTCGATCTGGGCTGGACGGGTCGTACCGGCAATGACCGACCCTACGATATCGTGCGACAGCAGCCAGCCGAAGGCGAGTTCGGTCAGGCTGCGCCCGTTTGCATGTGCTACAGCGTCCAGCCGGTCGAGCAGGGTCCAGTTGGCGCCGGTCAGGTAGCGATCGGCCAGGTGGGTCCAGGCGCTCAGTCGGCTGCCAGGGGGCGGGGGCGTGTTGCGGTGGTATTTCCCGGTCAGGACGCCGCTGGCCAGGGGGAAGTAAGGCAGCAGCCCCAATCCGTAATGACGGATCGCCGGCACCAGGTCGCGCAATGCGTTCCGTGCCAGCAGGGACAGTTCGTCCTGGCAGGAGATGAAGCCGGCATAGCCCGAAATGCGCGCGACGTGGCAGGCATCGGCGACCTGCCAGGCGGGGAAATTGGAACAGCCGGCATAGAGGATCTTACCCTCGCTGATCAGGTCGTCGAGCGCGCGCAGGGTCTCCTCGATCGGGGTGGCCGGGTCGGGGACGTGAACCTGGTACAGGTCGATCCGGTCGGTTCGCAGGCGGGACAGGCTGGCTTCGACGGCTTGGCGGATATAGCGGCGCGAGGCACCCTGGAGGCGGCCTTCGGCGTCCATGGGCATGCCGAACTTGGTGGCGAGGACGATCTCGTTGCGGCGCGGCCCGAGGATCGCGCCCAGTGTTTCCTCCGACGCGCCATAATGGGCCTCGCGCCGTCCATAGACGTCGGCGACGTCGAACAGGGTGATGCCGCTGTCCAGGGCCCGATGGACCACAGTCCGGGATTCTTCCAGCCCGATACGGCCGCCCAGATTGTTGCAGCCCAGCCCGACGGCCGAAACGCGCAGGCCGGAACGGCCGAGGTGACGATATTCCATGAAGAAAGCCTTTCGCCTGGTCAGGGCATGTCGAGCCCGACCGAGACCGGGCAATGATCGGACAGGTTCGGCGCCTGGGCGGGGTCCTGCGCGTCATAGATCAGGACTCGGAGGCTGTCGGGGCGGAGCCATGCGCGGGCCTGATTGCCCAGCAGGATGTGGTCGATGAAATAGGTGCCGCCCCAGCACGGGCTCGCGCGCCCGGCCGTTGTCAGCGTCAGGGGGCCGTCGGCTTCCAGTTGCCGGAAGAACGGGTCGGATGGGGTCAGGTTCCGGTTGAAGTCCCCCATGACCAGGAAGGCTACGCCTTCGTCCTGTCGCTGGGCAATCCAGTCATCCAGCACCATCAATTGACGCGCCAGCGTCCGGCAGGCCGGTCGACGGTCGGCCGGGGCCGCGTTACGGCATCCGGCCTTGAGATGCACGATCAGGATGCGCAGGCTGGCGGTGCCGTCGTCGATCGTGACATCCAGTCCCGCGCGTAAGTGATGGGGCGCGTCGGGCGGATAGACATCGAATTCCGAGATATCGGGATGGCGGGTGACGGTCAGCCCGGTCGCCACGGCCAGTCCGACACGCTGGACCACGTGATCGTCGCTCATGACGATCCGGTAGCGTGAGGGCGGGAACAGGCGGGCGGCCAGGGCTGGGGAATCCACTTCCTGAAACCCGACAATGTCGGCATCGAGCCGCGTGGCATAGGCCGCGAGCTGGCGCAGTCCGGCGTCACTGCGGTGGGGGAGGTCACGGGGCAGGGCGGGGTCGCCCGGCGCCCGCGCCGTCAGCCAGTCCAGGTTCCAGGTCGAGACCTTGATCGTACGCGCCATGGCCCCCTGGGTAGCCAGGGCGGCCACCAGCCACCCGGCGCAGGCCAGGAGGCGGATGGTCGCCGGCCGCGGGTCAGGCCTGGTCAGTCTTCCCATCCACCTCGCGGGTCAGGCGGGCGATGGCTTCGTCCACATGGATGCTGGACCGCGTGGCTTCGTCCAGAATCACGACCTCGCCGCTGGCGATATCATAGAACCAGCCTTGCAGGATCAGCGTGTTGCGTGCCAGGGCGGCGGCGACCGCCGGGTGCGTGCGCAGATGCGCGATCTGCAGCACCACATTCTGTTCCGCCAGGCTGCGCACGGATTGCGGGCCGGCGTCGGTGGCCTGCAAGGCACCCGCAACTGCTCGGGCCGCTTCGGCATTGCGCAGCCAGGACGCGACGGTGGGCATGTGCGCCAGTTTGGATGGATCGGGGTCCAGCAGGGCTTTCATCGCACCGCAATCGGAATGGCCGCAGACGATGATGGTCGACACGCCCAGCGCCAGGACGGCGTACTCGATCGCGGACGACACGCCGCCCAGCATTTCGCCGTAAGCCGGAACGATATTGCCGATATTGCGCAGCACGAACAGGTCGCCGGGCTGGGTCTGCGTGATCAGGCTGGGATTCACCCGACTGTCGGCGCAGGCGATGAACAGCGTATCCGGTGATTGCTGGCCGGCCAATTCCGCGAACAACTCGCGATTCTGAGGAAAGACTTCGGCATTGAATTTCTCTACTCCATGCAGGAGCGAGATCAGCGTTTTCTTGGCATCGGTATCGGCCATCGAAGGTCCCTATGTCCTGAAGTCCGCCTGGGACTTCACAGTGGCGTTCGAACGGTCACCCGGACGGAAGAACCCGTCATGGCATGCCGACGCCAGGGCGCCAGCATAGCCGGGTCCGTCACAGATAGCATGGAAACGGGGACGGCACAGGTCCGGTTTCTCCTTTGGAGGCCCGGGACACACTATGTCAGAGGCCGGACACATCGCCGCGTGTGCGTGACACGGCAAGGTGTCCGGCTGAGAGATCAGGCCAGGGCCTTGCGTACTGCCTCGAGTGCCGCATCGGCCTGTGTCACGTCCGGACCGCCGGCCTGGGCCATGTCGCGCCGTCCGCCGCCGCCCTTGCCACCCATGGCAGCGCTGGCGGCCCGCACCAGTCCGACCGCGTCGAAACGTTCCGTCAGGTCGGCGGTAACGCTGACGACCACGCTGCCCTTGCCATCGGCGGTCGAAACCAGCGCCACCACGCCGGAGCCAACCTGCTGACGCAGGGAATCGGCCAGCGCTTTCAGCTCGCGTGCCGGCAGGTCACCCACATTGCGGGCGATGAAGCCCACGCCGTTGATTGTCTCGGTAGTCGCGCCGCCCTCGCCGCCACTGGCCAGCTTGCGTTGCAGGTCGGAGATCTGGCGCTCCATGACCTTGCGTTCTTCCAGAATCACCGCCAGCCGCTCCGGGGCTTCGGCGGCCGAGACACGCAGCATCGCCGCAACCTGGGTCAGGCGCTGCTCAGTGGCGATGGCGGCGGCCTCGGCGGCCTTGCCGGTTACCGCCTCGATGCGGCGGATGCCGGCGGAGACGCCGCTTTCCGACGTAATGCGGAACAGGCCGATATCGCCGGTGCGGTTGACATGTGTGCCGCCGCACAGCTCGATCGACCAGGCCGGACGATTATCCTCGGGCGGGCCCATGAATACGACGCGGACCTCGTCGCCGTATTTCTCGCCGAACAGGGCCATCGCGCCCTGTGCCACGGCTTCTTCCTGCGACATCGGGCGGGTGGTGACCGGGCTGTTCTCGCGGATGCGGGCGTTCACCTCGGCCTCGACCTCGGCGATCTCTTCCGGTGTCAGCGGTCGGGGCTGGCTGATGTCGAAGCGCAGGCGATCGGGCGCGTTCAGGCTGCCTTTCTGCGTGACATGCTCGCCCAGGTGCCGGCGCAATGCCTCGTGCAGCAGATGGGTGGCGGAATGATGGGCGCGGATTGCGCTGCGTCGTTCGTGATCGACAGTGGCGGTCACCGCCTGGCCGACGCGGACCGTGCCCTCGATCACCATGCCGGAATGAACCAGCAGGTCGCCTAGCCGCTTCTGCGTATCGGTGACGGCGATGCGCAGGCCCGGAGCGGTGATCAGGCCGGTATCGCCGACCTGGCCGCCGCTTTCGCCGTAAAACGGCGTCTGGTTCAGCAGCAGCGCGACTTCGGTGCCCGCCGGCGCGTCATGAACAGACTGGCCGTTGCTGATGATGGCCTGGATCTCGGCATCGGCCTGCTCGGTCGCGTAGCCCAGGAACTCGCTGGCGCCGAACCTGTCGCGCGCCTCGAACCACGCGGTTTCGGTCGCGCTGTCGCCCGAGCCGCTCCACGCGGCGCGGGCGCGTTCGCGCTGGACCTGCATCGCGCTGTCGAAGCCTGCGACATCGACCTCATGACTGCCGCCGCGCAGCGCGTCCTGCGTCAGGTCCAGCGGGAAGCCGAACGTGTCGTACAGCTTGAACGCCACGTCGCCGGGCAGTTTCTGGCCGTCGCCCAGTTTCGCCGTCTCGTCGGCCAGCAGCGCGAGGCCACGTTCCAGCATCGCCTTGAAACGTTCTTCCTCGCCGCGCATCGTCTCGCGGATCAGGGCTTCGGCCTGGACCAGTTCGGGGTAAGCAGCCCCCATCTGGCGCACCAGGGCAGGGACCAGGCGATGGAAGACCGTTTCCTTGGTGCCCATCATGTGCAGGTGGCGCATCGCGCGGCGCATGATGCGGCGCAGGACGTAGCCGCGCCCGTCCTTGGAGGGCAGCACGCCGTCCGCGATCAGGAACGAAGTCGAGCGCAGATGATCGGCTACCACGCGGTGGCTGGCGCGGAACGGGCCGTCCGGGTCCTGGCCCGTCGCCTCGGCCGAGGCCAGGATCAGCGCGCGCATCGTGTCCGTGTCGTAATTGTCGCGCTTGCCCTGCATGATGGCGGCGAAGCGTTCCAGCCCCATTCCGGTATCGATCGAGGGACGCGGCAGCGGCGAGCGGACGCCCGGCGGGTCCTCGAAGAATTGCATGAACACGAGGTTCCAGATCTCGACGAAGCGGTCGCCATCCTCGTCCGGCGAGCCGGGCGGACCGCCGGGTACGTCGGGGCCGTGATCGTAGAAGATTTCCGAACAGGGACCGCAGGGGCCGGTATCGCCCATCCGCCAGAAATTGTCGGCGGTGCCGATGCGGATGATCCGCTGGTCCGGCAGGCCGGCGATCTTGCGCCACAGCGCGGCCGCTTCCTCGTCATCGGCATAGACGGTGACCAGCAGCTTTTCGGCCGGCAGGCCGAAATTGCGCGTGATCAGGCTCCAGGCGAATTCGATCGCTTCGGGCTTGAAATAGTCGCCGAAGGAGAAATTCCCCATCATCTCGAAGAAGGTGTGGTGGCGGGCCGTATAGCCGACATTATCCAGGTCGTTATGCTTGCCGCCGGCCCGAACCACCTTCTGTGCCGTGGTGGCGCGGGAATAGGGGCGGGTTTCCTGCCCCGTGAAGACGTTCTTGAACTGGACCATGCCGGCATTCGTGAACAGCAGGGTCGGGTCATTGCGCGGCACCAGCGACGAGGACGGCACGATCTGATGACCGTTGGCTGCGAAATAGTCGAGGAAGGTCGCGCGGATATCGTTTGTGGAGGTCATGGCGGAGGGCTGACGATCCTGAAATGGCGAAGGCTGGAGAGCTCGGATACCATCACCTAGCGCACGGCGTGCCCGGCAGGAAGAGCAAGGGCGCGCGGCAAGGCAAATCGGCGCAGCAAGAAAGCACCGTAAGGAAGGATGAATCCATGAGTTGGATCGCGGAACGGGACTGGCCCAGTCTGGAACAGGGGCTGGCCGGCAGGCTGCGACGCGATTGCGGTACGGATTGGGAGCGCTTCATCCACCATCCTTTCGTGCGCGGCATGGCGGACGGAACATTGCCGGAGGCGGATTTCCAGCGGTTCCTGATCCAGGATTACCTGTACCTGATCCAGTATGCGCGGGCCTATGCGCTGGCGATCTATAAAGCCGATACGATGGAGGACATGCGATCGGCCTCCGGTATCGTGTCGGGTCTGCTGGATACCGAACTGGCGCTTCATATTGCCTATTGTGCCGGATGGGGATTGTGCGTCGATGATTTGCACAATCAGCCCGAATCGCTGGAATTGCTGGCCTATACCCGTTTCATTCTCGACCGGGGGCAGACGGGCGACCTGCTGGACTTGATCGTGACGCTGGCGCCCTGCTTGATCGGCTATGGCGAAATCGGCGCCAGATTGATGGCTGACCCCACGACCCGGCGGGAAGGCAACCCCTACTGGGAATGGATCGCCCTGTATGGGGGCGAGAAATTCGTCGGGCTGGTGGACGCGGGGCTGCGTACGTTGGAAGCGCTGGCCGGGCGGTATGGTGCCGAAGGGCGGTATCCCGCGCTGCTCGCCGAATTCCGCACAGCCGTCAAGCTGGAGGCTGCGTTCTGGAATGCGGGCCGATCCGGGATGCTTTGATGAACCGGTTCAGGGGGGTGGCTGGCGATGGCGGAAGACCATCCGGTGGCTGAGCGTGAAGTTGGCCACCAGCCCCGTGAGTGAGCCCGCTGCCAAGGCCAGGACGGGGATGGTCCGGCAGAGTGGAGCCACCAGGAAGAGGGTGAAGACCATGCCCCGATTCATGACGAAACCGAGCGAATTGGCCATCAGGAACCGTGCCCACTGAACCAGGGGACGGTCGGCGTGAACGACGTGACGGAACGTCCAGAGCCGGTTGGCCAGCCAGTTCATGCTGGCCGCGATGAAATAGGCGAGCAGGGTGGCGCCGGTCAGGCCGAGGAGGGGGCGGAATCCGTACACGGCCAACGTATCCCACATCAGCCCGGTGACCCCGACCATCCCGAATTTCAGGAATGGAACGATCCGGACGCGCGGGCCTCCGGTTCCGCCGGGGGAGGTGGTGTTGGCGGGGGAAGGGCAGGAATCCGGCACGTCGCGCGGTCTCGTCAGTTAAGGGTGAGAAGGATCGTTTTCAGATCATAGCGCGCAATAAAAAAGGGATGCCCGAAGGCATCCCCTCTTTACCCTGTCGAACCGGGCGAAAATCGCCAGGATCAGTGCAGGATGATTTCCACGCGACGGTTCTGCGGCTCGCGGGTGTTCGGGCCCGTCGGAACCAGCGGATGCGCCTCGCCGTAACCATGGATGTCGATCGCGTTCGCGGGCACGCCGTCGCGGATCAGTTCGGCCTTCACGCTCTGCGCACGACGCTCGGACAGGCCGAGGTTGTACTTCTGACCGCGCGGACCCGGGTGAGCCGCCGAGTTGTCGGTGTAGCCGTTGACTTCGATCCGCGTCGTCTGGACGTGGGTCGATGCCTGGGCGGCTTCGGCCACGATCTCACGCGCGCGGGCCGTCAGGTCCGAACGATCCCAGTCGAAGAACACCAGATAGGTGCGTGCCGGGGTCGGGGCGGGCGGCACAACGACCGGAGCCGGCGGCGGCGGCGGCGGTGCGGTGTCGAACGCGTAGCGCAGACCCAGGATGAACTGGTGGTTGAAGCGATGGTCGAAGTTCGCGTTGCCACGGCTCAGCCCAGCCGGGCTGTACGAAGTCATCGTGAAGGAGCCGTTGTTGAACGTCTGGCCGACCATGCGATACTGCGCCGTGATCTGCAGGCCCGGAACGTTCGGGACGTCGAAGGCCGCACCGGCGATGCCCTGATAGGCAAAGCCGCCCGTCGTGCCGCCCAGGCGGTTGACGTTGCCGTTCATGTAGGTCGTCGTGGTCGGGTTGTAGTGCTGCCACAGATAGCCGGCACCGACACCGACGAACGGCGTCACCGGAACGTCGATCCCGAACTGCTTCAGGTCGATATCATACAGCACGTTCACCAGGCCGCCATAGGACTGGTCGCTGCCGCTGGTATGGTTCGGCGCGCCGCTGCGGTGGTTGAGCTGCGAGTAGTTATACAGGCCCTCGACCTCGACGCGCAGGCCGTTGCCGAAGCCCCAGCCGAAGGAGCCGAAACCCGTGTAGCCGTCCTTGTGACGGTACTGCGACGAGCTGCTCATGCCGGCCGTCGGATTGTTGGCAAAATGGCCGTGCTGATTCTGAACTAGGTTGTAACCAGCGCCCAGATCGACGTACGGACCGGTAATGATTGTGGCGTTGGCTGCAACAGGAGCCGCTGCCATCAGCGTGGTGGCGAGTAATGCCGTGCGGAGACGCATTTTTTCGTCCTCTTGATCATCCGTTCGAGTAGCCGTCAAACCACAGACGGCTAACCTCAGCGTGATGCTTAACCCCCTATAGATCTTCCGGTTCCGGCTTAGGAACCCGCATCATAGGCAAAGCAGCCATTACCACTGAGCACCGTGTTGAAAAAGCAACAGTTTGTTTCGCTAAGATTACGTGCTGATTGCAACCATTTCCGGGGGGCGCGTATTCGGCCGCAGGCTCGGGGCGGCTCTATGGCAGGATTATGTGATATCCGCGCATCTGTGTTGCGATGTCGCAACGCATGACGGACGTGTCATGCAGCGCATCCTTCTGCCAGCAGAATTTCCCGCACCAGGCTGTCCGGTACATCTCGGCAGGTAAAGGCCTGCCCGATGCCGCGTACCAGGACAAAGGACAGGCGCCCATCACGCATTTTCTTGTCACGCTGCATGTGGGCGAGCAGCCGTTCAGCCGAAAATGCCTGCGGCAGGTCACGCAGATGCACCGGCATGCCCAGCCGTTCCAGATGGGCGGTTACACGCTCGACATCCGCGCTGTCGCAGAAGCCCATGCGTTCTGACGTCAGGAACGCCAGACGAAGGCCGATCGACACGGCTTCGCCATGCAGCAGGCGGCCGTCATAGCCCAGTTCGGCCTCCAGTGCGTGGCCGAACGTATGTCCGAGATTGAGCAGGGCCCGTCCGTCCGACTTCCTTTCCTCCCGTTCGTCGTCGCCCACGACGGCGGCCTTGAACGCGCAGGCCCGGCGTACGGCTTCGGCCTGGATGTCGGCATCGCCGTCCAGGACCGCCTGGCCATGGTTTTCGCACCATTCGAAGAGGGCGGCATCGCCGATCAGGCCGGCCTTGACGATTTCGGCATAGCCGGCGCGGATTTCGCGCGGCGGCAAGGTGGCCAGGGTCGTGGTATCGGCCAGAACCGCCAGTGGCTGGTGGAAGGCGCCAAGAAGATTCTTGCCGAATGGGGTATTGATGCCCGTCTTGCCGCCGACGGAGGAATCGACCTGCGACAGCAGGGTGGTCGGAATCTGCACGAAGGGCAGGCCACGCATCGTGGTCGCCGCCACGAAGCCGGCGAGGTCGCCGACCACGCCGCCGCCCAATGCGATGATCGTGGTGCCGCGCTCGACCCCCATTTCGAGAACGGCCCCCGTCACGCGCTCGTATTCCGCCAGCGTTTTCGAGCCTTCGCCCGGTGGCACGACGATGGTCCGGGCCTCGATTCCCACCTGGGCCAGTCCCTGGAGCAGCCGGGGCAGGTGCAACGATTCGACGGTCGAGTCGGTGATGACCACGACTCGCTTCTGCGGCAAGACCGGCGAAAGCAGGGTTCCGGCGTGACGCAGCAGATCCTCGCCGATCGTTACGTCATATCGCCAGCGGTCCAGCGTGACGGGAACGAGCCGCGGCTGCCTGCCCAGCGCCAGGGCGTTGATGACGGTCGCGGCACTCTGTTCCACGCTTTCTTCTCCACAATCCACTGTAATGTCGGCCTCGGCATAGGTCGGGTGACGGACGTCCATCAGTTGCGCCAGAATGTCGCGCGGGTTGCCGGCGTTCAGAAGCGGCCGGTGGCCGCGCCCCTGCACCCGACGCACCAGGACCGGCAGCGGGCAACGCAGCCAGACCGAGGTGGCACGGTCGCGGATGATTGCCCGGGTCATCGGGTCCATGAAGGCGCCGCCCCCGGTTGCCAGCACAACCGGGGGACCATCGAGGATGCGGCGAATGACACGGTGTTCGCCCTTACGGAACTCGGCCTCGCCATACTGGGCGAAGATGTCTGCGATGGAGCATCCCGCCGCACGTTCGATTTCTACATCCGCGTCGATGAACGGCATGCCAAGGCGTGTTGCGATTCGTCGGCCGATCGTCGTCTTGCCTGCGCCCATCAGTCCGACCAGGACGATGCTGTCGTCGCGGGAAGCTGGCCCCTGCGGGGAGGCAACGGCTGTCACGGCCTCTCGAATGGGAGGGGGGAATGACATCGCCGGTCCTCCGGCAGAAGGCCGGGAGGTGGACTCGGGCGGATCGGAAGCGTTCTGGCGTGACATGAGCGCCAACCTACCATAGAGCAAAGACAACTCGCCATGTCGCATCGAGGCTGGCTCATCCGGCAAGGCGGCGGGCACCATCGCGCGGAGATTTGGTCATGCGGCGCATCCTGTTGGCTCTTGCGGGCATTGTAGTCCTGGTCGGAATCGGTGGCTTTGTGTCGCTGGGTGTGTTCCCGCCACCGGCGCCGGCCATGTCGGTACACAAGGATCTGCCGCCGGATCGTTTCGTCCACTCATGAACGTGGCCGTCCAGGCCGAATCGTTCCTGGAAATGCTGGCGGCCGAGCGTGGGGCGGCCGTGAATACGCTGCGGGCCTATGCCCGCGACCTGCGCGACCTCGAATCGTTCGCGGCGCAGGCCGGATGCGGGATAGCGGGCGCCGACGCAGGCGTGCTGCGCGACTACATGGCGAGCCTTGCATGTGCGGGTCTGTCGCCACGGACGCAAGCGCGGCGTCTCTCATGCCTGAAGCAGTTCTATCTGTTCCTGACGCGCGAGGGGATGCGGACTGACAACCCCGCCGCGTTACTGGATGCGCCCCGCCTGCCGGCCACGCTGCCGCGCTTCCTGACGGAAGAGGAGGTCGATGCGCTGCTGGGCGGGTGCGACGTACCGCCCGATGACGGGCGTCGCTGGCTGGTCGCGCGCGCGGCGCTGGAAATCCTGTATGCCTCCGGATTACGGATTTCGGAACTGCTGGTTCTGCCTCGCCGCGCCCTGGCGGGGGACGCACGCATGTTGCTGGTGAGGGGAAAGGGGGGGCGGGAGCGACTCGTGCCGCTGTCCGTCCAGGCGCGGGCGGCGGCCGAGGCGCTGGCGGTGCGAGACCAGGCATTGCGCAGCCCGTACCTGTTTCCGGGCCGGGATGGGCAGCGTCCCCTGACACGGCAGGGATTCGACCGGATCCTGCATGATGTCGCGCTGCGGGCAGGACTGGACCCGGCGCGCCTGTCGCCGCATGTGCTGCGCCATTCCTTTGCCACCCACATGCTGGCGCGTGGGGCCGATCTGCGTGCGCTTCAGGTGCTTCTGGGCCATGCCGACATCGCCACGACCCAGATCTATACCCATGTACTGGCCGAGCGGCTGCGTGCGGTCGTCGAGGCGCATCATCCGCTTGCGGGTGGTCGCAAGGATTCGGACGAACAGCCGGATATGCAGCCATAAGGACGGTTGCGCTGCCCCATGGATTTGGGGGGAGGCTGGACGGGGGGACTTGGCAGGATTCGTGGCTGTGCTATCCGCACGGGATGCGCCAGTTTCTAGATTTTGAAAAGTCGGTCGCCGAGCTTGAGAACAAGATCGACGAACTCCGCCATATGTCAGGCCCCGACGGCATCAATATCGCCGAGGAAATCGCCCGTCTGACCGAAAAGTCGGAAAAGCAGCTTCGTGCCGCTTACGCCAAGCTGACTCCCGGCCAGAAGGTCCAGGTCGCCCGTCATGCGCAGCGGCCGCACACGGTCGAGTATATCAGCACCCTGATCCAGGATTTCACGCCACTGGCCGGTGACCGCCTGTTCGGCGAGGACAAGGCCGTGGTCGGTGGTATCGGCCGTTTCCAGGATGTGCCGGTGGTGGTGATCGGGACCGAACGCGGGTCGGAGCTGGAAAGCCGACTGGAGCATAATTTCGGCATGGCGCGCCCCGAGGGCTATCGCAAGGCCCAGCGGCTGATGGAACTGGCGGGCCGTTTCGGCATGCCGATCCTGACCTTTATCGACACCGCCGGCGCGTGGCCCGGTATCGATGCCGAGGCGCGGGGCCAGGCCGAGGCGATCGCACGGTCCATTGATACCTGTCTGTCGGCGCCGGTACCGGTGATTGCCACCGTGATCGGCGAGGGGGGATCGGGCGGGGCCATCGCGCTGGGCGCCGGCGACCGGGTGATGATGCTGGAACACGCGATCTATTCGGTCATTTCGCCCGAGGCCTGTGCGTCGATCCTGTGGCGCGACCCCAAGCTGGCGACCAGCGCGGCCGAGGCGCTGAAGCTGACGGCTCAGGACCTGCTGCAACTGCATCTGGTCGACCGCATCATTCCCGAGCCGTTAGGTGGTGCGCAGCGCGATCCTGAAGCCGCGATTCGCGCGGTGGGTGAGGCGATTGCGGCCGAGCTGCCCGACCTGCTGTCGCTCAGCGCGGCCATGCTGGTGGCGCAGCGCAGGGAGAAATTCCTGGCCATGGGGCGTGACGGGCTGACCTGACCTGACCTGACCTGACCTGACCGGCCGGGCCTGCGGCCGTGGGGCTCTGGCGGTGATTTCTTCGTTGCATTCGGATACGCGCGGAGGATCCCCATCTGCGCGCGGTTACGGGCCAATACTCATTGGCCGGGACGGATAATCATGCAGTCCAGTCCCTGCTGGCGCAGGGACGAACAGGCTGTGGCGGCGCTGCTGCGTGCCAGGCCGGCCAGCCGGGCGCGATAGAGCGGGTGCCCGTTGAACGAAGGGACGGGTTGAACGACGCTGCGCGCCCCATCCAAGGCGCTGAACGCCGCCTGGCGGGCCATGGTGTTGGCAAAGCGGGCCTGCCCTTCAGAAGTAAACGCGCCGACCTGGACCGCCCATTGGCCGTAATTCACGCCGCCTGCGGCACTGCCGCCCAAGGGGGCGCGGGCCGCCATCGGTATCGCGATGGCGGCGGGGGCCAACGGTTCGGCGATGGACGGCGCGGGCGTGGGGGCCGCGTCGGCCCGGGGCGTAGGCGGCGGTAACGGCGACGACAGCGGGGGTGCCAGGGGTTGGCACGGAGCATCGGGATCGTAGGCAGCATCGGGGTCGTGCGCGCATTGCCCGGCGGGTGCGCGGGGTGGCACGTAGGCCGCATACTGGACAGGCTGGCCGCCCGTCGGATCGGCGATGGTTGGGGTGACGACGACCGGTTGGGTGGCGCGAGACGTCGACGCCATGGCAACCGGCAGCAGGGGCGGCGTGGCCGAGACCATCTGGCTGCCGCTGCCATAGGCGGCCAGCGGGCCGCTGAGGGCGACCGCCGTGCCCAGGTTGGGTGTGACCGAGGCCAGATAGTTTACCGTCTCGTTCGGCAATTGCCGGCCGGTCTGGAGATAGTCATCCAGACGCTGTGGGCCGGCATTATAGGCTGCGAGAAAGCCCGGCGCGCCATAGCGGTCGTACATCTGTCGGATATAGGCAGTGCCGGCGAGGATATTGTCGTGCGGCTCGTATGGGTCCGGTCCCAGCCCGTTCTGCGCCTGCATGTCGGCATAGGTCTGGGGCATCAACTGCATCAGGCCCATGGCTCCGGCCGACGAGGTGATCGGTTGTCCGTTCAGATATTCATGGCCGCCCGATTCCTGCTGCATCACGGCGCGCACCCATTCCTGCGGGACCGAGAAGCGGGTCGAGGCATCGGCGATATAAGGCCGCCACGGGTCCTGGGGCGGGCCGGGGGCACGATAGGCACCATTGCGGGCGTAATAGCGGGAATAGCGTGAACCGGGCGTACTGCTGCATGCCGCGAGGATGGCAGGGCCGATCAGGGCGAGCCCGATCATGGCGGCACGGCGGCCGCGCCGTCGGTAGGGGGGCGCTAGATCAGGCATAGGCCGGCCAGGTTCCGCCGCAGCGATTCGGGGAGCGTTCCGCCATCGCCTCCGCCGACGGACAGGTCGGGCGGTGCGTCGGCGGGGGACAGGTAGCGCCAGCCCTGGAACGGGCGCATCGGGCGCGGGGCAACCGGTATGATCTCCGGTGCCAGGACCACCAGTGCGCAGGCCACGCCGTCCTCGCGCGTGTCGGGACGAATCTCGATGACACGCTGGCGGCACAGGATCAGCCCGTTGATGACCCGGTAGAGCGAGCCGCCATCGAGGATCTCCGGTGCCCGGCGGGGGAACATGCGGGTCCGTAGCCAGGGGTGGCCGGATGGCCGGGTGCCGTCCAGCCCGTCCCCGGCTCCTTCGGCCATGGTACGCTGCCGGTGCGCCAGATCCTCGAGCGAGGTGATTCCGACAGCGAGCTTGACCAGATGCAGCATGAATCAGGGGTGACCGGCGGAGCGCACGTCGCTCTGTGCTTCGTGCAGGAACGTGTCCAGGAAACGCTGGGCGTCGATCGACTGCACGATCCGTACCTTGCGGATGTCCATCTCTCTGGGCGCAGTGGAATCGGGCCAGACGACCACATGACCGTAATGCGGCCCGTTGGCGATGTCGATGTCCATATAGGCGTCGAGCGACGCGGTGATCAGGCTGGGATCGGCGGCGATCGCCGTTGCCATTTCATCCCACATCGGCAGAGGATCGTAATAGGTGCCGATATAATCGGTCATTGGCGTGCGCTTCTGCTGAATGTGTTTCAGATAATCGCGCGTCATCATCAGGTCGTTGGACACGTTGCCGACGACGGTGATCGACGGCCATGGGGCGGTCAGCGTGATATGCGCCGCCTCCGGATCGAAGATCATGTTGAAGTCCGAGGCGAAATCGACGTTTCCGGTCAGGGCGCGCATGCTGGTGTCCAGCAGGCCGCCCATGAAGATCAGCTCCTTTGCCGTGGCGGCAAAGGTTGGGTCGATGCGGATCGCCAGCGCCAGGTTGGTCATCGGGCCGGCTTCGACGATGGTGACCTGGTGCGGATGGGCATGGACCTGTTGGATCAGGAATAGGGCCGCACTTTCCGCCGTGGGCTTCAGGGTCGGGGCGCCGTCCTTCATCGCCGGTAGCGGCGGCTGTTCGGAGGGGACTTTGTCCATCGGTCCCAGCGCGCCCCAGGCGCCCTTCCAGGGAATGGTGCCGAACTGTTTTTCACGCAGGCGCATCAGCTTTACGCTGTTGATCAGCGGGTAGACGGCACCGTCGGCGACCGGCACGTCGGTTCGGCCGATGATCTCGAGGAAGCGGCGCAGATGGGCGGATTCCTGATTTTCCCAGCCGTCGCCAGTTGCGACGGTAAAGCCCAGCACCTTGACGGCCGGATTGAACAGCAGGGGGATGACCGATTGCTGGTCGGAACCGCCCGGGCCGAGAAAATCATTGTCTTCGATCACCAGCCGCGGCTCCGCCGCATGGGCGGCAGGCTGTGTGGCCAGCAGGCCTGCCCCCAGGGCAAATGCCCGCAATGTGGTGGGCAGAAGGTGACGAGGGCGTGAACCGGCGCGCGTCCGGCGCTGGAAGGGGGAAAGTGGCATGCTGCGTCCTGTGTGCAAGAGCCCGGCTGTTCGGTCGTCCTGCAGACTGTTTTAAAAGTGCCGCTGTTGGCAATCCGGGGCGTGTTTTAAGTGCTTCGCGGCAGACGGCTGCCAAGACGTTCCTGAAGCGCACCGACCCTTTTAAAACAGCTCGTTAGAGCACCACGGCGCCGAGCAGGGCTTCCAGTCGGAGGCGGCCCGCATTCGTGGCGCGCAGGGCGACGCCCTCCGTTGTCTCGTCGCGGACAAGATATCCCTCTTCCAGCGCCGCTGCCAGAATCACCGGATCGAGCGCATCGTTCATTGCCATGCCGGTGCGTTGTGCGAACCGGGTCTCGGCCACGCCCTCGGTCAGGCGCAGGCCCATCAGCAGCATCTCGCGGGCGCGGTCGCGGGCGGTCAGGGTATCGTCCTGTGTCAGGCCGCTTCCCGTCCGTTCCACGCGCTCCGCCCATGGTTCCGGAGCGCGGTGGCGGCGGGTGGCATGTAGCCCGTCCGCCAGGGTTATCCGCCCGTGGGCACCGGGGCCGATTCCCAGATAGTCGCCGTAACGCCAATAGGTCAGGTTATGGCGGCTTTCCGCCCCCGGCCGGGCGTAATTCGAGACTTCGTAGGCCGCCAGCCCGTGACCGGCGGCGACCATGGCGGTTTCCTCGTACATCAGCGCCCCCGATTCCTCATCGGGCAGGACCAGCAGCCCCTGGCGGTGCAGTCCCTCGAAACGGGTACCTGGCTCGATGGTCAACTGGTAAAGCGAGAGATGGTCTGAAACCAGGGCGAGGGCCTGGTTCAACTCGGCCCGCCAGGAAGCGGGCGACTGGTCCGGCCGCGCATAAATGAGATCGAAGGAGATCCGGCTGAACAGATCGCGCGCCGTCTCGAGCGCCGCTACGGCCTGTCCGGCGGAATGCTGTCGCCCCAGCAGGCGCAGCGCGTCGTCGTCCAGGCTCTGGATGCCCAGCGATACCCGGTTGACGCCGGCGTCGCGGAATGCGCGCAGCCGCCCGATTTCGACGCTGGTGGGATTGGCTTCCAGCGTGATTTCCAGATCGGGCGCCGTGGCGAACAGGGACCGGGCATCGGCGATCAGGGACGCGACCGTCTCCGGCGCCATCAGCGACGGTGTGCCGCCGCCGAAAAAGATCGACCCCAGCCGGCGCGGACCGTCTGCTGTCAGGCGGGCGGCCTCATGCCCCAGTTCGCGCCGCAGAGCGGCGGCGAAGCGGGCCTGCGGGATGGAGTCGCGTACATGGCTGTTGAAATCGCAGTACGGACATTTGGCCAGGCAGAACGGCCAATGGACATAGAGTGCGAGGGGTGCTGCGTCAGATGGCAAGCCGCACGCCCAGTTCCACCACCCGGTCGGGTGGAATACGGAAGAATTCGGTGGCGGGGATGGCGTTGCGCGCCATCAGCAGGAAGAGCGACATCCGCCAGCGCGACATCTTGGGCACCGAGGAGCGCACCAGCAGTTCGCGGCTGGTGAAATAGGAGGCCTGCATGGCGTCGAACTCCACGCCGTTTGCTTTCAGTTCCTCCAGCGCGCGGGGCAGGTTCGGAGTTTCCATGAAGCCGTAGCGCAGGATCACCCGATAGATGTTCGGGGCGAGCTGCTGCAGGGCAACGCGGTGGCCGCGCGTGGCTTCCGGCTGGTCCAGGGTCTGGACGGTAACGAACAGCACATGCTCATGCAGTACCTTGTTGTGCTTCAGATTGTGCAACAGGCAGGTCGGCACGAATTCCGGCGTCGCAGTCATGAAGACGGCCATACCGGGGACGCGGATGGTACGTGACTGGGGCAGGCGGGCCAGGAAGGAGTTGACGGGCAGGCTGTCCAGTTTCTGCCGGGCCATGATCAGGCTGCGGCCGCGCTTCCATGTCGTCATCATCAGGGTCAGCGCGGTACCCAGCAGGACCGGCACCCAGCCGCCCTGCGGGATCTTGAGCGCGTTCGACGCGAAGAAGACGCTGTCCATGACGAAGAAGCCGCCGAACGTGACCGCTGCAGCCGCCCGCGACCAATGGTACTGGCGGCGGAACACCACCATCGCCAGTACACAGGTGCACATGAAGGTGCCGGTAACGGCGATGCCGTAGGCCGAGGCCAGCGCGTCGGAACTGCGGAAGGCCACCACCAGCAGCAGGGCGCCGACCATCAAGGCGCGGTTGAATTCGGGCAGGTAGATCTGCCCTTCCTCGTTCTTGTTGGTGTGGGTGATGCGCATGCGCGGCAGGTAGCCGAGCTGAATAAGCTGGCGACAGAGCGAGAAGCCACCCGAAATTCCAGCCTGACTGGCGATGACCGTCGCCATCGTCGACAGGATGATCATCGGGATCTGCAGCCAGCGCGGCCCCAGCAGGAAGAACGGATTGCTGATAGCCGACGGGTCGGAAATGATCAGCGCGCCCTGGCCCATATAGTTCAGCGCCAGGCAGGGCAGGACGCAGAACAGCCACGCATAGCGGATGGGCTGCCGGCCGAAATGGCCCATGTCGGCATACAGTGCCTCGGCGCCGGTGACCGACAGCACGACGGAGCCGAGGGCAATGAAGGACAGCCAGCCGTGATAGATGATGAACTGCACGGCATAGATCGGCGAAATGGCCATCAGGATGTGCGGATGGCGCACGATGGCCAGAAGGCCGAGGACGCCGAGCATCGTGAACCACAGCACCATGACCGGTCCGAAGATCGCGCCGACCTTGCCGGTGCCGTAGGATTGCACGCTGAACAGGCCGATCAGTACCACGATCGCAATGGGAATGATCAACTCGCGCGCGGCGGGGAAGCTGACCTCCAGACCTTCGACGGCCGAGAGGACCGAAATCGCGGGCGTGATCAGCCCATCCCCGAAGAACAGGCAGGCACCGGCGATGCCGGCCATGCCCAGGACCAGCTTCAGCCTGCTATCCTGAGACACTTTCTGTGCCAATGCCATCAGCGAGATGATGCCGCCCTCGCCATTATGGTCGGCGCGCATGATCAGCAGCACGTATTTTACCGTGACGATCAGGATCAATGACCAGAGGATCAGGCTTTCGACGCCCATGACCTCCCACGCATCGATCTGGTGATGCTGCGAGACGACGAGGATGGTGGAACGCAGGGCGTAGAGCGGACTGGTGCCGATATCGCCGAAGACCACGCCAAGAACGGCCAGCAGGGCGGCGAAACCGACCGGGCTGGCTGCGTGTTCGTGCTGGTCGGCGCCGAATTCGGTAATCTTGGACGACGTGTCCGAATGGCCGCCGGTTTCGGCGGCCGTTGCGGCAGCCTGGGCAGGCGGCGTCGATCCGGCAATATGGTCGACCGGGTCTGGCGTCATGTCGGGACGTCTCCGAAGACTGTTGGCAGGCAACGGCGCGCCGGCCGCGTTGTCTTCCGGCATAGCGTCATGATTCGGAGGCAGCAAGGCGAGCGGGCGGGATTGCGCTATTCGGTGGGCTGGCAGGTCGATGGCCGAAGATCGCGCTGCCCACGCGCACATGGGTGGCTCCCGCCGTGATCGCCGCCTCGAAATCCGCCGACATGCCCATGGATAGCAGCTTCAGGTCGTGCGCCCGGGCCAGATCCGCCAGATAACGGAAATGCGGTACCGGGTCTGCGTCGGCCGGCGGAATGCACATGAGACCTCGCACGGCGTCACCGAAACGCTGGCGGCACGAAGTGATGAAACTGTCGGCCTGTGCGCGGGGGATGCCGGATTTCTGAGATTCGTCGCCGGTGTTCACCTGTACCAGGAGATCCGGCAGGCGCCCCGCGCGGTCGGCGGCCCGGGCCAGCGCGTCGGCCAGGGACGGGCGGTCCAGACTTTCGATCATGTCGGCGATCCGTACCGCCTCCAGGACCTTGTTAGTCTGCAGGCCGCCAATAATATGCAGACGCAGGGCTGGCCAGGCGTCGCGCAGCGGGGGGAATTTCTCCGCTGCTTCCTGCACGCGGTTTTCGCCGAACACGGCCTGACCGGCTTGCAGAGCCTCCACCACGCTCGACTGGGGATGGAATTTAGAGACCGCGACCAGCGTGACCGTATCCGGCGCGCGGTGCGCGCGGTGGGTTGCCGTCGCGATCCGCTCCCGAATGTCGGCCAGGGCGGTGGCGATCGGGGATGGGCAGGACGGGGTGCCGGCCGTGGCGGCGGAGAACGTTGTCGTCATACTGTTACGGTTGGCCGGGGCCGGTCGCCGGTCAAGGGGAATATGACGCAGATTCCCGGCGCGAAGGGGTGGTGGCGTGAAGACGGGCATGCCATCAGCACGCGGCATATGGAACGGGACGGGAGGAGCGGACGCATCATGAGCCAGGGCGCACCAGACGGACGGGGGCAGCGCGGACCGCGCGGCGCCGGGGCGGACCCGACACGGGATATTGCCTTCGATATCGTGCAGGGCGTTCTGGAACATCGCCGCATGCTGGAAAACAGCCTGGACCAGTCGCTGGCGGCGCGCGGCGCGGATGCACGCGACCGCGCCGCCGCGCACCGGCTGGGGGCGACCGTGCTGCGCCACCTGGGGACGGCCGGAATGGTGCTGGAGCCTTTCCTGAAGAAGGAACCGCCACTGCCGGTGCGGACGGTGCTGCTGATTGGCGTGGCGCAGATCCTGTTTCTGGATACGCCCGCACATGCGGCTGTCGGCACCGCAGTCTCCCTGGCGCGCCGGCGTGGCCTGACACCGTTCGCCGGGCTGGTGAATGCGGTACTTCGCCGTGTCGCGCAGGCCGGCGCGGGTGCGCTGGATGGGTTGGACCAGGATCGGCTGGACGTGCCGCCGTGGCTGTGGAGCGCGTGGGGCGAATTGGCACGGCCCATCGCCGAAGCCCTGGGGCGTGAGGCGCCGCTGGACCTGACGATGCGTCCAGGCGCCGCATGCCCGCCCGGTGCGGAGCTGTTGCCAACCGGTACGGCGCGGCTGCCGGCGGGAACGCGGGTGGCGGAATTGCCGGGATATGCCGAGGGGGCATTCTGGGTTCAGGACGTAGCGGCATCGCTGCCCGCACGTCTGCTGGCGGCGCAGCCGGGCGAGCGGATTGCGGATCTGTGTGCGGCCCCAGGGGGCAAGACGGCACAACTGGCCCTCGCCGGGGCCGAGGTGACGGCCATCGAGCGCGAGGCGGGCCGGATGGCGCGGTTGCGGGAGAATCTGGCGCGCCTCGCCCTGACGGAGCGGGTGACGACGGTGCTGGGCGATGCGACCACTTGGCAGCCTGACGCGCTGCTGGATGGCGTGCTTCTGGATGCGCCCTGTTCGGCGACCGGCACCGCACGGCGCCACCCCGATGTGTTGTGGATCAAGCGCCCGCGCGACCTGCAGGCCCTGACCGAGGGGCAGGACCGACTGCTGGCGGCCGCGCGCGACATGCTGCGTCCCGGCGGGCGCTTGGTCTATGCCGTCTGCTCGCTTCAGCCCGAGGAGGGGCCGGAACGTGCTCGTGCCGCGGCCGCGATGGGACTGGTGCCCGACCCGTTCTCGGCGAAGGAACTGGCGATGTTGCCCGAGGCGCGTACCCCGGAAGGCTGGCTGCGGACCCATCCTGCACTATGGGCCGGAGTGGGGGGGATGGACGGGTTCTTCGCTGCACGTTTCCGTCGCGCCTAGCCTCTCTTGAGAACGTGAGGGAAGTCGGTCATCGTGGCGGTACGCAACTGCTTGCATGCCGCCCATGATTTCCTGTTACACTGCAAGCCATGTCCATTCATTTCCCCCCTCTTATCGCGCCCAGTGTCCTTTCGGCTGATTTTTCCCGCATGGCGGAGGAAGTCGCAGCCGTCGAGCGGGCTGGCGCCGACTGGCTGCATCTGGATGTGATGGATGGCCATTTCGTGCCGAATCTGTCCTTCGGCGCGCAACTGATCAAGGCGCTGCGCCCGCAGTCAGGCCTGGTATTCGACGTGCATCTGATGATGGCGCCGGTTGATCCGTATCTGGAGATGTTCGCCCAGGCGGGGGCCGACCATATTCATGTGCATATCGAGGCGGGGCCGCATACGCATCGGACTTTGCAGCATATCCGCGCGCTCGGCGTGAAACCGGGCGTCGCCCTGTGTCCGGCGACCCCGGCGCAGGCCGTGGAGGAAGTGCTGGATCTGGTGGACGTGATTCTGGTCATGACCGTCAATCCGGGATTTGGCGGCCAGAAATTCCTGACCAGCCAGTTGGACAAGATCCGCACGCTGCGCCGTATGGCGGAGGCGACCGGCCGGGACATCCGGATCGGTGTCGATGGTGGCGTGGATGTTCGGACCGCGGCGCTGGCGACCGAAGCTGGCGCTGACATGCTGGTGGCCGGGACGTCGGTCTATGGCCAGCCGGATTACGAGCGGGCGATTGCGGGCCTGCGCGGGGCGGCCAGACAGGCTGTATGATCCAGAGCGGGCGGTCATGCATGGGGTGGATGGATCTGTCTCGTGAAATGAGAGGGGCCTGATGGTCCTGCGACGTTGGAGCCAGGATGCGCGTCTTTCGCTGGCTCGCCTGCCGTCTCTGGCGGGGCTGGGGCGGGTTCCCGCCGCCCCGGTCCATGCCGTGCGCGATTTGTGGCCCGGTGACCCGACATCGGGCGCGCAACTGGCCCTCGGCAGCCTGACCTACGCGGGGGTTATGCGGCGAATCGGGCCGGGGCGATGGGAGGACCCGTCCTATCCCGATTCGTTCCGGGCCTATCTGCATGGCTTCACATGGCTGCGGGACCTGCGCGCCGTCGGAACCGATTCGGCGCGGCTCCAGGCGCGCGCGCTGGTCAATGATTGGCTGGACCATCCTCCGACCGACTCGATGGTGCGCGACTGTGCCGTGACTGGCGCCAGGCTGGCTGCGTGGCTGGGGCATTACGATTTCTTCGCCGCATCGGCCGATGACGGGTTCCGCCAGCGCCTGATGCAGCGGCTGCTGGCCGAGGGACGAACGATCGCAGCGCTGCTGCCGCCCGAGACGCATGACTGGCGGGCACTGATCGCCTTCAAGGGCCTGCTGGCCGCTGCGATCGCGATGCCCGAACATAGCGGATTCCTTTCCCGGTTCATGCGCTATCTGGATGCCGAACTGGCGCGGCAGATCATGCAGGATGGGTGTCACATCCAGCGCAGCCCCGAAATCCAGTTTCTGGCATTGCGCGAGCTGGCCGAAATGCGGGCGATGCTGCAGGCCGCCCAGTTGCCGTTGCCGGACTCACTGGCGCTGGCACTCGATCGCATGAGCCCGGTGCTGCGGGCCATGCGGCATGGTGATGGGGGGCTGGCGCTGTTCAACGGCAGCCATGCCGGCAATGTAGCGATGATCGAGATGGTGCTGGCGCAATCGACGCGGTCGCGGGTGGTGGCGACCACCATGCCCGATGGGGGCTTTATCCGGTTGCAGGTCGGACGATCCCTGCTGCTGCTCGACGCGGCGGCGCCTCCGCCGCCTGGTTTCGATGCGTTGGCCCATGCAGGGACGTTGTCTTTCGAATTCTCGGTGGCGCGGCAGCGCGTGATCGTCAATTGCGGTGCCGGGCAGACAGCGGAATGGCGGCGTGCGCTGCGTGAAAGTGCCGCGCATTCGCTGTTGGTGCTGGAAGGTCGGTCGTCTTCGGATATCGGGCCCGATGGTGATATCCAGCGTCGGCCCGCGCATGTGACTGCGGAACAGATGGGCCAGGATGGAGCCCATTGGCTGGACCTGTCACATGATGGCTATCACGCTCCGTTCGGTGCCTCGTGGCGTCGCCGGCTCTATCTGGGGGAGGGGGGGGAAGACCTGCGGGGAGAGGAAATCATCGAGGGTGAGCGGATGCAATCCTTCGATCTGCGTTTTCATCTTCATCCTTCAGTCGGGGCGGAATGGGATGCTGAGGGGCAGATCGTCGTCCTGGACGTCGGCGGCCGGATCTGGAAATTCCGGGCTGATGGCGGAACGCTCGCAGTCGAGGAGAGCATCTATTGCGGTGGGCTGAAACCCGAACGGACACGCCAGATCGTCATCCACGTGCGTCCGGGCGACGAACTGACGGCTGAAGCGACGGAGGAGTCTCCACCGGATGCGGCGACGGAGATGCAGTCCGGTGAAGGGGCCCTGCCCGACAGGGATGGTGACAGTGAGGAACCTGAGACGAAAGCGGCGGATATTCCAGTTCCTCCTGCCCGCACAGCGCGGACAGGAAGCGGGGAGCGGACGCGCCAGATCGTTCGCTGGGGATTGATGCGGATGGAAGGATAGGCCGGTCTCCACCGGGCCACGCTGCCCGTCGCCGTGGCATTGCGTGTCCTGAACGTGCCCGGGAGGGTTACCGGGAAGATAGGGCACGATGCTAAGAGAGGGGCATGGCGTGGAGATGAAGGGAAAGAATGTTCTGCATGCGGATGGTCGGTGCGGATCGCGTGTGAACGATGATGAAGATTCTTGAAGTTACGAACGTCGATTTTTCCCTTCGGCATTTTCTTCTGCCTCTGATGCGGGGATTGCGGGCCGAGGGGCACGAGGTTGTCGGCGTCTGCGCGGACGGGCCCTTGCTGGCAGAGGTGAGGGACGAGGGATTTCGGGTCGAGACGGTTCCGATGGTGCGTTCATTTTCGCCGCTGGCGCAGATTAAGGCGCTGACGGCGCTGATGAACCTGATTCAGCGGGAGCAGCCGGACATCGTGCATGCGCATATGCCGATCAGCGGCCTGCTGGGGCGGCTGGCGGCGAAGCTCTGCGGCGTTCAGTGCGTGGCCTATACCTGCCATGGATTTCTGTTCAACCAGCCTGGAGCAATGCCGCGGCGTGGCCTGTCGCTGGCTTTGGAATGGATGGCCGGCCGGATCACGGACCGCTATTTCACCGTTTCCACGCAGGAGGCCGAGGATGCGCAACGCCTACGCATCCACCCGACTCCTCTCGCACTAGGTAATGGCCGCGATCCGGCCAGCTTTCATCCCGACCCCGAATCGCGGCAGCGGATTCGTAATGAACTGGGCGTATCCGCGAGCGCAGTTGTGATCATCGTCGTTTCGCGACTGGTGCGACACAAGGGCTATCCGGAACTGCTCGAGGCCATGGAACAGGTTCCTGGGGCGGAACTCTGGGTGGTGGGGGAGCGCCTGGCCTCGGATCACGGTCCGTCGCTGGACGAGAATTTCGCTCGGGCGGAGGCCGAACTTGGTGGCCGGTTGCGCCAGTTGGGATATCGCCGGGATATTCCGGCCCTGCTGGCGGCTGCGGATATCTTTGTCCTGCCCAGTCATTTCGAGGGCCTGCCGATGTCGGTGATCGAGGCGATGCTGAGCGGGTTGCCGGTCGTGGCAACCGATATCCGTGGTCCGCGCGAGCAGGTGGTGACCGGACGCACCGGACTTCTGGTGCCTGCCGGAGAAGTCGCGCCGCTGGCCCGGGCGCTGCTACGTTTGGCACGGGATGGGGACCTGCGGTACCGGATGGGCGAAGCCGGGCGACAGCGTGCCCGCGGCCGCTATGATGAAGCGACAGTTACCGCCAATGCCGTCGCGGCGCTACTGGGTCATGGCGGTGAGGAAAATGAAGAAAACAAAGTGCTTGGCAATGAGAGCCCGCCCGTTTGAGGACACTGCCCAAGTGGCGCAAACGACATGACACTATCATGTGATTTTCCACGGGCCCCGTATGGACAGGCCCGGTTTTGGTGGCTAAAATGTTAATATTGACTTGAAAAACGATTGAAAAGCCGGCCCGTTTCGGGGCTCCGGTATCGTGAATGCAATCGGTATTGAGTCTGTCCAGCGGATTGTGGGCTCTCAGGAATATTTGGAGAGGGCGAATGTCATGCGGTTCCTGCGGGAAATTGTGGCCCTGAAATGCGATCGTCGGGGCGTAACTATGCTGGAATATGGGCTGATCGCAGCGCTGGTTGCTGTCGTGGCCGTTACCGCCTTGACGACTTTGGGCAAGAATCTGGGTAATACATTCAACAGCGTGGCGAGCCAGCTTCCGACGACCGATTCGACTACCGGGACTTCCCAGAATGGTGGTGTGAGTGCCCAGTAACGAGGGCGGGTAACCATGTCGGCTGCTCCTAGTCGGGGTCGATATCCTTCGTGATGTTTCATGTCGGAACGGCCGGGTGGTTTCTGACCTTGGCCTGTCTGGGCGGTGTGGTCGTGCTTTTGTTGCGCGCTGCTCTTCATGATATCGCAACCCGGCAGGTCTCCGACCAACTGGTTCTGGGCGTCGCGGGGCTGGATTTTCTCCTCGCCTGTCTGAACGGCCATCCGTGGCGCGGGCTCCTGTCCGGCCTGTGCCTATTCGCATTAGGGGTAGCCTGCTGGTCGCGTGGCTGGATGGGGGGTGGAGACGCCAAGTTGCTGGGGGCCGTGGGGCTGGCGTTGCGCCCCGACCAGATGCCGGTGCTGGTTATGGATATCGCATTGGCTGGCGGTGTGCTGGCGCTGGCTTATCTGTTGGGCAGGGCCAGTCTGCCGTCGCACTATGGGGGGACGGCCCCGCGGAACGGCATCGGACGTGTCCTGCGGATCGAGCGCTGGCGGCTACGTCGCGGATGCTCTCTACCCTATGTCTGCGCCATAACGGGAGGAAGTCTGATCGTCCTTCTGTAATCGGGTCCATGTGATGTTTCGTTCTGTTTTCTTTGTTCTTATGGCAATCGGCCTGGGGGGATTCGGGACGGTGGCATGGATCGCGACCCATCCTCCGATCGGGAAGCCGATGGTGCGACAAGTCGCCATGGTCAGGGTGCTGGCTGCGTCCCGGCCACTGGATGGAGGATATCTGCTGAAGCCGGAGGACGTCACCACGGTTGACATCCCCCGAGAACGGGCAGCTACGGATATGACAATTGATTCGCCCGAAGCGCGTGAGGCGCTGACAGGTGCGATGCTGCTTCATGGCGCCGCGAGCGGGATGGTTCTGCGATCTGCCGATTTGCTGCGTCCGAGCGACAGGGGGTTTCTGGCCGTCGCGCTGCATGGAGGCATGCGGGCGGTGACGGTCGGCGTCGATGCGATTACGGGAACGGCCGGGCTGATCTGGCCTGGTGACCATGTTGATCTGATCCTGACCCAGACTTTTCCCACCGAACCTCGGACCGAACGGCGCGTGGTGGCCGAAATCGTTCTGTCGAACGTGCGGGTGATCGCCATCGACCGCCGCCTGGTGCAGGGAGGCGATGCTGGCAGGCAGCCACAGGCGCGAACGGTGACGCTGGAGGTTACCGCGACCCAGGCGGAACAGGTTTCTGTAGCGACGCATATGGGGCGCCTGTCGCTTGCGGTGCGCTCGGCACAGCCCGGCATCGGACCCGAACGGACACCGCCTGCCGCCTGGGCAGGTGATGTTTCGCGGACCATGCGCGATGGCACGATACCGGCCCCGACTACCCGTTCGGTCATGCTGTATGAGGGCGGAGCGGATGGAAAGGAGGTTCGGTTCTGATGCGGGGTGGCGTGGTTGCGGCCCGGGTCGCGGTGCGACTGGTCGCGGCGGCGGCCCTTTGCGCCCTGCCGTTGACGAGCCCCCGTGGGCAGGAAACCGGCGCGGGAGAAACGGCTGACGGGCAGCATGCCCTTCGCCTGGAGGCCGGTAGCGGGCACATGGAATATCTGCCTGGGCCCGCCGCAAGGATCTTCGTCGTTGATCCCAAGATCGTGCAGGTTCGTCCAGCCGGAGGGACGAGCATGGTTCTCTACGGCGTGGCAGCCGGCCGGACCACGGTCATGGTGAGCGACGCCGATGGTCGGGTGATCGCGCAATTTACGATCGACGTTACGCCGTCGCATTATGGGGCATCGCAGGCCGAAGCCGAGATCGCGCGACAACTGCCCGGCAGCCAGGTCCGGATTCAGCCCGATCTGCGGAATCTGGTGCTGACGGGCGTGGTCGAAGCGCCCGAGGATGCGGCGAAGGCGGAAGAGATCGCACGGGGATTTCTGTCCGATGGCCAAGGGGTGAACAACCGGATCGCTATCCGTTCGGCTACCCAGGTCACGCTGGTCGTGCGGATCGCCGAGATGGACCGGAACGTGGTTCGCCAACTTGGCATCGACTGGCAGGCGGTCGGCAATATGGGAAAGTTCGGCAGTTTTCCGGCGCTGACGCTGAACATGAATGCCAGCACGGCCGCCTGCGTCGCCACCCGCAATCCGTTTTGCCTGGGCAGTAACGTTAACGGCGTGGTGGATGCGTTGGCCCAGGACAATCTGGTGCGTCTGCTCGCGGAGCCGAATCTGACGGTCATGAGTGGGCAGAGCGCCAGTTTCCAGGTGGGAGGCCAATATCCCATTCCCCTGGCGCAGCAGGCCGGAGCCATTTCGGTTGCCTTCAAGAGCTACGGCGTCAGTCTGGCATTCCTGCCGACGGTCTTCAGCAACGGGCGGATCAACCTGCATGTGGTGCCGGAAGTGAGCCAGTTGAGCAATCAGAACAGCGTCTCGGTCACCACGTCTGGTTCTACCTCCGTCATTCCGGCCCTGACCGTCCGACGGGCGGAGACGACGGTGGAACTGGGCAGCGGCGAGACTTTCGCCATTGCCGGCCTACTGGAGGACTCTCTGACGGATTCGACCAGAGCCATTCCCGGAGCCGGCGATATCCCGGTGCTGGGTTCGCTGTTCCGGTCTGGCAATTTCAACCGACAGGAGACTGAACTGGTCATTCTGGTCACGCCGTATCTGGTGCGACCGGTAGCTGATCGCACCCGCATGGCGGCACCGACCGATATGGCGGGGGTGCCCGGCGAGTTGGACCGCCTGCTGTTGCTGCGGCAGGCGACGCCCACGCAGCCCGCCCGGCCGGTCGTTGTTCCGGGCAGTGCCGGTTTCTTCGTCGAATGAAGGGGAATGGCATGAGGCATTTCCGGGGCGATCTGCTGTTCTGTGCCCTGGCTTTTCTGTCGAGTTGCTCCTCACTGGAGCCATACCGCAAGCCCTATGCCTGGCATCCGGCTGGTGCCAATGAGGCAAATCTGGCGGCGATGGTGGCCGATCCGCATGATCTTGCGAGAGGACGATCGGATCAGGAGACGGACGGGCAGGCTGCGGTGTTGGCGATCGAGCATGTACGGGAGGACAAGCCGAAGCGCCTGCCATCCACCAGTGGGATTTTCGGCGGTGGCATGGGATCCGGATCGGGACTGGCGGCCGGTGGAAACGGCGGCTTGCCCGTTTCCGCATACGGACACTGAACGATGACGGGCGGAATGGATACTGCGGGCCGGCATGACAGACCATTTCTGGTGGGTTTTGTAGGCGACGCCGCGACGGAGGCGATCATTCGCGACGGGCTGGGACCGTTTGTCGGTTTAACGATCGATCTTCGCCGTGGGTCTGTTCGGGCCGCCACCGCCGCTTTGCGCAAGCAGGCGACGCCGAAAGTACTGATTGTCGATATCGGGGACGAGAAGCAGCCGATTAGCGCCCTGCGCGAATTGGCCCATGTGGTTGAGCCGGATGTTTCGGTGTTGCTGATTGGCAGCATCGACAGTGCGGATTTCTATCGCGAGGTCACGCGCGGGCTCGGTGTGTTGGAATATCTGCCGCGCCCGTTGACGCGCGAGAAGATCGCGCGTGAATTCGGGCCGGTGCTGGTGGGCCAGATCCCTGAGCGCGACAATGGCGGCAGGTGCGTGACCGTTACGGGCGTGCGGGGCGGAGTCGGCGCTTCGACCATTGCCACCAATCTGGCCTGGTTATCTGGTGTGGCGATGCAGCGCCATACGGTAATGCTGGATGCCGACCTGTATCGGGGGATAGCGGCCCTGCTGCTGGATGTGGCAGCGGGAACGGGGTTGTGCCAAGCGTTGGAAATGCCCGAGCGGATCGACGTGCTGCTGGCGGAACGCGCAGCCGTCCCGGTGGCCGAAAGGCTTCATGTGCTGGCGGATCGCCTCGATTTCATGACCGAACTGAACTGCGCGCCGGGCGCGACGCGCGCCCTGTTGGGTGCGTTGCGGAATCGATATAATTTTATCGTGGCGGATGTGCCGTTCGTGCCGAATGCGTTCGGCCGTGACTTGCTGGTGGAGGTGCATCAGCGCGTCCTGGTTCTGGAGCCGACCTTGGCATCGGTGCGCGAGACCTTGAGACTGTTGGAGGTTCCTCCCGGCCCATTGCAGAAGCAGCGACCGGTTCTGGTCCTGAACCGCGTAGGCCGGGTGGGCGCGCTGAACCGCCGGCAGGTAGAGGATGCGCTCAAAAGTCACGTCGACCTAACCATTCCCGACTTGCCACGCCAGATCGGCAACGCCGAAACGCTGGGCGAGGCGGCGGCAGCCACGCGCGGCACGTTCCGCAATGCAATGCTGGAACTGGCGCGGCAGGTCGACGCAGTGGGGATGCTGGATGCCGGCTCCGGACTGTCGGTGTCGGTGACAGCCGGGATCGGACGGCGCTGGCTGCCATTCGGTTGGCAATGACGGGGTTTCAGCCTCCGCTTTTCGGCCGGCGTATGGTCGCGGGCATGCCGCTCTCGGCGCCCGATTCGGCCACGCGGGCAGAACGGCCGTCTGGTCCTCGGGTCAGGACGGAACCCGCCGCTGCCAGCCTGCCACTTCCGATCCTTGCCGATCTGCGCGCGATCTGTCTGGAGCGGTTGGATCCGGCGGCTGTGGCCGTCATGGCGCCGGAGCGGCTGCGGGCGGATATGGAGCGGCTGATTTCCGAGATCGCGACCGAACGGCGCATCCAGTTGAATAGTCGCGAGCAGCGGGTCCTGGCCGAGGAACTTGTCTTTGACATGCTTGGACTGGGGCCGCTGGAGCCGCTTCTGGATGATGAGGCGATCAGCGAAATTATGGTGAACGGACCTGAGAGGGTCTTCATTGAAACGAGGGGTAGGCTGATCGCCTCTGGGGTGCGGTTCCGCGATACGGCCCATCTCGTGGCGGTCTGCCAGCGGATCGCGTCTGCCGTCGGGCGGCGGATTGACGAATCGAACCCGATGACGGATGCGCGGCTGCGCGACGGGTCGCGCGTCAATATTGTCTTTCCACCACTGGCTCTCGACGGCCCGTATCTGACGATCCGGAAATTCGGGCGACAGATCATCGATTTCGAGCGGCTGCTCGCCTTCGGCTCGCTGAGCGCGCCGGTCGCGCGCGTGCTGCGCATCGCCGCCCAGGCGCGGCTGAACATCATCGTTTCCGGCGGCACTGGGGCCGGCAAGACGACGTTGCTGAACGCCCTCTCGCAGTTGATCGATTCCGGGGAGCGGGTGATTACCATCGAGGACGCGGCGGAACTGCAATTGCAGCAGCCTCATGTAGTGCGCTTGGAAACGCGGCCGGCGAACCTGGAGGGGGGCGGGGAAATCGCGCAGCGCGAACTGATGCGCAACGCGCTACGTATGCGCCCCGATCGTATCATCATCGGGGAATGCCGGGGGCAGGAAGCCTTTGACATGCTGCAAGCGATGAATACCGGTCATGACGGCAGCATGTCCACAGTACATGCCAATACCACCCGGGATGCGCTGACGCGTATCGAGAACATGGTACAGATGGGCAATATGGCTCTGCCTTTGCACGCGATCCGTACCCAGATCGTCGGTGCCATCGACTTGATCATTCAGGTGCAGCGCCAGCGCGATGGGGGCCGGCGCATTGTCCAGGTCACGGAAATCTGCGGCATGGATGGCGATGTCGTTACACTCAATGACATCTTCCGCTTCGAGCTTCAGGGCGAGGGAGCGGACGGGCGCCTGATCGGGCGTTATGCGGTCAGTCGCATGCCGCCGGCTTTCCTGCGTCGTCTGGCCTGTTTCGGCCTGGAACGCGAATGGCATGGCGCCCTTGAGCAGGCCGCTGGCGAATGCTGACGGGCGAGGCTTCGGCGACGATGTTGCTGGTTCTGTCCGGCCTGTGGCTGCTGGCCATGAGTGCCACCGGCCTGCTGACCGTGCGAATGCATAAGAGAAGCCGCCAGCGAGATGCACGGCTGGCGGCCGTGGCGCGCTCCCATCGCCCGGCACCTCATGTCGAACTGTCGGCGTTCAGGCGGCAGCAACGTATACGGCGTCCGCTGGCCCTAAGTGCGATTGGGCTTCTGGGCGTCGATATGGCTGGGGCGGATCTTTATCCCGTGCCGTGGTGGATGGTGCCGATGGGGGTATTCATTGTGGCGGGCGCTTTCATGATCATGACGAAAGAGGCTCTGGGCCTTCTTGCGCTTCCGGTCATGATTGTCGGTGGGATCTGCCTGTGCCGCGCGACATTCGGCTGGATGATCGAAAGGCGGCAAGGACGGCAGCTTCGCCAGTTTCCTGATGTGCTGTCGACGATCGTCCGATCGGTCAGTGTGGGCATTCCGGTAATGGAAGCGATGCGAGGGGTGGCTCGCGAGGCGCCGGAGCCGACGGGGTCGGAATTTTCCCGCATGCTGGAGCAGCTTTCCATCGGGGTTTCGATGGAAGATGGGCTGCGCGACCTGGCCGTCCGATCGGGCCTGCCGGAATATCGGTTTTTTGCCACTGCCCTGGCACTGCAAGCCCAGACCGGTGGCTCGCCTCGCGCCACACTGGATGGGCTGGCCGATGTCATCCGTAAGCGGCTGGCCTTGAAGGCCCGTGGCTATGCTCTGGCGTCCGAGGCGCGGGCCAGCGCGGTGGTGCTGGCCCTACTGCCCCTGGTGTTGGGCCTGATACTGTGGCTGACGAACCGGGCCTATATCCGCCTGCTATTCTCGGACCCGGCGGGGCATGCGATTCTGGCGCTTGCCGCCGGGTCGCTGACGATGGGCATTCTCACGATGCGTACGATCATCCGCCGGACCCTGAGATGACCGTCCTGATGCTCGTGCTGGGTGTGGCGACGGGTGCGACGCTGCTCGCGGCGGCGATGCTGGTACCGCTGACGGTAAGGCAGCGACGGATACAGCGACGATTGCACGACCTGCAAGCACAGGCGATGGCGCCTGCGGCATCGTTGGTAGGGGTTAGGGGATTGGGCACGTCCTCATTGCGCCTGGTTGCAGCCCTGGGCCAATGGATTGTCAGGCGGGGATTGTTGCCCACCGGCACGCTGGACGAACTCCGGGCATCCCTGGCCACGACGGGAGTGCGCGGTGCCAGTGCCGTCAGCCTGTTCATCGGAATCAAGATCCTGCTGGCGACGCTTTTGCCGCTGCTGGTGGTCGTCATCCTGTCCCGGCTGGGGAGTGACCTGCCACCCTTGCTTCACCGGGCTCTTGCAGCGGCGGCTGCGGTCGGGGGGCTGCTATTGCCGGATTTCATCCTGCGGGCACGGCGCAACCGCTATCTGAGACAGGTCGAACGCGGCCTGCCCGATGCGCTGGATGTGATGGTGATCTGCACTCAGGCCGGGATCGGGCTAGGGCCGGCCATTGTCCAAGTCAGCGTCGAATTGCAGAAGATGTGTCCTGCGATTGCCGGCGAGTTCGCCCAGACGGCCAGCGAACTGAGCGTGATTGCCGATACAAGGCAGGCGCTGATCAATCTCGGCGCGCGCACCGGAGTCGAGGGACTGAGGCGGCTGACGACGACCCTGTTGCAAACGCAGCAATATGGAACGCCGATTACGGGCGCTCTGCGCGGATTGTCGGCAGAACTGCGGCAGGAAACCTTGATGCGCTACGAGGCCGGGGCTGCACGACTAGCAGTTCTGCTGACGCTGCCCACGCTGCTGTTCATCATGCCCTGCGTGTTCCTGATTGCCGGCGGTCCCGCCGGGATTCAGGTGATGCATGTTCTTCATCATCGTCATCCCTGATGTATTAGGTGGAATATCGTTTGTGAGATGGATCTTGAGTATGAGATGGGCCTTCGTCGGGCTGCTGGCAGGGGTTCTGTCCGCCTGTGCCGCCGGCGGTGGCAAGGATCATGATGAGAGCAGGAATCTAGAGGTCGCGCGGGCAGCGCTGCGGGGTGGTGCGCCGCAGATCGCTTTGCGCGCCACCACGGCTCGCCTGACTGATGATCCGACCGATGTGGAGGCCGCGTTGCTTCAGGGCGACGCGCTCACGGCGCTTGGGCGGCTGGAGCAGGCGGAATGGAGTTATCGCGCGGCCCTGCGTGGGCGTCCGGTCCTGGCCGCCGCCCATTTGGGGCTGGGACGATGCCTGCTGGCGACCCATCCGGCCGAGGCCGAGCGACAGTTCCAATTCTCGGTTGATCGGGAACCGGGCAATGCTGCCGCATGGAACGATCTTGGTGTGGCGCGGGATCTGCTGCGCCGTCATGGCGATGCCCAGATGGCATATCGCCGCGCGCTGGCGGCGAACCCGCAGATGATCGGCGCTCAGGTCAATCTGGCGCTGTCCCTGGCGATGAGCGGCGACGCAGGCGCGGCCGAGCGCATGGTTCGTCCCTTCGCCGAAGATGCCACGGCGAGCATTAAATTGCGTCACGATCTGGCAGCGGTGCTGGCGATGGGCGGCCAGCGCGACGAGGCGACGCGCATCCTGTCGTCCGATCTGTCGCCACAGCAGGTCGCCGAGGCTCTGTCGGCCTATGTGGCGGCGCGTAACACGGGGGAGCCGTCGCAGAACGCAACATTTCGCAATGTGGCACCCCAGATGGCTCCGCCATAGACATGCCGGAGGCGGCGGGCAAGAGTAGATGGATACTGTCCGACCGGCATGGAGCGGTGGCACTGCTGGTTGCCTTGGCTCTGCCGGTACTGATGGGCGTGCTGGGTCTCGGGATCGATGTCAGCTATTGGGCGATGACGCGCCTGGAATTGCAGCGTATAGCCGACATCGCCGCAGTAGCGGGCGTTGCGCGCTACGGGGCCAGCGGTCAGGCTGCTGACGCGCTGGACACGGCGGCGGCCGTTGCCGAGTTGAACGGCCTGCCGGCCGGAACGCGTGGTGGGGACGGAGCGACAACCCTGACGGACAGTGCCGGCGCCTATGTGGCGACGATCGCATTCGTTCCGCCGGCTACCATTACTGTAACGATCGTCAAGGAAGCGCCGCGCTTGTTCAGTGCGTTGTTCCTGACTTCGGGCACCCAGCCGGTGTCCGCCCGCGCCGTGGCGCGGCTGATGCCGCGTGCCCACGGTGGAAACGCCTGTATCCTCGCCCTTTCGGGCATGGGCGAAACGGTTCTGGACGATGGCGCCAGCCTGAGCATGCCGGAATGCGACCTGCGCACCAACGGCGTGTTGACCCTGGGTAACGAAGCCGCAATCGACGTTGCGAACCTGATCGCGGGTGGAACGATTGGGGCGGATGGCAATAATGCCTGTTCGGCACTCACTTGTGTACAGCATGCGGCGCAGAAGGCCGATCCCTATGCGGATCTTTACGGTGCTCTGCTAGGTGTGCCATCGCGGAGCGTGAACCTGCCGCCGGGCCAGACAATGCTCACGCCCCCGCCAACGGGGGTGGCCTATGCGTGGCAGCCGGATGGTGGGGCGTATACGCTGGCACCAGGAGTCTATTACATCAATGGGGATTTCCGCGTGAACGCGGGTACGGCGTTGAGCGGGACGGGAGTAACGATCATCGTCAACGGCAACATTGCTATCGACGGCACCGCCTCGCTCCATCTCGTGGCGCCGGCAACAGGGGCTACGGCCGGTCTGTTGTTTGCCTCGACCGGCGGACTATTCCAATTCACTGGCGGGGCTGCGACCACCTTGACCGGTGCGATTTATGCCCCGGGCGCCAACTTGGTCATTGATGGGGATAATGGGGCGGCGGGCGACTGTGTTTATGCCGTCGCCGCATTCGTGACCCTTAAGGGAGGCGCCCTGTTCGCGGATGGCGACTGTGCGGCAGCAGGGATGATGCCGATTCACGACCTGTTGGGTGTCGCGAGCCTGGTGGAATGATGGGTGAGGGCCATTGCCGGCCGGGCAAAGCGGGCGTGGCCGCATTGGAATTCGCGCTGGTGACGCCTTTCCTGCTGGCAATTCTGGCGGGGTTGGCGGATTTCCCGTTGGCCTTCTGGTATCGGATGGTCGTGATTTCGGCGGTTGAAAGCGGAGCAAACTATGCTTTCGCTATCGAGCAGAATGCGTCGGGTACACACGGCTCGCTCTCGCCGGGCGATGTCAGGAACGCGGTGCTGGCTGCAGGTGGCCTGTCGGATATGAATGTTGCCGTTGGGTCTGCCAGCACGAACTGCATTCAGTCGGGACCCGTCAGCAGCCTGATCGCGGTGCCGGCGGATGGTGTCTGCGCAGACGGGACCATGCCGGGAACCTTCATGACCATCGCAGCATCCTACCGCTATGCTCCGCTCATGCCGTTCTATGCGATGGTGGCTCCAACGAGCCTGACCGATAAGGCCACGGTCAGGCTGCAATGAGCCGTCGGTATGATCTGGCGCATGATACGCGAGCTGCTGCCGCAGTCGAATTCGCCATCGTGGCCGGCCTGCTTCTAGTGATGCTGGTGGGTGCGATTGAACTCGGGCTGCAATGGTGGACGCGTGACTGCCTGCAGATGACGGCCGACCTGACGGCCCGGTGCATCGCGTTGGGCGCGTGCGGCGACGACCCGCTCGGTTTTGCGAAAGGGCAGGCTGCCGATTGGGCATTGCCTGGGGCAGTCGCTTCATTGTCGGTCGACGATAGTGCCACATCCTGTTACGGCATGGGCGTTCATGGCGGGCGGTTCGTCATCGTGCAGATCCGTTCGGATTTCTGGTCGGGTCTGCCGTTTCCGTTCTTTGCGCCGTCATTGTCGGTTTCGGCCTGCTATCCGCAGGTGTTGTGAAGGGGCGTCACCTTCATGGAGAGGGTGACGCCCCTTTGCTGAGCGTCAGTGGGACAGGAAGGCCCGGATCTTGGTGTTGACTTCTTCCGACCGTTCCATCTGGGGCATATGGCCGGTGTCGGGCAGGATTTCGACCGTGATTGCGTCGGGCAGGTCCGCTGCGTGACTGGAAGGCAGGATTTCGTCGTCCTTGCCCCAGATGATCAGGGTGGGCGGGGCCGTCTCCAGCACTGGCCGTAGATTGTCAGTCTGGCGGCCGTTGGTGAAGTTTGCTGCTGCCACTTGACGCAGGGCATCGACGGCGCCGTCCAGCCGCTTGTAGCGCAGCACGTCGTCCGCCATCTTGCGGCCGATCAGGCCTTTGTCATGGACCAGATAGGACAGGGCCGGGATCAGGGTTTTCTGGCGGTCGGCGGTGATGAAGCCGTCGATGAAGGCCATGTTGATGTCCGGCCCCAGACCGGCCGGCGCGAGCAGGGCCAGCGAGGCCACGCGGGATGGGGCATTCTTGACCGTGGTCAGCGCCACCGCACCACCGAGCGAATGGGCCACCAGATGGGCGCGTTCGATGCCCAGCGTGTCCAGCAGGTCGACGACGACCGAGGAGAAGAATTCCAGCGATCCGGGGCCGACATCCTTGGTCGAGCCGCCATGGCCGGGCAAGTCGAAGGCAATGACGCGCCGGCCTGCCGCGAGGGCGGCGTGATTGAACAGCCAGTTGCCGATATCGCCGCCGAAACCGTGGATCAGCACGATCGGGTCGCCCTCGCCATGTCCGATGTCCAGGACCCGAAGCGCGCGGCCCTTGACGTCCATTACGCTTGGCTCGGGCGGGATATCATCGGCTTCCTCGGCCGCTCCGGCCGAAAATTCGGCGTTGAACTGTGTGATGAAGGCATCGATGTCGGCGTCGGACGTGTCTGCATCGGCCAGAACGCCGATCAGCGCGCCGACGGCCAGCGTTTCGCCTTCCTGCGCCACCTGGCGGCGTAGCACGCCGGCGGCGGGACTTTCGTATGCGTTGGTGATCTTGCTGGTTTCGATATCCGCCAAATCGTCACCGGCGCGGACGGTCGCGCCGGGACGGACCATCCAGCCGGCCAGTTTGCCCTCGGTCATCGCCAGACCGAATTTGGGCATGGTGATGGGGGTGATGGAAGCGTTCATGGTTCAGGCTGCCTCGGTGACTTTATGGTTCATGACGGCCTTGACTGCGGCCTCGATCTTCGCGGCGTCGGGCAGATAGAGGGCTTCCAGCACCGACGCGAAGGGCACCGGGGTATGGGGCGGGATCACCCGCCGGATCGGCGCCTTCAGGGCATCGAAGGCCTCTTCCGCCACCAGGGCCGAGATATCGGCGGCCATGTTGCAGCGCGGGCTGGACTCATCGACGATCACCAGCCGGCCGGTATCGGCCACGCAGTCCAGGATGGTGTCGCGATCCAGCGGCGAGGTGGTGCGTGGGTCGATCACGGTGCAACTGATGCCCTGGCGCTCCAGCTTGTCGGCCGCCTCATTCGCCAACTTCACCATCCGGCCGAAAGCCACGATGGTCACGTCGTCGCCCTCGCGGGTCAGGTTCGCCTCGCCGAAGGGGATGGTGTAGGATTCGTCGGGAACATCCTCTTCGTCGTCATACATGACCTTGTGTTCCAGGAAGATCACCGGATCGTCGTCGCGGATCGCTTCGATCAGCAGGCCCTTGGCCTCGTAGGGCGAGGACGGGACGACGACCTTCAGGCCCGGAATGTGGGTGAACAGCGGATAGAGGGCCTGGCTGTGCTGGGCGGCGGCGTTGAAGCCGGCGCCGAACATGGCGCGGATGACCAGCGGGGTACGGGCCTTGCCACCGAACATGTAGCGGAACTTGGCGGCCTGGTTCATGATCTGGTCAAGGCAGCACCCGACGAAATCGACGAACATCAGCTCGGCCACCGGGCGCAGGCCCGTGGCGGCGGCACCGGCGGCGGCGCCGATATAGGAGGCCTCGGTTATCGGGGTGTCGAGGACGCGCTCGGGGCCGAATTCCGTATACAGGCCCTTGGTGACGCCCAGCACGCCGCCCCAGGCGTCGACGACGCCCGAGGAACCGCCCTGGCCGCCGGCTACGTCCTCGCCCATGATGATCACGCGCGGATCGCGGCGCATTTCCAGTCGCAGGGCCTCGTTGATGGCCTGCCGGTAGCTCTTCTTGCTCATGATGGTCTCTTTTCTGGCTCGCGGGATGAGACGGCGGGATGGTCAGTACCGGACATAGACGTCGGCCAGCAGGTCGGCCGGTTCGGGCAGTGGGGCTGCCTTGGCGGCGATGACCGAGCTTTCGATCTCATCGCGGACGGCTTCGTCGATCGCGTCCAGTTCCGAATGCTCCAGCAGGCCGGCTTCGGTTACCTTTTTACGGAACAGCTCCAGGCAATCATGGTCACGCTTGGCCTCGGCGACCTCGCCGCTGGCGCGATAGGTCATGGCGTCGCCTTCGAAATGGCCATACCAGCGGGCCAGATGCACGTGCAGCATGACCGGCCCCTTGCCGGCGCGAGCGTGGGCGATGGCTTCACCGGCCGTCTGGTAGACCGCGAAGAAGTCCGAGCCGTCGCATTCCATGTAGGGCATGCCGAACCCTTCGGCGCGTGCCTTCTGGGTGCCCGCGACGGCGAAGGATGAACCCGTGGCTTCGCCGTAGCCATTATCTTCCACCACGAAGACCACCGGCAGTTTCCACACCGTGGCGAGGTTGAGGCTTTCCAGCGTGCTGCCTTCGTTCGACGCGCCATCGCCATAGAAGGCGACCGCGACGCCGTCGTCTTTCAGAAGCTTGTGCGACAGGGCCGCACCGCACATCAGTGGCGGGCCGCCGCCGACGATGCCGTTGGCGCCCAGCATGCCGCGCGAGAGATCGGCGATATGCATCGAGCCGCCCTTGCCGCGGCAGACGCCGGTGCTCTTGCCATAGATCTCGGCCATCATGCCCGAGACCTCGACGCCCTTGGCGATGCAGTGGCCATGGCCGCGATGGGTGCTGGAAATGGTGTCGTTGTCCGTCAGGTTGGCGCAGACGCCGACCCCCGACGCTTCCTCGCCGCAATAGAGATGGACGAAGCCGGGGATCTCACCCGTGGCGAATTCGACATGCAGCCGCTCCTCGAAATCGCGGATCGTGCGCATGGCCCGATAGGAGCGAAGCAATGTTTCCCGTGCGATCTGCATTGGAAATCTTCCCTGTTATTCCGGGGATATCGAATCCCGATATCCGTCACCGCAGGGGAACGCGGATTGACGCCGGCGACAAGAAAGACTGTTATTCGAATAACGAATATGTGACGCTGTCTGTCCGGTCTGTCGCGTTCCTGCGACAGGGCGGGCGAGTTAAGTAGGGCACAGACCATAACCGTTCGAAAGAGACGGATGATGTTGCAGATACCATCACCATGGGGGGTAGGCCCTGTTCCGGCCGGCAATGCTGCCCGGATGCTGCTGGCGGCATCCTGGCAGCGCTGCGAGGGCGATTATGCCCTGGACCCGGCGCAATCGGGGCTGTCGGACCTGCTGTCATGCTTCGAACTGCGCCAGTCCTGTGACGAGGCCGGGCCGCTGTTGCGGTTTGCCGATGTCGAGCTGGACCGGCTGCATGCAATCGTGCGCGACATGGAATATGCGGTTCTGCTGGCTGACCGGACCGGCACCGTGCTGACCCGCCGGACCATGCGGGAGAGCGAGCGCGGCTGCCGACGCTGGCATTTATGGCCGGGCGCGCGGTGGAACGAGCGCGAGGAAGGCACCAACGGCATCGGGACCTGCCTGGCGGAGCAGCGGCCCGTCACCGTGCATATGAACCAGCACTGGCGGGTGAACCTGCGCTATCTGACCTGCACCGCGGTGCCGGTCTATGACGCGCTGGGGCGTCTGGCCGGGGCGCTGGATGCCAGTTCGTACCATCCCGATCCGGATGCGCGCGATGTCGCGCTGATCCGCAACACGATCACCGAGGCGGCACGGCGGATCGAGGCGCGCTGTTTCAGTGACCTTTATCGCGGACAGATGATTGTGACGATGGGGGCGGATGACGGCAGTTCGGCGCCGCTGCTGGCGCTGGACGCCGACCGCCGCGTGGTGGGCGCGACCCATGCGGCGCGCCGGGAAATGGGGCTGAAGGACGGCGATGAGCTGCAATTCTGCCTGATGGATGAACGAGGCCCCGGCAGGGACGGTTTCCGCGCCGCCGAGAAGGCGGTGGTCGAGGCCGCCCTGGCCTCGGCGCGGGGCAATGTCAGCGCGGCGGCGCGGCAACTGGGGATCAGCCGTTCGACCCTGCACCGGAAGATCAGGGCCCTGTCGATCGAGGCCGAAGCCTAGGCGGGTTTTCCCCTGTCTTCGGCCAGCGGACCCAGGGCGGCGTCGACGCCGAACTCCCCCGGTAGTGCGCCGGGGGGGAACAGCACGTTGACGTGACCCATCTTGCGGCCGGGCCGGGCCTCGGTCTTGCCGTAATGATGCGGCAGCAGGCCGGGCGTTGCCAGGATGGCCGGCCAGAGCGCCATGTCGTCGGGACCGACCAAGTTTTTCATGACCGCGTCGGAATGCCGGACAGCCGGTGGCAGGGGCAGACCGGCCACGGCGCGGACATGCATGGCGAACTGGTCGACCGGACAGGCGTCCATGGTCCAGTGGCCGGAATTGTGCGGGCGCGGCGCGATCTCGTTGACCAGGACCTGTCCGTTGCGATCGACGAACATTTCCACGCCTAGCAGTCCGACGAGGTCCAGCGCCGTGGCGATACGCAGGGCGATCGCGCGTGCGTCGTCTCGGACCGTCTCCGGCACGCGGGCGGGGGCAAGGCTGAGATCGAGGATGCCGTTCCGGTGACGGTTTTCCGTCACATCGAAGGTCACCGCCGTGCCGTCCAGGCCGCGGGCGACCATCACGCTGACTTCGCATGCGAAGTCGACCATCCCCTCTGCGACCAGCGGGTGGGGGGCCAGACTGTCGAAGGCGGCCGGCATATCCGCGTCGCGATGGATGCGGCTCTGGCCCTTGCCGTCATAGCCCAGACGGGTGGTCTTGAGGATGAAGGGCAAGCCGAGTTCGGTCCGGGCGGACGAGAGGTCGTCCAGCGAGCGGATCTCGCGCCAGGGCGCGACCGGGATACCGGCTTCGGTCAGGAAGCGCTTTTCGGCCACGCGATCCTGGCTGATGCGCAGGATATGGCCGGACGGGCGCACCGGCCGGAGGGCCGCCAGCAGTTCCAGCCCGTCGGCGCTGACATTCTCGAACTCGAAGGTGACGACATCGACCGCCATCGCGAAGCGGCGCAGGGCGTCCGGGTCGTCATAGGCGCCGATGGTAACGGCGTGGGCGACCTGGGCTGCCGGGCCGTCCGGTTCGTCGGTCAGGATGTGGGCCCGATAACCCAGGCGGGCGGCCGCGACGGCCGACATCCGGCCGAGCTGGCCACCGCCCACGATGCCTAGGACCGCGCCGGGGGGCAGGGCGGCAGGGGAGACAGGCATGCTCATCGGGACGGGCTGTCCGCGACCGCTTCCGTCTGGGCCTGACGCCAGGCTGACAGCCGGCCGGACAGGGCGGAATCGTTCAACGCCAGGATCGAGGCCGCCATCAGACCAGCGTTGGTCGCGCCTGCCTTGCCGATGGCCAGCGTGCCGACGGGCACGCCGCCGGGCATCTGGACGATCGACAGCAGGCTGTCCATGCCTTTCAGGGCATGGGATTCCACCGGTACGCCCAGGACCGGCAGGATGGTCCAGGCGGCGCACATGCCGGGCAGGTGGGCGGCTCCGCCCGCGCCGGCGATGATGACCGAGAGCCCGCGTGCGGCGGCGGCGCGGGCATATTCGGCCAGGCGGTCGGGTGTGCGGTGGGCGGAGACGATCCGGACCTCATGCGCGATGTCCAGCGCCTCCAGCACCGATACGGCATGCCGCATGGTTTCCCAGTCGGACTGGCTGCCCATGATCAGCCCCACCCGGGGAGGGGTCTGGGAGGCGGAATGGGGAGAAGGGGAGGGAGGCGTATCGGTCACGCTGGTCGGCTTTCGAGGGCTGCGGAGGGGATTTAGGCGATATTGTCGGGGATCAGGCGGCTTTCCAGCCACGAGATCTCGTCTTTCAGCAGCAGCTTGCGCTTCTTCAGCCGCTGGAGCTGGAGCTGATCCATCGGATGCAGCGCCAGCCGGCTGATGACGGTGTCAAGGTCGCGGTGTTCGCTGCGCAGTTCGTGCAGCTTGCGGAGCACGGTATCCCGGTCAGTCAGCATTGTACCCCGTCTGGCATGTGGTCGGCGGCCCATTCTATCGATTCCCGCAGCGATGGCGAGATCCCCGATAGCGCGCATGGCCGCCCCGACGAGTCCTGCAATTTTAGCATGCGCTGCGTCGGCACCGCTGGCTTAGGCTGGCTGGTGTCGGAAACGCAAACTCGCTGGAGGCATCATGTCCCACGAACCCAGGATTCGTAGCCTGCGCCTGCGCCATGCCCGTCTTGATGACAGGATCTTCGACGAAGACCATCGCCCATCGCCTGATCACAGCGTGCTTCGCCGGCTGAAGGTGGAGAAGCTGCGGATCAAGGAAGAGATCGAACGGCTGTCCCAGCCCTGACGGGACGCGGGCTGGCCGGGGGCGGGCATGAGCCCGCCCGCGCGGATCAGGTGGCGTCTTCGCCGATTTCCAGCGGCACGGGGACGGCGTGGCCTTCGCGGGTCAGGCGGTCGTTCGCTGCCTGGACCATCGCGTTGAGGTCCGTCTGGCTGCACAGGCCGAGAATGACCGGGTCGCGCGGCTTGATGTTGGCGCTGTTCCAGTGCTGGCGGTCGCGGACCTTGGCGATCGTGTCCTTGGTGGTGCCCAGCAGCTTGACGATCTGCGGTTCGGAAAGCTGCGGGAAATTGCGCAGGATGAAGGCGATTGCGTCCGGACGGTCGTTGCGCTTGGCGACGGGCGTGTAGCGCGCGCCCTTCGCGCGGCGGTGGATCGGGTTGGGCGTCGACAGGACCTTCAGCCGCAGGTCGGGATTGGCCTCGCAGCGGGTGATGTCTTCCTGGCGGACCTGATGGTTGGCGACCGGGTCGTAACCGACGATGCCCTGCGCGACCTCGCCATCGGCGATGGCCTGGACTTCCAGCGGATGCATGCCGCAGAATTCCGCGATCTGGGTGAAGGTCAGCGCCGTCTTTTCGATGAGCCACACGGCGGTGGCCTTCGGCATCAGGGGCAGTGCGTTCATGATAACGGGTCCTAACTGCGCAATGGGTGGCGCCGCGCAGGCACCCGATCCATGTCAGCGTCCCGGAACCCGGTCCACCCCTGCGTGCCTGCAGACGCGCAATGACTTGATTACCGATATGGGGCCGTTCGGGGGGAGGGGTCAAGGGCAGGCGGGGCCTTGGGGCCACGAAAAAGGGGCCGGACTTGCGTCCGGCCCCCTGTTTCCGAACGACCCGCGCCGGTCGTCAGGCCGCGTGTTCGGCCGTGGTCGCGGTAGTGCCGTCATTTGCCACTTCCGGCGCGGCCGGGATCGTGGACGCGCCGGTGCCGATCGGAATGCGGCGCGGCTTCAGGGCCTCCGGCACGAAATGCCTGACGGCGACGCGCAGGAGGCCGTTGGTCAGGTCCGCATTGTCGACCACGATATGGTCGGCGAGAACGAAGCGGCGTTCGAATGCCCGCGTGGCGATGCCGCGATGCAGGACCTCACCGGCCGGTGGGACATTGGCCAGACGGCCGGCCACGACCAGCGTGTTGTCCTGGACCGTCAGTTCGATATCCTCGGGCCCGAAGCCGGCGACCGCCATGGTCAGGACGTAGCTGTCCTCGCCAAGTTTTTCGATATTGTAGGGGGGATAGGAGGGGCCCGCCGGGTTCTGGGCGGCATTGTCCACGAGGCGCGCCAGACGGTCGAAGCCGATGGCGGTGCGGAACAGCGGTGCGAAATCATAGGTCATGTCAACCTCCTCGACAGCAAGGTTCAATTCAGCAGGCGGAATGGTGACCCCTCATGGAGCGGATCGATACCTGGCTGGCGGAAACCCGGATGGCGTTTCCGTATCCCTGATGTGAGAAACCCCGCCCCCCGGTTCAAGGGGCAGGGTTCTGCGAACATGACAATGTGGCGGGCGGGGGGTGTTGCCCCCGCAGCCTTTTACGCCTTGGCGCGGCGGCCCAGACCACCGAACTTCTTGTTGAACTTCGCCACCTGGCCCCCGGTGTCGAGCATGCGCTGCACGCCCGTCCATGCCGGATGCGACTTGGGGTCGATGTCCAGGCGCAGCGTCGCGCCGGCCTGCCCGTAGCAGGAACGGGTCTTGTATTCGGTGCCATCGGTCATGATGACAGTGATTTCGTGGTAGTCGGGGTGAATGCCGGATTTCATCGTCAAACCTTCATGCTGGGCCCGCCGATGCCGACCGGGGGCGTTTGCATGGCCGTATAGATGAGGCTCGATGCGGGATCAACGCCTATCTGCCGGGCGGGTGAGGCCGTCGATCGGCGGCGGCACGGCCGCAACGGGCGTGGGCACTGCGTTTTCCTGTTCACGCGGTATCAACCGGGTTGCTATCAACTGTCTGTCGGCAATGCGCAAGGAGGCTTCATGTCCGTCAAGGCCCCGTCCATCCACACTCCGGGATGGATTTTGGAATTCCGCACCTTTCTCATGCGTGGGAACGTCGTCGATCTGGCGGTCGGTGTCATCATCGGCGCGGCCTTCACCGCGATCGTCAACAGTCTGGTCAAGGATATCTTTACCCCGTTCATCGGGCTGCTGATCGGTGGCTTCGATTTCACCAACGTCTTCTTTACCCTGCGCGGACCGCATCTGCCGACCCTGGCAGACGCGCAGAAGGCCGGGGCGGTGACGATCAATGTCGGGCTGTTCCTGAATGCGCTGATCCAGTTCGTCATCATCGGCTTTGTGATCTTCTGGGTGGTCAAGGCCGTGAACAAGCTGACCGCGAAGCCCGAGGCGGCGCCGGCCGCCCCGCCGCCGCCGCCGCGCAGCGAAGTGCTGCTGGAAGACATCCGCGACCTGCTGGCTGCGAAGAAGACCGCGCCCTGAGCGCACGCCGCCATCCGCCTGGCGGATGGCGGCCCTTGGATCAGGCGGTCAGGCCGCCGTCGACGGCCAGGCTGGCGCCGGTGATGTAGCCGGAGCGGGGACTGGCCAGGAATGACACCATCTCCGCGATATCGGAGACCTTGCCGTAGCTGTCGGTGGCGGTGACGCTGCGGATGGCGGCCGCCCCGGCGCCGTCCGCCGGGTTCAGGTCGGTGTCGATCGGGCCGGGTTCCACCACGTTGGCGGTGATGCCCTGCCTGCCCAGGTCGCGCGCCACGCCGCGCGCGAAGCCCCCCAGTGCTGCCTTGGTGGCGGAATAGAGCGAGATGCCGGGGAAAGGGGCGCGCTGGCCGAAAGCCGAGCCGATATAGATCAGCCGGCCGCCAGCGCCCATGTGCTTCACGGCTTCCATGGTTTCGACCATCACCGCGCGCACGTTCAGGTGCAGCGTGCGGTCGATCTGTTCCACGCTCATCTCGCCGATCGGGCCGTAGGGGTACATGCCGGCATTGCACACCAGGACGTCCAGCCGGCCGAGCGCCGCCACGGTCCGGGTGATGGCGGTGACGTTGCCTTCGGTAGTGGCGCCGTCGGCCTGGATGGCCACGGCGCGGCGGCCGAGGGCCTGGACCCTGGTCACGACCTGGGTGGCAGCAGTGGCGTTGCTGGCATAGGTCACGGCGATGTCGAAACCGTCTTCAGCCAGTTTCGCGGCGATGGCGGCGCCGATTCCACGGCTTCCGCCGGTCACGAGGGCGACACGCTGGGTCATGGATTTCATCCTTGGCTTCTGGTGGAGGCGGAGGTGCCGACTGGCCTGGGGCCGCGGGACATGTCCGTTGCCGAGCCGGCAAGGCGCCTTCCTCCTCTATGCAGCGGGTTCCGCCGGGCCACAAGGAATTGGGCGGCAGGGATGGTGGGGACGCGGTATGCGCGGCCGCGAATAGGCAGGGATGCCGTCCATCGGCGCCGGTCGGCATGAGAGGTTTTGATCGGGGTCGATTCTGCTCTAGGCTTCGGCCATGACGGAGAGCTGGAACATGATCGGACGGCGGAAGCCCGTGGCCTTGCTGGTGGCAGGCTTTATCGGGCTGGCGGGATGCCATGCCGAAATGCCGGCGGAGACGATCCGGCCGGTCAGTCAATTGCCATTGCCGTTGCAGGCGTATCTGAGCGTCGACGCTTATTTCATCGCCCAGGGGATGGTTCGGGGGCGGTTGTCGGATGGGCGGCTGATGCATGACCAGGCGCGGGACCTGGTGGCCAGCACGCTTTATGCCCGCCAGTTGACCGCGCAGAACATGCTGCACCCGACGGCAGATGGACAGCGGCGGGTGCAACTGGCCATCGAGATGATGCTGGCCTGCGTCCAGCAGGCAAACAGCGGGTCGACCGCTGCCTGCCTGGGGCCGTCGCCGGTCAGCGGGGAGGCCGGGCGTCCCGTCGCAGGCGCTTCTCGCCCAGCAACAGCAGAATCGGCGCCGCGATAAAGATCGAGGACGAGGTTCCGACCACGATCCCGAACAGCATCACCCATGCGAAGCTGGAGAGGCTGGCGCCGAACAGGGCCAGCGGCAGGGCGGCCAGGAACACGGTCATGGATGTGCCCAGCGTGCGGCTGAGGGTTTCGTTGATCGACAGGTCGATCAGTTCGGCCAGGGGCATGGTGCGGTATTTGCGCAGATTCTCGCGCACGCGGTCGTAGACCACCACCTTGTCGTTGGTGGAGTAGCCCAGGATCGTGAGGATGGCCGCGACCATCACCAGGTCGAACTCGAAATGCGTCACGACCAGGAAGCCGACGGCCTTGGTCAGGTCGAGGATGAGGGTGATCACGGCGCTGACCGCGAACTCCCATTCGAAGCGGAACCAGATATAGCCCAGGATCATCAGCAGGCTGATGCCGAGCGCCAGCATGCCGTCGCGGAACAGCTCGGCCGAGACCGAGGCGCCGACCGCATCGGCGCGCAGCACCTGCGCGCCCGGCAGGGTGGCGACCGCGTGGCGGACCGAATCGACCAGCGCCTGGGTGCGGGCCTCGTGATCGGCGCTGGCAGCGGGGGGCGCATCCAGGCGGATCAGCACGTCATCGGGGGCGCCGAAGGACTGGACGCCGGCGGCATCGACATGCTGGCCCGCCAGGGCCGCGCGGACCTGGCCGAAATCGGCTGGCCCCTGGGTGCGGACCTCGACAACGATGCCGCCGCGGAAATCCAGCCCCAGCGTCAGGCCGGGGTGAAGGAACAGGATGATGGACGCGATCGACAGCACGGCGGACGTGGCCAGGCCGATGAACCGGCCGCGCATGAAGTTGATCCGGGTGCCGTTGGGCACGAAGCGCAGGAGGGGGCGAGAGAACATGGGCAGGGCGCCTCAGACCGGCAGGACAGTGGGACGGGTGCGCGCGTACCAGCGCACCATCAGCATCCGCGACAGCAGCAGCGTGGTGAACAGCGTCGTGACGATGCCGATCATGATCGTCAGGGCGAAGTTCTGCACCGGGCCGGTACCGAAGGCGAACAGCATGATATGCGCCAGCAGGGCGGTCGCGTTGCTGTCCAGGATGGTGGAGGTCGCGCGCTCGAAGCCCGCCTGCATCGCGGCCAGGGGGGTGCGGTTGCGGGCGATTTCCTCGCGGATGCGCTCGTTGATCAGGATGTTGGCATCGACCGCCATGCCCAGGGTCAGCAGCATGCCGGCCATGCCGGGCAGGGTCAGCGTGGCCTGGAACAGCGACAGGATGGCGACCATCAGCACCAGGTTGGCCAGCAGGGCCACGTTCGCGTACCAGCCGAACCGGCCATAGAACAGGGCCATGAAGACGATCACCAGCCCGAAGCCGACGCCCAGGCTGATCATGCCGGCGCGGATCGAATCAGCGCCCAGCGACGGGCCGATGGTCCGTTGCTCGATGACCGACAGCGGGGCGGGCAGGGCGCCGGCGCGTAGCAGCAGGGCGAGGTCGGTGGCCGATTGCGCGTCGAACCCGCCGCTGATCTGGCCGTTGCCGCCGGTGATGGCGCTGCGGATGACCGGAGCCTGTACCACCTTGTTGTCGAGTACGATGGCGAAGCGGCGGCCGACATTGGCGCGGGTCGTTGCGGCGAAGGCGCGCGCGCCCACGGAATCGAAGGTGAAATCGACGGCCCATTCGCCGGTCTGCTGGTCGATGGCGGCGGAAGCGTTGGTCAGGTCGGAGCCATCGACATCGACATGGTCCGCGATCGGCAGTTTCTGGTCCGGCGCGTTCATCATCGGCAGCAGGGTGACGCCGGGACCCGGTATGGCGCCGAGCGCGCTGTCCTGCACCATGTGGAAGGTCATCTTCGCCGTGGTGCCCAGCAGGTGCTTGACGCGTTCCGGGTCGCTGATGCCCGGCAGTTCGACCACGATGCGGTCGTCGCCCTGGCGGGTGATCTCGGGATCGACCGCGCCGGTCGCGTCGATGCGGCGGCGGACGATCTCGATCGACTGGGTGACGGCCTCGGTCGCGCGCAGGCGCATGGCCTCGGGCGAGAGCGTGATGGCGATGGCGCCGTCGGGCCGCTGGGCGACCGCGAACTCATTGGCCACCGCCATCGGCATGGCGCGCAGCGTCTTGAGGTCGGCCTCGGTTTCGGAGGGCGTGCGTGGCGTGAAGGTCACGGTGCCGGCATGCGTGTCGGTCGCGATGTCGCGATAGCCGAGGCCCGCGCCCAACAGCGCCTGGCGGGTGCCGTCGGCCAGCGTGCGCAGGCGGTCGGCGGTGACGCTGTTCATGTCCACCTGCATCAGCAGGTACGAGCCGCCCCGCAGGTCGAGCCCCAGATGGATCTGCCGCCACGGCACCGTGGGCGCGGGCTGGCGCAGGGCATTGGGAAGGCAGAGCAGCACTCCCAGAAGGCAAACGGCGACGACCGAGGCCAATTTGAGCCGGCTGTAATACATCATGACTGAAAAGGGTGCTCCTTACGCCCGGCCCAGCCGGCTCCCTGTTCGCGTGTCGATGCCGCCGGACGGTGGGCGACGCGGGAACATGCCGGGCCGGCGCGCGGGATGCAACCGCTGGCGGGCGCTGGCGGTGCGGAATCCGTCCGTTTCGCACGCGTACTCGTCAGAACAGTGACAGTTGTGCCTCGGGAGGGGGCGGTGGCGGGGCGAAGCGCGTGCAGTCCAGGGGACGTCCGCGGGTCAGGCCCAGCGCCCGGCGGGCGCGGGTGAAACGCTGGGCCAGCAGGTCGGCATGCACCCCATGGCCGCGGCCGCGCCGGCCGAAGGCCGAATCGTTCAGCTTGCCGCCGCGCACCGCACGGATGCGCTGCAGGACGTGGTGCGCGCGATCGGGGTAATGGCGCGCCAGCCAGTCCTCGAACAGTGGCGCGACTTCCAGCGGCAGGCGCAGCAGGGCGTAGCCGGCATCGCACGCGCCGGCCCCGGCGGCGGCGGCGAGAATCGCTTCCAGTTCGTGATCGTTCAGGGCCGGAATCATCGGCGCGGCCAGGACGCTGGCGGGAATGCCGGCGGCGGCCAGGGCGGATATGGCCTCCAGCCGGCGGGCGGGGGTGGAGGCGCGCGGTTCCATCCTGCGGGCCAGGTCGGGATCGAGCGTCGTCACCGACAGGCTGACGCGCACCAGGTTGCGCGCCGCCAGAGCCTTCAGCACGTCGAGGTCGCGCAGGATGCCGGCCGATTTGGTGACGATGGTGACCGGGTGAGAGAACCGGTCCAGCACCGTCAGGATGGCGCGGGTGAGGCCCATCCGGCGTTCCACGGGCTGGTAGGGGTCGGTATTGGTGCCCAGCGCGATCGGGCGCACCCGGTAGGCGGGGTGGCGCAATTCGCGCTCCAGAAGGCGGGCGGCGTCGGGCTTGCAGGTCAGGCGGGTTTCGAAATCCAGCCCCGGCGACAGGCCGATCCAGGCGTGGGTGGGGCGGGCGAAGCAATAGATGCAGCCATGTTCGCAGCCGCGATAGGCGTTGATCGACCGGTCGAAACCGAGATCCGGACTCTCGTTGCGGGTGATGATGGTGCGCGCGGGCTCGAATGTCAGTTCGGTGCGCGGAGCGGATTCGTCCTCGGCCAGGCTGTCCCAGCCGTCATCGACCGGGGAGGATTGGTGCCGGGCGAAGCGGTCGGGCGGCGAGAGGGTGGCGCCGCGCCCGTGGCGGATGCCGGCCAGGCTGGACGATTCGCCCGCCAGCGTGCGCGGGGCGGCGCGGGTCGGCTGTCCGGGGCCGATGCGGATGGGGGAAGAGTCGGACATGGCGGGCTCCGGCATGATGTGCCCGGTGGGGCGGGCGGCATGATGGCAGGCCGGCGTCGCGCCATCAAGAACAAAAAGGGAACATGTGGCCTTGCGCCCGTTCTGTGCGGCTGGCGCCTCTGGCCCATCGGGCGCCGGTGCTCTAACCCTTCGTCATCCTGGATGCGGAGAGGATGCGATGGCGGGGCTGTTCGGTGGCGGAGCGGGACGGGGTGAGGCGGCGCGGCAATTGCGCGTGGGCGTCATCGGTGCCGGGCATTTCGGACGGTTCCATGCGCTGAAGGTGGCGGCGTCGCCGCGCGAGTGCCTGGTGGGCATCCACGATCCGGACCAGGCGCGGGCGGCCGCTGTCGGGGCCGAGGCCGGCGGCGCGCCGGCGCTGGCGCTGGACGCGCTGCTGGAGTGCTGCGAGGCGGTGGTGGTCGCGGCCCCGGCCGAACATCATTTTGCCCTGGCCGACCGTGCGCTGCGGGCCGGCCGCCATGTGCTGGTGGAGAAGCCGATCGCCTCGACCCTGGAGCAGGCCGACCGGCTGGCGGCGCTGGCCGTGGAGACGGGGCTGGTGCTGCAGGTGGGGCATCTGCTGCGCTATTCGGCCGAGCACCATGCCATCGCGGCGCGGATCACGCGCCCGCTCTATATCGAGGCGACGCGCATCGCCCCCTTCAAGCCGCGCGGCACCGATGTGTCGGTGATCCTGGACCTGATGATCCATGATCTGGACCTGGTGCTGGCGATCGTGGAAAGCGAAATCGTGGATGTCGATGCGCTGGGGGCGGCGGTGAGTTCGCAGCATGAGGACATCGCCAATGCCCGTGTGCGTTTTGCGAACGGGTGCGTGGCCACCATCACCGCCAGCCGGATCTCGCTGAAGACGGAGCGGCGGATGCGCCTGTTTTCGGAAGAAGGGTATCTCTCAGCCGATTTCGTGAAGCGCGAGCTGACGATGATCGGCCGAAAGAAGGGGCTTCCGCTGCCCGGTACCGGGGGCTTCCGCCGCGAGGTCGTGAGCTGGGACGACCATGACACGCTGGCCGCCGAGCATGTGGCTTTCGCTGCCGCGTGCCTGGATGGGGCGCCTGTGCTGGTGGATGCGCAGGCCGGCCGGCGCGCGCTGGCGGCGGCGCTGGCGGTGACGGACAGTATCGCCTCGGTGCGGGCCCTGTGGGAGAAGTCGGGGCTGGTCAGCCCCGGCTGACGGGTGACTAGAGCAGATCCTGTTTGAACGTGTGCGTTCGAACAGGTGGAAATGCTCTAGTGGGGCAGGGTCTCGATGCGGGCCGCCATGATGAAATCGTTGCGGTGCAGGCCGCCGATGCTGTGGGTTTGCAGCGTCAGGCGTACATAGCCCCAGCCGAAGGCGATATCCGGGTGGTGGTCGGCGGCCTCCGCCAGGGCCGCGATGCGTTCGACCAGCGCGTAGGCGTTGGCGAAATCGGGCAGGACGCAGGAGCGCATCAGCATCGTTCCGTCCGCCGACAGGGTCCAGTTGGGGATCTGGGCCAGCAGGGTTTCGGCCTCGGCGCGTGTCAGGGCCGGCGTGTTGCGGGGGCAGGGGGCGATGACCTCGCGCGCGAGGGTGGCGGCGGCGGATAGGGGCATGGGCTATTATCCTTCAGCCGGCCGCGCGCGGGCTGGGTCAGGATGAACCCAGCGACTCGCGCAGCATTTCCAGTTCCAGCCAACGTTCCTCGGCCGCCGTCAGTTCGGCCTCGGCGCGGTCCAGTTTTTCCGTCGTCGCGGTGAAGGAAGCCGGATCTCGGGCATAGAGGCCGCCATCCGACAGGACCGTCCGCAACTGGCCGATCTGCTCCTCCAGCGTCGCGATCTGGCCGGGCAGGCGGTCCAGCGCGTGCTGGTCCTTGTAGGACAGTTTGCGCGTCGGGCTCTTTTCCGCCCGTTTCTGTGGTGCCGGAGGCGTGCCGGTTTCGGCGCGCCGGTCGCTCCGGCCTGCCGGGGCGATGCCGCCGCGCTGGGCCAGCATGTCGCTATAGCCGCCGGCATATTCAACCCATCGTCCGGCGCCTTCCGCCAGCAGCACCGACGTGGCCACCCGGTCGAGGAAATCGCGATCGTGGCTGACCAGCAGCACGGTGCCGGCATAGGCGTCCAGCATCTCCTGCAGCAGGTCGAGCGTTTCCAGGTCGAGATCGTTGGTCGGTTCGTCCAGCACCAGGAGGTTGGAGGGGCGGGCGAGGGCGCAGGCCAGCATCAGCCGCCCGCGTTCGCCGCCCGACAGGGCGCTGACCGGGGTGCGGGCCTGTTCCGGGCGGAAGAGGAAATCCTTCATGTAGCCGATGACGTGGCGCTTCTCGCTGCCGACCTGGACCATGTCGCCACCGCCGCCGGTCAGCGTATCGGCCAGCGTGCGGGTGGGATCGAGCGTGCGGCGCTGTTGGTCGAGGGTGACGACCGACAGGGCGGTGCCGATGCGGATTTCGCCCGAATCGGGCTGGTCCTGGCCCGTCAGCAGGCGGAGCAGGGTACTCTTGCCCGCGCCGTTGGCGCCGACGATGCCCAGCCGGTCGCCGCGCAGCACGCGCAAATCCAGCCCGTCGATGACCGTGCGGGGGCCGTAGGCCTTGCGCACATCCTCGGCCACGGCGACCAGCTTGCCGGACAATCCGTCCTCGTTGGCCTGCATCTTCACGCCGCCGGGGGCGCGCACGGCCTCGCGCCGTGCCTGGCGGAGGGCGGCGAGTTCGCCCACGCGGCGCACGTTGCGCTTGCGCCGGGCGGTGACGCCGTAGCGCATCCAGTCTTCTTCGCGCGCGATCTGGCGGTCCAGCTTGTGGGCGTCGCGTTCTTCCTGTTCCAGGATGTCTTCGCGCCAGGATTCGAAGCGGGCGAAGCCCTGGTCGAGGCGCCGCGTGAGGCCGCGATCCAGCCAGACGACGCTGCGGGACAGGGTTTCCAGCAGGCGGCGGTCATGGCTGATGATGACCATGGCCGAGGACAGGGACAGCAATTCGCGTTCCAGCCACTCGATGGTCGGCATGTCGAGATGGTTGGTGGGCTCGTCCAGCAGCAGCAGGTCGGGTTCGGGCGCCAGGGCCCAGGCGAGAGCGCAGCGGCGGGCCTCGCCCCCCGAAAGATTGGCCGGATTCTCTTCGCCCGTCAGGCCCAGTTCACCCAGCAGCAGGGCGGCGCGGTAATCGGGCCCGTCGGCGGGTATGCCGGAGCGGACGTAATCCAGCGTGGTGGCGAAGCCCGACAGGTCGGGTTCCTGCGGCAGGTAGCGCACGGTGGTGCCGGGCTGGAGGAATCGTGTGCCGTCATCGGCCGCCAGTTCGCCGGCCGCGATGCGCAACAGGGTGGATTTCCCGCTGCCATTGCGCCCGACGAGGCAGATCCGTTCGCCGGCCGAGACGCCGAAACCGGCACCGTTGAGCAGCGGAGCGCCGCCGAGGGTGAGGGTGATGTCCTGAAGAAGAAGGAGAGGAGGCGACATGACCGGGTTCTGGACCATGGCAAGGGCGGCACGCAAGGGGAAAGGGCCAAATCCCCGTTAAGGAGAAAGCCTGCCTTGAGTGCCGGTCTGGCGAGCGGGAGCAGCCCAAGGGGTCGCGGCCGGTGTGTGTGTCCCGGGTATCGGGGCGGCATCGACCACGCCGGGTCAGAAGCGCGTGACGTGAGGGGGAAACCTGCCTTGAGGGCCGCTCTGGCGAGCGGGAGCGGCCCACAGGGCCGCGGCCGGCGTGCGTTCCCGAGCACCGGAGCGGAGCGGCCTTGATGGCCGTGAGCACCGGCGCGCAGGGAACGCGCGTCGGACCGCCGCCAGAGTGGCTCTCAAGGCAGGTTTTGGGGGCCGCCGGTGACTGCCTGGTAGGTCGCGATGGCGAGGGTCATCGGTTCGAACGGTTTGGTGACGACGAAGGCGGGTTCGATGGCCTCGCCCGTCAGCAGGCGTTCGGGATAGGCGGTGACGAAGATGACCGGTGCCATGTGATGGCGCAGGATGCTGGCCACGGCGTTTGCGCCGTCGCCGCCCGTACCCAGATTGATGTCCGCGAGGATCAGGCCCGGCTTGGTCTGGCGGGCCAGTTCGATGGCGTCGGCCTCGGTCGCGGCCACGCCGGCGACCTGATGGCCGCACCAGCGGACCAGGTCCTCGATATCCATCGCGATGATCGGCTCGTCCTCGATGATCAGGATGGAGGTCTGGGCGACCTTGCGCAGGCCGGCATGGGCGCGGGCGAGGATTTCGGCGGCTTCTGCCTCGCCCAGGTCCAGGACCTGCGCGGCATCGGCGATCGTGAGTTCTTCCAGTGATGTCAGAAGCAGGAGCTTGCGCTCCAGAATGTTCAGGGCTTCGGCCTCAGAGGCCGGTGCGGGCCTGAACCGCCGCGAGATCCACTGGTACAGGCATTGCCGTGCCGGCAAGGGCCCGGCTTCCGCCATGGCCAGGCCCCGCAGGCTTTCGGCCACCAGGAGATCGCCGCGTGGCTGACTGCCGGTCAGGGCACGGGCATATCGCCTGGCATAGGGAAGGGCCCGGATCAGATCCTGCCGCCGCGAGAGGGGCATTGGACGGTCAACTCCGCAAGGAACACGTTACGTTAACAAGAAACACGTTACACTGTTGATCATGACAGCGTTAAAATTGTCCGCAAGAGGAAGCAGGGAGTAGCGCGCCCTTCGCTGGGCGATCGTGTCGCTGTCGCGACATCCGGACGGCGGAGGGAACGCTTCGCCCGCCCATGGGTGGCGATCGGCAGGAATGTGCATAAACGGTGGCAGATGCCGGTTTCAAAGTATCGGATTGGGGTCGCGACGGGATTTTCACGCTAGATTTGGGGTTTCTAAACGCTCTTCACGCTTTCGTCATGATAAAAATACAAACCTGCCATTACACTGATGCAAGTTTCGGCAAGCGAGGAACAGAACAATGGCAAATAATTTCCATGACCAGGTCATCGCGATCCTCCCGCGGCTGCGCGTTCAGGCACTTGCCCTGACACGGAACCGAACGATGGCTGAGGACCTGGTGCAGGATGCCGTGTGCAATGCGCTGGCCGCCCAGGACAGTTTCATCCCCGGGACCAATTTTTCTGCCTGGATGCACCGCATCCTCCGTAACCGCTTCATTTCCGACCTGCGCAAGCGGCGGGAGACCACCGATATCGAGGATATTCCCGCGTCGGTGCTGGCGACCACGGCCCCGCATGAGGACCGGCTGGCGCTGAAGGACCTGGCGATGGCACTGGACCGCCTGCCCGAAGACCAGCGCGAGGCCCTGATCATGGTGGTGCTGCACGGCATGAGCTACGAGCATCTGGCCGAGGCGACTGGCTGCGCGGTCGGCACGGCCAAGAGCCGGGTCTTCCGTGCCCGCCGCCAACTGGAAAGCTGGATGATCGGAGAGGACCAGGAATCGCCGCAGATCAAGGCGCGGATGGCCCGCATGCGTGGCCTGCTGGGCGCGCGGATGGGGACGCGCGAGGCTGAAGCGACACGTCCCTGATTCACGCCCCCCGCAACCCTTCGCTTGCCTGGTGGTTAAATCCTGAGTCGGACGGCTGGACGGTAGGTCGCGGGCTGTTTTACTGTCCGCCAACATCGACATGATCGGGATGCGGGTTTCAGAGGGTTGGCGGGGTATTAGTGGATCTCAGGGATCACCGATGACGTCCCGCAAGGATTCCCGTCCGACGCGGCCGTCGAAAGCCAGCAAGACCACCCAGCGAGACGATCCGTTCGAGCTATGGCTCAAGCGCGGGCTGCATGAGCTTTTCGACGAAGTCGCTTCCGAGCCTCTTCCCGAGGAGCTGTTGCGCCTGATCGAGGAAGACCGCAAGACCAGGGGCTAGATGGACAAGGGTGGCGAGCGGAGGCAGCCGAGGTGGGGCGTGCCCTATAGCGGATGGTTTCTGCAGTTGTTCGGGACGGTGAGCGCGCGGATGATCGCGATCATCTTCTGCGCGGCCGGCCCGATGGCGATTATCGCCAGCTTTCAGGCATGGAACAGCTATCGTCATACGCTTCAGGCGCCGGCTTTCCGGGCGGACATGGCTATCAGCCGGATCGATCTGGAAGTGCGCCACGATGTCGACCACATTGGCGCCCTGCTGTCTTCCGTCAGTCGCATGTCGCTGGATGAGAATGGGTTTGTGCGGACCCTGCAGATGGCCCGCTCGCTGACCGGGGAATTCTATCGGCTGGCGCTGCTGGATGATGAGGGGCGCGTGCTGCTGGCGGTCAATGGCGACACGCCGCTACCTCTGCCCGACCAGGTGCCTTATGAGGACCTGCCGCGCTTCAGCGGGGATGTGCGGGTGGTGCAACTGGATATCCCCTCGCAAGATACGGTCCGGCATTCCTATATCCGGGTCACGCTTTCCACGCCGATCGCCGATTCATTGGGGACGGTGCGATCCGGCTTCCTGACCGCCGTCATGCCTGTGGTCTGGAGCCGGCATCATTTGCAGATCGGCGATCCGCGGCTGGATTTCATGCAGAAGAACGGAACGATCGATGCGTGGATCATCGGTCGCGACCGCACGCTTTCCCCCCTGTGCGACGATTGCGCATCGCCGGGGCCGCCGCCGCCGGATGCCGTGCGCTGGCTTGGCAGCATGACGTCCGTACAGCGCGAGACCCGGCAGACCCTGAGTCTCGGGGATGCCGCATTCGCGTATGGCCCGATCGAAGGTGGGGTCGCGGCCCTGACGATGACCCGCCGCAACCTGGCCGAAACCCGGGCGCTGGTCATGTTCGTGATCTGGCTGTTCATCATCGTCAGCCTGCTGGGATTCTGCCTGATCATGGTGACGCAGAGCGCCAATGCGCTGCTGATCGCGCCCTTGCGCCGGCTGACCGCTTCGGTCGAGCGGTGGCAGGCGGGCGACGGCGTGTTCAATGCGCGTTCCAACTGGGTGGTGCCGGTCGAGATCCGCCAACTGGCGCGGGCCTTCACGCAGGCGACCCGCAGCCTGGTCCGCGACGAACGGCGCCTGGCGCGTGCGGCGGTGCGGCAGGAACTGCTGCTGAAGGAGATGCATCACAGGGTCAAGAACAACCTGCAGATCGTCGCCTCGCTTCTGAACCTGCAGGCCAATCGCATCCGCCAGACCGAGGCGCGCGAGGAATTCGCCCAGGCCCGCGACCGGGTGCGGGCGCTGGCGACCCTGCATCGTTACCTGTACGCCGAAGGCGAACTGTTCAGCATGAACATGGAGCATTTCGTCACCGAGCTGTGCAGCCAGATCATGCAGGCGGCGGGGCATGCGGGCGGCGGGCGCCTCGACCTTTCGGTCCATGCTGCGACCCTGGAGCTTGAGCCCGACCAGGCGGTGCCGCTGGCGCTGATCATCACCGAGATTGTCAGCAATGCCATCAAGCATGCCTTTGCCGACGGGCGGCGCGGCACCATTTCCGTCAGGTTGGAGCGGGTGGAGCCCAGCCAGGCGCGGCTGGACATTGCCGATGACGGGATCGGACTGGCCGGCGGATACCGGCTGTCGGGCGAGGAGCGAAGTGGGATCGGCATGCAACTGATCCGCGGTTTCGCGCGGCAATTGGGTGGAAGCCTGAAGATCATCGAGGAGAACGGGACGCGCTATATCCTCCTGTTCCCTCTGAAAGCGGATGAGGCGGGCGGTCTCGTCCGCTGAATCCGCATGGCGGGTGGCCGGATGGCGGGGGCGATTCACGATCTGGAATGGGTGTCCCTGGCCGGACGCTTCGATTATAGGTCGCGGTCATGAGCGGTGACAAAATGGTGATGCGTGCCTGGACACGGGCGCAGTCGCGCCTGGGACGAAGGCAGGCGATGCCCGTGATGGCCTGCGGCATGCTGGCAGGGCTGGTGGCCGTCGGCCAGGCATGGTGTGTGGCATCCATCCTCGCGCGGGGGCTGGTCGGGCCCGGTACGGCCGCATGGCCCGGTGCCGGCCAGTTGCTGGCCGCCCTGGCGGGGCTGGCCCTGCTGCGCGCCCTGCTGCTGGCCCAGGGCGACGTTTCGGCGGCCCGGGCCGGGCGTGGTGCCCGCGCGCGGCTGCGCGACGAGGTACTGGGGGCCATCCTGCGGGGCGGGCCGGCGCTGTTGCGGCGTCGGCACAGCGCGGAACTGACGGCGCTGGCCGTCGACCGGATCGAGGCGCTGGACGGGTTCTTCGCGCGCTGGATTCCGGCCTCGGTCCTGTGGATCGCGGTTCCGGGGCTGATCGCGGCGCTGGCCGCGCTGGTGCAGCCGGGGGCGGGGCTGATCATGATCGTGTGTGGCCTAGCCGTGCCGGTGGGGCAGGCCGTCTTCGGCATCGGCGCCGCCGTGGCGTCGCGCAACCAGTTTCTGGCCATGACCCGGTTGCAGGCCCGGTTCCTCGATCGGGTGCGCGGCATTGCCACCATCGTCCTGCTGAACCGGGCCGATGACGAGGCAAGGCGGCTGGCCGATGCCGCCGACGAACTGCGCCGGCGGACCATGAAGGTGCTGCGGGTGGCGTTTCTGTCCTCGGCATCGATCGATTGCGCGATGGTGGTGGCGCTGGTGCTGATCGTGGTGCGTGACGGCGGGATGGTGCAGGTTCTGCGCCATGGCGGCGCGTCGGCCGCGCTGGCCGATGCGGTGGCGCGCAGCCTGTTCGTGCTGCTGCTGGTGCCGGAATTCTTCGCCCCCCTGCGCGCGCTGGCCCTGGCCTATCAGGATCGCGCCCATGCGTCCGGCGCCGCGTCGGCGATGGGGGACCTGCCGGAGGGGACGGTCTCGGCCGTTACGGCACGGGACGCGGTGCCCGTTCTCTCGGGGAATGGGGTATCGGTGGCTTTCGAGAACGTCACCTTCGCGTGGGATGCCGCGCGTGGGCCGGTCTTCGAAAAGCTGAGCTTCACCGTCCCGGCGGGGGAGATCCTGACGCTGGTGGGGCCTTCCGGCGCCGGCAAATCGACGATCATCGAGATGCTGCTGGGCTTTATCGTGCCGGATAGCGGCCGTGTGCTGGTTGGCGGCGTGGACCTGGCTACCATGGCGCCGGCGGCCCAATCGGGGCTGATATCGTGGATCGGGCAGAAACCGGTGCTGTTTGCCGGCACGCTGCGCGAGAATATTCTGTTCGCCCGGCCCGATGCCGACGAGGATGCGTTGCGCGCGGCCCTGCGCGCGGCGGCGGTCGACCGCTTTGCCGCGGATCTGCCCGAGGGGCTGGATACGCCGATCGGCGAAGGCGGATTCGGCCTGTCGGGTGGGCAGGCGCAGCGGGTGGCGATTGCGCGGGCTTATCTGAAGGATGCGCCGCTGCTGCTGCTGGATGAGCCGACGGCGCATCTGGACCCGGAGACCGAAAGCGAGATCTTCGCCAGCCTGCGCATTCTGGCACGGGGGCGGACGGTGATCCTGTCCAGCCATGCGGCGGGGGTGCGGGCATTTGCCGGTCCATGCCTCGACCTGGGAAAAATACGCTGTTCGCAGCCGGGCGCCGGCCTGATGGCGCCTGTCGAGGAGGGGCATGCCCATGTCTGACAGATCCCTGTCCGGCCGGGCGGCCGAGGATCGTGACGGCCTGGCGCCGGTCCTGCGTATCGTGGGGTTGTGGAAGCGCCGCGCGCCGCGACTGGCGGCGGGTGGCCTGTTGTCGCTGCTGGCGCTGCTGGCGGGGCTGGTGCTGATGCGTGGGGCCGGCGCGCGCCTGGCCGGGCTTGCCTTTGGCGGCGCGGTGGCGGGGTTGGTACTGCTGCGTGTATCGGGTGTGGCGCGTGTGGTGCTGCGTTATGTCGAGCGCCTGGTCACGCATGATGCGATGTTCCGGGCGCTGGCCGATATCCGCGTCTGGTTCTTTCGCCGCCTCGCGGGCGGGGCGGCGGCCGGGCTGGGATTCCGCCGCGCGGGCGACCTGCTGTCGCGCCTGGTGTCGGATGTCGAGGCGCTGGACGGGCTTTATCTGCGGATTATGGTTCCGCTGGCCGGCGCGTGCCTGGTCCTGCCTTTCCTGGTGCTGGCGATCGGGCCTGTCGATCCGGTGCTGGCGGTGCTCGTCGGCGGGCTGTTCGTGGTCGGCGCCTTTGTGCTGCCGCTGGCGGCGGCACTGATGGGGCGGCGCGAGGCCGCGATCCTGACGCATCGTCTGGCCGACCTGCGGATCGGGGTGTTGGATCTGGTCACCGGGCTGCGTGAGATCCGGGCCTTTGGGGCTGAAGGACGCATGTTGTCGCACGCGCGGGCGCGCGATGCCGCGCTGCTGCAAGGGCAGGCGCGGCAGGCGCGGTTGCTGGCGGTGATGGGCGGGGCATCCTATCTGTGCGGTCAGGCGGCGGTGCTGGCGGTGCTGGCCGCGATCCTGGGTGCCGGGCTGGGGCCGATCCCGGCGGTGCGTGGGGTGGGGCTGCTGTTTCTTGTGATCGCGGGTTTCGAGAGTGCCGGTGGCCTGACGCGGGCCGGGGCGCTGGCCGGGGGGATCAGCCGTGCGGCGGCGCGGGTGGTTGCCGTTGGCGAGAGCGACGGGCCGGCGGTCAGCGTGGGGACGCGGCCGGCCCCGGCGGATACCGATATCCGCTTCGAGCAGGTCTCGTTCCGCTGGCAGGCGGATCGGGCAGCCGTATTCGACGGGCTGAATCTGGAGATCCGGCAGGGAGCGCGGGTGGCGATCCTGGGGCCGTCGGGGATCGGCAAATCCTCGCTTGCGGCGCTGCTGCTGAAGGTGGCGTCGCCGTCATCGGGGCGGATCATGCTGGGGGGCGAGGATCTGGCGACGCTGGAGAGTGGTTCGCTGCGCCAGCGGATGGCGTGGCTGTCTCAGGCCACGCATCTGTTTGCCGATACGATCCGGGCCAATCTGCTGTTGGGACGGCCCGATGCGACCGAGGCCGATCTGTGGACGGCGCTGGATCGTGCCCAGGTGGGCGATGTGGTCCGCGCGCTGCCCGAGGGGCTGGATGCCTGGCTGGGCGAGGGCGGCGCGTTGCTCTCGGGTGGCCAGGGGCGGCGGATCGCGCTGGCCCGGACCCTACTCTCCGACGCGCCGATCCTGATCCTGGACGAGCCGGCGACCGGGCTGGATGCCGAGACCGAGCGCGAATTCCTGACCACGCTCTATGACGTGACGGCCGGCCGCACGGTGATCCTGATCGCGCATCGGCTGGTCGGAGTGGAAAAACTGGACCGCGTCTGGCGCCTGTCGGACGGAAAGGCCGTCGCCGCCGCTGTTTAAAGCCGGCGGCTCGCAAATGTCTTCCAAGGGGCACGCGGGTTTCTGCCCGGAAACGGGGTTCTGGTGAGCGAGAGTGCCGCGCAGCGGCACGGCCGTCGTGTGTTTCCGAGCACCGGAGCGGAGCGGCCTTGATGGCCGTGAGCATCGAAGCACAGGAAACGCGCGTCGGATCGCCACCAGAACCCCGTTTCCGGGCAGAAACTGTTGACGTGGGGGTGGGGAGGGGGCACCAAGGTCCCCTGTCCATATGTCGCTGACTTTCCCGCATTGTTAGCGGCGGATTCATCCGTAAGCCGTTCAAGCAAGGGGATCTGCCGATGCGTCGCCTCTCTCTGGTCCTGGGGTTGTGCCTGCTGGCGGGGTGCGCCGATGGTCCGTCGCGGAAATATGTCGTGTTCTTCACGCGTGATTCCACGGCGCTGGAAGAACCGGCCCTGTGGGTGGTGCAGCATGCGGCGGAGCAGGCCGGGAAGTATCCGCTCTCGGTCGTGACGGTCGAGGGATATGCCTCGGCGCATGGCGACCTGTCGGCCGACGCGCTGCTGGCCATCGATCGGGTGAAGAAGGTCTCGGGGCAATTGGTGGCTGACGGGGTGCGGGCCGACCGTATCCGGCAGCGGCCGCGTGCGCCCGCGAACGAGGACGGCGCTGTTGGATCGCGCCGGGTCGAGATTGAGATTGCAGCACCCTGACGCCCCGGTTGCGGACCGTATGATGGGATCGCCCCTTGCCGGCATGACGGGTATCGAAGCGGAGGATACGCCCAGGGCGATCCTGTCGCGCGTGTTCGGGTTCCCGGATTTCCGCGGCCTGCAGGAGCAGGCGGTGGATGCGGTGATGGCCGGGCGCGATTGCCTGGTGCTGATGCCGACCGGCGGCGGCAAGAGTATCTGCTACCAGGTGCCGGCCCTGGCGCGTCCGGGCACCGGGCTGGTGATTTCGCCGCTGATCGCGCTGATGGACGATCAGGTGGCGGCGCTGCGGCAGGTGGGCGTGAATGCCGGGGCGCTGCATTCGGAACTGGAGCCCGATGACGCGGCGCGGGTGCGGTCGGACCTGGCCGCCGGCCGGCTGGATATCCTGTATGTCTCGCCCGAGCGGCTGCTGTCGCCCGGTACGCTGGATCGGCTGTCGCGGCTGGCGATCTCGGTGATCGCGATCGACGAGGCGCATTGCATTTCGGCCTGGGGGCATGAATTCCGGCCCGAATATCGGGCGCTGGCCAGCTTGCCCGAGCATTTTCCCGGTGTGCCGCGCATTGCGCTGACGGCCACGGCCGATCCGCGCACCCAGACCGACATCCTTGGCGCGCTGGCCATGCCAGAGACGCAGGTCCTGCGTGCCAGCTTCCATCGGCCGAACCTCGATATCGCCGTGCGGGCGAAGACGTCGGAGCTGCGGCAGGTGCTCGAAGTGCTGGGGCGGCATGCGGGCGAGGCCGCGATCGTCTATTGCGGCAGCCGCAACAAGACCGAGCGGGTGGCGAAGTCGCTGGCCGAGCGCGACTGGCCGGCGCTGCCGTTCCATGCCGGATTGTCGCCGATCGAGAAGCGTGCGGCCCTGGCCCGTTTCCGCTCCGGCGAGCCGGTGGTGATCGTCGCGACCGTGGCGTTCGGGATGGGGATCGACCGCCCCGATGTGCGGACGGTGGTGCATCTGGACATGCCCTCGTCGCCCGAAGCCTATTATCAGCAGATCGGCCGCGCCGGCCGCGATGGCGAGAAATCGGAGACCGTCCTGCTGTATGGCGGTGACGATATCGCGCGGGCGCGGCACTGGCTGGAGCAATCGGCAGCACCCGAGGCGCAGAAGCGGATCATGAGCGCCCGGCTGGAGGCGATGATCACCCTGACCGAAACCACGGGGTGTCGCACGCAGGCGCTGCTGGGTTGTTTCGGCGAGACGCTGGCCACGCCGTGCGGGCATTGCGACAATTGCCGCAATCCGGTCGCCTCGTTCGACGGCACCGTCGAGGCGCAGAAGGTGCTGTCGACGATCTATCGCATCGGCCAGAAATTCGGTGCGGTGCATGTGGCGGCGGTGCTGCGCGGCAAGGTGAACGAGATGGCGGCGCGCTACAGCCATGACCGGCTGAGCGTGTTCGGGATCGGCAAGGACAGGCCGGAGCAGTTCTGGCGCGGGGTGATCCGGCAATTGATCGCGCGCGGGGCCATCCGGGTGACCGGCGATTACAATGCGCTGGCGCTGAACGAGCCGCTGGCCCGTCCGATCCTGCGGGGCGAGGAAAAGGTGCTGCTGCGCGACGATCCGGTCGAGGAACTGAAGACGGCGCGCGGTGCGAAACCCGCCGGCACCGCCCGGCCGGCCATTGTCCTGCCGCCGGAGGCCGAGGGCCCGTTTGCCGCGTTGCGTGCCTGGCGGCTGGGGGAGGCGCGGGAACAGGAAATTCCGCCCTACGTCATCTTCCATGACGCGGTGTTGCATGACATCGCGATCGAACGTCCGGCGACGCTGGACGAGCTGGGGCGGATCAAGGGTGTGGGGGCCTCGAAGCTGGACCGCTACGGCGAGGCCGTGCTGCAGGTCCTGGCCGAGGCGGGCTGACTCCATGGCCGGGGTGCCGACCGAGGAACGCTATCGCGAGATCCTGTCGCTGGTGCGCGCGCGTGGCTATGTGGCGAACGAGGAACTGGCGCAGCGCCTGCGCGTGGCGGTGCAGACGATCCGTCGCGACGTGAACCATCTGGCCGGCATCGGGCAGTTGGCCCGGCATCATGGCGGGGCGGGGCTGGTCTCTTCCATCGAGAACATTGCCTATGCCGAGCGGCAGATCCTCAACCGGCGGGAGAAGGAGGCGATCGGCCAGATCGCGGCCCGGGAAATTCCGGATCATTCGTCGCTGTTCATCAATATCGGCACGACGACCGAAGCCTTCGCCCGTAACCTGCGGCATCATCAGGGGCTGCGGGTCATTACCAACAACCTGCATGTGGCCTCGACCCTGGCGCCGGAATCCAGCTTTCGCGTCGTGGTGGCGGGGGGGACGGTGCGTTCGCATGACGGGGGTATCACGGGCCCGACCGCGACCGCGATGATCGACCAGTATCGGGCCGATTTCGGGGTGATCGGGATCAGCGGTATCGAGGAAGACGGTACGCTGCTGGATTTCGACCTCGATGAGATCGATCTGGCGCGGGCCATCATGCGCAATGCGCGCACCGTGTTCCTGCTGGCCGATCATACCAAGTTCGGGCGGCGGCCGATGGGGCGGGTGGGGCATCTGTCCGAGGTGCAGGCGCTGTTCACCGATCGGCCGCCGCCGCCATCGGTACGTGCGGTGCTGGAGCAGCATCAGGTCGCCCTGCATATCGCGGGTGTCGGCGCGTAAATGTCCGCTATGTTCTAAAACGAACATGGCGGCCGGGTCTTATTATCGACGCGCCTTGAGAATGACGCATAAGGCGGGCCATTCCGGCTGAAGAAGCCTCGGCCAATTCCGGCTGCGACCCGGCAGAGCCTGAAGCTCCGCGCTCCAATCATTTGGTACCGAATGGGTTTCCAAAGGCGACCGCTCTTTGGTGGGTCAAGGGCAACGCGCCTGCCGGGCATCAAGAGTTCGTAACCGCGCTTCGATGCTTCGTTTTGCGTTGATTCTTCCTTTTATGTTCGTTTACGAACATCGTTCAGGAGGAACGAGTCATGCTGTCCGATCCATCGCGCGGGGCGAACGCCGCGCGGGAACCCTATGACCTGCTGATTGTCGGTGGCGGTATCAACGGCGTCGGCATTGCGCGGGATGCCGCCGGGCGCGGGGCGTCGGTGCTGCTGGTGGAGCAGCATGACCTGGCGTCCCATACCTCGTCCGCCAGTACCAAGCTGATCCATGGCGGATTGCGGTATCTGGAATATTACGAATTCCGCCTGGTGCGCGAGGCGCTGATCGAGCGCGAGCGGCTGCTGGCGATCGCGCCGCATATCATCTGGCCGCTCTCGTTCGTGCTGCCGCATTCCAGGCTGGTACGGCCGGCCTGGATGCTGCGGATGGGGTTGTTCCTGTACGATCATCTGGGCGGGCGGATGACGCTGCCGCGCTCGCGCGGGGTGCGGCTGGACCGGGACCCGGTCGGCAAGCCGCTGCGGCCGGACTATCGGCGGGGCTTCATCTATTCCGACGGGCGGGTGCTGGACAGCCGGCTGGTGGTGCTGAACGCCATGGATGCGCGGGCGAAGGGGGCCGATATCCGGACCCGCACCGCCTTGATCGGGGCCCGTCGGGTCGATGGTGTGTGGGAAGCGACGATCGAGGATGCGGCCGGGCAGCGGGTTGTGCGGGCGCGCGGACTGGTGAATGCCGCCGGGCCGTGGGTCGCGCGGGTGCTGCGCGACACGCTGGCGATCAAGACTTCCAAGCAGGTTCGGCTGGTCAAGGGCAGCCATATCGTGGTGCCCCGGCAGTTCGAAGGCGAACAGGCCTATATTTTCCAGAATCCCGATAAGAGGATCGTGTTCGCGATCCCGTACGAGCGGGATTTCACGCTGATCGGTACCACCGACATTCCGTGGGCCGCCGATCCGGGCGAGGTCCGGATTACCGATGACGAGGTGCGTTACCTGTGCGAGAGCGTGAACCGGTATTTCCGCAATCCGGTCACGCCCGAGGATGTCGTGTGGTCCTATGCCGGGGTGCGGCCACTTTATGACGATGCGGCGCAGAATGCCTCGGCGGTGACGCGCGATTATGTGCTGGATGTCGACGCGCCGCCGGGCGAGGGGGTGCTGCTGTCGATCTTCGGCGGCAAGATCACGACCTATCGCCGTCTTGCGGAGCATGCGCTGGAAAAGCTGGCGCCCAGCCTGCCGGTGCTGGGCGGGCCGGGATGGACCGCCAGCCGGCCATTGCCGGGCGGCGATCTGGGGGCGGGCGGGTTCGATACGGCCGTGGCGCGGCTGCGTGCCGATATGTCCTTTCTCTCGGCCGAGGAGGCGTGGCGGCTGGTCCGCAATTACGGGACGCTGGCGTGGGAAATCCTGGGGAAGGCGCAGCGACGGTCCGATCTGGGCGAGGATTTCGGCGGCGGCCTGAGTGCGCGCGAGGTCGAGTATCTGATCGCGCGGGAATGGGCCCTGACCGCCGACGATATCCTGTGGCGCCGCTCGCGCCTTGGGCTGCATATCGACCAGGCGGGCCGGGAGCGGCTGGAACGCTATCTGGAGGCCCGGCGCGAGAATGTGCCCGACATCCGGCCCGCCATGGCGGGCTAGGACCGGCTGCCCGGTAGGGCAAGGCGGCGGGTTCAGGGACCGCAAGAGCAATAACCCGAAAATCAATAACGAGAAGAAACGGGACCATGTTCAGGAACAAGCAGTTTGTCGGAGAACTGATCTCCGAATTCATCGCGGTCTTCATCATCATCCTGTTCGGTGATTCGGTGGCCGCGATGTATTCGCTGTACGATCCCAGCCCCTATCGCAACGCCTATTGGGGCGTATGTATCGTCTGGGGGCTGAGCGTCACCATTGCGATCTATGTCACGGGCGCGGTGTCGGGCACCCATGCCAATCCTGCCGTCACGCTGGCGCTGGCGGTGTTTCGCGGCTTTTCGTGGCGCAAGGTCGTGCCCTATGCCGCCGTGCAGGTGCTGGGTGGCCTGGCCGGGGCGGCGATCGTCTATGCGCTGTATGCGCCGGTGATCGATCATTTCAATCTGGCGCATCATCTGGACCGGCTGCATGACGGTGGGGCGGCCGGGGTGTTCTTTACCCATCCCGGCGATTTCGTGACGCCGATCCATGCGCTGATGGATGAGACCATCCTGACGGCGATGCTGCTGTTCGGGATCTTCGCCGTGACGTGCGAGTACAATACCCAGGCGCCGCAGGCCAATGGGGGCGCGTTGATCATCGGGTTGCTGGTGGCGGCGATCGGCGGATGCGCGGGTTATCTGGAAGCGTGGGCGATCAACCCGGCGCGCGATTTCGGGCCGCGCCTGTTCTGTTATTTCGCGGGCTGGGGGCCGTCCGCGCTGCCGTCGCCGGGCCATTACTGGTGGGTGCCCATCGTAGGCCCGCTGGCAGGCGGCGTGATCGGTGCCGGTGCCTATGAATGCCTGGTGCGCCCCTATATGCCGCGTCTGCGCGACCGGGTGCCGTCGGAGGCCGGTCCCCTGGCGGATGGACAGACGACCGATGGCCGTGTTGCCGGCCAGCCCTGATATCGAGCGGAGACTCGGGAGGAACGACCATGAGCAAGAAGAACACCATCCTGGCCATCGACCAGGGCACCACCTCGACCCGCAGCATCGTCTTCGACCATGACGCGCGGCCGCTGGCGACGGCGCGTGCAGAATTCGCGCAGCATTATCCCGACCATGGCTGGGTCGAGCATGACGCGGAGGAGATCTGGCGTGACGTGGTGTCGACCGCGCGCGATGCGCTGGAGCAGAGCGGCGCCGGGGACAGCGTGGCGGCGATCGGCATTACCAACCAGCGCGAGACGATCGTGGTGTGGAACCGCGAGACCGGCAAGCCGGTCCACCGGGCCATCGTCTGGCAGGATCGCCGTACCGCCCCGCTTTGCGCCCGCATGCGGCAGGAGGGATATGAGGCGCTGGTGCGCGAGCGCACGGGGCTGCTGCTGGACCCGTATTTCTCGGCCAGCAAGCTGGCCTGGATCCTGGACAATGTGGCCGGTGCCCGGCGGGATGCCGAGGCGGGGCGGCTGGCCTTCGGCACCATCGACAGTTTCCTGCTGTGGCGCCTGACGGGTGGACGGGTGCATGCCACCGATGTGACCAATGCCTCGCGCACGCTGCTGTTCGATATCCATCGCCAGTGCTGGGATGACGACCTGCTGCGCCTGTTCAATATCCCCCGCAGCCTGCTGCCCGAGGTGCGGGGCAATAGCGAGATCTATGGCGAGACCGATCCCGCGCTTCTGGGCCGCGCGATTCCGGTGGCGGGCATGGCGGGCGACCAGCAGGCGGCCCTGGTCGGGCAGGCCTGTTTTACGCCCGGCATGGCCAAGGCGACCTATGGCACCGGCTGCTTCGTGCTGCTGAATACCGGCGAGGCGCCGGTGACTTCGGCGAACCGGATGCTGACCACGATCGGCTATCGGATCGGCGGCAGGACGGTTTATGCGCTTGAAGGGGCGATCTTCGTCGCCGGGGCCGCGATCAAATGGCTGCGCGACGGGTTGCACCTGATCACCCATGCGTCGCAGACCGACGACATGGCGACGCGCATTCCGCACAGCCATGGCGTGTATATGGTGCCTGGCTTCGTGGGGCTGGGCGCGCCGCACTGGGACCCGGAGGCGCGCGGCCTGATCTGCGGCCTGACGCTGGATGCCACGGCGGCGCACATTGCCCGTGCCGCCCTGGAATCCGTGGCCTACCAGACCTATGACCTGATGGAGGCGATGGCGCAGGATGGGGGCGGACTGGTCACCACCCTGCGCGTGGATGGCGGGATGGCGGCCAATGACTGGTTCTGCCAGTTCCTGGCGGACATCCTGCAGGCGGGCGTGGAACGGCCGGCGCATCTGGAAACCACGGCGACGGGCGCCGCCTTCCTGGCCGGGCTGGCCTGTGGTGTCTGGACCGACCTGGATGATGTGGCCGCGCGGTGGTCGCGCGGGCAGGTGTTCGAGGCCAGCATGGACGGTGCGCAGCGCCAGACGATGCTGGACGGCTGGCGTCAGGCGGTGCGTCGGACCCTGACGCCGAAGGCGGCCTGAGTGCGCTCCGGGGAGGCTACGGCGTGGTTTCCTCGGTATTCGCCGCGGGGTGGACGGCGAAGGGGACGCTGCGGGTTGCGCCGCCCAGGAAGTGGAATGTGATGGTGATCTGCTGGCCGGGGCGCACGCTGTCGTCATAGCCGGCGCAGATGAGGTGATAGCCGCCCGGCGGGAAGACGAGGGTGGTCTCGGGCGGCAGGGCCAGATGCGTGAACAGGCTAGCGGTTTCGCCCGTGCTTTCCTGTTCCGTATGGTGGGCGACGAGATTGCGGCAGGCGGGCGACGAGACGCCGGCCAGCAGGTGGACGGCGCTGCCCCGGTTCTCGATCGTGAAATATCCGGCCGCGATCCGGCGTTCGGGGCGGAGGATCTGGATCGACGTATCGCGGATGTCGATATCCTGCCCGGCGGCGGCCTGGTCGTCGTCGGGCGTGAGCGGAGCGGCCCGGGCGGCCGAGAGGGCGGCCTGACTCATGAGGACCAGTAATCCGATCAGCAGCGCGTGTCGCGTCATGGGCTCCTCGGCTTCGGCATTTCGGAGAGGTTATCAGCATGCGGGGTGGGGACAAAGCGCATCCGGCATGTCCACATGGGCTTGCGTCCGGTTGATTTCGTGCGCATTTCCCGTGCCAGGAATACGCCGCGCAGGACTGAAGCCCACATGAGATGCCCTTTTTGTGGTCATGACGATACCCAGGTCAAGGACAGCCGCCCGCATGAGGATGGGGCGGCGATCCGGCGCCGGCGGATCTGTGCGTCATGCGGCCAGCGCTTCACGACCATCGAGCGGGTGCAGCTTCGGGACCTGTATGTGGTCAAGGCCGATGGACGGCGTGTGCCGTTCGAGCGGGACAAGCTGGCGCGGTCGGTGCGTGTCGCGCTGCGCAAGCGCCCGGTGGACGACGAGCGGATCGAGCGAATCGTCAACGGCCTGGTCCGCAAGCTGGAAGCGTCGGGGGAAACCGACATTCCGTCGGTCGATATCGGCAAGCTGGTGATGGACACGCTGCGCGAGGTCGATATCGTGGCCTATATTCGTTTCGCCAGCGTACATTGGGATTTTCGTGAAACCAAGGATTTCGCGGCGATCCTGGAGTCGATCCCCGGAGCGGCCGAGGCCCGGGCGGCGGCCGGGGGACGGAAGAACGACGCGCCCGAGGAAGGTGGCTATGGACCTGGCGACGTAAAGAGGCGATGAAGCCGCCTCTCGCGGAATCGTGGCAGCAGGAGACAGGCGCATGAACGGATCGCAGGACGAAGACAGGACCCATGCGCGCACCCGCTCGCGGACCGCATCGCGCGTGGCGGTGGTGCAGGCCCTTTTCCAGATCGAACAGGCCGGCGACACGCCCGAGGCGGTGATCCAGCAATTCCTGCGTCATCGGCTGGGCGTGGTGCCGGCCGCGGACCATGGTGCCGAGTATGAGGACGGGCGTGTGCCCGAGGCGGATATCCGCCTGTTCGAGCAGGTGGTGCGCTCGGCGATGGCGCGGCGCGAGCAGATCGATGCCCTGATTGTCGACGTGCTGCCGGCCTCCTGGCCGGTGGGGCGGCTTGACCCGGTGCTGCGTGCCCTGCTGCGTGCCGGCGGCGGGGAACTGGCGGTGGTTGGCGGGGTGCCGACGCGGGTGGTCATCAACGAATATCTCGACATCGCCCACGGTTTCTTCTCCGGGGACGAGCCGAAGATGGTCAATGGCGTGCTCGACACGCTGGCGCGCCGGCTGCGTGCAGCCGAAGACGCGCCGGCGAGCGAGGCCGAAGCCGGGAGCGTGGCCGATGAGACGCCCGAGGACGCCCATGGGGTCGAAGGCGCCTGATCCGGCGGGGCGCGTGGCGCCCCTGCCGTCGGAATTCCGGTTCATCCGGCGGCATTTCCGCGCGCTTGCGGGCGAGGGGGCGCTTGGCCTGACGGACGACGCCGCGCTGGTGCATCCGCCGGAAGGCCGCGAACTGGTGATCGCGGTCGATACGATGGTCGAATCGGTGCATTTCCTGCCGGACGATCCGCCCGACACGGTGGGCCGCAAGCTGCTGCGCTGCAACCTGTCGGACCTGGCGGCGATGGACGCGACGCCGCTGGGCTATCTGCTGGCGCTCACCCGGCCGCATTCGCGCGACGAGGAATGGTTCGGCGCGTTCGCGGCGGGACTGGGGGATGACCAGGCCCGCTACGGCCTGACCCTGCTGGGCGGCGATACCACGGCGACATCGGGGCCGCTGGTCCTGTCCCTGACCATTCTGGGCCATGTCCGACCGGGGGGTGCCCTGCGGCGCAGCGGGGCGCGCGACGGCGACGGTGTCTGGGTGACCGGCACGATTGGCGACGGCGCGCTGGGATTGCGGGTGCTGCGGGGCGAATTGGCGGATGCCTCGGGTTTCCTGGCCCGTCGCTATCGCCTGCCGGAACCAAGGCTGGGGCTGGGGCTGGGGGGGATTGCCTCGGCGGCGATGGATGTGTCGGACGGGCTGGTGCAGGATCTGGGCCATCTGGCGCGGGAAAGCGGGCTGGGCGCGTGGCTCGATGCGTCATGCGTGCCGCTGTCGGACGCCGCGCGGCGGGCGGGGCCGGACTGGCTGGCGACCTGCCTGACCGGCGGTGACGATTATGAGCTGTTGCTGGCGGTTCCGCCGGAACGGGAAGCTGCCTTGCGCGAAGCCGCCGCACAGGGCGGCGTGCCGGTGACCCGGATCGGTCGCTTTGATCGTGCGCTGCAAGGGGTCGAAGTGCGCGATGGGGCAGGTGGCACGCTGGCACTGGATCGCACCGGCTGGAGCCATCTGTAGCCCCGGGTTTCAGTTCGCCGTCAGCGAACGGTCGTACACGCGGTACCGCTTGCAGGGGGCGGGGGCGAGGCGTTCGATCAGCCGCCGCATGGGCATGTTGTTCTCGACGATCCAGCCCATTTCGACCATGCGGTAGGGCAGGGAATGGCCGCGCCGCATCAGTTCGGTAATGGCCAGGGCGGGCAGGATGGCGCCCAGGGCCGTTCCTTCCATCCTGGAACTGACGCCCAGCAGGATGACGCGGGCGGTATGGAACTGGTGGCGCAGCAGGCGCGCCGCCAGCCTGACCCAGCCCAGCGGCGAGGGCGCGCCGCCGAGATCGCCCGCGATGTCGTAGAGGTTCGGCACCACCAGGGCGACGGCCACGGGCTCGCCTTTCTGCTCGATCAGCACGAAATGCTCGGGCTTCAGGATCGGCTTCATCTGCGCGACCATCGCCGTCATCTCGTCCTGGGTCAGCGGCAGGGAGCCCCAATTGTTGCGCCAGGCATCGTTGTAGAGGCCGCGCAGGATCTCGCCGTCTTCCGCCATCCTGTCCTTGCGCATGGTGCGCGTCGTCACGCTGCCCAGTCGCCCTTCGCCCAGTCGCAGGCTGGAGGGAACCAGGTGCTTCGCCTCGGCCTGCGGTCCGATTTCCATCTGGTAGGCGAGGAAATCCATCGCCTTGGCGAAGCCGGCGGCCTCGATCAGCGGCGGCAGCCAGCGCGGGTGCCAGGGCATCGCGATCATCGGCGGGGCGTCATGGCCCTCGATCATCACGCCCAGTTCGCCGTTGGAATTGAGCGTGAAGGGGCCGCGGGCGGTGATCATGCCCCGCTCGCGCAGCCAGTCGCATGCGGCGTGCAGCAGGGCCGAGACGACGGACGCGTCGTCGATCGCGTCCAGCGCCCCGAAAAAGCCAATATTTTCGCCGAGTCTGTCAATGGCCAGATCGTCGATCTGCGCGGAAATCCGGCCGACGGGCCGCCCGCCGCGCATGGCCATGAAATATTGCGCCCGCCCGTGACCGAAGAAGGGGCTCTTGCGCGGGTGGAGCAGATCCTTCTGCTCCATGTCCAGCGGCGGCACATAGCCGGGCAGTCCGGCATAGAGCCGGCGGGGAAGGCGGATGAACTGCGAGAGCTGACGAAGGCCGGATACGGGAGTGATGACAAGTTGATCCGCTTCGTTCATGACCGGTCCGTTTTCTGGCTGCGGTGAGGCAGGCAAGTGGCTGAATGGATTGGCCGAGAAGACCAGCCTGTGCTGATGACATGGAATTGGTAGTCAAAGAAAGGGGCCCGATGGCCAAGACACATCAGGGTGGCGAAATCCGTTTTGATCCGGCGACCGTCCTGATTACCGGGGCTTCCAGCGGCATCGGGGCGGAACTGGCCCGCTTCTATGCCCGGTCCGGCCGCCGGCTGGTGCTGTGGGGGCGTGATCCGGCCCGGCTGGAACAGGTGGCGCGCGACTGCCGGACCATGGGGGCCACGGTGGCGACACGCACGTTGAACCTGGCCGACGGGGCCGCCGCGATCGCGGCCTTTCGCGAGGACGACGATGCGCATCCGGTCGATCTGCTGATCCTTGCCGCAGGCCTGGGGGACATGCGCCAGCAGACGGCGCTGACCGAGCGGGCAGAGACGGTGCTGGAACTGGGGCTGGTGAATTTTGCGACGCCGGCCGCGCTGGCGACCGCCGGGGCAGAGCGGATGGTGGCGCGGCGGCGGGGGCATATCGTGCTGCTGGGCTCGGTCGCGGCCTTCCATGCGTTGCCTTTCGCGGCTGGTTATTCGGGATCGAAAGCCGGGCTGGCGCGTTTCTCCGAGGCGCTGCGCAATGGGCTGCTGGAGCATGGTGTGGGCGTGACGCTGGTGTCGCCGGGATTTGTCGATACGCCGATGAGTCGTCGGGTCAGCAGTGCCAAGCCGTTCCTGCAAAGTGCGCCCCAGGCCGCGCGCCTGATCGCGCGGGCAGTGGAGGAGGAACGGCCGCATCTGATCTTCCCCCGGATCTTCGCGGGGCTGCGCCTGCTGGACATCGTGCTGCCGCGTCCGATACGGGATTTCGTGCTGAGGCGCCTGAAGGCTGAACAGGCGCCGCGACCGACGACATGAATCCCGGCGACGATGTGCGTCGGCATAGTATCCGCAGGGAGCCTGGCCTGGACATGAAAGAAATCGTCGCCGTGGATATCGGCGGAACCCATGCCCGATTTGCGATTGCCACGGTGGACGCCGGGCGCGTGACCGCGCTGGGGGATGCGCTGACCCTGAAATGCGCCGAGCATGCCAGCCTGCAACTGGCGTGGGAGGCCTTCGGCCGGCAGGTCGGGCGCGCGCTGCCGCGTGCCGCCGGCATTGCCGTCGCCTGTCCGGTTCAGGGCGATATCCTGAAGCTGACGAACAATCCCTGGATGATTCGGCCCGCCCAGCTTGGGGCGCAGCTTGGGGTGGACGAGCATGTCCTGGTCAATGATTTCGGCGCCATCGGCTATGCGGTGGCCCAGGTCGACGCGACGCATCTGCGGCACCTGTGCGGGCCCGACCGCGACCTGCCGGCCAATGGGGTGACGACGATCGTCGGTCCCGGCACGGGGCTTGGCTCGGCCTATGTCGTGCGGCGCGACGGGCGCTGCCTGGTATGCGAGACCGAGGGCGGGCATGTGGATTTCGCGCCGCTGGACAGTGTCGACGACCGGATTCTGCAGCGGCTGCGGCAGCGTTACCGCCGGGTTTCGGCCGAGCGGATCGTCTCCGGGCCGGGCCTGGTGAACCTGTACGAGACGATTGCCGAGCTTGAAGGCCAGCCGACCCGAATCCACGACGACAAGGAACTGTGGACCCTGGGGCTGGAGGGGCGCGACCCAATGGCGTCGGCGGCGGTGGAGCGGTTCTGCCTCGCGCTGGGTGGGGTTGCGGGCGATCTGGCCCTGGCGCAGGGCGCCAATGGCGTGGTGATCGCGGGTGGGGTGGGGCTGCGGCTGGCGGACCATCTGCCGCGATCCGGATTCGCCGAGCGATTCGTGGCCAAGGGGCGATTCGAATCGATGATGGCGGGGTTGCCGGTGAAGCTGATCACGCATCCGCAGCCCGGCCTGCTGGGGGCGGCGGCGGCCTTTGCGGAACGGTTCCATTAACGGGCCGGCCTCCCTTGCATCATATCGGAAGCGGTAGGACAGTCGCCTCATCTTGTTGAGGGAAGAGGCTGGCAGTGACGCATGACGGCGCCGGGGCAACCGGCTGGATTGACCGTTTTTTCCATGTGACGCGCCGAGGTTCGACCCTGTCGCGGGAATTGATCGCCGGGCTGACCACGTTCGGGGCCATGGCCTATATCATGATCGTCAATCCGGCGATCCTGGCCCTGGCGGGGCTGGACCGGCACGACATGATCATGACGACCATCGCGGCCTCGGTCTTCGGATCGCTGCTGATGGCGCTGCTGGCCAACCTGCCCATCGCCCTGGCCCCGGCCATGAGCAGCAACCTCATCTTCGCGCAGGTCGTGGTCGTGCAGATGGGGATCGCGCCGCCGGTGGCCTTTACCATGGTCTTCATCGGGGGGCTGGCCTTCGTCGCGCTGTCGCTGACGCACTGGCGGCAGAAGATCGTGATGGGCTTTCCCGTGTCGGTCCGCACCGGCATTCACTGCGCGATCGGTGCCTTCATCGCCCATATCGGCATGGTCAGCGGCGGGCTGGCGGTGAAGAGCGCGGACGGTTTCGCCTTCGGCTCGCTGCGCGATCCGGCGGTGCTGCTGGCGGTGGGCGGGCTGTTCCTGGCCGGGGTGCTGCGGATGATGCGCGTGCCGGCGGGAATGCTGCTGAGCATCATTGCCGTCACCGTCGCGGGATGTTTCGTCCACAATCCCGGCGGGCAGCCGGTCACGGCCCGGCCGTCGGCGTGGCTGGAATGGCCGCATTATCCGGTCCACATGCTGTTTCCCTTCGATTTCCATGGGTTCGTCACGCATTTCGGCCTGGTGCTGCCGGTGACGCTGTATTTCTTCCTTGGCGATTTCTTCGATGCGACGGGCACCATGATGGCGGTGACGCGCAAGGCCGGCCTGTCGGTCGAGGACGGGCAGCCGGTGCTGGGCCGGGCTGCCTTCGTCGCCGACGGTACCGCCAGCGTGGTGGGATCGATACTCGGGACGTCGACCGTGTCGGCCTATCTGGAATCGCTGGTCGGTGCCGAGGCCGGGGGACGGACGGGGCTGGTGGGGATTACGGTGGCCGCGCTGTTCGCGCTGTCGTCGGTCCTGTGGCCGGTCATTACCGCCGTGCCGGCGGTGGCGACCGCGCCGGTACTGATCCTGGTGGGGTTGGGCATGCTGGCCGATATGGGGCGGGCGGAGCAGGACGATGCCGGGGGAATCCTGACGCCGCTGCTGATGGTGCTGGTGACGGTCATGACGGGCAATTTCATGGTCAGCCTGGCGCTGGGCCTGCTGCTCTATACCGTTCTGGCGGTCGTGGGGCGGCGCTGGAGCGAGATCACGCCGATCCTGCTGCTGCTGGATGGGGTGTTCGTTTTCTATCTGGTGCTGGCCAGCGGTATCGGGGGCGGTGCATGAAGACGCTGCACGCATTCATGCTGCTGGCCGGCCTGTCCTGCGCGGTGCCCGCCGCTGCGGCGGAAGGAGGGACGATGTGGCCCGACACGCCGCGTGCGCGCCTGGAGCTGGAAACCCTGATTGCGACGCTGGATGCGCGTCTGCTTTCCCACCCCAGCGCGACCCTGACGCTGGAAGGGTGGTGCCGCGACCATGATCTGGCGCCGGTGGCCCATGTGGTGGCGCGGCGCGTAGCGGGCGTGGTGCGGGTGCCCAGTGCGGAACAGCGGCGGGAACTGGCCGTGGGGCCGGACGAGGCGATCGCCTATCGCCGGGTGGAGCTAGCATGCGGGGGGCGCGTGCTGTCGGTGGCGGATAATTGGTATGTGCCGTCGCGCCTGACCCCGGCGATGAATGACCTGCTGGCGCGGACCGACACCGCGTTCGGCCATGTGGTGGCGGACCTGCATTTCACCCGCCGGACGCTGGACAGCGCCCGCCTGTTCACGCCGCTGCCCGACGATTGGGAGCGGCGGGGCCTGCCGCCGGCCGGCGCGGGCAGGATTGCGATTCCGGCGGAAATCCTGCGCCATCGTGCACTGTTATATCGTCAGGACGGATTGCCGTTCAGCGAGGTGGTGGAGACCTATACCGGTGCCATGCTGGATTTTCCGCCGCCGCCCGCTGACGGCCCGTCGAAGTGAGGAGGCGCCATGACCCGGCCTGCGATCGATCTGCGTAATCCCGACCTGCCGGCCGATGCCGTGCGCGAGGCGCTGGCCCTGTCGGCGCACCCGGAGGGCGGGTGGTATCGCGAATTGTGGCGCGACACCCCGCCGGAAGGCGGGCGGGGGACGGCTACGACCATCCAGTTCCTGCTCGCGCGGGGCGAGCGGTCGCACTGGCACCGGGTGGATGCGGCTGAAATCTGGTGCTGGCAGGGTGGTGCGCCGCTGCGGCTGCGCATGGCGCGGGACGGGGTGGAAGAGATCGTGATCCTGGGGCCGTGCCCGGGCGAAGGGCATCTTCAGCAGGCGGTGGTGCCGGTGATGGGCTGGCAGGCGGCCGAATCGCTGGGGGCGTGGAGCGTGGTGGGCTGCATCGTCGCCCCGGCCTTCCAGTTCTCGGGCTTCGAACTCGCCCCGCCGGGTTGGGCGCCGGAAGGAGCGTCGGCGTGAGTGGCAAGCCGGAGTGGCTGACCTGGGGGCGGGAGATCCAGGCCATTGCCCAGACCGGCCTGACCTTTACCCAGGACCCGTTCGACCGCGAGCGGTACGTGATGCTGCGGACGATCGCCGCGCGCATGATGGCGGTGGGCACCGGCGCGCCCGTGGCGTGGATCGAGAGCCTGTTTGCCGGGCAGGAGGGCTATGCGACGCCCAAGGTCGAAGTGCGCGCCGCCGTGTTCGACGCGGCGGGTCGTATCCTGATGGTGCGCGAAGTGCTGGACGGCGGGCGGTGGACGCTGCCCGGCGGGTGGGCGGATGTGAACCTGACCCCGGCCGAGAACGCTGTGAAGGAAGTGCAGGAGGAAAGCGGCTATATCGTGACGGTGCGCAGGCTGGCGGCGGTGTGGGATCGCGACCGGCAGGGGCATGAGCACAAGGCGTTTTCCTGCGCCAAGTTCTTCTTTCTGTGCGATCTGGCGGGTGGGAAAGCGGCCACCAGTATCGAGACTTCGGAGATTGGCTGGTTCGGCCCGGAGGAGATTCCGGCCGACCTGTCGCTGGGCCGGGTGCTGCCGGGGCAGATACGGCGCATGTTCGACCATTACCGGGAGCCTGGCCTGCCGGCCGATTTCGAGTGATGGAAGATGGATGGGTCGCAGGGCGTTGAAATCATGATGTTCGTGACCCATATGCTGCCACTGGATGATTTTACGTAACAGAGAGATTTCCGACATGGTCGATCAGGCGACGGGTGGCGAGGAACATGCTTTCAGCGCGGAGGTCGGGCGGCTGCTCGACCTGGTGGTGCATGCGCTCTATTCCGAGCGCGAGATTTTCCTGCGTGAACTGGTGGCCAATGCCGCCGACGCCACCGACCGGCGGCGCTTCGAGGCCCTGACCGATGCCGCCCAGGCGCTGCCCGAGGGCGCGAAGGTGCGTATCGAGCCCGACAAGGATGCGCGGCGCCTGACCATCAGCGACGATGGCGCGGGCATGAGCAAGGACGAGCTGGCGCGCAACCTGGGCACCATTGCGCGCTCGGGCACCCGTGCGTTCGGCGAGGAGCTGGCCAAGCACAAGCCGGAGGAACGGTCCGGCCTGATAGGCCAGTTCGGCGTCGGCTTCTATGCGGCCTTCATGGTGGCGGAGCATGTCGATGTGGTGTCGCGCCGTGCTGGTACGGACGAGGCGTGGCGCTGGTCGTCGGACGGCAAGGGCAGCTTCACCCTCAGCCCCGCGACGCGCGAGCAGCCGGGCACCGACATCATCCTCTACATGAAGGAGGATGCCGACGAGTTTCTGGACGCGTGGCGGCTGGAAGCGATCGTGCGCAAATGGGCCGATCACATCGCCTGGCCGATCACGATCCACAGCGATGGCGAGGACAAGCCGGCCAATGCGGGCACCGCCCTGTGGCGCAAGCCGCGCAGTGAGGTCACGGAAGAGCAGCTGACCGAGTTCTATCGGCATGTCAGCCATAATTTCGATACGCCCTGGGCGACGCTGCACTGGCATGCCGAAGGGACCATCGATTTCACGGCGCTGCTGTTCATCCCCGGCAGCCGTCCGTTCGAGTTCGGCGAACAGGTGCGCGAGAGCCGGGTGCGGCTGCATGTCCGCCGCATGTTCATCACCGACGATGCGGCGCTGCTGCCGCCCTGGCTGCGTTTCGTACAGGGCGTGGTGGATACCGAGGATCTGCCGCTGAACGTCTCGCGCGAGATGCTGCAGGCGACGCCGGTGTTGCAGCGTATCCGCAAGGCCGTGACCAACCGGGTGCTGAACGAGCTGCGCACCCGCGCCAAGGACGTCGAATCCTATGCCGGCTTCTGGGACAATTTCGGCTCGGTGGTGAAGGAAGGGATCTGGGACGACGCGGAATACCGCACCGACCTGGCGGGTCTGGCCCGTTTCCGTTCCAGCACCGAGGAGGGCTGGACGACGCTGGCCGATTACGTGTCGCGGATGAAGGACGGGCAGGAGGCGATCTATTACCTGACCGGCGACAATCCGGACACGCTGCCGGCCTCGGCGCAACTGGAAGGGTTCAGGGCACGCGGGATCGAAGTGCTGCTGCTGACCGACCCGGTCGATTCCTTCTGGCCCGATCGTCTGGGCACGTTCGAGAGCAAGCCGCTGCGCAGCGTCAGCCAGAGCCATGCCGACCTGGAGAAGTTCGAGGCTCCGCTGCCGGAAGGCGAGAAGGCGGAGCTGGACACGCTGCTGCCGGCGCTGAAGGACGCGCTGGGCGATGCGGTGTCGGAGGTGCGCGGCAGCACGCGGCTGGTGAGCAGCGCGGTGGTGCTGGCGGCGGCCGGCCAGGGGCCGGACCTGCAATTGCAGCGCCTGCTGCGCCGCAGCGGGCAGGCGGTGCCGGACCTGGCGCCGGCGCTGGAGGTCAATCCGGCGCATCCGCTGATCCGCGACCTGGCGGCGCGGGTGGCGCGCGGTGAATCGGTGACCGATACGGCGCTGATCCTGCTGGATATCGCGCGTATCCAGGAGGGCGAGAGCCTGAAGGACCCGACCGCCTTTGCCAGCCGGCTGACGGCGACGCTGACCCATATCCAGGGCGGCGCGGCCTGACGCCTGCCATGACAGGTTCACGCGCATCTGCCGTGTGAACCTGATATTCTGTCGCGTGGAGCCCGCTGCCGGATGGTTGCGGGCTTGATGTCGCGGGGCTTGGGTGCTTCCCTGCGCGGCCTTTTTCCCAGCCATTGGAAACATGCGACATGAAGATCGGTAACGTCCCTTATCGCAGCGTATGGGTGGACCAGGATGATGGCTGGTCGGTCCATATCTTCGACCAGACCCGCCTGCCCTGGGTGCTGGATATCCTGCGCCTGACCGAGCGGGACCAGGTGGCACAGGCGATCCGCAGCATGCAGGTGCGCGGCGCGCCGCTGATCGGCGCGGTGGCGGCCTATGGGCTGGCGCTGGCGTTGCGCGTCGATGCCTCCGACGCCGCGATGGAGCGCGATGCGGCCATGCTGGCGGACACGCGGCCGACCGCGATCAACCTGCGCTGGGCGATCGAGCGCATGCTGGCGCGGCTGCGTCCGCTGCCGGCCGAGGCGCGGATTGCCGCCGCCTATGACGAGGCCGGGCGGATCTGCGACGAGGATGCGGCGCAGAACGAGGCGATCGGCCGGCACGGGCTGAGCCTGATCCAGGAGATCGCGGCGCGGCGGGGCGAGGGGGCGACGGTCAATATCCTGACCCATTGCAATGCCGGATGGATTGCCACGGTCGACTGGGGCACCGCGCTGGCGCCGATCTACATGGCCCATGACGGCGGGCTGAAGGTCCATGTCTGGGTGGATGAAACCCGGCCGCGCAACCAGGGCGCCGCGCTGACGGCGTGGGAGCTGGGCAGCCATGGCGTGCCGCATACGGTGGTGGCCGACAATGCCGGCGGGCACCTGATGCAGCACGGATCGGTGGATCTGGTGATCGTGGGCACGGACCGCGTGACGCGCGGCGGGGATGTGGCCAACAAGATCGGCACTTACCTGAAGGCGCTGGCGGCGCATGACAACGGCGTGCCGTTCTGGGTTGCGCTGCCGTCGACCACCATCGACTGGCGCGTGACCGACGGGCTGACCGAAATCCCGATCGAGGAGCGCGCGGGCGCCGAGGTGACGAGCGTGACCGGCCAGACCGAGGACGGGCGGGTCGAGACCGTGCGGGTGACGCCGCCGGGCAGCCGGGCGGCCAATCCGGCGTTCGACGTGACACCCGCGCGGCTGGTGACGGGGCTGATCACCGAGCGCGGGCTGTGCGCGGCCTCGCAACTGGGGCTGGCCGGGCTGTTTCCGGAACACGCCGAGGCGTAATGGCGGGGCGGCGGCTGGCAGGCGCAGGCAACCCTTGACAGGGGCGGCCCGGCCCGGCTTCCTCCGCCTTCGACCGAACGGGGCGCGTCGCGCCCCGTCCCTTGTTTTTTGGTGACACAGGACCGGACCATGCATCCCTACCGTACCCATAGCTGTGCCGCGCTTCGGGCCAGCGACGCCGGGCAGACCGCCCGCCTCTCCGGCTGGGTGCACAGCAAGCGCGATCATGGCGGTCTGCTGTTCATCGACCTGCGCGATCATTTCGGCATCACCCAGATTGTGATTCCCGCCGGCTCGCCGGTGCTGGAGGCGGTCGAGCGCGTGCGCGTGGAAAGCGTGCTGACGGTGACGGGCGAGGTCGTGCTGCGCGACGACGCGACGCGCAACCCGAACCTGCCGACCGGCGATATCGAGCTGCGCGCGCAGGCGGTGGACGTGCAGTCGGCGGCCGAGGTGCTGCCGTTCCAGGTTGCGGGGCACGAGAACTATCCCGAGGATCTGCGCCTGACCTACCGCTATATCGACCTGCGGCGGGACAAGGTGCATCGGAACATCCTGCTGCGCTCGCAGGTGATCGCCAGCCTGCGGCGGCGCATGACGGAGCAGGGGTTCATCGAGTTCCAGACGCCGATCCTGACGGCCTCCTCGCCCGAGGGCGCGCGCGACTTCCTGGTGCCGGCGCGGATGCATCCGGGCAAGTTCTATGCCCTGCCGCAGGCCCCGCAGCAGTTCAAGCAGTTGGCGATGGTCGCCGGGTTCGACCGGTATTTCCAGATCGCGCCCTGTTTCCGCGACGAGGCGGCGCGTGCCGACCGGTCGCCGGGCGAGTTCTACCAGCTCGATTTCGAGATGGCCTTCGCCACCCAGGAAGACGTATTCGCGACCCTGGAGCCGGTGATGGAGGGCGTGTTCCGCGAGTTCGGCGGCGGGCGCACGGTCAGCGCGGCGCCGTTCGAGCGGATTCCCTATGCCACGGCGATGAAGCTGTATGGCAGCGACAAGCCCGACCTGCGCAACCCGCTGCTGATCAGCGACGTGACCGAATCGTTTGCCGATTCGGGATTCGGGCTGTTTGCCCGCATCGTCGCCGCGGGCGGCGAGGTGCGCGCGATTCCCGCGCCGGGGGCGGGCGACCGTCCGCGGGCCTTCTATGACAAGCTGAACGCCTGGGCGCGCGAAGCCGGGGCCGGCGGGCTGGGCTACATCATCTTCGACGAGGAAGGTGGCAAGGGGCCGATCGCCAAGAACCTGGAGCCCGAGCGCGTGGAGGCGATCCGCGCCACGACCGGGCTGAAGGCGGGCGATGCGGTGTTCTTCGCGGCCGGCAAGGGCGACGAGGTGGTGAAATTCTCCGGCCAGGTGCGCACGCGGGTGGCGACCGAGCTGGAGCTGATCGAGCAGAATGCCTTCCGCTTCTGCTGGATCACCGACTTCCCGATGTATGAGCGCAACGAGGAAACGGGACAGATCGATTTCTCGCACAACCCGTTCTCGATGCCGCAGGGCGGGCTGGAGGCGCTGAACAGCCAGGACCCGCTGACGATCACGGCCTATCAGTACGACATCGTCTGCAACGGTATCGAACTGTCGTCGGGTGCGATCCGCAACCATCGTCCGGATGTGATGATCCGGGCGTTCGAACTGGCCGGCTATCCGGCCAGCGAGGTCGAGGCGCGGTTCGGCGGCATGCTGAACGCCTTCCGCTATGGCGCGCCGCCGCATGGCGGCTCGGCGCCGGGCGTGGACCGCATGGTCATGCTGCTGGCCGACGAGCCGAATATCCGCGAGGTGATCCTGTTCCCGCTGAACCAGCAGGGCGAGGACCTGATGATGGGGGCCCCGGCGCCGGTGCCGCCCGAGCGGCTGAAGGAGCTGTCGCTGGCGCTCGACCTGCCGCGGCCCAAACCTTCGGCCAGCAAGGACGCCAAGCCGGCGGAATAGGCCGGAGATGGTGCCTTGCCAGCGGAGCATCATTGCGCGGAAGGGCGCGATGGGCTCTGCTGCGGTCATGAAACCAAGCATCCGATGCGCCGCCATGGCGCGGCCGGGCAGGGCGCTGCTGGCGGCGGTCCTCCTGGCTCTGCCGGGGGTGGAAAGCCCTGCCCGGGCGGAGACGCCTGTCGTACTGGCACCCCACCGCGCGGTGTATGACCTGACGCTGGTGGCCGTGACCGGGGGCGATACGATTTCCGCCAGCGGAACCATGACCTATACGGTCGGCGATGCGTGTTCGGCGTGGTCGACCCAGCAGCAACTGAAGCTGCAGACGGTGTCGCGCTCGGGCGCGGTGACCGAGATGGTGTCGGATTACGCGACGCTGGAAGCCAAGGACGGGCATAACCTGGTGTTCCAGACCGTCCAGACCGCGAATGGCCGTCCGGCCAGTCGGGTGATGGGCGAGGCGACGATGACGCCGACCGGCGGCGAGATCCGCTATACCCAGCCGACCGCGCATACGATCGGCCTTCCGGCCGGGGTGCTGTTCCCGATGGCCCATACCAGGGCGATCATCCGTGCCGGTGAACAGGGAAAGGCCTCTCTGGCGCCGGTGCTGTTCGACGGAACCGGCGAGGACGGGGCGCAGGATACGTATATCATGATCCTGGGGTGGAACCATCCGCCCTCGGCCAGCCCGTTTCCGGCGCTGGCCCGCCTGCCGTCCGGCCGGGTGCATGTGGCGTTCTATACGGCCTCGTCGCACGACATGCGTCCCGATTACGAGATCGGGATGCGGTATTTCGCCAACGGGGTATCCGACGATCTGGACATGGATTTCGGAGATTTCCGCATGCACGGCACGCTGCGCAGTTTCACCCCAGCCCCGGAAGGTCACCGATGCTGAACCCTACGCCGATCGATGACAGCCAGCCGGATGCGGCGCCCGCCAACGGGGGCGGCTTGGCCCATTCGTTGCGGACCCGCCACGTTTCGATGATTGCCATCGGCGGGATGGTCGGGGCCGGGCTGTTCGTGAACACGTCGGTCATGATCCAGGGGGCGGGGCCGCTGGTGCTGCTGTCCTATCTGATGGCCGGGATGATCGTCTTCCTGGTCATGCGGATGCTGGGGGAGATGGCGATCGAGTGCCCGGAGGCGGGGTCGTTCGTCGGGCATGTGCGGCGGGGGCTGGGGCATCGGGCCGCCTTCGTCACCGGCTGGTCGTACTGGCTGTTCTGGGTGGTGGTGGCTTCGGTCGAGGCCAAGGCGGCGGCGCTGATCGTGGCGCCGATGCTGGGCGTTGCCCAGTTGCCGGTGGCGCTGGCGCTGATCGGGCTGATGACGGCCGTGAACATGGGGTCGGTCCGGGGGTATGGCGAGTTCGAATTCTGGTTCTCGCTGATGAAGATCACGGCGATCGGCGTGTTCACGGTCATTGCCGCGCTGGCGCTGTTCGGGGTGATCGGGTCTTCGCTGCATGGCGGGATCGCGCATCTGTGGGACCAGGGCGGGTTCATGCCGCACGGGTTCGGGGCCTCGCTCTCGTTGCTGCCGGCGATCCTGTTCACGTTCGCGGGTGCCGAGATTGCGACCGTCGCGGCGGCGGAGACTGATAATCCGGGCTATAATACCATGCAGGCTATCCGTACCGTCGTGGTGCGGGTCATGCTGTTCTACATGGGCTCGCTGGGTGTGATCCTGTGCCTGATCCCGTGGAACCAGATCCGCTCCGGCCATTCGCCGTTCCTGGACGTGCTGCACCGGATCGGCATTCCGGGCGCCGAGGCCGCGATGACGGTGGTGGTGCTGGTGGCGATCGCGTCGTGCCTGAATTCCACGCTGTATGTGACCTCGCGCATCCTGTTCGAAATGGCGGCGCATGGCGATGCGCCGGCGGTGCTGGTGCGTACTGGCTCCAGCGGGGCGCCGCGCCGCGCAATCGCGATCGGCAGCCTGGTGGCCGTGGTGCTGACGGTGATTGCGGCGACCTTCCCGGGCGAGGTCTTCGGCTTCCTGCTCAACGCTTCGGGAGCGATCATCCTGTTCGATTACCTGATGGTGGTCTTCGCCCAGATCGCGCTGCGGCGGAGGATGCATGGCGAGGGGCGGCAGCCGGCCTTTCCGATGCTGCTGTTTCCGTACCTGTCCTGGCTGACGGTGGGGGCTATCCTGCTGGTGATGGTGACGATGCTGCTGACGCCCGATACGCGGGTGCAGATCGAATTGGGCAGCCTGACATTGATCCTGATCGTGGCGCTGGGCGCGGTCGCGCCGCGCCGGGGCGGCCGTGCGCCGTCGTGATGGCTGGCTGTTTCATACGGTCCTTTGGTTGTCAGTCATCGTGCGGTGCCTTCTTTCGGTTGATTACACCGTCCAGTCTTCGGTCTTCAAATGGGTGATCTTGCAAAAGCCGGCATCATTGGTGACTAGCGTGGCATTCAGGTCCAAGGCATGAGCGGCGATCAGGAGATCGAGGGCGCCGACCACCTTTCCGGATGCCTCCAGCGCGGCGCGGATTCTGCCATATGTATCGGCGGTCGATGACTCCCAGGGCTCGACAGTGACGCGTTGAAGAAACTCGCCCACAATCCGCTGGAGGCGTGTTGCCTGCGGACGCTTGGCGATGCCGAAACGCAGCTCGCCCTCCGTAATGACGGAGATGCACACGTTCGCCATCGGTGCCCGCGATAGGTTCTCCAGCGCGCGCGGGTTCCCCTTGAGAATGTGGCTCACGGTGTTGGTGTCGAGCATCCACGGCGTTGCCGGTCCGACGCTCATTTCGGTCCATCGGCGAACGGATCCCGATCGTCTTGGTCCTGGGCGCGATCAGCAGGGCCGAGGAAGTCATCCGGCACGCCGCCCGCTCTGATGGCCGCAAGCAGGCCGTCCCAGTTCTCCGGCCGGCGCGACAGGATGACATCTCCAGTCGCTTCGTCCCGACGAATGAAGACTTCCGTGCCTTCGAAGCGGAAGGCGGCCGGCAGGCGAACCGCCTGGCTACGGCCATTATTGAAGATTTTTGCGACCTGGGTCATCACGCCCTCTGCGATAGGTGACATGGTATATATCACCATGGAATACGGCATGGTATATATCAAGCGTTACGTTGGTCGGTCGTCTGCTTCTCAGGCATTCGCACTCCCGATGGCCGTCATCATCGCTTCGCAGGCGACGCGGATCTCGAGGCGGTTATTCGATGTCGAGAGAGGCGCTGATCCGGGCGGTCTGGCTTTATGGAAAACGGGAAATCGTCGCCCGATCGGGTTCGATCGTCAGCGAGGTGGAGGTGAGTAAATCGTCACGACCGACGGTTGTCGTGGTGTTACTCTTCGTGCGGTTCGGTCAAGCCATCGGTCTTATTTCGCCATTCCAGCGCCATGATGATCGGACCATACTGGGACTGACGGGACGCGAAGATCCCGTATGCAGACAGGAGTTGGTTCGCAATGAACAGGCAGATTGTCAGGGGTGCCCTTCTGGCGCTGGGCGTCGTTGCCGGGGGCGCGCTGGTGGTGGATGCCGCCCCGGCCCAGGCGCAGGCCTATCGCTATGGTCCGGTGACGCCGGGCTGGGCGCCTCCGCCCATGCCGCCGCCGCGTTTTGAAAGAATGCCCCCGCCGCGTCCCGGCTGGGTGTGGGTCGGTGGCGGCTGGGACTGGGTCAATGGCGGATATGCATGGGTTCCCGGGCGCTATGTGCGCCGTGGCCGGCATGGCGGCTGGGGACCGGGACGCTGGATGCAGCGCGGCCCGCGCTGGGTCTGGGTACGGCCCGGCTGGCGCTGACCGGACGATGCAACGGGCTCCCCGCCAGCGTGACCGCTGGCGGGGACCTCAGTTTCAGGGGCGTGCGTCTTCCAGGGTGACGACCAGCGGCACATGGTCCGAGGGTTGGTTGCGGCCGCGCTCGTCACGGTCGGGGCGGGCGTCGCGCAGGCGTTCCGCCAGGCGCGGGGACAGCAGGGCGTGGTCGATCCGCAGGCCGCAGTCGCGGGGCCAGGCGCCGGCCTGATAATCCCAGAACGTGTAGTATCTTCCGTGCGGATGCAGCGCCCGCACGGCGTCGGTCAGGCCCAGCCAGATCAGGCGGCGGAAGGCCGCGCGCGTTTCCGGGCGCACCAGCGCATCGGTGGGGGGCAGGGCGCCGGGGGCGCAATCCTCGTCGGTGGGGCAGACATTGTAATCGCCCGTCAGGACGAAATCCCGCCCCGCATCCAGCAGCGCGCGCGCATGCAGGGCCAGGGCCTCCATGAAGGCCAGCTTGGCCTCGTATCCCGCCTCGCCGCCGGAATTGCCGTTGGGCAGGTAGAGATTGCCGAAGACCAGGCCGTTCGCCTCGATTTCGAGGTAGCGTGCCTGGGGGGCGTCGTCGTTCAGGAACGGCAGGCATCGGGCCGTGACGGAGAAGGGCAGGCGCGACAGGATGGCGACGCCGTTATAGCTCTTCTGTCCGACCACGACCGATTCGTAACCGGCGGCGCGGAAGGCATCGGCGGGAAAGATGCCTTCCTCGCACTTGATTTCCTGAAGACCGACCAGGTCGGGTTTTTCGCGCTCCAGCCAGTCCAGCACATGGGTCTGGCGCTGGCGGATGGAATTGACGTTCCAGCTTGCGATTTTCATCTTGGTAGGGCGGTCTGCTCAGTCGATCGAGAAGCTGGTGCCGCACCCGCAGGACGAGGTGGCGTTGGGATTGCGCACGGTGAAGTGCGCGCCCATCAGCGAATCGTTGAAATGCAGTTCCGCGCCCGACAGCAGGTCCAGGCTCGCCGGGTCGACCAGCACGCGGGCACTGCCGGCGGGCACGACGATGTCGTCGGGGCGGGCCTCGCCATCCAGGGCGAAACTGTACTGAAAGCCGTTGCAGCCACCGGCCAGGACGCTGACGCGCAGCCCGGTGGAGGCGGTATCGACGCCGGGTTGGGCGGCGATGATCTCCTGCAGGCGGGTGGCGGCCTGGGGCGAGACGCGGAAAGCCGTTTCGGGCGAGGAGGAAGAAGGGGGCGGCATGTCCATCGGGGATCACCATCGTCGCGCGGCCCGGGTCGGCATGCTGGGCCAGCATGCTGGCCTTGCGGCGCCGGGCGGGTTATCGACAGGGGGCGGTCCGGCTCGTCTGACGCCGGGCGGCCGCCACCCATCCGGGATTGGGGTTATATATGAGCGTCGCACCCTATGCTGTCCAGACCGCCACCGCCCGGGGGCGCCTGTATGTCGAGCCGGAATCCCCCAGCCGTTCGCCGTGGCAGCGCGACCGGGACCGGGTGCTGCATTCCGCCGGTTTCCGCACGCTGCAATACAAGACGCAGGTCTTCGTCAACCATCAGGGCGATTTTTTTCGCACCCGGCTGACCCATTCGCTGGAAGTGGCGCAGATCGCGCGATCGATCGCGCGCAGCCTGTCGGTGGACGAGGACCTGACCGAGACCCTGTCGCTGGCCCACGACCTGGGCCACACGCCGTTCGGCCATGCGGGCGAGGATGCGCTGGCCGCCGCCATGAAGGATTGGGGCGGCTTCGACCACAATACCCAGACCCTGCGGCAGGTGACGAAGCTGGAGCGCCGCTATTTCGGCTTCGACGGGCTGAACCTGACCTGGGAGACGCTGGAGGGGCTGATCAAGCATAATGGCCCGGTGGACCGTCCGACCGGCTATGTCGCCCGCTATGCGGAAGGGCTGGGGCTGGATCTTGGAACCTATGCCTCGGTCGAGGCCCAGATCGCCGCCATGGCCGACGATATCGCCTATCACGCCCACGACCTGGATGACGGGATGCGCGCCGGCCTGCTGGACCTGGCGGATCTGGCGGACCTGCCGGTGGTGGGCGGAGCGCTGGCGCAGGTTCGGGACGTGGCGGGAGGGATTGCCATGTCGGGCGATGCCGCCGAGGAGGCGCATGTGCAGGACCGGATGCGCCATGAGACCATCCGCCGGGTCATCAACGCCCTGGCGGTGGACCTGACGGAGCAGACGAGACGCAACCTCGCTGACCTGGCGCCGCAATCGGCCGACGATGTGCGCCGCGCCGCCAGGCCGGTCGTGGCCTACAGCCCGGCCATGGCGCGCGATAACGGGGAGATCCGTACTTTCCTGTATGCGCGGATGTATCGGCACTGGCGGGTGAACCGCATGACGCGCAAGGCGCGGATCGCGGTCGAATCGATCTTCTCGATTCTGGCCAACGATATCTCGCTGCTGCCGGACGGCTGGCGGCAGGAGGCGCGTGCCACCGATGCGATGGGTGCGCGGCGGATCGTGGCCGATTATATAGCCGGGATGACGGATCGATTCGCGATGGAAGAACATCGACGGTTGACGGATCTGTCCGTGCCGGGCTGAAACGCCCGACCAGATCATCATTCTGACGCGCCGGGCGGGGCATCCGCCCGCGCCGGTATTTCAGTGGGAAGCCGCATCGCATGTCCGACAGCCTGTACGTCCGCTATCTCTCGCATGTGCGCGATGCCCTGCGACGGATCGTTCCGGACTTGCCGGAGGAGGTGGCGGCGCGCGTGGAACTGACCCCGACGCGCGACCCGGCCCATGGCGACATGGCCACCAACGCCGCCCTGCTGGCGGCCAAGCCGGCGCGGCGGCGCCCGGCCGAGATCGCGGCCGAGCTGGCGGCGGCGCTGGTCGAGGTGCCGGGCATTGCGAAGGCGGAGCCCGCCGGGCCCGGTTTCGTCAACCTGACACTGGACGAATCGGTGCTGCGCGGGGTGGTGGGCGATGTGCTGCGCGCCGGCGAATCCTACGGCGATGCCACTCTGGGCGCGGGCGTGCGGGTGAATGTCGAATATGTTTCGGCCAACCCGACGGGGCCGATGCATGTCGGGCATTGCCGGGGCGCGGTCGTGGGTGACGCGCTGGCCAACCTGCTGGCCAAGGCCGGCTATGCGGTCACCAAGGAATATTACATCAACGATGCCGGGGCGCAGGTCATCGCCCTGGCCTGGGCGGCCTATTGGCGGTACCTGGAGGCCATCGGCACGACGATGGACCGGGAGGCTTTCGCGGCCCTGGTGCCCGGCGGCATCCAGTATGGCGGCGACTATCTGGTCCCGGTGGGACAGGCGCTGGCCGAGCAGCATGGTACCGGGCTGGCGGAGCCGGACGGGCTGCCGGCGGCGCCCGAGCACTGGATGGGCACGGTCAAGCCCTTCGTGGTGGCGGCGATGATGGCGATGATCCGCGAGGATCTGGACGCGCTGGGCGTGCGGCATGACGTCTTTACCAGCGAGGCGCAGATCCTGGCCGATGGCGTGACCGACCAGGCCATCGCGCGGCTGGATGCGCAGGGCCTGCTGTATGAAGGCGTGCTGGAGCCGCCGAAGGGCAAGCTGCCCGACGATTGGGAGGCCCGACCCCAGACCCTGTTCCGCTCCACCGCCTTCGGCGACGACGTGGACCGGCCGCTGCGCAAGTCGGACGGGTCGAACACCTATTTCGCCAACGATATCGGGTATCATGACGACAAGGTGCGTCGCGGCGCGGACCTGCTGATCGATGTCTGGGGTGCCGACCATGGCGGCTATGTCACCCGGATGAAGGCGGCGGTGCAGGCGCTGGCCGTGGGGGGGGCGAACGTCGGCTTCGACGTGCTGCTGTGCCAGATCGTGCGGATCGTGCGCGATGGGGAGCCGGTGCGCATGTCCAAGCGCGCGGGGACCTTCGTCACGCTGCGCGACCTGATCGACGAGGTGGGGCGCGATGCGGTGCGCTTTACCATGCTGACGCGCAAGGCCGACGCGCAGATGGAATTCGACCTGGACCAGGTGGTGGCGCAGACGCGCGACAATCCGGTCTTTTACGTGCAGTACGCCCATGCGCGCTGCCGCTCCGTGCTGCGGGCGGCGCAGGAGATGCTGGGCGAGGCGGCGATCGCGCCCGTGGCGCTGGCCGAGGCCGGGCTTGACGGAATCGGGTCGGATGCCGAACTGGCGCTGCTGCGGCGGATCGCCCAGTGGCCGCGTACGGTGGAAGGTGCTGCCCAGGCGCATGAACCGCACCGGGTTGCCTTCTACCTGGGTGAACTGGCGGGGGATTTCCATACGCTGTGGAATCGCGGCCGCGATGATGCGACATTGCGGTTCCTGCAGGAAGACGACCCGGCTGCCACCCGTGCGAAGCTGGCGCTGGTCGAGGCGACGGCGACCGTCATCCGTTCCGGTCTGGCGGTGCTGGGTGTCGAGCCGGTTGAGGAAATGCGATGAGCGATACCGATCCGTCCGGCCGCGACCCGTATGAGGATCGCCTGAACCGCGTGCGCGAGCGCATGAGCGCGGATTATGGCGATGACGATCTGCCGCCGCCGCGTTCGCGCCCGGCCCGCCGGGCGGGCGGCATTCTGGACGGATTGCTGGGTGCCGACCCCACCACGCGGCGCCTGGCCTATGGCGCGGCCGGGCTGGGTGGCCTGCTGGTGATCGCCATCGGCGGCTGGGCGCTGCTGGGGCACCAGCAGGCGGGTATTCCCGTTATCGGGCCGCCGCCCGGCCCGGTGCGGGTGCGGCCGGCCGATCCGGGTGGCATGCAGGTTCTGGGGGCCGAAGCGCCGAGCGGCGATGACGGCGCGGTTGCCCGCCTGGCACCGGGGCCGGAGCAGCCGCGCCCCGATCGTCTGGCCCAGAAATATGGTCAGCCGCCGGAAGCGCCGGCCACCGACGCCCCGGCATCCGGAGCATCGGCGGTCCCTGCGGCGCCGCCGGCACCCGCCAGCCCGCCTGTGGCCAAGGCTCCGGCGCCCGCTGCCAGCCCCGTGCCGGCAGGGCCGACTGCTGCCGCACCGGCGCCGGTGGCCGGGGCACCTTCCGCGCCCGTGACAACGCTGCCTGCCGAATCGGCCACGCCTGTGCCGCCGTCCGCGAGCGCCGCGCCAGCGGCGGCGCCGGCTGCGGTGGCGGGGGGGCGCTACGGCGTGCAGCTTGCGGCGCTGGATTCGCAGCAGGCCGCCGAGAAGGAATGGGCGCGCCTGACGCAGCATTATCCGGACCTGTTCGGGAGCCACACGCCGATCATCGAGCGGACCGAGCGCAATGGGGCGGTCTTCTTCCGGCTGCGCACGCGCGGGTTTGCCAGCATCGCTCAGGCCACATCGTTCTGCGAGCATGTGCGGCTGAACGGGCTGGCCTGCACCCTGGCCGGGTTCCAGGACCGGGCCGTTGGTGACGGAGCCCGTTGATCGCATGCCGGGGGAAGGGCAGGAGGGTGGCCTGCCCGATGGGCTGACCGCACCCATGCTGCATCTGGACGGGTTCGAGGGGCCGCTGGACCTGCTGCTGGAGCTAGCCCGGGCGCAGAAGGTCGATCTGGCACGGATTTCGATCCTGCAACTGGTCGAGCAATATCTGGCGATCGTCGAATCCGCCCGCCGCATCCGCCTGGAACTGGCGGCCGACTGGCTGGTGATGGCCGCGTGGCTGGCCTGGCTGAAGTCGCGCCTGCTGCTGCCGGCCGAGGACGGCGAGGATGTGGACGCCGAGGAGGCGGCCGAACTGCTCCAGGCGCGGCTGGTCGAACTGGCGCGGATCGGGCAGGCGGCGGCGTGGCTGGGCGCACGCCCGCAACTGGGCCGCGACGTGTTCGCCCGTGGCGAGCGCGAGGACCTGACGGAAATCGATCGCTCGGGACTGGCGCTGGATCTGTCGCAATTGATGGGCGCCTATATGGCGGCCATGCGGCGGGGGGGGCGCAAGCGCGTCTACCAGCCCCGGCGGATGCATTTCTGGACGGTGCAGGATGCGCTGGCCCGCCTGCACCGGCTGCTGGGGGCGGACAGCATTCCCGGCGGAGGGGAGTGGTGCGAGCTTGGTGCCTTCCTGCCCGAGGGCGGGCCGGCCATGGAGGGCGAGGATGCGGAAGAGCGCATCCAGCAGCGCCGGGCGGCCATGGCCGGCACGCTGATCGCCGGGTTGGAGCTGGCGCGCAACGGGACGATCGAACTGCGTCAGGACGAACAATTCGGCCGGATCATGCTGCGCCCCCATGTGGGGGGCGAAGCAGCCAACGATCCGGACATGGACAGGATGGACGCGGCGGAATGACCGACGACAGCCAGCAGATTCCGGTTCCGGCCGAGCCGGGTTCCGGTGACGAATCGCATGCCGCGATTGCGGGAACGCATGAGGAGGCGGGCGCGGGGGGCGTGGAACTGGCGGTCCGGCTGGTGGAGGCGATGATCTTCGCCAGCCCCGACCCGGTATCGGAACGCGCGATCGCCGACCTGCTGGAGGCGCAGGGGCTGGTGCCGTCCGAGGCGGAGGATCTGGCCGCCTATGTGCGCGGGGTGATCGACGGGGTGGTGACGCGATATGCCGGGCGGGGGGTGGCGCCCGTCCTGGTGGCGGGCGGATGGCAGTTCAGGACGGCGGCCGATCTGGCGCCGCGCCTGACCCGGGTGTTGCAGCGGCCCCGGCGGCTGCCCCGGGCCACGCTGGAGAGCCTGGCGATCATTGCCTATCACCAGCCCTGCACCCGTGCGGAAATCGAGGAAATTCGCGGCGTGTCGCTGAGCCAGCAGGTGCTGGACAATTTGCTGGAGGCGTCGCTGATCGTGCCGCGTGGCCGCAAGGAGGTTCCGGGGCGGCCGATCCTGTGGGGCACGTCGGCCGATTTCCTGCGCCATTTCGGCCTGCGCGACCTGCGCGACCTGCCGCGCCGCGAGGAGCTGCTGGTGGATGTGCCGGACAATCCGGCGCTGCGGGCCGCCGCGCCGGATGAGGCCAAGACGGATGGGGCGAAGGCGGAAGCGGTTTCCGGCCCGCCGGGGGCGTGATAGGTGTCCATCCTTTCCACCTATGTCGGCGTGTGCCGGCGTACGGTTCGCGTCATGCCACGTCTGGGTCCGTTTAATGTCCAAGTCTGAGCCAGGAATCGGTCATGTTTGATTTCGCATGGTCCGAGATGGCGCTGATCGGTGTCGTCGCCCTGCTGCTGATCGGCCCCAAGGACATGCCGGTGGCGATCCGCACCATCACCGGCCTGATCAAGAAGGCCCGCAAGATGGCCTCGGAATTCCAGACCCATGTCGACGAGATGGTGCGCGAGGCGGACCTGACCGAGGCGCGGGACGCGCTGGGTGGCATAAGGCGCTTCAATGTCCGCAACCAGATCATGCGGGCGATCGACGATGACGGCGTGCTTCAGCGCACCTTCAACGAATCGCCGCTGGATGCGCGGCCTTCCGCGCCGCTGGTCCAGCCCCCGGCCGCGACGCCCGGTTTCGATCCGGACGGGCAGCATCGCTATGGCTACGTGCCGCCGGCGCAGCCCTATGAGGACGCCACGTTTCCGCCGGTCGCGGATGCCGGTCCGGCGCCGGCGCTGCTGCCGCCTTCCGTCGCGCGGCGGCTGGCCGCCGACCGGGCGCGGCTGCATCCGCCTGCCTTCCTGCCGCCGGTGCGGGTGATCCATGGGGCGCGACGGGTGCCCGTGGACGGGCCGGCGGTGCCGCCCGCGCCTGCGGGAGGGCCGACATAATGGACCAAGCCAAGCCGGGAGAGACGATCCTGAACGACGATCCGGGCCATGACGATCCGATCCACGACCAGCCGATGCCGCTGCTGGAGCATCTGGTCGAACTGCGCCGCCGCCTGATCTGGTCGGCGGTGGCGTTCGGCCTGTGCTTCCTGCTGTGCTACCATTTCTCGGCGCGGATCTACCTGTTTCTCGCCCAGCCGCTGGGCGACGTGATGCGCGCGCAGGGCGAGCAGCCGCACCTGATCTATACGGCGCTGTACGAGGCATTCTTCACCTACATCAAGGTGGCGATCTTCGGGGCGGCGTTCCTGTCTTTTCCGATGGTGGCCATGCAGGCCTGGATGTTCGTGGCGCCGGGCCTGTATCGCAGCGAGAAGCGGGCCTTCCTGCCGTTTCTGGTCGCGACCCCGATCATGTTCGTGATGGGGGCGGCGCTGGCCTATTATTTCGTCTTTCCCTTTGCCTGGAAGTTCTTCCTTTCGTTCCAGACCGCCGACGGGCAGGACGGGTTGCAGATCCAGCTCCAGGCCAAGGTGTCGGAATATCTGGCGCTGGTCATGAAGCTGATCATGGCCTTCGGCGTGGCGTTCGAGCTGCCGGTGGCGCTGACGCTGCTGGCGCGGGTGGGGATCGTGACCGCCGCCACGCTGAAGCGCTTCCGGCGCTATGCCTATGTCGGTGCCTTCGTGATCGCGGCGATCCTGACGCCGCCGGACATCATCACCCAGACCGGTCTGGCGGTGCCGCTGATCGGGTTGTACGAAATTTCCATCCTCTGCGCGCGTCTGGTCCAGCCCAAGCGCCCCGAGGAACTGGACCAGGAGAATATTCATGCATGATCTTCGCGCGCTTCGCGCCGATCCGGAGGCCTTCGACGTCGCCCTGACGCGCCGGGGGGATGCCCCCGTCGCCGCGCATGTCGTGCGGCTGGACGAGGATCGGCGCGCCGCCGTGACGGCGTTGCAGGACCGTCAGGCCCGGCGCAAGAGCCTGTCGAAGGAGATCGGGACCCTGCGCCGCACGGGTGCCAATAGCGCGGCGCTGGAGGAAGAGGCTGTCGCGCTGCGCGCGGAGATCGAGCAGCTTGAGGCGGTGGTCCGGGACCGGGATGCGGAAATCCGCGACCTGCTGGTGACGCTGCCCAACCGGCTGGATGAGGCCGTGCCCGACGGTGCGGACGAGGCCGCGAACGTGGTGGTGCATCAGGTGGGCGAGCGGCCGAATTTCGCCTTTGCCCCGCGCGAGCATTTCGCGCTGGGCGAGGCGCTGGGCCAGATGGATTTCGAGACCGCGTCCAAGCTGTCGGGCGCGCGCTTCGTGGTGCTGCGCGGGGCGCTGGCGCGGATGGAGCGGGCGCTGGGGCAGTTCATGCTCGACCTGCATGCGCAGGAGCATGGCTATACCGAGACGGCGGTCCCGGTGCTGGTCAATGAGGCCGCGATGTTCGGCACCGACAAGCTGCCGAAATTCGCCGACCAGTCCTTTCGCACCGAGGATGGGCGCTGGCTGGTGCCGACGGCCGAAGTGCCGCTGACCGCCAGCGTGGCGGGGGATATTCTGCCGGCTTCCGCGTTGCCGCGCCGGATGGTGGCGCTGTCTTCCTGTTTTCGCAGCGAGGCCGGGGCTTCGGGGCGCGATACGCGGGGCATGCTGCGCCAGCATCAGTTCCAGAAGGTCGAGATGGTGTCGGTCACGCGGCCGGAAGACAGCGATGCGGAACTGGAGCGCATGACGCGCTGCGCCGAGACGGTGCTGGAGCGGCTGGGCATTCCCTATCGCCGCATGCTGCTGTGCGCCGGGGATACCGGCTTTGGGGCGGCGAAGACGTTCGACCTGGAAGCGTGGCTGCCCGGGCAGGATGCATGGCGGGAGATTTCCTCCTGCTCCACCACGCGCGATTTCCAGGCGCGGCGGATGAATGCGCGCTTCCGCCCCGCCGAGGGCGAGGCACCGGAATTCGTCCACACGCTCAACGGGTCGGGCCTTGCGGTCGGGCGGACGCTGATCGCGGTGATGGAGAATTACCAGAACGAGGACGGCAGCATCACGGTGCCGGAGGTGCTGCGTCCCTATATGGGCGGGCTGGCGGTCATCACCGCCGCGTAACCCGTTTGCCCCCGGACGCGTGCGTCCGGGGGGGGTCAGGCGCGGGCAGCCGATCGGGGCCTGCGCCCATTGCCGCCTGGGCCCTTGCCCGGCTTGTAGGGGCCGGAGCGCTTGTGTGCCGGCTGTTCGGCATTGTCCGCGCGGGCGCGGCTGCTCTGCTGGCGCAGCACGTCTTCGATCCAGTCGTTCAGGCGGGCGGTGGCGTCCTCGGCGTCCTCGCTCGCGCGGTAGGCGTCGGGGAAGCGGAGGGCCAGCCAGCGCCAGGCGACCAGACGCTTGTGGCGTTTTTCCGCGCGTTCCAGTTCGATGCGGTCGGCGCGCTCGGCAGGGGGCAGGCGGCCGGTGCCGGGGGGGATGACCGGACGGCCGGCGGCGTGGTCGGCGGCCCACTGGACCAGGCGCTGGATGCCGTTGTCGCGGTCGTCCACCGGGCACATCGCATAGACCCAGCGCTGGGCCAGCGTGAGGCCGGTGACGCCTTCCAGCGCGGTGGCGATGGCGAAGGCCTGTTCCATGTTGGCCAGGCGGTAGTTCGGGTCGTCATGGCGCAGCACGGCGCGGCGGATGCGCGACAGCACGCCGAACAGGCTTTCCGACCCGATTTCGGCCGCCACCGCCTGGATGATGTCGGCGTCGGGCTGGACCTGCGGGCGCAGGTCGGTGGGGTCGGCGGGCGGGGCGGCCAGCATGGCGCGCACGAAGCTGACGCTGCCCGCGCCGGCCAGGACCGCCACCACGCCCTGTTCGTGCTTGCCGTAGCGGCCGGCGCGGCCGCCGATCTGCTTGACCTCCTGCGCGTTCAGGTCGCGGGTCTGGGTACCGTCGAACTTGCGTAGCGCGGTGAAGATCACGCGCCGGATCGTCAGGTTCAGGCCCATGCCGATGGCGTCGGTCGCGATCAGGATATCGGCCGCGCCGTCGTTGAAGCGCTGGGCTTCGGCGCGGCGGACTTCGGGGCTGAGGGCGCCGTAGACCACGGCGACCTTGCGGCCGCGTGCCAGCAGCAACGCACGCAGGTCCAGCACCTCGCGCCGGGAGAAGGCGATCAAGGCGTCGTGGGGTTTCAGGTCCTTGATCTGGACGGCTTCGCTGGCGGTGACCAGCGGACCCTTGCGTTCCAGTCGTACCTCGTCCAGCGGGTCGCCGCACAGTTCGGCGATGCGGCGGACCATCGGCACGCAGTCCGGGGCGCCCAGCACATAGAGATGTCGCGCCGGGGCGCCCATGATCGCCGCCGTCCAGGCCGCGCCGCGATCGGGGTCGGACAGCATCTGGGCCTCGTCGATGATCGCGACATCGACGGGGTTGTGCAGCGGGCACATCTCGACCGTGGCGGCCAGGTGGCGGCTGCCCGGGACGTCGATCCGCTCTTCGCCCGTGGCCAGGGATGTGGGCACGCCGCGCGCCGTCAGGGCTTCGCGGAATTCGTGGGCCAGCAGGCGCAGCGGTGCCAGGGCCATGCCGCTTTCGGCGCGGGCCAGGGCTTCCAGCGCGGTGTGGGACTTGCCGCTGTTGGTGGGGCCGGTGACCAGCGTGATGCGGCGTTTCAAGGCCCGTGCGGTCTTGAAATGCGCGGCATAGCGATCAAGTGCCGCGACGCGGGCGATGACGGCGTTGCCGACCTTGCGGGTGCCGGCGTCCGGGACCAGGGCAGGGCCGGCGGGGGCGCCGCCGCGCCATTCCGGCAGGTGCTTGCGCAGGGCCACCAGTTCCCTGGGGTCGAATTCCCAGTGTTCGGTGCCATCCGGCTGCGGCACGCGGCGGGCGACGGGCAGGCGGTTCTCGGCGATCCAGCGCAGGGCTTCCTTGCCCGAGCAACGCAGCAGGCGCGGAACCTCGGAGAAGCCGACCAGGCTGGTTTCCCACTCCTGCAGCCGGCGTTCTTCCTCGGTGCGGCGGGTACGGGCGGCCTGTTCGATCGCCTCCTGTTCCTGCCGCCTGATGTCGGCGTCGCGCCGCATGCCTTCGACGAAGCCCGATCGCGGGTCCAGGGCGAAGGCTTCGGCCACCGCGCGCGACAGGGTTTCGGTCTCGGCGGGGGTCAGGACGCGGCCGGTGCCGTCGAACAGGTCGGCGCGGACGGTTTCCACCGCCGCCTCGGGCGTGGGGGCGCTGGCGCGCAGGCGCGCGCGGACGACGACGCCGAGCGCGTCGAGCAACTGGGCGTCGGTGGGTTCGGGCTCGTCGATGGTCGCGGCGGCGGCCTCGGTATCCGCACGGGTCACCCAGACCTGACCCGCGCGGCGGGTGAGGTCCATCAGGCGCGAGCCCCATGGCTTGCGGCGGACGGTGCAGAGGGCCGCGCGGAAGGTGGCGTCGTCGACGCGGTCCTGGCCCGGGACGAGGGCGCGGGCGACCGTGCGTTCCAGCTTGGGCAGTTCGCGGGTTTCGACCGTCAGGCCGGTTTCGGCGATGGCGGCGGCGACGGCGGTGGCGGCGGGAGAGTTGGATGTCATACCCGGTTTGTGCGCCATCGCGCGTCAAGTCTCAACGGTCGTGCGTGGGCAGGCCTGCCGCTGCCTCAACCCTCCGATCGCGGTTTTGTGCTGGCATCGGGGGCGTTGGGTGCTTAAACATCACTCCCTTCTGCACGAACGGGCCCCTGCCGCGGTTCGTGGCGTAGTGAATCCCTGTGATGACGGAGAGTTCTGATCTCATGTCCGAGACGTTGACCATGCCTGTTGGGACCATGCCTGCCGGGACCGTGCCGAGCGGTCTGGAACCCGTTCCGGGTGAGGCGGGCGTGTATCATCTGGCCGAGCCGACCAAGACCTATGGCCACCTGAACGCCGAGACGGTGCTGACCGTTCATCACTGGACCGACCGCCTGTTCAGCTTCACCACCACCCGCGATGCGGCGCTGCGGTTCGAGAACGGACAGTTCGCGATGATCGGCATCGAGGTCGAGGGCAAGCCGCTGCTGCGTGCCTATTCGATCGCCAGCGCAAATTACGAGGAACAGCTCGAATTCCTGTCCATCGCCGTGCCGGACGGGCCGCTGACCTCGCGCCTGCGGCACGTCAAGCCGGGTGACAAGGTGCTGATCGGCCGCAAGCCCACGGGCACGCTGCTGCTGGACAATCTGCGCCCCGGCCGCAACCTGTATTTCCTGTCCACCGGTACCGGGCTGGCGCCGTTCATGAGCCTGATCAAGGACCCGGCGGTCTATGAGCGGTTCGACAAGGTGATCCTGAGCCATACGGTGCGGATCTCGGGCGAGCTGGCCTATGCCAACCATATCCGCCACGAGCTGCCGCAGCATGAATTCCTGGGCGAGGACGTGTCGGGCAAGCTGCTGTACTATCCGGCGGTGACGCGCGAGGCGTTCGCCGTGACCGACCGCATCACCAAGCTGATCGAGTCCGGCAAGATCTTTACCGATCTGAACATTCCGGAGCTGGACCCGGAACATGACCGCGTGATGATCTGCGGTTCGCCCGAGATGCTGGCCGATACCGAGGCGCTGCTGGAAGCCCGTGGCTTCGACGAGGGCAACAATTCCAATCCCGGCGCCTATGTGGTCGAAAAGGCGTTCGCCGAACGCTGAGCGGAAACCGACATGACGTATGATTTCGACCTGTTCGTCATCGGTGCGGGGTCGGGTGGTGTGCGCTGTGCGCGCATTGCCGCCTCGCACGGTGCCCGCGTTGCCGTCGCCGAGAACCGGCATTGGGGCGGCACCTGCGTCAATCTGGGATGTGTGCCCAAGAAGCTGATGGTCCAGGCCGCCGAATATGGCGACCTGGCCCGTGACAGCCACGGGTTCGGCTGGGATTTCGCCCCCGGTCATCATGACTGGGCGGCCCTGATCGCCGCCAAGGACCATGAGATCGCGCGCCTGAACGGCATCTATGTCTCGATGCTGGAAAAGTCCGGGGTGACGCTGTTGACCGGCACTGCCCGGTTCGAGGATGCGCATACGATCGTGATCGGTCCGGGCGAGCTGGCGCCGGAGGCACCGGTGCGACGCGTGACGGCGGCGCGGATCGTGATCGCGACCGGAACGCGGCCCGATCTGCCCGATATTCCGGGGATCGCGCATGCGATCTCCTCGGACCAGGCGTTTCATCTCGAGACGCGGCCGAAGCGGGTCTGCATGATCGGCGGCGGTTATATCGGGGTGGAGTTCGCCGGCATCTTCCAGGGGCTGGGGTCGGAGGTCGATCTGGTCTATCGGCAGCATCTGCCGTTGCGCGGGTTCGACCATGATCTGCGCACGTCCCTGCATGAGGCCATTGCGGGCAGGGGCATCCGGCAGCATGCGGGGCGGTCGCCGGTTTCGATCCGGGCCCGTGGCGACGGCTATATGGTCGTGCTCGATGATGGTGCGGAGATCGAGACCGATTGCGTGTTCTTCGCCACCGGGCGCAACCCGAATGTGGGCGCGCTGGGCCTGAACCATGCGGGCGTGTCGGTGACGGCAGGGGGGCGGATTGTCGTCGATGCCGTGGGCGAGACGAATGTGCCCGGCATCTTCGCCATTGGTGACGTGACGAACCGGCTGAACCTGACGCCGGTGGCCATCGCCGAGGGCCACAGCCTGGCCGACCGTCTGTTTGGCCACGGGCATCCGCGCGAATGGTCGCTGGAGACGACGCCCAAGGCGGTGTTCTTCTCGCCCCCGCTGGCGAGTGTGGGCCTGACCGAGGATGAGGCGGCGCGGGACGGCACGGTCGATATCTATCTGGCGCGCTTCACGCCGATGCGCCACACGCTCAGCGGCCGGACGCGCAAAACGGTGATGAAGCTGGTGGTCGATCAGGCGAGCCAGAAAATCGTCGGTGCGCATATGCTGGGCGACGACGCACCGGAGATGATGCAGGGGCTCGCCATCGCCGTGACGGCGGGACTGACCAAGCAGGATTTCGACCGCACAGTCGGCATCCATCCGACCTCGGCCGAAGAATTCGTGACCATGCGGGCCCGTACCCGCGTGACGGTACGCACCGCGGACTGACGCCACGTGCTGCCCTGGCAGGCATCCGGTTTTTCGCCAGCCAGGGCGGCAATCAATGTTGCCGCACGCGAACGCTTGCGAAGCGTTCCGGCGTCAGCGTGAATGTTACGACCTTTCCCGAAGATCCCCCCGTGCTCCGCAGTCATGCGCGTGAGCGGCGCCGATGCCGGCTGCCTATGGCAAAGCAATGCGCATTCGAATTTCCCATAGGAAAAACCTAATCAGAAGAAAATATTATTATTATTTCTGATGTTGAATATTTTTATTATGAAATGGAAGAGGACATCACGGTGTCATAACAAAATCCGTAAAATCCGACAGCGAGGTACACTATGACGGTTGAGAAGGTCGATACGCTTGTCATCGGGGGCGGGCAGGCCGGCCTGGCCATGAGCGAGCATCTGGGCCGCCGGGGCATGTCGCACCTCGTCGTCGAACGGAGCCGGATTGCGGAACGCTGGCGTTCGGAGCGCTGGGATTCCCTCGTTGCCAACGGCCCCGCGTGGCACGACAGATTTCCCAACATGACGTTTCCCCATACCGATGGGGACGGTTTTGCGCCGCGCGACCAGATCGTCGAATATTTCGAAGCCTATGCCGGACAGATCAAGGCGCCGATCCGCTGCGGGGTCGAGGTGCTTGCGCTGCGCAAGGCGGATGACGGGCAGGGGTTCCGGGCCGAAACGTCGCGGGGCGTGATCGACGCGACCAATGTCGTCGTGGCGACCGGTCCGTTCCAGAAACCTGCCGTTCCGCCCATCATCCCGGAAGATGCCGGAGTGATGCAGATCCATTCGAAGGATTATAGGAATCCCTCCCAATTGCCCGAGGGTGGCGTGCTGGTGATCGGTGCGGGATCTTCCGGCGCGCAGATCGCCGACGAATTGCGGCGCGCCGGCCGTCCGGTCTGGCTGTCGGTCGGCCCGCACGATCGGCCGCCGCGCCGTTATCGCGGCCGCGACTTCGTGTGGTGGCTGGGCGTGCTGGGCATGTGGAACACCGAAGTGCGTGATCCGGCGACGGCGCATGTCACGATCGCGGTCAGTGGTGCGCGTGGCGGGCATACCGTCGATTTTCGCGACCTTGCGGCGTCCGGGATTACCCTGCTGGGCATGTGTGCGTCGTTCCGCAACGGCGTCATGGACATCATGCCCGATCTGGCCAGGAACATCGCCGAGGGCGATGCGAATTACCTGTCGATGCTGGATGCGGCGGATGCCTATTGCCTGAGCGAGGGATTGGATCTGCCGGAGGAGCCGGAAGCGCGCAGGATCGGCCCCGATCCCGCCTGCGTCACCGACCCGGTCCCGCAACTCGACCTGACCGCTTCCGGCATCACCTCGGTCGTCTGGGCAACCGGCTACGCGCTCGATTTCGGGTGGATCAAGTCGGACATTTTCGATGAGCGCGGGGCTCCGCGCCACCGGCGCGGCGTTTCGGAAGAGGAGGGGCTCTATTTCCTCGGCCTTGCGTGGCTGTCGCGCAGGGCGTCTCCCTTCATCTGGGGCGTGTGGCACGATGCGGACTATCTGGCCGGGCAGATAGAGGCCCGGAACGGAGGCTGACTGTCGCTGGGGTATCCAAGCGGGCTTTCCGCTTGATCATTGCCTGGCGATATGATGCACATGGCGGATGCGGGACGGAATGTGGGGCGCGACGCGCTATACGCTGCGGCAATTGGAATATTTCATCGCCGCGGGTGATCTGGGGTCGATCACCCGCGCGTCGGAACGGCTTTCCATCTCGCAGCCATCGATTTCGACCGCGATCAGCCATCTGGAACAGGAGTTGGGCGTTCAGCTCTTCGTTCGCCACCATGCCCAGGGATTGTCGCTGACGCCGGCCGGGCACAGGATTCTGGCCGAAGCCCGGCATGTCATCGAACAGGCCGAAGGGCTGTATGCCGCGGCCTCGGAAGTGTCGGAACAGGTGAGGGGGCAGATTTCCGTCGGGTCGATGGTCACCCTTGCCCCGATGATCATGCCGGAACTGGCGCATCAGTTCACCTCGGCCCATCCGGCGACCGAGATCCGCCAGTTCACGGCGGATCAGGGACAATTGCTGGAAAGGCTGAGGCGGGCGGAAATCGATGTCGCCATCACCTACGACCTGCAGATTCCCGAGGGTATCCTTTTCTCGCCGCTGGCGCGGCTACCGCCCCATGTGCTGGTCAGCGAGACGCATCCGTTCGCGGGGCGGGCATCGGTCAGCCTGGCGGAGCTTGTTGCCGAACCGCTGATCCTGCTCGATCTGCCGCTCAGTTCGGAATATTTTCTGGGCCTGTTCTTCGTCGAGTGCCTGCAACCCAAGATCCATTTGCGCTCGGCGCATCAGGATGTGGTGCGGACCATGGTCGCGAACGGGTATGGCTACACGCTTGCCAATGTGCGGCCGCGTTCGGATCTCGCCCTGGATGGCCGGCGGGTCGTTCGCGTTCCCGTCTCCGGGCAGCATCGGCCGATGGTGATCGGAACTGCGACGCTGGCCAATATTCGTCAGTCCCGGTTGCTGGAGACGTTCGAGGCCCATTGCCGGGCCTGCATCTCGGACGATTACATCCCCGGCATGGACCCGCCGGCGGCCGAATAGCCCGGCCGACACAGCCCGTTCACCAGTTCGGCCAGGAAGCGGTCGCCTTCGGCAAGTTCGGCGCGGGTGACGTATTCGTCCGCCTTATGGGCCCTGCCGATGTCGCCGGGGCCGCAAATGATGCAGGGCAGGCCGAGTTCGTTCCGGAACAGCCCGGCTTCCGTGCCGAAATCGATCACACGCGTGGTGTTGCTGCGCGCGTGACGCAGGCCGAGAGACAGGAATTCGCTTCCGGGGTCATCGGCAAGGCCCGGATAGGCGTTCGTGATGTCGATCTCGATCCGCCCGTGCGATCCGTCACGGGTGAGCCGCTGGCCTGCCTCGTGCAGCCAGGCGATATAGGGCTGGGGCGAAATGCCGGGTAGCAAGCGGATTTCGGCCATGATTTCGCATCGGTCTGGCACGATGTTCAGCGCGGTGCCGCCAGAAATCAAGCCGGTCTGGACCGTCGAGAAGGGGACATCGAAGCGCGGATCATGGGGTTCTGTCGACGCGATGTGCTTCTGGAGGGCCTGCAGCGCGTCGACCATTCCCGCCGCCAGGACGATGGCATTGATCCCGCGCAGCGGATTGGCCGAATGGGCCGCCCGTCCATGGCAGGTGAGGCGCAGTGCCACCTTGCCCTTATGTGCGACGGCGACTTCCATGCCGGTTGGCTCGCCCACCACGCAGCCTTGGGCGCCCATGCCTTCGTGACGCAGGAAATCCAGCAGCGAGCGCACGCCGACGCATCCCAGTTCCTCGTCATGGGAAATGGCCAGATGCAGTGGCCGGGTCAGCGGCTGCGTCGCTGCGCGGGCGGCGGCGGTCAGCATGCAGGCGATGAAGCCCTTCATGTCGCTCGAACCCCGGCCGTATAACCGGCCGTCGCGTTCGGTCAGGGTGAATGGATCGGATGTCCAGGGCTGGCCGGCCACGGGCACCACGTCGGCATGAGCCGACAGCACGATTCCGCCTTCGATGTCCGGCCCCACGGAGGCGAACAGGCTGGAGCGCCCTTCGTCGTAACCCGGCACCCGGTGGATGTGGGCGCCCAGCGCCGCAAGACGCTGCTCGATCCAGTCCATGATCGGCGCGTTCGGGGTTCCGCAGATGCTGGGAAAGGCCACGAGCGACGCCAGAGTGGAAACCGTATCATTCATCGGGCGTGCCCCCGCCGTGCCAGCAGCCAGTAGAGCGGTGCCGTGACCAGCAGGCCGACGATCCACGAGATGTCGGCCCCGTGCAGAATGCGCGCGATGGGGCCGGTGTAGAGATTGCCCGACAGGAAGGGGAACTGCACGAGCAGGCTGAGAAAGAAGCAGCCCATGGCGGCCTTGTTCACCAGGCCGTAGCGGCCCCCGTCGGGGCGGAAAAAGGCGTCGACGTCGTACACGCCGTGGTGGATGAGGTAATAATCGACGAGATTGATCGCCGTCCATGGCACCATGATTGCCATCAGCAGGTCCATGAATTCGAGATAGCTCTGCAGAAAGCCGTCGGCCATGAACAGGGCGGCCCAGACCGCCAGGCCGTACAGCGTCAGCGTGACCGCGATCCGCCATGATGCGCCGAAATGGCGCCGGGGGACGATGGTTTGCAGCACCGACAGCAGAGAGAGCGTGCCGCAATAGACATTCATGGCGACGGGGCCGGCGATGCCCAGGGTGAAGGCGCCGAAAACGGGCCATTTCAGCCAGTCCAGACGCAGGGCCAGCGCCGCGACCGGCGAACTGCCGGCCGTCATTTCCAGCCCGATGCCGAGTCCGACGAGCATCGGCAGCGCGGCGCCGAGGCAGGAACCAGCATAGGTGGCCAGGAAGGCGCTGCGGGCGCCGTGCGCGGTATCGGGCAGATAGCGCGAATAGTCCGAAACATAGGGTGCGAATGCGATCTGCCAGAGTGCGACGATCGAAAACGCGCCCAGAAAGCTGACGAAACCGCCGGAGGGAGCGGGGGGCACCGCCGGAGGACCCGATGGGATGAGCAGAAACGAAAGGCCGCAGAGAGCGAGGGCCACCGCGCCCAGCACGGTGCCGACCTTGCCGGCGAGATGCAGCATGCGATAGCCGGCGATCGCGGGAACGAGGCAGAACAGGGCGATGAGAACCACGGCCACCGCACGCGCCCAGGAGGGGAAGAGCAGGTTCAGTGTCGAACCGCCGAGGACGAGGTTCGAGGCGGTGAAGCCGACATACATCAGGACGACGAGGACGGTGATGAACGCCGCACCCCAGAGGCCGAACTGGCCGCGGGCCTGAACCATCTGCGGTACGCCCAGCACCGGCCCCTGTGCCGCATGCAGCGCCATCAGCAGGCCGCCCGCGATATTGCCCGTCACAACAGCGAGAAGGGCGATCGCGGCGGACAGGTGGAAGACGGTGGACGTCAGCGCGCCGGTCATCACCGTCAGGATCATCAGGTTGCCGCCGAACCAGATGGTGAACAGGTCGCGCGCCGAGCCGTGGCGCCGGTTCCGCGCGATGGGGTAGATAGTTCCCGTTTCGATAAGTTCAGCGGGCATGCCGCGATCATTCCCTCTGGCCGGTGTGTCGTGATGCTGGCGGGGCGATTCAGTCGAGCTGCGCGATGATATCGACTTCGACCAGCCACTCCGGCCGTGCGAGGGCCACGACAACGAGGCCGGTAAAGACCGGGAAAACGCCACGCAGATGCCGGCCGAGCACGCGATAGACGGATTCGCGATGGCGGATATCCGTCAGATAGACGGTCACCTTGCAGATATGGCGCGGTTCGGCCCCGGCTTCGGCCAGCAGAAGCAGGATGTTCCGCGCCACTTGCTCGGCCTGTCCCTCCGGGTCGCCGACGGCGATGTTCTCGCGGGTGTCGAGGTCCTGGGGGACCTGCCCCCGGAGATAGACCATCTTGCCTGCCACGACTGCCTGGCACAGATCGTTGTCGAGATTCTGCTCGGGGTAGGTGTCCTTCGTGTTGAAGGGCCGTATCCGGCGGTGCGTCATGTTCATGGGAAGATCAGCCATATCCAGTTTCATGTCCGAAGCACGATCGTCCGGCCAGCCGGATGCCAGCCTCGGTGGGTTATCCGGAACGATCCTTTTTCGGAATGAAGACAGATACCATCGCGCGTGCCGGGCAAAGAATTAAAAACCGAAGGGGAGCTTCGCGGATTCGGATGCAGCGCGGACGGTGCCGCGCATTGGATCGAAAATTCCGTATCAGTTCCTCCAAATCCAATTATTGCGTGCCGGGTATGATCCGATACGATAACGACATCAGTATCAATATTTCCAGGCTGGCTGGATTAGTATTCAGTTTCCTGTAGATGTATTTTGACATTGTCGCAGAAAATAATTCGCCGGAGTGTAATATCCGTGTCCAGGTCTTCTGATTTTTGTGGCGCAGACATGAAGTGTCGGATCGGTGTTCGCAAGACGATCCGTAGCCGGCGACGGGGTGATCGTCGTGGTCATATCGGTGCCGTCGCTGCGGCCCTGCTCCTGACGTCGGCGCTGACCGGAGTGGCAGCCGCCGCGCCCGTTCCGACCGAACGACCTGCGGCAAAAACGCAGGAAAGGCCGCATGCTGCCGAACGGGTCGCGGCAAGGCATGCCCGGCCGCTTCCGTCCGTCGTAGCGCCGGAGGTGGAGAACATGACCGTTTCCGCCCGCCGTCGCGCCCATGGCACCATGATCACCTTGGGCAGCGCGGACATCCAGCGCGCCGTTGCCGGCACCAATCCGCTGAAGGTACTCGGTGCCCAGCCCGGCATCATGTTCCAGTCCGCCGATCCGCAGGGTGTGGATACGTGGTCGAGCCAGATCTACATGCATGGGTTCATGCAGAACCAGATCAGTACCACGTTGGACGACGTGCCGCTCGGTGAACTCGTCTATCGCAATTACAACGGCCTTAACCCGATCGAGGCGATTTCGTCGGAGAATGTCGGTCGTCTCGACGTCTCGACGGGGGCCGGTGCGGAATCTGTTGCCAGTACCAATAACCTGGGCGGCTCGATCGAATATGTCTCGTCCGATCCGAAGACGAAGGCCGGCGGCCAGGTCAACCAGACCTTCGGCAGCAACAGCATGTTCCATACCTTCGCCCGCGTGGACAGCGGCGCGCTGAACGATACCGGCACGCGTTTCTACGTGTCCTATTCGCGCAATGACATGCATAAATGGAAGGGGGGCGGAAACGACTTCACCCAGCAGGTCAACGCGAAGCTCGTCCAGCCCGTGGGGGCAGACAGCAGCGTGAGCGCGTATTTCGACTGGAGCGACCTGCACGAATATCTCTATCAGGACTATTCGCTGGATATCCTGCATAATGGCGGGTATTTCGTCGATAATTATTACAATGGCCGGTATTCGGGGTATGCGAATGCCTATAACGCGGCGCTTGGAAACTATCCTTCTTCCCTCGACAGGATATCGGACAAGGCCGATGCGGCCTATTATGACGGTGCGTCGAACATCAACGACTATTTCGGCTATCTGAAGGGCGATTTCGCGCTGACCGATCGCCTGCGCTGGAAGACGACAGCCTATGGCCACGGCCAGGACAGCATCCTGACATGGAGCAATCCGTTCTACCCGTCGCCGAATGGTGCGCCGATGTTCGAGCAGGTCAAGCAGCCGAGCATCCAGCGGTTCGGCATTCTGTCGGCGCTGCATTACGACATCGCCCGCAATCATATCGAAACGGGTGTCTGGTACGAAAATAACCGTTTTGTATCGAGCATGTTCGGCTACGAGCAGCCTCTGCCCGGCCAGGGAAGCCCGATCAACTCGGTGGGCGGTTTTGCGAACCTGACGCCGTTCATGCAGCTTTACGGGCAGACGATCAATACCAATACCTTTACCACCTATGCCCAGGATACCTGGAACGTCCTGCCGAACCTGGCCCTGCATTTCGGTTTCAAGTCGCTTCTCAACGTCTCGCGCGCCGGGAATGCCTATTACAACACCGGTTATTATGGAAACGATGCGTCGGTCGGCGGTGTCGGGCTGACGACGTTCCGTGCTTTCCTGCCGCATATCAGCGGGGATTGGCATTTTCTCAAACATCATGAGCTTTATTTCGATATCGCGGAGAACGTGCATGCCTATCCGCAGGCGCAGTTCAAGACGGCAGCGTCGCCTTTCGCCGTGACCCAGTCCGCCTATGACATGGCACGGCCGGGGCTGAAGCCCGAGAGCGACTGGGCCTATGCGGTGGGCTATCGGTACAGCGACAGGCTGATGGATGCGACGATCCATGCCTATCGGGTAAATTTCTTCAACCGGCTACAGATGATTTCGTCGGGTGCGATCATCAACCCGCAGACGATCATCGCCAATGTGGGCGGGATCACGATGAATGGCGTGGATGCCGGCCTGACGCTGCGGCCGCTTCGCGGCCTCTCTTTTACGAACAGCGTCAGCTATAATCACGCGACCTATGACCAGAACATGGAAAGCGGGGGGGTGGTGTACCATACGCGCGGCGTGCAGGTGGTGGCCTATCCGCGTGTGATGTACAAGACGGCGCTGAGCTATCGCTGGCGTGACCTGGAGGCGCATGTCGATGCGGCCTACACCACGCGGCGCAACCTCAGCTATGTCGGTGATGCCAAGGTGCCGGCCTACTGGATCGCGAATTTCGGCATGAATTACCGCCTGACGAATCTGGTGGCCTCGACCGCCGGAGGGCGGTTCCTGAAGGGGCTCGAACTGGGGTTCAACATCTATAACCTGTCCAACGCGCGCTATGTCTCGACGATGGGCGAGAACGGGTTCTCGCTGTCCGGTGATTACCAATCGTTCCTGGTCGGGGCGCCGCGACAGTATTTCGGCTCGATCAAGGCCGAGTTCTGAGGCAGGTCCACCGGACAGGAATTGTACGCATGACGTTTTCCATCGTTGCCCGCTGCGCGCGGACCGGTCAGTTCGGTCTGGCTGTCGCATCGTCATCCCCCGCCGTCGCCAGCCGGTGCGCCTTTGCCCGGGCGGGGGTCGGCGCCGTCGCCACGCAGAACATCACCGACCCCACGCTGGGGCCGCGTGGCCTGGATCTTCTGGAGCGTGGCGCGTCGGCCGGGGAATGTGTGGCGATTCTCACCCGGAGCCGCCTTGCCGCATACCGTCAGCTTTCGGTCATCGACGTGACGGGCGATACGGACGTGTGGTCCGGCGCGCAGACCCTGGGCATCCACGGATCGGCGAAAGGGCACAATGTCGCGTGCGCGGGCAATCTGCTGGCGGTAGCGGATGTACCCGTGGCGATGCGTGAGGCCTTTGCCGGCGGTGACGCCGGGCAGGAACTGGGGCAGCGCCTGCTGGAAGCGATGCAGGCCGGGCTGGCGGCTGGCGGGGAGGCAGGACCGATCCGGTCCGCGGGTCTGCTGGTCGTGGATGCCCATGCCTGGCCGCTGACGGACCTGCGGGTGGATTGGGACGAGCGGCCGATCGACCGCCTACAGGCGCTCTGGTCGCTTTGGGTGCCTCAGGCACGCGATTATACGTTGCGGGCGATCGATCCTGCCACCTCGCCATCCTATGGCGTGCCAGGTGATGAATAGCCTGTAGCGGCAGCAGGTCGCGGGTGAGGGCAAGCCCTCACCCGCCGGAAGAATCCGCGTGTAACCGGGCAGCTCAGCGCGGCGTGACCCAGCCGTTGCCGGTGGCGTCGCCAAGCTGGCCCTGGCCGTAGGGGCTGCTGCTCTGATAGGCGCTGCCGAAGCGCGAGAGGTCGGTGCCGGTGACGGAGTCGCGATGGACGTTGGCCTCGTGGTCCGGGTCGGGCCCGTGGGTCATGTCCATCGACGGGGCGTCCTGATATCCGGGCGGCAGGCTGCGGCGGCCCTGGACGGTCATATCTTCGCCATGCTGGGCTTCGACACCCTCTTCCTGCGCGGGCTGGCGCTTGTTCGGGGCGTCTCCGGGGGCGGCGAGTGCGGGGGCGGCAAGCAGGCAGAAGCCGGCCAGGAGCGGAAGCAGGCGGGTGCGGAACGTGGCCGGCATGGGAAATCCTTCCATCTATATGGAACGCAACATGTCATGTGTGCCGTGGCCCGTTAAGGCCCCCGTACCGCTATCGTGTCGAAGCGTCCCTGTGTCGGCCGGGTCTAGCCGATTGCGATGTATCGTTGCACGCCTGAAAAACATGGCAGGCAGGCATGAAAAGCGATGCCTGCGTGGGATCTGGCGCACGAATATGTCGCGCGACGCCCATGGCAAGACGATCCTCTTTGCGTTGGGGGAGGATTTTCGACATAAAGGCTGCCCCTTGCAAGGCCGGCCATCGGGGCGCGGGCTGGGGAAGATGGCGGCGCGCATCGCTGGGATGTCGCGACCGGACGATCAGAGGAATTTTAGGAAGCGACCATGAGTGCGACGCACAGCCACGACAAATCTTCCCGGCAGGCCTGGACGCCGGAAAGCTGGCGGTCGTTTCCCATCCGTCAGGTTCCGTCCTATCCCGACGCGGCCGCCCTTGGGGCGGTCGAAGAACGGTTGCGCCGATATCCGCCGCTGGTCTTTGCGGGCGAGGCGAGGCGGCTGAAGGCCAGCCTGGCCGCCGCGTCGCAGGGCAAGGCCTTCGTGCTGCAGGGCGGCGCGTGTGCCGAGAGTTTCAGCGAATTCACCGCCGACATCGTCCGCGACACGTTCCGCGTGCTGTTGCAGATGTCGGTGGTGCTGACCTTCGGCGCCAAGGTGCCGGTGGTGAAGATCGGCCGCATGGCCGGCCAGTACGCCAAGCCCCGTTCGTCGGACAGCGAGACGATCGGTGGCGTCAGCCTGCCGTCCTATCGCGGCGACATCATCAACGGTGCGGCGTTCACGCCCGAGGCGCGCATTCCCGACCCGGTGCGCATGGAAACCGGCTATTTCCAGTCGGCCGGCGTGATGAACCTGCTGCGGGCCTTCGCCGGCGGCGGCTATGCCAACCTGCATCAGGTGCATCGCTGGAACCTGGGCTTTGTCGAGCGTTCGCCCCTGGCCCAGCGCTATGGCGTGCTGGCCGAGCGGATCGACGAGACGCTGGCCTTCATGGCGGCGTGCGGCGTGAATGGTGCGACCACCCGCCAACTGGACGAGACCGAGTTCTATACCTCGCACGAGGCGCTGCTGCTGCCCTATGAGCAGGCACTGACGCGCGTCGATTCCACGACGGGCGAGTGGTACGACTGCTCGGCACATTTCGTCTGGATCGGTGATCGCACCCGCCAGCCGGATGGCGCGCATGTCGAGTTCCTGCGCGGGGTGCGCAACCCGATCGGCATCAAGGTGGGGCCGACGACGACGATCGAGGATCTGGAGCGGCTGCTGGAGATCCTGAACCCAACGGACGAGCCGGGCCGGATCTCGCTGATCTCGCGCATGGGGGCCGAGGGCGTGGGGCGGCACCTGCCGGCGCTGCTGCGCAAGGTCGTGGCCTCGGGGCGGACGGTCACGTGGTTGTGTGATCCGATGCATGGCAACACGATCTCGACCGTCAACAAGATCAAGACCCGTTCGTTCGAAGCGATTTTGACTGAGATTCGCGGCTTTTTTGACGTGTTCCAGGCCGAAAATGCCCACCCTGGCGGGGTGCATGTCGAGATGACCGGGCAGAATGTGACGGAGTGCGTCGGTGGTGCCCACCGCTTGACGGAGGCCGATCTTGGTGAACGGTATGAGACCTTCTGCGACCCGAGGCTGAATGCCGAGCAGTCGCTGGAGATGGCATTCCTGCTGGCCGAGGAACTGACGGCACGCCTGCGCGGCGGGTCCGGGACGAAAGGCACGGAGGCCGCGTAACGGAAAGATCCTCGGAGGAACGATGTCGGCAGCCCAGTCCCCTACGGCATTCGGTCCGCACCAGGCGCTGGATGACGCGAGCATCCGCGCCCGGACCGATGCCTATTTCAACCGGACGCGCGACATCGTCACCCGCTTCGGCGACCAGCAGGTGACATATGCCCTGTTCGTCCGCCGCCCGGTCCTGTCCGCGACGCGGCTGATGACCGAGTGGCTGGACAATGTGGCGCGCGCGCGCGGGATAACGCTGACGCACGAGGTGATGTTTCCCGAGGGGGCCTGGGTCGGGGCGGGGGAGCCGCTGGTCTATATCACCGGCTCGTTCGCCGCGCTGGCCGACCTGGAGACGCTGCTGCTGCAGAAGCTGGGGCCGCCCTGCGTGGCGGCGCTGAATGCCTACCAGATGGCGATGGCGTTGCCGAAGGCACGTTTTCTGGCCATGGAGGCCCGGCACTGCGCGGGCTTCGAGATGCAGGAACAGATGGCCTATGCCGCCTCGATCGGCAGCCTGGCGGCCCGGAACGAGGGAGCCCTGGGGTTTGTCGGCGGGGCCAACGATGCCACGGCGGGCTTTTTCGGCCAGTCGGCCGGACTGGGCACCATGCCCCATGCCCTGATCGGCTATGCGGGATCGACCCTGCGTGCGGCCGAGATGTTCCACGAGGCATTTCCCGAATCCGACCTTGTGGTCCTGACGGACTATTTCGGGCGGGAGATCACGGATGGGTTGGCGGTGTGCCGCGCCTTTCCGGAACTGGCGGCGGCGGGACGGCTGGCGGTGCGGCTGGATACCCATGGCGGGCGGTTTCTGGAGGGGCTGGACCCGCAATTGTCCTACGCCGCGCTGGAGCGCAACACGCCCGGCACCATCCGGCGCTACCGGTCCGAGACCGAATTGCGCAATCTGGTGGGCACCGGCGTTTCGGCCGCCGCGATCTGGCGCATGCGCGAGGCGTTGGACGAGGCCGGCTTTCCCCGGGTGCGGATCATCGTCTCGTCGGGCTTCAATGTCGAGAAATGCCTGGCGATGGCCGATGCGCATGCGCCGATCGACGTTGTGGGTACCGGTTCCTTCATTCCCGATCGCTGGTCGGAAACCTATGCCACCGCCGACATCGTGTCGTATGACGGCGAACCGCGCGTGAAGATCGGCCGTGAGTTCCTGCTGCGCCGCGCGGGTGCCCGGGCTGCCGCCGGCACTTGATCCCACTCTCCCGCCGGGCCATGCCCGTGCGGGCATCATCACAGGGAATTCCGCATTTGACTGATACTCCCCCCATTTCCGATTCCACGGCGGACGAGTCGGGCTGGCGCGTCCGGATTCTGGATCTGTCGGGCGGCGCCGAGGATGGAATCGTCGAGGATGTCGGCGGCTTCGTCGATCTGTCCCATGCCAATGCCTTCGCGCGGGCCTATGTCCGCGACAGTATCGAGCGTTGCCGCGTGCCCGGTGCCTCGCCGCGCGAGGTGCTGCAATCCTGGCTGTCGTTCGGCGAGGATGCCGAGATCCTGGACGTGGGCGACGAAGGCTGGCGTTCGGCGAACGAACTGGACGATTTTACCGCCAATCCGGCCACGCCGATGGAGCGGGACTGGCGGGCGCTCGATCCGCGCCGGCTGGTCGAGGATGATGAAGACGTCGACGACGAATAAGGGATAGGGGGCGGCGGCGTTCCGGCTGGTCTTTCCGGCGCGCCCGACGCATATAGGCGGCATGAAACTCCGCTTCGCGCCCAGCCCGACGGGCCTGATCCATGTCGGCAACGCCCGTCAGGCGATTGCCAACGCCCTGTATGCGCGCCGCCATGGCGCCACGTTCCAGTTGCGCATCGACGATACCGACCGCGAGCGTTCGCGCGAGGAGTATGCCGATGCGCTGCGCACCGACCTGGCATGGTTGGGCATCAACTGGGATGAGACGTTTCGCCAGTCGGACCGGCTGGACCGCTATGCGGCGGCGATCGAGACGCTGAAGGATAGCGGCCGCCTGTATCCGTGCTTCGAGAGCGAGCAGGAGCTGGCCGCCAAGCGCGAGGCACGCATTCGCATGCGCAAGCCGCCGGTCTATGACCGTGCGATGCTGCGCATGACGGCCGAGCAGCGTGCCCAGGCCGAGGCGAACGGCAAGGTGCCGTACTGGCGTTTCCGCCTGTCCGACGGGATGGTGGCGTGGGACGATCTGGTCATGGGCCGGTCGCAGGTCAAGCTGCCATCCATTTCCGACCCGGTGCTGGTCCGGGCCGATGGCACGGTGCTGTATACGCTGGCATCGGTGGTGGACGATCTGGAAACCGGCGTGACGCATATCCTGCGCGGCGAGGACCATCTGACCAATACCGGCGTGCAGATCGACATTGCCGAGGCGCTGGGCGCGCGGCCGGGCCGCTTTACGTTCGCCCATCTGCCGCTGCTGCTGGACGAGGCGGGGGGGAAGCTGTCCAAGCGCTTCGACGGGCTGTCGCTGCGTGCCCTGCGGCAGGATGGGATCGATCCCGGCGCCGTCGTGTCCTATCTGGCGCGGCTGGGCAGTTCGGACGATCCGGCGCCGCTGTCCTTCGAGGAACTCGCGGCCAGCTATGACGTGCGGCGCGTCTCGCGCTCGGCCGCGCGGTTCGACATGCGGCAGTTGCTGGCGCTGAACCGCAAGGTCATGCATCAGAAGCCGTTTGCCGACATGCGCGACCTGCTGCCCGAGGGGGCCACCGAGGCCTTCTGGCTGGCCGTGCGTGGCAATGTCGATCTGCTGTCGGAACTGCGCCACTGGTGGGATGTGGTCGCCGGGACGATCGTCCCGCCGGTGCAGGATGGGGAGGGCGACTATCTGCTTCAGGCCCTGTCGCTGCTGCCCGGCGACCCGTGGGATTCCGAGACCTGGAAGACATGGACAGGTGCGATCCGGGCTGCGAGCGGCCGTAGCGGCAAGGCGCTGTTCCATCCGCTGCGTATTGCCCTGACCGGTGAAGAGAAGGGGCCGGAGATGCGCGACCTGTTGCCGCTGATGGGGCATGAACGTGTGGCGGAGCGGCTGCGGATCGCGGCGCGGTAATGGCACTCGGGGGACTGGCGCCGATCCGTTCAATTACGGAATTCTCGGCGCCCCTCGGGGCCGGAACGCGCGACGCAGCGACAGCAGGCTTATCAATGCCTGGATAATGATCGAGACGTTCGAGAGCCGCCACAGGTCGTGGAGCGTTGCCTGCGGCCAACGAGCGAACAGGAGAGTGGGCAGGACGAAGGTGGCGAGGCGACTGGCGCTGGCGGCGAATGCTGGGCCGGTGTTGCCGAAACCCTGAAATATCGCCGAGCAGCTATAGACCAGCCCCATTGCGACGAAATTCCAGGACACGATACGAAGATATTCTGAAGCCACGGCGACGACGGCCGATTTGCGCGTGAAGACCAGAACCGGCAACTCCGGATTGAGCTGGCATAACAGCGTCAGCGCCAGCATGATCCCGCTGCTGATCAGCACAGCGGTGTGGAATGTTGCGCGAACGCGATCCGCTCGGCCCGCACCGTGATTTTGTCCGGCGATCGGAGCTGCGGCGAAAGCCACGGCCATCGCCGGCAGGAAGATCGACTGCATTATGCGCGAACCGATGCCGAATCCCGCTTGCGCGTCGGGTCCGAAGCGACGTAGCGCCCAATAGATCACGCCCGAGATCACGAACATCAGCAGGAACTCACCGGATGAGGGCAGGCCGATCGCCGCAATCCGCCACCATGCCGCGAACCGAGGCGCCGCCACTTTCATCCGAAGCGTCATCTCAAGCCTGCCGAAAAGGACGATCAGGATTATCGTGCCGATGATCGTTGCAATTGAAGTCGCCAAGCCAGCGCCCGCGGTGCCGAGCGGATGATTCGTGCCCCATCCCGCGATCAGGACGGGAGCGAGTGCGATGTTGAGGAATACGGTTGCGGACTGAAGCAGCATCGGTGCCGCGACGATGCCGCTCGCCCTCAACACCGAGCCGAGTGCGGCAGTGGGGAACATCAACGCCAACGAGGGTAGGGAAGCGAGCAGATACGCGTGTGCCGCCATTCTAGTGGCATCGTCGGCCGACAGCACGGCCATGAACCGACCACCCGCAAGATAGCCGATCAGAAGCGTTGCGACGGCGGCGGTAAGCGCCATGCTCATGGCCTGCTCGAACACGGTCTGAGCCTCGGCTGCGTCCTTGCCGCCGATCGCGCGCGAGATCAGAGACAGTGCGCCCACCGACACGGCCTGGCTCAGGGCCATGACGAAGAGCAGCACGCTCCCACCCGTCGCCACTCCCGCAACTGCCTGCCCTCCGAGTTGTGCCACGAAGTAGAGATCCACAACCAGATACATGGTCTGGACGACCAGACCGAAACCGATGAAGCCCGCCATGCCGGCAAGAAGCCGAGGAATGGAGCCTTGTGTCAGATCGCGCATGTCGACAAACCTGCGTCCTGCAAGGCCCATCCCCGTGCCGACAGCCAATTGTCAGCCTGGGGATGAAAGAGGGGGGCGAGACGCATCGGATGAACGTCCATCGGGAAAGGTTCGCTGCGCAGATTGCCGTTTGATCTGCCAAACTCATATGCGCATAGCCTGGAGCTGGTCCCGCCATCGTTCTTGACGTTTCTTGAGCGCGACATTTCGGACATAGCCGGGATCGTCATCCTCAAGTCGTTCGACGATCTCGAAGGTAAAGGCGTCACCGCCGTGGATGGTCCACGCCTCCTGAAGCGTTCGATGCGTGTTGCACCCCTGCCTGAGAGTGAACCAGAGCCGGTTCTGAATAGTGGAAAGATCGGGCGCGCTGCCCACCCACACCTGATCGGTCACAGTGCAGCGGACGGCGTAGATGCCAGCCTCGACCTTTCGTTCCTTGTACGCGGCTATTGCCGCCTTTCGCTCTTTTCCCTTCATCCGCGCCAACCTCGCTTTCAAAGAGCTGTTAGCGCGGCGTGAAGATGGAAACAATATCACCCGGGCATATTGACTTATTTTTACCCATTATTAAAAAGCAGGATATGTCTGAATATCTCTCAATCCCCTGTACCGCCTTCGATGGTACCCGGCAGCTCGCCAGTGGAGCGCTGATCGACGTGGCACTTGCGGTCAGGGTCGCCGCTATGGCCGGGACGCATGGTCCCATCCTGACGTTTGACGATGCATCGGGAGCGGTCATCGATTTTGATCTTCGGGGGAGCACTGCGGAGATTGTCGCACGGCTGACCCGCCGGGGCGGAGGTGGATCGCCTGAATCCGGAACGCACGATCTGCCTGACGGCGCGACGTCCACGAGGTCGCGCGGGCGCCCGAAATTGGGCGTGGTCGCCCGCGAGGTGACGCTTCTTCCGCGCCATTGGGAATGGCTTGGAACACAGGCCGGAGGGGCCTCTCAGGCGCTGCGCCGTCTCATCGATGATGCGCGCCGCGCCGATGGCGGACGAAGCCGGGCTAGGCTTGCCCGCGAACGGGCGTATCGTTTCTTGTCGGCGTTGGCCGGCGACCTTCCCGGATTCGAAGACGTGATACGCGCCTTGTTTTCAGGAGACGGCGATATCTTCGCCGACCGTATGGGCGCATGGCCAGCCGACGTGAGGGCTTATGCCTTGAAGCTCGCGCAGGCGAGCCTCGGCGGAACCGATCTTCCGGAAGAGGACAAAACATAAGCAGGGAGGCAGGAGGCGTCGAAGCCGGCCCTTGTCCCGCCCCATCCTGTCCTATCCCCCGCCGGCCGTCCGGGCCCGGCGGCCCCGGGACAATTCCGTCACCACGCCGTGCAGGGTGCGGAGTTCCTGCTCCGTGACTTCGCCGCGGGTGAAGAAATGGCGCAGGTTGCGGACCATGCCGGGGCGTTTCTGCTCGTTGCGCAGGAAGCCGCATTCGTCCAGTTGGCCGACCAGGTTGCGCATGAAATTGTCCAGTTCGCCCTTGGTGGCGACGTGGGTTTCATTGGTCATCAGCGTGCGCGGCGGGGTGGCGTCTTCGGCCATCCACCATTCATAGGCCATGATCATGACCGCCTGCGCCAGGTTCAGCGACATGAAGGCGGGGTTCAGCGGGTAGCGGATCAGGGCGTCGGCGCGGGCCATGTCCTCGTTGTCCAGCCCCGCGCGTTCGGGGCCGAACATCAGGCCGGTGCGCAGGCCGCGGCTGGTCATCTGCCGCAGTTCGGCAGCGCCGCCACGGGCGGTCAGGACCGTCTTGACGATATGGCGCGGGCGGGGGCAGGTGGCGAAGACATGGTGCAGGTCGGCCACCGCATCATCGACGGTTTCATGCACCGTCGCGGCTTCCAGAATCCGGTCGGCGCCGGAGGCGGCGCGCCAAGCGCGTTCCAGTGGCCAGCCGTCGCGCGGGGCGACCAGGCGCAGGTGGAACAGGCCGCCATTGGCCATGGCGCGCGCCGTGGTGCCGATATTCTCGGCCATCTGCGGGCGCACCAGGATCACGACCGGGCTGTTGCCGATCGGGCCGATATCGGCCCCGCCGTCACGGCCGGTCATGCGCGCCTCCAGATGGTGCCGGTAGGGCCGTCTTCCAGCAGGATGCCGCGTGCCGCGAGATCGTCGCGGATGGCGTCGGCGCGGGCGAAATCGCGGGATTTGCGGGCGGCGAGACGTTCGGCAATCAGCGTGTCGATCTCGGCCTCGTCGACGCCGGCGCCGGCGCGGAACCAGTCATCGGACGACTGGCCCAGCAGGCCCAGAAGGCGGCCGGCCGCGCGCAGGCCGCGTGCGGCGGCGTGGTCGCCGGCCAGGGCGCGGTCGGCCAGGGCATGCATCTCGGCCAGGGCGCGCGGCGTGTTGAGGTCGTCGCACATTGCGGCCAGAATCTCGGCCGGAACCGGATCGGCTGCGTCGGGCGGCAGGTCGCCGATGGCGCGGTAGAAGCGGTTCAGCGTCTGTTTCGCCTCGTCCAGGCCGGTGCGGGTGAAGTTCAGCACCGACCGGTATTGGGCGTGCAGCAGCAGCAGGCGCAGGGCTTCGGCGGGGGTGTCGGACAGCACGTCGCGGATGGTCAGGAAGTTGCCCAGGGACTTGGACATCTTCTCGCTATTCACCAGCAGCATCGCGTTATGCACCCAGTGGTTGGCGAAGCGGCTGTGGGGGAAGCAGCACTGGCTCTGTGCTCGCTCGTTCTCATGGTGGGGGAACAGCAGGTCGCTGCCGCCGCCATGGATGTCGAAGCTCTCGCCCAGATAACGGTGCGACATGGCCGAGCATTCGATATGCCAGCCCGGCCGGCCCCGGCCCCAGGGGCTTTCCCAGCCCGGCAGGCCGGGCTCCGACGGCTTCCAGAGCACGAAATCGCCGGCGTCGCGCTTGTAGGGCGCGACCTCGACCCGGGCGCCGGCCAGCAGATCGTCGGGCGAGCGGCCGGACAGCTTGCCGTAATCCGGGAAGTGCGCGACGGCGAACAGGACGTGGCCCTGGGCCTCGTAGGCGTGGCCGCTGGCGATCAGGCGCTCGATCAGCGTGATCATTTCGCCGATATGATGGGTGGCGCGCGGCTCGACATCCGGCGGCAGGACGCCGACGGCGGCGAGATCGTCGTGGAAATCGCGGATCGTGCGCGTGGTCAGGCTGTCGATCGTCTCGCCGTTCGCGTGGGCGCGGGCGTTGATCTTGTCGTCGACGTCCGTGATGTTGCGGACATAGGTGACGCGCGGATACAGGTGCCGCAGCAGCCGCACCAGGATGTCGGCCGTGATCATGGCCCGCAGATTGCCGATATGCGCCAGGTCATAGACCGTGGGGCCACAGTAATAGACCCGTACATTTCCCGGATCGAGGGGCGCGAAGGGAACCGTCGTGCGGCGGCTGCTGTCGTGCAGGGTCAGTTGCGGCATGGAATCGGGCATGATGGCGCCTAGATGCGACAGGGACGGGGCAGACGCAACACCCTTATGTGTGGCGCCGGTCGAATAGAGGGATGCGCGTGTGGCATCTGGCCTTTCCGGAGCCGATCTGCTCTGGATGCGGCCATGTCGGACCCAGCCCTGCCCCAATCGGAACTTCGTCTCCTGCTGCGTGTCGCGGCCCCCATTGCCCTGGCGCAGATCGCACAGATGGCCATGGGCGTGACCGACAGCGTGCTGCTGGGCGGGCTGGGGGCGGATGCGCTGGCGATCGGCGGCCTGTCCACGACGCTGTTCTTTACCGTCCTTGCGGTGTTGCAGGCGCTGCTGGGGGCGGGCGGGGTGCTGATTGCCCAGGCACGCGGACGGAAGGAACCGGAACGCATTGCCCCGATCCATGCCATGCTGCTGGTGATGGCGCTGCTGCTGTGCCTGCCATGCCTGGCGATCCTGGATCAGGCGGGGGCCCTGCTGCGGCTGATGCACCAGCCCGAAGCCTTTGTCGGGCCGGTTTCGTCCTTTACCCATATCCTGATGTGGGGCGTTCCGCCGGCATTGATCGGGACCGGGGTCGTGGAAGTCGTGCTGCCGGCGCTGGATGCGCAGATCATCCTGCTGCGGGTGATGCCGGTGGTGGCGGTGGTGAACGGCGTGCTGAACGCGGCGCTGATCCATGGATGGTTCGGCCTGCCGGCAATGGGGCTGCGCGGCTCGGCGCTGGCGACCGCGCTGACCATGTGGGGCAGTGCGCTGGTGCTGCTGGCGATGGTGCATTCCCGGCCGCATCTGCGCCTGCTGCTGTGGCCGTTGCTGCCGCGCGTGGCCGACATGGCGGCGCTGTTGCGCCTGGGGTTGCCGATGTTCGCGGCGGCGGGGGCCGAAATCATGCTGTTCGAGGTCACGGGATTGCAGGCGGCGACGCTGGGGCCGCATGCGCTGGCGGCGTTCCAGATCGTGCTGAGCGTGACCGCGACCACCTATATGGTGACCATGGCGCTGGGGCAGGCCGCCAACGTGCGGGTGGCCTACTGGACCGGGGCTGGACGGCCCGAGCGGGTGCGCCGCGCGGCGCGGGTGGCGGTGGGGACCGCGATCACCGGCATGGGGGTGGTGGGTTGCCTGATCTATCTGTTCCGTGGGCGGATCGTGGGCTTCTATCTGGACCCGTCGGTGCCGGGCAATGCGGACAGTGCGGGGATCGCGACAGCGGCGCTGCTGCTGGCGGCGATCTTTCAGGTGGCCGATGGGGCGCAGGCGGTGCTGGTGGGTGTGCTGCGCGGGCGGGGGGATGCCATGGTGCCGATGATGCTGGCGATCGCCGGCTATTGGGGTGTCGGCTTCCCGCTGGCCAACTGGCTGGCCTTCCGCTGCGGGTTTGGCGTGATGGGGCTATGGGGCGGCATTGCGACGGCACTGGTGGTCGTGGCACTGCTGCTGGCGGCGCGGGTCGTCTACGCGTTGGGGAAGGGCCGGGCGGCAGGGGTGCCGCCCAAGAGCGGGATCAGCGGGATTCCACACCGATCTGCTTGATGTCGTGGAAGGTCAGGTCCGGGTTCATCTCGGCTGTGCGGCGCATCATGAAGGCCGAGCCGGCGAGGAAGACCGGGTCGCCGTCCAGATCGTCCGCCATTGCGGAGCGGTTGGCCATGGAGAACAGTTCCAGCTTCGCCTTGTCGCCCACCACCCAGCGCGCGAGATTGTAGGGGGTGGATTCGAAGCCGATGCTCACCCCGTATTCCCCGGCCAGACGCGCCTGCAGCACGTCGAGCTGGAGCGTGCCGACCACGCCGACGATGGGCGGGGCACCGTCCTGCGGGCGGAAGAGCTGGACCACGCCTTCCTCGGCCAGTTCGGTCAGGGCCTGACGCAGTTTCTTGGCCTTCATCGCGTCGTCCAGTCGGACGCGGCGCAGGATTTCCGGCGCGAAATGGGGCACGCCGGTGAAGCGCAGGTCCTCGCCCTCGGTCAGTGTGTCGCCGATGCGCAGCGTGCCGTGATTGGGGATACCGACCACGTCGCCGGCGAAGGCTTCCTCGGCCAGTTGGCGGTCGCGGGCGAAAAAGAATTGCGGCGTGTGCAGGGCGAACTGCTTGCCGGTGCGGGTGTGCTTGAGCCGCATGCCGCGTTCCAGCCGGCCGGAGCAGATCCGCGCGAAGGCCATGCGGTCGCGATGGTTGGGGTCCATGTTGGCCTGGATCTTGAAGACCAGGGCGGTCAGGCCGGTCTCGTCAGCGCGGACCGTGCGGTTTTCGGTCGCCTGGTCGCGCGGTGGCGGGCCGAAGGCGACCAGCGCGTCCAGCAGGTCGGTCACGCCGATTTCCTTCATCGCGCTGCCGAAGAAGACGGGCGTGAGGTGCCCGGCATTGAAGCTCTCGCGGTCGAAAATCGGCAGGGCGGCCTCGGCCAGTTCCAGCTCTTCGGCCAGTTGCACCATGCGCGGGTCCGACTGCTCCAGCGGGGGCGACACATGAAGCTGGCGCGTGCGCAGATCGTAGGTGCCGGCGAACTGCGCGGCGCGGCCGACGGGCCAGGTGGCCGGTGCGGTGTCGAGCGCCAGCGCGGACGAGATTTCGTCGAGCAGCGTGAACGGGTCCTGCGCCTCGCGGTCCATCTTGTTGATGAAGGTGACGATCGGGATATCGCGCAGGCGGCAGATCTCGAACAGCTTGCGGGTCCGGTCCTCGATGCCCTTGGCGGCGTCGATCACCATCACCGCCGAGTCCACCGCCGTCAGCGTGCGGTAGGTGTCTTCAGAGAAATCCTCGTGGCCCGGCGTGTCGAGCAGGTTGAAGATGCAGCCGCCATATTCGAACGTCATGACCGAGGTGACGACCGAGATGCCGCGATCGCGCTCGATGCCCATCCAGTCCGACCGGGTGCGGCGGCGTTCGCCCTTGGCCCGCACATTGCCCGCCATCTGGATCGCGCCGCCCGCCCGCAGGATGCGTTCGGTCAGCGTGGTCTTGCCCGCGTCGGGATGCGAGATGATGGCGAAGGTGCGCCGCCGGGCGATTTCGCGGGCGATGGTCGGGGCGAGGTCGGTGGAGGGCTCGGCGTTCACGGCAGAATCCATGCGGGCTTATGGTTCGGGCGGCAGGTCCCAAAAGCACAGACGCCGGGCGTAGGGGATGTCCCCACGCCCGGCGCCGCGGTCGTTGGTCTGGAAGACCGGATCAGCGCGAGTAGAACTCGATGACCAGGTTCGGTTCCATCTGCACCGGGTAGGGAACGTCCGACAGCTTCGGCGCGCGCACGAAGCGGCCCTTCATCTGGCGGTGATCGACTTCCACATATTCCGGCACGTCACGCTCGCCGCTCTGCGCCGCGTCGAGGACGATGGCGAGTTGCTTGGACTTCTCGCGGACCTCGATCACGTCGCCATCGCGCACCAGGAAGGACGGGATGTTGACCTTGCGGCCGTTGACCGTGATGTGGCCATGGCTGACGAACTGGCGGGCGGCGAACGGCGTCATCGCGAACTTCAGGCGATAGACGACCGCATCCAGCCGGCGCTCCAGCAGGTCGATCAGGTTCTCGGAGGTGTCGCCCTTGCGGCGCACGGCCTCGTCGTAATACTTGCGGAACTGCTTCTCGCTGATGTTGCCGTAATAGCCCTTCAGCTTCTGCTTCGCCATCAGCTGGACCGAGAAGTCCGACGGCTTCTGCTTGCGGCGCTGGCCATGCTGGCCGGGGCCGTATTCCCGCTTGTTGACCGGCGACTTCGCGCGGCCCCACAGGTTGACGCCAAGGCGGCGGTTGATTTTGTACTTGCTCTCAAGGCGCTTGCTCATCGCGCGCGGTCTTTCATAGTCGGTGGGCGGCATCATGGCCCGAAGGCCGGCCACCGCCCTGTATTGCACCGGTAGGTCCTGTTCCGCATGAACAGGGCGGGCGCGAACCGCATTACCGGCGCCGGGGAGCAATCACCCGATCAGGCACCGGCCGGTCCGTCCACGTTCCCGGCAGTGGGGCTGGCCTATAGGCGGTCCGGCCCCGGCCTGTCAACCGGACGGGCGGCGGCGCGGATGCCGGCCATGCGCGGACCGGGCGGGCGAAAAAAAGCCGGTGCCGCGGGGCGGGAAATCCGTATACTCCGGAATATCTTCTGTTTCTGGCATCGAGGAGAGGTCATGGCCACCCCGTTCACGCAGCGCTGGGGACTGTTTGTCCTGCTGGGTCTGCTGTCCATCGCGCTGGGCATCGTCGCCTGGATCGATGCGATTTCCGTCACCCTGGCCAGCACCGTCATTATCGGCATCGTGCTGGTGATCGCGGGTGGGGCGCAACTGTTCCATGCCTTCGCGGTGCGCGACTGGGGCGGCTTCATCCTGTCGCTGCTGGGCGGCGCGCTCTATGTCCTCGGCGGCTTTGCGCTGATGTACGAACCCGTCACCGGTTCGATCGTGCTGACCCTGTTCATCGCCGCCTGCCTGATCGTGTCGGGGACGATGCGCATGCTGATCGCGGCGCGTCATCGCGAGCTGAATGGCTGGTGGATCATCCTGGGCGCCGGGCTGATCAGCCTGCTGGTCGGCGTGTGCCTGTATCTGACGCTGCCCTGGTCTGGATTGTGGCTGATCGGCACCTTCATTGCGGTGGAGTTGATCGCCGCCGGCGTGGGCTGGATCCAGTTCGGCCTCGGGCTGCGTCAGGCGAACGCGCTGACCGGTCCCTGAAAGGAACCGGTCCACAAGACGGAAACGGGGGGCCTGGCCCCCCGTTTTCATGTACGGGGCAGGCCGAGGCGGGCGCGCAGTTCCGGTGCCGTCAGATCGGCCTCGAACCCTGATGAGCCGGGCTGGAACAGGCGCGCGGTGGCCAGCGGGCCGACCGCGACCGGGTCGAACCCGGCCTCGGCGATCAGGCCGCCCACGGTGCGCATGGCAGCCGGATCGTCACCGGCATAGGGAATGGCGAGCAGCGGCGGCCTGCGATGGGCCTCGGCCTGGATGGTCGACATGTCCTCGGAATTGAAGGCGCGGACGATGTGGGCGCCGGGAAAGAGGGATTGGGTGAGGATACCCGCGCCCTGCTGCCTTGCGGTGCGGGCGATGTCGCCGTCGCGCCAGGGATAGGGGTTGCAGGCGTCGATCACGATCTTGCCCGCCAGTAATCCATGCAGGCTGGCCCCGAGACCGGGCAGGGCGCCGTAGGGGACGGCCAGCAGGACGACATCGCCGAACCGGGCGGCATCCTGCGGCGTGCCGGCCTGGGCGTTTGTGCCCAGCGCCTCGGCCGCCGAGCGGGCCGAGCCGATATCGCTGGCCGAGAGCATGACGGGGTGGCCGGCGCGCAGCCACAGGCCGGCCAGGGTGCTGCCGACATGGCCGGCGCCGATGGTGCCGATCCGCAAGGATTGCGCCGCCACGGCAAGGCGGGCGGGGAGCAGGGCGCAGAGGCCGGCGAGGAGCGTGCGGCGGTGCATGGGGCGATTCATGCCTGGTGCCACAGGGCGGTCAGTGGGCCGCCGGCGCCTTTTGCCGGGTCGCTGGCGGGGAAGGGGACGTGGTTCATCCGTGCAAGCTCCTCGGCTGACAGGGCACTGCGACGCAGGTCGAAATGCTGGTCGGGCGGATAGGCGCCGACCACCAGGAAATCGTCATCCGACCCCAGGTTGCGATGGCCGGTGCCGGCCGGCAGCAGCACGACGTCACCGGCCCGGACATCGACGACCCGGCCGCCGGGGCCGCCCAGCATCAGGCGCGCGGAGCCCGAGGCGATGCCCAGCACCTCGTGCGCCGTGGAATGGAAATGGTGGAAATCATAGACGCCCCAGCGCCATTGGGGTGGCCAGCCATTGGCCGTGAACAGGTCCTCGAACGCCGAAGCCGGGTCGTGGGCCGGCAGTGCCAGCGCGTTGCGGTAATAGAGTACCGGCAGATGGTCGTTGTTGGGCACCCAGTCGTTGGGCTGCAGCATGAAGGACTCGACGTCATGATCTGCGGCGCCGGCGGCGCACATGTCGGTCCCGGCCAGCGACAGGCCGATTCCGGCGAGGAAGGTCTGGAAAGCGCGTCGCGAGACGGTCATGTCCGGTATCCTCCAGCGGCGGTTGGAGGCACCAATATGTCCCGTCCGCGAAACGGGCGAACAGTGAAAAGCAGTTTATGAACCGCTCGCGGCCGGTTTCGCCGTGTTCAGCCCGTGTTCAGCGCAGGGGCAGCGGGATGTGGTTGACGGTCAGGATGCCGCCCGCCCATTCGACGTCCCACGACGTATCGGCGGCATCGGCATGGTGCCCGACCAGATTGGCCATGATCAGGGCGGCGGCCGGGCGGGTCTGGCCGGCGGCGCGCAGGGTTTCGATCAGTTCGGGCAGGTTGCGCATGCTCATGTGCCCGCTGGCCGAAGCCGCGTCGGGGCTGCCGGTCAGTTCCGCCGAACCGCTGCCTTCGAGCTGCATGTCGCCACGGCGGGCGCGCAATGTCCGGATTGTGACCGGTACCGCCACGCTGCGGGCCGGCCGGCCGGCGGTGGCGGCCAGCAGGGGACCGAGCGCCTGTGCCGGGATGGAGAAATCCGACCGTGCGTCCTGGGGCAGCAGCGATGCCAGCACGGTGTCGCCGGTCATGCCGGCGCCGCCCAGGTCCAGCGAAACCATGATGGGCTGGGCCCCGCTGCCGCCCGCCAGGTGCAGGTGCAGGACGCCGAAGCGGATCTGTTTCGCACCGGTCTGGGCGACCGGCGACGACCAGGAAATATCGTAAGTTTGCCCGGTTTGCAGGCCCGCCAGGATCGGCTGGAGCGTTGCGAGGAAATAATCCGCCGTGCAACCGGCGCCATGGTGATTGACCAATGCGCCCAGCAGCACCACCGATGCCGCGTCGAGAATGTCGCGCATGTCGCGCGCACTGCCGCCGGCCCCGCTGACCGTGACCGATGCGGCATGCAGCGACGGGGTGCCCGCGCCGGGCGCGAAACGCAGGACATAATTGCGGGCCGTGGCCTCGGTCGGTGAGGCCGACAGGCTGCCGGCCCCGCCGACGGCACAGGCCGGCGGCAGGGGGGCGGCATGAGCGCCGGAACAGTTCATGGCCAGAACGGCGCCGAAGAGAGCCGGCAGAACGGGAATACGCATGGTCATCGACTTGCCCCGGGAATTGCGATCTTATACCGCCCTTCCTTGGCACGGGATCGTGACCGAGGCGAGGCAGGCTGCGATGTTTCGGCAGACATCGCGCCGGTTCATGGTGCGCGCCAGTGCGTCTTCACTCCACCGCCAGCGGAATGTTTCCGATGCTCAAGCCCGATCCGTTTCTGATCAGCCTTATCTGTACCGTCATCATCGCCACCATCCTGCCCTGTCACGGCGCCGCCGTGCCGGTCTTCCAGGATCTGGCGATCGCGGTCATTGCCGTGATGTTCTTCATGCAGGGTGCGCGCCTGTCGCGCCAGGCCGTGATGGGCGGCATCGTGAACTGGCGGCTGCACCTGGCCATCCTGCTGTGCACCTTCGCGCTGTTTCCGCTGCTGGGCCTGGGCCTGCATGCGCTGTTTCCCGGCCTGCTGCATCCGTCGGTCTGGCTGGGCATCCTGTTCCTGTGCTGCCTGCCCTCGACCGTGCAGTCCTCGATCGCCTTTACCTCGATCGCGCGCGGCAATGTGCCGGCTGCCGTCTGTGCGGCGACCACGTCCAATATCCTGGGCATCTTCATCACGCCGATCCTGACCGGGCTGGTGCTGGAGCGCCATGGCACGGCATCGGGCTCGGGCGGTGTCGTGGCCATCATGCTGCAATTGCTGCTGCCCTTCGTGCTGGGGCAGGTGCTGCAGCCATGGTTGGGCAAATGGGCGCATCGCAACAAGCGCCTGCTGTCCATGACCGACCGGGGGTCGATCCTGATCGTGGTCTATACCGCCTTCAGCGAGGCCGTGGTCCAGGGGCTGTGGCACAAGATGCCGCTATCGCAGATCGGGTTGATCCTGCTGGCGGACAGTATCCTGCTGGCCAGCGTGCTGCTGATCACCACGCTGGGCAGCCGCGTCCTGGGCTTTCCGCGGGAAGATGAGATTGCGATCGTGTTCTGCGGTTCGAAGAAGACGCTGGCCTCCGGCGTGCCGATGGCGAACGTGCTGTTTCCGCCCGCCACCGTCGGGCTGGTGGTACTGCCGCTGATGATCTTCCACCAGGTCCAGCTCTTCGTCTGCGCGGTGCTGGCCCGGCGCTATGCCGCCGCGTGGAACCGCCGGCAAGACGAGCCCGAGGCGCTGCCGAAGGCGTCCTGACGCGTCAGGACGCCAGAAACGCGGTCAGCGCGTCCAGAAGCGCCTGGGGCTGTTCCTCGGGGATATAATAGCCGCACGCGATTTCGGCCTGGTTGAGCGGGCCGGTCGCGTAGGGGCGCCACAGATCGGCGGGGTTGTACCAGCCGCCCAGCCGCCCGTCGCGCGACCACACCACCAGCAGCGGGCAGGCAATGCGCAAATCCCCGGGATAGGGGGGGATGCGATGATGGCCGTTCGCCCCCGGGGTCTCGCCCGCCGGCATGGTTTCCAGATAGTCGGCCACCGCCGAGCGGCTGAACGGTGCCACGGAATGCGGTGCTGGGCGGGTCCATTCCTCGGGCATCGCCATCGTGGCCGATTCGGGCTTGGGATGAAGCTGGGCGAACCAGCAGCTGCTGTAGCGCGACAGTTCGAAGGCCAGATCGGCGCGCCCCTGATGGCCCGGCGAGGGGATGCATTCGATCTCGGCCAGATGGGTCACCCGCTCCGGCGCCAGCCAGGCGGCATAGGCGGCGATGTGGCCGCCGGTGCCATGCCCCGCCACGGCCAGGTGCTCGTACCCCAGATCCGATGCCAGGCGCAGCAGTTCCTCTGCCTGGCGCCGGAAATCCAGGTCGCGCGGGAGGTCCGGACACAACACGGTGTGGGTGCGGGCCAGGTCGGGCGCGATGGCATGCCAGGCCACGTGGCTTTGCATCTGGCCGTGCAGCAGGACCAGCAGCTTGCCTTGTCCCCCAAGCCTGGCCCGGCGCGGGCTGTCGCCCCACGCCACTTCCGTCAATTCGAGTTTGCCGAAGAACATACAGGTTCCATTGAAGACTTGATGCGCCCGATGGCACACATATAGGCACGCATCAAATTATTGGACAGAACCGTGCGACTGGCCAGCCTGCCGATCGCCGATAAAGGAAACGGACGCGCCCATGACCGGTCTGGACCCCGACAATTGGGACGATCTGCGTCGTCTCGGCCACCGGATGATCGACGACATGGTCGACCGGCTGGCGACCCTGCGGGATGGACCGGTCTGGCGCCCGATGCCCGATGGGGTGCGCACGGCGTTGCATGATGCCCTGCCGTCGGGCCCGACGTCGCCTGATATTCTCTACGAGCGGTTTCGCGCGCTGATCGCGCCCTATGCCACCGGCAATACGCATCCGGGCTTCATGGGCTGGGTCCATGGGGGTGGTACCGGGGTCGGCATGCTGGCCGAATTGCTGGCCGGCGGCCTGAATGCCAATTGCGGCGGCCGCGACCACGCGCCGGTCGAGATCGAGCGCGCGGTGATCGGCTGGGCGGCGCGGATCATGGGCTTTCCCGACGATGCCACCGGGCTGCTGGTCACCGGATCGTCGATGGCGAACATGATCGCGGTCGTGACCGCCAGCCGGGCGGCGCCCGACGGGCTGGCGCTGCGCCGGCAGGGTGTGGGGGGACGAAAGCTGGTCGGTTATGCCGCGGCGACCGCCCATGGCTGTATTGCCCGCGCGTTCGACCTGACGGGACTGGGGACGGATGCGTTGCGCGTGCTGCCGGTGGATTCGGAACATCGCATGGATCTGGCGGCGTTGCGGGCGGCCATTGCGGCCGACCGCGCGGCGGGGCTGGAGCCGTTTATCGTCATCGGCACCGCCGGTACCGTCGATACGGGCGCGATCGACGACCTGGGCACGATCGCGGAGATCGCGGCGGCAGACGGGCTCTGGTTCCATGTCGATGGGGCGTTCGGCGCGTTGGCCATGCTGTCGCCGACGCGCCGTGTGGCCCTGCGGGGGCTGGAGCGGGCGGACAGTGTGGCGTTCGATTTCCATAAATGGGCGCAGGTTCCCTATGATGCCGGATGCATCCTGGTCCGCACGCCGGGGCGGCAGGCGGCGGCATTCGCGCAGTCCCTGGCCTATCTGTCGCGCGAGGATCGGGGGCTGGCCGGCAATGCGCCCTGGTTCTGCGATCTGGGGCCGGACCTCTCACGCGGTTTTCGCGCGCTCAAGGTGTGGATGACGCTGGGCACCTACGGCACCGACCGGATGGGCCTGATGGTCGATGAATGCTGTACCGTGGCGCAGCATCTGGCGCGGCGGGTGGATGCCGAGCCGCTGCTGGAACGTCTGGCGCCGGTGGGGCTGAACATCGTCTGTTTCCGCGTCCGCGTGCCGGGCGTGGATCTGGACTGGCTGAACGGCGAACTGGTGAAGGACCTGCACGAATCGGGTGTCGCCGCGCCGTCGACGACCATGGTGGACGGCGTGCGCGCGATTCGGGCCGCTATCGTCAACCACCGCACGGTGGCGGCGGATGTCGATGCAATGGTTGACGCGCTGCTGCGGCTGCTGGCGGAGCGGCTGGAAATCGTGGCGGATTGACGGGAGGCCGCCGCGCCCATTTAGGCGCGGCGGCGGATGGGGGTGGCGGCCCGTTCGTCGAACAGGTCGGAGAGTTCCTGCATCATCGTGCCGCCCAGTTCCTCGGCGTCCGAGATCGTGACCGCGCGGCGGTAATAGCGCGTGACGTCATGGCCGATGCCGATGGCCACCAGTTCGACGCCGCTGCGACTTTCGATCTGGCCGATGACCTGGCGCAGATGCGTTTCCAGGTACGAGCCGGGATTGACCGAGAGGGTGCTGTCATCGACCGGGGCGCCGTCGGAAATCACCATCAGGATCTTCCGGCTTTCGTGGCGGCCCCGAAGGCGGCGCCATGCCCAGAGCAGGGCCTCACCGTCGATATTTTCCTTCAGCAGGCCTTCGCGCAGCATCAGGCCCAGATTCTTGCGCGCCCGGCGCCACGGCATGTCGGCCGATTTGTAGATGATATGCCGCAAATCGTTCAGGCGGCCGGGATTGGGAGGCTTGCCCTGCGCGACCCAGCGCTCGCGGCTCTGTCCGCCTTTCCAGGCCCGGGTGGTGAAGCCCAGCACCTCGACCTTCACCGCGCAGCGCTCCAGCGTGCGGGCCAGGATGTCGCCGCACATCGCGGCTACCGAGATGGGACGGCCGCGCATCGAGCCCGAATTGTCGATCAGCAGCGTCACCACCGTATCGCGGAAATCCGTGTCGCGTTCGTGCTTGTAGGACAAAGAGAGGGTGGGATTGACCACGATCCGCGACAGGCGGCCGGCATCGAGGATGCCTTCCTCCAGGTCGAATTCCCAGGCGCGGGTCTGCTGGGCCAGCAGGCGGCGCTGCATGCGGTTGGCCAGGCGCGACACCACGCCCTGGAGGCTGAGCAATTGCTGGTCGAGCTGCTGGCGCAGCCGGCTCAGTTCCTCGGGGTCGCACAGATCTTCGGCCGCGATCTCTTCGTCGAACTGCGTCGTAAAGGCGTGGTAGACGTTCGCGGGATCTTCTGCCGTCTGGTTGTCGGCGCCACGCGGGCCGCCGGCTTCCTCCGACCCGGCGGCCTCGCCGGGCTCGGCATCGTCGGCATCCTCGTCGCCCATGCCGGTGCCTTGCGCCAACTGGGGCTGCAGGCCGGATTCGTCCTCTTGCAGTCCGGACGCGTCTTCCTGCTTCTGCGGCTGCTGGTCTTCGGGCGATTCGGAGGGCTGGTCTTCGGATTCGTCGGACGAGGCGCTGTCGCTGCCCTCCGCGTCTTCCTCGATTTCGGCTTCGCCCTCGATCAGTTCGCAGGCCACCAGCAGGCGGCGCGCCGCCCGGGCGAAGGCCCGCTGGTCCTCCTGGGTCGCGGCCATGTCCTTCAATGCGCGCTGGGCAGCGGGGCCAAGATGGTCGCGCCATTTGTCGGCGATCGCGCGCATGGAATCGGGTACCGGTTCGCCGGTCAGCGTCTCGCGCGCCAGCAGCGACAGGGCGACGGGCAGCGGGATCTGCTCGCGCCGTTCGGCACGGTCATAGCCGGAATCGTGATATTCGCGCTCGATCTTATGTTTCAGGTTGGCGGCGACGCCGGACATATAGCGGGCGCCCACGCTTTCCACGCGGGCCTGTTCCAGCGCTTCGTAGGCTGCGCGGGCATCGGCCGGTTCGGGCCGGGTGGCGGCGTGCAGCGCGGCATCGTGATGGCGCAGCCGCAGGGCCGCCGCGTCGGCGGCGCCACGGACGCGATCGATATCGGCTTCCTGCAGGTTCGCGCCCGGCTGGGGCAGGCGTACATGCTCGCCGCTGACGGCGGCGGCGGCGGGAATCGGGCCGCTCTGGAAGATCACGTCGGCGTTCGCGCGGCCGCCCAGCGCGCGCAGCACGCCGACGGTCGCGCGCTTGAACGCGTCCGCCCGTTCGGCGGCGGCCTGGCGGGCGGACAGGATGTCGTTCTTACGTTCGCGCATGGCGGCGCCGGCCGATCAGCGCGCGCGCGGCGCGGTGCCGGTGGGGTCGACGTTGAAGCAGCGCTGGTAATATTCCGCCACCGTCTGCCGCTCCGCCTCGTCGCACTTGTTGAGGAAGGTGACCCGGAACGCGAATTCCAGGTCCTGGAAGATCCGATAATTCTCCGCCCAGCTGATCACCGTGCGCGGTGACATGACGGTGGAGATATCTCCGGCGATGAAGCCCGCGCGCGTCAGGTCGGCCAGGGCCACCATGCTCTCGATCCGCTTGCGGGCCGGCGCGTCGCTGGGATCGACGCCCATCTTGGCCATCACGATGGCCGTTTCCTGGGCGTGGGGCAGGTAGTTGAGGGTGGTTACGATATTCCAGCGATCCATCTGGCCCTGATTGATCTGCTGGGTGCCGTGATACAGGCCCGTCGTATCGCCCAGCCCGACCGTGTTGGCGGTGGCGAACAGGCGGAAGAACGGATGGGGGCGGATGACGCGGTTCTGGTCCAGCAGCGTCAGGTGGCCTTCGACTTCCAGCACGCGCTGGATGACGAACATCACGTCGGGGCGGCCGGCATCATATTCGTCGAACACCAGGGCGCACGGGCGTTGCAGCGCCCACGGCAGCAGGCCCTCGCGGAATTCCGTCACCTGCTTGCCGTCGCGCAGCACGATCGCATCCTTGCCGATCAGGTCGATGCGCGAGATGTGGCTGTCGAGATTGATGCGGATGCAGGGCCAGTTGAGGCGCGAGGCCACCTGTTCGACATGCGACGACTTGCCGGTGCCGTGATAGCCCTGGATCATGACCCGGCGGTTGAACGCGAAGCCCGCCAGGATCGCCAGCGTGGTATCGTGGTCGAAACGGTAGGTCGGGTCGGCATCGGGCACATGATCGGTGCGGATCGAGAAGGCGGGAACCTGCAGATCGCTGTCGATGCCGAAGATTTCGCGGGCCGAAACCGTCAGGTCGGGCGCGCCGGACAGGGCCGAGATCGGCGGCAGGGCCTCTCCGTTCTCGTCTACGGCTCCGGCTGTCAGGGTGGCGAGGTCATTCATAGGGGTTGCATCCGTCACGGCTGGTAGGTCCGGACACGCCATGATGTGGCGTTGTCCCGCATCCTGTTCTGGTCTCTGGCTTCCTGTCTTCGGCGCCCGGTTGGTGCCTGCGGCGTTCTCTCGACGTTTCCGGTGTCACTATAGACGCTATCGCCGGCAAGGCCATGCCTACGCGGTACGTTCCAGGTCGGCTTCCCGCGCCGAGGCAAGGTGGGCGCGCAGCGTGGTGTAGGCGACGTTGATGCTCTTCAGCAGTTCCTCCGACTGGCGGTCGCCGCCATTGGCGTCGGGATGATGCCGCCGTGCCAGGTCCTTGTAGCGCATTTTCAGCTCGTCCATCGACAGCGGCCAGTCCAGGCCGAGCATGTCCAGCGGCTGGCGCAGCGCCTCGGGCATGTCGGGGCGGGCCGGGGTGCCGGCGCGTGGCCCGGTGCGGCGCGCGCCGTCCATCAAATCCATCGGGTCGATGAAATCGTCCGGCCCGAGGCGGGCGGCGCGCTGGCCCAGCCGCCAGGAGGGGCGGTTCCAGGACACGTCATCGCGGATATGTGCCTCGATCTGGCCGGGGGACATGCCTTTATAATAATCCCACCGTGCATTGTACTCGCGCACATGGGGCAGACAGAACCAGAAATACTCGTTCAGCGCATCGCGTGACTTCGGTGCGCGGTAGCCGGCATTCTCGTCGCATCCGGCCATGTCGCAGCACCGGGCCGGCGCATCCGGATCGGGGTCGAAAGCCCGGTGACGTGTGTTCTTTCGGGTCATCATCTGGCGTTATGTGCGTTCGAACCGTATTCGTGCAAGAGCCAAGAGAGACAGTCAGTAGAGGGAACGGGAACAGTGAACAGCACGGAACATGCGCATGCGGCACCGCCTCTGGCCGAGGACAGGAGAGTGGGCCGGATCGGCCGGGCGCTCCGCGCGCAACTGGCTCCGAGCCTGATCGAAATCGAGGATGACAGCGGCCGTCATGCCGGGCATGCGGGGATGCGCGGGGCCCCCGCAGGGGGCGAGACCCATTTCAATGTGCTGGTGGTCAGCGCCGCGTTCGACGGGTTGGCGCGCGTGCAGCGGTCGCGGCTGGTGCATGAGCTGCTGGCGCCGGAATTTGCCTCCGGCCTGCATGCGCTGTCGCTGACATTGCGCACGCCTGCCGAGCAGGCCCGGATCGCGGGCGCATGAGCCGTCGCGTCATCCTGTCGCGCCGGCTTTTCCTGGCCGCGCCCCTGGCCGTGGCGGCCTGCCAGGCATCGCCCGGCGCGGTGGACGTGCATGACGTCGCGCGGGTCGAACGCTACCTGAACACCACGCACGGTCTGACCGCCCAGGTTGTTCAGACCTGGCCCGATGGCGGGGTCGGAGAGGGGACGCTGTCCTACGAACCGGGCAATCTGCGTCTGGATTACCGGACGCCGCACCCGATGCGGCTGGTGGCGGCGGGCGGGCACCTGGTGTTTCGTGACGCGCAGCGCCAGTCGGTGACGCGGATGAACCTGTCGCACCAGCCGCTGGGGCTGTTGCTGGCCACGCCCGTGCATCTGGGGGGCGCGGTGGTCGTTACCGCGATCCGGCACGGTGCCAATGTGCTGCAGATCTCGATGGCGCGCAGCGACAATCCGTCGCAGGGCCTGTTGACGCTGGGATTCTCCGATTTCGCCGGGCAATTGTCGCTGGTCGCGATCGACCTGATGGATGCGCGGCGCAACAGCACGCGCCTGCATCTGACCGGTGTGCGGACCGGGACGGACTTCCCGCCCGATTTCTTTTCACTGAGCGCGCCGCTGTAACCCGGCGCGCTTTTTGCCGTCAGGCATCCCCGATCGGCGTCGGGGTGCTGCCGAACAGATCCTGCCAGTTGGCGCGCAGCGCCTCGTCCACGGTGGCCATGTCCACGTTGCGGCCCAGCTCGTGCAGGCTGGTCACGCCGTGCTCGCGGATGCCGCAGGGCACGATGCCCTCGAAATGGGCCAGATTCGGCGCCACGTTCAGCGCCACGCCATGCCAGCAGGTCCAGCGCGTAACCCGGACGCCCAGGGCCGCGACCTTGCTTTCGCGCCCGGTGAGGGGATCGACGACCCAGACGCCGATTCTGTCCGCGCGCCGTTCGCCCGTCACGTCGAACCGGCGCAATGTCCGGATCAGCCATTCTTCCAGCGCATGGACATAGGCGCGCAGGTCGCGTGCCGGCACCGTGCCCTGCTGGCTGGTGAGGTCCAGCATTACATAGGCCACCCGCTGGCCCGGACCGTGATAGGTCCATTGCCCGCCCCGGCCGGCGGCATGGGTGGGGAATCCGGAGGGATTGAACAGATCTTCCTGCCGGGCCGATGTGCCGGCCGTGTAGGTGGGGGGATGTTCCAGCAGCCAGACCCGTTCGGGCAGGCTGCCGTCGCGGATTCCCGCCACCTGTCGCTCCATCCCGGCGATCGCGTCGGGGTAGGGAACCGGTACCCGGCTTGAATTCCACAGAATTGTCTTTTCGGTCATTGCCCCTCGAACCTGCATCGTCTATACGGCCTTCCGTCACACGGTATCGCTCAGGCGGTAACCGATGTCACGGTGCGGTCGTGGCGGAATGGTAGACGCGCAAGCTTGAGGTGCTTGTGGGGGCAACCCCGTGGAAGTTCGAGTCTTCTCGACCGCACCAATCGACAGGCCGGCATGGCCGGCAACGATTGGTTCTCAGCTGAAATCAGAGCGAAATGCGACCTCCACCATCTCGGTGGCAGCCCGTCGGCGCGTGCTGTTTTATGGCGCTCTCATGTGGCATGATGGCCGGCCGAAGAGGCCTGGGAGGGGCAGCCTTCTGGCCCATCGTCTTATTTTGCCTCACTTAAGTCATTTTTTTTTACCATTTATCAGTTAGAACGAAATGCGGGCACGGTCGTTGTTTTCATACGCCGCGACCGTTCGTGATGCGTGCGTGTGCTCTGAATTTCAACGATGGATCGAAGGTAACGCTTGTGATCAAACCCTTGCGAAAAGCCGTGCTTCCGGTCGCCGGCCTCGGCACCCGTTTCCTCCCGGCGACCAAGGCCATGCCCAAGGAAATGCTGACGGTCGTCGACAAGCCGCTGATCCAGTATGCCATCGACGAGGCCCGTGCCGCCGGTATCGAGGAATTCTGCCTGATTACCGGCCGGGGCAAGGATTCGCTGATCGATTACTTCGACGTCGCCTTCGAGCTGGAAACGACGCTGCGCGAACGCAACAAGCAGGAAGCGCTGGACGCGCTGGCGCCCAGCAGCATCGCCGCCGGCGCGCTGATTGCCGTTCGCCAGCAGGAGCCGCTTGGCCTGGGTCATGCGATCTGGTGCGCGCGCAGCTTTATCGGTGACGACCCGTTCGCGATTCTGCTGCCCGACGATCTGGTCAAGAGCAGCGTGCCGTGCCTGAAGCAACTGGTGGATGCCTATAACCGGACCGGCGGCAATGTCGTCGCGGTGAGCGAAGTCCCGCGCGAGCATACCAGCCGCTATGGCATCCTGAAGACGGGCAAGGACGATGGCCGTATCGTCGAGGTGACGGGACTGGTCGAGAAGCCCAAGCCCGAGGAAGCGCCGTCCAACCTCTCGATCATCGGGCGCTATGTCCTGACGGCCGACGTCATGAAGCATCTGGCCAAGCTGGAGCGCGGTGCGGGCGGCGAAGTGCAGTTGACGGATGCGATGGCCAAGGTGATCGGGCATGTTCCCTTCCATGGCCTGCGCTATGAGGGTCAGCGTTTCGACTGCGGCAACAAGCTGGGCTATCTGGAGGCGCAGATCGCCATGTCGATCGATCGGCCGGATCTGGGCGATTCGGTGCGTGCGTTCCTGAAGAACTATATCGACGCGTGATGGTGGCGTTCGCGCACGGCTTCGATTCCACGAGCCTGCGCGAATACGATATCAGGGGAATCGTCGGAAAGACCCTGCATCCGCGTGATGCCTATGCGATCGGACGGACGTTCGGCAGCATGGTGGCACGAGCGGGCGGTCGGACGATCGCGGTCGGCTATGATGGCCGGCTATCCTCTCCCGAATTGGAGGCCGCCCTGGTCAGCGGGGCTGTCGCCTCGGGTGTTGAAGTGCTGCGCGTCGGTCTCGGGCCGACGCCGATGCTGTATTTCGCGTCCACCGTCATGGACGCTGACGGCGCGGTCATGGTGACCGGCAGCCATAATCCGCCCGATCATAACGGGTTCAAGATGATATTGGCGGGCCAGCCTTTCTTCGGTTCGCGCATCAGGGAGCTGGGGGATCTCGCGGCATGTGGTGACGTGGTGCCCGAACGTGCCGGCAGCGTGCGGGATGTCGATATCCGGCAGGCCTATGCCGCGCGTCTGGCGCGCGACTGGGATGGTGGCGCGCGCCGGCTGAAGATCGTCTGGGACAATGGCAATGGCGCCGCCGGCGAGGTCCTGGCGGAACTGGTGCGGCAGATCCCCGGTGAGCATACGATCCTGAACGGAGCGATCGACGGCCGCTTTCCGGCCCATCATCCGGACCCGACCATTCCGCGGAACCTTGCCCAATTGACCGCCGCCGTGCGCGACACGGGTGCCGATATCGGCATTGCCTTCGATGGCGATGCCGACCGGATCGGGGTGGTGGACGACAGGGGCGAGATCCTGTGGAGTGACCAGCTTCTGGTGCTTCTGGCGCGCGATGTGCTGCGTGCCCGGCCGGGCAGCACGGTCATTGCCGATGTAAAGGCCAGTCAGGTTCTGTTCGACGAGGTGGGCAGGGCGGGTGGACTGCCGCTGATGTGGCGCAGCGGCCATTCGCCCATCAAGGCCAGGATGGTGGAAACCGGCGCGCCTCTGGCCGGCGAGATGTCGGGCCATATTTTCTTTGCCGACAGATGGTTCGGGTTTGACGACGCGCTGTATGCGGCGGTTCGCGTGCTGGGAATGGTGGCCCGGATGGAAACGACGCTGTCTGCGGCGCGCGAGACTCTGCCCAGGATGGTCAGCACGCCTGAACTGCGTTTCGACTGTCCCGATGCGCGCAAATTCCTGGTGATCGAGGATGTGGCGGCGCGGTTGGCTGAAGAAGGCGCCGACATGTCGACGATTGACGGCGTGCGGGTGAACAGCGCGGATGGATGGTGGCTGCTGCGGGCCTCCAACACCCAGGCCATGCTGGTGGCGCGAGCGGAAAGCGCAACCCAGGAGGGGCTGGAACGACTGAAGGCGGCCCTGACCGCGCAACTGGAACGCGCAGGCGTGGCGGCGCCCGATTTCGCTGGCGAAGGACACTGAGTGGGACGGGTCTCCGGCCTTTGAATATCTCGGCGCAGGCTGGTAACCTGTCTGGCAGCCGGTTTCCGGAGGCTTATGTCGCGTGACCGATGTGCTGCCTTTTCGTTCGTTCCTGGAGCCGGGGCAGTTCGTCCGCCATCCGGATCATCCGGAATGGGGAGTGGGCCAGGTGCAGTCGGCCATTGCCCATCGGGTTACGGTCAATTTCGAGGATCAGGGCAAGGTGCTGATCGATGCGTCGGTCGTCATGCTGACGGTCATTTCCTGAAGGGTAGGCATGGGTACGCCGTTCCTCGATTCTCTCGGCCGGACCGTTACTTACCTGCGGGTTTCCGTCACCGACCGGTGCGACATGCGCTGCGTGTACTGCATGGCGGAAACCATGTCGTTTCTGCCCAAGGCCGAAATCCTGACCTATGCGGAACTGGAGCGGCTCTGCGCCGCTTTCATCCGCAGTGGCGTGACACGGCTGCGCGTCACCGGGGGCGAGCCGCTGGTGCGGCGGGATATCGGCAGTTTTTTCCAGACGATGGGGCAATGGCTGAACCGGACGGGCGGGGACGGCCATCTGGACGAACTGACCGTAACGACCAACGGGTCGCGGCTGGCGGAGCATGCCGACATGCTGGCCCGGTCGGGGGTACGGCGTGTCAATATCAGCCTGGATTCGCTTGATTCTGAAAAATTTCATCGCATCACCCGGCGCGGCAATCTCGATCAGACGCTGGCGGGTGTCCGCGCGGCGCGTGCGGCCGGGCTGGCGATCCGCATCAATACGGTGGCGATGGCCGGGGTGAATGACGACGAGTTCGATACGCTGCTGGCATGGTGCGGCGAAATCGGCGCCGATCTGTGCCTGATCGAGACCATGCCGATGGGCGAGACGGGCGAAGACCGGTCCGATCGGTATCTGCCATTGTCGAGCGTGCGCGCCGACCTTTCGCGGCGCTGGACGCTGGAGCCGCTGGCTGAGCGTACAGGAGGGCCGGCGCGCTACCTGCGGGTGCAGGAGACCGGGCGCAGGTTGGGGCTGATCACCCCGATGACCCATAATTTCTGTGAAAGCTGTAACCGCGTGCGGCTGTCCTGCACCGGGCAACTTTATCCGTGCCTGGGGAACGAAGGGGCAACGGACCTGCGGCAGCCCCTGCGGGACGGGGCCAGTGATGCCGACCTGCTGCGCCTGGTGCAGTCGGCCATCCTGCGCAAGCCGAAGGGGCATGATTTCGTCATCGGACGGCGGGTGGACGACCCTGCCGCCATACGCCGGCATATGAGTGTGACCGGCGGTTAATCCGATTGGGGACATGCCTCCAATCGATCAGAATTATTTTTTATATTCAGTAGATTATTCCATTTTCTTTATCGCATCCTCAAGCGATATCGAAAAGGCGCCGGGCTGCAGGGGCTGGGGTTGGCTGTCTGCCGGGGCCCAGCCGGTCATGATCGCCACGCGTAGCGGGACGGACAGATGCGCATCGTCGGCCTCCGGCGTCAGGCTGGCGAGGGCGGCGGGAAACAGTTCGGGGCGCGGACTCTGCCGGCTGCGCAATCTCAGGGCATTGGTCTCGCCGGCCGCGCGCAAATCGCATAGCAGGGCCATGGATGAGCGATAGGCCAGGGTCAGCGTCTCCACATCCGCGACCGGCAGGGCGAAGCCCGCGCGCTGCAGCAGGGATGCGCAGTCCCTGAGGTCCGGGAAGGGCGATACTCTTGGTGCGGCGCCCCCGGTCAGCGCGCATTCGGCCTCGGTCAGGGCTCGGCGCAGTTCTCCCAGGGTCGGCAGGACGGGGATGCTGGCCAGGAACAGCCCGTCGGGCTTCAGCGCGTGGCGGATCTGCGCCAGCGCGCCGGGCAGGTCGTTGACCCAATGCAGGGACAGGTTGGCGACGACCAGGTCGAAGGTACCGGGGCCGAAGGGCAGCCATTCCTCGTCCGCGCACAGGACCGTTCCGCCGTTCACCTGTGCCATCTTCGGGGAGAGGTCGCACGACACGACGCTGTCGATCCCGCGTGCGCGCAACTGGGCCCCCACCACGCCACGGCCACCGATATCCAGCGCCGCGCTGAAGCGGTAGGTCGTGTCGTCCAGCCGGTCCAGGAGCCTGTCCGCGACTTCCTGCAGGACGGGGGCCACCCTGTGCACCAGCGGGGCGGCGCGATCGCGGTGACGGCGCACGGCGGCACGGTCGAAAATCACGGGATCGTTCATGGGGTGCATGTGCCCTTCCGGATCGGCGATGCCAATGGCACCTTTGCGTGATGGTTGGCACGACAGGCGATGCGGGGGAAACCCGATCAGGACGGGGCGGGGCAGGCGGCCTGCCGCGACGCATGGCCGGGCGTGTGCTCGATATGCTTCTGCCACCCGACTGCCCAGCCTGTCACCAGCCGGTCGACCGCGCCGGCCTGTTGTGCCCGGACTGTTTCCGCTCGATGCGCTTCATTGCCGACCCGTGCTGCGCGCGGTGTGGCCAGCCCTTCGCGGCATCGGCCCCCGGTGGCGCGGGCCGCGTCTGTGCCCCGTGCCTGGATGCGCCGCCGCCGTGGCGATCGGGCCGGGCGGCACTGAGCTATGACGAGTGGTCGCGCCCCCTGATCCTGCGCCTGAAATACGCCGATCGCACCGATCTGGCCCCCCTGCTGGCGCGGCATATGGTGCGTGCCGGTCGCGACCTGCTGGGTGAGGCCGATCTGCTGGTGCCGGTGCCGCTGCACAGGGGCCGCCTGTTCCGCCGCCGCTACAACCAGGCCGGGCTGCTGGCGGGGGCGATCGGCCGGATCGCGCACCTGCCGGTGCTGCCGGATGCGCTGGTTCGCGTGCGGAAGACGCCGGCGCTGGCGCGGCTGGGAGCGGGCGCGCGCCAGGAGGTATTGCGGGGGGCGATCGCCGTGCGGCCGTCGCGCCGGGAGCGTCTTGTCGGCCGGCGGATCGTCCTGATCGATGACGTGATGACGACGGGGGCGACATTGGGCGCCTGTGCGCGGGCTGTGCTGGCGGCCGGCGCGGCATCGGCGGACGTGCTGGTCGCCGCCCGCGCTCCGGACCCGGCGCGGGCCGACGCGAACGGTTGGAGGGCATCTGTCGGGTAACGGTATAGTGCCGGGGCACAAATGCGCTATGTCTTCAAAATCGGTTACTTTCCTTGTTCGAGGATCGGAATGCCCAGCATCGAAGTCTATACCCAGCCAGGCTGCCCCTATTGCGTTCGTGCCGTGCGCCTGCTGCAGCAGAAGGGCGCGCATTTCACCGAAATCCGGGCCCTGCACGGCACGGCCGAGCGGCAGGAGGCCAGGGAGCGGTCTGGCGGCCGGACAACCGTGCCGCAGATCTTCATCAACGGGCAGCATATCGGCGGCTGCGACGACCTGATGGCGCTGGAACAGCGGGGCGAACTCGATCCGCTGCTGCGGGCGGCCTGACGGGGCATCGGGGGGTAGCGTGATCTGCTATCAGCTGCGGTGCGGCGCGGGGCATGAATTCGAAGGCTGGTTTCCCGGCAGTGCCGCGTTCGACGATCAGGCGTGCCGGAACCTTCTGTCCTGTCCGCAATGCGGCACGTCCGATGTCGCGCGTGCCCTGATGGCACCGGCCGTGCGGACCGCGCCGGCCCGCGTGCCGGAGGGGGAGCGGCCGCGCCCCGAGGCAGGGGCGGCCGTTCCCGCCGCGATGATGGCCGCGATGCAGCGCCTGAGACAGTATGTCGAGGAACGATGCGAGAATGTCGGCGCTAAATTCGCCGATGAAGCGTTGAAGATCCATCGCGGGGATGCCGAACAGCGCGGCATCTACGGGCAGGCATCGGAAGAAGAGTGCGATCGCCTGGCCGATGAGGGAGTCGAGATCATGGCCATACCATGGGTTCCGCGTGCCGACGGCTGATCGCACGCAGGGACGGGGACCGGAGCCGGGGGCCGGAAGCAAGATGGAACGCATGCACGACAGAACAAGCCGATGGGCTGGCATGATCCCATTCCCGCAAGGGCGGCGTCATGGATTGCGGCTGTTGGCAGCCCTGGGAGGGCTGGCCCTTCTGGCGTCGAATCCGTGGCCGGCGGGCGCGGCGGAGGTTACCGCGGCGCGGGACGCATCGCCCGTGCTCGGGCAATGGGAAACGCGGGAGCATGACGGCGTCTTCGAGATCAAGCCCTGTGGTGGCGAACTGTGCGGCCGGCTGGTTGGCATGCGCTATACGGGCGAGATTCCGAAGGCCAAGGACGGGACATCGGAATGCGGCCTGCTGATGCTGACCGGATTCGTTCCTGATTCGGACGATGCCGGGCGCTGGAACGGACATATCCTCGATCCCGATAGCGGGAAGGTCTACCAGGCGCAGATCTGGTCGCCCCGCGATGGTGTGCTGAAACTCAGGGGCTATGTGGGCATTCCTCTGTTTGGCGAAACCCACACCTGGGCACGCTATGGCGGCACGATCGGAGCGCGCTGCCAGATGCCGTGAGCCGCCTCTTTCTCAACGGAATTCGTGAGCGACATGAACCCATTCATTTCACGACGCGCCCTGCTGGCCGGGCTGGCCGCGTCGGGCATTCCCCTTGCCGCATCGTGGCCTGCCCGGGCCGCGATCCCGGCCAGGGCGCGGACATTGTGCTATATTGGCGGCTACAACAAACATGCGCCGCCCGGAGGGGCGGGGAATGGGCAGGGTATCGCGCTCTTCGAGATGAACCCGACGACCGGCGCGCTGGCGCCGGTTTCGACCTTCACGGATATTGCCAGCCCGTCCTTCATTACCCTGTCCGCCGACCATCGCTTCCTGTACGCGCTGAGCGAGATCGACGATTTCAACGGCAAGCATGACGGCAGCGTCACCGCGTTTGCGGTCGACCGGCTGTCGGGCGAGCTGACTCGGCTGAATGTCGTGTCGTCGGGCGGGGCGGTGCCGTGCCATCTCAGCGTCCATCATTCCGGGCAGTACGTCCTGGTGGCCAATTATGTCGGTGGCAGCGTGGGCGTCCTGCCCATCCGTCCGGATGGCAGCTTGGGCGAACCGACGGACATCGTACGGAATTCCGGCCCGCGCATGCCGGAACGGGCACAGGACAATCCACCGGGTAATTTCGCGGTCAGCGACCATTCCGGGCCGCATGTGCATATGGTGGCCAGTGACCAGTCGGGGAATTTCGTCCTGGCCTGCGACGCCGGGCTGGACCGGGTCTATGTCTGGACGCTGGATCTGGCGACGGGCAAGCTCAAACCCGCCGCGAAGCCCTTCCTCTCGCTGATGCCCGGATCGGCCCCGCGCCATTTCTCCTTCAGCCACGATGGGCGGACGCTGTACATCCTGTGCGAACAGGATTCCAAGATTGTCGTCGCCGCGTTCGATCCCGCGACCGGCACGATCACCCCGCAGCAGCGGGTCAGCACCGTCACCTCCTATTTCCAGGGCAGCACGCTGGCGGCGGGAATCCTGCTGTCACCCAACGGCCGGTATATCTATGCATCGAACAGGCTGGGGGATTCCCTGGCCGTCTTCCGTGCCGGCCCCGATGGATTGCTGACCCTGGTCGACGAAGTCTGGATGCATGCCGATTACGGGCGGGCCATGATGTTCGACCCGTCCGGCACGTTTCTGTTCTGCGCCAACCAGCGCAGCGATTCCGTCACGTCGTTCCGTGTCGACCCCGAAACCGGCGCGCTGGATTTCACCTGGCACTTCACCGCCGTCGGCAGCCCCACCACCTTCGCGTTCTTCCAGCTTTAACCGGACGCGCCGGAGCCGGGATATTATCCCGGCACGGCCAGGCTGGCGATATAGTTGACGCCGAGGTCGCGGCTTTCGCGCCAGCCGGTCAGGCCGGGTGTCATGCCAGCGATGTCCGATACCCGCAAGCCTGCCTGGCCGGCGAAGGTGCCGAGTTCGGCCGGCGTGATGAATTTCCGCCATTCATGGGTGCCGACGGGTAACAGGCGCAGGATGTATTCCGCGCCGATCTTTGCCGTCGCCAGCGAGCGCAGCGTGCGGTTCAGGGTCGAGACGATGATGATGCCGCCCGGTTCCACCATGTCGGCCAGCAGGCGCAGGAAGGCAGCGGGATCGGCGACATGCTCGATCACTTCCAGCGCCGAGACCGCGTCGAAGCGCGCCCCTTCGGCCCGCAGATCCTCGGCACTGCCGGCGCGATAGGCGAGGCGGCCCGCGCCGGACGGCAGCGGGTGGGCCTGCGCATGGGCGCGCGCGGCCTCGATCGCGGCCTCGGATGCGTCCAGGCCCAGCACGTCATAGCCCATACGGGCCAGCCCCTCGCTGGCCAGGCCGGCGCCGCAGCCGATATCCAGCAGGCGGGTCACGGGCGCGGATTCCCCGGCGCGCGGTGCCGGCAGGTGGCGCCTCGCCCAGTCCAGGCGCAGGCCGTTCATGGCATGCAGGGGCCGCATCGGGCCGGACGGGTCCCACCAGCGATCGGCCAGGGCGCTGAAGCGGGCGATTTCGTCCGGAACGACGGACGGGCCGCCCGAATGGACCGAATCGTTGACCTGCATGGCGTCAGCACCTCCACATCTGGCTTCTCCCGCTGGACGGCGCAGCGGGGGAAGGGTATGTGACGCGCCTTGCAGATAACCGCAATGCCCCGTCCGCTGCCCCAGCGGCCCCAGACGGGCTGGAACGGCCCCCGCGCCGAACTGGAGAGCCCTTTCGATGTCCCGTCATACTCCGCGGATCGTCATGAAATTCGGTGGCACCTCTGTGGCCGACCTCGACCGAATTCGCGCGGTGGCGGAAAAAGTACGCAAGCAGGTCGAGGCGGGATGCGAGGTCGCGGTGGTGGTCTCGGCCATGTCCGGCGTCACCAACCAGTTGGTCGGCTATTGCCAGTCGCTGTCGCCGCTGCACGATGCCCGGGAATATGACGCGGTCGTCGCCACCGGCGAGCAGGTCACCAGCGGCCTGCTGGCCATTGCGCTGCAGACGATCGGGGTCGAGGCCCGGTCCTGGCTGGGGTGGCAGATCCCGCTGCGCACCGATGCGGCGCATGGCAAGGCGCGTATCGGCTCGATCGACGGCGATGCGCTGGTGGAACGCATGCAGGCCGGCCAGGTGCCGATCATCGCCGGCTTCCAGGGCGTGGCCCCCGACGGGCGCATCACGACGCTGGGGCGCGGCGGGTCCGATACCTCGGCCGTCGCCATTGCGGCCGCCATCGGGGCCGACCGGTGTGATATCTATACCGATGTCGACGGGATCTACACGACTGACCCGCGCATTGTTGCGAGGGCACGGAAGCTGGATAAGATCACGTATGAGGAAATGTTGGAGCTGGCGTCGGTCGGGGCGAAAGTCCTGCAGACCCGCAGCGTCGAGCTGGCAATGAAGGAACGGGTGCGCGTGCAGGTGCTGTCGAGCTTCGTCGATGGCCCGGCCCCGTCGGAAGGCAACCTGCCCGGATCATTAGTGGTGGATGAGGACGAGATCGTGGAAAAGGAACTGGTCGCCGGCATAGCCTATTCGCGCGACGAAGCGAAGCTGTCGGTCCGGCGCATTCCGGACCGTCCCGGGATCGCGGCCGCGATCTTCGGCCCGCTGACGGCGGCGAACGTGAATGTCGACATGATCGTGCAGAGTACCGGCGCCGACGGCCTGACGAACATGACCTTCACCACCTCCAGGACCGATCTGGCCCGTGCCATCCAGTCGCTGGAAGCGTCGCGGGATGTCATTCAGTACGGCGAGCTGGTGACGGATGACGACGTGGTGAAGATCAGCGTCGTCGGCATCGGCATGCGTTCGCATGCCGGGGTGGCGAACCTGATGTTCCGTACCCTGTCGGACCGCAACATCAATATTCAGGTCATTTCGACCAGCGAAATCAAGGTCTCGGTGCTGATCGCCGCGGAATATGCCGAACTGGCCGTGCGGGCGCTGCATACGGCCTACGGCCTCGACGCGGCCTGATGGCGATGGAGATACGCGTGACGCAGCCGGTGGGCGACGCGAGGCAGCGGGAAGCGGCCCGCGCCCGCCTGGACCGCCTGTGGGCGCCCGGCACGCAGTTCCTGGGGAGCGAGGTCGCGATCCTGGGTGGCGCCATGTCGTGGGTCAGCGAACGGAACCTGGTCTCGGCCATTTCCAATGCAGGCGGTTTCGGCGTGCTGGCCTGCGGGGCGATGGAGCCCGACCGCCTGGCCGAGGAAATCGCCGCGACCCAGGCGCTGACCAGCCGCCCCTTTGGCGTCAACCTGATCACGATGCATCCGCGCCTGGACGATCTGGTCCAGGTCTGCCTTGCGGCCGGTGTGTCGCATGTCGTGCTGGCCGGCGGGATTCCGCCCGGCCCGGCGATCCGGGCGCTGAAGGATGGCGGGGCGAAGGTCATCGCCTTTACCCCGGCGCTGGTCCTGGCCAAGCGGCTGGTGCGCATGGGCGTCGATGCGCTGGTGATCGAGGGGGCGGAGGCCGGCGGGCATATCGGGCCGGTGTCGCTGACCGTGCTGGCGCAGGAAGTGCTGCCCCATATCCGCTCGGTTCCCGTATTCGTCGCGGGCGGGCTGGGGCGGGGTGAGGCCATCCTGTCCTATCTGGAACAGGGTGCGGCCGGTGCGCAGCTCGGCACGCGTTTTGCCGCCTCGACGGAAAGCATCGCCCATGAGCGTTTCAAGGCGGCCTTCGTGCGGGCCAATGCGCGTGACGCGGTGACGTCGGTCCAGCTTGACGAGCGTTTCCCGGTCATTCCGGTGCGCGGCCTGTCGAACGAGGGTGGGCGGGCGTTCCTGCGCCATCAGGCCGAGACGATTCGCCGCTATCTGGACGGGGAACTGACCAAGGAAGCGGCCCAGCTCGATATCGAACATTTCTGGGCGGGTTCGCTGCGCCGGGCGGTGATCGAGGGCGACGTGGAAAACGGCTCGGTCATGGCTGGCCAGTCGGTCGGCATGATCACGTCGGTTCAGCCTGTGGCCGCCATCATCGCCGAGCTGGTCGAGCAGGCCGTCGATGCCCTGGTGCGACGCGATGAGGCCGCGGGTGAGCCGTGAGTGACGAGGACGCCCGGACGACGCTGAACGATTCCGGTGCCAGGGCCCCCACGGGGGCGGCTGGCGTTGGACCGGCCCTGCGGGCGCGGCGCGAGCAGCTTGGCTGGGCGCTGCCCGACGTCGCGACCTGGCTGCGGATACGCCTGTCGTTTCTCGAGGCGATGGAAGAGGGGCGGGTCAAGGACCTGCCGGGAAATGTCTATACGCTCGGCTTCCTGCGCACCTATGCGCAGGCGCTGGGCCTGGATGCCGACGCGGTGGTCACGCGCTTCAAGGCCGATGCGCGGGACAGCATCGACTGCAAGCCCGAACTTTCCTTTCCGGCCCCGGCATCCACTGGTGCGATACCGGTCGGCGTCATGGTGCTTCTGGGGGGGGTGATCATCGTGCTGGCCTATGTCGGCTGGTACCGGATGACCGACGGGCAATCCGCGCCGCCGCAACCCGTTCCCTCGGTTTTCTCCGCCATTCCGGGCATGACGCGCCAGGCGCCGACCTCGCCGCAGGTCGCCTCGGTTCTGCCGCCGGAACGTGCGCCCATTCCGCCGCGACCGCTGCCGGAGCCGGAGAAATCGGCGATCACCGATGGGGATATTCCCGCGGAGCCCACGCCGGTGCCGGGCAGCCAGGTCGAGCAGGGCGCGTCTCCGGCCGCGCCTGTTGCCGTACCGTCCATGACCCAACCTGCCGCGCCGGGCACGGCGCCGGCCGCCGTGATGCCGGCTCCGGCGCAGGCCCCAGTTCAGGCCCCGGCGGCTGCCGCGCCTGCCGGGCAGATCGTCCTGACCGCCTCGGCCCAGACCTGGGTGCAGGTCAGGGTTGCTGGTGGGCCGGTGATTTACGACCATGTCCTGCAGGCCGGCGAGAGCTGGTCCGCGCCGCGGGACAAGACGGATCTTCTGCTGACGGTCGGCAATGCCGGCGGGCTGGTGGTCAGCGCCGATGGCGTGACGACCCAGCCTCTGGGCAGGAACGGCGCGGTGCGCCGCAATCTGCCGCTGACGCGCGATGCCGTTCGCAGCGGCAGCATCGTGGCTGCGCTGCCTGCGCCGGCGGTGCGCCCGGCCCAGGCGGCGCCCCCGGAGCGGGTGGACGGCGCGGGGCATCCTGCGGCGCCGCTGCCCGCGCCTGCGAAAAGCGGGGAGTAAAAGGGCTGGGACCGGCTGCGGCCGGTCTGGCCAAACCGAACGGTTTTTGGCAGGAAGCATGCACGGAAAGGCGGCGCGCCGTCATGCCGGCGGATAGAACAATGTTATCATCGCCTCATCCGGAGGGCAGACAATGAGCAGCTATCGTCCCTATCAGTATATCGAACGGCGCAAGTCGCGGCAGATCCATGTCGGCAAGGTGGCGGTGGGCGGCGACGCGCCGATTTCCGTCCAGACCATGACCAACACGCTGACGACCGATGCCGAGGCGACGATCGCGCAGATCCGGCGGGCAGAGCTGGCAGGCGTCGATATCGTGCGCGTGTCGTGCCCCGACGAGGAGAGCACCGCCGCGCTGGCGGAGATCGTGCGCGAGGTCAATGTGCCGATCGTTGCCGACATCCATTTCCACTACAAGCGCGCGATCGAGGCCGCACAGGCCGGCGCGGCCTGCCTGCGCATCAATCCGGGCAATATCGGCAGCGCGGAGCGCGTGCGCGAGGTGGTGAAGGCGGCCAAGGATTATGGCTGCTCGATCCGCATCGGCGTGAATGCCGGATCGCTGGAAAAGCATCTTCTGGAAAAATACGGTGAGCCCAACCCGGACGCGCTGGTCGAAAGCGCGCTGGAGCATGCCAAGATCCTGGAAGACCATGATTTCCATGAATTCAAGATCAGCGTGAAGGCATCGGATGTCTTCCTGGCCGTTGCCGCCTATCAGCAACTGGCCGAGGTCTGCGACCATCCGCTGCATATCGGCATCACCGAGGCGGGCAGCAAGCGGGCCGGCACCGTCAAATCCTCGATCGGGCTGGGCAACCTGCTGTGGGCCGGCGTGGGCGACACGATGCGCGTGTCGCTGTCGGCCGAACCCGAGGAGGAAGTGCTGGTCGGCTGGGATATCCTGAAGTCGCTGGGCCTGCGCCATCGCGGCGTGAAGATCATTTCCTGCCCGTCCTGCGCGCGGCAGGGCTTCAACGTGATCCAGACCGTGCAGACGCTGGAAGATCGTCTGGCGCATATCCAGACGCCGCTGACGCTGTCGATCATCGGCTGCGTGGTCAACGGGCCCGGTGAGGCGCTGATGACCGATATCGGCGTGACCGGCGGTGGCTCGGGCCGCCACATGGTCTATGCCGCCGGCCGGCAGGACCATACGATCGCGGCGGATTCGATGATCGACCACATCGTCGACATGGTCGAGAAGAAGGCCGAGATCCTTCGTGCCGAGGAAGAGGCCGCGAAGGCGGCGGAGGCGGTCGTCGCCGCCCAGTAAGGACGCGTCCGGCCGGCAGGGCCGGGCCTGCAAAACCTGCCGTCCTTTACTGTGTTCCGTCCCGTTCGGGACGGAACACATATGAGATCTAGAAACAGGAACATCGATCCGTGAGCAGCCTGCAACCCGTCCGTGGTACCCATGACCTGATCGGCGAGGGGCAGCGGCGCCATGCCCATGTGGTCGATACCGCGCGGCGCATCGCGGGCCTGTATGGTTTCGATGAATGGTCCACCCCGATCTTCGAGGATACGCGGGTCTTTGCGCGCTCGCTGGGCGATACGTCCGACGTGGTGTCGAAGGAGATGTATTCCTTCGAGGACCGGGGCGGCGAATCCCTGACCCTGCGGCCCGAGGGCACGGCGGGCGTGTGCCGCGCCCTGGTGACCAATGGCCTGACCCAGTCCCTGCCGCAGAAAGTGTTCTATGCCGGGCCGATGTTCCGCTACGAGCGCCCGCAGAAGGGACGGTATCGCCAGTTTCACCAGATCGGTGCCGAACTGATCGGCGCGGCCGAACCGCTGGCCGATGCCGAAGTGATCGCGATGGGGCGCGATATCCTGAAGGCGCTGGGCATTGCCGACGATACGGTGGTGGAACTGAACACGCTGGGCGATACGGAGAGCCGCGCCGCGTGGCGTGCCGCGCTGATTGCCTATTTCACCGAATACAAGGACCAGTTGTCCGACGACAGCCGCGCCCGTCTGGAGCGCAATCCGTTGCGCATCCTCGACAGCAAGGCGCCGCAGGACCGGGCGCTGGTGGCCGATGCGCCGCTGATCGGTGCCTTCCTGACCGACGAAGCTCGGACCTTCTGGGACGATCTGCGCTCGGCGCTGGATCTGCTGGGCGTGCCGTTCCGCGAGAATCCGGGCATCGTGCGCGGTCTGGATTATTACGGACACACGACCTTCGAATTCGTGACCGAGAAGCTGGGCACCCAGGGCACGGTGCTGGCCGGCGGCCGCTATGACGGGCTGGTGGCCGAAATGGGCGGCCCGCGCACGCCGGCCATCGGCTGGGCCGGCGGGATCGAACGGCTGGCCCTGCTGCTGGATAGTGCGCCGGCGGCGCCGCGCCCGGTGGCCGTGGTGCCGATGGGCGAAGGTGCTGGCGGCGCGGCGGTGATGCTGTTGCAGGCCCTGCGCGCCCATGGCGTGCGGGCGGAAATCGCCTATCGCGGCAATGCCAAGCGCCGGATGGAGCGGGCGAACCGGATCGGCGCCACCCATGCGGTGCTGATCGGCGATGACGAGGTGGCGCGCGGCGTGGCGCAGGTGAAGGCGCTGGATGAAGGGTCGCAGAACGAGCTGGCGCTGGACGCGGTCGCACCCTATCTGGCCGGGGCGGCTGGCCGCTAAGCCATGAGTCTCGACGACAGGCTGGACCGGATTGTTGGCCGGGCGGAAGAGTTGCAGGACATGCTTGCCCAGGGGCTGGTAGGCGAGGCGTTCAGCAAGGCATCGCGCGAATATGCCGAGCTGGAGCCCATCGTCAGCCGCATCGGTGCGCTGCGCCAGGCGGAGCGGGAGGCGCTTCAGTCCGAATCGCTGCTGGCCGATCCGGAAATGCGCGAACTGGCCGAGGCTGAACTGGGCGAATTGCGCGGCCGGATCGTGGAACTGCGCCAGGATATCCGCATTGCCATGCTGCCGCGCGATGAAGCTGACGAGCGCAGTGCCATCCTGGAAATCCGTCCCGCCGCCGGCGGGGACGAGGCGGCCCTGTTCGCCCGGGAACTGTTCGACGCCTATCGCCGCTATGCCGCCCTGCGCGGCTGGCGTTTCGAGGTGATGGAGTTCGACGAATCGGAACTGGGCGGCCTGCGCGAAGGGATCGCCACCATCGCCGGGCGGGGCGTGTTCGCTCGCCTGAAATACGAATCGGGCGTGCATCGGGTGCAGCGCGTGCCTGCCACCGAGAACCAGGGGCGCATCCATACCTCGACCGTGACGGTCGCCATGCTGCCCGAGGCGGGCGAGGTCGACGTCCAGATCAACGACAGCGACCTGCGCATCGATGTCTACCGGGCTTCGGGCGCCGGTGGGCAGCATGTCAACAAGACCGAGAGCGCGGTGCGCATCACTCATCTGCCGACCGGCGTGGTGGTGGCGATGCAGGAAGAAAAGAGCCAGCACAAGAACCGTGCCAAGGCGATGAAGATCCTGATGTCGCGCCTGTACGAGCGCGAGCGCGCCACCGCCCATGCCAGCCGCGCCGCCGACCGCAAGTCACAGGTCGGCACCGGGGACCGGTCGGAGCGCATCCGGACCTATAATTTCCCGCAGGGGCGGGTGACCGACCACCGGATCAACCTCACGGCCTACAAGATCGACCGGGTGATGCTGGGTGAGCTCGACGAATTCATCGATGCCCTGATCCAGGACGAGCAGGCCAGCCTGCTGGCCGCCGAGGGCCTGTAAACGCGCGCCGGATCGTCACCTGCGCGCGTTTACAGTCAGCTTCTCAAGACGTGGGAACGGAGCAGATCGAGGACCGGCCGGGCTGGCGTTCGACCACCGTTGGGTCGTCCGGGTCGGCGAGGTAGAATTCGGTGAAGTTGCGGGTGCCCAGCGCGTTCAGCGTGCGCCCGTCCGGATGATGCAGCATGCCGCCGCCATTGACCTCGTGCGTTTCCGTCCGCCCGTCGGGCGTGCGTATGGTAATTTCGCCGCACAACGCATAGGTGTGGTTGACGCGCCCGGCCGCGGTCTCGACCTGGACGGCGCGTTGCGGCACCGTTGCATCGAGGCGGATCGTGGCGGCAAGCTGTTCGTCGACATATAGGCGGGAGATCTCGGAAATCTCGTTATCCGCGCGGCCGTCGACGACGGTGAAGGTGCCCGCCCGGGCAGAGCGGGCCGCCGAGGCCAGGACCGCGCCTGCCCCCAGAAATACAAGGATTTTCCATGAACGAGACTGCGGCATCATGGTGCCAGAGTAGGACGGATGTCGCCTGAAATGAAAGAGGACGTGCTGGCCGTGCCGGGAGAGGGTGCCGATCTGCGGACATGCCTCGGCTGGGGCGGGGCGCAATTGCGTGACGCCGGCGTGGACGATCCGCGTCGTGAGGCGCGGCTGCTGATGGCCCATGTCCTCAGGACCGATCTGGCCGGCTTGCTGGCCCGCGAGCGGATCGGCGATTCCGAGCGGATTGCTTTCCTGTCGGCAGTGCGGCGCCGTGCGGCGCGCGAGCCGATGGCGCATATTACCGGCCGGGCCGGATTCTGGTCGCTGGAACTGGAAACCTCGCCCGCGACGCTGATCCCTCGTGCCGACAGCGAAACGCTGATCGAGGCCCTGCTGGATTATCGTCCCGCGCGCGAACAGGTCGGCAGCGTGCTCGACCTGGGAACCGGGACCGGGTGCCTGCTGCTGGCGGCGCTGAGCGAGTATCGCGGGGCATGGGGCGTGGGCGTGGATATCGCGCCCGATGCCGCGCGCCTGGCCGCGCGTAATGCCCGGCAGGCGGGGCTGGATGGACGGTGCGTCATGCTGGCGGCCGACTGGGCATCGTCGATTCGGGGGACGTTCGATGTGGTGTTCAGCAATCCGCCCTATATCCCGCGTGGCGATCTGGCTGGCCTGATGCCCGATGTGCGGGAGTACGAGCCCGCCCGCGCGCTGGATGGCGGCAGGGATGGGCTGGATGCCTACAGGGCACTGACGGAGGCCTTACCCTTGCTTCTGGCGCATGATGGGGTTGCTATTTTCGAGATCGGGATCGGGCAGGAGCATAGCATGCCGTCCCTGGCGCGGCAGTCCGGGCTGGAAATCGTGGATATCCGCGCCGATCTGGGCGGCATTCCGCGTGCTGTACTGATGCGGCATCGGCGAGATGCGTGAAAAACCATTTGGCAGACCGGATATAAGGGCATAGATTGGCGATGGAATGCGGGCGGGGGTTTTTACCTTTCCGAGATGCCGCGTACCGATCCTGAATGCATGAAAACGGAAATGACCGCACGGATGCGTGCAGGGGCCCGGGTCGTTGTATCATGCCGCAGGGTCAGATGCCGGGCTGCATGCCAGGCGCTCAGAATGACAATAGGGGATGGTTGGCCCCGGCGGTCGCAGGCAAATGGCGGCCGTTAACAGGAAAGTGCTGCGACAGCTTATGAACATGAAACGCATGCGGGGCCGGCACCATCGTTCGGGCGGCAGCAATGGCGGAAGTGTACGCCAGCAGAACGGCCAGATCCCCCTCAATCGTAACCATGTGTTCGACAGTAATGGGCCGGATCTGCGGATTCGCGGCACCGCCCAGCAATTGTTTGAAAAATACCTGCAGCTTGGGCGCGATGCCAGCGGCGCGGGCGACCGCGTGATGGCCGAGGCCTATTTCCAGCATGCCGAACATTATTTCCGCATCCTGAACGCCATGACCCAGGCGGCGCAGCAGAACCAGCAGGAACGCCAGGAGCGGCATGCCCGCCAGCGCCCCATGGCGGTGAGCGAAGGGGATGACGCGGCCGAGGAAGGTGCCGAGGAAACGGCTTCTGAAAAAGCCCGTCCGGGATCGGACACGGAACTGGCGCCGGTCGAAGCCTGATTTGTCGCGGGACCGGCGGTCGGCCGCCGGTCCAAGCGCCTATCGTGTCACGGGGCGTCGGCCAGGACGGTGCGAATGGCGCCTGTCAGCCGTGCGAGTTCCGGCTTTGTCACCGTGAAGGCCGGCGTCAGATAGACGATCGAACGGAAGGGGCGCACCCAGACGCCCTGTTCGACCAGCCTGGCCTTCAGGCGGTTCATGTCGTTGATGCGGTCCAGTTCGACCACGCCGATCGCGCCCATGACCCGAACGTCACGCACGGCGGGCAGGTGACGGCAGGGCTCCAGTTCGTCGCGCATCTGGGCCCCGATCGCCGCGACCTGTTCCAGGCGCGGTTCGCGCTCGAACAGGTCCAGCGACGCATTGGCGCAGGCGCAGGCCAGCGGATTGGCCATGAAGGTCGGGCCGTGCATCAGCGCATGCATCGGGTTATCCGACAGGAAGGCCGCGAAGACGTGGCGCCGCGCCACGGTGGCGGCCAGCGGAACCGTCCCGCCCGACAATGCCTTTGAGAGTGTGAGGATGTCCGGTACGATATCGGCCTGCTGGCAGGCGAACATCGTGCCGGTACGACCGAAGCCGGTAAAGATCTCGTCCAGGATCAGCAGGACGCCATGCCGGTCGGCGATGTCGCGCAGGCGCCGCAGGGTTGCGGCGTCATGGAACAGCATGCCGCCCGCGCCCTGGACCAGCGGTTCGACCAGGATCGCGGCCACGCGCCGGCCTTCGGTTTCCATCAATTGTTCCAGCGCGGCGGTGGACTGATCGTCACGCGGCAAGTCGGTGATGAAATGCTGGGGCAGGATGCCGGCGAACAGGCTGTGCATGCCTTCTTCCGGGTCGCACACCGCCATCGTTGCCAGCGTGTCGCCATGATAGCCGCCGCGAAATGCGACCAGGCGGGTGCGCCCCTTCTGGCCCCGGTTCAGCCAGTATTGCATCGCCATCTTGATCGCGACCTCGACCGCGACCGAGCCGGAATCGGAAAAGAAGACGCGCTCCAGATCGCCCGGCAGCAGATCGGCCAGTCGGTGCGCCAGGCGCAGCGCGGGCTCATGCACCAGCCCGCCGAACATGACATGGGGCATGCGCGTGAGCTGCTCGATGGCCGCCTGGCGGATATGCGGGTGATTATAGCCATGGCAGGCAGTCCACCAGGATGCGATGCCATCGACCAGCTCCCGCCCGTCGGCCAGGCGAATCCGGCACCCTTCCGTCGATGTCGCGGGCAAGGGGGGCGAGACCGTCTGCATCTGGGTATAGGGGAGCCAGATATGCGGCAGGCCAGCTTCGAACCAGTCCGGTCCGGTCATGGGCTTTACTCTCCTTGCCGGGACGGCAGACTGGAATTGACCGGGTTCGTGGGGTCCGGCACAAACCATCGCTTCATGACCCGTTTCGATCCATTTTTCCAGACCGCGCTGGAGGGACTGTCCCGCCGGCATCTGCGGCGTGAACTGCGGCCGCTGGAACGCGACGGGCCGGTGATCGTCCGGCGCGACGGCGGGACGCTGCTGAATTTCTCGTCCAACGATTATCTGGGCCTGTCCGTCCATCCGGCCCTGAAGGCGCGGTCCATCGAATGGACGCAGCGTTTCGGCACCGGCAGCGGGGCGTCGCGCCTGGTGACGGGCACCAGCGAACAGCATCGGCTGGTCGAAGAGAAGCTTGCGCGCTTCAAGGGCACCGAGGCGGCGTTGCTGCTGGCATCGGGATGGCAGGCCAATGCCGCGATCCTGCCCGCCCTGTTTCGCCTGTCGATGGAAGCGACAGGCGCGCCGGCGGTGGTCTTTACCGACCGGCTGAACCACGCCAGCCTGCATCACGGCTGCCTGGCGGCCGGTATCCGCCAGATCCGCTTTGCCCATAATGATCTCGGCCATCTGGAGCAGGCGCTGGAGCGCCATGGGGGCCAGAAGGGCCTGCGCTTCATCGTTACCGAAAGCGTGTTCAGCATGGATGGCGACCGTGCCGATATCGCGGCCCTGAAGGCGCTGGCCGATCGGTACGACGCCTTCCTGTATCTGGACGAGGCGCATGCGACCGGGGTGCTGGGGCCGCAGGGCAGGGGCCTCTCCGCCGAAACCGGGGGCGTGGACCTGGTGATGGGCACGTTCAGCAAGGGGCTGGGCGGGTTCGGCGCCTATGTCGCCGGTTCGCGCGCGCTGTGCGACTGGCTGGTCAGCACCTGCTCGGGCTTTATCTATACCACCGCGATGCCGCCCTCCCTGCTGGGGGCGATCGACGCGGCGCTGGACCTGGTGCCGACGATGGATGCCGAGCGTCGGCACCTGGCGGCGCTGGCGGCGCAATTGCGGACGGATCTGGCCCGTCGGGGCTGGTCCACAGGCCTGTCCTCCACGCAGATCGTGCCGGTCATGGTCGGTGATGCGGAACAGGCGCTGGCTCTGGCCCGCACACTGGCCGCGCAGGGGGTGCTGGGCGGTGCGATTCGGCCGCCGACTGTCCCGCCCGGAACGGCCCGCATCCGGCTGGCATTGAGCGCGGCTCATGATGCCGGGATGCTCGACCGTCTGCTGCGGGCGCTCGACGAGGGGGGACGGGAGCATGGCATTGTCCGATGATCCGGCGCCGACGGGGCTGTTCCTGGTCCATGGCTGGGGCTTCACGCCCGATTTCTGGCAACCGACCCTGGCGCGACTGGGTGGGGTCGAGGCGATGGCTCTGGATTTCGGCTTCTTCGGCCCCCCGCGTATGGCGGCGCGGCCGTCCGGACGCCATGTGGCGGTCGGTCATTCGCTGGGTGCGCTGTGGCTGCTGCTGAACCCGCCGGCCGATTGCGCCGGCATGCTGCTGATCAACGGTTTCGCGCGTTTTGGTGCCACGGCCGATTATCCGGAGGGGATTCCGCCCCGCGTGATCGAACGCATGGTGCGTGGGCTGGACCATCATGCGGACGACGTGGTCGCCACCTTTCGCGGCCGGGCGGGAATCGCGACGCCGGCGCCGGGCCCTGCCCAGGCCGAGCGGCTGGCCCGGGCACTGGCGTTGCTGCGCGATGCCGATGCGCGCGACTCACTCGATGCGGAGTCGGGCGACGCGGAATCGGGCGATGCCGAATCGAACGCCGCTCTGCCGCCGATTCGCGTTCTGGCGGGTGGGCAGGACCCGATTGTTCCGCCTGCCATGACCGAGGCCGGTTTCCGCGGCCGCGTGCCGGTCGAATGGGTGGAGGATGGGGGGCATCTGCTCCCGCTGACTCATCCTGACCGATGTGCCGCCGCGATTGCCGGCCTGATCGCGGAAGCGGGGCGGCGATGACCGTGCGCAAGCAGCAGATCGCCGCCCGTTTCGGTGCCGCCGAAACCTATGACGATGCGGCGCGGGTGCAGCGCCTGGTCGCCGAGCGGCTGGCTGAGCGAATCGCCGCCGCGGGCATCGCGCCTGCCCGCATCCTGGAACTGGGATGCGGCACGGGGCTCCTCAGCCAGCATCTGCGCCGCCTGTTTCCGCATGCGGACCTGACGGTGAGCGATCTGGCGCCGGAAATGCGCGACCGCGCCTGCCGCCGGCTGGAGGGCATGCACGGGGAGGGGAATGTGCGCGCCCTGGTGCTGGATGCCGAGGCGCCGGAAGCGGCGGGCGAGGGGTATGACCTGATCTGCTCCAGCCTGTCGATGCAATGGTTCTCGGACCGCGCGGCGACACTGGGGCGGCTGGCTGCCATGCTCGTGCCCGGTGGCATGATGGCGTTCTCCACCCTCTGCGCGGGCAGCTTCGCCGAATGGCGGCGTGTCCATGCGGCGGCCGGGCTGGACTGTGCGATCCCGGCCTATCCGGCCGCGACGCAGCTCGAAGCCGAGTGGCCGCCGACCGGCCGGGGCTCGTGGCAGGTCGAGACGATTCTCGATCGGCCGGAGACGGCGCTGGCCTTCGTGCGCGAACTGCGCCAGATCGGCGCATCCGTGCCGCGCGAGGGCACGCGCCCGGTTGCGCCGGGGGCGATGCGCCGGCTGCTGCGGGATCTGGAGACGCCGTCGGGTGTCACGACGAGCTATATGGTCGGTTATGGCCTGTTTCGGGCGCCCGTCCGTCGGGGAGTCTTCGTGACGGGCACGGATACCGGTGTCGGCAAGACGCTGGTTTCCGCCTGTCTGGTCCACGCCTGGGCGGCGGAATACTGGAAGCCTTTCCAGACCGGGATTGCCGAGGACATCGCCGACAGTGTGACCGTGGCGGCGCTGGCCGGGCTGGAACCGGCGCGCATCCATCCGCCGGCCTCCGTGCTGTCGGCCCCGCTTTCGCCCTTCGATGCCGCCGAGCGGGAGAATATCGTGCTCGATACGGCCGGGTTGCGTCTTCCCGAGCCGGGGAGCGCGCAGCCGCTGGTGGTGGAAGGAGCGGGTGGGGTGATGGTGCCGGTGGCGCCGGATTGCATGATGATCGACCTGATCGCACGCTTCGCATTGCCGGTGGTGCTGGTCGCGCGCAGCCAGCTTGGCACGATCAACCATACGCTGCTGACCTTGCAGGCCCTACGCCAGCGGGGAATCGCCATTGCCGGCGTGGTGCTGAACGGCCCGCCATCGCCCGAGGCGCGGCGGGCGGTCAGCCTGTTCGGTGGTGCGCGGGTACTGGCGGAATTCCCGCATCTGGACCGGATCGGCCCGGCGCAAATCGAGGAATTGGCCCGGCTGCTGCCGCCGTTCGGGCGCCTCTAGGTCAGTAGCGGCGCAGCAGCCCGACCAGAGAGCCCTGGATACGCACCCGGTCGGACGGCACGATGCGCGATTCGTAGCGCGCGTTGGCGGGCTCCAGGGCGATGGTGCTGCCGCGCCGGCGGAGCCGTTTCAGCGTGACTTCCTGGTCGTCGATCAGCGCCACCACGATCTGTCCGTTATCGGCTATGTCGCCGCGACGGATGATGACGGTGTCGCCATCGAGAATCCCGGCCTCGATCATCGAATCGCCGGCGACTTCCAGCGTGTAATGATCGCCACGGCCCAGCAGGTTCATCGGTACGGAGACCTGTGCCCCGGTCTCGCGCAGTGCCTCGATCGGCTGGCCGGCGGCGATACGGCCGTAGAAAGGCAGGCTGACGGCATCGGCGTCGGTCGCGATCGGCGCGCCGGCCAGCCGGCCGGCGAAATCGCCCTTGATGACGTTGGGCACGAAAGAATGATCGGCCGGGTCGGGGGAAAGCCTGGCGGGAGCAGCCTCTTCCTGAGAGGCTGGGGGAAATGCCATCTCCGGCAGGCGCAGCACCTCCAGCGCGCGGGCGCGATGATGGCGGCGTTGCAGGAAGCCGCGCTCCTCCAGCGCCGAGATCAGCCGGTGGATGCCGGATTTCGACCGCAGGTTCAGCGCATCCTTCATCTCGTCGAAGGAGGGCGAAAACCCCGTCTGCTTCAGGTGCCGGTCGATGAACAGCAGCAGTTCATGTTGCTTGCGCGTCAGCATTGGCACCCCGTGACCCAAATCGTTCCGTCAGTCGGCCGATCCGTTGTCAGCAGAAGGGAACAAACAGGAAACCGCCTTGTTGTGTTCTATATTGGTTCACGCCCGGCCGTCAATATCATTGCCGTAACCAAAAATGGAGCGGTCAGATTGCCAGCATGTCCAGCCTGACCACCCGGCAGGGCTCGCCCGCCCGTGCCGGTGGGGCGTGCGGCGGGCGCAGGATCAGGGCCTGGCTGCGGGCCAGGGTGTGCAGCATCGCGGAATCCTGGCGGCTGAAGGCGGTGGCCAGCAGCCTGCCATCCGGGGCGCGGGACAATGTTGCGCGCAGATAATCGGCCCGGCGGTCATTCTCCGGCAGGTCGCCGCCCAGGATCGCGACATCTTCGGGCAGGCTCCGTTCCGCATGGCCTGCCAGCGCGCGGATCGCCGGCAGGGCGAAGACCAGGCCGCAGACCAGGGCCGCCACCGGATTGCCGGGCAGCCCCAGGACGGAGACCCGGCCGATCCTGCCATGCATCAGCGGCTTGCCGGGGCGCATCGCGATCTTCCAGAAATCCACCGTCAGTCCGATCCGTTCCAACCCCTGCTGCACCAGGTCGTAGCGGCCGACACTGGCGCCCCCGGCGGTCAGCAGCAGGTCGGCGGTTTCGATGCCGTGCGCCAGGCGGGCGATATCGGATACGGTATCCCGCGCGGAGGGCAGCATGACCGGCACGCCGCCACAGGCGCGCACCAGGGCGGCCAGCATCGGGGTATTGGAGTTGGCAATGCCGCCCGGCGCGATCGGGTCGCCCGGCAGCGCGATTTCATCGCCCGTGGACAGGATGGCGACGACCGGGCGGCGACGCACGGCAACCCAGGCATGGTTCGCCGCGGCGGCCAGCCCGATATCCCGCGCCGTCAGCGCGCGCCCGGCGGGGACGACGACCTGGTCCACGGCGAAATCCTGGCCGCGCCTGCGAATATGCTGCCCAGCCCCGGGAGGAACGGCGACCGTGACGGTGCCGCCGTCTTCCTGCGCGTTCTCCTGGATCAGAATCGCGTCGGCGCCATCGGGGACGACGCTGCCGGTATAGATCCGCACGGTCTCGCCCGGCCCGACCCGGCCGGGAAAGGGATGGCCCGCCGGGCTTTCGCCCACCAGCGACAGGGTGCCGCCGGGCGCGCAATCGCCCGCCCGGACCGCGTAGCCGTCCATGGCCGAGACGTCGGCTGGCGGGTTGTCCAGCCGGGCCGCGATATCGGCGGCAGCGATTCGCCCCCAGGAATCGGCCAGGGGTACCAGCTCCGGCCCCGTGGATACGAGGTCCGCCAGGATACGCGCCTGGGCTTCGGCGACACTCAGCATCGGTCCCAATCTCCCCCATTCGACGGTCATGCGCACATATCTGCTCGATTCGTGCGACTAACGCTTGACCTCAGGGCTCTGTATGCGCATTTTCCGCCGACTTGAACCACTGCTGCACCTGATTGTTCCAGCAGCGGCGGAGCAGTGCTGAGGATTCCATGGCCAAGACCAACACCATTCAGATCAAGCTCGTCTCGTCGGCAGACACCGGGTATTTCTACGTTACGAAGAAGAATGCCCGTGCCCAGACCGGCAAGCTCGAAATGCGGAAATACGACCCCGTTGCGCGCAAGCACGTGGCCTTCCGCGAAGCGAAGATCAAATAATCCGCCCTATCCCGCGCATTGCGCGCGGGATAGGCACGCAGAAAGGCCGGGTACCCTGAGGGTGCCCGGCCTTTCTGCGTTTCAGCCTTTCTGCGTTTCAGGGAGCTGGCTGGACAGGTGCGCTACGGTCAGAACAGCCGGTCGTGCTGACCGTAGGGGATGACCAGTTCGCCGGGGCGGGCCAGGTTCAGCATCGCGCGCGACCGCTCGTCCAGCGTGTCGCGGTCCAGCGCCTTTTCCTTCAGTCCGCTGACCCGGCGCGCCCAGGCATTCTGTTCCGAGACAGCGTCGACCTGTGCGGCGCGGGCTTCGTCCAGCAGGCGCAACTGCGCCTGGTAGCTGTGGATGCCATGGTCGCCCTGCATGGCGTTTACGCCGAAATAGGCGGTCAGGCCGATGAACAGGGAAGGGGGGATGACCATACGGAGGGTCCGCCGCACAATCCGGCCGATCTGCATGGTCCGTCTCTCTCCGTTTCAGCAGGGCGCCAATAAATACATCTGCACTATTCCCGATTCGGCGGCGGCGGGAAACTGTTTTCCTCGTCATGCCGCCGAATCGGGTCATGTTGCGTGATCAGGCGGTCTTCAGGATCGTCCGGCCAGCATAGCGGGCGGCGGTGGCCAGCTCGTTTTCGATGCGGATCAACTGGTTGTATTTCGCGGTCCGGTCGGAACGCGACAGGGAACCGGTCTTGATCTGCCCGCAATTGGTGGCAACCGCCAGGTCGGCGATGGTCGAATCCTCGGTCTCGCCGGAACGATGGCTCATGACGGCGGTGTAGCCCGCGCGATGGGCCATCTCGACGGCTTCCAGCGTCTCGCTCAGCGTGCCGATCTGGTTCACCTTGACCAGCAGCGAATTGGCGACCCCGGCCTTGATGCCGCGACGCAGGCGCTCCGGATTGGTCACGAACAGATCGTCACCGACGAGCTGGACCGTCTTGCCCAGCGCCGCGGTCAGGGCGGCCCAGCCTTCCCAATCGTCTTCCGCCAGCCCGTCCTCGATCGACACGATGGGGTAGCGGGCGGCGAGGTCGGCCAGGTAGCCGATCATGCCGGCCGAATCCAGGCTCTTGCCTTCCCCTTCCATGACATAGCGGCCGTCGCGGTAGAATTCGGTCGCGGCGCAGTCGAGTGCGAAGGTCACGTCCTCGCCCGGGCGGTAGCCTGCGGCCTCGACGGCCTTGGTGATGAAGCCCAGCGCCTCGTCGGCCGATTTCAGGCCGGGGGCGAAGCCGCCCTCGTCGCCGACATTGGTGTTGTGGCCCGCCGCCGACAGGTTCTTCTTGAGCTGGGCGAAGATCTCGGAACCCACGCGCACCGCGTCGGCCAGCGTGGGCGCGCCCACCGGCTGGATCATGAATTCCTGGATGTCGATCGGATTGTCGGCATGCTGGCCGCCATTGACGATGTTCATCATCGGCACGGGCAGGGTGCGGGCGTAGACGCCGCCGACATAGCGATAGAGCGGAACCTGCAGTTCCTCGGCCGTGGCCTTGGCCACCGCCAGCGACACGGCCAGGATCGCGTTGGCGCCGAGCCGGCCCTTGTTGGGGGTGCCGTCCAGATCGATCATCGCTTCGTCGATCGCGACCTGATCCGACGATTCGGCGCCCTGCAGGGCTTCGCGGATCTCGCCTTCGATATTCTCCAGCGCCTTCAGCACGCCCTTGCCGCCGTAGCGGGACTTGTCGCCGTCACGCAGTTCGACCGCCTCATGCGCGCCCGTCGACGCCCCGGACGGAACAGCGGCCCGGCCTTTCGCGCCGGATGCGAGTTCGACATCGACCTCCACGGTCGGATTGCCACGGCTGTCCAGGATTTCACGCGCGACGATATCGACGATAGCACTCATGGATCTGCTTCCTCGGTTTATGACTATTGGGCCCGTTGCAGGTCTGCCGCGACGTGCAACGGCGATCGGGGTGTCCTCGCGGCCATCCCGATATGCCAGACAAGATTCTTCTGCCACCTGTGATCGGTATCATGGGCAGGCGGCCAGCCGCGCGATAATAGCAGGGCGGGAGGAAGATAAACATGAAACGCCTGCCGCTTCCAACGGTTCTGATGGGAATTGTCAGCCCCGTTCCGGCCATCATCTTCGCGGTGGGAAGCCTGTTCTCCACCTCTGCCGTGCCGGGCATGACCATGGGACTGGTGGAATATGCCGCCCTGCTGCTGGCTTTCAGCGGTGCGGTCCATTGGGGGCTGGCGCTCGACCGGCCGACCCTGATCATGGGGGCGCGCCGCGACGCGCGGGGAGACAGGCAGCGGCTGGTACGGGGCGCCCTGCCGCTGCCGGTCGGCTGGCTGGCCTGCCACGCGACCTTCCTCGGCCATGTCACGATCGGGCTGGCCGTGCTGCTGGCGGGGTTCTTCGGGCTGTTCCTGGCGGAGCGGGCGGCGTGGCGCAGGGGTGAGCTGCCGTCGGGCTATCTGGCCCTGCGGCTGTGGGTCACGTCCGTGTTCATGGCCTGTCTGGGGCTGGCGATGCTGACACGCATCGCCTGATCCCGACAGGCCATGGCCACGGGTCAGAGATCCTTGGTCAGGCAGTCGTAGCGTACCAGGCGCTCGATCAGGGGCTTCATGTCCCGGATCGGGATCATGTTCGGGCCATCGCTGGGGGCCTGATCCGGGTCCTGATGGGTTTCGATGAAAACGGCCGCCACCCCGATCGCCAGGGCCGCGCGGGCCAGGATGGGGGCGTATTCGCGCTGCCCGCCCGATGATCCGCCCAGGCCGCCCGGCTGCTGGACCGAATGGGTGGCGTCATACACCACCGGATAGCCGGTCTCGGCCATGATCGGCAGGCCGCGCATGTCGTTGACCAGCGTATTGTAGCCGAAGCTGGTGCCGCGCTCGCACAGCATGATCCGCTCGTTGCCGGTCGAGGCGATCTTGGCCGCGACATTCTTCATGTCCCACGGCGCCAGGAACTGCCCCTTCTTGACGTTGATGGCGGCCCCGGTCTCGCCCGCCGCCAGCAGGAGGTCCGTCTGGCGGCACAGGAAGGCCGGGATCTGCAGCACGTCGACGGCCTCGGCCACCGGCGCGCATTGCTCGGCGGCATGCACGTCGGTCAGGACCGGGACGCCGAATCGCTCGCGCACGCCGGCCAGGATCTCGAGCCCTTTCGCCATGCCGACCCCGCGTGCCGCACCGATGCTGGTGCGGTTCGCCTTGTCGAACGAGCTTTTATAGATCAGGCCGACTCCGGTTTCGCCCGCGATCGTCCACAGCGCCTCGGCCATTTCCATGGCGTGGGCTTCGGATTCGATCTGGCACGGGCCGGCGATCAGGACGAAGGGCCGGTCGTTGCCGACCACAAGGTCCCCGATCGCGACCGGGCGGGGCGCCGTCATACCAGCCGCATCTTCTTGACCGCCGCGCCGACGAAGCCGGAGAACAGCGGATGCGGATCGAACGGCTTGGAGAGCAGTTCGGGATGGTACTGCACGCCGATGAACCAGGGATGGTCGGGATATTCGACCACTTCCGGCAGGATATCGTCGGGCGACATGCCCGAGAACCGCATGCCGGTTTGTTCCAGCTTCTCGCGGTAATGGACATTGACCTCGTAGCGATGGCGATGCCGCTCGCGGATATCGGTCTGGCCGTAGATCTCGGCCACCCGCGACCCGTCGGCCAGCTTGGCGGGGTAGGCGCCCAGGCGCATCGTCCCGCCCAGCTCCCCGCCTTCCCGCCGGCGCAGCAATTCGTTGCCACGGGCCCATTCGGTCATCAGGCCGACCAGCGGTTCGTCCGTCGGGCCGAACTCGGTCGAGGAGGCATCGGGCAGGCCCGCCAGGTTGCGGGCGCACTCGATGACCGCCATCTGCATGCCGAAGCAGATGCCCAGGAACGGGATATTGTGCTCGCGCGCGAATCGCACGGCCTGGATCTTGCCTTCCGCGCCGCGCTCGCCGAATCCGCCGGGCACCAGAATCGCATGGACGTTGTGCAGGGCCTCGAGCGCGTCTTCCGATTTCTCGAAGGTCTCGGCCTCGACCCAATCCAGCTTGACCCGCACCCGGTTGGCGATGCCACCGTGCAGAAGGGCCTCGATCAGCGACTTATAGGCGTCCAGCAGGGCCGTGTATTTACCGACGACCGCGATCCGGACCTCGCCTTCGGGGTGGCGAATCGCGTCCAGCGCCCGGTGCCAGCGCGACAGGTCGGGCTCCTGGTCGAAGGGCAGGCCGAAATGGCGCAGGACCTCATTGTCCATGCCTTCGGCATGGTACGAGATCGGGCAGGCGTAGATCGTGTCGACATCCAGCGCCGCGATCACGGCCTGGGGGCGCACATTGCAGAAATTGGCGATCTTCCGGCGTTCGGTATCCGGAATCGGCCGGTCCGACCGGCACAGCAGCATCTGGGGCTGGATGCCGACATTCTGCAGTTCCTTGACGGAATGCTGGGTCGGCTTCGTCTTCAGTTCGCCGGCCGAGGGAATCCACGGCAACAGGGTCAGGTGGACGAACATCGTCTGCCCGGTGCCCAGATCGTTGCGCAACTGGCGAATGGCTTCGAGGAAGGGCAGGCTTTCGATATCGCCCACCGTGCCGCCGATTTCGACCAGCACGAAATCCAGGTCTTCGGTGCCCGCGACCACGGCTTCCTTGATGGCATCCGTGATGTGGGGGATGACCTGCACCGTGGCGCCCAGATAATCGCCGCGTCGTTCGCGCGCGATCACGTCCGAATAGATCTGGCCGGTGGTGGCGTTGTCGGCCCGTGTGGCATGCACGCCCGTAAAGCGTTCATAATGCCCGAGGTCGAGATCGGTCTCCGCGCCGTCATCGGTCACGAAGACTTCGCCGTGCTGATACGGGCTCATGGTGCCCGGATCGACGTTGAGATAGGGGTCGAGCTTGCGTAGCCGGACCCGGTAACCGCGCGCCTGCAGCAGCGCCGCGAGGGCTGCGGAGGCAATGCCTTTACCGAGGGAGGAGACCACGCCGCCAGTGATGAATACATACCGCGTCATGGATGGCCTCCCTACACCGTTTCGACCTGCCGGGCAAAGCGAATAACGGCGCCTCTGCCCTGATAGAAAAAAGGCTGCCTTCCCACAGGAAAGGCAGCCGATCGTTCAGTGCGTAGCCGCTGGCGCCGCCGGCGGAGCCGCGGGCAATGCCGGGGCGGATGTCGCGGCAGCAGGGGCCGGCGGCTGGGCCAGGATATCGTGGCCGCTACCGGTCGAGGCACCGCGGTTCAGCACCGCCAGGGTCAGCGACAGCAGCATGAAGATGCCGGCCAGGACCGACGTGGTGCGCGTCAGCAGGTTGGCCGTGCCGCGGCCGGACATGAAGCTGCCCATGCCCTGGCTGCTGCCGATTCCCAGGCCACCGCCCTCGCTGCGCTGGATCAGGACCGTTCCGATCAGGGCCAGGGTGACGAACAGATGCAGAAAAAGCAGGACGGTGATCATTCTCGACTTCCGATAGGGCGGCGCAGACCGACCGTTTACAGGTCTATGGCGGCGCGGACAATCGGCAGAAACGCGTCGGCCTTCAGGCTGGCGCCGCCCACCAGCGCGCCGCCGACCTCGGCGATCGGCAGGATGGTGGGGGCCTCGCGCCCGCTGACGGAGCCACCATAGAGAATCCGCGTGGTCTTTCCCGTCTCGCCGAACTGGCGTGTCAGTTCGGCGCGGATGAAGCCCATCATGTCCGCGATGTCCTGGGGCGATGCCGGCACGCCCGAGCCGATGGCCCAGACCGGCTCGTAGGCTACGATGCCGTTGAAATTGTCGGGCAGCGAGCCCTTGATCTGCCAGCCGACGACATCCTGATATTCGCCGGCGGCCCGCTGGTCGGCGCTTTCGCCGATACAGACGATCGGCGTTAGGCCGGCGTCCATCGCGGCCACGGTCTTTTCGCGTACCGTCTCATCCAGTTCGCCATGCTCGCGCCGCCGTTCGGAATGGCCGAGAATGACATATTCCACCCCGAACTCGGCCAGCATGGCGGCCGAGATGTCGCCGGTATGCGCGCCTGAGGGCGCGTGATGGCAATCCTGGGCACCCAGCGCGATGCCGGTGCCCTTCAGCAGGGGGGAAAGGGCTCCAAGCTGGGTGAAGGGCGGGCAGACCACGACCGGCGGCGGGTTGGCAATGGCCTTCAAACCCTGGGCGATGGCGCTCACGAGGTCCCGCGAGGGGGCGTCCAGCCCGTTCATCTTCCAATTGCCGACGATCATCTGCTTCATATGGCTTGCCCCCTTGATCTTATATCGTGGGGCGGTCGAGCCGCCCGGTTGCCGATACCGTACACCATGCGTGCCGCACCAGCACAATGGCCACGCGCCAACGCTGTGTCCGCGCATAGGGTTCTGGTCAATCGCGGGGTGTATCCCTATGGTGCCCGGCCGAATAAGGCGGCCGGACGGCCGCCATAGTCGCTTGTGCCGCCTTCGTCCGGATATTGTCGTTCATGATTTCCTTCCTGCGTCACGTCTTCGTCGATTCCTGGCTGGGTCGCGTCATTGCCGGCCTGCTGTTCCTTGCCTTCGTCGGCTGGGGGGTGGGCGATGTCCTGTCGAATATCGGCAGCCAGCGCGCCGACATCATCGTGCGGGTGGGCAGCCAGACCGTCACCACCAACGATTTCCTTTCGGCAGTGCAGAATGAATTGCAGCAGGTCGCCCGCCAGGCTGGCGTGGGCGATCCGTCCCAGCTACCGGTCGCGACGCGGCGCCAGGCGGCTGAACAGGTGCTGCAGCGCCTGATGATGCAATCCGAAATCACGCTGTCGGCCGACCGTCTGGGCGTGACCGTTCCGGACGATGCGCTGCGCGAGGAAGTGTTCGGACTGCCGGCCTTCAAGGGGCCGGACGGGCGATTCGACCGTAAGCTGTTCGATTCGCGCCTGCAGCAGATCGGCATGACCGAGGCGCGCCTGCTGGAGCTGATCCGGGCCGACCTGGCGGTGCGCGCGCTGATCGAACCGATCCAGAACGGTGCCCGCGCGCCGGAAGTCATGGTCCGCCAGGCGTTCGATTTCGATGCGCAGACCCGGACCATCGACCTGGTCCGCTTTCCGCTGACTGTCCAGGCGGCGCCGGAGTCCGATGCGGCGCAGCTGCACCGTTTCTACGACAATCATCCCTGGCTGTTTCAGACGCCCGAATACCGCCATGCGCGGGTGGTCGTGCTGTCGCCCGACAGCGTGGCCCAGTCGGTCGAGATCCCCGATGCCGAGCTGAAGCGGCTGTATGAGGCCGAGGCGTCGAAATACCACGTGCCCGAGACCCGCAGCGTGCAGATCGTGACCGCGCCGAGCCAGGCCCGTGCGCAGGCGATCGCCGACCAATGGAAGGCGGGTGCCGATTGGGGCCGCATCCAGGCCGATGCCAAGGATTCCGCCACGGTGCAGATGGACAATGTCCGCCAGGCGGGGATTCCCTCGGCGGGTCTGGCGAAGCTGGTCTTCGGTGCGACGCTGTCCGACCTTCAGGGGCCGGCGCAGGTCGATACCGGCTGGGTCGTGTTCAAGGTCACGCTGATCACGCCGCCGCACGATACCGATTTCGCGACGGCGCGGCAGGAGTTGCGCGAGCAGGTGGCGCGCGGCCAGGCTGCGGAACTGATCGGCCAGCGCGTGCAGAAGCTGCAGGACGCGATTGCCGGTGGCGGGCTGGACCATATTCCCGACAATCTGGGGGCGGCGGCCATCGCCGGCACGCTGGACGCGCGGGGCATGACCCAGGGGGGTGAGACGGCGCCGATCCCGGCATCTCCCGCCCTGCGCCAGGCCATCGTCGAGAAGATCTTCAGCGCGGCGAAGGGGGCGAACCCGACGCTGGTCCAGGGGCCGGAGAATGGCTGGTTCGCGGTTGCGGTCGACAGCATTACGCCCGCCCAGCTTCAGCCCTTCGATGCGGCATCCGCCCAGGTGCGCGCCGCGTGGAATGACGAGGCACGCCGCCATGCGGCCAACGTCGCGGCCACCGCGCTGTATCTGGCCGCCAAGGCGCATGGCGGCGTCTCGGCTGCCGCCGGGGGCCAGCAGGTCGAGCATCCGGCGCCACTGGCGCGCGGGCGGGCGGTGGACGGCGTGCCCGACGAACTGGCGCGCCTGATCTTCCGCTTCGACAAGGCCGGGCAGACGGCCATGCTGGATGGCGCGGACGGTTTCTATGTCGCGACGCTGACCGCGATCACGCATCCCGATCCCGCCACGCAGGCGATGCAGGTCGGCCGCATCCGCAGCGGCCTGTCGCAGGCTCTGGCGGACGATATCGGGATGTCCTACGCCGCAGCCCTTCAGCAGGTGGTCAAGCCCAAGACCAATATGAGCGCCCTGAAATCAGCCCTGTCCTCGGTCACCGGGACGGGCGGCGCCGGAGACACCAGCCCGTGACGACCATCATTCAGACCATTCCCGCCGCGCCGACCCTTGCGGAACGCGACGCGGCTCTGTCCGCCCTGCGACAGGGAGAGGGCAGTGTGGTCTGGAGCGTGGAGGCCGCCGACCTGCTGACGCCGGTCGCCGCCTATATGCGTCTGTCGCGCCTGGCCGGCGCCACGGATGCCAGCCAGGCCCGCAATGCCTTTCTGCTGGAAAGCGTCGAGGGCGGGGTGGCGCGCGGCCGCTATTCGGTCATCGGCCTGCTGCCGGACCTGGTCTGGCGCTGCCATGACGGGAAGGCGGCGATCAACACCGCGCCGGCTGCCGACCCGGAACGCTTTGCCCCGGTGGCGGAGGCGCCGCTCGATTCGCTGCGCGCGATCATCCGGGGCAGCCGGATGGTCCTGCCGGCGGGGCTGCCGCCGATGACGGCCGGCCTGTTCGGCTATCTGGGATACGACATGGTGCGGCAGATGGAGCATCTGCCGAATACGCCACCCGACGATCTCGACCTGCCCGAGGGGGTGATGATCCGTCCCGGCCTGTTCGCCATCTTCGACACCGTGCGGGACGAGCTGATCCTGGCCGCGCCGGTGCGGCCGAGCCCGGATCGTGCGCCCGAGCAGGTGTGGCAGGCGGCGGAAGACCTGATCGCGCTGGCGCGGCGCACCCTGTCGGAACCATTGGCGCTGCACGAGATCCGGCCGGACTATACCGGCCCGCTGGAGCCTCCGCGTTCGAACTTCACGCGCGAGGCGTTCTGCGACATGGTTCGGCGCATCCAGGAATATATCGCCGCCGGCGATGCCTTCCAGGTCGTGCCCAGCCAGCGTTTCTCGACCCCCTTCACCCTGCCGCCGCTGGCACTGTACCGGTCCCTGCGCCGCATCAATCCGGCGCCGTTCCTGTTCCATCTGGCGTTCGACGGGTTTACCCTCGTCGGTTCCTCGCCCGAGATCCTGGTGCGCCTGCGCGATGGGCGGATGACGGTGCGCCCCCTGGCCGGCACCCGGCCGCGGGGCCGCACGGCGGAAGAGGATCTGGCACTGGAGCGGGACCTGCTGGCCGACCCGAAGGAACTGGCCGAGCATCTGATGCTGATCGACCTGGGTCGCAACGATGTCGGGCGGGTCTGCGCGATCGGCAGCGTCAAGGTCACGGAGAAATTCGTGATCGAGCGGTTCAGCCACGTCATGCATATCTCGTCGAATGTCGAGGGCGAATTGCGGCCGGGGCTGGAGGCGCTGGATGCGCTGGTCGCGGGGTTCCCGGCCGGCACGCTGACCGGGGCGCCGAAGATCCGGGCAATGGAGATCATCGACGAGGTCGAACCGACCCGGCGCGCGACCTATGCCGGGTGCATCGGCTATTTCGGCGCGAATGGCGAGATGGATACCTGCATCGGCCTGCGGATGGCCGTGGTCAAGGACGGGCAGATGCATGTGCAGGCCGGCTGCGGCGTAGTGGCCGACAGTGTGCCCGATGCGGAGTACGAGGAAACGCAGCACAAGGCCCGCGCCCTGTTCCGCGCGGCCGAGGCGGCGGTACGGTTCGCGCGCGGCGGCAACGTGGACTGACCGCCTCATCCAGCTCGGTCATAAAATTACACGCTCCGCCCTTGTTTTCGTAACAAACAACCCATTTTAACACGATATGTATTATTTCGACGAAATTTTGAACTGTTGTTTGACCGGACTGGAACAGAAGGCCATCATGTCGCCATGATCCTGCTGATCGATAATTACGACAGTTTCACCTTCAATCTCGTCCATTACCTGGGCGATCTGGGGGAGGAAAGCGACGTACGCCGCAACGATGCGCTGACGGTCGATGAGGCGATGGCGCTGAAACCCGAGGCGATCGTGCTGTCGCCGGGCCCCTGTTCGCCCAACGAGGCCGGGATCTGCTGCGACCTGATCCGCCGCGCGGCCGGGCATGTGCCCATTTTCGGGGTCTGCCTGGGCCACCAGGCCATCGGGCAGGTGTTCGGCGGTACCGTGGTCCGGGCGCCCGTTCCCATGCATGGCAAGGTCAGCCCGGTCTTTCATGATGGCAGCGGCGTGTTCGAGGGGTTGCCCAGCCCCTTCCAGGCAACCCGCTATCACAGCTTGACGGTCGATCCCGCTACCCTTCCGCCCGAGCTTGTGCCCGTTGCGCACACCGAGGACGGCGTCATCATGGGGCTGCGCCACCGTAGCCTGCCGGTATTCGGGGTCCAGTTTCATCCGGAGAGCATCGCGTCGGAGCACGGGCACGCCATCCTGGCCAATTTCCTGGCGATCGCGCGCGGGCTCAATACGCCGCGAAAGGCGGCCTGACTGAAGATGGATGGCACGCCGTCCCTGCCTGTCGCCCCAGCCGACGCCTTTCGGGCCCTCCTGAGCCGACTGGCGCGCGGCGAGACCCTGAACGAGGCCGACGCCGAACAGGCTTTCGGCCTGATCATGGATGGCGGCGTGCCCGACATGCTGATCGCGGCATTCCTGATGGCGCTGCGGGTGCGGGGAGAACAGCGCGCCGAACTGCTGGGGGCGGTGCGCGCCGTGCGTGCGCGCATGCGGCGGGTGGCCCCGGTGCCGGCGGGCACGATCGATGTCTGCGGAACCGGCGGCGACGGGCTGGGCACGCTGAATATCTCCACCGCCGTCGCCTTCGTGCTGGCAGCGCTGGGTGTGCCGGTGGCCAAGCACGGCAACAAGGCCCTGTCGTCACGGTCGGGCGCGACCGACGTGCTGGGCGCGCTGGGCGTTCTGTTGTCGGACGATCCGGCCGTGATCGCCGCGCGGCTGAACGATAACGGCCTGGCCTTCATGGCGGCGCCGTCGCACCATCCGGCCATGCGCTATGCCGCGCCCGCGCGCACGGCGCTGGGGGTACGGACGCTGTTCAACCTGATCGGTCCCCTGAGCAATCCGGCGGGTGTTACGCGCCAACTGGTGGGGGTGTTCGATCGGTCGTGGCTGCGCCCGGTCGTCGAGACCTTGCAGCTTCTGGGGTCGGAGCGCGTATGGGCCGTCCATGGAACATGCGGCGTGGGCCAGGGCGTGGACGAACTGACGCTGGCAGGCCCCACCGCGATCGTGGCGTTGCAGGACGGGGTTCTGTATGATTTCACGCTGGAACCCGCCGATGCCGGCCTGAAGCCGGCGCCGATTTCGGCGATTACCGGTGGAGGGCCGATGGAAAACGCGGCCGCCCTGGAGGCTTTGCTGGCCGGGGCCCACGGGGCCTATCGGGACACCGTTCTGCTGAACGCGGCGGCGGCGCTGCATGTCGCCGGCCGTGCAGACATTCTGAAAGAAGGAAACGTGCAGCCCGCATCGCTGCGGGCATTGGTCGCTGACGCGGCCCGTGTTCTGGATGACGGATCTGCACTGGCTGTTTTGAAATCCGCGCGCGGCGGCCGGCCGTCCGCGCGGGACGAATTCATACAGGGTTGATCATGAACGATACCGCGACGAATCCCGCTCAGAACGAGTGCGGCACCGCCTCGGACCCGGATGGGCTTCCGGATGTCCTTGCGCGCATCTGCGCCCGGACCAGGGTCGATGTCGCGCAGCGGGCGACCGTCACCCCTCTGAAAGAGATTACGGCCCGGGCCCGTGAGGTCACCACACCGACCCGCGGTTTCGGCCAGGCGCTGAAGCAGCGGACGGCGGACCGCCAGATCGGGCTGATCGCGGAAATCAAGAAGGCCTCGCCCTCGGCCGGCATCCTGCGTCCCGACTATGATCCCGCCGGCATCGCGGCCGAATATGAGAAGGCGGGTGCTGCCTGCATCTCGGTCCTGACCGAGGGATCATGCTTTCATGGCTGTGCGGAGGACCTGCAGCGGGCGCGCGATGCCTGTGCGCTGCCGATCCTGCGCAAGGATTTCATCCTCGATCCGTGGCAGGTGCATGAAAGCCGCATTATCGGTGCGGATTGCATCCTGCTGATCCTGGCGGCCCTGACCGACAGCGAGGCGGCGGAATTGCTGGATATCGCGCGCGGGCTGGACATGGACGTGCTGGTCGAGGTGCATGACGAAGCCGAGCTGAACCGGGCGCTGGCGCTGGATACGTCGCTGATCGGGATCAATAACCGAAATCTCAAGACATTGAAGACGGATCTTGAGACGACGCTTCAGCTTGCGCCGCTGGTTCCGCCGGACCGGATCGTGGTTTCGGAAAGCGGGATCGGCACGCATGAGGATGTCGTCCGACTCAACGATATCGGGGCCAGTGGTTTTCTGGTCGGCGAAAGCCTGCTGCGTCACCCGTCGCCGGGTGAGGCGGCCCGCATTCTGCTGGGCGGCGCCTGAACCATGCCGATTCAGGGCGGCCTGACCCATCTGGATGCAAATGGTCACGCCGTGATGGTGGATGTGGCCGACAAGGCGGTAACGGTGCGGCAGGCGGTCGCACGCGGGCTGGTCACCATGCGGCGGGAAACGCTGGATCTGATCCTGTCGGGCGGCATGAAGAAGGGCGATGTTCTGGCTGTCGCGCGTATCGCGGGCATCATGGCGGCCAAGAAGACGTCGGATCTGATTCCCCTTTGCCATCCGCTGGCCCTGAGTTCCGTGCGCGTGGAACTGACCCCGACCGAGGATGGAAGGGGGATCGAGATCGAGGCCAATGTCGGGACGGCCGCGCAGACAGGGGTGGAAATGGAGGCCCTGACGGCGGTCAGCGTCTGCGCCCTGACCCTTTACGATATGTGCAAGGCTGTCGACCGCGACCTGACGATCGAGCATATCCGCCTGATCACGAAATCCGGTGGACGCTCGGGGCTCTATCAGCGCGCGGAAGTGGAGAGGCCGGGTCAGGCGCCTGCCGCAGGCTGAAAGAAGAAACCGCTCTGCGGCATCGCACGATGCTCGCAATCGGCGCGGACGCATGACCGGCAGCCAGGGCCGATCGAGATGAATGTGCGCGGATCGTGCAGGTTCAGCATCGACGAATAGACGACCTCGTCCGCATGGGCGACGGAGCAGCCCAGCACGATCGCGCGTTTCGGCTGGCGGTCGAAGAACGACTGAGGGTGGGAGACGACAGCCCGCGCCACGCTGATGAAGAGGCCGCCTTCAGTGTCCTGCGAAATCTGGATGATCAGCTTTCCTGCCGCCGAGAAACTTTCGAAGACGTTCCAGCGTGGGCACAGTGCCCCGAAGCGGGCGCGGCTGAAGCGGTTGGCGCTGTAGCTTTTCAGCACGTTGCCCGCCACATCCGCCTTGATGAAATAGAATGGAACGCCCTCCGCGCCCGGACGCTGGAGGGATGAGAGCCGCTGGCATACCTGCTCGAAACTGGCCGAGAAGGTCGTTTGCAGGCGATCGAGATCGTGTTTGAAGGCCTTGGCTTTTGCGGCGAACAACTCGTACGGCATGATAAGTCCGCCCGCGAAGTAATTGGCCATGGCCGCGCGGGCGATCGAGCGCGTGTTCTCGTCCGACAGGAGCGGGTGGCGTGCGGCCTCGTCGATCAGCGTGGAATATCCCAGTTGGGCGACCAGCCGCGCCATGCAGAATGTCCGGGTGGGGCCGGGCAGGCCGGGCACGAAGCGGGCGGTTTTTTCAGTGCTGTCGAAATGGCATGGGCTGCTGTTGGCGACGGTGGGTTCGGCCGGCGTGGTGGAGACCGTGACGCCGAAGCGGTCACGCAGGTGGCGCTCCAGTCCGGTTCCGATCGTATCCGTGTCCAGCCGCCCGGTTTCGTACAATTGTTCGGCCGTGCGGTCGAGCGTGTCGAAATAGTTCCGTTCCGCCTGCACCCAGTCGCCGACGATCTCGTAGGCCGACGAGAGTTTGGACCATGCGGAGGCACGCTCGGCTTCCGTCCGTTTGTCCGGCTGGGTCTCGCTCCCCTGCTCGTGCATGGTCCTGACCGAACGATAGAGTTCCAGAAACATCTTCACGAAGGCGGGATTGTCCCTGATGGCGCCATGGATCTCGCGTTCCGGTAGCGAGGAGCGGAACATCGGGTCGCTGGATGCCTCCCGCAGAAGGCGGAGCATCCGGATCTCGCCGTCATCGCCGAAATAGCTCGGGGCGACGGAGAACATGTCGCACAGCGTCACCAGCAATCGCGTCGGGACCGGCTTGGCGTTGTTTTCGATCTGATTGAGGTAACTCGCGGAAATGGCCAGGCGTTGGGCCATCATCCTCTGCGAGATCGCATTCGCGATCCGCAATGCACGCACGCGGTTGCCGCAAAACATCTTTCGACCGCTGGTGTCGCTCACGTTCACTCCGTTTACCATACGCGTCCGGTTTGTTTCCGACCTTACACCTCTTTCCGCCTTTGAGGACGGGTCTCCGCACGGTAAAAAGGCAGCGAATATCGTAAATCTGCCGTCGGATTCCGCCATCGCCGTCGCATGTCGGCCTATCGGGAAAATCTGCATCCCCGATCCGTAAACACGGCAAATTGAGTGAACATCACCAGACCGGAGCGCCAGAGGGCGGGACAACCATCCCTCGCTGGCGCCGCGGTGCGCGAAAAAGGGAGAGAAACCATGGGCGATAAGAAACCGTCCGGCACTGGCGCGGGCGTCTCCAATCCCGACCGGAACAATGCGATCTTCACCACGGACGAGCTGAAGCACGCTTTTTACGACATGGTGCTGATCCGCCGGTTCGAGGAGCGTGCGGGCCAGTTGTATGGCATGGGCCTGATCGGCGGCTTCTGCCACCTGTATATCGGCCAGGAAGCCGTGGTCGTCGGTGTTCAGATGGAACTGAGGCAGGGCGACAAGCTGATCACGTCCTATCGCGACCATGGGCAGATGCTGGCCGCCGGCATGGACCCGCGCGGCGTCATGGCCGAACTGACGGGGCGCGAGGGCGGCTATTCCCGCGGCAAGGGCGGGTCGATGCACATGTTCTCGCGCGAGAAGAATTTCTATGGCGGCCACGGGATCGTCGGTGCCCAGGTGGCGCTGGGAATCGGTCTGGCCTTCGCGAACAAATATCGCGGCACGGACGAAGTCTCGATCGCCTATTTCGGCGAGGGGGCGTCCAACCAGGGCCAAGTCTATGAGAGCTTCAACCTGGCGGCCCTGCACAAGCTGCCCTGCGTGTTCGTGATCGAGAACAATCATTACGGCATGGGCACCAGCGTCGAGCGCGCCTCGGCGTCCAAGGAACTGTGGCGCAATGGCGAGCCCTGGGGGATTCCGGGGCGCAAGGTCGACGGCATGGATGTCGAGGCCGTGCGTCAGGCCGCGCGCGAGGCCGTGGAATATTGCCGTGAGGGCAAGGGGCCGTTCCTGCTGGAAATGGCGACCTATCGCTATCGCGGCCATTCCATGTCCGACCCCGCGAAATATCGTCCGCGCAGCGAAGTGGACGAGATGCGCAAGAACCATGACCCGATCGACCGGGTGCGTCGTGAACTGCTGACGCTCGGTGTCGAGGAGGCGGAACTGAAAGCACTTGAGGACAAGGTGAAGGCGATTGTGGCGGATGCAGCCGATTTTGCGCAGAGCAGCCCGGAACCGGATCCGTCGGAACTGTGGACCGACGTGCTGGTGGAGGGCTGAACGATGACCACCCAGATCCTGATGCCCGCTTTGTCGCCGACCATGACCGAAGGCAAGCTGGCCCGCTGGCTGAAGACGCCTGGCGACCATATCGCCGCCGGCGACGTGATTGCCGAGATCGAGACCGACAAGGCGACCATGGAAGTCGAGGCCGTCGATGAAGGCACGCTGGCCGACATCCTGGTGCCCGAAGGCACCGAGCATGTGGCGGTGAACACGCCGATCGCGAACCTGCAATCGGAAGGCGCGGATGCCGCGCCGGCGGCGGCGCCAAAAGCGGCTGCACCGGCCGCGGCGCAGACCGCACCGGCAGTTCCGGCCCAGGCGGCGCCGGCGGCGCCGACGGTCGCGCCCGACAAGGAGTGGGGCGAGACGGTCGAGATCACGGTGCGCGAGGCGCTGCGCGACGCGATGGCCGCCGAGCTGCGGCGGGATGACGATGTGTTCCTGATCGGCGAGGAAGTCGCGCAGTACCAGGGGGCCTACAAGGTCTCGCAGGGCCTGCTGGACGAATTCGGCGAGAAGCGCGTGATCGACACGCCGATCACCGAACATGGCTTCACCGGCATGGCCGTCGGTGCCGCGCTGACGGGGCTGAAGCCGATCGTGGAATTCATGACCATGAATTTCGCGATGCAGGCGATCGACCACATCATCAATTCGGCGGCCAAGACGCGCTATATGTCGGGCGGCCAGATTTCCTGCCCGATCGTCTTCCGTGGCCCGAACGGTGCGGCCGCCCGCGTGGGGGCCCAGCATTCGCAATGCTATGCGAGCTGGTATGGCCATGTGCCTGGCCTGAAGGTGGTGGCGCCCTGGTCCTCGGCCGATGCCAAGGGGCTGCTGCGGGCGGCGATCCGCGATCCGAACCCGGTGATCGTGCTGGAAAACGAGATCCTGTACGGCCAGAAGTTTCCGTGCCCGGTCGATGACGAGTTCATCCTGCCGATCGGCCGCGCGAAGATCGAGCGCGAGGGGGCGGACGTAACCATCGTCGCCTTCTCGATCATGGTCGGCACGGCGCTGGAAGCCGCCGCGATCCTGGCCGAGCAGGGGATTTCGGCCGAGGTGATCAATCTGCGGACCATCCGTCCGCTGGATACGGAGACGATCGTCGCCAGCGTGAAGAAGACCAGCCGTCTGGTCTGCGTCGAGGAGGGCTGGCCCTTTGCCGGTATCGGCGCGGAGGTGGCGATGCAGGTCATCGAACATGCGTTCGACTATCTCGACGCCCCGCCGGCGCGGGTTGCCGGCGCCGACGTGCCGATGCCCTTCGCCGCCAATCTGGAAAAGCTGGCCCTCCCGAACCCGACCTGGGTGGTGGATGCGGTCCGCAAGCTGGTCTGAGGAGCACGCGCCATGTCCGTGAACATCCTGATGCCGGCTTTGTCGCCGACCATGACCGAGGGCAAGCTGGCCCGCTGGCTGAAAAAGGAAGGCGAGGCCATCGCCTCCGGCGACGTGATCGCCGAGATCGAGACCGACAAGGCGACGATGGAGGTCGAGGCCGTCGATGAAGGCACGCTGGGGCGCATCCTGGTTGCGGCCGGCACCGAAGGCGTGAAGGTGAATGCACCGATCGCCATTCTGGTGGCGGAAGGCGAGGCGGTACCCGATGCGGCGCCGGCTGCCGCCGCGCCTGAGGCGGCCCCGGCCGCCCCTGTGGCGACGCCGGTTGCGACGCCTGCCGCGCCGGTCGCCGCACCAGCCCCGGTCGCCGAGGTTGCGCCGAAGGCTGGGCGGGTCTTTGCCTCGCCGCTCGCCCGGCGCATCGCGGCCCAGAAGGGTATCGACCTGGCCCAGGTGATGGGTAGCGGGCCGAATGGGCGCATCGTGCGCCGCGACATCGAAGCGGCCTTGGGCGCGCCGGCTGCCGCGCCCGCCGCGCCCAAGGCGGCGCCGCAACCTACGCCGGCGGTGGCGATCGACGTGCCGCATACGCTCGTGCCGAATTCTTCGGTGCGCAAGGTCATCGCGCGCCGGCTGACCGAGGCGAAATCGACCATTCCACATTTCTACGTCGCGATGGACGTGGAACTGGATGCGCTGCTGGCCCTGCGTGCGCAGCTCAATGCGTCCTCGCCGGCCGAAGGGCCGGGGGCGTTCAAGCTGTCGGTCAACGATCTGCTGATCAAGGCCGTCGCCGTCACGCTGCGGCGGGTGCCGAAGGTCAATGCGTCCTACACCGAGGATGCGACCATCCTGTATGACGATGTCGATATCTCGGTCGCGGTGTCGGTTCCCGACGGGCTGATCACGCCGATCATCCGCAATGCCGACCGCAAGTCGCTGAGCCAGATCAGCAACGAGGCGAAGGAGCTGATCGCCCGCGCCCGCGCCGGCAAGCTGAAGCCGCACGAATTCCAGGGCGGCTCGTTCTCGATCTCGAACATGGGCATGTACGGGGTCAAGGCGTTCTCGGCCATCATCAACCCGCCGCAGGCCGCCATCCTGGCCATCGCGGCGGGCGAGAAGCGGGCGGTGGTGAAGGGGGATGCCATTGCGATCGCCACCGTCATGACGGTGACGCTGTCGGTCGATCATCGCGTGGTCGACGGCGCGCTGGCGGCCGAATGGGTGGCTGCCTTCCGCGCGGTGGTCGAATCGCCGCTCAGCCTCGTGGTCTGAACCGAAGTGGCCCGGTTCGTCCGGGCCACGGACCTTTTCTGAACCGGCATCCTTGCGGCCGGCGCCTGTCCGGCCGCCACCTGCTCCGGGAACGTACATCAATGAACAAGACAGAATTCGATCTCGTCGTCGTCGGCGGCGGCCCCGGCGGGTATGTCGCCGCGATCCGGGCCGCGCAGCTTGGGCTCAGGACTGCGTTGGTCGAGGCCAATCATCTGGGCGGCATCTGCCTCAACTGGGGCTGCATCCCGACCAAGGCGCTGCTGCGCGCGTCCGAGATCAATCACCTGCTGCATCATCTGGGCGATTTCGGCTTCGCGGCCGACAATGTGCGTTTTGACCTGCAAAAGGTGGTCAAGCGCTCGCGCCAGGTTGCCGGGCAGCTTTCCTCCGGCGTCGGGCACCTGCTGAAGAAGAACAAGATTGCGGTCTTCGACGGATTCGGGGCGCTGGCGGGCAAGGATGGCAGTCGCCGCCTGCTGTCCGTTACCAAGGACGGCAAGCCGGTTGCGACGCTGAGTGCGAAGAACGTCATCCTGGCGACCGGTGCGCGTGCCCGGGTGCTACCGGGGCTGGAGCCCGACGGCAAGCTGATCTGGTCCTATCGCGAGGCGATGGTGCCGACCGAAATGCCCAAATCGCTGCTGGTGATCGGCTCGGGCGCGATCGGCATCGAATTCGCCTCGTTCTACCGCAACATGGGCGCCGAGGTGACGGTCGTCGAAGTGCTGGACCGTATCCTGCCGGTCGAGGACGAGGAAATCAGCGCCCTGGCGCACAAGGCGTTCGTCAAGCAGGGCATGACCATCCTGACGGGTGCGAAGCTCGGGCCCATCACCAGGGGCGCCGACAATGTCAGCCTGTCGGTCGAAGCCGGGGGCAAGACGCATGCCATCACCGTCGATCGCGTGATCTCGGCCGTGGGCATTGTCGGCAATGTCGAGAAGCTGGGCCTGGAAGGCACCGCCGTCACCGTCGACCGGACGCATGTGAAGGTCGATGCGCAGTGCTTTACCGGCGAGCCGGGCGTCTACGCCATCGGCGATCTGGCCGGGCCGCCCTGGCTGGCGCACAAGGCCAGCCACGAGGGCGTGATGTGCGTCGAGGCGATCGCCGGGAAGCATGTCCACCCGATCGACCCGCTGAACATTCCCGGCTGCACCTATTGCCGCCCGCAGATCGCCTCGGTCGGGCTGACCGAGGCCCGCGCGAAGGAAGCCGGGCGCAAGGTGCGTGTCGGCCGCTTCCCCTTCATCGGCAATGGCAAGGCCATTGCGATGGGCGAGCCCGAAGGGCTGGTCAAGACGGTGTTCGATGCCGAAACCGGCGAACTGCTGGGCGCGCACATGATCGGCGCCGAGGTGACGGAAATGATCCAGGGCTATGTCATTGCCCGGACATCGGAACTGACCGACGCGGAACTGAAGGAAACGGTCTTCCCGCATCCCACCATCTCGGAAGCGATGCATGAGGCGGTGCTGGCCGCCTATGACGGGGCATTGCATATCTGAATGGAGAGGCCGGGAGGCCGCTCCTGAGCTTTTGATCGCGGACGCGCGGGCAGGGGGGATGTTCGCTTGACGCGCCCCCCCGCGACGTTCCACTTCTGGCTGTCCGTTTGCTTTATGGGTTCTGCCGTATGTCCACGCGTCTGGTGATCGACCACAGAAAAGGCGGTGCGCTGCTCCGCCATCCCGAGAAGGCGCATCGCCCGGACAATCCCATCGCCCGCAAGCCGGAGTGGATTCGCGTCAAGGCGCCGAACCACCCCGTCTATCACGAGACCCGTGCCCTGATGCGCGAGCAGAAGCTGGTGACGGTGTGCGAGGAAGCGGCCTGCCCGAATATCGGCGAATGCTGGTCGCAGCGCCACGCCACCATGATGATCATGGGCGAGATCTGCACCCGCGCCTGTTCCTTCTGCAATGTCACCACCGGCATGCCCAACCCGCTGGACGAGGGCGAGCCCGAGCGCGTGGGCGAGGCCGTGGCCAAGCTTGGCCTGCGCCATGTCGTCATCACCTCGGTCGATCGCGATGACCTGCCCGATGGCGGGGCCGCGCATTTCGCCCGCGTCATCGCCGCGGTGCGTGCGGCGTCGCCCAGCACCACGATCGAGATCCTGACCCCGGATTTCCTGCGCAAGCCTGCGTCGCTGGAAGTGGTCGTGGCGGCGCGCCCCGACGTGTTCAACCACAATCTGGAAACCGTGCCACGGCTGTACACCTCCATCCGCCCCGGCGCGCGCTATTATCAGTCCTTGCGGCTGCTGGATGACGTGAAGCGCCATGATCCGTCGATCTTCACCAAATCCGGCCTGATGGTCGGGCTGGGCGAGGAACGGCCCGAGATCCTGCAGGTGATGGATGACCTGCGGGTGGCGGATGTCGATTTCATCACGCTGGGCCAGTATCTGCAGCCGACGGTGAAGCATGCGCCGGTGAAGCATTTCGTCACTCCGGACGAATTCGCCGATTATGCCGCCATGGCGCGGGCCAAGGGCTTCCTGCAGGTCAGCGCCTCGCCGCTGACCCGTTCGTCCTACCATGCCGATTCCGACTTTGCCGAACTGCGCGCGGCGCGCGAGGCGAAGCTGGCGGCGGCGCGGAGCGGGGCGGAGCGCGCCTGATGCCGACGCATGCGGAACGCCGCCTGATTGCCTACGCGCCGGAGCAATTGTTCGACCTTGTGGCCGATGTCGGCAAATATCCGCAGTTCCTGCCCTGGTGCGCCGCAGCCCGCGTGCGCACCCGCACCGCGACCGAACTGGTGGCGGACCTGACGATCGGCTTCGGCCCGTTTCGTGAGACCTTTACCAGCCGGGTGGACCTGGAGCACCCGACACGCATTCGCGTCCGCTACGAAAAGGGGCCGTTTCGGTACCTGAACAATGTCTGGACCTTCATGCCGGATGCGCGGGGCTGCCAGGTCGATTTCTTCGTCGATTTCGAATTCCGCTCGCGCCTGCTCCAGGCCGCGATCGGGGTGGTGTTCAACGAGGCGGTCCGGCTGATGGTCTCCGCCTTCATCCGGCGCGCGCGCGATATCTATGGGGCCCCCGTCACCGACAAGACATTGGCGCAGCCCACAAATGCGCAGCCGGCCGGAACCGGAGGCGCCTGAGGAGCGTTGGCGTTCCGTCAGGCGAATGATGGCCCTGTGCCGTCATGACGCCGCGTGCCCGAATATGGGCGCGTTCCAGCCTTTGGAGGAACGATCGTGATGAAATTGTCTTTCGGTCCGATGATTGTCGCCACGGCCCTGGTCGCCGGCACACCGGCCCTCGCGGAACCCCATCACCATCATCATCACCATAAAGACCACCATCAGGAAGCGGCCATGGGCTCCCCGACGACCGAAGACCTGAATGCCAAGAGCCTTGCCAATGCCCGCGCCGACACCCCGCCGGCCCCTGAGGCGTCGGTTCCGCCGGGCAGCATGCCGGCCGCCCCCATGATGTCGCCCCCCATGATGTCGGCGCCCACCGCGACAGTCCCGTCCGGGACCGGCACCGTCGCGCCGCCGATGCCGCCGGTCCCCTCGATGCCGGAAAGCTCGCCCCAGTAAGCTCGATAATCCCGTTCATCCCGGGCAGCCCACAGGTGCATGGTTTCAGTCAGATGTGCATGTGGGCGTCCGTCAGATCGGCCAGCAGGTCCAGCGCCTGCGCGACCGCCTGACTGCGGACGGCTTCCCGGTCGCCTGCGAACTGACGCGATATCGTGCTGCCTTCGCCGTCGCGTCGTATGGCACCGAACCAGACCAGTCCGACCGGTTTTTCCGCCGAACCGCCGCCGGGACCGGCTATGCCGGTAATGGCGACCGCGAGGTCGGCGTCCGGCGCGTGGGCCAGCGCCCCCCGTGCCATGGAAGCCGCGACTTCGGCGCTGACCGCGCCATGATGGGCCAGCAGTGCGGGCGGAACGCCCAGCAGCGCGGTCTTCATCGCGTTCGAATAGGTGACGAACCCGCCCTCGACCATGTCGGATGATCCGGCATGGTGGGTCAGCGCGGCGGCGACCAGGCCGCCGGTGCAGCTTTCGGCGGTGACGGCGCGCAATCCCGCATCGCGCATCCGCCCCAGCACCTCGGCCGCGCGGGCCAATATCTGTTGGTTCAGCATGGACGTCATGGGTACCCCATTATGCGTTCAGGCCAGGAGGATCAGCATCCGCGCGCCGGCCAGGATGATCGCCGCGATCAGCCCTGCAACGATGTCGTCGCCCATGATGCCCACTGCGTCATGCCGCCGGTCGAACCAGCCGACGGGGCCGGGCTTGGTGATATCGAGCAGCCTGAACAGTGCGAACGCCAGCAGCAGCCACAGGATGCCGAGCCGATCGGGCCAGAGCGGGTCCACCTGCATGGGGCCGAACGCCAGGGGAAACATGGCGATCCACATGCCCGCGACCTCGTCGATCACGATCCACTGATGGTCCTCGCCGTCGCTGACCCGTGCCGTGGCCGCATATCCGACGGCACAGCACAGCAGGATCGCAACACCCAGAACGAGAGGGTGGGGCAGGAACAGCAGGCCGCAGACGAGAGCCGCCAGCGACCCGACGGTTCCGGGGGCAACGGGAGAAAAACCGCAGCCGACGAAACTGGCGACAAGGCGGGCAGGATTCATGGGGGCGCCTCCGATCGGGATTCGGAGGCCAGAGCCTGGTAAATGGCCAGGTTTTCCTCCACGCGCTGGATATAGCTTCGGGTTTCGGCAAACGGAATGCTCTCGATCCAGTCGAGCATCGCCGTGGGCGTGGGATCGGCATGCGCCGGATCGCCGACCGAGGCCAGCCATTCGTCGGCCCGGTGCGGCCCGGCATTGTAAGCCGCCAGCACATAGGGAATCGCCCCGTCGAACTTGCGCATCAGCCGTGACAGATAGGCCGTGCCGATTCGCATGTTCAGCGCCGGATCGGTCAGGCTGGCGCCGGTCAGCGTGCCGGTCGCAAGCCCGGCCCAGCGCGAGACGTCGCGCGCCGCCGCCGGCAGAAGCTGCATCAGGCCATAGGCGCCGGCCGGGCTGACAATGCCGGGATCGAAGCTGCTTTCCTGCCGGATCACGGCCATGACGAAGCCCGTGGGCAATCCCTGTTCGATGGCCGGGAACGGCCTGGGCCAGCCCAGCGGCAGCAGGGCGATACCATCGCGGCCCGCGCGGCGGGTGATCGCCACTGCCACGTCGGGCATGCCCAGCCGCACGGCGAGCATCGCGGCGAGGGCATGGCCGGCCGCCTTGTCCCAACGCGTATCCTGCAACAGCACGAAATCACGCGCATGGGGCAGATCGCCCCGGGCCGCCAGCAGGCGGGCCGCCTGGACCAGGTCGCTGGCTTCGAAGCGGCTCATGTCCTCGTTGCTCCAGACCGGCATGGGCACGCTGCCCAGCCGGGCGCGGACCAGCGCGCCGGACCGTTCGGGAAACAGCAGGGGGCTGGCCGCGTCTCCGTCCAGCCGCGACAGCGCCATCTGGCCGTAGAAGGTTCCGGGCATGGCGGCGGCCTGTTCCCATTCCCTGCGGGCGCCCGGATTGTCGCCGGCTTCCTCCAGCGCGCGGCCGGTCCAGTACAGGCCACGGCTGCGCGTGATCAGCGAGCGGGAGGCGCAGAGCGACCGGAAGCGATCGGCCGCCTGCCTGGGATCATGCAGGCGGCGCAGCAGGATCCAGCCGGCCAGGAAATCGGCATCATTGCGGGCGGCCGGGCTCATGTCGTCGGTCGGGACCGCCAGGGCGAGCGCCTCCTGGTCCCGGCCGGCCAGGAGCATGTCGTGGGCCAGCGTGTCCCGCTCGCTCCAGAAGGCGGGCAGAGGCAGGCGCCGTTCGGCCGCGAGGCCCGATCGCGGCCAGAGTGACGCGGCTTCGTCAACCTGTCCGGTCCGCCGCAGCCAGCGCAGCCGGTCCAGCACCAGCACCGGATCATCGGCCAGGGCGGGCGGAACCGTCGCCAGCGCGGACGCTTCGGCACCCGGTCCGGAATCCGGCCGCGCCGTCCGCAGGGCCAGCCGGGCGAGTGCCAGGGCCCGGCGCGGGGACGGCAACCGCCCGGCCTGCCTGCGGGCGGCGTCCGTATGGCCGTCCAGTTCCTGGCGGTTGAACCGCCGCCACTGGTCGTCTGCCGTCAGGGCGGCACCGAAGACCGCGAGGAAGGGTTCTTCATCGGCGGCGCGGTCTATCCCCGCGACCCAGGCCTGCCGGGCACGGTCCGCCAGGCCGGGCGGCGGAGCGGGCAGGCGGGCACAGGCCAACAGGGCGGGGGCGGACGTCAGCGAAAGCGTGGTGCAGGCCCGGGCCAGCCCGCTGTCATTCGCCGGTGCCTGGACCATCAGCGCCTGGACGCGCGCCAGCATGACCGGACGGCGCGGCCAGGACGGCTGCCGGTCGAGGAAGGCCAGATATTCGTCGATACTGCCGCCTTCGGGGGAAAGCAGCCGCAGATAGGTCTCGACCCGCGCCGCCACATCTCCCGAGGCCGCAGACAATGTCGGCGCGGCGGCGATGTCGCTGGCGATATCGCGGGCGGCAGCGGGGAACGCCAGGCCCACAAGGGCTACCAACGCCGCCATTCCCACCGTGCGTCCCCTGGGGCGCGACGGGCGACGCGGGGCAGTCGAAAGGGCGAATGGCGGCATGGCGGGCCTCATGTCAGCAGGCGCGACGGGCGGGGTGCGCCATCATGACACGACATGCCAGATTTCGCCGCCGCCCTTGACGATCAGCTCGATCGCCACGGCCAGCACGATCAGCAGCCCGACCCAGGCGATCCACCGGAAGCGTTCCAGCAGCCGCGCGATCAGCGAGGCCGCGACGGCCATCATCAGCACCGAAACCGCCAGCCCGGTGATCAACACCCAGATATGCTTGCCCGCTGCCCCGGCCACGGCCAGCACGTTATCCAGGCTCATCGACAGGTCGGCCACGATGATGCGGATGATGGCGGTGCGCAATGCGCCGGGCGGAGCGGTGTCGGATGGCGCGGGTGCCTCCTGGTGGCACAGTTCGCGGAACATGCGCCAGCAGACCCACAGCAGGAGGATACCGCCGGCCAGGGTCAGGCCGATGATGGCCAGCAACTGCACGGCGACGATCGCCAGGCCGACGCGAATCAGCGCCGCCGCCGCGACGCCGGCCAGGATGGCCCGCCCCCGCAGGGGATGGGGCAGGCCGCGCACGGCCAGGCCGATCACGACGGCATTGTCGCCGGCCAGAGTCAGATCGATCAGAATGACCTGCAGAAGCGAGGCCAGGGCGGATAGGGTGAGGATGGTCGCGCTCCCGATGGAAATGTCCGTCGGCCCGTCTCGTCGGCCGATGCCGCGCGATGTTGATCATTCCCGCCGCAACCGGGCAAGAGGCACCCCGCTTTCGAAGGAAGACGCGGCGCGGGAAATCGGCTAAAGGGGCAGCCCCGTCCCCGGAGCAGATCGTCCTTGACCCGGGATTGCCGCATGACGTGAACGATGCTGCCGAACAGCGTCTGGTCGAAGAGAGAAAGCCGAGCACGATGGTCCCGCGTTATACCCGTCCCGCCATGGCCGCCATTTGGGCCCCCGAGAACCGGTATCGGATCTGGTTCGAAATCGAGGCTTTGGCATGCGAAGCCATGGCGCAGTACGGCGGCGTGCCGGCCGAGGCCGCGCGCGTGGTGCGCGAGAAGGGCGATGCCGCGATGGCCGCGTTCTCGCAGGCCGACCTGGACCGTATCGACGAGATCGAGGCCGAAACGCGCCACGACGTCATCGCCTTCCTGACCTGGCTGGCCGAAAAGATCGGCCCGGAAAGCCGCTTCGTGCATCTGGGCATGACCTCGTCGGACGTGCTGGATACCTGCCTGTCGGTGCAACTGGTCCAGGCGACCGACATGCTGCTGGCGGATCTGGACGCCGTGCTGGAGGCGCTGAAGCGCCGGGCGTTCGAGCATAAATACACGCTGACCATCGGGCGCAGCCACGCGATCCATGCCGAGCCGACCTCGTTCGGCCTGAAGCTGGCGGGCCATTACGCCGAATTCGCCCGCAATCGCGAACGGCTGGTGCGTGCCCGCGCCGAAATCGCCACCTGCGCCATTTCGGGTGCCGTGGGCACCTATGCGCATGTCGATCCGCGCGTCGAGACCTTCGTGGCCGAGAAGCTGGGACTGGAGCCCGAAGGCGTTTCGACCCAGGTGATCCCCCGCGACCGCCATGCCGCCTATTTCTGCACGCTCGCGGTCATTGCCAGCGGCATCGAGCGCCTGGCGATCGAAGTGCGTCACCTGCAGCGCTCCGAAGTGCGCGAGGCCGAGGAGTTCTTCCATCCGGGCCAGAAGGGCTCGTCGGCGATGCCGCACAAGCGCAACCCGGTGCTGTCGGAAAACCTGACCGGCCTGGCGCGGCTGGTGCGCGCCCATGTGATCCCGGCACTGGAGAATGTGGCGCTTTGGCACGAGCGCGACATCAGCCATTCGTCGGTCGAGCGGAATATCTGCCCCGACGGCACGATCGGGCTGGATTTCGCGCTGGCCCGTCTGGCCGGCATGATGGACAAGCTGGTGGTCTATCCGGACCGCATGCTGGCCAACCTGGAGAGCCTGGGCGGGGTCGTGCATTCCGGCGAGGTTCTGCTGGCTCTGGCACGCGCCGGCATCCTGCGCGAGGACGCGTACCGGATCGTCCAGCGCAACGCCATGGCGACCTGGACCCGGCTGGGCGAGCCGGATGGCCGCACCTTCCGCGAGAATCTGGACGCCGACCCCGAGGTGGCGGGCCGCGTGCCGGCCGAGGTGCTGGATGCGGCGATGAACAGCGATGCCCATCTGGGCGCGCTGGATCACAGCTTTACCCGCGTCTTCGGCGAAGCCGGCCCGGCGCGCGGCTGAGGTTCGGGAGGAGGCAGAGACCCGAATGTGTACGATCGTCCTGTCCTTTTCCCCCGGTTCCGCCTGGCCTCTGCTGTTCGGCGCCAACCGTGACGAACGGCTGGACCGCTCGTGGGACGCACCCGGCCGCCATTGGCCGGATCGCCCCGCGGTGGTCGGGGGGCGGGACAGGCTGGCCGGCGGGTCGTGGCTGGCCCTGAATGATTCGGGCGTCGTTGCCGGCGTGATGAATCGCGTGGGCAGCCTGGGGCCGGCGCCGGGCAAGCGTTCGCGCGGCGAACTGCCCCTGCTTGCGCTGGAACACGCCACGGCCGCCGAGGCCGCGCGGGCGATCGGCAATCTGGATGCCGGCGCGTGGCGGTCGTTCAACATGGTGGTTGCCGATCGCAACGATGCCTATTTCATCTCCGGCCTAGGCTATGCCACGCCGGAAGTCAGGGCGCTGGAACCGGGCACCCACATGGCCGCCACGACCGAGCCCGACGACATGTCCATTCCCCGGATCGGACGGCACCTGCCGCGCTTCCGCGAGGCCGGGCGCCCGGTGCCACCGGACTGGACCAGTTGGACGCGCCTGATGTCCGACCGTTCGCTGCCCGCCGGCAGCGAACTGAACATTCCGCCGCGCGCGGGATTCGGCACATGCAGCTCATCGCTCATCGGCCTGCCGGCCGATCCGGCCGGTGCGCCGTCCTGGTATTTCGCCGCCGGCGCGCCGGATCGTGTGGGCTATGCGGCGGTGGATCTGCCAGCCGCCTGAGCGACCGGCGACGCCGTCATGGCGCGCCATCAAGGGAATGGTATCTTCCGCGATCAATCATTGCTATGAGGCAGTCGCATTCCAGGGGCCCTGACCGGGCCCCATATCGGACGGCATGCAGGACATGCCTCCATCAGCCGCATGAAGGACGAGTATGGCCCGCCGTCGTCAGCTCTACGAAGGAAAAGCCAAGATCCTCTTCGAGGGTCCGGAACCCGGGACGCTGGTCCAGTATTTCAAGGACGACGCCACGGCCGGAAACGGGGCGAAGAAGGGGATCATCACCGGCAAAGGCGTGCTGAACAACCGCATCAGCGAACATCTGATGCTGCGTCTGCACGATATCGGCATCCCGACCCATTTTATCCGCCGCCTGAACATGCGCGAGCAGCTGATCCGCGAGGTCGAGATCATCCCGCTGGAAGTCGTGGTGCGCAATGTCGCCGCCGGCAGCCTGGCGAAGCGGTTGGGCATTCCGGAGGGCACGCGCCTGCCGCGCACGATCATCGAATATTACTACAAGAACGACAGCCTGAACGACCCGATGGTCAGCGAGGAGCATATCACGGCCTTCGACTGGGCCTGCACCCATGATCTGGACGACATGGTTGCGCTGACCATGCGCACGAACGATTTCCTGACCGGACTGTTCGTCGGCATCGGCATCACGCTGGTCGATTTCAAGCTGGAGTTCGGCCGGCTGTGGGAAGGCGACGAGATGCGCATCGTCCTGGCGGACGAGATCTCGCCCGACAATTGCCGCCTGTGGGACGCAAAGACCAGCGAGAAGCTGGACAAGGACCGCTTCCGGCGCGACCTGGGCCGTGTCGAGGAAGCATATCAGGAAGTGGCCTGGCGGCTCGGCATCCTGCCCGAGGCCACGAATTCCGACATGAAGGGGCCGGAGGTGATGCAATGAAAGTACGCGTGACGGTCATGCTGAAGGACGGCGTGCTGGACCCGCAGGGCAAGGCCGTGGGCCATGCGCTGCATGTGCTGGGCTTCGGCGGCGTGGGCGAGGTGCGGATCGGCCGCGTGATCGAGCTGGAGCTGGACGAGACCGATCCCGCCGCCGCGCGCGAGAAGGCCGATGCCATGGCGCGCGGCCTGCTGGCCAACTTGGTGATCGAGGATTTCGTGACCGAGGTGGTGGCATGAGCGCGCGTCGTTCCATCCTGCTGGTTGCCGCCCTGGCGGCCGGCCTGCCGGCCTCGGCCATGGCCCAGCGGGTCTCGACCCTGCAAGGCGGGCGGTTCCTGGAACTGTGCAGCCGGGCCCCCAGCGTTGCGATCTGCGACGCCTACCTGTCCGGCCTGGCCGATTCCGTCGCCCTGACGCATGTCTATGACCGCAACGAGGGCGACAAGGCCGCGCCGACGGGCTTCTGCGTCAAGTCCGGCGTGACCAGCGCCGAGATGCGCGGGCATGTCGTGTCGTGGCTGCGCGCCCATACCGACCAGTTGTCCAAGCCGGTCGGCGAACTGGCCTTTACCGCCCTGCATGAGTCCTATCCCTGCGGTGGCGGCAAATGAAGGCCGGAATCGTCGTCTTTCCGGGCACGAACCGGGAACGTGACATGGCGATCGCGCTGCGGGTCGTGACCGGGCGCGAGCCGGTGATGATCTGGCATGGCGAGACCGATCTGCCGGATCTGGACCTGGTCGTGCTGCCCGGCGGGTTCAGCTACGGCGATTACCTGCGCTGTGGCGCCATGGCGGCCCATGCCCCGATCATGCCCGCGATCCGCCGCTTCGCCGAAGCCGGCGGCCATATCCTGGGTGTGTGCAACGGTTTCCAGATCCTGACGGAAGCCGGTCTGCTGCCGGGGGCGCTGCTGCGCAACGGCGCGCTGCGCTTCCTGTCGCAGGATTGCCATCTGCGGGTCGAACGCGACGATACGCCCTTTACCCGCCGCTGGAAGGCGGGCGACGTGTTCCGTGCCCCGATGGCGCATGGCGACGGCAACTATATCGCCGACGACGCCACGATCCGCGAGCTGGAAGATAGCGGGCGCATCGCGTTCCGCTATTCGCGGCCCGACGGGCGTGTCGATGAAGGCGATCGGCAGACCAATCCCAATGGCAGCGTCAGGGCGATTGCCGGCGTGCTCAGCGCCAATCTGCGGATCTGCGGCATGATGCCGCACCCCGAAGACCTGGTGGACCCGCTGATGGGCGGCGAAGATGGAAAGCCCCTGTTCGAAGGGCTGGTGGAGGCTCTGGTCCGATGAGCAGCGCAACGGGGCAGAAGCCCGTGACCGAAGATCTGGCACGGGAATTCGGGCTGACGGCCGAAGAATACGGCAATGTGCTCTCGATCATGGGGCGCACGCCCAGCCTGACCGAGCTGGGCATCTTTTCCGTCATGTGGTCGGAACATTGCTCCTATAAATCCTCGCGCGTGTGGCTGCGCACGTTGCCGACCACGGCGCCGTGGGTCATCCACGGCCCTGGCGAAAACGCGGGCGTGGTCGATATCGGGCAGGGGCTGGCCGCCATCTTCAAGATGGAAAGCCATAACCACCCGTCCTTCATCGAACCCTATCAGGGTGCCGCGACCGGTGTGGGCGGCATCCTGCGTGACGTGTTCACCATGGGCGCGCGGCCGGTCGCCAACCTCAACGCGCTGCGGTTCGGCAGCCCGGAGAGCCCGCAGACCCGCCGCATCGTCGATGGCGTGGTGCGTGGCATCGGCGGTTACGGCAATTGCGTCGGCGTGCCGACCGTGGGCGGCGAAATCAATTTCCATCCGGCCTATGACGGCAACCCGCTGGTCAATGCCATGACGGTGGGCATTGCCCGCCAGGATCGCATCTTCCTGTCCGCCGCGGCGGGGATCGGCAATCCGGTGGTCTATGTCGGCTCCAAGACCGGGCGCGACGGCATCCACGGCGCGACCATGTCGTCCTCCGAATTCGACGAGGACGCGCTGGCCAAGCGCCCGACCGTGCAGGTCGGCGACCCGTTCGTCGAAAAGCTGCTGATCGAGGCCTGCCTGGAGCTGATGGCCACCGACGCCATCGTGGCGATCCAGGACATGGGCGCGGCCGGCCTGACCTCATCGTCGGTCGAGATGGCGGGCAAGGGTGGGGTCGGTATCGACCTCGACCTCGATGCCGTGCCGCAGCGCGAGCGCGGCATGACCGCCTATGAGATGATGCTCTCCGAAAGCCAGGAGCGCATGCTGATCGTCATTCATCCGGACCGGACGGAGGTCGCCCGCGCGATCTTCGAGAAATGGGAACTGGATTTCGCGATCATCGGCCACCTGACCGATACCGGCCATATCGTCGTGCGCCACCAGGGGCGCGTCGAGGCCGATATTCCGCTGGACCCGCTGGCCGACCAGGCGCCGCTCTATCGTCGCCCGACCGCGCCGTCGCCCGAGCCGGCACCGCTGGGCCCGATCACCGACCCGGTCGGGATCGAGCAGGCGCTGATCCGTCTGATCGGCTGCCCGGACCTGGCATCGCGTGCCTGGGTATGGAACCAGTATGACAGCACCGTGGGCGGCCAGACCGTCAAGCGGCCAGGTGCGGCCGACGCCGCGATCGTCAAGGTCGAGGGCACGTCGCTGGGCCTGGCGCTGACCACGGACTGCACGCCTCGCTATTGCCGGGCCGATGCCCGCCAGGGCGGTGCGCAGGCGGTGGCCGAAGCGTGGCGCAACATCGTCGCGACGGGTGCCCGTCCGCTGGCGGTGACCGACAACCTGAATTTCGGCTCGCCGGAAAAGCCCGAGGTGATGGGGCAGTTCGTCGCCGCCATCGAGGGCATGGGCGAGGCCTGCCGCGCCCTGGACTTCCCGGTCGTCAGCGGCAACGTCTCGCTCTACAACGAGACCCGCGGGCCGGACGGATCGTCGGTTTCGATCCTGCCGACGCCGGCCATCGGTGGCCTGGGCGTGCTGGACGACGTCAACCGCGCCATCGGCCTGGCCATGCCGGACGAGGGTACGCTGGTCCTGGTCGGTGCTACCCATGGCGAACTCGGCCAGTCGCTGTGGCTGCGCGAGATCCATGGGCGCGAAGACGGCGCCCCGCCCGCGGTCGACCTGGCGGCGGAGCGCCGGAACGGCGATTTCGTCCGCCAGCAGATCGAAAGCGGCCATGTCCTGGCATGCCACGACGTGTCCGATGGCGGGATTCTGGTCGCGCTGGCCGAGATGGCGATGGCGGGCGAGGCCGGGTGCATCCTGTACGCCCCGCAATCGGGCATGCGGCCCGAGGCGTTCTGGTTCGGCGAAGACCAGTCACGATATGTTGTGGCGGTGCGCGACGCCGAGGCCTTTACCCTCGCGGCGACGGCTGCCGGGGTGGAAACGCGGGTCCTCGGCCAGGTGGGGGGCGACGGTTTGACTTTGCCCAGCGGCGCCACAATATCGAAGGCGCGGCTGAAAGCGGTCAATTCGGCGTTTTTCCCCGCCCTGATGGACGATTGAGCGACAGCGTCGCGAAGGAGGAACGCCGATGGCGATGACGGCACAGGAGATCGAAACCTATATCCGCACCGCCCTGCCGGATGCCGCGATCAGTATCGAGGATCTGGCGGGCGACGGCGATCATTATGCTTGCACCGTCGTCAGCGAGGCCTTTCGGGGATTGTCGCGCGTCCGCCAGCATCAGATCGTCTATGCGGCGCTTCAGGGACATATGGGCGGCAAGCTGCATGCCCTGGCCCTGCAGACCACCGCCCCGGACTGAATAAACGCCCCCATTATGCGGCCGCCCCCGGCCGCCTCTGCACAGGACTGAACAAATGGCTGAAACCATCGCGCAGCGCATCCAGAACGACATCGATACCAACCCGGTCATGCTGTACATGAAAGGGACCGCCCTGTTCCCGCAATGCGGGTTCTCGGCCCGCGTGGTGCAGATCCTGAATCACACCGGCGTGCCGTTCCAGACCGCGAACGTGCTGGAGGACCCGGAACTGCGCCAGGGGATCAAGGATTTCACGAACTGGCCGACCGTGCCGCAGCTCTATGTGAAGGGCGAGTTCATCGGCGGCTGCGATATCGTGACCGAAATGTTCCAGACCGGCGAACTGGAAAAGCTGTTCGAGGAAAAGGGGATCGTGTCGGCCTCGGCCTGAGCCCTCTCACCATATGATCTGAAGAACGGGCCGGTCGCATGACTGGCCCGTTTTTTATATTGGGGCCGTGCCCTTTCTCTTGTCGTGCGCCCCGCCTTTCGTTTAGCTTTGCTTATCGGGTTGGTGTGAGGTGATGGATGTTCCAGTCAGTATTCAGGAAGACCGCGTTCTGCGCACTTGGAGCCGGGATGTTCCTGCTGGCCGCCACTCCCCACAGCGCACAGGCGCATGTGGTGACGAATGACGAAGCCGGGCGACTGACCCTGGATGCATTGACTGCCGTTCCCATGCCGGTCCGGCACGTTGCCTATCATCGTGACACGCGCGCCATGCATGTGGCGTCGATCAGCGACCTCCATTCGGCCCATGCGACCGTCCGCTCGCGCGGGCTGGTCCATAATGTCGTCTATCACCCCCATGCCGTGGCATCGGCCCGGCATACCGCCCACAAGGGGCGCCACCGCACCTGATCCGTACCACGCCCGACCGGCACCGACGCCCTCGGAACCTATGCTTCCGGCCTGAAGGCGTCGGCGATGTGGTGTACGGACCCATCAGCGGTGACGAGCAGAACATCGAAGCGCATTTGTCCGCACACCCAGTCGGGATGTGCGGCGCACAGCGCCGTCGCCGCATTCGCCAGACGACGCATCTGGTGACGGGTCAGGGATTCCGCTGCCTCGACATAGGAGGGGCGGCATTTGACCTCGCAGAATGCCAGCAGGTCGTCGCGCCGCGCGACAAGGTCGATCTCGCCCCAACGCGTGCGGGCCCGATGGCCCAGGATCGTCCATCCACCCTGTTTCAGCCATGCCATGGCCGCCTGTTCGGCATGCAGCCCACGGGCGTGAGAAGCCGCCCCCCGCACCTGCCGCCGGGCGCGCAATCCGGCCGAGAGTTGATCCTTGTCCCATTCCGGCTGCACCATCGACCGTCCTGACCTTTCTCTCCGCATCGGTTCGAACAGTGCCCCGCTGCGCCCGCTTCGACAATGCCGCCGCCCATCATCCTGGATCGAGCTGACGCATGCTGATCGTGTACTGGCAAACCATGCTTCTGCTGGTGTTTCTGCTCCGTATTGCGGTTGCAGCCTTGGTGACGGGGCATGTGCTGCTGAACAAGAAGGACGTCGGCGCCGCGATCGGCTGGATCGGCATCACCATCCTGATGCCGTTCACCGGCGGGACGCTTTACGCGATGTTCGGCATCAACCGGGTGCATCGCCGGGCACGCAAGCTGATCGGGCGGGCCTCCTGGCACAGCCGCACGCTCTCTTCACGCTGGAAGCGCGCCGAAGAGGGCAGCTTTGCTCCGCTGGCGCATATGGTCGGCAAGCTGACCGGCCGCCCGTTGATGGGCGGCAATCATGTCGAGATGCTGCATAACGGCGACGAGGTCTATCCGCAGATGCTGGCGGCGATCGAGGGTGCCACCAGCAGCGTGCTGCTCTGCTCCTATATCTTTCGCAGCGACGCGGCGGGCCAGCGGTTTTTGGCCGCACTGATCGGTGCCCATCGTCGCGGCATTGCGGTGCGGGTGCTGGTCGACGGGATCGGCAGCGGCTATTTCCGCTGCCAGGTCGCATCCGCCCTGCGCCGGGCCGGGGTGCCGGTGGCCCGTTTCATGCACTCGATGCTGCCCTGGCGCATGCCTTTCATCAACATGCGCAACCACAAGAAGATCCTGGTGGTGGACGGCCATCTGGGCTTCATGGGCGGGCTGAATATCGGGGTGGAGAACCTGATGGCAACCCACCCCCGCCATCCGGTGGCGGACACGCATTTCCGGCTGGAAGGCCCGATCGTCCATCAATTGACCGAAGCCTTCGCCCAGGACTGGTCCTTTGCCTGGGGCGAAGACCTGCCGCCGGCCTCGATCTTTCCCGAGATGACGCCAAAGGGCGAGACGCTGGCGCGGATCGTGACGGCGGGGCCGGATTCCGATCTGGAAAAGATCGAGTATACCATGCTCCAGGCCGTGACCCTGGCCCGGCAGTCGGTACGGCTGATGACGCCCTATTTCCTGCCCAGCGACCGCTTCCTGAGCGAACTGGCATTGGCGGCCCTGCGCGGGATCGAGGTCGATATCGTGGTGCCGCGACACAGTAATCACACGCTGATCGACTGGGCCCGTTCGGCCAACCTGCCGCGCTTTCTCGATTCCGGCTGTCGCGTCTGGCAGGCACGGCCGCCCTTCAACCATTCCAAGCTGATGGTGGTGGACCGGCACTGGACCTGCGTCGGCAGTTCCAACCTGGACGTACGCAGCCTGCGCCTGAATTTCGAAATCAATCTGGAAGCCTATGACGATACGCTGGCGGCGCGGATCGACGATTTTATCGCCACCCACCGGCAGGACCGCCTGACCCATTACGATCTGGACCGCAGGTCGCTGCCGATCCGCCTGCGGGATTCGGCGGCGCGGCTGTTCCTGCCTTACCTGTAGCCCGATCGCTCCAGCCGCACCGCGATCGGCCGGTGGTCCGACGCGTAATGGTTCAGCACCCGTGCCTGGGTGCAGATCAGGCCCCGCACCAGACATCGGTCGATCCGGATCGGCACCATGTCGACCATCCGGTGGGTTGGCGCGCGCGGTCCCACGTCGCGGAAACTCGGCATCAGGGTCGGGCCAACCAGGTTGAAATCGCCCAGCACGGCGGCATGGGACGGCAGGATCTGGACCAGCCGGCGCAACTGGCGGCGATTCATGATCTGGCCGTGCGACAGATGGACATTCGCCACAGAGAAACCGAAGGCCGCGCATTCGATCACCTGTGCGACCCGGCGCACCAGCGGGCCGGAGGGCAGGGTGCAGGCCAGCGGGGGGCGCCGGAACGGGCCGGGGCTCCAGCAGGCGACGCCGTGAACGCGGCCGGGCAGGGGCGCGCGGGCGTAATAGCCGCCGATCAGATGGGGCAGGGCATCGAAATCCTCGGTCGTTTCCTGCATCAGCAGCAGGTCCGGCCGTTCCTCCTCGATCAGGTGGATGACGTCGCGCGGCGTGGCGCCGACGCGATGCAGCAGGTTCCAGCTGACGATCTTGCGTTCCGCCCCGATGACGGGCGCCGGCAGATGGGCCGGGCGCGGGCGCTGCCCCGGGCGCGGAGGCAGCAGCGGGGAAGGGTGGGTGATGGTCATGATTCGATGAAAGTCTCCTCTATCCGGGCGGTTTTCCCCGTCCGGCCCGGCACGTTGGCAGCGAATTCGGCCGTCAGCGTGTAGCCCACGCCCAGTAGCACCGGGCCGAGGAAGATCCCCAGTGCGCCGAAGGTCCACACCCCGCCCAATACGCCCAGGACCGTCAGCAGATAAGGCAGTTGCGCGCCGCGCGAGATGAACATCGGCCGGATGACATGATCGGCCCCCGAGATGATGAAGGTCCCGAATGCCACCAGGCAGATCCCGCGCCAGAGATGATGCGTCAGCATCAGGGCCAGCGCACCTGGAATCCAGATCAGCGGCGCCCCGATCGGCAGCACCGCGACTCCGGCGGTAATCATGCCGAACAGCACCGGTTGCGGCAGGCCGGTCATGGCGAAACCCAGCCCTGTCAGCACGCCCTGGATGATCGCGGTGCCCAGGATACCATAGACCGTCCCGCGGATGGTCCGGCCGATGATGCCGATGATCCGGTCGGCATAGGCGCCGGCGATGCGCCGGATGACGGCTGCGAAGGTCGCGCCCAGCGCATCGCCGCCCAGCCAGAAGAAGAAGGCGATGAACAGCGCCATGCCCAGATGGACCAGCCCGCTGGCAACCAGCATCAGGCCGCTCAGCATCGATTGCGCGATATTGCCGGCATAGGGCAGCAGCATGTGTTCGGCATGGCCCAGGTCGGTGGCCCATTGGGTCCATTTGTTCGCCAGGTCGGGGCCGACAAGGGGAATGCGCGACAGCCATGTGGGCGCGGGCAGGTGGAACGACGTCAGCGAGGCCGTCAGCCGCTCGAACGTGCCCGGCAGGTCCGCGATGCTGGAACTGACCACGATCACCAGCGGCACGGCGACGACCAGCGTCGTCAGCACCGTCATGATCACCGCACCCGCGACTGGCCCCATATTCCGGCGGATGCGGACATAGATCGGCCAGGTGGCGAAGGTCAGGATCGCCGCCCAGAGCAGGGCCGACATGAAGGGATAGAGGATGGCGCCGCACCCGAAGGCGACGCCGCCCAGCAACAACCCCATCATGATGCGCTCGGTCATTGATTCCCGCCATGGCTTGCGACGCCGGAGCGCATCCGGCACCGCCTGATGATGTGGCACCGCATCGGGATGGTAAAGGGCTGCGCGGCAGCGATGGTTGATCGGAAGCGAAGCACTCCGCTAAGGACGATCTGTGCTTCGGATACCCCGCCGCTTCGTCTGGGCCCGGAACAGCACCGAACCGTGATGGGGCCCCTATTGATGCATGCGTCCATTCATCCCCTGATCTCGCCCGCCCGGCTGCTCGAGATCTTCTCCGCACCGGACCTCGTCCTGCTCGACGCCACGATGGCCCTGCCGGGTGAGACGTTCGATCCGGCGCGGCGTTTCGTCGAAGCCCGGCTGCCGGGGGCCCGCCGTTTCGATATCGAGCAGTTTTCCGACCCCGAAACCGTCCTGCCGCACATGATCCCGACCCAGGCGCGCTTCGCGGCGCTGGCGGGCGCGCTGGGCCTGTCCGACGCGGCGCATGTGGTCTTCTACGACCAGGGCAATGCGGCATCGGCGGCGCGGGGCTGGTGGCTGGCCGGGCTGTTCGGGCTGGAGCGCGTCCAGGTGCTGGATGGCGGCCTGCCGGCATGGCAGCGCGCCGGTGGCGCGGTCGAGAGCGGCCCGCCGCCGGCCGTGGCGGCGGCCACTTTCCGCCCGGCGCCCCGCTTTGTGCGGGTCGCCGGGCTGGGTGACATGCGTGACCATGTGAGGCGCGGGGACCGGCTGATTCTCGATGCCCGCGCCCACGGGCGCTTCACGGGTGAGGTGGCCGAACCCCGTCCGGGTCTGGCGTCCGGCCATATGCCCGGTGCGCACAACCTGCCGTTCGGCAGGCTGCTGGACGATAACCGTGCCTTCCTGCCGCCCGAGATCCTGCATGCGCGTTTTGCCGAGGCGGGCGTGACCGAAGACCGGCGCGTCATCACCACCTGCGGGTCCGGCGTGACGGCGGCGGTACTGTCGCTGGGGCTGGCGATCTGCGGCCGCGCGGGCGATGCGCTGTATGACGGCTCCTGGGCCGAATGGGGATCGACGCCCGGCGCGCCGGTGGAAACCGGGCCGGGTCGGGGTGCCGTTTCGTGACCGATCGCGCAACCCTGCATCAGGCCGTGTCGCGCGGCTGGCGCGAGATGGGAACCCTGCTGGTCCATCTGGCCCGCGACCTGCCGCCCGATGCGCGCGGCACCCTGGTCAACCAGCCGCCGACGCGCGGTTCGACCGTGCTGTTTCCGACCGTTGCGGACATGAACCGCAACGGCGCCAGGCGCTATGATCACGAACTGATCTATGGCGCCATGGGGACGCCGATCCAGCACGAACTCGAAGCCGCGATCGCCGCCATAGAGGGCGCGCGCCATGCCCAGATCGTGTCCTCGGGCCTGGCTGCCTGTACCACGCCGCTGCTGGCTTTCCTGGGCAAGAACGGCCATTGCCTGATTCCGGACTCGGTCTATGGCCCTACAAGGCGCTTCGCCAATACGATACTGCGCCGCTTCGGGGTCGAGACCACCTATTATCCGCCGTTGACCGATGCCGAAGGGTTGCGGGCGATGATGCGGCCCAACACCCAGGTCGTGGTCGCCGAAAGCCCCGGCAGCCATACGTTCGAGGTCCAGGATATCCGCATGATCGCCGACATCGCGCATGAGCACGGCGCGCGGCTGATGCTGGACAATACCTGGGGTGTCGGCATCTTCCGTCCGTTCGACCATGGGGTCGATATTTCGGTGCAGGCACTGACCAAATATCCCGCAGGCCATTCCGACAGCATCATCGGCGCGGTGTCGGTTGCGGACGAGCAGGACTGGCATGTGCTGCGCGATACCTGCATCCAGCTCGGCCAGGTGGCCGGCCCGGACGATTGCTGGCTGACCCTGCGTGGCCTGCGCACGATGGGGGCGCGGCTGGAGCGGCAGTCGCGCAGCGCGATCGACGTGGCGCTGTGGCTGGCGGCTCGGCCGGAAGTCGCGCATGTGCTGCATCCGGCCCTGCCGTCCTGCCCCGGACACGAAATATGGCGGCGCGATTTCAGTGGTGCTTCCGCCCTGTTCGGGGTGGTGTTCCGGCCGGACTACAGCCTGGAGGCGATGGTTGCCATGATCGACTCCCTGACCCTGTTCGGCATCGGAGCCTCATGGGGCGGATATGAAAGCCTGGTCCTGCCCACGACCGGCGGCATCGTCCGCACCTGCGCGGCGGACGCGCCGGATTGCGGCCCCGCCTGCCGCCTGCATATCGGCCTGGAGAATCCCGAGGATCTGATTGCCGACCTGTCGGCGGGGCTCGAAGTACTGACAGGCGCTGCATCCTACAGCGACTGACCACGCCGGCCCCGTTTCCGTTCTGTCCCTGCGATGATACGCAGGCATGACGGGCGGGTGCTTCAACCCGGCAGGCAACAGACGCGCCATCGCCGCCTCGCGCGGCGGTCGCCGATCGGAAACGTGACATGGTGGATGGCGATTTTATCGCGCGGCGCATTCTTCTGACCAATGATGACGGCATCGATGCGCCGGGGCTGGCCGCGTTGGTGGAGATCGCCGCCACGCTGGCGCCCGAAATCTGGGTGGTGGCGCCCGAGCAGGACCAGAGCGGGACCTCGCACGCGCTCAGCCTGCATGACCCGCTGCGGGTCGTGCAGCGGGGAGAACGGCGCTATGGCGTCACCGGCACGCCGGGCGACTGCGTGGTGATGGGTGTGAGCCACCTGATGGCCGACCAGCCGCCCGACCTGATCCTGTCAGGCGTCAATCGTGGTGCCAATCTGGGCATGGAGACGGTGTTTTCGGGAACCGTCGGGGCGGCGATGACCGGATTGCTGCTGGGCATCCCCTCGATCGCGCTGAGCCAGCTTTTTACCCGCGACCAGCCGGTGCGGTGGGAGACGGCGCGGGCGCTGGCGCCTGCCGTCATCCGCGCCATGTCCCGGCTCGACTGGGCGCGCGACGCCTGCCTGAACATCAACTTCCCCGATTGCCCGCCCGAACAGGCAGGCGGTCCGGTGCTGACCAGCCAGGGGGCAGGATTACTGGGCGGCGCCGCCATCACGGCGCGCACCGATCCGCGCAATGGCGCCTATCACTGGCTGAGCCTGACCCGGTCGTCCACCACTGACGACGAGGGGACCGAAACGGAAGCGGTCCTGTCCGGAAAGGTGTCGGTCACGCCACTGCGCTTCGAGCGCACCGATCAGGGCGTGCTGGAGCGGATGCGCGCCGTACAGGCCCGATCGTGATCGGAATTTCCCATTATATGATTTAAAAATAAAGCGTTACAATATTTTCCTGCGCTGAGGTGCATCAGGATCAGCCGGCTTGTCCGGCTTTTTTTGCGTCCAATTTCTGCGCCACCGCAAAAAACTATTGCAAGGAACCACCCAATAATGGCTACCTTGCATAAGAAGGTTCCGTGCAGTGCAGAGCCCATTCAAGGATCGAGACGTCGTGGACAGCAATCTCGTCCAATTCAAGAAAGGGGTGCTGGAACTCTGTGTTCTCGCACTCCTCGCGCGGTCGGACTCCTACGGCTACGACATCGCCAGCCGTCTGTCCGCCGCCATCGATATGGGTGAGGGAACGATCTACCCCCTGATGCGCCGGATGCAGAAGGACGGGTTGGTCTCCACCTATCTGGTCGAATCATCGTCCGGCCCCCCGCGAAAATATTATCGCCTGACCGAAGGCGGCCGAAACAACCTCAATGCCCAGAAAGCGGCCTGGACCGACTTCACGCGCGCCGTCGCCGCCATTCTGGAACTCGATCTGGAGAAGACATCATGAATGAGCGGGATTCGTTTCTCCGGAGGCTGAGGAGTGGCCTGTGGGGGCTGCCGCGGCCGGCCATCGACGACATCATCGCCGATTACGAGGGGCATTTCGATGCCGGGCGTGCGGCCGGGCGCAGTGATGCCGATGTCGCCACGGCCTTGGGCGACCCATCGCGTCTGGCCCGCGAACTCCGCGCCGAAGCCGGCCTGCGCCGGTGGGAGGACGAGCGGAGCCTTGCCTCGGCCCTGGGCGTGATCGTGGGCGTGATCGGCCTGGCGGCACTGGACCTGTTCGTGATCCTGCCGGTCCTGGTCGGCATCGTGACCACTTTGTTCGCCTTCCTGCTCGTCGGGCTGGTGGCATGCCTGGGCGGGGGCTTCGCGCTGCCGTTCGCGCTGGTCACGAACTTCCCTGGCTTCATGGGCGACCGGTTGCAGGCCGCGTTGCTGAGCCTGGGCGTGCTGGGTGGCGGGGCCTCGCTGACGGCGTTCTGCATCCTGTTCACGATCGGGCTGGTCAATCTGCTGGTCCGTTACGGGCGGGCCCATTACCGGCTGATCACCGCGGGATCGAACAGCCGGTTGCGCGACTGATCACGGATTTCGACTAAAAAATATTTTATATCAGTAAGTTAGACACGATTGCGCCCGGTCGGGCGAGGAGATTCCAATGATACGTGGACTCATTCTGGTGGCGGTGGGGGGCGCGGCCCTGTCCATGGCCTGTTTCGGGGTTGCGGCGGTACGCGGCCCGACCAACTGGCATTTTTCCGCCATGGACCTGCTGGATGATGACGACGATGCACCGGCGGCGCAGGCGGCCTCGCACAAGCTCGACTGGAAGGGCGGCGAGGCGCTGACCTTCGAACTCCCGGCCAGCATCGTCTATACGCAAGGACCCGCCCCCGGCATCACCGTCAGCGGGGCAAGCGATATCGTCGACCGGGTGACGCTGAACGGCGACGTGCTCGCCCTGGACCATGTCTCGCACCATCACTGGCACAATGGCCATCTGCGGATCGTCGTCACCGCGCCGGCCCTCAAGACGCTGACCCTGCGCTCCGCCGGATCGCTGACGCTGAACGACGTGGCGGTGGACCGCCTATCCCTGACCGTGGAGGGGGCTGGCAGCGTGACCGGGCACGGCAAGGCGGACATGGTGACGCTGAGGGTTGCGGGTGCGGCGCAGGCCGACCTGTCGGACATGGTGGTGCGCGATGCGGATGTCGGGATCTCCGGCGCCGGGCATGTCAGCATCGGGCCGAGCGGGCACGCTTCCGTCCGCCTCAGCGGCGTCGGGGCCGTGGAACTGACCCGCAAGCCGGCATCCCTGACGAAGGAGATCAGCGGCATCGGCTCCATAACGGTCGATGACGGCAATCATGACGATCACGGCAGCGACCGTGACAAGCCGGAAGTGAAGACAAAAGAGGGCGACGTTCAGCTCTGACCAGGGCAATACGGGGGAGGGTGGTAATCCTTCCCCAACATGTCGTGGCTCAGGGCTCGTGTAACTGCGGTTCCACTTCGTTCGGTGTGACGGATTTCGAACGTACCAGCCAGTAGACGCCCCCCAGGGCCAGCACGGCCGCCGACAGCGCCAGCATTTCCATGACGTTCACGCCGCTGAGGTCGAGAACGATGAATTTACGAACGGTCGCCATCATGCCGATCAACAGCACCGACCGCATGCGGATCAGGCTGTGTGACGGCGCCTGAGGCATAACCAGAATGGAGTGCTTGAATTCCAGCGCGATCAGGACGGTAAAAAACAGGCCGAAAATGCCCTGGAGGACAGACGGGTCGGTCGGCTGCAAGCCGGTGGTGAGCAGCAGGTGGATGACGGCCACCACCACATGCAGCAGGCCGACGCAGGCGACCGCCGCGATGCAGAGGGTCAGGACCAGCATCGCGATTTCCTCGAACAGGTCGAAGAGCGTGCCGACCCTGATGAAACCCGGTATGCGCTCGATCATGAAGACTCCCTTTACCGTGGCCGCGAAGACGGAACCGCGACCGACCCGACTTTAATTGCGCCTATATAGCAAATTTCCGTGATGGGTCAGAAGCCCAACACCGCATCCCCGCCGAACGTGAACATGCCGGCGTTGCGCAGATCGTTGAACGGGGTCGTACCGCTCAGCGAGCGGTCGAAGCGGATTTCCGGACGGATCTCGAACAGGCTGACGCCATGACCGGGTGAAGGATGCCAGGTCAGGCCCAGCGTCAGCGCGCCATAGGTCGTCGGCGGGGCGGATTGCGTGTCCGCCGGCTTGCCGAGCGTCGCGTGCATGTAGGCGTCGTTGCCCAGGAAACTGGTCACGACCAGCCCGGTATTGTCGCGGTAGATCTCGCCACGATAATTGAACGTGAGCGACGGCGTGACCTGATAGCTCAGGAAACTGACGAAACTGTAGGTATCGGCACGTATGCCCTCGTCATGCAGGGCGTTGAATTCGCCGGTCACCGACAGGCGGTCGCCGATCTTGTAGGTTGCGTTCAGATCGTTCCAGAACCGCTGCGCGCTGTTGGCACGATTCCCTAGCGCGCGCACGGCATTTTCCGGCCCCACGCGGCCAAGATAGACGAAGGACAGGCGCCCGTCCGCGAAGCCGGTGCCCGAAAGGCCGAAATAGCCGGCGGCGGCGGCGTTGTTGTCGGCTCGGCCGAACGAGACCTGGTTGCCGGTATCGACCCCGAACAGCACATCGAACCGGTCCGTGGCATGCCACTGGAACATCGCCCCGACATGTTCGAAGGGCGTCGAATACTGGGTGGTGTATGCCAGCGTGTAGAAAGGGCGGGTGGCGGGGTCCAGCGTTTCCACCCCCATCGGCGAGCCCAGGATGCCGGCCTGCATGTCCAGCCCGTGCCGCGTCAGCCAGGGCAGATGCATGTCCAGATGGGCCTCGGCGGGCATGAACTGGTATCGCCCGCTCATCATCCGGTCAGTGATGCCCGCGATTTCGTAATATCGGGCATCGGCACCATACAAGGCCTTGACCTTGAAGCCGATCTGATAGGTGGGCGCGCTCTGGTCCACGGCGCGCGCCACGGCCATGGTGATTTGATCGAGTTGCGCCTGATTGGCATGATCGCCGATGAATTCACCAAAATTATTGCCGTTTGCCGGCCGGGCGGGGTTGGCGTTGATGCCACCCTCGATCTGTTCGTGCAGCGTCACGCCGCTCCACCAGTCCTGGATCGTCCCGGCGCGCGCGCCGGTCAGATGGCCGATCGTAAATAGGATGCCTGTCAGGGCCGGCAGCAGCCTGTCCCGCGTCGCAGGGCGACGGAGAGTGGCATGAATGGATTTCATCATTGTCCTGTTCTCGAATGAACGGGGGTGCGTCTCTTCGCCCGGTTGAACGGGCGGCAGCCGGCCGGTGCCGTGCAGAGCTAGGCCGGCCGATCAGGCCGTTGCAAGGCCATGAGGCGCGACGCAGGGGCGATTTGGCCGAATTCCTATGAGTTTCCTATGGGATCGCGCCGATCCCCCTCTCTCATCCCTATGACGATCGGATGGATAATCCCGCTGTTTCCAAGGGAGATGTCCCATGCTCGATTTTTTCTATTTCACCCTGGGCCTGGTCGGGTTCGCCGTATGCGTCGGCTTCGTGGCGGCGTGTGCGAGGATCTGAAGGCAATGAACCTCGATCTCATTCTGGGGGCCATGGTGACGGTCGGACTTCTGGCCTACGTCACCGCGGTTCTCGTCCGTCCGGAAAGGTTCTGATGCCATGTCCGTGACCGGCTGGACCACCATCTTGGTCTTTTTCCTGACGATCGTCGTGCTGGCACGACCGGTCGGCGGCATGCTGACACGGGTGCTGGCGGGCGAGCACACGCTGCCCAGCCATATCCTCGGGCCGCTGGAACGTGCGTTCTATCGCCTGTCCGGCGTCAACCCGGACGAGGAACAATCCTGGAGCCAGTATGCCCTTGCGGTCCTGGCCTTCAAGCTTGTGTGCTTCGTCGCGGTCTATCTGATCCTGCGGCTACAGGCGCACCTGCCCCTGAATCCGGCTGGACAGGCGGCGGTGGCGCCGGACCTGGCCTACAACACCGCCATCAGCTTTCTGACCAACACCAACTGGCAGAGCTATGCGGGCGAGACGACGATGAGTCATCTCAGCCAGATGCTGGCGCTGACAGCACAGAATTTCGTCTCGGCCGCCGCCGGCATCGCCGTCGCGGCGGCTGTCATCCGCGGCTTCACTCGTCGCGAGGCCGGAACGATCGGCAATTTCTGGGCCGATCTGACGCGGCTTACGCTCTATGTCCTGTTGCCTGCCTGCGTCGTGCTGGCTCTGTTCTTCGTCTGGCAGGGCGTGCCGCAAAGCCTGTCGGGCGTGGTCGACGCGACAACGCTGGAAGGCGCGCACCAGACCATCGCGTTGGGGCCTGTGGCATCGCAGGAGGCGATCAAGATGCTGGGCACCAACGGGGGCGGTTTCTTCAATACCAATTCCGCCCATCCGTTCGAGAACCCCGATGCCCTGACCAATTTCGTACAGATGGTCTGCATCTTCGCGCTCGGGGCCGGGCTGACCAACATGTTCGGCCGGATGGTGGGCAACGAACAGCAGGGCTGGACGATCTTCGCGGCGATGTCTGTCCTGTTCATGGTGGGGGCCGGCATTCTCTACTGGTCTGAGTCCCATGCCAATCCGGCCTTTGCCGCGCTGGGGATCGATCCGATCCAGGGCAATATGGAAGGCAAGGAGGTCCGTTTCGGTATCGTGGGTTCCGCGCTGTTCGCCGCCGTGACCACGGATGCGTCATGCGGCGCGGTGAACGCGATGCATGAAAGCTTCCTGCCGCTGGGCGGAATGGTGCCTCTGGTCAACATGATGCTGGGCGAAATCATCTTCGGCGGCGTGGGGTCCGGGCTCTACGGCTTTATCCTGTTCGCGATCATCGCCGTGTTCATGGCCGGCCTGATGGTGGGGCGGACGCCCGAATATCTCGGCAAGAAGATCGAGGCGCGCGAGTTGAAGATGACGATGCTGGCCGTGCTGTGCCTGCCGTTGGTCATGCTCGGCTTTACCGCCCTGGCGGTGGTGGTGGGTCCCGGCACTTCGGCCCTGTCGGCTGCCGGACCGCATGGATTTTCGGAGGCGCTCTACGCCTATACTTCCGCCGCCGCCAACAATGGCAGCGCCTTTTCGGGCCTGACGGCCAACCCGTTCTGGAATGTCACGCTGGGCATCGGGATGATGATCGGCCGGTTCTTCGTGATCGTGCCCGTCCTTGCGATTGCCGGCGCCATGGCGGTCAAGAAGAACGTTCCCACGACCTCGGGTACGTTTCCCACCGATAGCGGCCTGTTCATCGGGCTGGTCACCGGCGTGATCCTGATTGTCGGCGGCCTGACCTTCCTGCCGGCGCTGGCGCTGGGCCCGATCGTCGAACATCTCTCGATGCTGCGCGGCATCTTCTCGTGACTGGTGGATTTCCTGCGATGAACACCCATTCTTCCCATTCGTCGGAGCGGCAGGGCAGCCTGAGGCGGGCTGACCTGATCCTGCCCGCGATCGTCGAGAGCTTTCGCAAACTCGATCCCCGAATCATGTGGCGCAATCCCGTGATGTTCGTGGTCGAGATCGTGACGATCCTGACCACGATCCTGCTGGTACGCGACCTGCTGACCCATGCACCGCAGCCCGGCTTCGCGATCCAGATCAATCTGTGGCTGTGGTTCACGCTGCTGTTCGCCAATTTCGCCGAAGCCATCGCCGAAGGGCGCGGCAAGGCGCAGGCCGACAGCCTGCGCCGTACTCGCACCGAAACACGGGCCAGGCGTCTCCTGGCCAATGATATGGGCGCCTATACGCGGTTGGGTCTGTACCAGCAGATCCCGGCGCCGGAACTGCAGCCCGGTGACGTCGTGCTGGTGGAAGCCGGCGATTTCGTCCCGAGCGACGGAGAGGTGATCGACGGCATCGCCTCGGTCGACGAATCCGCGATCACGGGCGAATCCGCGCCTGTAATCCGCGAGAGCGGCGGCGATCGTTCGGCGGTGACCGGAGGTACCCGCGTGCTGTCCGACTGGATCATCGTGCGGATCACCGCCGCCCAGGGATCGACGTTCCTGGACCGGATGATTGCGCTGGTCGAAGGGGCACAGCGGCAGAAGACACCGAACGAGATCGCGCTGACGATCCTGCTGGCGGGCATGACGCTGATCTTCATCTTCGCGGTCGCGACCATTCCCAGCTTCGCCGCCTACGCGGGTGGGCATATCAGCGTGCTGATCCTGGTTGCGCTGTTTGTGACGCTCATTCCCACGACCATCGGCGGCCTTCTCTCCGCGATCGGCATTGCCGGCATGGACCGGTTGATCCGTTTCAACGTGCTGGCCATGTCGGGACGCGCGGTGGAGGCAGCCGGTGATGTCGATACGCTGCTGCTGGACAAGACCGGGACGATCACCATCGGCGATCGCCAGGCGGCCGATTTCATACCGGTGCCAGGGATCATGGCGCGGGAGCTGGCCGACACCGCGCAACTTGCCTCGCTGGCGGACGAGACGCCGGAAGGCCGGTCGATCGTCGTGCTGGCCAAGGAGCGCTTCGACATTCGGGGCCGGGAGATGCATGCGCTGGACGCGCATTTCGTGCCCTTCACCGCGCAGACGCGTATGAGCGGCGTCGATATCGGGACCCGCCAGATCCGCAAGGGCGCGGTGGACAGCGTGCTGGCCACCGTGCCGCCGGGGCCGGCCGAACGCGCGCTGCGCGACATTGCCGAAACTGTCGCCCGTGGCGGCGGTACCCCGCTGGCCGTGGTCGATGGGGGGCGCTTGCTGGGCGTGGTGCATCTGAAGGACGTGGTGAAGGGCGGTATCCGAGAGCGCTTCGCCGAACTGCGCCGGATGGGGATCCGCACCGTGATGATCACCGGCGACAACCCGCTGACGGCGGCGGCGATCGCGGCGGAAAGCGGGGTAGACGATTTCCTGGCCCAGGCCACACCCGAGGCGAAGCTGACGCTGATCCGCAGGGAGCAGGCAGACGGCAAGCTGGTGGCGATGTGCGGCGACGGCACGAACGACGCGCCCGCCCTGGCCCAGGCCGATGTGGGCGTGGCCATGAATACCGGCACCATGGCGGCGCGCGAGGCAGGAAACATGGTCGATCTGGACAGCGACCCGACCAAGCTGATCGAGATCGTGGGGATCGGCAAGCAGTTGCTGATGACCCGGGGCGCGCTGACGACTTTCTCCATCGCCAATGATGTCGCGAAATATTTCGCGATCATCCCGGCGATGTTCATCGGCTTCTATCCGCAGTTGGGGGCGCTCAACATCATGCATCTGGTCACGCCGCAAAGCGCGATCCTGTCCGCGATCATCTTCAACGCGCTGATCATCGTCGCGCTGATTCCCCTGGCGCTGCGGGGCGTGCATTACCGGCCCGTGGGCGCCGAGGCGCTGCTGCGACGCAATCTTCTCGTCTACGGCCTGGGTGGACTGGTTGCCCCCTTCGTCGGCATCAAGCTGATCGACATGCTCGTCACCAGCCTTGGTCTTGTATGAGGATAACATGACCATGATACGTCATATCCGTCCCGCACTGGTCCTGTTCGCTCTTCTGTCGACCCTGACCGGGCTGGCCTATCCGCTTGGCCTGACGGCGGTCGCCAATCTGCTCTTTTCGCATCAGGCCCAGGGCAGCATCATCATCCGCGATGGCCATCCGGTCGGCTCGGCCCTGATCGGCCAGAACTTCACGTCCGACCGCTATTTCCATCCACGCCCCTCGGCGACCAGCGGCGTTGACCCGGCCGATCCATCGAAATCGGTGCCGACGCCCTATAATGCGGCGGCGTCCGTGGGCTCCAATCTCGGGCCGACCTCCCGATCCCTCGTCGCGCGGGTCAGCGCCGGCGCGGCGGCGATCGGGGCCGACAATCCCGATGCGATCCGCGAGGGGTGGAAGATCCCGGCCGACCTCGTGACGACATCGGCCAGCGGGCTGGACCCCGATATCTCGCCCGAGGCCGCGTTCTTCCAGGTGCGTCGTGTGGCCCTGGCCCGCCATCTGCCCGAGATGCGCGTGCGTGGCCTGGTGGTGCAGATGATCCGGCAACCGATGATGGGCTGGCTGGGCGAGCCCCATGTCAACGTGCTGGCGCTCAACCTCGCCCTCGATGCGGGACAGTAGTTATGGATGACCGGACTGACCGCCCCGATCCGGACGCCCTGCTGCGGCAGACGGAAAAACTGACCGGAACGCGGCAGCGCGGCCATCTGAAGATATTCCTCGGCGCGGCGCCGGGAGTGGGCAAGACGTTCGAGATGCTGACCGTTGCGCACCAGATGGCGCGCGACGGAAGCGATGTCGTGGTGGGGCTGGTGGAAACACACGACCGCCCGGAAACCGCCGCCCTGCTTGAAGGGCTGGAAAGCGTTCCCCGCCGCGCCGTGCCTTATCGTGGCCAAGTATTATGGGAAATGGACCTGGACGCGATCCTGGCGCGCCATCCACGGATCGTCCTGGTTGACGAACTGGCGCATACAAACGTGCCGGGATCGCGCCACCCCAAGCGCTGGATGGATGTCGAGGAATTGCTGGAAGCGGGGATCGACGTTCTCAGCACGGTCAATATCCAGCATCTGGAAAGCCTGAATGACGTCGTCGCCAGCATCACCCATGTCCGGGTGCGCGAGACCGTGCCCGACATAGTGCTGAACCGCGCGGACGAGATCGAACTGATCGACCTGACTCCCACCGACCTGTTGCAGCGTATGCGGGACGGCAAGATCTATGCCCCGCAGACCGCCGGGCGGGCGATACTGCATTATTTCTCGCCAGGAAACCTGACGGCGCTGCGCGAACTGGCCTTGCGCCAGACTGCCCAGCAGGTCGATGCTCAATTGGTCGACCATATGAAGGCCAATGCGATCGCCGGGCCCTGGGCGGCCGGCGAACGCATCATGGTTTGCCTGACACTACAGGACCGTGACGCCAGCCTGCTGCGCTATGCCAAGCGGCTGGCTGATCGCTTCCATGCTCCGTGGATCGTGCTGCATGTCGAAACCAACCGCGATATCGGTAACGATGCCCGCGCCGGCATGGCCGCGCGCATGCATCTGGCACAGTCGATGGGGGCTGAAACCGTCACGATCCCAGGACAGGATGTGGCGGCTGATGCCCTGGCCTATGCGCGGACGCATAACGTCACGCAGATCATTGCCGGACGCCCCACGCCTCTTCCGTGGCTCGACTGGGTCTTTCCCTGGGCATGGCGTTCGACGACCGGTCAACTGATCCAGTCGGACGGACAGATTCCGATCCATGTGGTGCGCGCCGCATCGGACGATGAGGCCGAGCTGGGCGCGGCCCGCCCGCGGGCAAAGCGCAGTATCGGGCCATTCCTGTCCGGTTCCGGCATCATCGCCATGGCCCTGGGGGTGGCGATGGCACTGCGGCAGGGGCTGGCGGTGAACAATGTCTCGCTGGTGTTCCTGACGGGCATCCTCTGGGTGGCGGTGGCGAACGGGTTATGGCCCTCGCTCTGGGCTTCCGTCCTGGCGATGCTGTGCTTCAATTTCTTCTTCCTGCCGCCGCTCTATACATTCACCATCGTGGCACCGGATAATGTCGTAGCCCTGGTCTTCTTCTCCGCCACGTCGGTCATCGCCAGCCATCTGGGCGCGCGCGTGCGCAGCCAGGCCGTCGTCGCCCGCCATCGGGCCGAGATTACCGAAGCGCTGTACCAGTTCAGCCGCAAGCTGGCCGGTATCGTCACGATGGACGAACTGCTGTGGACCACCTGCCACCAGATTGCGACGATGCTGGATATGAACGCGGTCATCCTGCTGCCAGGTGGCGATGCGCTGCATGTCACGGCGTCCTACATACCGGGCGAGGCGTTGGGCCCCTCTGATCTGGCGGCGGCGACCTGGGCCTGGCGCCACGATCGCACGGCGGGGCGGGATTCCGATAATCTTCCCGGCGCGCGCCGGCTGTTCGTACCGCTGCGTACCGGGCACGGGCCCGTCGCGGTGATCGGTCTGGATGCCGACCGGTCCGGCCCGCTGCTCGACCCCGAACAGCAGAGACTGCTCGATGCGCTGGGCGATCAGGCAGCGGTGGCGATCGAGCGCATCACACTGGCCGAGGATCTGGACCGCGCACGCCTGCATGCGGAAACCGAAAAGCTGCGTGGAGCCCTGCTGACCTCGATCTCGCATGATCTGCGTACGCCGCTGGCCTCGATCCTGGGGGCAGCATCCAGCCTTGACAGCTATGACGCATTGCTGTCGGCCGGGGACCGTCACGACCTGATCACCACCATCCGCGACGAGGCGGAACGCCTGAACCGCTTTGTCGCTAACCTGCTGGACATGACGCGGCTGGAAGCCGGGGGGCTGGCACCACGAAAAGAGCAGGTCGATGTCGGCGAGGTCGTGGGCAGCGCGCTGGCGCGCGCGGCACGGATGCTCGTCCGGCATACGGTCACGCTTCAGATCGATCGGGATCTGCCATTGCTGCTGCTGGACGACGTGCTTCTGGAGCAGGCCCTGTTCAACCTGCTGGACAATGCCGCGAAATACACACCGCCGGGCACACGGATCGAGATCGACGTCGCCCGTGCGGATGGTCGCCTGCATATATGCCTGCGCGACGAGGGGCCCGGACTGCCCGTACAGGACCCCGACCGGGTCTTCAGCAAATTCGCCCGCCTGCACGCCGCCGACCGGTCGCGGCCGGGAACCGGGCTGGGGCTGGCGATCGCGCGCGGTTTCATTGAGGCGATGGGGGGCACGATCGGCGCCGGCAACCGTCACGGTCGGAGCGGCGCCGAATTCATGATATCTTTCCCCCTGACGGAGGAAAAAGCCCCATGAGCGACCCATGCGTGCTGATCGTGGATGACGAGCCCGCGATCCGGCGCCTGCTGCGGACCAGTCTGGGCGCGCAATCCTGGCGGACCATGGAGGCCGAAACCGGTACGTCGGGGTTGGAACAGGCGCGGCAGGGCAGGGCGGACATCATGCTGCTGGATCTCGGCCTGCCGGACATGGACGGGATGGAGGTCATCCGTCGCCTGCGCGGCGGCGGTTCGAGCCTGCCGATCGTCGTGCTGTCCGTGCGCGAGGACGAACGCGGCAAAGTGGCCGCGCTGGAACTCGGGGCGGACGATTATGTCACCAAGCCATTCAGCATGGCCGAACTGGTCGCCCGGCTGCGCACCGCGCTGCGTCACGGGTTACAGAAGGAGGGGACAACACCGGTCTTCACCTCAGGAGATCTGAGCGTCGATCTCGTGCGGCGGCATATATTCCGCGATGGGCAGGAAATCAGGCTGTCGCCGCGCGAATGGGACATCATGCGACTGCTGGTGCAGCATGCCGGCCGCGTGCTGACCCACCGGCATATCCTCGGCCAGCTCTGGGGGGCGGGCGGCGACGTGCAGCAATTGCGGGTCTATATCCGCCAGATCAGACAGAAGCTGGAAGCCGATCCCGAACGGCCTGCCCATATCGTGACGGAAACCGGGATCGGCTATCGTCTGGTCGTCACTGATCCGTGATCATCCTGTTCCGCCGCGGCGGGATACAGGCGTCCGGCCACACGTTCCATCGTCAATCCCTGGACGAGGATGGTGAACACCACCACCCCATAGCAGACCGGCAGCAGCGTGTCGCGCAACGCCCCGGCCGGCAGGCCGAGCGCCAGCGAGACCGAAATCCCGCCCCGCAAGCCGCCCCATGTCAGAACGACCAGTGCCCGCCAGCGATCGCGGTTGCGGAGATAGACCGGCAGCGTCGCGCCCAGCACGCTGAGTCCGCGCGCGGCAATCGATAGCGGAATGATGGCCAGCGTCGCCAGAAGAGAGGATAGGTGCGGCGTGACCTCGAGGATTTCGAAACCGATCAGCAGGAAGAGCAGGACGTTCAGCATCTCGTCGACCATGGACCAGAATGCCAGAAGCTCGGTGCGCGAATGGTCCCGTATCGCAACGTGGCCGTAACGCGTGCCCAGGCTCATGCCGGCCACGACCACGGCGATCGGCCCGGACAGGTGCAGGTGATTGGCCAGCGCGAATGTGCCCGAGGCCAGGGCAAGCGTGGCCAGAAGGTCGATATGCGCATCATCGACGCCCCGGACCAGGCGTAGCGCGATCCAGCCCGTCAGCGCGCCCAGCAGGCCGCCGCCGACGGCCTGAAGCAGGAAGCGGGTCGCGATATCGGCTGCCGACAGGGAAGCGGTATCGCCGGTCGCCAGCCCGATCGTAACACCAAAGATCACCACCCCGACGCCGTCGTTGAACAGGCTTTCTCCGGCGAAGATCGCCTGTAGCGGCGCAGGCAGCCCCAGCCGCCGCAGCATGCCCACGACCGATACCGGGTCGGTCGGCGCCAGGATCGCACCCAGCACCACGCACCACACGAACGGCACCGGCCGCCCGAACAACGGGAAGGCACACCAGGCGGACACGGCCAGCAGACCGACCGCAAAGACCGTGCCCAGCACCGCCAGGGCCGTGACGGACGCGGCGCGCGAAAACATATGGTGCAGATCGACCTGCATCGCTCCGGCGAACAGCAGCAACGACAGCGCGCCGTCCAGCAATGTCCTGGGCAGGTCGATCGCCCCGAGCAGCGAACGGGGGAGCAGGTGAAGGTCATGGGACGGGATCAACGGGTCCAGCGCCATGATCGCCAGCGACACGGCCAGCGAGATCACCAGCACCCCGATCGTCATCGGCAGGCGCAGCGTCCGATGGTTGACTACGCTGAACAGCGTGGACAGCGTCGCGAGGAGGGCAAAAAGGCCGAGGGCGTTCATGGATCATGCCTTCCGGGTGATCGCGCGCCTGTCAAGCTGTTCGGCGGCCCTGCGGGGAACAGCCCTTCTGGTCCATCGTTGGGAATGGAAAGGCTGAATGCCGTCCACCTGATGAATGACAAGGCAACCTGGCAGGCGATGCCGGCGTCATGCCCATGTCAGGTGCCCCGTGGCGGGTACGTTTGGGGCCGAGCGTCATGACAATTGCGTATGATTACGATCTGATCGTCATCGGTTCCGGCCCCTCGGGGCGGCGGGCGGCGGTTCAGGCATCGAAGTTCGGGCGCTCCGTGCTGGTGATCGAACGGCAAGCCCAGGTGGGCGGGGTGTCGGTTCATACCGGGACCATCCCGTCCAAGACGTTGCGCGAGACGATCCTGAACCTGACCGGCTGGCGGGAGCGCGGCATCTACGGGCACAATTACTGCGTAAAGAAATCCATCGACGCACAGGATTTGAGTACGCGCCTGATCAAGACGATCCAGGGAGAGGTGGAGGTGCTGGAGCACCAGTTCGCCCGCAACGACATCGTCGTGGTCCACGGGGTGGCACGCTTTCTCGATCGCCATACGCTGTCGATCAGCGGGGAAGAGGGCACGGAGCAACGGGTGAGGGGGCGTGCCATCGTCATTGCCGTGGGCTCGGTGCCGCACCGGCCCGCCTATGTGCCTTTCGATGACGCCCATATCATCGACAGCGACGGCATGACGCGCCTGACATGCCTGCCACGTTCGCTGACCGTGATCGGCGGGGGCGTCATCGGTATTGAATACGCAACGATCTTCAGCGCGCTGGGTGTGCGCGTGACGATCGTGGACCAGCGCGAGCATGTGCTGGAATTCATGGACCATGAAACCATAGAGGAATTCGTGCATCAACTGCGCGATCGCGGGGTCAATTTCCGCCTGGGCAGTACGGTGGAATCGATCGTGATCGAGGCGGAGCAGCCCGTGGCCATCCTGGAGGGCGGGCGGCGCGTGCGGGCGGATCTGCTGCTTTATACAGGCGGCCGACAGGGCGCCACGGATGCCCTGAACCTGGAGGCCGCCGGACTGACGGCCGACGCGCGCGGTCGCCTGACGGTCGATCCGATCACGTTCCAGACCGAAATTCCGAACATTTACGCCGCCGGAGACGTTATCGGCTTTCCCGCACTGGCCTCCACCTCGATGGAACAGGGACGCATCGCCGCCTGCCATGCCTGCGGCCAGCCTGTGCCGCCCGCGCCGAAATTCTTTCCCTACGGCATCTATGCGGTGCCCGAAATCTCCACCGTCGGCCTGTCGGAGGAGGAAACCCGGGCGCGGAAGATCCCTTACGAGACCGGTATCGCCCGGTTCCGCGAAACCTCGCGCGGCGTCATCATGGGAAAGACGGAGGGATTCCTGAAGCTCGTCGTCGCGCTGGAAGGGCACCGGCTTCTGGGCGTGCATATTGTGGGGGAAGGGGCGACCGAACTGATCCATATCGGTCAGGCGGTCCTGAATTTCGCCGGCAGCGTCGAATATTTCATCGAGGCGACATTCAATTACCCGACCTTCGCGGAGGCTTACAAGATCGCCGCGCTGGATGTGTGGAACCGGATCACGCCACGCGATCCCGTTGAAGGGATATCACCAGCGGTCTCACCACCAGAATCAGCACCTCGACGCGCAACACGGCGGCCGAACGGGCATGGAGCGCGGAAAAAGACGTCCTGAAGCGCGGGCTTAGGGCGCTGCGTTCCTATCCGGCGCTGACTGCCGAAAGTCGTATAATATATATTATGCCAACTTATATCCGTGCCACGGTCGGCGCGGCCATGGGGTTTCGCGGGCGGCTTTCTGCGCTACAACATCGTCATAGAAGATTTTCCGGCGATTGGAGCCGCATGACCATTTCTTCCGTACTGGGCTTCGCCCTGTCGGGCATCGACGCCATTCCCGTGCGGGTCGAGGTGCAGCTTGCGACCGGTCTACCGTCCTTCCTGATCGTCGGCCTGGCCGACAAGGCTGTGGCCGAAGCGCGCGAGCGCGTGCGTGCGGCGCTGGCGGCCATGGGCCTGGCGCTGCCGGCCAAGCGGATCGTGGTCAATCTCGCACCCGCCAACATCGTCAAGGAAGGTTCGCATTTCGACCTGCCGATCGCGCTGGCCCTGCTGACGGCGATGGCGGTCGTCCCGCCCGAGGAAAGCGGACGCTATGGGGCGATCGGCGAATTGTCGCTCGATGGCCGGATCAATCCGGTCCCGGGCGTATTGCCTGCGGCCCTGAGCGCGGTGGACCAGTCGCGCGGCCTGATCTGCGGTGCGCAGCAAGGGGCTGAGGCGCGCTGGGCTGGTGAAGGTCTGGACATCGTTGCGGCGGACTGCCTGCTGGCGCTGGTGAACCATCTGACCGGCGAACAGGTCCTGCCGTCGGTCGAACTGCCGGCTCGCCTGCCGTTCGACCTGGCAAGCGGGCCGGACCTGGCGGATGTGCGCGGCATGGAAACGGCGCGGCGGGCGTTGGAAATCGCGGCCGCCGGGGCGCATTCGCTGCTGATGACCGGGCCGCCCGGTGCCGGCAAATCGATGCTGGCGGCGCGCCTCCCCTCGCTGCTGCCCGACCTGACGAGCGCCGAGATTCTGGAGATCAGCCGGATTCACAGCATTTCCGGCCAGCTCCCCATGGGGTTGCCCATCTTCCGGCCGCCCTTTCGCGATCCGCATCATTCGACCAGCCAGGTTGCGCTGGTGGGTGGCGGCAGCCGGATCAAGCCTGGCGAAGTCAGCCTGGCCCATCGCGGGGTACTGTTCCTCGACGAACTGCCGGAATTTTCTCGCCCGGCGCTGGAAGCGCTACGCCAGCCGATCGAAACCGGAACCATCACGGTGGCTCGGGCGTCGGGCCACGTCACCTACCCTGCCCGGTTTCAACTCGTCGCGGCCATGAATCCGTGCCGTTGCGGCTATCTGGGAGATGCCACCCAGGAATGCCGCAAGGCGCCGCGTTGCGGCGAGGATTATACGGCCCGCATTTCCGGACCCATGCTGGACCGGATGGACATGACCGTGCATGTCGAACCGGTTTCGCCCGCCGAACTGGCGGGTCTGCCGACGGGCGAAAGCAGCGCCGTGGTGGCGCAGCGCGTTGCGGCCGCGCGCACGATCCAAGCCGCCCGCCAGGACGGGCTGACCAATGCCGAGGCCTCGCCCGACCTGTTCCCTATCAGCACGACCGCCCGCGATTATGCGGTGCGTGCCGCCGACCGGTTGCGCCTGTCGGCGCGCGGCTTCACGCGATTGCTGCGCGTGGCGCGCACCATCGCCGACCTGGCGGCGGAAACGGAAACGACCCAGCCCCATGTCGCCGAAGCGCTGACCTACCGGCTGCGCCGCCCCGACCGGCGATCGCAAGTATAGTTAGTCATTATGTACAAATACTTCTTTTTTATTACTCGTATTCATTAGAAATATACCATTTTTATAAATATTAATTGGCATAATATATATTAAGCGGCTTTCTTGTCGTGCAATTACTTTGATATTTACTTTGGATTGAACACGGTCAGTTTTATCGGAGCATGGAAATCTCGATTGGATGATCAGGCCACCCAGACGGCGCATTGTGCAGGCCAATCATATACCGAAACCAGTCTTGGAATGCTCCTGCGCGGACGCGGTATCCGACTGCTTCCCCGTCGATCCGGAGCCGGGTGCGCGCCGCCGTGATGGTAGGTCGTAAGGTCCCCAATTCCGTCGCTGAACGGCGAACGACGAGACCCGGTACAAGACCAGGCATGGCACCAGGAACGTCTACTCGGTCTCAATGAAATCCGTGCATGGGATTCCCGGTCGAGCAGAGTGGTTTATCTGGCGATTTAAAGGAAAATATTGGCTGGGGGACCTGGATTCGAACCAGGGCTGACCGGGTCAGAGCCGGTAGTTCTACCGCTAAACTATCCCCCAACCGGGTGACCGGGCTTAGTGCCGTGCGGTGAGGGGCTGATAGCATCGGCCGTACGACCTGACAAGCACCTTTCCGTGCTGTTTTTGCAATCTGACATATTTGTCTTGCCCTGCGTGCGGGTCAGCACACACTATATGCTGCATACGGTGTGGCGAAGGGACCGTCCGATGGACAATACGATGTCCTGGCGCGATGGCCAGGAGGCAAGGCGACTCCCCCGTGCTTCGGGATTCAGGGCGAATCGCAGCATGCCGGGCATGTTCGGGGCGATCGACCTTGGCACGAACAATTGCCGGCTGATGATCGCCGCCCCCCACGCCGACGGCTTTCGCGTCGTCGACAGCTTCAATCGCATCGTGCGTCTGGGCGAAGGCCTGCAACGGACCGGGGAACTCAGCCCTCACGCGATGGACCGCACCATCGAGGCATTGCGTGTCTGCGCCATGCGCATGGAGCGCCGCCGTCTGTACCGCTATCGCGCCGTTGCGACCGAAGCCTGCCGCCGTGCGGGCAACGGCGCCGCGTTCATCGAACGCGCGCGGCGCGAGACCGGGCTGGACATCACCGTCATCTCGTCCCGCGAGGAGGCCGAACTGGCGATGGAAAGCTGTTCGGCGCTGCTGCACGACGACCGGGTATCCCCCACCCGCACCCGCGCGCTGCTGTTCGATATCGGCGGCGGTTCGACCGAAATCGCCTGGGTCCGCACCGACCGCCATACGCGCCGCCAGGATCTCAGCGGCTATCTCAGCCTGCCGGCGGGGGTGATCACCCAGGCGGAGCAGTTCGGCGAGAGCGCGTTCAGCGAGCAGGGCTACCAGCGGATGGTCGAGCAGATCGCCAACCAGTTGCGGGCGTTCGAGGCCGTGCATTGCATCCGCCGCGAGATCAGCCGCGACAATGTCAGCCTGATCGGCACCAGCGGCACCGTCACGACCCTGGCCAGCATCGCCTTGTCCCTCACCCGCTACAGCCGGATGGCGGTGGACGGCACGATTCTGGAGGCCGGACCGGCCCTGGAGGCGATTCGCACCCTGGCCGCCATGGGACCGGCCGGATTGAGCCAGCACCCGTGCGTCGGTCCGGACCGGGCCCAGTACGTCATGCCAGGCTGCGCGATCTTCGAGGCGATCCACCGCGTATGGCCGGTGCCGGAAATCATGGTGGCCGATCGCGGCCTGCGTGATGGTATGCTGCTGCGCATGATCAACGATTCGACCAGTATGGCCCTGCCGCCGTCGCCAGCCCCCCTGCCCTTTGCATCGTCCCGCCTGCCCGCGATGGGCGCACCGCTTCCATGAAGCGGCGTCCCCCGTCCGGCAACGGCAAGTCACGGGTTCCCGGCAAGGCCCTCAGCAGCAGTTCCACCCCCGGCGGCGGCAACGCGGCGGCAGATTCGGGCGCGGCGCGCGCTACGCGGAGCCAGGCCGTCTCCCTGCGCACCGCCCGTGGCCGAACGACGGCCCAGCAGCGCTGGCTCAACCGGCAATTGAACGACCCCTATGTACAAGCGGCCCGCAAGCAGGGCTGGCGGTCGCGCGCGGCCTTCAAGCTGATCGAACTGGATGACCGCTTTCACCTGATCCGTCCCGGCATGCGGGTGGTCGATCTGGGTGCCGCCCCGGGCGGATGGACGCAGGTTGCCGTCAAGCGTGGCGCGAGCAATGTCGTCGGGGTCGACCTGCTGCCGGTCGACCCCGTGGCCGGCGCGACGATTCTCGAGGGCGATTTCAACGACCCGGACCTGCCGGACCGGCTGACGGAGTTGCTGGGCGGTCCGGCCGATCTGGTCCTGTCCGACATGGCGCCCAATACCACCGGGCACGCGCCGACCGATCATCTGCGCATTCTCGGCCTGGCAGAACTGGCCCTGGATTTCGCGCTGAAGGTGCTGGCGCCGGGCGGCACATTCGTTGCCAAGGTCTTTCAGGGCGGGTCGGAGAAGCAGATGCTGGAACCGATGAAGCACGCCTTTGCGACCGTCCGCCATGCCAAGCCGCCGGCCAGCCGCAAGGAATCGAGCGAGCTGTATGTCGTCGCGACCGGGTTCCGTCCTGAACGGGTTCTTCCCCGCCAGTCTGAAGACTGAGCTTGGGCTCGTAAACGCGCGCCGGTGGCGATCCGGCGCGCGTTTTCCGTGCTTCGGCAGGCGGCCTTCGCGGTTGCCTACGATGTGGCCTCGTCCGCCGACCACAGCCAGGCGGCGCCGCGCACGCCCGAACTGTCGCCGTGCCGGTTGCGGATGACGGGCGTATTGCACTGCGGTGTGATGACGTAGCGCGGCATCAGCAGGGGTACGCGGGCGTAGATCGACAGCAGGTTGGACACGCCGCCGCCCAGCACGATGGCATCAGGGTCCAGGAAGTTGATCGCCATGGCGCAGGCCCGCGCCAGGCGGTCCACATAGCGGTCCAGCGCGCCGATGGCGGCGATGTCCCCTGCCTCGGCCGCTGCCTCGATTCCCGCGGTGTCGCGATGGCCCGGCCCTTTCCAGTCCTGCGCCAGGGACGGTCCGCTCAGGAATCGTTCCAGGCAGCCCTCATTGCCGCAGAAACATTTGGGGAACGGCATTTCCGTGATTCGCGGCCAGGGCAGCGGAATATGGCCCCATTCGCCGGCGATATGGTGCGCGCCGGTCAGCAGCTTGCCGTCCACGACCAGTCCACCACCCATTCCCGTGCCGAGAATCACCCCCAGCACGACACGGCGGCCGGCGCCGGCACCATCCACGGCCTCGGACAGGGCAAAGCAATTGGCATCGTTTTCGACCCGGACCTCTCGGCCGACGGATTCGGTCAGGTCGCGCCCGAAGGGCTGGTTGTTCAGCCAGGTCGCGTTCGCGTTCTTGATCAGGCCGCTTTCGGGACTGATCGAGCCCGGGATGCCGATCCCGACAGTGCCCGTGCCACCCAGTTCGGCATCCATTCCGGCGACGAGGTCGCGGATGGCCGTCACCGCGCCGGCATAATGGCCTGGATTGGCGATGCGTCGCCGCACCAGCTCCCTGCCGTCCGCGCGGGCCAGCGCCGCGATTTCGATCTTCGTTCCGCCAAAATCGATTCCGATCCGATAGCCGGTCATATCCATCCTGTCAGCCGTGATATTTTCCATGGTCGCCATTTCTTCTATGGTGCGACCTTCCGTGCCGTAAAGTCACCCCGAGGCAGAGGGCTCGCGATCCGCTGCCGCTTCCGGAGCCCGCTGCCATGAGCGAGATGCTGCTCGACGTCAAAGGGCTGAGTTGCCCCCTGCCCGTTCTCAAGGCCAACCGGGCGCTGCGTGGCATGCAGCCGGGCGACCGGTTGCGCGTGATCGCGACCGACCGGGCCAGCGTTGCGGATTTCCAGGCATTCTGCCGCGAAACGGGTCATGCCCTGATCGCCTTTGGCGAGGATGGCGGCGTACTGTCCTTCGTGATTCGACGCCGGCCCGAAGCGCCGGCTGCCAGCTAGGACGCGATACTTGCGTGTTCGTTCCAAAGACGTGCCCTAAATGCCACAGGTGGCACAAAATCCCCCTATCCGCCCTATGCCCTTGGCAGAAGCGGCCACCTGGGAGTAATTCCTGCGCCTCATGATGGAAGAACCGCACCCATGACGGAAGATCTGTCCCAGCTTTCCTTCGAGGATGCCCTCGCGCAGCTTGAGGACATCGTGCGCAAGCTCGAAGGCGGACAGCTTCGCCTCCAGGATGCCATCGCATCCTACGAGCGTGGGGCGGCCCTGAGACGACACTGCGAGAGCAAGCTGAACGAGGCCGACGCCCGCGTTCAGGCGATCATCCAGCGTGCCGATGGCGCGCTGGAGACGAAATCGATGGATTGACGTACCGATGAGCCACACAACAGCGACCGCCCGGACAGGGCAGACCGCGGACCGCGCCAGCCTGCTGCGGTCTTCCCTGTCGACACGGGCCACGGCCGTCGAAGCCGCGATCGACCGCCTGCTGCCCCCCGTACCGGGCGCCGAGGGCCGCGTTATCGACGCCATGCGTTACGCCACGCTGGGTGGCGGCAAGCGCCTGCGCGGCTACCTGACGGCGGAAATCGCCAGCCTGTTCGACGTGGACGACGCCCGGTCCTATCGCGTCGCGGCATCGGTCGAGATGCTGCACGCCTATTCGCTGGTGCATGACGACCTGCCGGCAATGGATGACGACGATCTGCGCCGTGGCCAGCCCTCGACGCACCGCAAGTTCGACGAAGCGACCGCCATCCTGGCCGGCGACGCGCTGCAGACGATGGCGTTCGAGATCCTGGCCGACGAGGCGACCCACTCCGACGCGGCCATTCGCATCCGCCTGGTGGCAGCCCTGGCCGCCGCATCCGGCGCTGCCGGCATGGTGGGCGGCCAGATGATCGACATGGAAGGCGAAGGCCGCTCGCTGTCCCTGCCGGAAGTCGAGCGCCTGCACGCGCTCAAGACAGGCTGCCTGATCCGCTACGCGGCCGAGGCCGGGGCGATTCTCGGCCAGGCGGACCTGACGGTTCGCGCCCGCATCGCCGCCTACGGGCGTGACCTGGGCGCCGCCTTCCAGATCGCCGACGACGTGCTGGATGCCACGGCCAGCGCCGAGGAACTGGGCAAGACCGCCGGCAAGGACCAGGCGGCGGGCAAATCCACCTATGTCGCCCTTCTGGGGGTCGACGGTGCGGCGCGCGAGGCGCGGCGTGTGGCCGAACAGGCGGAAGCCCATCTTGATATCTTCGGACCCGAAGCCGACCGGTTGCGGGACCTGATCCGTTACGTCGTCGATCGCAGGAGCTGAAGACCATGGCCGAAGACAAGACCGGCACCGAGATCCCGGACGCGATCCCGACGATGGGCCGCTTTCCGCTTCTGGACCGGGTGAGCGCCCCGCGCGACCTGCGCAACCTGTCGGTGGACCAGCTCCGCCAGCTGGCCGAGGAATTGCGGGCCGAGACGGTGGACGCGGTCTCGACGACCGGCGGCCATCTGGGTGCCTCGCTGGGCGTGGTGGAGCTGACGGTGGCGCTGCACGCGGTGTTCG